>JAPOHW010000009.1 GCA_029979265.1 Actinomycetota bacterium | reverse complement strand
CCCGCCATGCCCTCGACGTCGAAGCCCGCCGAACGCTCGCCGACGTTCTCCGAGAAGAGGTCGGGCTCACGGGCACGCATCTCGGATGCGAACACGGCGTCTGTGGCGCCTGCACGATCCTGCTCGACGGCCAGCCTGCTCGAGCGTGCCTGATGCTCGCGGTCCAGGCCGATGGCACCGAGATCATCACGATCGAAGGGCTGGCCGATGGTGACGAGATGCATCCGGTTCAGCGGGCGATGAAGGAGGCCATGGCCTTCCAGTGCGCCTTTTGCGCTCCGGGTTTCCTGATGAGCACCGTTGCGCTGCTCGAGGAGAATCCGAGTCCCTCTACCGAAGAGATCCGCAAGGAGCTCTCGGGAAATCTCTGCCGGTGCACCGGTTACCAGTCGATCATCGCCGGGGTCGAGACTGCCGTCGGGCTGCTCTCGGCCACTGCCGAACCGGGAGCGGAGCAGTGAGCATCCAGACCTCTGGTCTCGGGTTCGTGGGCCAGTCGGTCAGGCGGATCGAAGACGACCGTTTTCTGATCGGGAAGGGCCGGTTCGTCGCCGATGTTCAGCCCGAGGGAGGGTTGCACGCCGCCTTCGTCCGCAGTCCGTTTCCGCATGCCACGATCACCGGCATCGACACCACCGAGGCGAACCGGCTCGCAGGGGTGGTTGCCGTCTACACCGGCGCAGAACTCAACGAGGGAACGCATCCCTTCGTGCCCTTCGTGGCGTCACCCGGCAGTTACAGCCCGCTCTACAAGCCGATGGCCGACGAGAAGGTCCGCCACATCGGTGACCCGGTGGCGCTGGTCGTCGCCGAGTCCCGCCGGGTTGCCGAGGATGCCGCCGAACTTGTTGTCGTCGACTACGACCTGCTCGACGCAGTCGGGTCGATCGACAAAGCACTTGCTCCGGAGACGCCGCAGCTCTGGGAACGGGCCGACGGCAACGTCTTACACGACCACACCGACACCTACGGCGACGTCGATGCGGTGTTCGCAAGTGCCGACCGACTCGTCACGCTCAGGCTGCACAGTCATCGCCAAGCCAATCAGCCGATGGAAACCCGCGGCACTGTCGTCGAAATCGAGCCGGCCACCGGGCATCTCACGATCCACAACACGTCGCAGGGGCCGCATGTCCTGAAATGGGTCATCGCGGCGCAGACGGTCGATCAGGGTCGACTCAGATCGCTGTGGCAGTTCCTGCGCAACACGCCGCGACGGAAGGCCTTCTTCGCTGCCGCACGGGAGTTCCGCACGGCCAACGCAGCCGATCTCAAGAAGCAGGACAACGCAGCGATGAAAGGCCAGCTCAAGAAAGATCGTTCCCTGCTCAAGCATCTCGGCCAGATGGGCCTGGGCCTTTTGGCCAAAGACGACTATCCGACGGTGACGTCGGTCGACATCGGTGGTGGCTTCGGGTCGAAGGGACCGGTCGCCCGAGAGGATCTCCCGATCGTCGTCGCTGCGACGCGACTCGGCAGGACCGTCCAGTGGATCGAAGATCGGGTCGAGAACCTCGCTGACGGGGGTCACGCCCGTGAAGAACGGTTCGACGTGGAGATTGCGGTCGACGACGACGGCACGATGAAAGGAATGCGGGTCGATGCGATCGTGGACGCCGGCGCCTATCCGTCGTTCCCGTTCGGAGCACATGTGCTGCCCGGGATGTGGAAGGTGTACATGCCTGGGCCCTACCACTTCGAGGCGTTCCAGCTGCGCACACGGATCGTCGCCACGAACAAGGGTCGGGTGGTGCCGTACCGCGGCCCGTGGGCCAACGAGACATTCGTGCGCGAACGAGCGATCGATGCCGTCGCTGCCGAACTCGGGATGACACCGGCCGATGTCCGTGCCAAGAACATGATGACCGAGGAAGACGCACCGTCGCACTTCCTGACCGGACCGACGATCGACGAGACGATGTCGACTCGCAAGACCTTCGAGCGGGCACTCGAGCTGATCGATCACGACGACATCGCCCGGATGAAGGCCGACGCACAGCTTCGGAACCACCGCGTCGGGCTCGGCATCGCCAGCTACCACGAGGCTGCTCCCGGACCTCCCGATTTCGCCGATGCGATGAGCCCGGGCGCAGGAATACTGACGAAGGAAGACGGGCGGGCGACTGTCGAGGCTGACGGCCGCATCGTCATGTACACCTCGCAGGTACCGCACGGGCAGAGCCACCAGACCACCTACAAGCAGGTCGTGGCCGACGAGTTCGGCGTCTCGATGGACGACGTCGAGATCGTGTGGGGGAACACCGACACGTCGCAGTTCAGTTTCATCGGAACGGGCGGCAGTCGCGGCGGTCCGCTCGGTGCCGGCGTCATGCGGGCGACCGCTCGCCACGTGAAGAACCAGATGTTCGCGGTCGCCGCAGACATGCTGGAAGCGAGCGTGGACGACATGCAGGTCGTCGATGGAAGCATGCATGTGTCGGGGGTACCGGCCCACGGCCTCTCGTTCGCCGACGTTGCCCGCGAAGCGGCGAAACGCAGCGGCGTGTCGGCGGGCCCGGTGTTCAGCCACGCCGAGAAGTACGAAGGGGTTGGCAACGGCGGATGGTCGTGTGCGACCCATGTCGCAGTGGTCGACATCGATCTCGACACCGGCAAGGTCGAGATTCCGAAGTATCTCGTGGTCGAGGACTGCGGGCCCATCATCAACCCGGCCATTGTCGATGGTCAGGTTCGCGGCGGGGTGGCGCAGGGCATCGGCGCGGTGCTGTACGAGAACGCCTACTACGACGACGACGCCAACCTGCTCACCACGACCTACATGGATTACCTCATTCCCACCGCCATGGAGATTCCCGAGATCGAGATCGAACACCTCGAGACCCTCACGACCGGGGAGAACGACTTTCGGGGCGTGGGCGAGGGAGGCATGATCGGTGCTCCGGCTGCACTGACCAACGCCGTGTCCGATGCGCTCGGCATCCAGGTGACCGAGCAGTACCTGCCTCCGACGAGGATCCTGGAACTCGCCGGCGTCATCGAACCGGATCGGCCCTCCGATCAGGGGACGTAGTCACCGGTCCAGGTCAGCACCGACATGCCGACCAGGCCCGCCGAGCTCGCCACGATCGTGACACGCCACACCAGGGTCCGGCCGAGATCGGTGAGGAATGCGGCGAATCCGATCATCATCGGATAGGCGTTGAGCGTGTAGCGCTCGAGGGAGTTCCAGTTGTCGGCGCTGATCGCCACGAGCACGATCGTGCCGGCGTAGATCGCCTCGGGACGGCCGACGTACCGGGCCAGCAGCACAACCCCGACGATCGCCACGAGTGCGAAGGGAAGGTGGAGGCCGTCTCCGAACACTTCGTCGCCCACGATGTCTTCGACGCCACGCAGCAGTCGGCGCAGCGGGTCGACGAACTCGCCGCGATGCACCCGTTGGGAATCGACCGGGGCGAGGAATGCTCCGTGCTCGCGAGCCGACACCGACGCGAACAGCGCAAATCCGAGGAAGGGGCCGATCAGAGCGAGTCCCTGCCGACCACGCTCGCGTGCTGAGGTCCGGCCGTCCTGCAGGACGACGGCAACGACGAGGACCGCAATGGCGAGGCCGGTGGGTCGAGTCAGGGTCGCAAGGAAGCCAGCGGCGGCGGCGTGCTCCCATCGCCGCTCACGCAGGGCCAGACCGGCCCACGCCGTCAGCACGAGGAACAGCGCCTCGCTGTACGCGAAGACGAGCACGAAGGAGGCGGGCCACACAGCCACCAGCCAGATCGACCGGTGAGCGATGTCGGCGTTGCCCGTGATGCGAAGGGCAAGGGTTCCGATCATGAGCGAGGCGACCAGTGCCATGGCGTTTGCGACGATCACGAGTCCGATCGACGCGTTGTCGAACGCCGGGAACCCGACGATGCGACCGAGCAGGGGAAAGAGCGGAAAGAACCGAATCTCCTCCTCGCCCGGTCGGTAGCCGTTCTCGGCGATCGCCCGATACCAGTCACCGTCCCAGGCGAGTAGGCCTCGGTCGAACCAGGGGTACGGACCTCGGTCCCCGGCCTCGAGGACCCCGACGATCACGGCTGCGATTCCGACCAGCGCACGCGCCGCCAGCCACGCGATTCCGGCCGTGCGCAGGAGGTCACGAGTCGGGTCGGTCACGACATCGGAGCGGAGAAGGAAATGAGGTTCATGGGCTCGAAAACGTCGTCGTTGGCGACGACCACGGTGGGGGCGGGACCGCGCCGAGCAGCGAGCTCGGTTGCCAGCCGCTCGCACTGGTAGCCGAACGTGCGGTAACCGCCAAAGATCGCAAGCCACACAGGGGCGTCGGGCCACCGCGTGTCGATCATGTCGGCGATGACGGCGGGATCTGCTGCTGCGTTGCGTTCTTCGTAGTCGGTCCAGTCGACCCGACCGGCCGGCTCGAGCGTGGGATAGGCGACGATCTCGACATCTTCGGGCAGGTAGCGGGCGATGGCCGGGCCGAGCTGATCGGGGCACACCACGACGATGTCGGGTCCTCGGTCGTTGTCGGCCACCACCTCGGCGACCTGCTGACCTTGACTGCGGTCGTCACGGACCTGGTCGAGTGAGCCGAGCACGCCGAGTCCGACTGCGGCAGCCAGCACACCGGCCCGGATCACGGGATCGCCGATCTGGGCGACGCCACGGCCCGCCAGCACGAGGACGAAGGCCACGACGATCGAGAAGTAGCGGCCGGCAAATGCCGATCCGAGTATCGCTGCGGCCCCAAGTCCACCGGCCATGGCGAGACCGACGAGCAGCGCCACCGGTCGAACCGCCGGTACGAGGCGAAGGTCGAGTTCGATCGTCCATCGGTCGCGACGGGTGCCGAGCAGTCCGAGGGTGAGCAGGATCAGCAGGACACCGAACAAGGCGATGGCGTGCCCCGCCTCGCGTCCTCCCGCGAACTCCGACACACCGGTCACGAACGACGAGACCGGATTGCGATTCACCGCCCACGGTGTCCCGGTATGGCGAATCTGTGTCACCAACGACGGGAGCCAGGGGACGAAGACGAGTGAACCGACCAAGCCGGCCACCACCACGCTGCGAGTTCCAGCCCGATGATGCTCGCTGCGGTGCACGAGCGCGATCAGCACACACCCGGCGGCGACGAGGAACGCTGCCCAATAGTGGGTGAGCAGCAGCGCTGCGGTCGTGATCGCAACGCCGGCCAGGCGCCCCGCGGTCGGCCGCTCCACGGCACCACGGCCCAGCAGCCACCACGCCAGCGACAGCACGATCACCAGGCTGTACATGCGCACCTCGGTCGCATACCGGACCATGAACGGTGAGGACGCAGCGAGCGCAAGCGTAGGAACGACGAGGTTCGCGCCGCCGACCCGCTTGGCAGTGATGGCGACCAACGGAAGCGCCGCCAGGCCCAGCACGGCCGAGAGGGATCGGGCTGCGATGTCGCCGTCGCCGATCACGTCGGTCCAGGCGAGCAGCAGCCAGTAGTAGAGCGGAGGATGCCCGTCGCCTCGGAGGTGAGCACCGACGGAGCCGTAGCCATCGGCGATGACGGCAAGGGTCTGGGCCTCGTCGAGCCACAGCGGGGAGTCGGCGAGGACGAAGCGGAGGACGACCCCGATGACGACTGCGATGGCGGAGACGACGAGCGGCAGTCGTTCTCGCAGGTCCGCTCCTGACATCGCATTCATGGAGGCCGAAGTGTAGCTTGCACCGATCTAGCCTCTTTCGGAGGCACCGGGAGGAGCGGCCTCGCACGTGTATCATCCGCGGTTTGATCTCGATGGTCCCGTTGTGCGCTGCTGCCGTAGAGCGCGGCTTCGATGAGTTCGGCTCCGAGCGAGTACACGCAGGTTGCTGGTCCGGTCGTCGTCATCGGTGCCGGCCCGGCCGGCCTCACCGCTGCGCTCGAGCTCGTCGAACGGGGCCGCTCGGTCACCGTGCTCGAGGCCGATTCGGTCGTCGGTGGCATCAGCCGTACCGTTGTTGCCGACGGGTGGCGCTTCGACATCGGCGGTCATCGCTTCTTCACCAAGGTGCCATCGGTCAAGGAGCGTTGGCACAAGATCCTCGACGACGACGACTTCCTCACCCGCTCACGGCTGAGCCGCATCTTCTACAATCGGAAGTTCTTCGACTACCCGCTCAAGGCGGCCAACGCACTCCGCAACCTCGGCATCGTCGAGGCGGTCCGGGCCGTCAGCTCGTATCTGTGGGCTCGTATCCGGCCACCCAAAGACCAGAGCACGTTCGAGGGCTTCGTGTCGGCCCGTTTCGGGCGTCGGCTCTACTCGATCTTCTTCGAGAGCTACACCCAGAAGGTGTGGGGCATGCATCCCTCGGTGATGCCCGCCGACTGGGCCGCCCAGCGCATCAAGAACCTGTCGCTGGGGCGAGCTGTGCTCGACGCCCTGTTGCCTCGGCGTGGTGGGCGGACCGATGTCACCAGCCTCATCGACGAGTTCCTCTACCCACGGCTGGGTCCCGGCATGATGTGGGATCGCGCCGCCGAGCAGGTCACCGATCGCGGCGGCAAAATCGTGATGCACGCCACGGCCGAGGTGATCCGCCATGATGCCGGGAAGGTCACCGAGATCGTCGTGCGGACTGCCGAGGGCGAGATGACCATGCCGGCGTCGGGCGGCGTCATCTCGTCGATGCCGCTCGGTCACCTCGTGAACGCGCTCGAACCGGCACCGCCGGCCGATGTGCTCGAGGCTGCCTCGACCCTCACCCATCGCGACTTCCTCACCGTTGCAATCACGGTCCCCGAGGACGCAGCCTTCCCCGACAACTGGATCTACATTCACGAGCCGGCAGTCGAGGTCGGGCGTGTCCAGAACTTCGGGGCGTGGTCGCCCGACATGGTCGAGCCCGGCACCACCTGCCTCGGCCTGGAGTACTTCGTCCAGGAGGGGGATCAGCTCTGGACGAAGGCGGACGCCGATCTGATCGAGATGGCGCGCCGTGAACTCGAGTATCTCGGTCTCGCCGACACCGAACAGATGGGTGGGGGTTGGGTGGTGCGGATGCCGAAGGCCTACCCCGTGTACGACGCCGACTACGGCGCAGCCATCGAACGGATCGGCAAGTGGCTTGCCGAGGAGGTGCCGATGGTGCAGCCCGTGGGTCGCAACGGCATGCACCGATACAACAACCAGGACCACTCGATGTTGACGGCGATGCTTGCGGTCGAGAATCTGCACGGCGCCGACAACGACCTCTGGGCGGTCAATGTCGATGACGACTATCACGAGGAGATCGTCGAGTGAGGCGCCGGCAAATGCGGCCCAGCCGTCGATGGTCGGCCCGCTCCCTGAGGACTCAGTACGGCCAATCGGCCTTGCTGACCTTCGCTGCGATCAAGCCCTTCCGCACCAGATTCGTCGCGAACCACGGCAACGACGCAGCCTGACGCAGCGCGTTCGTGACTCGTTCGGCTGGGCCGAGTTCGGCCCGTTCGAACCATGCCAGCGAACGTTCGCGGCCGCGATAGCGCCATCGGCCCGACACGAACGTCGTCGTGAGCAGCGCGAGGGTGACACCGACCGAGGAGAAGCAGTCGTGCACCGCCATCGTGCCGCCGTCGGCGACCTTCGCCCCCCAGCGAACGAGGTCGTCGCGGGCCGGACGGAAGCCGTGGGCACCGTCGATGTAGAGGAAGTCGATGTCACCGACGTCGTCATGGGCGGCCTGGGAACGGGAGCGGATGTGGGTCACCCGCTCGGTCAGGCCGGCCGCGGCGAGGTTCGCCCAGAAACGTTCGTTGTCCTCGTCGCCCTCGTCGACAGTGCCTGTCCACTGTTGCGGACCCCGATCGTTGCCGCCGTGGGGATCGATCGCCACGACATCGACCCCATCCGCCGCAGCGGCGGCGATCACGATGAGCGAACGAGCCCGGTAGCTCCCGATCTCCACAACGGTGCCGGGTGCGTCGACTGCATCGGCCAGACGCCACAGGGTTCGGGCCTGGCCGTCACTGCACCATCCCTCGGCTCGGTCGGCGATGGGCCAGATCTCGTCGAATGTCTCGGTCACGGTGTGACCTTCCGCATGCGAATGACGCAGTTCCAGGTCAGCAGTTCTCGGACCCCGGGAATGGAGCAGATGAATCGCAGCTTCGGCCAGTAGCGGGGCTCGACCGACTCGATCTTCAAGTCGGGGTGGGCGTGGACCAGTCGAAGTGTCGGGCCGATGTGCACGGCGAAGAGGCCCTCGCCGAACCGGTTCTTGGGAGGTGGGCCGAAGCGCTTCTCGTAGAGGCGCGAACCGCGTTCGGGTCCGAGGAGATGCCAAGGCGACATGTCGTGACCTCCATGGGGGGAATACCAGTTCGTCCAGCTCATGTACCCCCAGCCACCGGGCTGCAGCACGCGGGCCATCTCGTCGAAGATCGCACCGGTGTCACGGGCGTGTTCGAGCAGGTTCGAACAAAAGACACCGTCGAACGTCTCGTCGGCGAAGGGAAGTCGCCCGGCATCGCCCTGGAGCAGTCCGGACGGAGGTGGATCGTTGAACGCCAACGTCTCGGGGTCGCCGTCGAGACCGACGACCGTCGCCCCTGCGGTTCGCAGCGCCTCGACGAACCAGCCCGGCCCGCATCCCGCATCGAGCAACAGGGCGCCGTCGAGGCCGTACCGGTGCTCGAGGTCGACGGCCGACTCGGCCGCCAGTGCACGGTAGAACGGCGCCGGATCCTCACGCTCTCGACGGAAGAGTTGCCACATCGCGCGCAGTCGAGCGATGCCGCGACCGTTGGGATGGTCGACCAACGCAGAGCCGGAGGTGGCGACGTCGCCTGTAGATGCCATTCGCTGGCGAAGTGTAGGCTCGCTCAGCTTCGTCGACGTTTCCGAGCGGGAACTGCCGACGTCGGGGGACCACCGCTGTGACCGATCCATCCCTGCCGAGCCGCATCGCCGATGCCGACCGCGCCGGAATCCGGCGTGTCCAAGTCGTCGCCTACCGCGATCTCGACGACCCGATGGCAGGCGGCTCCGAACTGCATCTGCACGAGATCCTCAGCCGCTGGGCCGATGCCGGGCTCGCAGTCGATCTCCGCACCGTTGCCGGTCCGGGCCTCGTTCGGACCTGTGAACGAAGCGGCTACCACGTCGAACGGGTGGGTGGCTACTACACCGGTGTCGCTCGAACGGCGCTCGCCGGAGTGGGTCGACGGTTTCACGGCGCCGATGCCCTCGTCGAGGTCTGGAACGGGATGCCGGTCCTGTCGCCGCTGTGGTGGCGGCGGCCGCGTCTGACCCTGCTGCATCACCTTCATCACGAACTGTGGCATTCCACCTATCCGGCGCCGATTGCCCACCTCGGCAGCTTCGTGGAACGTCGGGTGGCCCCGCGCTTTTATCGCGGGAGTCCGGTGGCGACCCTGTCGTCGAGTTCGGCGGGCGAGATCGTGGCCAGCACCGTGCTGCGATCCGGCCAGGTGCACGTGGTGCCGCCCGGCATCGCCGCGTCGTTCGGGAAAGGACCTGCGCTCCGTGAGCCGATCGTGCTCGCCGTCGCTCGGCTCACCAGTGCCAAACGAATCGACACCATTGTGCGATGTGTCGAAACGATCCGTGACCGCGTTCCTCTGGTTCGGCTCGTCGTCGTCGGGTCGGGCCCCGAGCGAAACGGCCTCGAGTCGCTTGCGCAGGAGCTCGGGGTCGAGGACCGGGTCGAATTCGTCGGCCGGATCTCCGACGAGGAGCTGATTCTGCAGTATCAGGCTGCTCGGGTCCTTGTGGCTGCGTCATCGTCGGAGGGCTGGGGGATGACGATCACGGAGGCTGCCGCCTGTGGTACCCCGGCGGTCGCTTCCGACATCGTGGGTCATCGTGACGCCATCGCCCCTGGTGCGGGCATCCTTGCCGCGGACGACGACGGGCTCGCCGAGGGGCTCGTCCATCTGCTGAGCGATGACGAGGCGTGGTCGGTGGCGTCTACGGCGGCCCTCGAGGCTGCTGATCGGCTGTCGTGGGACACGTCGGCTGGCACCCTGCTCGGCCTGCTCACGGACGACGCGCAGCGCCGGCGAAGCTGATGCTCCCTCGGCCCGTTGTGGCCCGCTGGGCAGGGCCGGTCGCGCTGGCGCTCGTTGCCTACCTTCCACTCCTCCTGACCCGCCGCGGCCTTGTCGTCGCCGACACCAAGCACTACCTCTACCTCGACCCGGGTGCGGTGCTGTCGGCGTCCTCGTCGCTGTGGGATCCGGATTGGGCGCTGGGCACGGTCACCCATCAGTCGGTCGGGTACCTCTGGCCGATGGGGCCCTGGTTCTGGTTCTTCGAGACGATCGGGTCGCCGGACTGGATCGCACAACGGTTGTGGATCGGCTCGATCCTGCTGATGGCGGGCTTGGGTGTCGTCTTCCTCGGCCGCACCTTCGGCTGGAGCCGCAGTGCCGCGCTCGTGGCGGGCTTTGTCTACCTGCTCTCGCCCTACCCGTTGGCCTACGCGACTCGTATCTCCGTGCTCGTGTTGCCCTGGGCGGCCCTGCCGTGGCTGGTGGCCCTCGGCGTGCGCGCGCTTCGCCGCGGAGGCTGGCGTGACCCACTCATGATCGGTCTGATCGGGACAACGGTCGGTTCGGTCAACGCCGCCTCGCTTCTCTACGCCGGTCTGGCGGTGGTGCTCTGGTTTCCCTTCGCGGTCGTCGTGTTTCACGAAGTGACCATCAAGCAGGCCGTCGGTACCGCACTTCGACTTGGTTTTGCACTGTTCGCCACGTGCCTGTGGTGGGCGGTGGCGCTCGTCGTCCAATCCGGACACGGGGCTGACGTGCTCCAGTTCAGCGAGTCGCTCGACGTGGTCGCCTCGGGTTCAGCGCTGTCGGAGGCATGGCGGGGACTCGGCTACTGGGTGTTCTACGGCGGCGACCGCACCGGCAGCTGGGTCACGGCAGCAGAGAACTACACCCAGAGTCTCTGGCTGTTGACGGTGAGCTTCACGATGGCGGCGGTGATGGCGGCTGCGCTGTTCCTCGCTCGGTGGCGGTACCGGGCCTACTTTTTGCTCCTCGCTGTCGTCGGCCTCGTGCTCACGGTCGGGTTTCATCCCTGGGAGCAGCCGGGGGGAGTGCTTTCACTGGTGCGCGACGACGTCGCCGACACCGGCCTTGCGCTCGCACTGCGCAGTTCACCGCGAGCCCTTCCGCTCTTTCTGCTCGCCGGGGCGGCCTCGATCGCCGTGGTACTCGACTCGATCGGCAGATCACGACGACGCGGCCAGCTCGCGGTCGCGGTCCTTGCCGTCGCTGCGATGGCGATGCAGCCGCTGTGGACCGGTTCGTACATCGGTACGGAACTTGCCCGAGACGAAACCTTGCCGACGGCATGGCAGGAGGCTGCCGAACACCTCGACGCCGGCGACCCGACGAGTCGAGTGATCGTGCTTCCCGGGGCTGATTTCTCGGCCCACCGATGGGGCAACACCATCGATCACATCTTGCCGGGGCTGATCGATCGACCGGTGGCGGTGCGGGAGCTGGTGGCATTCGGACCGCCCGCATCGGCCGATCTGCTCATCGCCCTCGATCGGGGTGCGCAGGAGGGACTGTTCGAACCCGAAGCGGTCGCCCCGATCGCTCGGTTGCTCGGTGCCGGTGACGTCGTCTTTCAGGGTGACCTCGAGTACGAGCGCTACCGTCTGCCCCGCCCAGACGCCTATTGGGCTGCGCTCTCGGGTGCCTCGGGATTCGACGTGATCACCGAGTTCGGAGGGTCGACCCCCAACGTTGCGAGCGACGCATTTCCGCTCCTCGACGAGGTCGAACTCGCCCTGCCCGCCGATCTTGCGTCGCCTCCACAGGTCGCCGCCCTTGCCGTCGACGATCCGCTCGGCGTGGTGCGGGTCCGGCCCACAGCTGGCGCTGTGATCGTGGCCGGTGACGGTGAGTCGTTGATCGATATGGCGCTCGCTGGAGCCCTTCCCGATGACCGAGTCATCCTCTACGAGGCCGCGCTCAGCGATGCGCAACTGGCGGCGGCGCTCGAGGCGGGCGCCGAGATCGTCCTCACCGATGGGAATCGGGTCGAAGCCCGTCGCTGGAAGACGATTCGGGACAACCGGGGGTTCACCGAGCAGGTGGATGGTGATGGGCTGCGAGCCGACCAGACCGATGCCCGGCTCGAACTGTTTCCCGATGCACCGATCGAGTCGTTCACCACCGCCCGGCAGGAAGGCGGCTCGGCACGAGCGACGGCATACGGCAACGTGATCTCCTACCACGCCGAAGACCGGGCCTATCACGCCGTCGATGGCGACCCGACAACTGCGTGGCGGGTCGCGGCGTTCGGTGAACCCAAGGGTGAGATGCTCACCCTCGAGTGGGATCAACCAGTGATGGCGTCCACCGTGCGACTCGTCCAGCCGCTCATCCTCGATCCGAACCGACACATCATCGATGTCGACGTCTCCGTCAACGGATCACCGTTCGAGCGCTGGACACTCGGACCGGCGTCCCGTACTGCGGCGGGAGAGATGTTCCAGCTCGGGGTGGACGTCGTCGAATCGCTCGTTTTTCGGATCGAGTCGGCCAGCGAGGGCCTCAGTTCGGTCGGATTCGCCGAGGTCGATCTCGGCGACGGTGCGCAGTTGATCGAGACCATTGTGATGGCCTCGGCCCTCACCGAACGCGTCGCCGCTGCCGGCGCATCCCCCACCGTGACGGTCATCATGAGCCGAGAGCGAGCGACCGAGGTTCGCGACGATCCGGAGACACGCCTCGTACGCGAGTTCGATCTGCCGGCCGACACCGAGTTCGAACTCTCAGGTCTCGCCCGACTGAGTCGCCGTGCCCCGGACACCTCGCTTGCCCGTGCGCTCGGCCTCGACGCCGTTCCCGCAGCATCGGCTTCTGATCGACTGATCGGCGGTGCTGCACAGAGCGCAGCAATGGTGCTCGACGGTGACGACGCAACTGCCTGGATGCCGCCATTCGGTGAGCAGCGCGGCCACTGGGTGGACGTTGTGTTCGGCCGTGAGATCACGCTCGACCACATCGACGTCGTCGTGCGCGCCGATGGCCGGCATTCCGTGCCAACGGTGCTCGACGTCGCCACCGACAGCGGTCTGCAGCAGGTTGTCGTACCTGCCGTCACCGACACGCTCCAAGAACATGCCACGGTCGAGATGCGACTTCCGCTCGACCCGGTCACGACGTCGTCGATCCGCCTGACGATCGCTGATGTGCGCGAGGTCGAGACGATCAACTGGTACACGGCGACCGCAGTGGTCATGCCGGTTGCCATCGCCGAAGTGCGGGTGCCCGGAATCACCTCCAACCCGGTTCGACTGGCCGAACGTGCACCGTGCCGCAACGATCTGATCACGGTCGATGGTGAACCGATCTCGGTTCGACTCGTCTCCGGGGGAGGCATCGAAGACGGTTTCGCCATCGAAGGGTGCGAAACACGTGTGCTTGCAGCCGGTGTGCATCGGGTGGAGACCGTCGCCGGGCGAGCGCACGGGATCGACATCGATCGTCTGACCCTGTGGCAGCGCCCGGCCACGATCGGCTCGACCGAGGTGCCCTCGATGGAGGTTGTCGAGCACGGCCGGGGCAACGCAACCGTGGACTTCGCCGGTGCAACCGAACCGTTCTGGCTCGTACTCGGCGAGTCGTACGGGTCTGGCTGGCGTGCGACGGTCGACGGCGGTGTGCACCTCGGCGATTCGTCGCTCGTCGACGGCTTCGCCAACGGTTGGTATGTCGACCCGGCACTCGCGGGAAGCGATGGAACGATCTCGCTCGAGTGGGTTCCGAATCGAATCGTTCGTCGAGGCTTCGTGGTGAGCATTCTCGCCACCCTGGCTCTGCTCACCCTCGCCTGGCGTCGGCCCGGCAGCGCTATGGCGGCGCCGGTGGCGCAGCCGGCACTCGGCCCGCAGCTCGGCATCCATCGGTCCCGGCGAGATCGAGTCGTGATCGTTCTTGCGACGATGATGATCACCGCAGCGGTATCACGTTGGTGGATCGGCCTGCTTGCGGGACTTGCCGTCCTTCTCGCCTGTTCGGTGCGCCGGCACGCACGTTGGTTGCCCGGGGTTCTTGCCCTGAGCTGCATCGGTCTGATGAGCGCCTACGTCGTCGTCCTCCAGGCCCGCTACGGAGGTCCCCACGACGGCGCCTGGCCCGGCCTGTGGGGGAAGGCCCATCTGCTCGGGTGGGGAGCACTCGCCATGGTGGTGGCGGAACTCGTCATCGAGCTGCGGGATCGACTCCGAGTTCCCTGAGGCGCACGTCGACCGGGATGGTCTGCATCCCGCCTTCGTCGATGACGGAGTGGCGTTCGCCGCCTTCGGCCCAGACGTGGCAGGTGTTGAGCAGATACTCCCAGCTCTTGCCCTGTCCGGCTGGTCTGGTGACGATCGGGTTCGGTGCACCGGCGCGTTGAGCCTGGATCGCCTCGATGCTCTTGGAGCTCTGCATGGCGATCGGTGCCATCGCCTGCAGCAGCGCAGTGGTGTGGGCACATCCCCGGGGCCCACCGAAAAGTCTGCGAACTTCGTGGGTGAAACCGCGGGCGATCGAGAGTCCGACGAGGCGCTCGTAGTGATCGATGATCGCTGGACACCCGCGGTGCGGGTAGGCCTCGAAGTGGGTCTGGACCGCAACGATCGTGCGATCCGGAAAGCTGATCTCGAGGCCGACCTGCATGTGATGCATGGTGAGCGGTTCGGGATCGCCGGGGACGAACAATCCGGGGGGCTTCTGGTCGCGGAGTGCGCCGTGGATCAACAGGTTGCCGTTGTCGAGCAGGAACGACTCGATCCGGTACTCACGGTCGTGAAGAACCGGTACGGCGCCTTCGGGTGGACTCGGGAGGATCGAGTCGGTTCGCCACTCGACGTCGGAAGCAGACCATTCGTGCATGGCCTGCCAACGTAGTTCGACACAGCCCCGCTCCCTGAACGAGTCTTTCCATGTCGACGTTCGAGAGGAGGCACCAGTGACGAGAGGCATCATCGGCTACGGCGTGCACGTGCCGTATTACCGGTTGCAACGATCGGCGATCGGTACTGCACTCGGTGCAGGTGGCGGCACGGGCACCCGTGCGGTTGCGAGCTACGACGAAGACGCCACGTCGATGTCGGTCGAAGCAGCGCGAGCTGCGCTCCGATCGTTCGACGCACCGACGCCGGCCGCGATCTACTTCACGTCCTCCACCCCGCCCTACCTCGACAAGACCAACGCCAACGCCATCCACGCAGCGCTTCACTATCCGAGTGACGTCCTGGCGGTGGACATGGCCGGCTCGGTGCGCTCGACCACCGGAGCCGTCACTGCGGCACTGCACGACCGGCGACCAATCCTCGTCACCGCGGCGGATGTGCGAACGGGTCGACCGGGGAGCGGTGACGAGGCGCAACTCGGTGATGCCGGCGCGGCGGTGATGATCGGATCCGACGACGATGCCCCCGTCATCGCCGAGTGGGTCGGCAGCGCCACTGCCACCCGCGAGTTCCTCGACCGGTGGCGGTCACCCGGCTGGAACTATTCCCGAGTCTGGGAGGAACGATTCGGTGAGTCGGTCTATCGGCCGCTCGTTGCCGAAGCGGCAACGAAGGTGTTCAAGGACACCGAACTCTCAGCGGCGGACGTCGACCGGGTCGTGGTCAGCGGTCTGCATGCACGTTCGGTTCGCAGCGCAGCTGGTGCCGCCGGTGTCGGTGCGGTGCCCATGGCCGAGGATCTCACCACCACGATCGGCATGACAGGGAGCGCGCACTCACTGCTGGCGCTGGCCAATGTGCTCGACACGGCGCAACCCCACGAGACGATCATGCTGATCACGCTGGCGGACGGGTGCGACGTGTCGTTGTTCCGCACCACCGAGGCCATCACCGACTACACCCCGGCCAACCCGGTTGCCGCCCAGATCGCCGCCGGCAACGACGGTCTCGACTATGCAACATTCCTGACATGGCGCGGGTTCCTGGATCGCGAGCCGCCGCGGCGGCCCGACCCGGTTCCTCCTGCCGGCCCGCCGTCGGAGCGCAATGTCGAGTGGAAGTTCGCACTGGTCGGCTCCCGTGACCGCTCGACGGGAGCGGTCCACCTGCCGCCCCAGCGGGTGTCGGTGAAGGGCGGCGCCGTCGACGACATGGAGATGGTTCCGATGGCCGACGTCGAGGCCACGGTCGCCACCTACACGATCGATCGGCTCGCCTACTCGCCGTCACCTCCCACGATCGCCGTCGTGATCGACTTCGACGGTGGGGGACGGTTCACCTCCGAGCTCACCGACGCCGATCCCGACGAGGTGCACATCGGCCTCCGGGTCCGCATGACGTTTCGCAACACGCTGACAGCAGACGGTGTGCAGAACTACTTTTGGAAAGCAACACCGATTCGTTAGGAGTCACGATGGGATCACGCGGGATCAAGGACCAGGTCGCAATCGTCGGAATGGGCTGCACCGCCTTCGGTGAACACTTCGACCGCTCGATCGAAGACATGATCATCGAGGCTGCGCATGCGGCCTACGACTCGGCCGGTGTTGCCCAAGACGACGTCGACGCGTTCTGGTTCGGGACGCTCGGCTCGGGCACCTCCGGGCTCACCATCAGCAAGCCGCTGAAGATCGACTACAAGCCCGTCACTCGCGTCGAGAACATGTGCGCCACCGGCTCCGAGGCGTTTCGCAACGCCGCCTACGCAGTTGCGTCCGGCGCGTTCGACGTGGTCGTGGCGATCGGCGCAGAGAAGCTGAAGGACAATGGCATGTCCGGCTTGGTCGGCACCCAACTCCCCGATGACGGAACGAAGACCAACATCACCGCACCCGCATCGTTTTCACTCCTGGCTCCTGCGTACGGCGAGAAGTACGGCGTCGATCGCGACACCATGAAGGAGGTCATGACACGCATCGCATGGAAGAACCACTTCAACGGCGCCCGAAATCCCCGAGCCCAGTTCCAAAAGGAAGTGAGTACCGAGACGATCTGCAACGCCCCACTCGTCGCTGGTGACCTCGGTATCTTCGATTGCTCGGGCGTGAGCGACGGTGCTGCCGCGGCGGTACTGGTGCGGGCCGAGGACGCCCACCGGTACTGCGACAACCCGCTCTACGTGAAGGCGTTGGCGTTCACCTCGGGCCCCGGGGCCGGGCCGCTCGACCCCGACTACGACTACACGACCTTCAACGAGGTCGCCCGCTGTGCGCAGGACGCCTATGAGCAGGCCGGAGTGAGCGACCCGCGCACCGAGATCGCCATGGCCGAGGTCCACGACTGTTTCACGCCGACCGAGCTCGTGTTGATGGAGGATCTGCAGTTCTCGTCGCGCGGTGAGGGCTGGCAAGACGTTCTTGCCGGCACGTTCGACCTCGACGGGGAGCTGCCGGTCAACCCCGACGGCGGCCTCAAGAGCTTCGGCCACCCGATCGGGGCCTCGGGGCTCAGGATGCTGTTCGAGTGCTGGCTCCAGCTGCGCAAGGAGGCGCCACCGGAGCGGCAGATCCTTTCCGTCGAGAAGGGCAAGACGCTGGGCATGACCCACAACCTCGGAGGACGCCCGGGCGAATGTGTGAGCTTTGCTGCCATCGTCGGAAGCGAGCTCGGCTGATGACCACCGTCGAACCAGTCGACGACTGGGCCGAGGACTTCGAACTCTTCGACCCCGACTACGTCAGGGACCCTGCGCCGACGTGGAGGCAACTCCGAGAGGACGGGTGCCCGTTCGCCCGCACCGAGCGGCGCCAGGTCAGCTACCTGCCGGTCACCTTCGACGGCGTTCGGTCGATCGCCAAGGACAGCGAAACCTGGTCGTCGTTCTCGATCTCGGTCGTGCCCGACCTCGACGCCGAACCCGACCCGGAGCACCGGCCCGACAACCCCGACCGCATCCGCTCGATCATCGACTCGGATCCACCGCACCACACGCCCGAGCGACAGCTGATGCTGCCGTTCTTCGCGCCGCGGTCGGTCGAGAAGTACCGAGCGCACACGCAGGAACTGTGCCGTCGTCTCATCCGGGGTTTCATCGAGGATGGTCACGCCGACATCGCCGATGGGTATGCCCGCCAGATTCCGCCTCGCATCATCGCGATGATTCTCGGTATCGACCCCGAGATGGCCGACACCTTCACGGAGTGGGTGCAGGGTTTTCTCGAGATCGGCCAGGTCGATGCCGAGGCCCGAAAGTTCTACGACGAGAAGATCACCGAGTTCTTCGTTGCCGAGATCGGCGACCGCCTCGAGAACCCGGGCGATGATCTCATCTCCATCCTTCTCACATCGGAGATCGACGGCGAGCCGGTGCCGCTCAACGTGATCCAGGGAAATGTGTTCCTCATGCTCGTGGCCGGTATCGACACCACCTGGAGTTCGATCGGCTCTGCGCTTTGGCACCTTGCGTCGCATCCCGAGGACCGTCGGCGACTGGTCGAGGAGCCGGAACTGCTGCCGATTGCGATCGAGGAGTTCCTTCGCGCCTATGCGCCCGTCACGATGGCACGCGTCGCCACCAGAGACACGGTGCTCGGTGATCGAGAGGTCAAAGCGGGTGAGCGTGTGGTGCTGTCGTTCCCGGCCGCCAATCGCGATCCGGCGATCTTCGAGCGTCCGGACGAGGTCATCATCGACCGGCAACGGAACCGTCATGTCGCATTCGGCTCCGGTATCCACCGCTGCGCCGGTTCGAACCTCGCTCGCATGGAGATGACAGTTGCGATCGGCACCTTCCTCGAGATGATTCCCGAGTTCGAGCTCGCCGACCCCGAGGCGGTCACCTGGGCGGGTGGGCAGGTCCGGGGTCCTCGGCACCTGCCGGTGACGTTTCCCAGCCGCACCGCCCTGTAGGGGCGCCCACTAGAACAGATTGTCTCGCGGCGTGTACGGGGCTTCGAGGAGAGCTTTCTCCTCCTCGGAGAGTTCGACGTCGACGGCAGCCACCGCGTCTTCGATGTGCTCGACTCTCGTCGCGCCGGCAATCGGTGCGGCAACGACGGGGTTGGCCATCACCCAGGCGAGCGCGACCTGCGCCATCGGGAGGCCTCGTGCATCGGCGACCTCGGCGACTCGTTCGACGATCGGTCGATCTCGATCCTCGGAGAACCGCCGATCGATGTTCGGGTCGCGCTGCCGACGGACCGTGTCGGTCCCCCATGGTCGGGTGAGCAGGCCGCGAGCGAGCGGGCTCCACGGGATCGTGCCGATTCCTTGGTCGGCGCACAACGGATGCATCTCGCGTTCCTCCTCGCGCATCAGCAGGGAGTAGTGGTTCTGCATCGAGATGAACCTGGTCGAACCTGCACGTTCGGCGGTGTATTGGGCTTTGCTCAGCTCCCACGCCCACATCGACGACGCCCCGATGTAGCGGACCTTGCCCGATCTCACCGCGTCGTCGAGGGCTGCCATCGTCTCTTCGATGGGGGTGCGACGGTCGTAGCGGTGGATCTGGTAGAGGTCGATGTAGTCGGTGCCGAGACGACGGAGCGAATGCTCGAGTTCCTGCATGATCGCCTTGCGGGACAGACCGATGCTGTTGCGCCCACCTTCCTCTGCCCGCATGGGGAAGAACACTTTGGTTGCGATCACGACATGGTCACGGTTGGTCATGTCGCGAAGCGCCCGCCCGACGATCTCCTCGCTGGAGCCCGCCGAGTACGCATTGGCGGTGTCGAAGAAGTTGATGCCGAGATCGAGCGCGGTGGCAATCATGTCGCGACTCTCGCGCTCGCCAACGGCCCAGTCCTGGCGACCGGGTGACCCCTCGCCGAAGCCCATACAGCCGAGACAGACCCGAGAAACGTCGAGTCCCGATCGGCCGAGGCGCGTGTACTGCATCGCCCTAGCCTAGTCGGGGTGATGACGGGGCCTTTGGGGTGACACAGACCGCTGCAACAGCCCCGGGACGTCTGTTCACCCGAGAATTCCTGACCCTGCTCACCACCGGCACGAGTCTGATGCTCGGCAGTGGAGCGATCCTCGCCATCCTTCCGGTGTTCGTCGTCGACGAACTCGGTGGCACGGAACTGACCGCCGGGATCGTGATGGGATCCGCAGCGGTCCCGGCGCTGCTGAGTCGGGCGTGGCTCGGACGGATGAGCGATCGTCGAGGCGCACGACGGCTGGTCGCCCTCGGCGGGGCCGGAACTGCGCTCGGCATGCTGGTGCTGATCGCTCTTCCATCGGTGGTGGGAGCGATGCTCGCCCGCCTGGTGATGGGAGCCGGGGGAGCCGCATTCTTCATCGGAAGCACGGTACGGGCGATGGAGATCGCTCCCGAGGAGCGCCGCAGCCAAGCTGCTGCGTTCAATCTCGTTGCGGTCCACATCGGGATGGGGATCGGGCCGATGGGCGGGGAGTGGATCCTGGGCCGGAGCGACTACGGCGCAGTGTGGTGGACAATCGTCATGCTGTCGTTCGTGTCGGCCGGCCTGTCATGGGGGTTGAGTCACCGACCCGGTGATCCGTCGGCCGAGCCGTCACCACTCATCCATCGCGCCTCGATCTTGCCCGGGATCGTCACCCTGTGCGGGATCTTCGGTTTCAACGGGTTCATCGTTTTTGCTGCGCTGTATTCGGACTCGATCGGGATGGCCTCGGTCGGTCCGGTCTTTCTCGTGAGTTCCGGCACGTTGATCGTGACCCGAACCCTCTTCGGTCGAGTACCAGACATCCTGGGGCCGGTACGGGTTGCAAGTTGGGCGCTTGCCTTGACCGTCGCCGCCACCGTGCTCCTTGCGCTCTGGGCCAGTCCGCTCGGGTTCTTCGTCGGTGCCGGCCTCGTTGCCCTCGGTCTGTCGCTGCAATCTCCATCCCTGATGGTCGTCGCAGTCGATGGGGTCAGCGACCGCGAACGTGGCTCGGCAATGGCCACGTACACGGCATTCTTCGACCTTGCCAATGCGCTGATCGGCCCGGTGATGGGCCTCCTCGTCACCTGGTCGGGATACCGACTCGGTTTCCTCGTTGCCGCCGGTGTTGCCGCCTTCGCCCTCGTGCTGACCCGAATGGTTCTCGCCCCACGCTGGTACGCCACCCATCCGCGCCACGATGGCCACGCCGAGCGTTTGACAACGCAAGGGATGCGTTGGAGATTGCGACCATGGATCTGACCTATCCTGCCGAGGCCGAGACGTTCCGAGAGAAGGTGCGGGCCTTCCTCGACGAGCATCTGCCGCTCGACTGGGAAGGTGTGGGTGCGCTGCCGCGTGACCAGCGAGGGCCCTTCATGCAGGAATGGCGTCAAACGCTGCGCGATGCACGTCTGCTCGCTCCGCACTGGCCGACGGAGTACGGGGGGTCGGGACTGACCAGCCTCGAGCATGTGGTCTTGAACGAAGAGTTCGCCGCTCGCGGTGTCCCCACGGCGGGATCGAACGACGGCTTCAGCATCAGCATGGTCGGAAACACGATCCTGCATTGGGGATCCGAAGAGCAGAAGAACCACTTCATTCCGCGGATCCTCGACGGCGTCGACGTCTGGTGTCAGGGCTACAGCGAGCCCAATGCCGGTTCGGATCTGGCCAATCTTGGCCTCAAGGCAGAGCTCGACGGTGACGAGTGGGTCATCAACGGGCAGAAAACATGGACCTCTGCGGCGACCACGGCCAACATGATCTTCGCCCTGTGTCGCACCGACCCCGACGCTCCGAAACACAGAGGCATTTCGTTTCTCCTCGTCTCGATGGATCAGCCCGGCGTCGACGTTCGGCCCATCTACGACATGGGCGGACAGTCCCACGTCAACGAGGTCTTCTTCGAAGATGCCCGCACCCCGAAGGAGAACGTGCTCGGTGAGGTCAACGGTGGCTGGGCGGTCGCCAACACGTTGCTCGGGTTCGAGCGAGGCGTCGGAGCGACCGTGCAGTATCTCGCCTTCGAGAAGGAACTCGAGAACTTCATCGAACTGGCCCGACGCTACGACCGCCTCGGCGATCCCGAGGTCCGCCAGCAGATCGCCAGGTTCCACACCACTGTCGAGGTGATGCGTTTCCGGGGCTATCAGGTGCTCACCACGTTCCTCGCCGGTGAGCGTCCCGGCCCCGAATCCTCGGTGAACAAGCTCTGGTGGAGCGTCTTTCACCAGGAGATCTCGTCAGCGGCGCTCGCCCTCGCCGGTCCCGGGGGCCAGATCGGTTTCGGCGAAGAGACCCGGGGCGGTATCGGTGCGCCTTCGCTCGGCACCCCCAACACGATCGCCAACTGGATGAACACATTCTTCGTCGCTCGCGCCGGCACGATCTATGCCGGCTCGAGCGAGGTGCAAAAGGGCATCATCGGCGAGCGAGTGCTCGGCTTGCCGAAAGAGCCGAGGGCCGACGAGGGGTCGTGGCGCGACACCCAACGACTCGGTTGATGCGCAGTCCGGCGGTCTTCGGCGACGTTCACGTGAACGTCGACGAGCACTACGTGGCCACGGTCGAAATCCGTCGTCCTCCCAACAACTTCTTCAGCCTCACCCTCATCGAGTCGTTGGTCGAGGCCTTTCGGACGATCGATGCCGACCCGCAGGCTCGGGCCGTGTTGTTGTGTTCGGAAGGCAAACACTTCTGCGCTGGTGCCGACTTTTCGTCCGCCGGTGGATCGATCGACACCGAGCTGCGCAATGCGGATGGCTCGCCGCGTCACCTGTACGACGCTGCGGTCGATCTGTTCTCCACCCGAACGCCCGTCGTCGCGGCGGTGCAGGGTGCAGCAATCGGCGGTGGTCTCGGCCTCGCATGCTTTGCCGACTTTCGCGTTGCGGCACCGGACGCCAGGTTCTCCGCAAACTTCGCCCGCCTCGGTTTTCATCACGGCTTCGGGCTGTCGGCAACACTGCCGCAGGTCGTGGGCCAGCAGAAAGCGCTGGAGTTGCTGTACACGGGCCGTCGGATCGATGGCGAGACCGCTCACGGGATCGGACTTGCCGATCGTCTCGTTCCGCTCGCCGATCTGCGGGCTGACGCCCATGCGTTTGCCGCAGAGATCGCCGGATCTGCACCGCTGGCCGTGGTGTCGATCCGCCAGACGATGCGAGGCGACCTTGCCGGAACGGTCAAGGCGGCGACCGATCGGGAGAAGCACGAGCAGGAGTGGCTGCAACACACCGACGATTGGCGTGAGGGCGTTGCTGCAATGGCCGAGCGCCGCCCTCCGAACTTCAGCGCACGCTGAGCGGCGGGTCGTGTCGAGCCGGTGCACCGAGGCGCAACCAGGTCGGACCTGATGGTGCCGCCGGTCGAGAAAGGAACCCGAGATGGTCGAGAAACTTCCCAAGAACGACCCTCGCTACCAACAGCGATCGGCCGACCGCACCGTCGTCGACGTCGAGGAGTTGCGCGCGTTCATTGCGGGCAAGCATCGGTGGATCCTCTCGACGACTCGGCGCGACGGTCGCCCACAGATGAGCCTCGTCAGCGGCGGAATGACCGAGGCGGGCGAATTGGCGATTGCCAGCTACCCGTCGCGGGCCAAGGTCAAGAACGCAAAGGTCGATGCCGCAGTGTCGGTCCTCGTCATGGGGGAGTCCTTCCACGACGAATGGATTCAGATCGACGGCATGGCACGTGTGTTCGACATGCCAGAGGCCGCAGACGGACTCGTGGCGTATTTCCGTTGCATCTCCGGTGAACATCCCGACTGGGACGAGTACCGCCAGGCGATGACCGAGCAGAACAAGTCGGTGCTCCTGATCGACATCACCAGGTGGAGTCCTGCGAGTCGGGGCGGATTTCCACCCGAATTGTTCGAGGACTGAGGGTTCGGGAACGCCTGGCGACGTCAGGCGCCGACGAGGTGCCGCCACACCCGCTCGGCGGTGCAGGGGATCTCGATGTGCCGCACGCCCAGATGGGACAGCGCATCGACGACGGCGTTCTGCACAGCCGGCGTGGCGCCGATCGTGCCGGCCTCGCCCACGCCCTTCACGCCCAGCGGATTGCGATCCGTCGGCGTCTCCATTTCCAGTCGCTCGAAGCTGGGCAGTTCGGCGGCCGACACGAAGCCGTAGTCCATGAAGTTTGCCGTCTGCGGGTTCCCGTCCTCGTCGTAGACGAACACTTCCATGAGTGCTTGTGCGATCCCGGAGGCGACGCCGCCGTGAACCTGGCCGTCGACGATGGTGGGGTTCACGAGGTTGCCGGCGTCGTCACAGCAGACGTGGCGGATCGGAGTGACCTGACCGGTGTCGCGATCGATCTCGACCACGGACAGGTGGACGCCGAACGGGAAGGTGGCCGCCGGCGGCTGGAAGTCGGTCTCGGCCATGAGACCGCCGGTCTCGTCATCGGTCCTGGTGTGGGCGACGATCTCGGCCCAACTCAACGACCGGGCCGGGGTTCCGACGACGGCGAACGTGCCCGTGTCGACATCGAGCACGATGTCGGCTCGAGCCGCCTCGAGCATCTCGGCCGCTGCGTCTTTGGCCATCTCGACGACAGCACCGGCGGCTTCGTTGACCGCAACACCGCCGACTTGCAGCGATCGCGAACCACCGGTCCCACCGCCTCGCTTCACCTGGTCGGTGTCGCCGTGACGGACCTCGATCTTGTCGAACGGGATGCCGGTCACGTCGGCGGCAATCTGGGCGAAGGCGGTGTGGTGGCCCTGGCCGTGGTTGGAGCTCCCGGTCAACACCAGGGCGCTGCCGTCGGGTCGCACCTCCACGCTTCCGAACTCCGAGGCTCCCATCGGATTCGTGATTTCGACGTAGGCGGACCAGCCGATGCCGAGCAGGTGAGCGCTCGGGTCGGCCAGTCGGCGGGTCTGCTCGGCCCGCAGGCCGACATAGTCGGCCGCCTCCATGACGGCATCGAGGGCGGCCCCGTAGTCTCCGGAGTCCATGTCGGCCCCGGTGGGGGTCATGAAGGGGAATGACTCGGGTGGGACGAAGTTTCGCCGGCGAACCTCCGCCGGGTCCATCTCGATCTCGGCTGCGAATGCATCGACGGCGCGCTCGAGGGCCAGCGTCGCCTCGGGCCGACCGGCACCCCGGTAGGCGCCGATCGGGGCGGTGTTGGTGACGACGGAAGTGGCGAACACGTCGACGTTGGGGATGTCGTACACGCCAGTCGCCATGATCTTCACGAACATCGGCAGAACCGAGCCGATTGCCGGGTAGGCACCGCCCTCCTGGAGCACCTCACAGCGGTAGGCGGTGATGTCACCGTCGCGGCTCCCACCGATCCGCACCCGGTACGACAGTGCCCGGGCGTGCGCGATGCCGACCATGCTCTCACTGCGAGTCTCGGTCCAGCGGACCGGACGTCCGAGCTGCACGGATGCCTTGGCGATGACGAAGTCTTCCGGGTAGTTGGCGTTCTTGCCGCCGAAACCTCCGCCGACATCCGGGGTGATGACGTGGACCTGGTCCGCCTCGAGTCCGGTTGCACCGACGAGACCGTCTCGGGTGCGATGCGGAAATTGGGTGCATGCCCAGTAGGTGAGTCGGCCGGTCTCGGTGCTGTACGAGGCCAGTCCGGCGCGAGGTTCCAACGGGGCCACGCTCAGTCTCGGATTGACCATCTCGAGGTCAACGACGGTCTCGCAGGCTCCGAACAGATCCTCTCCGGAGCTGGGGAGGGCGAAGGCAGTATTGGTGCCCGCCTCGGGAAAGAGCAGCTGCTCGTCCTTCGCAGCCTCGTGCGGATCCACGATCGGGTCGAGCGGCTCGTAGTCGACAACGACGAGCTCGGCAGCATCGAAGGCCGCCTCGCGCGTTTCGGCGAGCACGACGGCGATCGGTTCGCCGACGTAGCGCACGCGGTCGACCGCCAGCGGGCTGCGCACCATCTGCTGGTTGAGCATCGGCATATCGGGAGGCTCGGGCTCGAAGCCGAGGTCGGCTGCGGTGAACACCCCCACAACCCCGGGGGCAGCTGCTGCATCTGCGGTGTCGACCTCGGTGAGGTCGGCATGGGCGAGTGTCGAACGCACAAAGACGGCGTGCAATGCATCTGCCGGAGCCAGGTCGTCCACGTACTTCCCACCGATGGTGAGATAGGCCGGGTCTTCCTTCCGGTTGACACGGGTGCCGATCATGCTCATGGGTGCAGTCCTCTTTCGGAAGCGAACAGGCACAAGCTAGCGGTGACCCTGACAGATCGGCCAGCTCGCGTCAGAACGGCGGCGAGAGGCGTGCCGAGCGTTCGCACCCGTTTGCGACCCCGGCATACCATGCCGCTCGCAGCTGCGCCGTGGGGGCGGGAGGTCTGGACATGGCTGGAATCAACCTGGCAACCGCATGGGAGGTCGTCGCCGACGAGCAGGGCGATCGTTTGGCGCTGCAACACGGCGACACGGCGCGCTCATGGGTCGAGTACGAGGATCGGGCGGCGAGGCTCGCAGCAGCGCTCGACAGTGTCGGTATCGGTCCCGGCGACAACGTGGCGTGTGCGCTCTACAACGGCAACGAGTACCCCGAAGCGCAGTTCGCAGCGTTCAAGGTCGAGGCCGCACCGTGCAACGTCAACTATCGCTACGTCGAGAGTGAGCTCGCCTATCTCGTCGACAACAGCGATGCGAAAGCGGTCTTCTTCGACAACGCCCTCACCGAACGGTTCGACGCCGTTCGTGGTCAGCTCGACAAGGTCCGGCGCTGGATCCACGTCGGCGATGGGGACTGCCCTGAGTGGGCCGACCGACACGAAGATCTCATCGCCACCTCCGGGCCGCTCGCCCGGCGAGATCGACGCGCCGACGCGCTCTGGATCCTGTACACCGGCGGCACGACTGGGCACCCCAAGGGCGTCATGTGGCCCCACACCAGCCTTGTCAGTATCACCGCCCGTACCCTGGCCCCACTCGGGCTCGAGATCCCGTCGACTCCTGCCGAGCACGCCGCCAACCTGGCCACGCTGGACCGATTCGGTGTGCAGCCGAGGCAGTTGGCAGCCGCCCCGCTGATGCACGGCACGGCCGGAATCGGCTCCCTCTTCACCCTCTTCAACGGCGGTGGCACCGTCACCCTCACCGGGCGTAGGTTCGATCCCCACGAGCTCTGGGAGACCGTGCAGCGCACCGAGTGCTCCATGATTTCGATCGTCGGTGACGTCTTTTGTCGGCCGATGGTCGAGGCGCTCGACGAGGCGGCCGAGCGAGGGGAGCCCTACGACCTGACATCGGTTCGCTCGGTCACATCGTCGGGTGTGATGTGGAGCCAGGCGATCAAGGACCGACTCCTCGCGCATGCCCGGGCGCAGGGTTCACCGATGGTGACCAACGACAGCCTCGGCGCAAGCGAAGGGGTCGGCTTCGCAGGCAAGGAGTCGACCGGTGAGGGCGACACCGAGACCGCCACGTTCACACTCGGGCCGAATGCTGCGGTGTTCACCGAGGAGGGTGAGCGGGTGCAGCCCGGTGACGGGCAGACCGGACTCCTCGCCGTGACCGGCCCCATCCCTCTCGGGTACTACGGCGATCCGGTCAAGACCGCCGAGACATTCCGCCACTTCGAGGGCACTCGCTGGTCGGTGCCCGGTGACTGGGCGTCGATCGGGGCCGATGGCATGGTCACCCTGCTCGGCCGTGGATCGGTCTCGATCAACACCGGTGGGGAGAAGGTGTACCCCGAAGAGGTCGAGGAAGCCCTGAAACTGCTGCCCGAGGTTGTCGACTGCACTGTGGTCGGCGTGCCCGACCCGCAGTGGGGGGCAGCGGTCACCGCGGTCGTCGAAGTGGCCGAGGGTGCCGCTCCCAGCGATGGGGATCTTGTCGACCGCCTTCGCGGCTCGTTGTCCGGGTTCAAGTTGCCCAAGCACATCGTGCGTGTCGACACCGTGTTCAGAGGCCCGAACGGCAAGGCCGACTACGGGTGGGCCACGACGGCCGCCCGAGACGCACTCGGCATCGAGGACTGAGCCCGGCGGAGGATCCCTCCGTCATTTGACGACAGATCGCAGGACAGTCACGCTCGCGTCTGTGCTGAACCGCCTCGACGACTACCCGATCCACCAGACGCCGGAGCCCATTGCGCACCCGGCATCGTCGGACCCGAACGTGTACGACCGCACCTGGTTCAACGGCTACAACCTCGACGGCACCCGGTATTTCGGGTTTGGAATTGCTGTGTACCCGCACCGACAGATCCTCGACGCTCACTTCTCCTGCGTCGAGGCAGGTGGACAACAGCACTGTCTCTATGCCTCGCGGCGGGCGCCGCAGGAACGCACCGACCAGTCGGTCGGTCCGGTTCGGATGGAGATCGTCGAGCCACTCCGGACCGCCCGCATCATCATCGAGGACAACGAGACGGGAATTGCAGCCGACCTGACCTTCTCGGCCCGAACGTCTGCGATCCAAGAGGCCCGGCAGGTGCTGTGGAATCGCCAACGCCGATCGATGGACGCGACCCGGTTCGCCCAGTTCGGACGCTGGCGCGGCACCATCAGCCATCCCGATGGTGAGTTCGTCGTCGACGAGGAGACGTGGCGCGGGACGAAGGATCGCTCCTGGGGGGTGCGGGGCGTCGGCGAGCGGATTCCGGTGGGTGCACCGGCACAAGCGCTGCCCTCCTTCTTTTTTCTGTGGGCACCGCTGCACTGGGACGATCATGTGACCCATGCGGTGTTCTTCGACGGGCCCAACGGTGAGGCGATCGTGCGCGAGGGTCTGACGTCGCCGCTGTATGCCAGCGGTACCGACATCCCCGACGAACTCGACGAGGTCGCCACCCACATGGCGACTGCGCTGCACCGCGTCGAGTACGTATCAGGCACGCGCTGGGCGAAGCGGGCGGAGCTCGATCTGATCGATATGTACGGTCAGACCCGCTCGATCACGTTGGAACCACAGCTTCGATTCCAGTTCAAGGGGCTCGGCTACGGTCACCCGTCATGGAATCAGGGGGTGTGGAAGGGTGAAATCGCAGTCGAGGGCGAGAGTTTCGATCCGCTCGACCTCGACCCGGAGGCACCCGAGAACATCCATGTGCAACAGGTCGTCACCGTGGCCGACGATCAAGGCCGTACCGGCATCGGGGCGCTCGAGCAAATCGTGATCGGCCCCCACGGTCCATCAGGTCTCACCGGTCTGTTCGACGGCGCATCATGACCGAGATGTTCGTGGGGCTCGATCCCGGCTGGATCGCGTCGAACGTCGAGATCGGCGGTGCGACACCGCGAGACGTCGAGTTCGCCGGGTTCATCGGAACCGGGCAGATGAGCCGGAACGCTCGTTGGTCGCTCGACTGGGGGACCAACACCGGACCGTCGTCGATCGTGGTCAAGATCCCGAGTGCCGACGAGACCGTTCGGAACATTTCGTTCGAACATGGCATCTACCAGAAGGAGTGTTCGTTCTACCGGTCGGTCAAGGCGCTGACCGATGTGGCGGCACCTGCGCTCATTGCGCTCCATGTGGCAACCGACGACTTCTGCCTGGTGCTCGAAGACCTTGCAGGGTCACGACAGGGAGATCAGTTCACCGAGGCGACCGACGAACAGCTCGCCTTGGCAATCGATCAAGCTGCAGCACTGCACGCACCGGTCTGGGGCGCAGTCGATCAGCCGGCGTTCGACCCCTTTCGGGACGATCCCGAGGAGCGGGCCGCCGAGTCCGGCGAACGGATGGCGTTCTTTCACGCCGTCGTACAGGATCGGCTCGGTGCCGGTCTCGACGCAGATGTGGCCGACCTGCTTGCCGCGTTCGTCGAACGTGCGCCCCGCTATGTGGGCCGTGCCGCGCCGGTGACGCTGGTGCACGGTGACTTCCGTCCGGACAACTTCCTCTTCGGTGTCGACGCCGCCGCTCCTCCGATCATGGTGGTCGACTGGCAGACACTGTCGCTCGGAAGTGGCACCACCGATGTGGCGTATCTCCTCGGCGCTGCCGTACCCCCCGAGCGTCGACGCGAGATCGAGCACGACATGCTGGCTCGCTATGTCGGCGAACTCGCTGGGCGCGGTGTCGACCATCCCATCCAGCAGTGCCTCGAGGAGTACGCACTGGGGTCGTTGCATGGCGTCGTGATCGCGATGACGGCCACCGTCATGGCCGAACAGACCGACCGGGGCGACGCCCTGTTCACCCTGATGCTCAACCGGCATGGGCGCCACGCGCTCGACATGGGGGCGCTCGACCGGCTCGGCTGACTCCACCGGGCTGGCGGCATGGTCACCGGTCGGGTTGAATCGAGGCAACAAGATCGAAGGCCGGACAAGGGGGTCTGCTGTGGGTCGGCTGGACGGACGGGTCGTGATCGTCACCGGAGCCGGGCGGGGGGTGGGACGTGAGCACGCTCTGCTGATGGCTGCGGAGGGCGCCAAGGTCGTCGTCAACGATCTCGGCGGCGCCCAGGACGGCACGGGAGGCGATGCAGGGCCCGCACAGCAGGTGGTCGATGAAATCAGGGCCATGGGCGGTACTGCGATTGCGAATGGCGACTCGGTGGCAGCGTGGGACAGCTCCAAGCGCATCGTCGATGCGGCGATCGAGACGTATGGCGATCTTCATGCCGTGGTGAACAACGCCGGCATCTTGCGTGACCGGATGTTGGTGTCGATGAGCGAGGAGGAGTGGGACACGGTCATCGACGTCCACCTCAAGGGCACCTGGTTGATGATGAAGCACGCCGCAGCCCACTGGCGGGAGCAGGCGAAGTCGGGTGCAGAGGTGCGGGGTTCGATCGTCAACACCTCGTCGACGTCGGGTCTGCATTCCAATGTCGGGCAGTCGAATTACGGCGCTGCAAAGTCGGCGATCGCAACGCTGTCCATCATCGGTGCCCAAGAACTCGGCCGGTACGGCGTTCGTGTCAACGCGATCGCTCCCGGAGCGAGGACGCGCATGACACTCTCGACCCCGGGACTCGGCGAACGCATCGGCGAACCCGAGGACGGCTCGTTCGACCAGTGGGATCCGGCGAACATCTCCCCGCTCGTCGCCTGGCTGTGCACGGCGGACTGTCCGGCGACTGCGCAGGTGTACTGGGTGGCAGGGAATCGCATCGCTCGCTACCTCGAATGGGCCCGGACCGACATCGCCGACACCGATGGTCGGTGGGAGATCGATGAGGTCGATCGTGTCGTCGGTGCGTGGGAGACCGGCCATGTGCTGTCGCGAGACGTCGTGGTGACCGGCACCCGGCTCGAGTCGCGGCGCGCCGAGTAGTCGATGCCACTGACCGAAGTCGACATCGAGGGTGAGGTTCTCGACTGGTTCCGCAGTGCATGGGACCCCGACCTCTCGCTTCTCGAGTGGCGGATCTGTCTCCTCGAGTCGGGGTGGGCGGTCCCGTCGTGGACGACCGAGTGGTTCGGGAAGGGCATGCCGCACTGGGTCGATCGGGTCGCGCACACTGCGATCCGGCGGGCCGGAGGTGTCACCCTGCCGCTCGGAGCCGGAGCGAGCCTTGCAGCACCGACGCTGTACGAGCACGGGTCGGACGACCTCAAGCGCCGCGTTCTGGGGGCCGCGCTGACCGGTGAACACACCTGGTGCCAGCTCTTCTCGGAGCCGGGGGCAGGCTCGGATCTGGCCGGGCTCAAGGCGACCGCCACCCTCGACGGCGATACGTGGGTCGTCAACGGTCAGAAGGTCTGGAACACGAGTGCGCACCACGCTGACTTGGCGATCCTCGTCGCTCGCACCGACTGGGAGGTGGTGAAGCATCAGGGCATCACGTACTTCGTCCTCGACATGCGCCAGGCCGGGGTGGAGGTCAGGCCGATCGAGCAGATGAACCATCGCAGTTCGTTCAACGAGGTCTTCATGACCGACGCCGAGATCCCGACTGCGAACGTCGTGGGCGAGATCGGTGGGGGATGGGTGGTGGCCCGCGCAACACTCGCCCACGAGCGCCGGTACGCCGGCGAGCGAGCGGTCTCCCTGCGGGCCGACGCCCGCGGTCGGGTGATCGACGAGTTCCGTCTCGAGTACGCCGAGTACAACAAGACCTATGAGTGGTACCCGCAGCGGATGGGTCGCCCCGATCTGCTGGTCGAGCGGGCTCGGGCCGGAGGGGTGATCGACGACCCGGTCCTGCGTGACGACATGATGCGGCTGTGGGCCTTCGAGAAGGCGGCAGCCTGGACCGCCGAGCGAGCCCGGGCCAACCAGGCGCTCGGACGGCCACCGGGGTCAGAGGGATCGATCGGCAAACTTGCGACATCGGAAGTGGCCCGGCGCTGCAACGAACTCCACGGTCGCATCGCCAGCGCTGCCGCCATGCTCGATCGTTCGGACGACCCGGTTCACGAGATCGTGGCGGAGATCCTCGTCTCGACACCGGCGCAGTCCATCGCCGGCGGCACCGACGAGATTCAACACAACATCATCGGCGAGAGCATCCTCGGCCTACCAAAGGAACCGGCTGCCGACCGCGGGATGCCGTTCCGTGAGGTCGGACGTCTCTGAGTCGTTCGCTCGACGCCCGCCGACGGCCAGACAGGTTTGCGTCTCTGCGACGGCAGCGGGAGGATCGCGTCCATGAGTTACGCCATCACCGACGATCATCGATCGCTCGCCGATGTCGCCCGTGATCTGCTCGCCACTCGAGACATGAGCGCAGCGCATCGGGCCACGCTCGGTGCGTCGACCGATCGGCTGCCCGATCACTGGAACGAGATCGCTGAGCTCGGCTGGCTCGGGCTCCATCTTTCCGAAGAGGTCGGTGGTGCCGGTTACGACCTCGCTGAGCTTGCGGTGATTCTGTTCGAATCGGGTTACGCCGTCGCGCCGGGCCCGTTGCTTTCGACGGTCGTGGTCTCGTCGTTTCTGGCGTCGACCGGTGCCGACCCTTCCTTGCTTCCCGGGCTCGCGTCCGGTGAGGTCATCGGCGGTTTCGGCCTCGGCGGTCAACTCGAGGTGGTCGACGACACCGTCACCGGCCCGGCCGGGTTGGTTCTCGGAGCGGAGTTGGCCAGTGTTCTCGTCGTGCCGGTCGGCAACGATGTCGCCGTCATCGACACTGCATCAGTCGGTGTCTCGGTTGCCGCAGTGGACAACCTCGACACGTCGCGGCGGGTCGCTGCGGTGACGCTCGATGCGACGCCGGCGACGATCGTTCCCGGTGCGGCGAACGAGCTCCGTCGGCTCGCCCGTGTGCTCGGTTCGGCCGAACTTGCCGGGACGGCGAGAGCGTGCGTCGACCGTGCAACGACCTATGCGAAAGAGCGCGTGCAGTTCGGTCGGGTCATCGGCTCGTTCCAGGCGGTCAAACATCATCTGGCGAATATGCTGGTCGCCTCCGAGCTGGCAGTTGCTGCGGCATGGGGTGCCGCTCGGCCCGGTTTGACCCCGGACGAGGCCGATATCGGTGCCGCGATCGCAGCATCACTGGCCCTGCCGGCAGCGGTCGAGTGCGCCGAGCTGCACATTCAGATCCTCGGTGGCATCGGGTTCACCTGGGAACACGATGCCCACTTCTTTCTGCGCCGGGCCCATGCCGGTCACGCGGTCTTGGCGGGAGACGGCACAGCCAAGGCGGCCGTCGCAACGTTGGCGGCAGCGGGGGTCCGGGCCCAGACCGGCTACGAGGTCGAGGGTGACACCGACGCGCTGCGTGAGGAGTGTCGAGCGTTCATCGAGACCTACCGGGGGCTGCGCGGCAAGGCGGCCCGCCGGGCGATTGCCGACAGCGGTTTCTTGGTGCCGCACTGGCCGACACCGTACGGGCGCAGCGCGTCGCCGATCGAGCAGTTGGTCATCGACGAGGAGTTCGAGGGAATCCCACGTCCCAACCTGGGTATCAGTGGTTGGAACACCCTCACGATCCTGAACCATGGCACCGACGATCAGATCGAGCGATGGATCTGGCCGAGCCTTCACGGCGACATCGACATCTGTCAGCTCTACTCCGAACCGGAGGCGGGCTCCGACGCTGCCGGTGTGAAGACCCGCGGGGTCAGGGTCGAGGGCGGCTGGAAGGTGACTGGCCAGAAGGTGTGGACAACCGGTGGCCACCTGGCCACCCATGGTTTCGCCACGGTCCGTACCGATCCCGACGCGCCGAAACACCAGGGCATCTCGATGATGGTGATCGAGATGGACGCCCCGGGTGTCGAGGTTCGGCCCTTGAAGCAGATCACCGGCGAAGCACACTTCAACGAGATCTTCTTCGACGATGTGTTCGTCCCCGACGACGACGTGGTCGGACCGGTCAACGGTGGCTGGACCGCAGCGCGCGCCAACCTCGGCAACGAGCGGGTCTCGATCGGTGCCTCGTCCGGCGCTCGACCCCAGCCGAACTTGATCGCACTGCTGCAGCAGCATGCTCCCGACGATGCGGGGATGCGGCGTGAGGTCGGTGCGCTCGTCGCGGCCGACGCCGCGGCTGCGTTGATCAACGTTCGACGGGTGATTCGTTCGGTCGAAGGTGGCGAGCCGGGGGCAGAGGGTGCTGTGACCAAACTGCTCGGATCGGTCATCGGGCAGGAGCGCGCCCGTGTCGCTGCCCGGCTCGTCGGCGAGTCGATGGCGACGGTCTCGGCCGGGGCAGGCGATCCTGCGACCTTTGCACTCCAGGCCCGTTCGAGTTCGATCGCAGGTGGTACGTCGGAGATCGTGCGGAACCAGATCGCAGAACGGGTCCTTGGTCTTCCTCGCGAACCGAATCTCAGCTAGGAGGTAGGACATGCAGCTGGAGGGCCTTCGGGCGATCATCATCGGCGGCGCGTCAGGGTTCGCGCGGTCGACCGCCACTCGTATCGCCGCCGGTGGCGGCACCGTTGCGATCCTCGATCGGGAGCAGTCGGCGGGGGCGGACGTTGCGACTGAGCTCGGGGGTACATGGCACCCGTGTGATGTGCTCGATTTCGAGGGCATCGAGGTCGTGATCGAGGAGGCGGTCGAGGCCATGGGCGGCGTCGATGTTGCGCTCAACACTGCAGGTGGTGGGAAAGCGGGGCGCATCGTGGGTCGTGAGGGGCCGTACCCGCTCGACGACTTTCGACGCATCGTCGACCTGAACCTGATCGCAACGTTCAACACCAACCGGCTCTGTGCCTGGCACATGAGCACGAACGAACCGAATCCCGAGGGGGAACGAGGGCTACTCATCAACACGGCGTCGATCGCGGCATTCGAGGGGCAGATCGGCCAGGTCTCGTACACCGCTGCAAAGGCGGGCATTGCCGGGATGACACTGACGATCGCACGCGATTTGGGATCGATGGGTATCCGGTGCGTGACCATTGCGCCGAGCTTGTTCGCCACGGGGCTGACCGCCGGTGTCACCGAGGAGCGGGGCGCGCAGTTGACGAAAGACGCAGCGTTTCCGAAGCGACTCGGCGTCCCTGACGAATTCGGTCGGCTGGCGGTGGCGATCATCGAGAACCCGATGCTCAACGGCGACACCATCCGACTCGACGCCGGCACGCGGTTTGCGCCCAAGTAGGAACGGCCTGTCATGAAGATCGGCACTGGCATTCGCTACGCCCAGCAGTTCCGGGAGTCCGTCGACCGAATCGTCGAGCTGGAGCGGGCTGGCCTCGATGTCGTGTGGGTCAGTGAGGCCTACAGCGTCGATGCGGTGAGCCGGGTCGGCTACCTTGCCGCGGCAACCGAACGGGTCGAGATCGGTACGGCAATCATCAACGTGTATTCCCGCTCGGCAGCGGCGATCGCGCAGACTGCGGCCGGGTGCGACCTGATCAGCGACGGCCGGTTCATTCTCGGGCTGGGGGCGAGTGGTCCGCAGGTCGTCGAAGGCTTTCACGGCATTGCCTACGAGAAGCCGGTGAAGCGCATCAGCGAGTACATCGACATCGTTCGCATGGCCATGCGTCGAGAGAAACTCGAGTACGACGGGGAGACGGTGCAACTGCCGTTGCCCGATGGGCTCGGGACCGGACTCGGCAAACCGCTGAAGATCATCAATCACCTGCCTCGGCCGAGTGTGCCGATCTGGTGGGCGTCACTGATGCCGCGCGCTGTCGCCGAGACGGCCCGCTGTGCCGAGGGGTGGTTGCCCACGAGCTATCTACCCGACGCGATTCCGCAGATCTGGGGTGATGCGCTGGCGAAAGGAATGGCCGATCGTCCGGCGACTCTGGGTCCACTCCAGATCTCGAAGGGCGCACTGGTTGCGATCGGTGACGAGTACGCGGGTAACGGTGCCGATGCCGTTCTCGACCACGACCGAGACAACACTGCCCTCTACTGGGGCGGCATGGGTGCTCGCACCAAGAACTTCTACAACGACATCGCATGCAAGATGGGCTTCGAGGCGGACGCGAAGCGCATCCAGGATCTCTATCTCGACGGCCACAAGGCTGAGGCGGCTGCGGCGGTGCCCCGTGACTACCTCGAGCGAGCCCACCTCGTCGGCCCGGCGTCGATCGTGGGGGAACGCCTGGCCCGCTGGAAGGATGCAGGTGTGACGCATCTCAGTGTCTCGTTCGCAGGGCCCGACCCGGTCGGTACCCTTCGGAAGCTTCGTTCGCTCATCGAGGAACTCTGAGAGGGCCGACGAGGTCGAGTCCCTCGACCGGTTCGATCCACGGGAGAGGGCCACCTCGGAGATGGCCGGCCGTCGGTGTCGGGAAGTGGGTACCGAGCACCAAGGTGTCGGTGTCGGCGAGTAGCGCGACCAGTCGTTCCCGAGTACGCGTTGCTTCGGCGGAGTCGTGGTCGGCGATCTCGGCCGAGACGGATGGGTACGTGAACTGCAGCGGCGAATGCACTGCGTCGCCGGTGATCACTGCAGTGGCGGTGTCGGTCTCGATCGAGAGGCAGACGTGGCCGGGAGAATGGCCCGGCGAGGGAACCAGGCAGGTCCATGGGTCGATCCGATGGTCGGGAGCCACGGGGTAGAGCACCTCTGCGTCGAGCAGTGGCCGGATGCTCTCGTCGAGGACATCCATGTGATCGTCGGCGAGGGTGGCTGCCAGTTCTGGTTCGGCGACGAGGTACTGGGCGTTCGGGAACGTCGGTTGCAGAACGCCGTCGACCTCGATCGTATTGCACCCGATGTGGTCGAAGTGCAGGTGGGTACAGACGACGGCGTCCACGCCATCTCGGCCACCAGGAATGACGGCGCTGAGCCGGTCGAGAAATGTTGGATCGGTCTGCATCGATCGCGGTTGGTGCGTGCCGACACAGGTGTCGACCACGATCGTGGTGTCGGGCGTCTTGACCAGGAAGCTGTGACACGACAGGAGGAGGCGCCGCTTGTCTTCGGTGAAGAAGGGAGCTGCCCATGCTCCGGCTGCGTCGATCTGTTCCTCGGTGAGTTCGGGGAGGAACATCCGCGCCGAGAACTCGGTGATGCCCTCGACGACCCGGGCCACCGTGACCGGCCCGATGCGCCAATGCTGCACGGGCTCCTCGCACAGATGGAACGGGGCCTGACGGGGTGTGTCCATGGGCGCAGAACGTACTCTGTGGCCATGAACGACGTTCGTCTCGCCTGCCCCGAGGACCGTCCGCGCATCGTTGCCACGGTCGTCGCAGCGTTCGATCAGGACCCGGCATTTCGTGCGTTCTTCGGCAACGGTGCCGACTTTGCCGATCTTGCAAGGGTCTACGTGGAGGCGAGTGCAACAAGGCGAATTGCGGTTGGTGGTGCGTGGCTCGGAGCCGGTGGTGATGCAGTGGCGTTGTGGTCACCGCCGATCGGGTCGGTCGATGTCCTCCCGATCGTTGCCGACCTTCCTGCCGACGTCGCAGCCCGGCTTGCGGTGTATGACGGGGCTGTGGAACGGGCGATTCCGTCTGCACCACACTGGTACCTCGGCATGTTGGCCTCGCATCCCGCCCGTCGTGGCGAGGGACTCGCCCGCCGCGTCGCTGAGCCTGGGTTGGCTGCAGCACGAGCAGACGGGGTGCCGGCGGTGCTGGAGACCACCAACCCGGCCAATGTCGTCATGTACGAGCGCAGTGGATGGCGGGTGATCGGCGAGGCCACTGATGTCCTCGGCCTCGACGTCTGGGTCTTGCAGGCCGAGTGAGTTCAGCTGCGTCTCAGGTCGACCGTGGGGGCGGCGCTCGCCTCTGATCGCCTGTTCTGATCGGACACGATCGCAACGCTGCTTTCCCACATTGCGGGAATTTCTTGAGATCATTCCCGTAGGGCGGTATTCTCGACGCCGGGATGGGAACGGTGCAAAGCGTCGATCGAGCACTCCTGCTGCTGACCGAGATCGGTCGCGAGCCCGGTGGCCTCGTCGACCTCTCGCAGCGAGTGAATCTTGCGACCAGTACGACCGGTCGACTGCTCGGCACCCTCGAGTCCGCAGGAGCAATCGTTCGCGACAACGCAGGCTGGTACCACATCGGACCCCTTGTTCATTCCATGGTGTCGGCGCCCGAACCCACCGCGAGTCTCGAAGCGATTGTCCATCCGCACCTCGTCGAACTGAGTGAACTGCTGGACGAGGCTGCCTGCCTCGCCATTGCGTCCGGCGACGACACGATCACCGTCGATCAGGTCGACGCCCCCAAGCCGATCCAGGCCGAGAACTGGACCGGCACCCGTGTGCCGATGCATGCCGGTGGCGCCGGGGCGGTCGTGATGGCGACGTGGGACGACGCCGACGTCGAGCGGTACCTCGCCGGCGATCTCACTAGGTGTTCGGCCAACACCGTCACCGATCCCGATCAGCTCTGGGTCCGCATTCACGACGCCCGTGCACGCAGCGTGATGTGGAGCCACGGTGAGTATGTCGACGGATTGTCGTCGTGCTCGGCGGCGGTCATCGACGGCACCGGCCGCGCCCTCGGCGCGCTCTACGTGTACGGCCCGTCGTTTCGCTATCCGGCCGACGGCGATGCCGACCGAATCGCTGCGGTCGTCCTCGACCGAGCAGAGCGCATCTCGGCCGAACTCGGTTGGAGCCGCAGGCGATCGGGCGAGATGACGGTCCGATCGTCATGACCGTGCCCGAGCAGTCGAACGACACCGATGCGCCTCGGCGGCGCCGCAGCGGCCGCCGTGAGCGGTCGAGCGGTCCGAGTACGCCGCCGCAGCGACCGTGGCAGTTGTACCGGCGGACGTTCGAGCCGACCGCAATCGTCAGTGAGGACGAACTCGAGGCCATCCACCTCGCATCGCTCGAGGTCCTGCGCGACACCGGTATGGACTTCTTGCATCCGCGCGCACTGGCGCTGTGGGCTCGAGCGGGGGCGAGCGTCGATGGTGAGCGAGTCCGCTTCGACCCGGAGCTCATCACCGATCTGGTCTCGTCGGTGCCCTCGGAGTTCACGATGCACGCCCCCGATCCTCGCTACGACCTTCGGATCGGCGGTGACAACGTGGTGTTCACGTCGGTGGCCAGTGCACCCAACTACGCCGATCGGGCCGGTGGACGCCGCACCGGCAATCAGAACGACTTCCGCACCCTCCTGCGGCTGTGCCACACGCTGAACATCGTCCAGAGTCATGGCGGGTACCCGGTCGAACCGGTCGACCTCCACGCCTCGATCAGACACCTGGTGGCCACCCGAGACATCCTCACGCTCGCGCCCAAGGCCGTGAACGTGTACTCGCTTGGTGCCCAGCGCAACATCGATTGTCTCGAGATGGTACGTATCGTCCGCGGCCTCACCGAGGACGAGATCGACACCCACCCCATCGTTCACTCCGTGATCAACGTCAGCTCGCCCCTCCGCCTCGACGTTCCGATGCTCGAGGGCATCATGCAGTACTCAGCCCGCAACCAGCCGATCATCCTCACACCGTTCACGTTGGCCGGCGCAATGGCCCCGGTGACGGTGGCGGGTGCGGTCGTGCAACAAAACGCCGAGGCGCTCGCCGGTATTGCGTTCACACAACTCGTTCGTCGCGGCGCACCGGTCATGTACGGGGGGTTCACCAGCAACGTCGACATGCAGTCCGGCTCGCCGGCGTTCGGCACTCCAGAGTTCATGCAGTCGGCGATGCTCGGTGGCCAACTCGCCCGCCGCTACGGATTTCCCTACCGCAGTTCCAACGTCTGTGCTGCGAACGCCATCGACGTCCAGGCGGGCTACGAGAGCGTCTTCTCCCTGTGGGGCGCAATCATGGGCGGTGCAAACCTCGTCTTCCACGGCGCCGGATGGATGGAGGGGGGCCTCCACGCAAGTCCCGAGAAGTTGGTCATCGACGCCGACCTCTTGCAGATGGTGGGGACGTTCCTCGAACCGATCCTCGTCGACGATGCCGCCCTCGCTGTCGAGGCCATCGCCGAAGTCGGCCCCGGGGGCCATCATTTCGGCACCCAGCACACCCAGGACCGGTATCGGGACGCCTTCTACAAGCCGATGATCTCCGACTGGCGCAATTTCGAGACCTGGGACGAGGCCGGCCGCCCGACGTCGTATGACCATGCCGAACGACGGGTCGAGGAATTGCTGGCCACCTACGAACAGCCAACGATGGACGACGCAGTTCGGGCCGAGCTCGACGACTATGTCGACCGTCGTATCGCCGAGGGCGGCGTTGCGACCGACTTCTAGGAGACGACGGTGGTGAACATCCCCGTACAACCCGACCTGACCGACTGGACCGACGAGGCAGCATGGCGCGGCACGAGAGCACCGCTGCGTCGGTCGAGCGGTCTCCACCCGTCGGCCTACGTCGACGACCGGTTCTTCGCGCTCGAGCAGCAACTCGTCTTCGAGCGGGCATGGGTCACCATCGGCCTGGCCGGTGAGGTCTCCGAATCCGGTCCGCTGCTCGTCCGCCAGCTCGGGCAGAAATCGATCATCGTCACCCGGGCCGAGGACGGTGAGCTTCGGGGCTTTCTCAACGCGTGCCGTCATCGAGGGACCGAGCTCGCCGAGGCCGACTGTGAGGTCTCGGGCATCATTCGCTGCCCCTACCACCGGTGGGGGTACGGCACCGACGGCACGCTGAAAGCCACACCGTTGTTCGACGAGGTTCCCCGCGACGACTTCGACCCCGCCGACTTCGGACTCATCCCGGTGCGGGTTGCCACATGGGGCCCGCTCCTGTTCGCCTGCCTCGCCGACGACACCCCGCCGCTCGACCAGTGGCTCGGCGACCTACCCGACCGTATGGGCGGCTACGGCTTCGAGCAGTGGCGCATCGAGGAAACAGCGGTCCTCGACATCGCCGCCAACTGGAAGCTCATCAGCGAGAACTTCCAGGAGTACTACCACCTCACATGGGTCCATCCCGAGCTCGCCAAGGTCAGTCGGGTCAAGGACCACTACCGCTATCAGGGCCCCGGGATGTACTGCGGCCAGACCACCACACCGGTGTCGGGTGATGACCGCGACGACTGGCTCGTGCTGCCTGCTGCTGACGGACTCGACGACTCCGACGCCACCAGTGGCCGTCACATCGCCATCTACCCGAACGTCATCTTCTCGGTGCTGCCGAACCATGTCTTCGTCATGCGCCTCGATCCGGTGGCCCCTGGCCTCACCCGCGAGACGTGCACGTTCCTGTTGCCTCCGTCCACTCCCGAGCTCACCGGAGGTGAGCTCGATGCCACCCGTGCATTCTGGTTCGACGTCAACAACGAAGACATCGACATCTGCCAGCGCGGCCAGCGCGGCCTCGCTCGGGGAAACGTTCCCGCCGGTCCCCTCGCTCCCCGTTTCGAGGAACCACTGCATCGGTTCCACAACATGCTCGCCGACTGCATGACCGCCGACTCCCTCGCCGGGATCGACGTGCCTGCAGGCGACGACGGTTCCGAAGCGTCTCGCCTCGGAACTGGTCCCAACCCCACCCCACCAACCATCGAGCAGTGCTCGTGAAGGTCCTCCCATGAAAACCAACACCCAGGTCGTCGTCGTCGGCGGTGGCGTCGTCGGAGCATCTGTCCTCTACCACCTTGCCAAGGGAGGCTGGACCGATGTCGTGTTGTTGGAACGGGCGGAGTACACGGCAGGTTCGACTTGGCACTCTGCGGGCGGCATGCACACCCTGAACGGGGACCCCAACGTCGCCAAACTGCAGCAGTACACGATCGAGCTGTACGACGAGATCCAGCGCGAGTCGGGTATCGACGCGTCGATGCACATCACCGGTGGTGTTGCGCTGGCCGACACGCCGGAGCGGATGGACTGGCTCCGCATGACCCACGCTCGCGGCCGCTACCTCGGGATGGAGACCGAACTCATCTCGACCAAGGAAGCCAAAGACCTCCTGCCGATCCTCGACGAGCAGTACTTCGTCGGGGCCATGTGGGACGCTCACGAGGGCCATCTCGACCCGTCCCAGATCACCCACGGTTACCTCGAGTGCAGCCGCAAACTGGGGGCCGAGACCTACCGCCACACCTGGGTTCGTGACATCAACCGCACCGCCGACGGGGGCTGGGAACTCGTCCTCTTCGACACCACCAACGACGAGGACAGGGGAGTGATCCGCTGTGAGCACGTCGTCAATGCCGGCGGTCTGTGGGCCCGCGAAGTCGGCCGAATGGTGGGCCTCGAGCTTCCCCTCCTCGCCATGGAGCACATGTACCTGTTGACCGAAGAGATCCCCGAGGTCGTGCAGTACAACCAGCAGCACGGCAAGGAGATCATTCATGCCGTCGACTTCGGTGGCGAGATCTACATGCGACAGGAGGGCAACGGCCTGCTGATGGGCACCTATGAGCGCAACGGCAAGCCGTGGTCGGCCAAGCAGACGCCATGGGATTTCGGCGCCCGCCTGCTCACACCTGACCTCGAACGCATCGCCGAATCACTCGACACCGGGTTCAAGCACTTCCCGATCTTTGCCGAGGCCGGCATCAAGCAGGTCATCAACGGCCCGTTCACCTTTGCTCCCGACGGCAACCCGCTGATCGGTCCGGTCCGAGGGCTGCCCGGTTTCTGGTCGGCGTGCGCAGTCATGGCCGGTCTGTCGCAGTCGGGGGGCGTCGGTCTGTCGGTGGCCAACTGGATGATCGAAGGCGATCCCGGCGCCGATGTGTGGGGCATGGACATCGCCCGGTACGGCGACTTTGCGACCATGGCCTACACCAACGAGAAGGTGCGGGAGAACTACTCCCGCCGGTTCCGGATCACCTTTCCGAACGAGTTTCTGCCGATGGGTCGCACTGTCCAGACCTCACCGATCTATGACCGACTCGTCAGCCGGAATGCCGTTTTCGGTGACGGCTACGGCCTGGAAGCAGCCCTGTGGTTCCAAAACGATGGCGAGGAACCGGTTGAGGAGGTCACCTTCGGCCGATCGAACGCGTGGGACCGGGTGCGCGCTGAGACACTCGCCGTTCGTGCAAGTGTCGGACTGTTCGAGACCACCGGGTTCTCGAAGTTCCGGTTCACCGGCCCAGGAGCTCGTCAGTACCTGGACAGGGTGCTCGCCGGTCGTCTCCCGAACCCTGGCCGTATGGCACTGACACCGATGACCAACCACAGCGGCAACCTGATCGGTGACCTGACCGTCGCCACGCTCGGCGCAGCGATCGGCGAGGCCGAAGGCCCCGAGTCGACCGTGACCGGTGGTGCGACCGGCAACACCCGTTCGCACGAGTCGTTCGTCCTCTTCGGGTCGGGAGCCGCCGAGCGCTACTACGAGCGGTGGTTCGACATGAACCTGCCCGGCGACGGGTCGGTTCGCTACGAGACCCTCGGGTTCGAAACCTGCGGCCTCTCGATCTGCGGACCCAACGCACGCGCCGTTCTCGAAAAGGTCACCGACGTCGACGTGAGCCAGGCCGGGATGCGGTTCATGGCGTTCACGGAGATGAACATCGGTCTTGCCCCGGTGTGGTGTGGCCGCGTGACGTTCACCGGAGACCTCGGGTACGAATTCTGGATGCCGGCGCGCTATCAGCGATACGTCTACGAGTTGTTGGTCGAAGCCGGCGAGGAGTTCGGCATGCAACTGTTCGGTCTTCACGCCCTCAACTCGCTCCGGCTCGAGAAGAGCTTCGGCGGTTGGGCCCGCGAGTACCGGCCGATCTACGACCCGTTCGAGGCCAACCTCGGCCGGTTCATTCGCATGGAGAAGGATTTCATCGGTCGTGACGCACTGGCGGCGAAGTACGCCGACGGTGGTCCGGGCGGGGCGAGAGCGCTCACGACGTTCGCAGTGGAGAGCCAGTCGGGTCGCGGCGGCGTCGATGTGATCGGCGATGAGCCGATCTGGCACGATGGCGAGGTTGTCGGCTGGGTGACATCGGGGGGCTACGCCCATCACAGTGAGACGTCGGTGGCCCTCGGCTATGTGCCAACTGCGTTGGCTGAGTCCGACGGACCGTGGGAGATCGAGGTCGTCGGTGTCAACCGGTCGGCACGACGCATCGACGGCTGTCTGTGGGATCGTGACGGCGAGCGGATGCGGGGGTAGGGACATGGGCGGTCGCATTCGCAGGTCGGTCCAGGAGGCACTCGACGGCACCGTCGAAATGGCGCGCGCGGCGGGTGACCTTCATCATCTGAACATCGGGCCTGGTGCGACGCTCGAAGCCGAGTGGATCGCAGACGGTCTCGAACTCCCCGACCTGCCGGCCATGCGGCAGTACCGGGTCGACCGGACGGTCGAAACCCTGCAGAAATACCGCTGTGATGGGGTGCTCGTCATGGATCCGATGAACATTCGCTATGTCTCCGACACCACCAACATGCAGCTGTGGGTGATGCACAATGCCGCCCGCTATGCCTTCGTGAGCGGCGACGGCGAGGTCACCGTCTGGGATTACGAGGGCTGCGAGTTCCTCTCGGGTCACAGTCATGTGGTGACCGAGGTACGCCCGGCGATCGGCTCGACCTACTTCCTCGCCGGGAGCCGCTACGAGGAACTCACCCATCGTTGGGCAGCCGACCTGCTCGACGTCATCGGTGAGCGTTGTGGTACCCATCCCCGTATCGCTGTCGACCAGTGCAGCTATCTCGGCTTCAAGGCGCTGGAAGCAGGGGGCCTCTCGATCGCCAACGGCCAGGAGATCATGGAGGAGGCTCGCAAGATCAAGGGTCCCGACGAGATCCGGGCGATGCGCTGCTCGGCCCATGCCTGCCAGGCGGCGATGGGCGACATGCGTCGACGCATGGAGCCCGGGATGACCGAACGTGAGATCTGGGCCAAGCTCCACGAGGGCAACATCGCCCGGGGTGGCGAGTGGATCGAGACGCAGATTCTCTCGTCCGGTCCGCGCACCAATCCCTGGTTCCAGGAGGCATCGGCCCGTGTCGTCGACAATGGCGACATCGTCGCCTACGACACCGATCTCGTCGGGGCCTACGGGATGATGGTCGACATCTCCCGTACGTGGATCTGCGGCGACAAGGCGCCGACGGGGCATCAGCAGCAGTTGTTCGACATGGCCGACGAGATGGTGCGATCGAACGCCGAGCTGCTCACGCCGGGCCGCAGCTTCCGTGAGCTCACCTTCGACTCGACCATGCCGCCACGAGAGCAGTACCGGCACTACTCGGTGAAGTTTCACGGGGTCGGCCAGTGTGACGAGTACCCCGACATCTATCACCCGTGGGCCTGGGACGAGTGGGGTCTCGACGATCATCTCGAGGTCGGCATGGTGCTCTCGAGCGAGAGCTACATCGGTTCCCGCGAAGGCGGAGAGGGCGTGAAGCTCGAAAACCAGTACCTGGTGACCGAGCATGGCCCAGAACTGCTCACCGACTTCCCGGTGAGCCTCGTCGAGTGACCGTCCAGGACTGTGCTGGGTTCGACCTAGATTGGCGTCCATGGCTGTCCCCGATGTTGCGCACCGCTTCCTCGCTGCGTTGAACCATGGCGATGTGGAGGCAGCCCGAGGGTGTTACCACCCCGATGCGGAGATTTGGCACGACTTCGACGGGGTGACCCAGACCGTCGATCAGAACATGGCGCTGATGGCAGCGATGGGAAGGCGGGCGTTGCGTCGCGAGTACGTCGTTCGTCGTCTCGAACCGATCGAGGGTGGCTATCTCCAGCAGCACAGGTTGGAGATCACAACCCTTGCAGGTCAAGACCTCGTCGCCGAAGCGATCGCGCTCGTTGCAGTGGGCGACGATGGCTTGATCCACCGACTCGACGAGTGGATCAATCCTGCGTCACTCACTGCGTTGTTCGAGTAGCAGGTGCTACTCGAGGCGGCCTGCAGTCTGATCGCCGGGCCGGGCCACATCGGCGTACGGATCGTCGGTCATGCCATAGCTGTTCCACGGGGTGAAGCCAGCGAGTCTGAGCAGTTCCGGATCCATCGCCGTGCGGGTCTCGGTGCGCATGCCGTACGTCAGGTTCGCAAGCGATCGGACGATCGGAGCGCAGAAGTAGGTGACCACACCGAAGCGCGGGTGGTCGGAGGTGTTGAGGCCGGCGGCATGCCAGGTCCGTCCCTCCCACACGAGCAATGAGCCGGCCGGCGCTTCGATCGCAATCTCGCCGTAGTCGGTGCGGCTCGGATCGGGCTGACAGCCGGCGAGGTGGCTGCCCGGCACGATTCGGGTGGCGCCGTTCTCCGTGGTGAACTCGTTCGCCATCCACATCATGTTGCAGACCATCGGCGGTGAGATCGGGGTGTCGGCCGGCGTCGGCTCGCCGTACGGCCCCGACGTTCGGGTCAGGTCGCCCTGGCGCACATGGGGAGTGCCGGGCACCGTCGGCTGGGGCATCCACCACTGATCGAGGTGGAGCGCCATCGGCTTGTTACCCGGGTGGGTGATATGGGCATCGACCGATGACAGGATGTGGTCGACTCCGAGGACGTGGGTGGCGAGTGCTCGAGCGGTCGGGTGCAGGGCCAGCGCCTGGAACTCGTCGCCCTTGGCGAGCAGCTGGTACACCCACTGGTTGACGTCGTCGTCGCCGTCGGCCGGATAGTGGAAATCGAGCGCCTGCGAGCGTTCTGCAGCCGCCTGGGCACTGATCCTGTCCGTCAGCGCAGCCGCCTCGTCGGCCGAGAGCGCGTCGGCCACGATGCAATAGCCGAACTCGTCGAGGTCGGCCCGGTGTCGGTTGGGATCGGTTGACGGCTGCGGAAGCGGCATGGACGCGACGGTAGCGATCAGTCGATGAGCGCGTCGGAACGCACGCGCGCCCGCTCGGCATCGACATGCTCCTGCATCACGCGACCGAAGAGTTGTTGGGTGCGGGTGACGCGACCGATCACACCGGGTTCGCGGGTGTAGGCGAAGATCGCCGCGTGTCGTGGTCGGCTGGTGGCAGGCACCCGCGAGACCTGATGGAGACTGTGGCGACCCTGGAAGATCTGCAGGTCGCCGGGGCGGAGGTCAAGGGTGTGCACACCGGTGCGATCTCCGCCGAGCACGCCAGCGATGCGATCGAAGCCCTCGTCGTCGGCGTTGCGGATCGCCGGGCAGTACTCGAACAGGCCACCCTCGTCGGCTTCCTGCACGAGAACGGTGACGGCGAAGTCGTTCGTGTCGAAGTGCCAGGTGAACAGCTGGCCGGGGTCGAGGATGTTGGCGGTGAGTCCTGCAAGCGGATCGGCGTAGCAGTGGAGCTCGGGGATCTCGAGGCAGTCGGCCAGGAAGCGGGCGAGTTCGGGTGCCCGAAACATCACGTCGGTGGCACAGTCGGGATCCCATGCGTCACCCGGTATGAACCCGCTTGAGCGTTCGAGGAACGTGTTGACCGGGTGGTGGTGGGGAAACTCGTCGTTGACCTCGGTGTGGAAGTACGGGTTCATCATCTGTGTCGAGAAGTGGGTGGTGTGCTTTCGCTCGATGATCTCGTCGTTGAGCAGCCCAACCGCCTCGGGTCGAACGAGGTCCTTGACGACCGCGCAGCCAACCGACCGCAACCCCTGGCGTGCAGCGGCGACAGCTGCGAGGTACGCGGTCGAGTCGGGTTCGTGGAGCGGGTAGCGGTCGAGGTCGACGATCCCGGAGAGCTCGTACATGGCCCACAGTGTGTTCGATCATCGGCACCGTGAAAAGAACCGGTCTCGACATCGTGAAATGTGACAGACGACCGCCCGTTAGCCACAGGCCCAGCCCTACGGTTCCAATCCTGATCGAAACGATCGGAATTAGGAGCAACCATGGCCTTCACCGAGATCAGTGTGCACGATGCCTATCAACTCCTCGTAGAGGACCCCGCAGCAGTGCTCGTCGACGTGCGCACGCCGCAGGAATGGAACCTGGTGGGGATCCCCGTCCTCGACGCAATCGGCAAGCAGGCACGGATGGTGATGTGGACCGCCTACGGCTCCGGCACGCCCAATCCCGATTTCGTCGAACAAGCCACCGGCGGCCTCGATCCCTCGACGCCGCTGCTGTTTCTGTGCCGCAGTGGCGTCCGCTCTCAGGGGGCGGCGGCCGCAGCGGCGGCCGCCGGCTTCACCACCACCTACAACGTCTCCGAAGGCTTCGAAGGTGATCTCGATGCTGAAGGCCACCGCACGACCGGCTGGAAACACGCCGGTCTGCCGTGGCGGCAAGGCTGACGATGGACCTCGAACACGCCTCCGAGGCAACCAAACTGATCCGGGGTGGGCTCAGCCGCTCGGGTTTCGACGAGACCGCCGAGGCGATCTACGCCACGTCGGGCTTCGTCTATGGCTCGGCTGCCGAGGCCGAAGCCGCGTTCACGGGCGACATCGACCGCTACATCTACGGCCGTTACGGCAACCCCACCGTTGCCATGTTCGAAGAACGGCTTCGCCTGATCGAAGGTGCCGACGTCTGTCGTGCGACCGCCAGCGGCATGTCGGCGGTCTTCGCCGCATTGGCATGCTTCCTGGGTGCCGGCGACACGCTCGTCGCCTCCCGGGCACTGTTCGGCTCGTGCGCAGTGATCACGACCGAGATCCTTCCGCGGTTCGGCGTCGAGACCCGCCTCGTCGACGGCCGTGATCTCTCCCAGTGGGAGGCGGCGCTCGCCGGCGGGGCCAACGCGGTTTTTCTCGAGACCCCCTCGAACCCAGGGTTGGAGATCATCGACCTTCGCGCCGTCAGTGAGCTGGCCCATGCGGCTGGAGCCCTCGTCGTGGTCGACAACGTCTTCGCCACCCCGATCCTGCAGCATCCGCTCGAACTCGGTGCCGACATCGTCGTCTACTCCGCCACCAAACACATCGACGGTCAGGGACGGACCCTGGGCGGCGCCGTGCTGTGTTCGGAGCAGTTTCACGACGATCACCTGCAGGAGTTCATCCGCCACACCGGCCCGAGCCTCAGCCCGTTCAATGCATGGGTGCTTGTCAAGGGTCTCGAGACGCTCCGTCTACGCATCGATGCGCAGAGTCGCTCAGCGCAACGGATCGCCTCCGAGCTCGAGTCCCATGCCCGGGTGCGTGAGGTCCGCTACCCCTTCCTCGATTCGCATCCGAGTGCCGAGCTGGCACGTTCGCAGATGGAGGCCGGTGGCACGATCGTGAGTCTGACCCTCGAAGGTGATCAGGCCTCGACGTTCGCAGTTGTCGACGCGTTGAACATCTTCGACATCTCCAACAACGTGGGCGACACGAAGAGTCTCGTCACCCACCCTGCCACCACGACCCATCGTCGGGTCGCACCGGAGCTTCGTCACGCAATGGGGATCGGGGAGACGATGATCCGACTGTCGATCGGCCTCGAAGACACCGATGATCTCCTGACGGATTTGGGCAAGGCGCTCGGCGCCTAGCGGCGCATCAGGCGGCGGCGACCGCAGCAGCGAGCCACTGGTCGACCAGTTCGCGGTTCGAGTCGATCCACGTCGCAGCTAGCTGCGACGTCTCGTCGGGTGAACCGCTGCGCAGGTCTGCGAGCCGGATACGGGCGAGCGCAGCATTGACGTCGGCCGCAGGGATCTCGATCACCGCCAGCAGCGCCGCTGCAGCCGGGTGCCGCTCGAGGAACACGTTGCTCGCCGTGATTGCGATGTCGTTGGTGAGCCAACCGAGATGACACGGATCGACCGAACAGGTTCCGGGATCGACCGGGTTCGGGACTTGCTGTCCGTCGTCGTTCTCGAAGCGCTGATTCCATGCCGCCGTGATCGAACCGTCGAGCACCGAGTCGGGCTCGACGCCGATCCACATCACGTTCTCGCCGGGAATGAGCTGCTGCATCGCTGCCGACGGACCGTGAAGGAACGCGATGACGGGCTGATTGTTGGCAACGCGACGCAACGCTTCCTCGGCGAGCGTGTCACGGTCGCCGAGGACCTGCTCGACGGAGCCCTGCCAGCCTGCGAACCGGATCATCTCGTCGATCTGGTCGGCGCAGAGTGCATCCTCGGGGCAGCCGAGAATCTGGATCACGCCATCGGTCACGTCGACCGGTTCTCCGGCGCTGCCGCTCTCGTCGTCGGCCAGCGCAGGGGAGCGAAAGGTGTCGGCGGCGTCGTACCGGTCGAAGAGTACTGGGTCGGCGACGATCGCATCGAGGGTCAGATCCGGGTTGTCGAACGTGATCGATGCATTGGTGACGAAGCCGGCAACACCGCCGTCGGGGATGATCGATGTGACGATGGAGAGCTCGTCGCGCACACGGATGTCGATCATGTTCTCGGTCGGCTCCGGCTGTTGCACGACGTCGGCGCCGTCCTCACCCTCGGGCGCGTCGGACTCAGGAACGACGAACGGCTCGAAGCGGATCACCGCATCGAGATACGGGTTGTGGGCAGGGAATCGGGCATTGACCCAGAGATCGACCTCTCCTCGGCCGAGTGCGGCGTAGAAGTCGGCTGGCGACAGCTCGACATTGGCTGGATCGGTGACGACGTAGCCGAGCTGTTGGAGGAGTTGACGCGTGACCTCGGCGTGGAACCGACCGGTGGGATCATCGGATCGGGCCATCGTCACCGCAACCCCGTCGCCCACATCGGCATACCGGTTGTCGGGTCCGACACCAGATGGTGGCGGCGAGTCGTCGACGGCGGCACCGTCACTCGCTGCCGCGTCGGGAGCACGTGTCGATGGCGGGCTCGACGCCTGCGGTTCGTCCTCTGCGCAGGCACCGCCGAGGAGTGCAGCAACCAGGGCCACGGCCACCCACCGGTTCGAACGGCGCATCACGGTGCGACGCTACTGCCACGGCGGTGGACAGGTAGGGTCGCCGTCATGATCGAACCCGAGTATCTGCGATTCGACACGCTGAGCCTCCATGCCGGTCAGCAACCGGACCCCACCACCGGGGCCCGGGCTGTGCCGTTGTACTTCACGACGTCGTACGTGTTCGACGACAGCGACCATGCCGCAGGTCTGTTCAACCTCGAGATGCCGGGCCATCTCTACTCCCGCCTGACCAACCCGACGGTTGCCGTGCTCGAAGAGCGCTTGGCCGCGCTCGAAGGTGGCGTCGGTGCCGTGTGCACTGCGAGCGGCCAGGCTGCGTTTTTTCTCGGCGTGGTCACGCTCATGGGCCAGGGCGGACACATCGTCGCAAGTCGAAACATCTACGGCGGCACCCACCAGATGCTCAATGTCACACTCCCTCGCCTCGGGATCACCTGCACGTTCGTCGACCCTCGCAACCCGACCGAGTTCGAGGCCGCCATCACCGACGACACACGGCTCGTGTTCGCCGAGACGTTGGGGAATCCCGGCGTCGAGGTACTCGACATTGCGGCAGTTGCGGAGGTCGCCCATCGCAGTGGACTTCCGCTGATGGTCGACTCGACGTTCTCGACGCCGTATTGCATTCGGCCGATCGAGCACGGCGCCGACATCGTCATGCATTCGGTGACCAAGTTCCTCGGCGGCCACGGTGTTGCGCTCGGAGGAGCGTTGATCGACGGTGGGCGCTTCGACTGGGAGGCGTCAGGCCGGTTCGACACCATGACCGAGCCGTACGCCGGCTATCACGGCATTTCGTTCGCCGACGAGTTCGGCCCGGGCGCCTTCATCACCCGAGCACGAGCCGAGGGTTTGCGCGACTTCGGTGCGTCGATGAGCCCGGCCAACGCCTTTCAATTGCTGCAGGGCGTGGAGACGCTCCCGCTGCGGATGGCCCGCCATGTCAGCAACGCCCGCGCGGTCACCGAGATGCTCGAGGCGAACGACGCCGTGGCCTGGGTCAAGTATCCGACGGCGTCGGACCATCCCGATCGAGAACTCGCAGCCGCGCTCTATCCGAACGGCACCGGCGCAATCCTGAGCTTCGGCATCAAGGGTGGCCGGGATGCCGGCAAGACGTTCATCGAGAACGTGAGGCTTGCATCACACCTCGCCAACGTGGGTGACGCGAAGACCCTCGTGTTGCATCCGGCAAGCACGACCCATCAGCAGTTGTCGGCCGACGACCTGGTCGCCGCCGGCATCGGCGAGGACCTGATCCGTGTGTCGGTCGGCATCGAGGACGTGCGGGACATCATCGACGATCTCAGCTCGGCGCTGAAGATCAGCCAGCGGTAGCGAGCGAGGACGCGATGGAATTCGACCTCGACGGCAAGACGGTTCGCTACGCCAACGGTGGCCGCGACCACGACCCGGCGCTTCCCGGTGTGGTGCTCGTTCACGGGTCGGGGATGAACCGCACCGTGTGGCAACTGCAGACCCGGTACCTCGCACATCATGGCTACCGGGTGGCGGCGGTCGACCTACCCGGTCACGGCGGCTCCGACGGCCCCTGTCTCGAGACCATTCCCGAGATGGGTGGGTGGATCGGACGAGTCATCGACGAGCTCGGCTTGGGCCCGGCGCACATCGTCGGTCACTCGATGGGCACGTTCATCGCCATCGAGGCAGCTGCGCAGCGCCCCGAGGTCGTTGCCTCGCTCGTGCTGGTCGGCACGGCAGCAGCGATGCCGGTGCATCCCGAGTTGCTCGACTCGGCCGCCAACGATGTTCCACACGCCAGCCGACTCATGTCGTCGTGGTCGTTCGGCGACCGAGCGCATGTCGGCCGCCACGCCACCCCCGGCATGTGGCAGATCGGGGGATCGCAAGCGCTGCTCGACACATCACGGCCCGACTCCCTCGGTGTCGACATGGCGGCGTGCAACGTCTACGACACGTCGCTCATCGCTGCGGCCGATGTGACCTGTCCGGTCACCTACGTCTTGGGCACTCGCGACAAGATGACGCCGAGCAAGCGGGCAACCGACCTGATTGCTGCAACGGCAGGCGCGGAGGTCGTGATGATCGACTGTGGCCACATGTTGACCGTCGAGGCGCCCGACGAGACCCGGAACGCAATCGTCGCTGCCCTCGACAGGTCGAGCACGACGGACTGAGTCGATCGGGAACATCGGAGTACCCGCTAACGTTCTCTCCGGTGCCGCCTCACCGGTGCGGCTGTTTCGTGGAGGTCTACGCCGTGACCGATCCGACGCCGCCGGCGATCACCGATGACGACGAGATCGTCGAGGGTGGGCCGTGGATCGAGGACAGTCCGGCTACGGCGGCGCGGGCCCTGTTCGTCGGGATCTTGCTCCTCATGGCCGGAAATGGGCTGCAGGGTTCCCTCATCGGTGTGCGATCCGAGACCGAGGGCTTTTCGGTCACCGTCGCCGGGTTCGTCATGGCTGCCTATTTCGGCGGCTTCCTGGCTGGGAGTCGCACCGCCGAGACGCTGATCGCCAAGGTCGGACACATCCGTGTGTTTGCAGGCCTTGCGTCGATGGCATCGGCTGCCGTGTTGATCCACGCGCTCTTCATCGATCCCGTCACCTGGGGCCTCATGCGTTTCATGACCGGTCTGTGTATGGCCGGGCTGTACGTCACCGAGGAGTCGTGGCTGAACGATCTCGCCACCAACCAGACTCGCGGGCGACTGCTGTCGATCTACATGGTTGTGACGATGGGTGGCATGACGATCGGGCAGTTCTTGCTCGACGCCGCCGATCCAGATGGCGTGAAACTCTTCCTGCTCTCATCGGTACTCGTGTCTGCATCGCTGATCCCGATCGTCCTGTCGGCATCCAGCAACCCGCCGCTGGCTGCCACGGAACGAATGAGCCTCCGGGAACTTGCGGCCATCATCCCGACCGGCATCTTCTGCTCGTTCTGGAACGGTGCAGCGATTGGCATCCTCATGGGTCTCGGCGCCGTGTATGCGGTGGCCGTCGACGTCCCCGACTCCCGGCTTGCGTTCTTCCTTGCTGCTCCGCTCATCGGTTCGATGCTGTTGCAGTGGCCGGTCGGGCTGCTGTCCGATCGCGTGTCGCGTCGTGGTGTGATCCTCGTCGTCGCCGGGATTGCACTCGCGGCATGTGCAGGCCTCGCCGGGGTGCAGGAGGGGAGTTGGGCGGCGATCGGCCTGATGGCACTTCTCGGGGCGGTGGGATTCCCGATCTATTCGTTGACCATCGCGTACACAGCCGACTGGTTGCCGACCGCCAAGCTCACGGCAGGATCGGCTGCATTGGTGCGAGTGAACGGCGTCGGTGCCCTGTGCGGTCCGCTCTCGGCCAGTGTCGTGATCGGTGTCACGTCGCCGGTCGCCTACTTCTGGACCATGGCCACCTGTTTCGGCGTCATTGCGAGCTATCTGGCCTACCGGATCGTCGTGACCGATGCCCCGGAGAGTCGACGGCAGTTCGTCGCCTTCCCGGCCCGAGCATCGGCCACCGCTGTCGCTCTCATGCGAGGCCAACGCAGCCGTATTGTCGACTGAGCACCATGATCCGGGTCTCTCGTCACGAGGCCACACGATGGCTGCGCCGAGTCCGGGCCTGCGAACGAAGACGCGGAGAGTGGCCCAGGACCCCGCCACCGACCACCCATCAGTGGTCGGTGATCTCCCAGGGTGCGATCCAGTCTCCGTCCATCCGAAACGAGAGCTGATTGTCGTCCTCGATTCGCTTGGCAACATGGAGCTCGCCGACATCGCGCCCGTAGCGCTCGGCTGCATCTTCGAAGACGTCGTGCGCAGCGGCCGTCATGACCAGGGGGGCGTCGAGCGAACCCTCGAGTTCGCGGACGAGGCCGAGGTCCTTGAGGCAAAGATCGAGCGTGAAGCTCGGGTCGTAGTGGCCGGCGAAGATCGACGGTCCGTCGTGCCTCGCCACGAACGAGTCGCCGACCGAGTCGCAGATCGCGTCGTAGAGCACCGACAGCTCCACACCGTTGGCCAGGCCAAGGGCAAATCCTTCGCCGATCGATGCAGCATGGATGAACCACAGTTGGTTGGTCACCAGCTTCACCACATTGCCAGTGCCGAGCGGTCCACAGCGGATCACTCGACCGAGGTTCTCGAGCACCGGAACGACCCGTTCGAGGTCGGCTTCTGCGCCACCGGCGAACAGGGTCAGTCGCTTGTTGCGGGCTCCGTCCACTGCCCCGGTGACCGGTGCGTCCATGACGGCCACACCCGGGGGCGCATCGTCGGCCAGTTCCTGCACGAACTCGCGCCGATTCGTCGTGAGGTCGGCCCAGACCGATCCGGCCCGGAGTGCAGCGAGCGCGCCGGCGCCTCGCATCACGGCATCGACATGGTCGGGTCGGGGGAGCGACGTGAGCAAGATGTCGGCTTCGGCGGCAACCGATGCCGCGTCGGCTGCCGTGCGACCGCCCGCAGCGGCAACCTCAGCGACCGGTTCGGGCCGCAGGTCGAAGGCAACGACGTCGAATCTGGCGTCCACCAGATTGAGACACATGGGGAGCCCCATGTTGCCGAGACCGATGAAGCCGATGGTTTCGGACACGGCTCGCTCCTAGTAGGTCGCGTCGGGCATCGACGCCTTGCGGCGGCCGATGTAGTCCAGGAGCTCAGCATCGATCGCGTCGTCGAGTCCGGGGCCCTCGTACTCGGCGAGCAGTCGTTTCCAGGTCGTGTTGGCTCGTTGGGCCGATGTGCGTGAGCCTTCGTCGATCCACTGTTCGAAGCTGTTGTTGTCGGCTTCCGACGATCGGGCGAACGCCGTTTCGAAGTTGGCCAGGGTGTGAGCGTTGCCCAGGAAATGTTCGCCGTGGGGGTTGGTCCGGAAGGCGTCCATCGCCTGACCGTTCTGGCTGACGTCGATCCCCCGGGCGTAGACCTCCATGAAACCGAGCTGATCAGCATCGAGAATGAGCTTCTCGAAACCGAGGGCAAGGCCTCCCTCCTGCCACCCGGCAGCGTGAAGCACGAAGTTCACGCCCGACAGGATGGTCGGCAGCAGCGTCGAGGCCGATTCGTAGGCGGCTTGGGCGTCCGGGTACTTCGATGCTGTGAACTGTCCACCGGATCGGAAGGGCACGCCGACTCGGCGGGCGAGCGAGGCCATCACCGAGATGGCCTGGCCGGCCTCGGGCGTTCCGAAGGTCGGTGCCCCGGTGGCCATCGACATCGACGATGCGAACGTCCCGAAGATCACCGGTGCTCCCGGGCGAACAAGTTGGGTGTACGCCATGCCCGACAGGGCCTCGGCCAGTGACTGCGCGGCCAGGCCGGCGATGGTGACCGGCGACATGGCGCCGGCGAGGATGAACGGCGACATGATGCACGCCTGGTTGGCGCGGGCGTACTCGGTGGCCGCACCGAGCATGGTGGCGTCCCAACGCAGGGGTGACGATGCGTTGATGAGCGATGTCATCACGGTGCGGTCCTGCAGATCGCCGCCGAACGCGATGCGGCTCAATTCGATCGAGTCAGCGGCGCGCTCTGCCGCCGTGACCGATCCCATGTAGGGCTTGTCGCTGTACTTGATGTGTGCGTACACCATGTCGAGGTGCCGCTTGTTCACCGGTACGTCGACGGGCTCGCACACGGTGCCGCCGCCGTGGTGGAGGTGGGGGAGGCTGTAGACGAGCTTGACGATGTTCTGGAAGTCCTCGATCGTGCCGTACCGGCGACCGTTGTCCAGGTCCATCACGAACGGCGAGCCGTAGTTGGGCGCAAAGACCGTGCAGTTCTCGCCGATTTTCACGGACCGTTCGGGATTGCGGGCGTGCTGCACGAACGACGTCGGCGCGTTGTTCTGGACGATCTCGCGACAGAGACCTTTCGGGAAGTAGACCATCTCGCCGTCGACGGTGGCTCCGGCCTCACGCCAGAGCTCGAGTGCCTCGGGAAAGTCCTGGAATGCCACGCCGATGGTGGCGAGTATCTCTTCGGCGTTGTCCTCGATCGCCGAGAGCCCCTCGTCGGAGAGCATCTCGACCGGGGGCATCGTGCGTTCCAGATAGGGCCTGGTGGTGACGGCCGAGGACCGAGCGGCCTGTCGACCGGCTCGACCACCTCCACGGCGCCCACTGCGGCGGCTCGCCCCGGGTTCGGTGTTCATTTCTTCGCTCATGGGTCTACCTTTCGCTGCTCTCTCGGCGCCGGCGCCGGTTGCGGCCGCCGCCCCCTGTGGAATCGACGCGTTCGGGGAGCGCCACGATCTGGGCGAGGTGCGGGCTCGGTGCGGTGGCGTGGGGGAACGCCATGGCGGCGACAAACAACTCCTGAAAGCGGGGTTCGGTTGCCGTCTCGATCTTCTCGACGTCGCGGACCACGGCGGCGATCTCGTCACGCTGTTTCGCGCTCACCAACATCCGGACCGTGCCGGCCCCGGCGGCGTTGCCGACCGCCGTCACCCGTTCGACCGGACAGTCGGGAACCAGGCCGAGCACGAGCGCATACACCGGGTCGATATGGGCACCGAATGCGCCGGCGAGTCGTACGTCGTGGCACTCGGTGATACCGGCGTGCTCCATCAACAGATCGATCCCGGCCCGCAGCGCAGAGGCGGCGAGTTGGATCTGGCGAACGTCGTTCTGGGTGATGGCCAACTGTGGGTGGGTCGTGCCGTCGTCGTCGGTGACCTCGGGACGAATCACGTAGGTGAACGTCCGCTCATCGGAGACGACGCAGTCGGTCCTGGCAGTGAGGTCCTGGATCACGCCGTTGTGGTCGCAGACACCGGCCAGGTAGAGCTCACCGATCACCTCGATGATCGCCGAACCACACAGACCGGCGATGTCGAGGTTGGCGGTCTGTTCGGCGAACCCGGCTTCGTCACTCCATGCGTCGGCGCCGATCACTTTGAAGCGGGGTTCCAAGGTCTCTCGGTCGATCCGGATGCGTTCGATCGCGCCAGCGGTTGCTCGCATGCCCGATGAGATCTGCGCACCTTCGAACGCCGGTCCGGTCGGAGAGGACGCGGCGTAGGCGCGCTCGGCGGTGCCGAGCACGATCTCTGCGTTTGTCCCCACGTCGACCAACAGTTGGGGTTCGGCCGTGGCGTGGGTGCGCTCGTTGAGCAGCGCCGCCGCAGCGTCGGCACCGACGTGTCCGGCGATGCATGGCCCGATGTGGGCGCGTGCGAACGGCAGGTCGAGGTCGAGGTCGGTCGCCCGCAGGTCGACCGGCGCGCCGATCGTGAGTGTGAATGGCGCAGCGCCGAGTGGCGTCGGGTCGATCCCGAGCAGAAGGTGATGCATCACCGGGTTGCCCACCAGCACGATGTCATGGATGCGGTCCCGGACCGACGCCTCGTCGAGTTCGGTGTCGAGAGCATCGGCAAGGTCGGTGACGAGTCGGTCGAGTGCCGTGCGGATTGCGGACGTCAGTTCACCATCACCGCCCGGGTTCATCATCACGTAGCTGACCCGACTCATGAGGTCTTCACCGAAGCGGATCTGCGGGTTCATGGCCCCGGCGTCGGCGAGCACGTCGCCGGACGCAAGGTCGACCAGGTATCCCGCGATGGTTGTCGAGCCGACATCGACGGCCACGCCGTAGACGACCTCGTCGAAGCCGGGCCGAACGGCGAGCACCGTGCCGTCGCGATGCACGACTGCGGTGATCGCACGACCACCTTCCACGATCGCCGGGTGCACTGTGGGCAGAACCCGACCCTCGACGGTGGCGTGTTCGATGCCCCAGTCGGCGGCGAGGGCTTCACGGAGAATCTCGTCGTCAGCTCGTTCGTCGCCGAGTTCGAGCTCGGGGAGTTCGACGTAGCGAGCGGTGACGAGCGGATCGAGGGTGAGACCGGGAAGATCGATCGTCTTGCGAATGACTGGACGGTGAACCTGACTCGCAGGAGGAATGTCCACGACGACGTCGGCGAGCACCCGGGCCTGACAGCCGAGACGGGAACCAGGCTCGATCGCGCGGCGACCCTTGTAGCCGGACTCGCTCGTGGTCCATGGTGACACGGCGGAGTCGTCGGACGTGATGCCCCACTTGGCGAACTCTCCGGTCGCCGGCGTGACCTGGCACCGGCCGCAGAGGCCCCGTCCCCCACAGGTGGAGTCGATGTCGACCCCGACCGATCGGGCGACATCGAGCAGCGAGGTGCCAGCTGCGGCCACGGCCTGCACCCCCGACGGGGTGAAGACCACGGTGACCCGCTCGTCGCCGAGCATGTTGGTCGTGCCGGCCAGGTCGGTCATCGCAGGATCATCTCCTGCTCAACTCGCGTTCGTGCGGCGGCGGCCACCCCGCCGACGACCGGCTCCGGCACCGGCCTCGCCGGGCTCGCGGTTGGCCTGGATCCAGGCCGCGCAGTTCTCGTCCTGACCGTTGAGGACGTCGGCGGCCATGATCGCCGTCTTCACCTCGCCGTGGAGCGGATTCATGATCGCAGACGTCATACCGGCGCCGATCGCCATGGCCAGGAACGTCCCGGTGATGTGGTGACGATTGGGGAGGCCGAACGACACGTTCGATGCACCGCAGGTCGTGTTGACCTTGAGCTCGTTGCGCAGTCTGCCCACGAGTTCGAAGACCTGGCGGCCCGCAGTTCCCATCGCACCGATCGGCATGACGAGCGGGTCGACGATGACATCGGAAGCCGGGATGCCGTGGTCGCCGGCGCGACTGACGATCTTCTTGGCGACCTCGAAGCGGACGTCGGGGTCTTCGGAGATACCGGTCTCGTCGTTGGAGATCGCAACGACGGCGGCGCCGTGTTTGGCCACGAACGGAAGGACTCGCTCGAGGACCTCCTCTTCGCCGGTCACGGAGTTGATCAGCGGCTTGCCCTCGTAGATCTCGATCGCCGCTTCCAGGGCCTCGACGATCGACGAGTCGATCGCGATCGGAACATCGGTGACGGCCTGGACTTCCTTGATGGCCCGGACGAGGAGGGCCGGTTCGTCGGCCAGCGGGATACCGGCGTTCACGTCGAGCATCTGCGCGCCCGCTTCGACCTGGGCGATCGCATCGGAGACGACCCGGCTGAAATCACCGTTCTTCATCTCCTCGGCAAGCAACTTGCGGCCGGTGGGGTTGATGCGTTCGCCGATCATGACGAAGGGACGACCGAACCCGATCGCAACCTCCTTCGTCGCGCTGGAGATGATCGTGTCGGTCACTGGGGTTCTCCTGTGGTTGCGAGACCGCCGTTGGCCACCAGGGCCTCCAATACGTCTCGGGGGTGTTCACTGTCGAGCTGTTCTGCGGTTGCGTGCGCTGCGGCAACGGGATCGCCGTCGACCGAGGCGGCGACACGGCGCCACTCGTTCACGTAGTCGTCAGTCTCGGTCAGCCCGGCGACGGCGGCTGCACGGTCGATTGCGACCTGGAACCGCTGATGGAGCAGCACCTGTTCCTTGCTGCCGTCCTCGGTGGTGGCGGTGACCTGGGCGGGGATGTCTCGCCAGTAGATCGTCACGAGCCCCGGCCCACCCCGGTTGCGTCGAGGCATCAGACGCGCTCCGGTGCGGTGGCGATGTGCACCACGGCCGGTTCGAGGTCGCCGTAGGTGGTTCGCACCCGCTCGAATGCCAGCCCGAGCTTGGCGGCACAGGCTTGCGCCATGGCGTCGAGGACGGGGTCATCGGTCTGCGCAAGGTAGATCATCTTCGTGTAGTTGCCGAAGTACATGTCGCGAAGTTCCGGGTGGGCTTCGATGCCGAGGTTGGCCATGATCAAACGATCGAAGTGCTTCACCAGGTAGTCGGTCAGGTAGAAGGCGGTCGGGTCATCGCGATGCATCTCGTCGAAGGCCCGCTCGCCGGCGAAGAACTGGTAGCAGTGCGCTCCGGGGAGCATCTCGATGCCTTCCTGCTCGGCGATCTCGCGGAGTTCTCCAGCGGTACCGCAGTCGGCGTAACCGAGAAGGATTCGGTCGTAGGCGTCCCGAGTTCGGTCGAGTCGTTTCCGGACCGCATCGGGAATGTCGGTGGGACGATTGTGCAGGATTGCCGGCAGACACTCGAGCGTGACGTTGTCGAGTTCGTGCAGCCGAGCGATGTCGCGAAGTTCGCGGGCGAGTGCCCCACAGGCGAGGATCAGGACCCGAGGCGCGTCACCCATCACTCCTCCACCGACCCCTACGAGACTGCGGCGCGCTTCTCGGCGACCTTGGCGGATGCGGTCTCGGCAGCAACTGCGGCATCACGGCAGTAGGCGTCTGCCCCGATGGCCTCACCGAACTCCTCGTTGAGCGGCGCTCCGCCCACGAGGATGATGAAGTCGTCGCGCAGACCCTTTTCGACCATCGTGTCGATGACGACTTTCATGTAGGGCATCGTGGTGGTCAGCAGGGCCGACATGCCGAGGATGTCGGGCTTGTGCTCGTCGAGTGCGGCGAGGTACTCGTCGACGTCGGTGTTGATACCGAGGTCGATCACCTCGAAGCCGGCACCGTCGAGCATCTTCCCCTCGAGGTTCTTGCCGATGTCGTGGATGTCACCCTTGACCGTGCCGATCACAATCTTTCCGATCGGTTCGGCACCGGTCTCGGCGAGGAGGGGGCGAAGAATCGCCATACCGGCCTTCATGGCGTTTGCTGCCAGGAGGACCTCGGGAACGAACAGGATGCCGTCCCGGAAATCGATGCCGACGATCCGCATGCCCTCGACGAGCGCGTCGTTCAGGACCCGGTTCGCGTCCCAACCGCGCGACAACAGGATGTTGGTGCCCTCCACGATCTCTTCGCCCAGACCGTCGTAGAGGTCGTCGTGCATCTGGGCGGTGAGATCCTCGTCGTCGAGTGCGCTGAGGTCGATCTCTTCCTCGTCGGACATGTGCTGCTCCTGGAACTCAAGAGCCCCAACCGCAGGGACCCGTGGAACATGGAAGATGCGAAACCCGCCCTGTCGCCCGACAGCGCCTGTTCCGCATCGTGGAATCGTACCGTATCACGGAACAGCCGTTGATCGGAAGTGGAAGAGGTGGAGCAATCCGCCCGCCTCGTCACAGACGAATCGACCCCCGGCGGACGGGACGGCCCCTCGGCGTCCTCCCGCAAAGTGGCAAGGGTGGGCCGGTACTCTTTTGGCCTATGGCCGATGACATGCCGAAGTTTCGTTACGACGCCGCCACTGCCGACGAACTCGAGACCCGGTGGCAGGCCCAGTGGCTGGCTGACGGGACGTACCACGCACCCAATCCCTCCGGCCCACTCTGCGACGATCCTCGCGGTATTGCCGCTCGCGAGAAGCTCTTCATCATGGACATGTTCCCGTACCCGTCGGGGTCCGGTCTGCATGTCGGCCATCCACTCGGCTACATCGCCACCGACGTCTACGCCCGGTTCAAGCGAATGACGGGCTTCAACGTGTTGCACACGATGGGCTTCGATGCGTTCGGCCTTCCCGCCGAAGAGCATGCTCGTCAGACCGGTGAGCACCCGCGGGTCAACACCGAGAACAACATCGCCAACATGACCAGGCAACTCGACCGGCTCGGGTTGGGTCATGACAAGCGTCGATCGATCGCCACCACCGACGAGGCGTACTACCGATGGACCCAGTGGATCTTCACGCAGATCTTCAACGCCTGGTTCGACCCGGAGGCCAACGGTGGGAGGGGGATGGCCCGTCCGATCGACGAACTGGAGGCGCAGTTCGCGTCAGGCGAGCGATCGACACCCGACGGTCGGGCCTGGGCCGAGCTGTCGATGAGCGAGCAGCGCGCTGCGCTGCACGATCATCGCCTGGCCTACGTGTCCGAGGCCCCGGTCAACTGGTGCCCGGGATTGGGAACGGTGCTGGCCAACGAAGAGGTCACCGCCGATGGTCGCAGCGATCGCGGCAACTTTCCGGTGTTCAAGCGCCCCTTGAAGCAGTGGATGATGCGGATCACGGCCTACGCCGACCGCTTGCTCGACGATTTGGATCTGCTCGACTGGTCCGACTCGATCAAGACGATGCAGCGCAACTGGATCGGGCGGTCCGAGGGGGCAGAGGTCAGCTTCCCGGTCGGTGAGCATGTCATCGACGTGTTCACCACTCGTCCCGACACCTTGTTCGGGGCGACCTACATGGTCTTGGCCCCCGAACACCCACTCGTCGACGAGCTGACCGCCGATGCCTATGACGGCGACGTCGATCCGGTGTGGACCGGTGGGGCTGCGACGCCCGCGGAGGCGGTGGCTGCGTATCGCACTCGAGTCGAGCAGATGACCGACGTCGACCGTCAAGAGAACCGAGACAAGACCGGCGTCTTCCTCGGCACGTTCGCCACCAACCCGACCAACGGCGAGTCGATCCCTGTGTTCATCGCCGACTACGTGCTGATGGGCTACGGCACCGGCGCCATCATGGCCGTCCCCGCCCAGGACGAACGCGACTGGGACTTCGCAACCGAGTTCGGGCTGCCGATCATTCGCACGGTCCAGCCGCCCCCTGAGTTCGATGACAGCATCCCTGGCGATGGGGCCTACACGGGCGACGGCCCCGCTGTGAACTCGTCCTTCCTCGACGGACTTCCGGTCGATGAGGCCAAGGCGAAGATCATCGAGTGGCTCGAAGCCGAGGGCGCAGGGGTCGGTATGGTCACCACCAAGTTGCGCGATTGGCTGTTCGCGCGTCAGCGCTACTGGGGGGAGCCCATCCCGATCGTCTTCGACGACGACGACAATCCGATCTCGATTCCCGACGCTGAACTGCCGGTCAACCTTCCCGACCTGATCGACTGGGCGCCGCGTCAACTCGACGAGGACTCCCGGCCAGAACCACCCTTGGGACGAGCCGTCGACTGGGTTTCGGTCGATCTCGACCTCGGCGACGGTGTGAAGACCTACCGTCGCGATCTCAATGTCATGCCGCAATGGGCCGGCTCGTGTTGGTACTACCTGCGCTACATCGACCCGGTCAGTGACGACGTCATCGCCGATCCGCCCGCTGAGCGCTACTGGATGGGTGGTGACCGTCCGACCGATGGGGGTGTCGACCTGTACGTCGGCGGGGTCGAGCACGCCGTCCTGCATCTGCTGTACAGCCGGTTCTGGCACAAGGTGCTGTTCGACCTCGGCTACGTGAGCACGGTCGAGCCGTTCAAGCGATTGATCAATCAGGGCTACATCCAGGCTGCTGCGTTCCAGGATACGCGAGGGATCTACGTCGAGGCCGACGAGGTCGAGGGCGACCCGCAGTCGGGGTTCACCCACGACGGCGACCCGGTCACCCGAAGCTTCGGAAAAATGGGCAAGTCGTTGAAGAACTCGGTGACGCCCGATGACATGTACGCCGCGTTCGGTGCCGACACGCTCCGCCTGTACGAGATGTCGATGGGCCCGATCGACCAGGATCGTCCGTGGGAGACCCGTTCGGTCGTCGGCTCGCAACGGCTGTTGCAGCGTGTCTGGCGCAACGTGGTGGACGAGGACACCGGTGACCTCTTGCTCTGCGACGCAGCGCCCTCCGATGAACTCAACCGGGTCCTGCACAAAACGATCGACGGTGTTCGAGCCGACATGGAGGGGCTGAGGTTCAACACGGCCATCGCCAAGATGACCGAACTCAACAACGAGTTGACCAAGTTCGACGGACCGACGCCGCGCATCGTCGCCGACGCCATGGTCCGCATGCTGGCACCGTTGGTTCCTCACATGGCCGAGGAACTCTGGCACAAGATGGGCGGTGACGGTTCGGTCGTCTGGGCCGATTTTCCCCGGGCCGATCCAGCAGTGCTGGTCGACGATCAGATCGAACTGCCGGTTCAGGTCAACGGCAAGGTGCGGGGTCGTGTGTCGGTCCCCTCCGACGCCGATGAAGCGGCCGTGCTCGCTGCGGCGACCGCCGACGTCAACGTCGCTGGCCATGTGGGCGGCGCTGAACTCCGCAAGGTCATCTTCGTGCCGGGCCGACTGATCAACCTGATCGTGTGACCGTCGGGGTCAGGCGAAAACGGCAGCGGCCCCGCCGAAGCGGGGCCGGACCGTACGAGTGTTGGCGAAGGGTCAGATCACGCGGACCTGAAGGGCCTCGTCGCCCTTGCGGCCTGGGCCGACCTCAAATTCGACCTGCTGGCCGTCTTCGAGCGTCCGGAAGCCGGTCCCCTCGATGTTGCTGAAATGGACGAAGACGTCGTCGCCGTCGTCGCGGGAAATGAAGCCGTAGCCCTTCTCGTTGTTGAAGAACTTGACGGTGCCGGTTGCCATGGCGGGGGTATTCCTTACTATCGCTCGACCGGGAGGCCGAGATCCCCGGAAAGGGATACCCCATACGCTAGGCCCTTCTCGGCCTCGATGCGCCGCGGCCCACTGGTCGTCGGTCACCTCGACCCTTGCCGTAGGCTTGTCGGTTGCCAGATTGTCAGTACGCGAACTGTATGGCAACATAACGCCTGGCGTATGGCTTCCGTTGATCATGTCCGTACTGCACCGTCGTGGCGGCGCGTCGAAATCGCATTGATCGCGGGCGCCCGGAAGGTCGCCGCGGCCTTCGATCACCGACTCACGCAGATCGACTTGAACCTCAACCAGGCGTCGTTGCTCGCATTCGTCAACGACTTCGGCGAGCGGAGCCAGACCGAACTTGCCGAGATGGTCGGTATCGGCCGAGCCTCGATCGGTTCCATGATCGATCGACTCGAGGCGCGTGGCCTCGTAGCCCGACACCCTCATCCCACCGATCGTCGCGTGTGGCTGGTGGGCATCACGCCGGACGGCACCGCACTGGTCGAAAAGTTCTACGAGATCGACGCCGGGTTCAGAAGAGAGATCCGGCATGACATCAGCCGGGAGGAACGTCAGCACCTGGCATCCCTCCTCGAGCGGCTCGACACGAACGTCGATGCCATCCTGTCCTCACCCAACCAACCAGAAAGAGGTGGACCTCATGCATGAGGCCGTCATCGTCGATGTCGTGCGCACGCCTGCGGGCAAACGCAACGGCAAGCTCAAGGATTGGCACCCTGCCGACCTTGGTGCCCATGTCCTGAAAGCGCTCGAAGAGCGCACCGGCATCGATCCCGCCATCGTCGACGACGTTGTGACCGGCTGTGTCAGCCAGGTCGGGCAGCAGGCCTTCAACCTCGGGCGCAGTGCAGTGCTGGCTGCCGGGTGGCCCGAGTCCGTGCCGGCGACCACCGTCGACCGTCAGTGCGGTTCGAGCCAGCAGGCGATCCACTTTGCCGCCCAGGGTGTCATGGCCGGCGCGTATGACGTCGTCGTTGCCCTTGGGGTCGAGATCATGACCACCACGCCGATGGGAGCATCCGGTGCGAAGGGTGAACTCGGGATGCCCTTCGGTCCGAAGGTGTTCGAACGGTATGCCGAGACCGGTCTGCCGCCCCAGGGCATCGGTGCCGACATGATCGCCGACGAATACGGCATTACCCGAGAAGATCTTGACGCCTTCTCGGCGCAGAGCCAGCAGCGCGCGGCTCGGGCCACTGCCGAAGGCCGCTTCGAGAACGAGATCGTCCCGGTGCCCGTCGAGATCGACGGAGAGATCGAGATGTTCGTCCACGATGAGGGAATCCGCCCCGACACCACGTCCGAGACGCTGGCCAACTTGAAACCGGCGTTCGACGAGAATGGCAAGATCACGGCCGGCAACTCGTCGCAGATCTCCGACGGTGCCGCCGCTGTGCTGATCATGAGCCGCGAGAAGGCCGACGAACTCGGGCTGAAGCCACGGGCGAGATTCACCGGCTTCGCGCTGGCCGGTACCGATCCGGTCACCATGTTGAAAGGTCCGATCCCGGTCACCGAGAAGGTGCTGGCCAAGACCGGCCTCTCGGTCGATGACATCGATCTCTTCGAGATCAACGAGGCGTTCGCCTCGGTCGTGTTGGCCTGGCAGAAGGAAACCGGGGCCGATCTCGAGAAGGTCAACGTCAACGGTGGTGCCATCGCCCTTGGGCACCCGCTCGGCTGCTCGGGTGCCAAGCTCATGACCACGCTCGTCAACGAACTCGAACGCACCGGCGGTCGCTATGGCATGCAAGCCATGTGCGAAGGCGGTGGGCTTGCCAACGGAACCATCATCGAAAGGATCGATTCCTGATGCCACGAATGAATCTGGAGGGGAGTTCCTCCATCGTCACCGGCGGTGCGTCCGGTATCGGCGAGGCATGTGCCCGTCAACTCGCAGACGCAGGTGCCCGTGTCGTCATCGCCGATCTGAACGAGGAGAAAGGTCAAGCCGTCGCGTCCGAGCTCGGTGGGCTGTTCGTGAAATGTGACGTCAGCTCTGTCGAAGATGCCCAGACGACGGTCGCTGCGGCAGCGGAGATGGGCCCGTTGCGCTCGCTCGTGAACTCGGCCGGCCTCGGTTTCGCCGGCCGAACCATCGACCGCAACAACGTGCCGTTCGAACTCAAGAATTTCGAGTTCGTGATCAAGGTCAATCTGATCGGTTCGTTCAACATGCTCAGCCAGGCAGCCGGAGCGATGGCGCAGACCGATCCGGTCGACGACGATGGCAGTCGAGGCGCCATCGTCAACATGGCATCGGCCGCCGCCTTCGACGGGCAGATCGGCCAATGCGCGTACTCGGCCTCCAAGGGTGGCGTCGTCGGCATGACCCTTCCGATTGCGCGTGACCTCGCTGCGGTCGGTATCCGGGTCAACACGATTGCGCCCGGTCTCATCGACACGCCGATCTACGGCGAGGGTGAGCAGAGCGAGGCGTTCAAGGCGCATCTCGGCCAGTCCGTGCTCTTCCCGAAGCGCCTCGGCTCCGGTGAAGAACTCGCCTTCGGCGTCATGGAGTGCATCACCAATCCGTACATGAACGGCGAGACCATCCGTCTCGACGGCGGCATCCGGATGCCACCGAAATGAGCGCCGTCCTCACCGAGAAGCGGGATCGCGTGATGATCATCACGCTCAACCGCCCGGAGGCGATGAACGCCATCAACGGTGATCTGTCGCACGGATTGTGGAATGCCGTCCAGGAACTCAACAACGATTCCGGCCTCACCGCCGGCGTCCTCACCGGCGCAGGCAAAGGCTTCAGTTCCGGCATGGACCTCAAGGCCTTTGCTGCGGGCGAGGACATCGGGCCGATGCAGGCGTTCATCCAGGCCGGTGCAGAGAAACCGCTCATCGCTGCTGTCGAGGGCTTCGCCATCGCCGGTGGTCTCGAGCTGGCGCTCTCGTGTGATCTGATGGTCGCCGGGAGCAGCGCCAAGTTCGGTATCCGCGAAGTGAAAGTGGGCCTGTTCGCCGCCGGTGGCGGCGTGATGCGCCTCCCGGCCAGAGTGGGCTACGCCAAGGCGATGGAGATGGCTGTCACCGGCGACAACATCTCTGCCCAGGAGGCGCTCGACTTCGGCCTGCTCTCCCAGGTCACCGATGACGGTGGGGCGCTCGAGGCGGCCATCGCGCTCGCCGAGCGGATCGCCAAGAACGCTCCCCTCGCTGTTGCTGCGAGCAAGAAGCTGGTGAAGGCGGCTGCGCAGGGCTACGACGAGGCAGCGTTGTGGGAGCTGCAGTCGACATTGATGGGCGCGGTGTTCGGCAGCAACGATGCCAAGGAAGGTCCGAAGGCGTTCGCCGAGAAGCGGGAACCGAACTGGACCGGCACCTGATCTTCGCCGAAACGGCAACGGAGCATCGCCCATTGCGCCGGGGGATGTTCCGTTGTCAGGCGGCTCTGGGTACGGCGTAGAACGCGATCGCGGCGTAGTGGAGTGCCACGCCACCGATCACGAACAGGTGAAAGATCTCGTGGTAGCCGAACCAGTGGGGCCACGGGTTCGGACGGCGCAGGGCGTAGAACACTGCGCCCGACGAGTAGAGGCAGCCTCCACTCACGATCAGCACGAAGCCGGCCGTACCGAGTCCGTCGAGGAGGGCGGGCAGGGCTGCCACGGCGACCCAGCCGAGCGCCAGATACGGCGCAGCGACGAGAGGAGCAGGGGCGGCAGCCCAGACCAGCCGAGTCACGATGCCGACGACGGCGCCGATCCAGACCGTCGGAAGAATCCAACGGGCGGTGTCCTGATCGAGTGTGAACACGGCAATGGGGGTATAGGTCGCGGCGATGGTGACGAAGATCATCGAGTGGTCGAGACGCCGCATGATGGTCCGCCCCCGGGCACCCCAGGTGAGCCGGTGATAGAGGGCGCTGATTCCGAAGAGGCCGACGATCGCAACCACGTACACCCCAGTGACGATCCGAGGCACACCACCGGGCGCCGCCACAATCATGAGCGGCGCCAACGTCGATGCAGAGACGAAGGCGAACTGGTGACTGACCCCGCGGAGGCGTGGTCGTGGGAGCGCAGCTCGGGTCATCGGGCGCGATCGGGGACGGGGCGCTTGCTGAGGGCAAAGGCGGCGGCGATCAGCGGTGCCATCATCCACAGTGTCGCGGATTGCCGGAAGCTACCGCTCGCGGTCTCGGTCAGCGAGAACGCGATCGGGCCTGCCGCCGACGCCAGCACGCCCAAGAAGGTCATGGAGCCCTGGATCGAACCGAGATGGCGGGTGCCGAACCAGTTGGGGATGAGCGCCGCGCCGAGGGTGCGTACCGTGCCGGCCTGGAACCCGAACCATGTGGCGTAGGCGATCACGCCAACCGTCGACGTGACCGTGCCCGCCAGCAACAATGTTGCCGAGAGGCCGACCAACGTCGCAGCTGGCGCATAGCGGGTACCGACCCGGTCGATCACGATTCCCATCCCTGGGCTGCCGACGAATGTGCCGATCACCTGCGGCAGGAACATGACGGCGGCTGCGGTCTCGCTGAACCCACTCTCGCCGAGCAACGCGATCTGGTGGAAGTTCAACGCAGTGCTCAACATGCTGGTCAGCGACGTGGCCAGTGCCAGAATCCAGAAGGCCCGACTCCGCAGTGCCTCGTTGCGTTCGATCCCCCATTCTTCGATCACGGGGTGATCGTCGGTCTCCGGGACCGGTGCACCGTCGGGGAGCTGACCGATCGTCGACGGTCGATCGATGATGCCGAACCAGCTGATGGGGATCACCACCACAGCGATGGTTGCGGCCGCCACGACCCATGCATCCCGCCAGCCGACCCGATCGATCGCGAACGACAGGGCCACGGGGACGAGGGCCATGATCGACGACGAGATCGTCATCGCGATACCGAGTGCGAACCCTCGCCGCCGGTCGAACCACAGCGAGATGGCCACGGTTGAGACGAGCGACAGCGAACCCTGACCGAGCATGCGAATGAAGAAGAACCCGATCGTGAGCATGACCAGGCCCTGCACCCCGCTCATGAACACCAGCCCGAGCGCAAACAAGCTTGCGATCGTCACCATCGCCCGCCGCACTCCGTGGCGGTCGATGAGCTGCCCGACCGTCGGCAGGGTGAGCGAGCCGCACAAGGTCCCGATTGCATATCCGGCCGAGATCTGGTTCTTCGTCAAACCGAGCGAATCGGCGAAATGGTCGATGAAGACGCTGATGCCGATCGTCTGTCCGGGGCCGGTGAGGCCCATGACAATGGTTGCCAGGGCGAGGACCCGCCACCCGGCGAAGCGTTTCGGCATCGGGCGAGTGTACGGATGGCAGCCTGCGCCGACGCGTGCTGTACTCCGCGCATGCGCCGATTGCCCGCACTCTCTGCTGCGGCTGCCCGTCGAATCGCCCTCCATGCCCAAGGGTTCGGCGACCCCGATCCCACCGGAGCAGTCGATCGCCGCCACCTCCGGCGGGTCATGCGTCGGCTCGGCCTCCTGCAACTCGACTCGGTTCCGGTCGTGATGCGCACCCAGTACATGCCGCCGTTCTCCCGGCTCGGCCCCTACGACCCCGGCCTTCTCGATCGCATCGCCTACGAGCACGGCGAGTGGTTCGAGGCGTGGAGCCACGAGGCGAGCTTGCTTCCGGTCGAATCCGAGCCGTTGCTGCGTTGGCACAAGGAGCGATCGCGTCGCGGTCAGACGTGGGGACAGTTGGTTGCCTATGCCGCCGACAATGCAACGTACATCGACGAGGTGCTGGCCCAAGTGCGTGAGCGCGGCCGCTTGGCTCCCGGAGAACTCGAGGACCCTCGGCCTCGTCACGGTGAGTGGTGGGGAAGTCGATCCGAAGGTGCGGTTGCACTCGACTGGCTGTTCCGGATCGGCGAGGTCGGTATCCGCCGACGGCCGGGATTCGTGAAGGAGTTCGATCTCCTGGACCGGATCGTTCCGCCGGAGATCCTCGCGATGGCGACTCCCAGCGAGGAGGAAGCGCATCGCGAGTTGCTGCGGCGGGCTGCGGCCAGCGTCGGGATTGGCGCGGTGGCCGATCTCGTCGACTACTACCGCCTGCCGAAGCGATCGGCCAAGGAACGTCTCGACGAACTGGTCGAGAACGAGGAACTGATCGAGGTCGCCGTCGAAGGATGGTCTCGACCGGCACTGTTGCATCCCCGTGCCGTGCAACCCCGGTCGATCGACGTGTGCACCTTCGTCTCTCCGTTCGACCCGGTCGTATGGTTTCGGGAGCGGGGTGAACGACTCTTCGGCTTCGAGTACAAGATCGAGATCTATGTGCCGGCCGACAGGCGCCGGTACGGGTACTACGTGCTGCCGTTGCTCCTCGGCGATCGCATCGTCGGCCGTTGCGACCTCAAGACCGACCGAGCCGAAGGCGTGCTCCGAGTCCTGAGCGCGTTCAGTGAGGATCAGGTCGACGAGACCGCCGTCGTCGTCGGGATGCGTCGAGCACTCGACGACCTCGCCCACTTCGTCGGCGTCGGTGGCTGGGTCGTCTCGGGTACTCGGGGTGACGTGATCGCTCGGCTCTGATCGACGGTCATCGGTGACCAACGCCGCGACGGTGGGTCGGGTACGTTGCAACCATGAGTATGGAGGTCGCGCTCGAGGAGCTGTCGGAGGTAGCACGGCGGTACGGCCCGACTGCCTACGCCGCCGTCTCTGCCCCGGATGGCCCACCGCGCGTCACGCACGTCTCGCCGCAGATCGAGGGCATCATGATCACGATCGGCCTCGGTCGACGCTCGGTCGAGCTACTCGGTCAGCATGCAACGCTGGGCCTGCTGTGGCCGGCAACCGATCGGGAGCCGATGAGCCTCATCGTCGATGCCGTGGTCGACGAGATCCAACCCGACGGTGTGGTTCGCGTTCGCGCTGTGTCGGGAGTGCACCATCGCCCCGCTCCCACCGACTGACCAGGACTGCCAGCCGGTCAGTCACCGGTGACGGGGTAGGTCGCCGGCGGACTCGGCTGCGTCGTCGGATAGTCCGGGTCACCGGGGTCGCGTCGCTCGCTGGTCGTGGTGATCGTGGCGCCGGGTGCGGCGGTGGAGGTCGCGCCACCCGTCGCGTCCTCATCGTCGATCGACTCATCGGTTCCGGATGTGGGGTCGGCGGGTCCGGCACCATCGTCGACGGCATCGGTGGACGGTGCCGAGGTGGGGGACGTGGAACTCGTCGACGCAGGTTCGAGCACGGGCGTCTGGTTGTCGTTGCCACATCCGACCAGCAATGCGGTGACCGCCACGACGGCCAGAACGAGGTGGAAACGCCCCATCGACAGCAACATACAGCGGCAACTGCGTCAGTCATCGCCACGCCGGACATGGCGCGACATGAGTGCGATCGGTACGGAGATGCCGAGCTCGCGGGAACGAATGGTGGCAATTCGTCGTCCGGCCTGCACGGCGTCCTTGACCGGCCCGACGGCTTCCCCGAGTTCGCTCACCGCTGCGTCGAGGTCATCGCACTCGAATGCGAGACCCCACAATGTCGCAGGTCCGTCATCCGTGACGCCATCGACACCCACGAGCTCGAGGATCACATCACCAAGCCAGAAAAAGTCTTGGCGTCGCGTTTGGCCGCCAACCGGGAAGGTTCGAGATCGGCGAAGGTCGAGGCCGGCTCGGACGAGGGCGTCGCTCGTTCGTTGGATCGCCGGGGACATGACGACGAGGTGATCGAATCCGCACACCATATTGCGATGCTCTTGCGGGGGAGTGTTCGGTGTTTCGATCGGGCCGATCGGCAAGCCGTCGGTGTCGTCACCGAGGCTGCTGACATCGGCTCGAACGATGCCGGAGGCCAGCGTTGGGTCGAGGACCACCACGGTCGTCCCGACCAGCACGGCGCCAGCGGTCACGGTGAATCCGGCAGCCTCCCACGCACTCGGTTCGTCGCCGACGAGGAGAGCGCGGAGCTGGTGAGCGCGGTCGATGGATGTGATCACTCGTGGATGGTGCCACGGCCTAGGGTCCGAGACCATGGAAGCTGTTGGAACGTTTCGTGAACTCTTCGAGATGCGCGAGACAGACCCCGACGTCTGGCTCGCGCCGAACATGCACTACCCGTGGGGTCGGGTCTACGGAGGCCAGGTTGCGGCCCAGGGACTGTACGCCGCTGCACAGACGGTCGAGGCCGCCTACCTGCCGCACTCGATACACGTCTACTTCATTCGGCAGGGGATCTCCGACGAGCCGATCACGTACGAGGTCGACCGAATCCGAAACGGCCGTTCGTTCGTAACCCGGCGGGTGCTTGCCCGCCAGGCCAGTGGGGTGATGCTCAACCTGTCCGTGTCGTTTCAACGACCCGAGGACGAACCCGAGTCGCTCACCATTGCAATGCCGGACGACGTTGCGTTCGATCCTGACGCACCGGAGGACTCGTTCGTTCCACCGATGGTCCGTAAGTCGGACCCTGAGGCGCGGGCGCGCGCCTGGGTCCGCATCGGCGACGACTACACACCCTCCCCGCTGATGGAGGCGGTCGCCCACACGTTTGCATCCGATGATCTCCCCACCGAGGCCGTCATGTACGCCCACCCCCTCGGTCGCCCCGACTTCAGTGCGCCAGAGAGCGAACGAACGTACTTCGGTGCGTCACTCGATCACGCCGTCTGGTTCCACGACCTCACGCCGGCCTCGGAGTGGACGTTGCACGACTTTCGTTCGAGCGGCGTTCGGGGCGGCCGCGGTGTCGCCCAGGGAGACCTGTGGAGCAGCGACGGTCGACACGTCGCAACGGTCGCGCAAGAGGTCGTGCTGCGCGTCGCCCGCTAGTTTCGTCGGGCGTGACCTTCACCCTTCGCCGCCCCGCGGCTCGAGTCGTGCTCCTCGATCGGGAGGATCGAGTCTTCCTGATTCACGCCGAGGATCCGATCGATCCCTACAAGCCCGATTGGTGGGAGATCCCCGGTGGCGGCATGGGGTGGAACGAAGACTCCGGCGCCGCTGCACTTCGCGAACTCCACGAGGAGACCGGTATTCCCAATGTCGAGATGGGCCCGTGCGTGTGGGTCCAGCAGACCGAGTACGACTTCGCCGGCTACCACTTCGAGTCCGACGATCGGATTCACGTGGCGTGGTGCGACGGTGGAACCTACGATCCGAAGGGTCTCGAGGCGCTCGAGGCTGCAGCATTCATGGGTGCACGATGGTGGAGTGTCGATGACCTGCTCGCCGACACGTCGCCCACCGTGCCCGCCCGCTTGCGCGAGTTCTTGCCCGCCCTTGTTGCTGGTCAGATCCCGGCTGAGCCGATCGACATCACCCCACCGCCCGAACAGGGGGGACGCGTCAGTCGCTGAAGCCCTCGGGACGACCGCGCAGGCCACGCCATGCCAGTTCGGTGACGAGTTCGGTCATCGTGTCGAGATCGAGCCGATCGGTATCGAGCGTCCAGTACCGCCCCGTCGCCTCCGCGAGTCCGACGATCCCATGGGCAAGCGTCATCCGAGCGGCAGGCGATGCTCCCTCGATGGTGATGAGGTCGGCGATCACCGTTGCGATCTCGCGTTCGACCTGATGGACCTCTCGGGCGAAGGTTTCGTCGATGCGAACACCCTCGCCGAACAACAGCCGGAACTCGTCCGGGTGTGACGAGACGAAGTCGAAGTAGGCGCGAAATCCGAACTGCACCTGCTCGTACGGGGTGGCAGCGGCCGAGACCGCATCGACGACGACCGATCGCATGCGACTGGCCACGTCGCTCAGGAGATGAAGGAACAGCTCACGCTTGGATGGGAAGTGTTGGTAGAGGACCGGCTTGGTGACGCCGGCCTCGGCCGCCACCGCATCCATCGTTGCGGCTTGGTAGCCCTCGGCAGCAAAGACGAGCATCGCTGCCTCGACCAATGCAGCCCTGCGTTCAGCGGCGGGTAGGCGGGGCATCAACCGATCTCTCGGCCCTGTTCGACGTCATCGCGCGCAGCGGCCTTGACTGCGTACCCGACCACGATGGCGGGGGCGAGCACGATCGAGCCACCGACGATGCAGCCGATGATGATCTGCGACACCGTGGTCGTGAACGTGGTGGTGAGCCCGACGAAGAACACGACGAGGGCAAGTCCGAACAGGGCGTAGCCGAGGCGTTGGCCGAGTTGGGCAAGGCGGGTTGCCGTTGCCCGTCGGGCGAGCACCGGGTCGGCGGCGGGCACGCGCGGGGTCTCATCGGCGGTCATCGAGCGTTCACGGTAGCCATCCGGCCTCCGCGAACAGTGCCTCGATTGCGTCGGTCATGGCATCGAGCGAGAGCCGTTCGAGCGCGACCCGGCGGTTGTGATCGACGAGGGACGGGTCGGGATCGGCAAGATAGGTCTGCAACGGACGGTGATCGTCGGTCGGGAACCAGCGAAAACCGAGGGCGCGAAGCTCGTCGGCCACGGGGTACGGGCCGACAGCGGCGGGAAGACCGTGGAGCGCCGCTTCGACCGGGGGGTTGCCGAAACCCTCCCAGGTCGAAGGGAACAACACGGCGGTTGCGGCCCGGTAGAGCTCACTCGGTTCGACGTCGGGGGCGCCATGGATGACTCGACACCGCGCAGCGGCAAGGATGGCTGCCAGTTCGTCGTCGTAGCCGTCTTCGGCCGGTCCCCACAACCAGTAGGTGCCTCCGATCGCCTCGGTCAGGGCGATGGCAGTGGGGACGTCCTTGCGAGGAATCGCCCGTACCGGGTGAGCGAGGACGGTCTCGTCGGTGGCGATGTCGAGTGCAGTACGAACATGCGATGCGTTGCGAGCCGGGGTTTGTGGCGGGAATCCGTTGTAGATCCGGGTGGCGCGAAGCCCCCGCTCGGCGAACTCGCGGCGGGTCAGTTCATTGATGACCACATGGCGCCATGCCGGATCGTCGACCGGGAGTTCGGTGATGTGGGCGAAGTGGGCGCGCTGCCACGGGGGGTCGTGGTGGTGCATCACCGTTGGCCGGCCTCGGCACACATCGGCCACGGCACGGGCTGCGGGGAGGTTCAGAGGAATCGAGCAGAGATTCTCGACCACGATCAGGTCGGCGTCGGCGAGCGCTTCCTGCACGGAGCCGGCGGCGGGGGGAACGTCGGCGCCGATCTCGAGTCCGGCTACGGTCCGGTCGACCGGCCCCTCACCAGCGACGGTGAACGAGTCGAATCCCAGCGTGGCCACTGCGTCCTGCCAGTGCTGCGCAACGACCGAGACACCATCGGTGAGACCCAACCGAAATGAGACGAAGGCGCACACGGGCATGGAGAACACGATGCCGGATCCAGACGACGTCCCCACAACCGAGGAGGTTGCAACCCGGACCCTGTCGATCATGGATGCGGCCTGGGTGGGGCACGGATACACCGCACCGAACACCGAGGTGTATCCCTGGCTCTGGCTGTGGGACTCGTGCTTTCACGTTGTGATCTGGCAGGCGCTCGGGCGTCGCGACCGATCCACCACGGAGCTCCGGCGGCTGCTGGAGACTCAGGACGGGACCGGGTTCGTGCCGCATATGGGGTACCAACTCGATCCTGATGCGGCGAAGGAGTTCTGGGGTCGTGCAGGAGCGTCGTCGATCACCCAACCACCGATGTACGGCCACGCAATCGCCCAGTTGCTCCGAGCGGGTGTCGAGGTGGACGACGCTGTCGTCGAGCGGGCGGAGCGAGGGCTGCGTCACCTGGTGGAACATCGACAGCGGGACGCCTCGGGGCTGATCGAGGTCGTACATCCCTGGGAAACGGGATGCGACGATTCGCCCCGCTGGGATCACTACTGCCCCGGCATCGGCTTCGATCTCGAACGGTGGCGCCGGCACAAGCGTGCTCTGTTGGCCACGATCGAGCGAGGCGCCGCCGGCGAACCGCTCGCAAACCCGGCCTTCGGTGCAGCGCCGGTCAGCTTCTCGGCATTGACGGCATGGAACATCCGAGAGCTTGCGTCGACCACCGGCCGGCATGAGCTTCTTGCGTCGGCAACCGAACTGGCCGACGCCGTCGCTGCTCGATGGGATGGTGACCGTTCGACCTGGGTCGATGGTGGTCCTGCTGCCTCGACGTCAGGGAGGTTTCGCACCGCCGACGCGTTGACGGCACTGCTGGTGGTCGACGATCGGCGGCAACGGGATGTGGCCGTTGCTGCGTTGGCCGACGTCGATGCGTACGGTGGATGTTTCGGACCGAGGGGGGTGCACCCCGGTGAGCCGATGTACGACCCTGCCAGCTACTGGCGCGGACCCGTATGGCCCCAGATTGCCTACCTGATCTGGCTCGGCGTGTTGCGCGATCCGTCGGCGCACGGAATCGCAGATCGGTTGCGCGATCGCACGATTGCCGGCGCCGTGCTGTCGGGGTTCGCGGAGTACTGGGACGGAGACACCGCTGCGGGTGGTGGTGCGGTTCCTCAGTCGTGGGCGGGGCTGGCGCTCGTGCTGGCGAAGACGCGGACGATCTCGCCTTCGTCGTCGGGATAGAGCGGGCGAAGGTCGGTCCGCAGTTCGATGACCGAACCCTCGCGCTCGTCGGTCTCGTGCCATCCGAATGCTTCGAGGCCGGCAAGAGAACGTGCCGACAGGAAACGGCGACGACGCTGGACCATGGCATCACCCACGACGCTGACGAGACCGACCAGCACGATCAGATCGCCCAACGACAGGACCTGATCGAACATGGCGATCGGGATCGTGTCACCCAGCCAGGTGAGCGACGCGTCGGCGGTGGCGAGTTCGCGAGGACCGGTGAGGATCACTCGGTCGAGATCGGCCTCGGCCACCATGCCGGCTTCGACGAGCGCCGCAGGCCGAACGGGCGTCGCCCCGTTCACGAGGAGCGGAGCAAGGTTCGCGAGCAGACCGATTCCGACGATCGGCATGCCGGCCAGATGGAGGTTGCGAAGGGTGAACACAACGCCGGCGACGAGTCCACCGATCGCCAGCACGTCAGGTGCCGGCAGTTCGACTCGGTCCACGCCGAAACCGACGATGAGCGCAGCAACCAGCAACGGAAGGCTTTGGAGTCGGGTGTCGGCGATGCTCGTGAGCCGGCCACCACGGGCGGTACCGATCGCAATGGCGACCACGATGGTCAAGATGAGGGGCGCGAAGGTCACTGGAGGATTCCTCCCAGTCGTGCCCGCCGACCAAGGAAACTGTAGGTCGGGCCATGAGCGAGGTGGTGGACGCCTACCCGGTCACAGGCCACTACCCCGGGCATCCCCGACCAACGGCTCGCCGTCGGACCGCTCGACATAGCACTGGATGTAGCGGTAGCCCTGGTCCTCGAAGTTGCTGCGGTTGGGGGTGATGGCTCCGATGTCGAGCGCCGAGGTCTCGTACGGCGCGTCGACCCACGGCTCGAAATAGACGTAGCAGGCTGCGAGGGCGTAGTCCTCCATGATGTCGTCTCCCGGATAGAAGCTCGGGTGATCGGCCGGGTAGGCGATACGGCTGAACACCTGGGCCTGATGGGGGAACTCGCACGGCAACCGAGTCGTGACGGTGCCTGCGACCCCCTGGTTGAGCCGCTCGACCCGGTCGAAACACTCGTTCACGGCGAGCAGATACTCGTTGACGACGATGCCGGGAAGCGTCGGAGGCGTGGTGTCGTTCGGTTGCTGCTGCCGAGCCACCGTGCTGGTGGTGCCATCGCCGGTCACCGAGGCATCGAACGCTGCGGCGGCCGCATCGAGTGCGGCGTCGGCTGCGGCGGCCGGATCCCGAGCGAAACTGTCGTTGCCGTCATCGGTGCTGCAGGCGACCGCGGTCAGGCTGGTTGTCGCCGTGGCAGCGAGAACGGCGAGCACACGACGGAACACCGGGCGCGGAACAGACACGATGCACAGAGGGTATTGCAGGCACGAGCGAGGCTGACAGGCCGTGCCCCTGGAGTGGCCCGGTAGCCTTTTGCGGTGTCCATCATCGCCCTCGACGGCGTCGTTGCCCTGCTCGGCCGGTTTCCTGCCCTCGCCGGAGTCGATCTCGACGTCGGTGCAGGTGAGGTCGTCCTGCTGCAGGGCCCGAACGGGGCCGGCAAGTCGACACTGCTTCGGGTGTGCGCCGGCCTTCAGCGGATCGAGTCGGGCCGTGCGCTCGTCCTCGACCACGACCTCGTCGGCGACCGCGCCGCCGTTCGTCGGTCGGTCGGTCTGCTCGGTCACGACACGGCGCTCTACGACGACCTGAGCGTCGAGGAGAACCTTCGCTTCTGGGCTCGGGCGTCTCGCGTCGATGTCGGTGCGGTCGACGGAGCGCTCGATCGGCTCGGTGTCGCCGATCGCCTCCGAGACGTACCGGTGCGTCACCTTTCCGCTGGTCAGCGCCGTCGCACAGCGCTCGCCGCAGTGGTCGTTCGTCGGCCTCGGTTGTGGCTGCTCGACGAGCCGCATGCCGGACTCGACCAGTCGGGCCGCGATGTGATCGACGGCGTGGTCCGCCAGGCGGCCATGGCCGGAGCCACCGTGCTGCTCGCCTCGCACGAACTCGACCGCACGCTGGACCTTGCCTCCCGTCATGTGACGGTCGCCGGCGGCATCATCACCGAGGATCGGACCACCTGATGTGGCGCGACATCGTGTTGGTCGCCGGCAAGGACCTGCGCGTCGAATGGAGGTCGCGGGTGACCTTCAGCCAGGTCGTCCCCTTTGCCGGGCTCGTGCTCGTACTGTTCGGATTCGCTCTCGATGCGAACCGACCGGTGCTGGAACGAGCCACGTCCGGGTTGTTCTGGATCACGATCATGTTCGTCACGACCCTGGCCGTGCAGCGCTCGACATCGATCGAGACGACGGACGGAGCACGTCGTGCGCTCCTCCTCGCCGGGATCGAACCGATGGCCGTCTTCGCAGGAAAGGCCGCCGCTGTCGCCGTGCAGTTGCTCGCTGTCGAACTCGTACTGATCGGCGGCATCGTCGTGCTCTACGGAGCAGAGATCGACGCGCCGTTGCTCGTCGTCGCAACCTGTCTGGCCGCGACCGTTGGGATTGCGGCGGCAGGTACTCTCCTTGGAGCGTTGGTGGCCGGTGTCCGGGCACGCGAGACGGTGCTCCCGATCTTGCTGCTCCCGGTCTTGGCCCCGGTGCTCATCGGTGCGACTCGAGCGTTCGACGACGCTCTCGGATCGGTGGCCGTCGATGGATGGGCATGGCTCGCCATGCTCGCCGGGTTCGGCGTGATCAACCTGGTGCTGGGAGCATTGTCCTACGGCGTGCTCTTGGAGGAGACATGACCACCCCCGTTCGCAGCGAAGCTCCGGCCCACACCGGTTCGACGACGACGAGACTCCTTGGCGTGGCCGTGATCGTGGGCCTCGTGGCCCTTGTCCTGCTCGGCTTTTTCGGCGCGCCGGCAGACGACGAACAAGCCGACGCCGTACGGCTGATCTTCGTCCACGTACCATCGGCCTTTCTCACCTACGCCGCGTTCACGGTCACTGCGGTCGGTTCGGTGATGTGGCTCTGGAAACGGTCGCTGTGGTGGGATCTGGTGGCCCATGGCTCGGCCGAGATCGGGGTGGTGTTCTGCAGTCTCACGCTCTTCACCGGCTCGGTGTGGGGCCGACCGACCTGGAACACCTACTGGGACTGGGGCGACGTGCGTCTGGTCACCACACTGATCCTCCTGCTCTTGATGGTCGGCTATCTGGCCGTGCGTTCGATGGGCGGCGACGACTCCGCCGTTGCCACGCGTTCGGCGATCGTTGCGCTCATCGCAGCCGTCAACCTCCCGATCGTCAACCGCTCCGTCGAATGGTGGTTCGACCGCACGCTGCATCAGAAATCATCGCTCACCGATGGCAATCTCGAGGATCTCACGCTGTTCACAATGCTGCTCGGGGTTGTCGTCTGGTCGCTGTTCTACGTGTGGGCGATGATCCACCGATTTCGAGTCGGCTGGCTCGAGCGTGAGCTCCGTTTCGGTGACCTCGACGTCGCGATCGCGCAGCGTCGGGCCGAAGCTCGTGCCTCCGGCGATGGCGGTGGGCGATGACCCACCTCGGCTATCTGCTGGTCGGCTGGGGTGCGTCGTTGGGCGCGCTCGGCTTCTACGCGCTCCGGGTGATGCAACGGGGCCGCCGAGCCGCGGGCCGTGTGCCTCCTGAACGTCGCCGATGGCTTGCGGCCGAGGAGACGTCGTGACGGGTGATCTCACTCCCCAACAGCCCCGCCCGGCCCGGCCGCGAGGTGGCAAGGTCGTGCCAACCGTCGTTGCCATCGGCGTGGTGATCGTGGTCGTCGGGCTCGTCTGGAACCTGGCGAGCGGATCGCTGTTCTTTTACAACGCCGATGAAGCGGTCGGGCGGCGCGCCGAGCTCGGTGACGAACGCTTCACGCTGCAGGGGTCGCCCATCGGCTGTTCGATCACCGAAGGGTTCCGGGGCGACGACCCAGTCGTGGCGTTCTCGGTGAGTTTTGGTGGTGCAGCGGTCGACATCGTCCATTTCGGCGACCCGGCCGACTTGTTCCAAGCCGACGTGCCGGTGGTCCTCGACGGGCAGTGGATCCAGGGGGATCCTGGAGTCGGAGGTCGCACCCCGATCGCCGATGATGGGTGGTACTTCGCGTCGGACCGGATGCGGGTCAAGCACGACAACGACTACATCAACGACGAGGACTACGACCAACGGCTCGCAGAGAGCGAAGCAGCAAGCGAGTTCGCAGCCGAGGCGTGCTCGGCGTGAGCAACTCCGCACTCGGAGCTGCCTCCGTTGCCTTGGGACTCGCCGCTGCGGTGTGCGCCGTCGTGGTTGTGGTCTTGGGGCTCGCCGGTCGGCGCCAGGGCTGGTTCCGTGAGGTCCGTTTGTTGGCGTGGGTGATGATGGCTGCTGCCACAGCCGGTGTCGTGGTGATGGAGCGAGCACTCATCACTCGAGATTTCACCGTGGCGTTCGTGGCCGAGCACGGTTCGAGTCAGACGCCCGCCCTGTTCAACATCGCCACCCTCTGGTCAGCACTGGAGGGCTCGATCCTGCTCTGGACCCTGGTGCTGTGCGGATATGTCCTTGCGGTGGTGCTGAAGTTCGCTGCGAAGGGTGACGACCCGATGCTGGCATGGGCGCTGCTCACCCTGTTCGTGGTCGCCGGCTTCTTCTTTGCGCTGATGGTTGGCCCGTCGGCCCCGTTCGACCGCTTCGCTCCACCGCCGGGCTACGACGGTCCGGGACCGAATCCTCTCCTGCAGAACCACATCCTCATGGCGTTCCACCCGCCGATCCTGTATCTCGGCTACGTCGGCTTCACGGTGCCGTTCGCGTTCGCGATCGGTGCGCTGTGCACGGGCCGGGTGGGGGAGGGCTGGTTGCTCGCCACTCGTCGGTGGACGGTCATGGCATGGGGCTACCTGACGCTCGGCATCGTCCTCGGCGCCTGGTGGAGTTACGAGACGTTGGGATGGGGAGGGTACTGGGCGTGGGATCCCGTCGAGAACGCCTCGTTTCTGCCCTGGCTGACCGGAACCGCCTTCATTCACTCGGTGATGGTGCAGGAGCGGCGCGGGATGCTCAGGGTCTGGAATCTGTCCCTCGTCATCTCCACGTTTGCGCTGACGATCCTCGGCACGTTCATCACGCGGTCCGGCGTGCTCCAATCGGTTCACGCCTTCGTCGAGTCGGGCATCGGGCCGTGGCTCTTGACCTTCTTCGCCGTCATCGTGATCGTGTCGTTGGGGTTGATCGGGTGGCGAGGCGACGAACTTCGGGCGCCGGGCAAGATCGATTCTCCGGTGTCTCGTGAGGGTGCGTTCCTCGCCAACAACGTGTTGTTTGCAGCGTTTGCGTTCGTCGTCTTGCTCGGCACCATCTTCCCGCTGATCGTCGAAGCGATCGATGGGCGCACGATTTCGGTCGGCAATCCCTACTTCGAGCGGATGACCATGCCGATCGGGTTCGTGCTCCTGTTCCTCATGGCGATCGCACCCGTGCTGCCGTGGCGGAAGGCGAGCGGGGAGGTCCTGTCGGATCGCCTCCACTGGCCGGCCTGGATCGGCGCCGGAGCGATGGTTGTTGCTGCGTTCCTCGGCGCGCGCGGCTGGTCGCCGATGCTTGCCTTTGGGCTCGGGGGCTTCGCCGGTGGAGCCGCACTTCGCCAAGTCGTGCTCGCCACTCGACGTCAGGGTTGGCGTGGCTTGGTGGGACGGACCAATGGCGGAATGGTCGTCCATCTCGGTGTGGTGCTGATCGCCGTCGCCTTCGCGGCGAGCAACGCCTACGTCCGACAGGGTGAATTCACGATGGCGGTCGGTGACTCGGCACAGATCTCGGGTCACACCCTGACCTACGAGGGATCGCACGTGACCGAGCACACGAACCGGACCGAAAAGAGCGCCCGTGTCCTCGTCGACGACGTCAAGATCTACGAGCCAGCGATCGCCCAATATCCGTTCGCAGGACGAACCATCGGCATCCCCAGTGTCCGTTCGACCTGGACCGACGACATTGCGCTGTCGGTCCTCACCTTCCCGGAGGGTTCCGACGACACGGTCGTGTTGAGAGCCACGGTGCAACCCCTGATCGTCTGGCTCTGGGTCGGCGGACTCGTCATGGCAGCCGGGACCCTCCTCGCCGTGGTTCCCGGCAAACGTCGGCGCCCCACCGCCGCAACATCGGCGCCACCGGTCTCGCACGAGGTCCCCGTATGACGGCCTCGGCGAGAGGCTCGACGCGAACGGCGGTGTGGGTCGTGGTCCCGGTGGCGGTCGTTCTCTCGCTTCTGATCGTGCTGCTCGCGACCCGTGAGCCGGCCACCGAGCGGGCGATCATGTTCGAGCTTCGCGGGGAGATCGCGCCGCTCATCGAAGGAGTGGGGCTCGACGGTGTCTGGTTCGACATCGACGATCACAGCAATCAGTGGGTCGTGGTCAACTTCTTCTCGACCACGTGTGTCCCCTGCATTCGCGAGCACCCCGAGTTGGTCGAGTTCGAGGCGCGGCACGCCCCCCTCAACGACGTCGTGGTGGTGTCGGTCGCTTTCGACGACACCGCTGCCAACATCCGTGCCTTCTTCGACGCCTACGGGGGCGACTGGCCGGTGATCTCCCGTGACACCGGCAGTATTGCGGTGGCGTACGGGGTCGTGGCTGTGCCCGAGACCTATCTGGTCGGACCGGGTGGGGTGATCGTCGAGAAGCTCGTGGGTGGCGTGACCGCCGACCAACTCGATGCCCTGATCGCGTCGGCAGGTGGTGCATGAGTCGGCGGTTGCTCTCTTGGCTTGCGCTTGCGGCCGTGTCGCTGTCGATGCTGGTCTTCGCTGCGGTCGACGACGGTGCACCGGCGACCAACGCCGACAAGGCGTACGCCCTGGCGACGGACTTCGCCTGTCCGGTGTGTCAGGGGCAGTCGGTCGCCGAGTCCGATGTCCCTGTCGCCCGGACCATCCGACGCGAGATCAGGGTCTGGGTCGATGAGGGCCGCACCGACGCCTTCATCCGTGCCCAACTCGTCGCCAACTTCGGCGAAGACATCGACTACACCCCGGCAGCATCAGGGGTGACGAGCCTCGTCTGGATCTTGCCGGTCGTTGCCGGAGCGGTTGCCGTCGGTGGCCTCACCGTCGTCTTCCGGCGCTGGCGGGACGAACCGGATCTGACAGCCAGCGCCGACGACGAGGCGGTCGTTGCGGCTGCCCGCAGCCGACCGTGACCGATCCCGCCCTCGGCGAGGAGCGCGACTTCCTGCTCAGGTCGCTCGACGATCTCGAGGCCGAATTCGCAGCGGGTGACTTGGACGCCGACGATTACCGCACCCTCAAAGCCGACTACACCGCTCGGGCGGCGTCCGTCATCCGGCAGATCGACGGTGCGCAACCGAGACAACCGATCGAGAACGCCGGGGCCGAGCGTGGTGGCTGGCGCTGGTTGCTCGGTGTTGCCGTGCTTGCCACGGTGGCTGGTGTGTTCGTCGCCCAGTTCTCGGGCAGTCGAGGTTCCAACGACACGATCACCGGCGAGATCAGAGTGACCGTTCGTGAGCTTGTGCTCGAGGCCCAAGCTGCGTTCGGTCAGGGCGACCTCGACGCTGCGATCGCGCTCTACGACGATGTGCTCGAGATGCAGCCTTCGAACGTCGAGGCCCTGACCTACAAGGCGTGGTTCACCCGGCTGCAGGGGGACGCTCGAGCAGCGGCCCCCTTCATCGAGGACGCGGTTGCGATCGACCCCGACTATCCGGATGCTCGTGTCTTTGCCACGGTGATCGCCCTCGACACCGGCGACGTCAGTGCTGCGCAAGGTCATCTCGACGCGTTCGACCTGCTCGCAGCTCCCCCCTTTCTCGAAGCGCTTGTCGTGCAGCAAGGTCTTCGTGTGCGACTTGGTGCCATTGCGCAGGCCGACGCGCGTGCGCGGGTCGAGGCGCAGTGGCTCGACATCGAAGCCGGGTCGTTCGTCGAGGCGGGCCTCGACGCCGACGACGTCCTCCTCGCGGCCGAGGCCATCGCAGCCGGTGGCGACGTCTTCGGTGCGGTCGGGGTGGTGCAGGCCGCCCTTGACGAGGTACCCGACGATACCGATCTGCTCGCCGGCTACGCCTGGATCCTGGCTCGAAGCGCATCGATGGAAGAGCCCGCTCCGGCCGAACTGGCGCTCTCGTTCCTCGACCGAGCGCTCGTGCTGGACCCGACCCATCCCGAGGCGTTGGTCTACCGGTCGTTCACGCGGGTGTTTCTCGGTGATCGAACCGGGGCCGCCAACGATCTTGCCACCTTCGACGCACTGGCGGTGCGTCCAGCTGATTTGCGCCAGATCATCAGCGAGTTCGGCCTGCGGTCATTGATCGCCGAGGGCTGAACTGTCGCAGCGAGTGCTGAAATGTCGCATCGAGCACTGCGATCACCGATACTGATGTCCACGATGACCGATCCCGGAGAACGTGATGACCGATCCTGAGGTGGCGACCGCCGTTCGCCGGGTCGACCTCGGCCGCGTGCTGATTGCGATGGTTCTCGTCGTCGGTACGGCAGCGATCGTCATGCAGGACCGCTGGGAATGGGTGTTCGGTGCCGACGAGGCACAGACTCAGGATGTCGACGCACCGACGATCGATGTTGCCGAGATCGACGTCGTCACGGATCGACTGTTCCGCATCACCCCAGGGAACGGTTCCGAAGCTCGCTACGTCGTGCGTGAGCGACTGGTGGGGACACAGCAGACGACCGTCGGCACCACCTCGGTGGTTGGCGGCGACATTCTCGTCGACACCGTCGATGCATCGCGTTCGTGGGTGGGTGAAATCGTCGTCAACGTCGAGATGTTCATGTCGGACTCGGACCTTCGCGACAAGCGGCTTCGTCACGATTTTCTGGAATCGACGCACTACCCGTTCGTTCGATTTCAGCCGACAGCGATGAGTGGTCTCCCGGTCGAGATCGTGGAGGGTGAGCCCGTCGCGATCACGATCACGGGCGATCTGACGGTCAAAGAGACCACGGCATCGGTCGTGTTCGAAGGGTCGGTCGTGCTTCACGCCGACCACCTCACGGCAGAAATGTCGGCTGTGATCCGCGGATCCGAGTTCGATGTCGGCCCCATCAACATTGCCCGACTCGCCCACACCGACGACGAGATCACGCTCGAGTTCGATCTTGTCGCTCACGAGGTCGATCTCGACAGCGAACTGTCCGGTTCGCTGGACACGGATCTGCCCCCGGACGAGTTCGCCGGTGGTGCGTTCGCAGCCGAGGTGCAACCCGTGCTCGAGGCGAATTGCGTCGGCTGTCACATCAGCGGCGGGCCGGGATGGAGCACGGTCGCATTCGACACGGCCGGTGATGCCGCAGCGATCGCCGACGACATCGCACTCGTCACCGGCGCCGGCTACATGCCCCCCTGGTTGCCGTCGGATCTGAGCGTCGACTTCCATGGCGATTGGTCGCTCACCGATGAGGAACTTGCGACGCTGCAGGCGTGGGCGGCCAACGGCGGAGGACTCGACGTTGCTCCCGGCACGGCACTGACGGCGACCGCAGAGCTCCTGAATCCGATTCGTCGGGACATCGTGACCCGGCCATTGCAGCCTTACGTCGGCTCGCTCGACAAGAAGGACGATTACCGCTGTCAGGTCTACGAAGTACCGGATCCCGAGGGCGACGGGACCTGGATCACCGGTATTTCGTTCGAGCCCGACCAGAAGAGCGTCGTCCATCACGCCATCATCAGTCGTGTTCCCGCCTCGGCGCTCGCCGAGATCGAGCGCCGTTCGGCCGAGGACGAGCAGCCTGGCTACGAGTGCTTCGTCGGGGAAGGGCTGACCAGTGACGGCGTCTACAGCATCGCTGGTTGGGCCCCAGGTCAACAGCCAGCCCACTATCCCGAGGGTGTTGGCATCTTTCTCGAATCGGGCGACGTCATCGTCAACCAGATCCACTACCACTTCGATCACGAGACCCCGCCGGACCGATCGACGATCGTGCTGCAAACGGCAAGCCCGGAGGAGGTTGCCGCCGGGATGCGGCACATCCAGGGCCGCGCCTACACAACGCCTGCAGAGATGCCCTGCACGCCCGAGGAGCGTGCGACGGGCGCACCACTGTGCGACCGGAGTGCGGTGCTGGTGGAGCTTGCCGAACTGTACGGGCCGACCGCCGCATTGCTCCCGGACATCATGATTCGGTTCTGCGGTGGCGAACTCTCCGACTACGACCAACTCGACGGCACGGTGGCTCACAGCACATGCGACTTGCCGGCCGCCAACACGGGAACGATCTTCTCGGTCCTCGGTCACATGCACGAGTTCGGCAAGGCGTATCGCATGACGCTTCACCCCGACACACCCGAGGAGATCGTTCTCCTGGACATCCCCGTGTGGAGCTTCGAGTGGCAGCTCAACTATCTGCCCGTCGACGACATTCGGATCGAGCGAGGGGACATCGTGCGATTTGAGTGCTGGTGGGACCGCTCGCTCGTCCATCTGGACGAGCCCCGATACGTGACGTGGAACGAGGGTACGGTCGACGAGATGTGCTACTCGTCGATTCGGGTCATTCCCGATCCGTAGCCGGCAGCGCTCGACCGACGTCGCGTCGGCGGTCGAACGCAGCGGCTACGGGGCCGCCGAGTAGATGCCTCTCACGATGTCGCGACCGCGTGCTTCGAGGCTCCAGACCGAACCCTTGGCGCAGCCGCGACCGCCGATGACCCGCATCCCCTCCCGCAGGAGACGGTTCACGACGTCCGGGATGAGGTCACCGTGGCTGCACATGACGATGTCGCCGTCGCGCAGGATCTCCTGGCGAAGCATGTCGAGGAGCAGCATCGAGCGGGCACCCTCGGTGAGTTCGCCACGCTCGTCGACGACCAGATGTCGAGCTGCGGCCAGCGGGGCGACGGTCTGGAGACAACGGGTGGCTGTCGACGACCAGATCGCTCGCAGGTCCACCTCGGTGAAGAACTCCACCAACGCCTCGGCCTGTGCACGCCCTCGCTCGTCGAGTGGACGGAGGAGATCGTCGCCATCGTCCACGGCAGTGCGGTGTCCTGCGCTCCCGTGGCGCACCAGATGGATGGTCACCGGCAAGACCGTAGCTGCAGCCGCGTCGGACGCTGCTGGTGCAGCCTCCCTAGAGCGTCACGTGTGTGACACAGATGTCGTCGCCCTGGGCCACCGACGACGCCGTATCGGCACCGCTCGGTCCGACCAGCTGGTTGAGCATGCCTTTGACGATGCCGCGATCCACTGCGCAGATCACCGGGTGCTCGACGACAGCATCGCCGAACGGGCAGTGCTCGGCGACGATCTGAAGCTCGTCACCGTCGACCTGTTCGGCCCGGGCGGCGAACCCGTGGGCGGACAGGGCATCGGCGACGGCATGGAGCGCACCTTGGAATGACCGATGGGTGGCGGCCGGCTCCAGCGATTCGGCCATCGCTTTCCCGTACTCCTGGCCCACCTCTTCGGCCATCTGTTCGGCAACCTCGGCGGGCAAGAGCGCCAATGCTCGGCCGAGGAGGGCCACCAGAATGTCGTCTTGACGAACGTCGACCGCCAGGTGCACGGCGTCCTCGGTGGCCCGGTATCGCTTCGACGGTCGACCGACACCACCGGCGGATTTCGCAACTGCGACTTCGAGGTAGCCACCGGACGCCAGCTTGTCGAGGTGGTGACGGGCAACGTTGGCATGCAGATCGAATCGTGCTGCGCAATCTGCTGCCGTGACGCCGGCCTCGTGTTCGTGGGCGAACAGGAAGATGTCGCGTCGAGTCGGGTCACCGAAGGCCGCAGTGATGGCAGTGACCGTCGACGCGAACTCCGTCGGACTCAGCTCCCGTATGGGTGACGCTCGATCCACCCCGGTATTCTACCTATGGCCGTAGGAGAAATACCGGAAGGCGATCCACTGCCCATGTCTGTCACAGAAGCCGTCGTCATCAACGCACTGCGCCCGGTTCAGGACCCCGAACTCCACCGCAGCATCGTCGATCTCGGCATGGTGCGATCCACGGTGATCGACGGCGGACATGTGGAGGTCGGTATCGACCTCACCATCGCCGGTTGTCCGTTGCGGAATCAGATTCAGACCGAGGTCTCCGAGGCCGTGCAGGCGCTCGACGGCGTCAACCTGGTAACCATCGATTTCGGGGTGATGACCGACGAGCAGCGGGCGCAGGTCCGCCAACTCGTCCATGGCGATCCAGCCAGCACGGCAGGCTCACAGACCGCGCACGGCCACGCAGAAGGGCGTGCGATCCCGTTCGCCGAGGCGGGAAATCGCACTCGCACACTGCTCATCGCATCGGGCAAGGGTGGTGTCGGCAAGTCGTCGGTCACTGCCAACCTCGGGATCGCACTCGCACAGCAAGGCAAGTCGGTCGCAGTGGTCGACGCCGACGTGTGGGGTTTTTCGATTCCTCGGATGCTGGGGGTCGAGCATCCGCCCACCGTGATCGACGACATGATCGTGCCGCCCGAGACACACGGGGTTCGCTGCATCTCGATGGGGTTCTTCGCCCAGGAAGATCAGCCGGTGATCTGGCGGGGCCCCATGCTTCACAAGGCACTCGAGCAGTTCCTCACCGATGTGTACTGGGACGAGCCGGATGTTCTGCTCGTCGACCTCCCACCCGGCACCGGCGACATCTCGCTGTCGCTTGCGCAGTTCCTGCCGCGCAGCGAGGCCTATATCGTCACGACGCCCAACCCCGCTGCGCAAAAGGTTGCACAGCGCTCGGCATTCATGTTCCAGCAGGTCAACATCGAGGTGAAGGGCGTCATCGAAAACATGTCCTGGTTCACCGGCGACGATGGCAAGCAGTACCCGTTGTTCGGTGCCGGTGGCGGCAAGGATCTCGCCGACCGTCTCGAGGTCGATCTCATCGGCCAGGTCCCGATGACCATCCCGATGCGGGAAGGTTCTGATCAGGGTCGACCGATCATGGCGGTCGACCCGACCAACGAGGCATCGCAGGCCTTTGTCGGGATGGCAGAGTGGGTCCTCGCGCATGCACCGAGCAAACGCACACATCCCGAACTCAAGATCAACTGATCACACCCGACCCCTGGAGACAGCAACCGTGGATATCCGCATCGGAGTCACCGACACGCCCCGTGAAGTTCAGCTCAAACTCGACGACGACACCGATCGCGCCGGGCTCAAGGCATCGATCGAGGCTGCACTGGCGGGCGATGCCTCGGTGCTGTGGCTCACCGACGACAAGGGACTCGAGGTTGCCGTCGCAGCAGCGCGCATCTCCTACGTCGAACTCGGGCCCGAGGGCAACAACCCGATCGGCTTCGGCTGAGCGGCTGATCTGCTCGGCTGATGGCGAGCCTCGCCGAACTGGCGGCGGCGCACACGACACTCTCGCCGAAGGCGGTTGCGCATCTGCAACGCCTGCTCGGCTCGTGGTCGCTTCCGGCAGATCTCTCGTTTGCCGACCTGCTGCTCTACGCGCCTACCGACGCCGAGGCATCACGGTTCATCGTGTTGGGGCATGTCCGGTCGACCACTGCGGGCACGGTTCACGGAGGCGATCCTGTCGGTACCTTCGTCCCGTCGGATGCTCGTCGGATGCTGGCGCGAACGTTCACCGACGGGGTTCGGACCGAGGTCCCGATCACCGTTGTCGGTCCCGGAGGATTCACGGATCCAACCGTCGAGGAAGGGATCGCCGCGCCGATCGGTACCCGCCAGATCCTCGTCGACCATGTGCCGGTTCGTCACGACGGCGAAACGATCGCAGTCCTCACCCGTGAGGCCGAAGCAGGGTTGGCCGGGAACCGATCCGGTCTCGAGCGCGAGTACCGGACGCTGTGGCGTCGCTTCGCCACGATGGTGGAGGAAGGCACGTTCCCGCTGGAGCAACAGGAACGGGCCGGCGAGTTTCGTGAGCCCCGGGTTGGCGACGGTGTGCTGGTGCTCGACCGGGAGCGTCGCGTGGCGTTTGCATCGCCGAACGCAGTTTCGGCGCTCCACCGACTCGGGGTGTGGGCCGATCCCACCGGACGCACGCTCGACGAGGTCGGCGTCGACGATACGGTCGTTCGCCGTGCCCTGGCGACCAGGCACAGCACCATCGACGAGATCGAACACAGCGACGATCTCAGTGTGGTCATTCGGTGCCACCCCCTGGTCGAGAGCGGGCGAGCCACCGGTGTGCTTGCTGTCTTGCGGGATGTCAGCGAGCTCCGAAGTCGTGATCGTCTGTTGATGTCGAAGGACACGACGATTCGAGAGATCCATCACCGGGTCAAGAACAACTTGCAGACGATTCAGTCACTGCTCCACCTGCAGGCCCGGCGGCTCACGTCGGATGAGGCTCGGCTGGCCGTCGCTCACAGTGCCCGCCGAATCGGTGCGATTGCGGTCGTGCACGAGACACTCGCAACCGATGCGACCGATGAGGTCGACTTCGACACCGTCGTCCGTCGAGTTGTTCGGCTCGTCACCGAAGGTTTGAGTTCACCGGACCGGCCATTGCGAGTCGAGGTCGCCGGCGAGGTCGGTGAACTGCCCGGCGAGGTCGCAATGCCCCTCGCCGTCGCTGTTGCCGAACTTGTCCAGAACGCCATCGATCACTCCGGTGCCGAAGAAACCGCCATCAGCATCGAGCTCGAGGCGGACCGTCGGTCGGTCGTGGTTCGGGTGCGCAATGGTGGGGCGGGCATTGCCGATGGATTCTCACTCGATCGGGACGCAGGCCTTGGGCTCACCATCGTGCGGACGTTCGTCGTCTCGGACTTGGGCGGCACGATCACGATGCGCCACGGCTCCGACGTGGCCCCGCGGGGCGTCGTGGTCGAAGTTCGGGTACCGCGGCGAGGCGGATCGTCGACGGCGTGACCGTCCGCTCAGCCGGCGGCGTTCGTCATCGACCGCTCCTGGCGACGACGACGGCGGATCACGCGACGCTCCTCCTCGGAGGTGCCTCCCCACACACCGGTGTCCTGGTTCGTGGAAAGCGCGAATTCGAGGCACGCCTCCTGAGCATTGCACTCGATGCACACGGCCTTGGCGATGTCGATCTGCTCGATTGCCATGCCGGTGGTCCCCACCGGGAAAAACAGCCCGGGGTCCGTGTCGCGGCAACGTGCATCTTTGCGCCAATCGATGGTCGACTGGAAAGCGTCGGCGGTGAGCGCCACGGAAAGTCCCCCTGGATTGTGAGTGATTCGGGAGCCCCGTCCCGACCCGGCAACACAATAGAAACCGGTTCTAGATTTGGCAAGAGTCGATTGAAACAGGTTCTCGTTCCCCTCTTTTGGACGGGGGGTAGTCCCGATGGCGATGTCGGCCTGCTTGAATCTTGGTATGGCAGCGACCCCCATGGTCATCGCGCATCGAGGTGCACGAGAAGTCGCGCAGGAGAACACGCTCCCTGCGTTTCGCATGGCTCGAGAGCTGGGAGCCGACTGGGTCGAACTCGATGTTCGTCGCACTGCCGACGGTGTGGTCGTGGTCCATCACGACGCCCACCTCGGCGACGGTCGCATGGTGAGCCAACTCAATTCCGGTGAACTGCCAGCGTTTGTGCCCAGCCTGGCCGAAGCACTTGAGGAGTGTCACGGCATGGGCGTGAATATCGAGATCAAGAATCTCCCGTCCGATCCCGACTACGACGCCGACCACCTCGTGTCCGATGCTGTCGCCGGCCTCGTCCACGCCTATCTCGGGCCCGAGCGGGCACTTGTCTCCTCGTTCAACATGGACACGCTCGACCGGTTGCGTGCCGTCGACCCGACGATTCCGCTTGCGTACCTCTACGCCATCGGGGAGCCGGCGTCGGCGATTGCGCGCGCCTGTGCCCACGAGATGGCGGCGATCCACCCGTACGATCCGCTCGTCACGGCAACGCTGGTCGAACGGGCCCAGGACGAGGGGCTACGGGTCAACGTCTGGACCGTGAACGACCCCGAACGCATGGAAGCACTCGTCGGTCATGGGGTGGACGGCATCTGCACCGACGTCCCCGACGTCGCTCGCCAGATCTTCGATCATCGGAACCCACCGACGGCGTGAACGGCAGGGGGGACTCAGATCCCGGCCCCGAGCGGCATCAGCAACGACAGGTGGTTCGGCGTCCAGGTGAATCGGAGGCGTCTCGATGCGCCGAGGTGATCGCCATCGACCTGGTAGGGAATGGGCGGGTCGGCTTCGATCACCAGTGACCGGAGACCGGTTCGAACGTCGAGGTGGGGAGACCCGTCGAGGGTTCGATGGGCGAGGGCATTGCCGGCGACCGATCCGAGCGTGCGGAGATCGAGCTTCTCGAGGGTGACGGCGGCGAGCGGATCGCGCAGACCGAGGCCGGGGACGAGTTCGAGGGACCGGTTGCCGAGGTAGGTGTAGGGATTTGCGTTCATGACCACCGAGAAGAATCCGGTTGTGATCTCCGTGCCGTCGGGCCCGATGACTCGAAGCGGTGGATTGATCCGATCGATGCGCCGGAGCCATGTGTCGATGGCGGCGTACACGAAGAGTGGATGGCCGGCCCAGCGCTTCCACGGCCCTCGCCGCTCAACCTGCTCGACGACCGCTGCATCGAAACCGATCCCGCAGTGGAAGAGGAAATAGCGGCCCTCGACCGCGCCCAAACCCACACGCTCGATGTGGTTGGCGGCGAGTGCGTCGAGCAAGACGCCGGCGGCCTCGACCGAGTCGTCGGGGAGCCCGAGAATACGGGCGAACACATTCGTCGAGCCGCCCGGCAGCACGCCGAGCGCGGTCTCGGTGCCGGCAAGGCCGTTGGCTGCTTCGTTGAAGGTGCCGTCGCCGCCGAGCACGACTACGAGATCGTAGTTGTCACGAGCGGCGGACTGGGCGAGACGGGTGGCATGACCGCGCCGACTCGTCTCGGTGATGGTGACGTCGTGATCGGTCGACAGCGCCTTGTGGATCATGACGCGTCGGCGACGGGTGACCGATGAAGCGACGGCGTTGACGATGAACAAGATCCGCAAGATCGCTCAAACTATCTGGTTCGCCCGACGAGGCATTCTCGCTCCCGACTGGCAGAATGCTCGGCTATGAAAGTTGTTGTCTGTGTGAAGCAGATCCCGGACCCGGCCGATCCTGGTGCGCTCGACCCCGAGACCAAGACGCTCAAGCGGGACTCGAAGCTCATTCTCGACGAGTCCGACTCCTACGGGGTCGAAATGGCGCTGCAGCTCGTCGACGCTGCCGGTGACGGCGAAGTCCACCTGGTGTCGATGGCACCGAACAACGAAGTCAGCGGGCTGCGCACGGCGCTTGCGATGGGTGCGGCCAGCGCCACCATCGTGAGTGATGACGCGCTTCAGGGTTCTGATGCGCTCGGGACGGCGAAGGTGCTTGCCGCTGCGATCGCTCGACAAGAGCCGGATCTGGTCCTCGCCGCCACGGAGTCCTCCGACGGGTACACGGGCACCGTGCCCGCTCAGATCGCCGAACTCCTCGGCCTGCCGTCGGTGACGTTCGCAAAGTCGGTCGCCGTCGACGGGGGTGCGGCCAAGGTGCAACGCCAGACCGAAGCAGGCTATGACGAGGTCGAATGCCCGCTCCCCGCTCTCGTGTCCGTGACCGCCGGCGTGGTCGAGCCTCGGTATCCGTCCTTCAAGGGCATCATGGCTGCGAAGAGCAAGCCGGTCGACCAACTCGACCTTGGTGCGCTCGGTATCGACCCCAGCCAGGTCGGTTGGGCCGGTGGTGGGCAGGAGATCGTGTCGATCGAAGCCGCTCCTGCTCGTGAGGCGGGCGAAGTCATCGAAGACGAAGGTGATGCGCACGAACGCATCGTTGCCTTCCTGGACGATTTGAAGGTGCTCTGATGGGACTCGACAAGATCTGGGTCTTCGGCGAAGTCGCCGGCGACGACGTTGCGTCGATCACGCTCGAGATGTTGGCCGCTGCCCGAAGCCTGGCCGACACGGTCGAGGTCTTCATGGCCGGTGACGGTGACGACTACGCCGAGCAGCTTGGTGAGCATGGGGCTGAGACGGTCTACAGCACCGGTGATCTCGAGGGCGGACTCCAGGGTGTTGCTGTTGCGTCCGCCGTGGCCGCCGCCATCGCATCCGGCGATGTCGAGGCTCCTGATGCGTTCCTGCTCGGTACGACCCAGGACGGTCGAGACGTTGCCGGACGCCTGTCGGTGAAGCTCGACACGTCGGTGATCACCAACGTGGTCGCACTGGAGGTCGACGACACCTTGATCGGCTCCGAGCCGGTGTTCGGCGGTACTGTCGATGTCAAGACCAAGAACACCTCCGGGAAACCAGGCATCTTTCTCGTGCGGCCGAAGTCGTTCGAGGCAGCAGGTGTCGGCGGGGCGGAGGCCGACACCGAGGACCTCGAGGTCCCCGACCTGGGTGCCGTCGGTGCGGCCAAGGTCGTGAACAGTCACGCCGAGGAGTCCGATGGTCCTAAGCTCGACGAGGCCGCCATCGTCGTCTCGGGTGGCCGTGGCCTCGGGGCGCCTGAGGCGTATGTGATGGTCGACGATCTCGCCAAGGTAGTTGGCGGTGCTCCGGGTGCCAGTCGAGCCATTGTCGACGCTGGGTGGGTTCCCTACAGCTATCAGGTCGGCCAGACCGGCAAGGTTGTGAAGCCCACGGTGTACATCGCCGCCGGCATTTCCGGAGCGACGCAACACTTGGTCGGCATGAAGGGGTCGAAAAACATCATTGCGATCAACAAGGATCCGGAGGCGCCGATCTTCGCCGTTGCCGACCTCGGCATCGTGGGTGATGTGCACAAGGTGATGCCGAAGTTGATCGAGGCATTGCAGAGTCGCTGAGCAACAGTCGTAACGACGTCTGAATCCCCGGCCTCGTTCGGCCGGGGATTCTGTCGTTTTGGGGAGTGCCGATGGTCGGGCTGGCTGCCGACATCGATCGCCTGTGAGCTGCGAGTGCTGAGGACGGAAGCAGAGCCGCAACGCCGAACATCGGCCGTAAAACCAAACATCGCTACTCCGGTCGACCGGAGAAGCGATGTGATAACGCCAACATAGCACAGATTTTTTTTCGGTGCTGGCTTCGGCAGCCCTTTTTTCACCACAGTGCGAGTTGGGCAGAAACACCACAGTGCGAGTTGGGCAGAAAAACACGGCTTTTTGCTGCCTCCCGTGCCCTCGCGTTGGAGGTGGGGTGGTGATCCTCAGACCAGGGGCCAGGGATATCGACGCCCGCCGGTGTCGTCGTGGGGAAATCGGCGAGCGGTGCCCAATGCCGTCGTCCGTGTCTCGAGGGCGTCCCGTTCGAACGGACTGAGCAGTTCGCCGAACTCGGCGGGAAGGTCGTCGAGGAAGCGCCACAGGTCGTCACACAGGTCGTCGTCGATCGTCTCCCCGGCGAAATCCCAGATCACGGTTCGGAGCTTGAATTCGTGATGAAACGCCACGCCGTGATCGATGGCCCAGATCTTTCCCTCTGTTCCGAGGATGCAGTGCCCCGCTTTTCGATCGGTGTTGTTGATCACGATGTCGAGCGCAGCGATCCGTCGGAACGCATCGTCGTGCTCGTCGGTGTCTTCTCGAAGCGAGAAATAGTGCTCTTCGAAGATGCATGGCATGAAGAGTTGAAGCGATCCGATGCCATGGGCGAGGTCGTTGCGAATCACCGTCGGGGGAACGACGTCCCAGCCGAGTGCTTCGCTCGTGACGAACGCGGCCACCTCCCGTTGATACAGCCCGTCGGGAAAGTCCCACAGGGGCTGCTCACCAGCGAGCGGCTTGTAGATCCCTTGCGCCTGGAGCCCACCGCCGTCGATCTCGACGAGGAAGGTGTGGTTCGACGAATAGGGCATCCGGCCGACGAGTTCGATGTCACCGTGTTGCAGCAGGTCAAGTGCGGCGTCGGTCGGGATCGGCGCTCGGTCGCGGAATGGTGATTGCTCGCCGCCGTCACTCCGAGAGGCGTTGCTCATCGGTCCCTAATTGCTGCAGGCACACCAGCCACCGTTGCGGGGCTGGAGGGGGCTACCGCAATAACTGCACGGCGCTCGGCCGGCAGAGACGACATCTCTGGCGCGATGGATCAGGCCGATGACCTGTTCGCGGCGAAGGACGAAGCGGGCGTGATTCGGTTCGTTCACATCGTCCTCGTCGTTCACGAACTCTTCGGCCAACACGATCAGGCGATCCTCGTCGTCTGCGTACGCCACACCGAGGGCACCGATGGTCCACGCCGAGACGACCGGTTCACGAAGGCTCAGGTCGGGTGGTGGGGGACCCAGCGAGGTCTCGGGCAGATCGTCGAGGACCTGGTCGAGGTAGTCGGCAAGTGCCATCACCTGCTGTTTCTCGAGCTTGAACGACACCAGTTGCCCGTCGCCACGGCCTTGGAGGTAGAACGTGCGCTCGCCGCGGGGCCCGAGTGTGCCGACGGTGAAGAACTCGACGTCGTCGAAGGAGTACGACTCGGTCATGATGGGGCCAGCGCCGTGAGGTCGTCACCGGTCGAGTTCACGGTGAGAACGACCGGACCCTCCGCCGCGTAGAGGATCGCAGTGATCGAGCACGGCGACACCACGATTCGCTGGAAGAGATCGAGATGCGTGCCGGTGGCGGCAGCAACGACAGCCTTGATGATGTCGGCGTGAGACACGGCCACGATCGTCTCGCCCGGGTGGGCTGCGACGAGCTCGTGTGTGGCATCGACCGCCCGCGCCTGCATCTCGGCGAACGACTCGCCACCGGGGAAGCGGAAGCCACTCGGGTACCGCTGCACGGTCCTCCATGCATCGAGCTTGCGGAGGTCGGCGAGCTTCTTGCCCGTCCAGTCGCCGAAGTCGCACTCGATGAGGCCCTTTGCCTGCCGAACTCGGAGCTTCCGAGCCCTGGCGATCGGTGCAGCGGTCTCACGAGTACGTTCCATCGGCGACGCGTAGACGGCTGCGACATGGTTCAGTCCAGCGATCCGCTGGGCAGCAGCTTCGGCTTGGGCGACACCCTGCTCGGCGAGGTGAAGATTCGGCGCCCGTCCGGGGAGCGACGCCCCGGTGGTGGGGGTCTGTCCGTGGCGGACAAAGAGGACGAGGGTGGGTTTCGGAGGAGTCGAACGGCGTGGCATCGCTCGCTCAACGTAGCCTGCGGCAGGTGGATTCCCGAGATCGGAAACGAAGACTCGCTGCGCTGGCGGTCGAAGTCGGCGACTGTCGGGCCTGCCCGCGTCTCGTCGAGTGGCGCGAGCGGATCGGACGAGACAAACGTGCGGCCTACGCCGACGAGAACTACTGGGCCAGAGGTGTGCCGGGCTTCGGTGACCCTGATGCCCATCTCCTCGTCGTCGGCCTTGCGCCAGCTGCGCATGGCGCCAATCGAACCGGCCGGATGTTCACCGGTGACCGCAGCGGGGATTGGTTGTACCGGGCCCTCTTCCGGGCCGGCTACGCCAACCAGCCCGAGTCGATCGATACCGACGACGGCCTGACCCTGACAGGGGCGTGGATCACATCGCCGGTCAAGTGCGCGCCGCCCGAGAACAAGCCGAGCACCGTCGAACGTGATACCTGCCGTCCGTTTTTCCGACGGGAACTCGAGACTCTCGAGAAGCTCAAGGTGATCGTGGTACTCGGTGGCTTCGGCTACCAGGTGGCCTGCCAGGAACTCGGCGTCACACCCCGGCCCCGGTTCGGTCATGGCGTGGAAGTCCCGCTCGCCGACGGGAAGACCCTGCTGTGCAGCTTTCATGTGAGCCAGCAAAACACCTTCACCGGTCGGCTGACCGAGCCCATGCTCGACGAAGTGTTTGCCCGCGCCCGCGCGTTGGGAAGCGGGTGAGCGCCCTTACGCGCCCGGAGGACGGAGGGCCAGATCCCGTCGTGGGTCCTGCCCTGGCCTCCCCACGCTGCCCGGGTCGGGCGACGACCGAGCGGTGCTGCCCGATGCGACGTCTGCGTCGGGGAGGCGTTGGCCCGCACCGAACCGGCGCTAACCTCGCAGCCGTCATGGGTTCCAAGAAACGTTTCCTCTCCAGCGTCGTGGCCGTGTTCGCAGTCGTGGTCCTTGCTGCAAGTTGTGGTTCGAGCAACGACCCCGAGACATGGGCCGAGGCCGATGCCGATGGCAACCTTCGGACCAACTTCATTCGCGCCTGTTCCGAAGCGAACGCCGAGGGTGGCGACCTGGAGTTCGACGAAGTCCAGGCGGCGGCCTACTGCGAGTGTGCGTTCGTGGAGATCGTCGAGATCTTCGGCGGCGTGTTCGTCGAGGGAACTCGCATCGCCGATGTGGCTGATGCAGTCGAAGGCCAGGACTTTCAGGCGTTCAAGGACTTCGAGGCGGGTCTGCGAAGCGATCCCGAAGACATTCCTGCCGAGGTCGAGGCCGTGCTCAACCTCTGTGTCTCTCGGGCTGCTCCCTGATCCTGACCGGGGACTAGCGTGCCCGACATGACGATCCTCGATCTCGACGTCGTTCGCGCGCAGTTTCCGTCCTTTGCGAACCCTGACACGGCCTCGTGGGCGCACCTCGAGAATGCCGGGGGCAGTTACTGCCCGGTGCAAGTGGTCGATCTTGTGGCAGATCTGTTCGCCCACGCCAAATGCCAGCCCAACTGGGGGTTCGGCCCATCCGTCGTCGCCACCGAGGCGATGGAACGGGCGCGAAGCGTCATGGCCGAACTGTTCGGCTGTGGCGGGCACGAACTCCACTTCGGTCCCTCGACCAGCCAGAACACCTACGTGCTCGCCAAGGCGATGCGGCCGCTCTGGAACGACGGTGACGAAATCATCGTCACCAATCAGGACCATGAGGCCAATCAGGGCGCGTGGCGTCGGCTTGCCGACAGTGGCATCACGGTGAAGGAGTGGCAGGTCGATCCGGCCACAGGGCTGCTCGACGTTTCGGCGCTCGACGAGTTGATCACCGACCGCACTCGGCTCGTCGCTGTGTGCCATGCATCGAACATCGCGGCCACGATCAACCCAGTTCGAGCGATCGCTGATCGTGTTCACGCAGTCGGTGGTCACATCGTGGTCGACGGTGTGTCGTATGCCCCCCACGGCGTAGTCGATGTCACAGAACTCGACTGCGACATCTATCTGTACTCGATGTACAAGACGTACGGACCGCACGTCGGGTTGATGTACACCCGAGCGTCGTTGCTGGAGCGGATGGCCAACCAGGGTCACTATTTCAAGGAAGGTAACCCAGAGGGCTATCTGACCCCGGCCGGGCCGGATCACGCCATGATCGGAGCAGCCGCTGGCGTGGCGGACTACTACGACGTCGTCGCCGCCGCCCACGGGATCGATGCGCCGGCGCGGCTGGACCGGGCGAAGGCGCTCTTCGAGCTCTTCGGAGCGCACGAGGAGACGCTGATGGCCCCGGTGCTCGATCTGCTGGCGGCAACGGACGATGTGACGATCGTCGGTGACCCGAGAGCCGACCACGCCGTCCGTGCCCCGACCATCTCGTTTCACTCCCCGAAGCGCTCGTCGGCATCGGTGTACGACGCGCTGATCGCGGCACGCATCTCCTGTGGGCACGGCAACTTCTACGCCCATCGACTGCTCGGGGCCCTGGGGCTCGATCTCGACGACGGCGTGGTCCGTCTCTCGGCCGTCCACTACAACACGGCCGAAGACATGGCGCGCGCCTGTGAGGTTCTCGACGACGTGCTCTAGCAGCACCAACTGGTCGGTCGCTCGTCTCGGCAGGCGGGCCGACGGTCAGCCCCGACGCTGGTCCCCCCAGACGAGCACGGTCTTGCCGGTTGTGCGCCCGGCGGCGACATCGTCGACCCGGTGCAGTGCGTTCTCCAAATGGTCGATGACCGTCACGCACGGATCGAGTGCCTCGGCACGGCAGAGCTGGAAGATCTCTCTCGCGGCCCGCTCGACGACATCGCGACGGTGATTGGCGTACGGCTCCCAGAACACCCCCATGAGCGAGAGGTTCTTGACCAAGGCATAGTTCGCGGCCATCGAGGGCAGCACACCCGACGTGAACCCCACCGAGACGAGACGGCCCTCGAATCGCAGAAGCTTGAGTGACCGTTCGAACAGGTCGCCACCGACCGGATCGATCACGATGTCGACGCCGTCTGGAGCGGCTTCGGCGAGGATCCTGTGCCAGTCGTCGGACCGATTGTCGACCACGAGCTCGGCACCGAGGCGCCGAGGAACAGCCATTTTCGTTGCCGAGCAGGTGGCGAACACCCGAGCACCGGCGGCAACGGCGAGTTGCACGGCCATCGTGCCGATCCCGCCGGCGGCGGCGTGAACCACGACGATCTCTCCGGGCTCGACCTGGGCACGGTGATGTAGGCCGATCCACACGGTCTGCGCATTGAGGTTGATTGCGACGACATCGACCGGGTCGAGGTCGGGGGGCACCGCCATGATGTCTCGGGGCGAGCAGCGGCACCGTTCGGCCCAACAACCCGAGCCAGGTTCGACGAGCCCGGTGACCAGCGAGCCGACAGGGTGGTCGACAGCGTCGGACTCGATGACGGTGCCGGCGACCTCGAGTCCGGCGACGAAGGGCCGCCGGGGTCGGATCTGATGTTTGCCGTCGATCAGGAGTCGATCGGCGAAGTTCGCGGCCGCTGCCTCGACCTGGACGATCAGCTCACCGGTGCCGAGGACCGGTTCGGGCAGATCCGAAACGAAACGTGCCGATCCCTTCTCCTCGACGAGCCAACCGCGCATCAGTCGTAGGGGACTGCTGTCTGTGTGCCGCGAGCGACGAGCCTGCCGGCGGCGTCGTGGAGTTCACCGCTGGCGAAAAGGAGACGGCGACCACGCTTGTCGACGACACCGGTCGAGGTGATCGGTCCGATCACCGGTCGCAGGATCTCGACGGTGATCGAGGCGGTCGAGAGACCATTCGCGGCCATGGCCATCGCCATGTCGAGCATGGCCGCAACGATGCCGCCCTGCACCACACCGCCTCCGATCGTCCACTCGGGCTGTGGGTCGAACCGCAGGACACAGCGATCCTCGGCATCCTCGATCACCGTGGGGTGCAGAAGGTCTTTGATCGACCGATCGAGTTCGTCCCAGACCGTGGGTGCGTCGCTCACGAAGGACGGTCGCCGAACTCGGGCCGCTCGGTGCGGGTGCGTTTGAGTTCCCAGAAACCGTCGATGCCCATCATCGCAACCATGGCATCCCAGAGCGTAAGGCTGTCCTCCGTGCTCGGCACGCGAGTGATGACCGGGCCGAAGATGCCCTGACGTGTGCCGTCGGCGCCGTCCAGCGCGATGATGGGTGTGCCGACATCGTCACCGACGAGTTCGAGACCGGCATCGTGTCGACGACGGATCTCGGCGTCGAACGATTCGTCGTCGAATGCCGCGGCGTGTGACTCGGGCAGACCGGCAGACCTGAGTGCGTCGCCGATGTCGAGATCGCGCTCGCCGTCGTGATGGATGCGCGTTCCGAGCTCCCAGTAGAGCGCGAACACGCCCTCGTTGCCCTCCGTCGTGCGCACCGATTCCATGACGCGCAACATCTTGAAGGTCGCCAACACGCCTGCGTGGTAGCGACTGCCTTCGGCTGGTTCGTTTTTCAACAACAGGCTGATCGGTTGCCACGTGACGGCGAGGTCGCGTGCTGGTTGTACTTCGTCGACGACCCAACGGGCCGTCACCCAGCACCACGGTCAAGCAGGGTCGACCCAGAATTCGATGTCCATCCGGAGACCATAGCGAAGCCGCCGGGCACTCCCCGCCGCAGCGAGCCAACCGTCGTCGGCTACGAAATGCCGACCCTGGCTTCGCCCGCCGCCCACTCTGGCCATCGCTTTCTGCTGTTCTCGGCGAGCCGGTGCATGAGTGCGATGGCTCCGGGGTCGTCGTCGCCGGGGCGGGTGTCAATGACGCCGTCCTTCACCATGGCGTCGATGACCGCACGGCCGAGTTCGGTACGCACGATCGTGAGTGTCCAGTCGGTTTCGTTGCCGATACCACCGGTGGAGATGTCGGCGTGTTCGGCTGCGAAGTCGGGGCAGAGGGTGCAGCCCTCGCGGGTCCAGGCGTGGCACTCCTTGAGATTGATCTCGTGGTACCCCCCGTCCTTGGTCCAGATCTGGAACACGCCTTTGATGTTCATCTTGGCGATGTTCTCCTTCTTCAGGCCGTATTTGACCTCGAAGAGTTCGTCGAAGAGCGCATCGTCGAACGACTTGGAGCAGAGCAGTCCGATATTGAGCTTGAAGGGCTTGGACACCTTTCCGATCTTTCGGTGCCACATCACCGGCGCCACCGAGGTCTGGCAACTCATACCGACGAGTGCAAGACGGTCGAGGCCCTTTGCTTTGGCCTCACCGAATGCCATCGTGTTCGCCGAGTAGGTGTAGCGACTGCCCGCACCGCGGAGCACCTCTTCGCGGTTCGTGGCAACCATTGGGAATGCCTTCCAACCTGGTTCACCGTTGGGAAGGTTCTCGACTCCCGAGGTGAGCGCTCCGTCGATGATGTCGTTCTCCAGCAGCCAGATGAGCATCGCCGACACGAGGCCACCGTCCTGGCCCGTCTCGTAGACGAAGTCGTCGCTGGCCCGAGCCAAGAGGATGTCGGAGTAGATGCCCGACAGTTCACCGGGCTCACGCTCGCGACCGTGGAGGTGCCTGTCGGCTTCGGGCTCCCACATACGGAACCGTGGGCACGCCCGAGTGCACGATGTGCACCCCTTTTGGCCATGGATGCAGTCCGATGCGCCGAGTTCCTCTTCGAGGTGGAACGGTTTGTAGGCCCCGGGCTCATGTTCGTAGCCGATGACATCGTGGGGACAACTGATGACGCAGCCGGCACAACCGGTACAGAGGCCGCTGGTGATGACCTCGTCGTGGAGTTCCTTCCACTGGTAGGTCCAGCGCTCTTTGGCAGCGGGGGGAGCAGACTCGGTGATGGCCATGGGGCGAACCTAGCGGCCCCGGAACTCGTCGTAGGGCACAACTGGGAGTCCGTCGGATTCCCATCCGGTGAAGCCGGTCTCGATATGGCTGACCCGCGGCACGCCCATGTCGAGCAGTGTCTTGGCGGCAAGCGCGGATCGCCAACCGGCCGCACAGCACAAGATGAACTCGCGGTCTTCCTGGAAGACGTCCTTGGCATAGAGGGAGGACGGGTCGAACCAGAACTCGAGCATGCCGCGGGGTGCGTGGTTCGAACCGGCCATCGCACCCGTTCGCTGCACCTCGCGGACATCGCGAATGTCGACCACGAGCGCTCCCTCCTCGTCGACGCGGCGCTTGGCCTCGGCAGGCGCAAGGTTGTCGAGGTGTTGCTTGGCCTCCTCGACCATCTCATTGACGGATCTGATTGGCATCGTCGGTCTCCTGGGCCTCGGGATCGTCAACAGCATCGTGGCCGGAGGAGTGGCCCGAACGCCAACCGGTCCTGCGTTCGTCCTGACGCGTCGCCCATCGCGGCCGTGCGTCATCGACGATGTCGTCGGTTGCGATATCAGGCGCGACGATTCCTACGCGCCCGACGCTCCGAGTCGTTCGTCCTGCCCACTCGGTGCTGGAGCCTCCGGCGTGAGGTCGGGGCACAGGTAGGCATCGAGCGGAGCGTCCCACGGCGGGATGGTGTTCGCCTCGGTGTCGTAGGCCGACAGCCACAGCGGCATCCACGACGGATTGGCCTGGTTTCGCGGGTCGTGCGAACGCAGGAGCGTCACCGCCATCGTCGGCACGACTTCGAAGGCGAAGCCAAGCCCCCACTTCCAGAGGCGGAACCAAGCCACTGGGTTGAGTATCCGACGCCAGGCGGTCAACTGCACCACCACCCCGCAGAAGATGAACCAGACGAGCATGGTGAAGCAGACGGCCATGGCAGCGCCATAACGAAGCCGGTTGCCGTCGACTGCGGCCCAGACGTCGTGGGCGACCGTCTTGTGTTCGACCTCCTCGGCAAGGTGCCAGAGCACGAGGGTGGCGGGCTCGGGATCGGCCCCGAGGAACAGCTCGTGACGGTTGCTGTCCATCCAGCGGGCTGCTGCGAATGCAGTTGCCTCGAAACCAGCGGCGTAGGAGATCGCGAACCTCCGGCCCATGCGGCGGCTGAGAACGCCGTAGCTCCATTTCAACCACCGTTCGACGTGGCGCAGCGCTGGGTGTTGGGCGACGAGGAGTTCGTTGAACCGCCGATGCTGCCTGCTGTGCTCTCGCTCTTGCTCGAGGTAGGCCCGGACCTCGAGCTCGAGCACGTCGTCCTCGATTGCGGGGAGCGCGTCGCGTACGGCCTTCATCACGTACGGTTCGCCGTAGGGCATTCCGAGCGACAATGCGTTGACGGCCGCTGCGAACTCCGGCTTGAGCGGTTGCCAACGTGCTCGGGTGTCGTCTCGCCATTCCAGGTGGATTGGTCGATGTGGGACGGTTGTCACGCCGCGGTCCTTCCCCCGTACCCACCAATCCGATGGGGGCGAACTGGAGCAGGCCGACGAGACCCGGTGAGCGAAACGCGCATGTCAGCGCCCTCGGCAGGACTCGAACCTGCGCACACGGCTCCGGAGGCCGATGCTCTATCCGCTGAGCTACGAGGGCATGCCCCCACCGGCGAGGGCGGCGTCACCCTACCGCCAAACCTCACTCGGACAACGAGGGCGCGGCGGTAGCATCGAGCCTTCATGGATGTACGAGATCACCTCCGCGACGCGTTGCGCAACGCTCTTGGTCGCGCCGGCGTCGATCCGCTTCCGGACGAGATCGCGCTCGAGCGCCCTGCGAATCTCGATCATGGCGACTGGTCCTCGAACGTGGCGCTTGCCACCGCCAAGTCGGCGGGGAAGAATCCTCGCGAACTCGGACAGGCGCTCGTTGATGCACTCAGCGCCGAGTTGCCGGCTCACGTCACCGGCGTCGAGATCGCCGGACCCGGCTTCGTCAACTTTCGGCTTGCCGACTCCTGGCTCCACAACGTCCTGGTCGAGGTGCTCGAGGAGGGTGTCGACGGCTACGCCCGGTCCGACCTCGGCAGCGGTGCCCACCTGAACGTGGAGTTCGTCAGCGCCAACCCCAACAAGCCGTTGCATGCAGGGCATGGCCGGGGCGCGTGCTACGGCGACTCGATCGCCCGACTCAAGGAGCGCTGCGGTTTTCGGGTCACACGAGAGACCTACATCAACGACCGTGGCGTGCAGATGACCAACTACGCCAACTCGCTGGCTGCAGCGAAGGTGGGGGGGCCGATCCCCGAGGATGGCTACCAGGGCGCATACATCCACGAGTGGGCTGCCGAGATGCCCGTCGACGCCGATCCGCTGGAGTGGGGTCTCGAACGCGGCAAGCGGAGCCATGCAGCCACGTTGGAGACGCTCGGGATCCATCACGAGATCTGGTTCAGTGAGCGTTCTCTGGTGGCCAGCGGAGCAATTGATGCGGCGATGGACGACCTGCGGACGCACGAGGCGGTCTTCGAAGCCGACGGCGCTGTGTGGTTGCGCTCGACCGACTTCGGCGATGACAAAGATCGGGTTCTCGTCAAGAGCGACGGCGATCTCACCTACCTCACTCCGGACATCGCCTATCACCGTGACAAGTTCGACCGATCTGACCTGCTGTTCAACGTCTGGGGAGCTGACCATCACGGCTACGTCGCTCGTATGAAGGCCGCGATGCAGTTGCTCGGGCACGATCCTGACGAACTGGAGATCGCCATCACCCAGATGGTCGACTTCGTGAAGGACGGCGAGCCGATGAAGATGTCGGGTCGGTCCGGCAACCAGATCGATCTCGACGACATCATTGCCGAGGTCGGGCCCGACGCAGCCCGCTTCACCTATCTGATGCAGTCGGTCGATTCCCGGCAGACCTTCGATCTCGACGAGGTTGCGAAAAAGGGGATGGAGAACCCGGTCTTCTACGTGCAGTACGCCCATGCTCGTATCTGTTCGATTCTGGCCCGGGCGGTGGAGGCCGGTGTCGAGCGAGCACCCCTCGAAGCGGTCGATGTGGCGCTGCTGGTCGATGAACGGGAACTCGCACTGCTGCGGAGTCTGGAGGAGCTTCCCGACATCGTCCGGATCGCCTGCATCGACAACGCCCCGCACCGAGTGGCGGCATGGGCACGGGAGCAGGCTGCTGCGTTGCACGGCTTCTATCACGATTGCTACGTGATGGGTGACGGGGTGTCGGCCGGGCTCACGCAGGCGCGTCTCGCGCTTGTCGCAGCCTCACAGGTTGGTCTGCAGATTGCGCTCGATCTGCTGGGCGTGTCAGCTCCGGAGTCGATGTAGGACGTGCGGCCGCTCCCCACCCACCTGCTGCCCGATTCGGCCGAGGTCGTGGACGGCGTTCTCCACATCGGTGGTTGCAACGTCCTCGATCTTGCGACCGAATTCGGCACTCCCGCTTTTTTCTATGACGAACAGCATCTTCGCGATCGCTGCCGAGAAGCGGTGGCGGCGTTCGGCCCTGGTGTCGCCTACGCCACCAAGGCGTTCCTGTGCGCTGCGATGGCGAAGCTCGCCTACGAGGAGGGCATGCATCTCGATGTCGCCACCGGCGGTGAGCTCCATGTGGCGCTCGCAGCAGGCGTTCCAGCCGACCGACTCGTTCTGCATGGCAACAACAAGTCCTCTGCTGAGCTGCGGATGGGGATCGAGGCCGGGGTGCACCGCATCGTTGTCGACAGTTTCGACGAACTCGACCGACTCGATCAGATCCATGCCGAAACCGGCCTCACCCCGAAGGTGCTGCTCCGGCTCACGCCGGGGATCAAGGCCGAGACCCACGACTACATCTCGACGGGCCAGGACGATTCGAAGTTCGGATTCGGCGTGTCGTCCGGTGCTGCGGAGCTGGCAATCGACCGGGCTCGCTCGGCGGTATCGGTCGACCTCGTCGGGATTCATGCCCACATCGGAAGTCAGGTGTTCGCAGTCGGTTCCCTCGGCAGGGCCGCAGGGGTCATCGGTGAGATCGCCCGCAGTCACGAGTTCGAGGAACTGTCGGTTGGGGGTGGACTTGGTGTGCCCTACGTCGAGGACGAACGGGCGCCGACGATTTCCGAGTGGGGAAGGGTCGTCCGTGAGGCCTGCGCCGAGGCCGGGGTCAGCGCTCGCATCACGGCGGAGCCGGGCCGCTCGATTGCGGCGGCCGCTGCGATCACCGTGTACACGGTCGGCACGATCAAGGACCTGCCCGGTATTCGAACCTACGTGGCGGTCGACGGTGGCATGAGCGACAATCCGCGCCCAGTCCTCTACGGCTCGGGATACGAGACCTTCCTTCCCCGCGCAGTCGGTGCCGACCGGACGAAGCCGGTGACGGTCGTCGGCAAGCACTGCGAGTCAGGGGACCTCCTCGTGCGAGACGGACTCGTGCCGCCCGACATTGCTGTCGGCGATGTGCTGGCGACCCCGGTCACCGGTGCCTACGGCCACTCCATGGGCTCGAACTACAACATGGTGCTGCGTCCGCCGGTCGTGTTCGTTCGCGACGGTGAGGCCAGGCTCGTCGTTCGGCGCCAAACCTTCGACGATCTGTCCCGCTTCGACACATGACAGGACGGCCCCCCGCTCGATCGACGGGCGGGCGGACGGCCACATGGCGGGCTCCGAACGGTGGTCGGGTTGCGAACGCTGATCGGCCGCCGGTTGCTTCGACGCTACGCTCCTCGCCGTGAACCAACTCACGATCGGCCTGCTCGGATGCGGAAATGTCGGCGCTGCCTTCGTCGACCTGCTCGACAAGCGCCGTGACGTCATCGCGGCCCGGACGGGGATCGATCTGCGGATCGGCGCCATCGCCGTGCGTTCCGTTGCCAAGCACCGCGACCATGTTTCGAACCCCGATCTGCTCACGACCGACACACGAGCGATTGTCGAGAACCCCGACGTGGATCTCGTCGTCGAGTTGATCGGCGGTATCGAACCAGCTCGTGAGCTCATCAGCGCCGCCCTGGGTGCAGGAAAGCCGGTCGTGACCGGCAACAAGGAACTGCTCGCCAACCATGGCGCCGAGCTCTATGCGACCGCTGCGGCCAACGGGGTCGATCTGTTGTTCGAGGCTGCGGTCGCTGGAGGTATCCCCCTGATTCGCCCACTGCGCGAGTCGCTGGTGGGGGAGGATGTCGCCCGGGTGATGGGCATTGTCAACGGCACCACCAACTACATCCTCACCCAGATGACCCAGCATGGTGCTGCCTATGCCGACGCACTCGCCGATGCGCAGCAGCTCGGTTACGCCGAGGCGGACCCGACGGCCGATGTCGAGGGGTACGACGCCGGCGCCAAGGCCGCGATCATCGCCTCGATCGCGTTCGGTGCGCGCGTCGTCGCCGGCGACGTCTATCACGAGGGGATTTCGTCGATCACGCCAACCGACATCGAGATGGCCAAGCGACTCGACCATGTCATCAAAGCGGTTGCCGTGATCGAGGGAGACACCAGCGGTGACACACCGGAGGTTGCCATCCGCGTCCATCCTGCGATGATTCCGGCCGACCATCCGCTGGCGAGCGTGAACGACAGCTTCAACGCAGTGTTCGTCGAAGGCAACGCCGTCGGTGATCTCATGTTCTATGGGCGAGGCGCCGGAGGTGACCCGACTGCCTCTGCCGTGCTCGGCGATGTCGTCGATGCTGCTGTGAACAAGGCGGCAGGTACCTCGGCGAAGATCGGGGCGTTGGTGAACGCGCGTATCCGGCCCATCGACGACCTCATCTGCGAGTACTACCTGTCGATCGAGGTCGCCGACCGCCCAGGGGTGCTCGCCCAGGTGGCCGCCGTGTTCGGCGATCACGCGGTCTCGATCCGATCGATGGAGCAGCGGGGTCTCGGCGATGACGCCGAGTTGATCTTCATCACCCATACCTGTCGTGAAGCCGACGTGCGCGCCACCCTCCACGCCCTTCGGAGCCTCGACTCGGTGAACCGCATCAACTCGCTCATCCGCGTCGTCGGCACCTGACGGCGAGTCCGTGCGTTACATCAGTTCCCGCGGCCGGGCTCCAGCCATCGACTTCAGCGATGTGCTGCTCGGTGGTCTTGCGCCCGACGGTGGTCTCTATCTGCCCGAGTCGTGGCCCGACCTCCCCGGCGACCTGTCCGGCTCCTATGCCGAACTTGCCTCGGCGGTGATGGCGCCGTTCGTGGCACCGGTGATCGACCAGGACGAGTTCTCGGTGATGGTCGATGAGTCGTACGCCACGTTCTCGCACGCCGACGTCTGTCCCTTGGTCGAGCTCGAGTCCGGCCACTATCTGCTGGAGCTGTTCCACGGACCGACGCTCGCCTTCAAGGACATCGCCCTGCAACTCGTCGGTCGCCTGTTCGACCACGAGCTTCGCCGACGAGACGAACGGGTCACGATCGTCGGTGCCACCTCCGGTGACACGGGTTCTGCCGCGATGGAGGCGGTTCGTGACAGTGACCGGGTCGACATGGTCATCCTCTTTCCCCGGGGCCGGACCAGCGAAGTCCAGCGGCGGCAGATGACGACGCTGGGTTCGCCCACGGTGCACGCAGTCGCGATCGACGGCACCTTCGACGACTGCCAGGATCTGGTGAAGGCGATGTTCGCCGATGAAGAGTTCCGTGCCCGCTGCCATTTGTCGGCGGTGAACTCCATCAACTGGGCGCGGGTGATGGCGCAGGTCGTCTACTACGTCTGGGCCGTCCGCCAGCTCGATCGACTGAAGGTCCCGACGACGTTCTGTGTCCCGACCGGCAACTTCGGGAACGTCTTTGCCGGCCACGTCGCCCGTCGTATGGGCCTGCGCGTGGAGCGATTCATCGTGGCGTCCAACACCAATGACATTTTGACCCGCCTCCTCGAGACGGCCGACATGGTGGCCGAAGAGGTCGTCCCGACCCTCTCTCCGAGCATGGACATCCAAATCTCGTCGAATCTGGAGCGGCTGCTCTTCGAACTGCTCGATGGGAACGGGCCGGCCACCGCCGAACTCATCGGCAGATTCCGCGAACGAGGCCGCGCCGGACTGACCCCCGCGCAGCACGAACGCCTGGTCGCCGAATTCGGGGGCGAGCGGCTCACCGATGCCGAGACGCTCGAGGTGATGGCCGAGGTCCACGCTTCCACCGGCCTGGTGATCGATCCGCACACCGCAGTTGGTGTCGGTGCCGCTCGTCGGCGTCGTCGATTCGACGAGACGGTGGTCACGCTGTCGACCGCCCACCCGGCGAAGTTTCCGGCTGCCGTCGAACAGGCGATCGGTGTCCACCCCGAACTCCCCGTGCATCTCGCCGATCTGTTCGATCGCGACGAGGTCGTGACATCGCTCCCGAACGATCTCGCCACAGTGGAAGATTTCGTGGATTCGGTGCGTCGGGGCTGAGCGCCGGTACGATCGTCGGCGGCGATTGCCCGGCTCGTCGTACTCGATGAGCGAGGCCGGAACTCCGGTCGGTCGTCGACCCCCACACATGCGGACCGGGTGAGACATCCGGATCGCCGAGCCTCTGACGTGAGGAGAGTGCCGTGGAAGTCACGGAGATGCGTCGTTCGACGCTGCAGCGCAAAGATCGCGACGAGTTGACCCAGATCGCGGAAGCGCTCGGCAAACGGCCCGGTTCACGCGCTCGGAAGGGCGAGATCATCGATCTCATCCTCGACCTCGCAGCCGGTGGTGACGGTGCCGGCGTCGCCGGAGAGGACAATGATCCCGACGGCAGCGACAACCGCACAGAGGCCACCGCAGAGGAGGCGGCAGGCGAGTCTGACGGGGATGCGTCGGCGAAGCGACAAAAGAACGACGACGGCGCCGGCTCCGGTGACAGCGTTGGCCCAGCTGGCTCGATCGACGGGGACGACGCCGATCGACCCGAACCCGGCAACCGACGGCGTCGTCGGCGGGGGCGCGACCGCGACAACCGCAGCGACGGCAACGAACAATGGGACGGAGAACCGATCCCGGTGCAAGGACACCTCGACCTGCGCAGCGAGGGTTACGGCTTTTTGCGTGTCAACGATTACCTGCCGAGCCGCGACGACGCCTACGTGCCGGTGAAACTCGTCCGCCAGCACGACCTGCGCAAGGGCGATGTGATCTCCGGTCCGTCTCGACCCGCGAACCGCAACGAGAAGAACCCCGCCCTGCTGTCGGTCGAGACCGTCAACGGAGAGGACCCCGGCGAGGCCACCAAACGACCGAACTTCGACGACCTCACGCCGGTGCATCCCTCCGAGCGTCTCGTGATGGAGATCACCGACGAGTCCGACAATCTCATTGCGCGCATCGTCGATCTCGTGGCGCCGATCGGGAAGGGCCAACGGGGGCTGATCGTGTCACCGCCCCGGGCCGGAAAGACGAACGTCGTGAAGCAGATCGTTCGGTCGATCGAGACCAACCATCCCGAGGTCACGCTCATCGTCGCCATGATCGACGAACGACCCGAAGAGGTCACCGACATGAAGCGTTGGCTGTCGGCGGAGACGACCGAAGTGGTGGCATCGACGTTCGACAAGCCGGCCGACGAGCACGTCGCCATCGCCGATCTCACGATCGAGCGGGCCAAGCGTCTCGTCGAGGAAGGCAACGACGTCTGTGTCGTGCTCGATGGCATGACCCGACTCTGCCGGGCTTCCAACCTCGAAACCGCACCGTCGGGCAAGACCCTTCCTGGCGCAGTGGATGCTGCTGCGCTTTTCGGCCCCAAAAAGTTGCTCGGAGCAGCTCGCAAGGTCGAGGAAGGTGGTTCACTCACCATCATCGCCACGGCTGTGGTCGACTCGGGCTCGCAGGCCGACGAGGTCATCTTCGACGAGCTCATGGGCACGGCCAACATGGAGCTGCGCCTGAACCGCAGTCTTGCCGAGCGTCGGATCTACCCGGCGATCGACGTCGAGCGGTCGTCCACTCGTCACGACGAGCTGCTGTTCACCGAGCCACAACTCGGCCAGGTTGCCATGTTGCGGCGCGTCCTCGGCGAACTCAACGATGAAAAGGGGCCCGCTGCCGGTCTTGGCATGTTGCTCGAGCGGTTGACTGCCACGAAGTCCAACGAGGAATTTCTCGCCGAGGTCGCCAAGTCAGCGTCCGGCTCCTAGCCTTGGAGATCGCTATGAAGTCCGACATCCACCCCGAGTATCGCCCAGTCGTGTTCCAGGACATGTCCGCCGGCACCTCCTTCCTGACCCGCTCGACCATCTCCACCAGTGAGACCGTCGTGTGGGAAGACGGCAACGAGTATCCGCTGGCGAAGGTGGAGATCTCGAGTGAGAGTCACCCCTTCTTCACCGGGCAGATGAAGATCGTCGACACGGCTGGTCGGGTCGAGCGCTTCGAGAAGCGCTACGGCCGGCGCAAGAAGGCCGAGGCCACTCCCACCGAGGGCGAGGGCGACGAGAGCTGAGGCTCGCATGAGCCTCGATCCCACCCGTCGGGCGGGGCTCGAGCGGGCACGTGCGCTCGCAATCGCACGAGACCACTTCGCCCTCGACGTCGAGGAAGCCACTGTCGATGCGGCGCCGTTCGGTGTGAGCATTCGTGTCGGTGGGTCCGACGCGACAACCGCAGTGATCGTGTCGTCGGTGGACGACCTCTCGGTACTCGGCGGCGCGCTCGTGTGGCTCGATCGCAATCCGATGGAGAGGGTGCATCTGATCGTCGAACACCACCCCGGCATCCATGCTCGGCGTGCCGCAGTGCTCGCTCCAGAACTGGTCGTCCATCAACTCGTCGGATCTGACATTCGCCCTGCCGTTGCAGCACCGGTCGAGGATCCGCACCCCGTACCCGACGACGTCGTGCCGCTGGTTGCCATGATCGAGCGAAGCGGAGCGCAGGTTGTCGTCGAGGACGGCATCGTCCGCGCCGAGGTCGCAGGTCTCGAGGTTGGTCGAGTCGTGACCGGACCGGCCGGCTCGACCTTCGAGGTCGGGGTCGGCCGCTTCGACCGCGAGGCCGGGGTGCTGCTGCACGGAGATCGTCCCGTCGAACCGGCGCTGGTCGACACGATCGAATTGGTGCGAACCCATCGCTGCGTCGGTGCGGTCGCACACCCGATCAATCGGATCGGTCGCGAACGCTGGCTGCGGGAGATGATCCGTCTCGACCCTGCGATCGCAGGTGTCGCCGAGCCGGTGCTGGTCGAACCGATTCCACCCCGCACGAGCCTCCTGCGGCCGGCGGCGGCTGCACTTCGTGCGACTGTGGGTGAGCACAAGATCCTGGTCGTGTGCGCCGTTGGGGTCGAGCTCAGCCTGGTGCCCGACACTGCTGATTTGCTGCTGGTCCATCAGACCGACGAGGTCCGTTTCGTGCTCCCGGCCCGGGACCGGCTGCCGTTCCTCGACCGGCTCTCCGTTCGTCTGCCGGTCCCGGTCTCGTTCGCTGACATCTCCGTTCCCTGGGTGGACTGACGAGTGCCTGCGGTGCCGTCATGCCTCGCCGGCGGAGAGTTGTCACCGCAGGGTTGGTTCGGTAGCTTGTGCACAGATTCACGAGCGAGTCGGAGCACCGTCGGCCGTGGAGGAGAGGCGACAGTGGACGACGAGCAGCAGCGCGAATTGCGAGAGGGCGCAGGAGATGCCTTTTCGTCAGCGTTCGAACTCATCGTGACGCCCACCCTCTTCGGTGTGCTGGGGTGGTTCATCGACTCGCAGATCGGTCTGTTCCCGCTTTTCACCCTCGTGCTCACCTTGCTGGTGCTCGGCTACGAGACCTGGAAGGTGTTCTCGCGCTACAACGCCGATATGGACGCTGAGCTCGAGGCGCGGCGCGCCACGTATGGCAGCGCAGGATCCACTGGCGAGGTCGGTGCATGAACGACAGGCCTGTGAGCGTTCCCGACGGAACAGCCGATCTCGCTCCCGAGCGGACGATCGCCCGAGACCTTGCTGCGCGAACCGTTCTCGTCGCCCCCGTCATGGTTGCGATGGGAGCGGTGTTCTGGGGTGGCGCCGGGGCGTGGTCGGCGGGCTACGCCCTCGTCATCGTTGCGGTCAACTTCCTGCTCGGCGCCGCAACCATCACGTGGGGAGCACGAATCTCTCCCGGAGCCCTGTTCGGCTCGGTCATGTTCGGGTTCATCGCCCGTCTTGGTATCATCACTGCCGCTGTGCTACCCATTCGCGACAGCGGGTGGTTCGAAGTCGCACCGTTCGCGATCAGCTTGCTGGTCACCCACCTCGGGCTTCTTGCCTGGGAAACGCGCCACGTTTCTGCGTCGCTCGCCTTCCCCGGTCTCAAGCCCGGCCACGATCTCTTGTCCACCACCGATTCCGCTGCGGAGCGCTCAGCATGAACGTCCTCGCTCTCGAGTTCCCCCCCGTCAACCATCTCTTCGACTGGCCGTCGATTGCGTTCGAAGGCACGCCCTTTGCGCTGAACAAGGTGGGGCTCACATACCTCTTCGCCATGGTGGCCACCATGGCGATTTTCGCCTTGGCGGGTGCCCGTCGCGGGCGCCTCGTGCCGGCCGGCGTGCAGCACGTGGCCGAGTCCGGCGTCAACTTCGTCGAGGAATCGGTGGTGATGCAGACCATCGGTCCGGACGGCAAGAAGTTCATGCCGTTCCTCACCACGATGTTCTTCTTCATTCTCTTCTCGAACATCACCGAGGTCATCCCGGTGTGGCAGTTCCCGGCCAACTCTCGTATGGCGATGCCCATCACCCTCGCCCTGCTCGTCTGGGTGATCTACAACTTCCAGGGCGTGAAGCATCAGGGCCCGTTCGGCTACCTGAAGAATTCGCTGTTCCCGCCCGGTGTCCCGGTGTTCCTCTACATCATCGTGACGCCCATCGAACTCGTCTCGACATTCGTCGTGCGACCCTTCTCCCTGGCGATCCGGCTCTGGGCCAACATGGTCGCCGGCCACCTGCTGCTGGTGACGTTCGCCGTGTTGTCGGCAGCGCTGTGGGATTCACTCGCCCCTGCCGCCGCCCTCCCGTTCGTCATGCTGATCCTCATGACCGGCTTCGAGATCCTGGTGTCGTTCCTGCAGGCCTTCATCTTCACGATTCTCACCGCCGTCTACATCGGCGGGTCCATGCACCCCGAACACTGACCGGCGCGTCGGCGTTCATTCCATTCCCGAAATCTCATTCAAAAACAGGAGAAACCCAAGTGCTCAACGTTCTTGCGCAAACCGGAGCGGGCGAGATGCTCGAAGGCCTCAAGGCCATCGGCGCTGGTCTGGGCTATGGCCTCGCAGCCATCGGTCCCGGTATCGGCATCGGCACCGTCGTCGGCAACGCCATCTCGTCGATGGCCCGACAGCCAGAGTCGGCCGGCATGGTCCGCACCACGATGTTCCTCGGCATCGCCTTCACCGAGGCGCTCGCCCTGATCGGTTTCGTGGTCTTCATCCTTCTGCTCCCCTGAGCAGAGGAAGGACACAGCAATGACTCACACCATCCGGCGTACGGCCGGGGCGTTCGGCATCGCAATCGCCGCATTCGTCACCCTCGCTGCCCCTGCCGGGGCTGCGGGCGAGACGATCGGTGGTTGCGCGATCGAAGCCGCGATCTACGCAGAAGAAGCCTACGGAAGCCTCCACGCAGTGGAGGAGGACAAAGAGCTGTTCAAGAAGCTGGAAAAAGAGATGGAGTCGTGCCTCGAGGCACCAAGTCCCATCATCCCCGAGGTCGACGAGATCATCTGGGGTGGCGCAGCGTTCGCCGTGCTGTTCGGCTTCATGGCTTGGAAGGGTTTCCCCGCCGTCAAGGGTGCCATGGACGATCGAGCGGCAAAGATCGCCTCCGATCTCGACGCGGCCGAAAAGGCCAAGGTCGACGCCACTCAGGTCAAGGCCGACCACGAGGCGGCCCTCGCCGGCGCCAAGGCAGAGGCCAACCAGATCATCGAGGACGCCCGGCAACAGGCCGACCAGCTCAGGTCCGAGCTCCAGGCCCGGGCCAACGAGGAGATCGCCGAGATGCGCTCTCGGGCCACGGCCGACATCGAATCGGCACGGTCACAGGCGCTCAACGATCTCCGTGGCGAGGTCGCCTCGATTGCCGTCGGCGCCGCCGAACGAGTGATCCAGAGCAACCTCGATGCGTCGGCTCAGCAAGCCCTTGTCGATGCGTACATCGAAGAGGTGGCTCGTGGCTGACGATCGGATCGGCGGATACGCCGACGCGCTGCTGGCCGTTGCTGCGGCCGAGGGTGCTTCCGATGTCGTCGAAGACGAGCTGTTTCGCGTCGCAGAAGCCGTGCGGGCCAGCGAGTCACTACTGAACACCCTCGCCGACCGGCAACTGCCGATCGAGCGCCGTATCGGTGTCGTGGAAGACCTTCTCGGCCCGAAAGCGTCTCCGACCACCACCGCCCTCGTCTCGATGGTGGTGGCCAACGGCCGGGGCGCTGATCTGCCCGCCATTGTCGACGAGGCCATGATCCGCAGCGCAGCAGGCCGGAATCGCCAGCTTGCTCGCGTACGTTCCGCTGTCGGCCTCGACGACGATCAGGTGCAGCGCCTGGCCCAAGCCATCAAGACCCGGACCGGTTCTGATGTCGAGATCCGTGTCGTCATCGACGAGAGCGTCATGGGCGGTCTCATCACCGAGATCGGTGACGATGTGATCGACGGATCCGTGCGGCGCCGGATGTCGCAGCTTCGCGAATCGTTCAACTAATTCACTCACTCACGTACGACCACTAGAGAGACAACATGTCGGATCTCACGATCAACACTGCGGACATTGCAGCCGCCATTCAGAGCAATCTCGATGGCTTCAACCCCAGCCTCGAACAGACGACGGTCGGGAGGGTGCTCGAGGTCGGCGACGGCATCGCCCGGGTGTCGGGTCTTCCCGACGCCGCAGTCAACGAGATGCTTCGCTTCGAGAACGGGCTCATCGGCCTTGCGCTGAACCTCGACGAAGGCTCCATCGGCGCCGTGGTGCTCGGCGACGTCGAGGGGATCGAGGAGGGTCAGGCGGTGGTCGCCACTGGCGACATCTTGTCGGTACCGGTTGGCGATGGCCTGCTCGGCCGAGTTGTGAACCCGCTGGGCGAGCCGATCGACGGCAAGGGTGCATTGACAAACGTGCAGCCTCGCCGCATGGAGATCCAGGCCCCCGGCATCACCGGCCGCAAGCCGGTGCACGAGCCGATGCAGACCGGGATCAAGGCGATCGACTCGTTGATCCCGATCGGTCGTGGTCAGCGTGAGCTGATTATCGGCGACCGCAAGACCGGCAAGACCACCATCGCCCTCGACACGATCCTCAATCAGAAGGGTCTTGGGGTGAAGTGCATCTACGTGGCGATCGGGCAGAAAGCGTCCACGGTTGCGCAGTCGGTCGCCACGCTCGAGGAACTCGGCGCGATGGACTACACCACCGTCGTGGTTGCGCCGGCCTCCGATCCGGCTCCCTTCAAGTTCTTAGCGCCGTACGGCGGTTGTGCCATGGGACAGCACTGGATGGAGAACGGGGAGCATGCGCTGATCGTCTACGACGACCTTTCCAAGCAGGCCGAGGCCTACCGTCAGGTGTCCTTGCTGTTGCGTCGTCCCCCGGGTCGTGAGGCGTTCCCGGGCGACGTCTTCTACTTGCACTCACGGTTGCTCGAGCGGGCCGCAAAGCTCTCCGACGAACTCGGTGCCGGCTCACTGACCGCGCTGCCGGTCATCGAGACCAAGGCGGGCGACGTGTCGGCCTTCATCCCGACCAACGTGATCTCGATCACCGACGGTCAGATCTTCCTGCAGGACGATCTGTTCAAGTCGGGTATCCGCCCGGCGGTCGACGTCGGGATCTCCGTGTCGCGGGTTGGTGGCGCCGCGCAGGTCAAGGCCATGAAGACCGCCACGGGCACCCTCAAGGGAGACTTGGCCCAGTTCCGCGAACTCGAGGCGTTTGCGGCGTTCGGTTCTGATCTCGATGCCGTCTCGAAAGCCCAGCTCGAGCGGGGCTACCGCCTGACCGAGTTGCTGAAGCAGGGGGTCAATCAGCCCTACCCGGTGCAGGAACAGGTCGTCTCGATCTGGGCCGGTACCAACGGCTTCCTGGACAGTCTTCCCATCGAAGACGTGTTGCGATTCGAGCGTGAGCTCGTCGACTGGTTCAACACCCGCCACAGCGACGTCATGAACGAGATTCGCGACCACGGCACGATCGGCGACGCAGATGCCTTTGCTGCCGCAGTGCGGGCATTCGCTGACCAGTTCTCGTCGAGCGTCGCGCCTGCGGGCGACGAGCCCGAAGCGGAGGCCCAGACGGCTGCCCACTCCGAGTTGGTCGACTCAGACGTCACGCTTCCCGAAGAAGACATCACCCGAGACGAGGACTGATCGGCTGTGCCAGGAGGGAAGGAGCGGGAGCTCCGCCGTCGCATCTCGAGCGTCCAGTCGACGAAGAAGATCACGCGCGCCATGGAGCTCATCGCAGCAACGCGAGTCGTGAAGGCGATGCAGCGCGCCGATGCGGCCCGTCCCTACGCCCGTCGGATCACCTCGGTGATCGAGAACCTTGCGGCCGGAGGCGCATCGGTCGACCATCCGCTGCTGCGCGAGGTCGACGAGGTCAAGACCGTCGGGTTCATCGTCATCGCCGGTGACCGCGGCTTGGCCGGTGCGTTCAACACAAACCCGATCCGGGCTGCGGAGCGCCAACTCATGGCCCATCAGACCGAGGGCAAGGACTACTCCCTGTTCTGTGTCGGCAAGAAGCCCAGTGCCTATTTCCGTTTCCGCAACTACCGCGTCGACCACGCCTATGAAGGTTTCACGGCCGACCCGACCTATGAGGATGCTCGGCGCATTGCCGAGGACGTCGCTGCTGCGTTCGTCTCGGGGCAGATCGACGAAGTCGAGTTGATCTACACCGAATTCATCTCCATGGGCACCCAGCGAGTGTCGGTTCGTCGCTTTCTTCCGCTCGAAGACACCTCGGTCATGGCCGCCGAAGGTGGTGGTTCGGCCGAAGCCGCTTCCGCCTTCGAGTTCGAGCCGAGCCCCGAGGCGGTGCTCGAGTCGCTCCTGCCCCGCTATATCGAGGCCCGCCTATTCGGCGCACTCCTCGACAACGCAGCGTCCGAGCACGCCAACCGCCAGCGGGCCATGAAGTCGGCCACCGACAACGCCGAGGATCTCATCACGAAGCTCAGCCGTGAGATGAATGCTGCCCGCCAGGCATCGATCACCACCGAAATCATGGAGATTGTCGGTGGTGCCGAAGCGCTCGGTGGTGGTGGCGACCGTCTCGACCTCGCTGCTGCGTTGGCCGAGGTCTCCTCGATCGCAACCGCCGAACGTGCGCCGGGACCCTACGGCCCCGGCTCCGCCGCTCCCCTCGACGGTGGTGCGGCTCCGTCATCCGATTTCACCATCAAGGGCAACGTCGACTCGATGCTCTATCACCGGCCCGACAGCCGGTCCTTCGGCGAAACCATCGCCGAAGTCTGGTTCGACTCGCCCGAGAGCGCCGAGGCCGCCGGCTTCACGCTCGCCAACACGCACCCACACTCGTAAGCGAAGGATCCGAGACATGACCGTTACCGAGAACGAGCTCAAGCAAGGACGCATCGTCGGCATCGCCGGCCCCGTCGTCGACGTGGAGTTCCCTCCCGGCAACCTGCCGGAGATCAACACCCAGATCGAATTCGACGTCAACGTCGGTGGTGAAACGATTCACGTTCCCGCCGAGGTTGCGCAACAGATCGGCGACAACCGGGTGCGAGCGATCGCCATGAAGCCGACCGACGGCCTCACCCGAGGCGCGCCGGTGATCAACACCGGGCACGGTGTTCAGGCGCCGGTGGGCGACGGCACCCTCGGCCACATCTGGAATGTCATGGGTGACTGCCTCGACGAGCCGGGCCTCACCACAGACGAGCGGTGGGAGATTCACCGGGCTGCGCCCAACTTCGATTCTCTCGAGCCGTCGGCGAAGATGTTCGAAACCGGCGTCAAGGTGATCGACCTGCTCACTCCCTACAAGGAGGGTGGAAAGATCGGCTTGTTCGGTGGTGCCGGCGTGGGCAAGACCGTGCTGATCACCGAGATGATCACCCGTGTGGCATCGAACCACGGTGGTGTGTCGGTGTTCGCCGGCGTCGGCGAGCGCACCCGCGAGGGCACCGACCTCTTCATCGAGATGGGTGAGACCGTCATGGGGGACGGTGAAACCTCCGTGCTCGACAAGGCTGCTCTGGTCTTCGGTCAGATGGACGAGCCGCCCGGGGTCCGTCTGCGCGTGGCGCTGTCGGGCGTGACGATGGCCGAGTACTTCCGCGACGTCCAGAACCAGGACGTGTTGTTGTTCATCGACAACATCTTCCGCTTCGTGCAGGCCGGCTCCGAAGTGTCCACGCTGCTGGGCCGTATGCCTTCTGCAGTGGGCTATCAGCCCACCCTCGCCGACGAAATGGGTGAGCTCCAAGAGCGGATCACCTCCACCCGAGGGAAGTCGATCACGTCGCTGCAGGCCGTGTACGTGCCGGCCGACGACTACACCGACCCGGCGCCGTTCACCTCGTTCACCCACTTCGACGGCACGACCGAGCTCTCCCGTGACATTGCGGCGCTCGGCATCTACCCGGCGGTGGATCCGCTTGCGTCGTCCTCGACAATCCTCGATCCGCTCGTCGTCGGCGACCGCCACTACCAGGTCGCTCGCCGGGTGCAGGAGGTCCTGCAGCGGTACAAGGAACTCCAGGACATCATCGCCATCCTCGGCCTCGACGAACTCTCCGAGGAGGATCGCGTCACTGTGGACCGGGCTCGCAAGGTCCAGAAGTTCCTCTCGCAGCCGATGTTCGTGGCGAAGACGTTCACCAACCAGGACGGCATCTTCACCCCGGTCGAGGAGACCATCGAGTCCTTCGAGGCACTCGTGACCGGTGATCTCGACCATCTTCCCGAGCAGGCGTTCTTCATGGTCGGCGGCGCCGAGGATGCCGAACGCAAGGCCGCCGAACTCCAAGCCGAAAGCTGAGTCGACCGACTATGTTCGACGTCCAGGTCGTCTCCCCCGAAGCGGTGTCGTACACCGGCGAGGCAGAGATGGTCATCGCGCGCACCATGGAGGGGGGCGACATCGCCTTCCAGGCCGGTCATGTCCCGTTCATCGGCGCTCTGGCGGTGTGGTCGGTGGAGGTCATCAAGCAGGGTGGTGAACGAGATGTGTTCGCCGTTCACCGCGGCTTCGTGCAGGTGTCCGGCAACGAGGTCACCATTCTGAGCGACGTGAGCGAATCGGCCGCCAACATCGACGTAGCCCGTGCTCAGGCGGCGCTCGGTCGGGCGCAGGAGACGCTGCGCTCCGATGCCGATAACGAGGACGCAGCGGCGGCGTTGGCTCGAGCCGAGCTCCGACTCCGCGTCGCCGGCGTCACCAACTAGCCGCAGTTCAGCACGTTCTCAGCCGACCGGCTCGACGCGGGCTGGTACGTGAGCAGTGATCGTCGGTCTCACTCGCCGAGAAGCTCCCTGCGCAGCGCGGGCTCCATGCGGGGATCCGCCGTCCACGGGATGACGTCGCTGGTTTCGAACAGCCATCGGAAGATGCGGTCCTTGAGTTCGCGTTCGATATCGGTGGTCTGGGCCGAGCCGGCAAGATTCTCCGTCTCTCGGGGATCGTTGACTCGGTCGAACAGCTCGGGCCCCTCGTAGAGGCGCTCGGTGTACGCCCACTGCTCGGTTCGGATCGAGATGGCGCGGCCGGTCAGCGAGGTGTCTTCGTGTTGGAGTTCCTGCTTGTGTCGATAATGCCCGGTGTTCCCCGACTCGAGCAGTGGCTCTTCCTCGAGGAGGAAACCACCCTCGCTGAAGGCGGCGTCGCGATGGTGGAGGGAGGCGTCGCTGAGCAGAGGAACGAGGCTCCGGCCGAAGTGCGTGTAATCGGTCTCGATGCCGGCCAGTTCGAGCAGGGTGGGGGTCAGATCGACCAACTCGGCGAAGGATGTCACCACCCCGGAGCTGGCTCGCGGGTCATGGATCACCAGTGGATTGCGGACCAGCACGTCATCGAGGCCCGACATCCATTTCTCGACGAGGCCGTAGTCTCCGAGGTACTCACCGTGATCGCTGAAGAAGAAGCTCACCGTGTTCTCGGCCGAGCCTGCAGCGTCGACAGCACCGAGTACCCGACCCAGTTGATCGTCGACACGCGATGTCATGCCGTAGTAGGTGGCGATGATCTCCCGCCAGTCGTCGTCGTCGAGACGGCCGAGTCCGTACCGATCGTGAATCGCCTGCATGAACCGGGGTCGGGTCGATCGGTCGGTCTGGGCGGGCAGCGGAACGTCCTTGCGGTCGTGCAGTGAGAACCATGGCTCGGCGGCGGTGAACGGTGGATGCGGATACATCAGCGGGACGAAGAGGCACCACGGCTCGGGAAGTCCGTCGGTGACCCAATCGATTGCTGTGCGCACGGTCGCCTCGTCGAAGTCGAGCGGCGGCTCGTCGAGTGCACCGTGGTAGAAGGCGAAGTAGTACTTGTGCTCCTCGGGGAAGGGTCCCTTGTGGAGGAGGGCACCGAGGTCCGGGGCGGTGGTGAACCCGAACCGGTCGGAACTCGCCTCGGTCACACCGACCCCCATCATGTCGCCTCGGGCGCCGGCCAACGCGACGTGATAGCCGCCAGTGCGGAGCGACTTGAACACGTTGGGCTCGTGGGGTTGCAGCAGATGACTGAGCGTGCGGTGGCCCGCAACATGCGGATACCAGCCGGTGAACATCGAGATGCGACTCTGCGAGCAGACACTGTGCTGCCCGTACGCATTGGCGAACCGGGTCCCGGCATCGGCAAGTGCATCGATGTTCGGGGTGTGCGCGACCGGATTGCCGAAACAGCCGACCGCATCGGCGCGGAGTTGGTCGGGCATGAACAGCAGGAGGTTGGGGCGAGCATCCATCAGTCGACCACGGTTCCCGCGATGCCTTCCTCGGGAGCCGGCCAGGCCATGTCGAGGTTGCGCAGCGTCTGGACGATGATCTCGCTGATCACGAGATTGCGATACCACTTTCGGTCCGACGGGATCACGTACCAGGGTGCGGCGTCGGTGGATGTCTCTTGCAGCATGACGCAGAAGGCCTCCTGGTAGTCGTCCCAGTGGGCGCGCTCGGCGAGGTCACCGAAGCTGAACTTCCAGTTCTTGTGAGGCTGATCGATGCGGTCCTGAAGTCGCTGACGCTGTTCGTCCTTGTTGATGTGCAGGAACAGTTTGATGATCGTCGTGCCTTCGTCGGTCAACATCTTCTCGAACTCGCGGATGTGCCGATAGCGCTTCGACCATCGTTGCGCCGGAACGAGGTCATGGACCCGCACGACCAGCACGTCCTCGTAGTGCGAGCGGTTGAAGATCGTGATCTCACCACTCCTCGGCGTGTGGGCGTGGACCCGCCAGAGGTAGTCGTGAGCGAGTTCCTCATCGGTCGGTTTCTTGAATGCAGCGACCCGTACACCGCTCGGGTTCACACCGTCGAAGACGTGTCGGATCGTTCCGTCCTTGCCGCCGGTGTCGATCGCCTGGATCACGACCAGCACCTTCTGCTTGCCCTCGGCGAACAACAGCTCTTGCAGTTCTTCCAGTTCGTCGTTGAGGTCGTCGAGTCGATCCTCGATGTCGTCCTTGTCGAGGCCGCCGTCGTCATCGGTGGGCCAATCCTCCAGATCGACATCGGTGCCCGGTTGGACTCGAAAGCGAGCAATGTCCATGACAAGAGTCTGCCCCGCAACGTGCGCCGACCGCAGGCCGTACCGCCTTCTTGTTCGTCAGGCGTCGAGGATCTCGTTGGCCTTCTCCTGGCTGTGCAGTGCGCGGATGTGGCGGACGGTACCGGTGCGCGAGCGCATGACGAGCGATTCGGTGGTTGCACCGCGCTGGTTGAAGTGCACCCCGTTCATGAGGTCACCATCGGTGATGCCGGTCGCGGCGAAGAAACAGTCGTCACTGCGGACCAGATCGTCCTGGGTCAGGATGCGGTCGAGGTCGTAGCCCTGTTTGGTCGCTTCGGCACGTTCGCGTTCGTTGCGAGGCCACAGGCGGCCGAGTTGTTGCCCGCCCATGCACTTGAGCGCAGCGGCGGTGATCACACCCTCCGGGGTGCCACCGATCCCGATCAGAATGTCGGCGCCGGCGTCGGGCCAACAGGTCGAGATGGCGCCGGCGACGTCACCGTCGGGGATCAGCCGAATTCGAGCCCCTGCCTCGCGCACCTCTCGGATGTGTTCGGCGTGGCGATCACGGTCGAGGATGACGGCAGTGAGATCACGGACCGCACAATGCTTGGCCTCCGCCACTGCTTCGAGATTTTCGGTCAGCGACTTGTCGAGGTCGATGGCACCGACGGCCTCGGGACCGACGGCAAGCTTCTCCATGTAGAGGCACGGGCCCGGGTCGTACATCGTCCCCCGGGGTGCGACGGCGATCACGGCCAGCGCGTTGGCTCGCCCCAGCGCAGTGAGTGTCGTGCCGTCGATCGGATCGACGGCGATGTCGGTCTCGGCATGAGTTCCGTCACCGATCCGTTCGCCATTGAAGAGCATGGGGGCTTCGTCCTTCTCGCCCTCACCGATGACGACCACACCATCCATCGAGACACTGGCGAGCATTGTGCGCATGGCGTCCACTGCAGCGCCGTCGGCCCCTTCCTTGTCGCCCCGGCCCATCCAGCGAGAAGCGGCAATCGCCGCAGCTTCGGTGACGCGGACGAGTTCGAGCGCCAGGTTGCGGTCCGGCATCAATGGGGAGGTCGCCATGGTTCGGACGGTACCCGACACGCATCTTTCCCGCTGGCATTGGCAACGTGAGAACATGAGCACGTGCCGAGTTTCCAGAACCCATTCCGCAAAACCAGTGGTGGCGTCGAGTCGCCTGCCGCCGACAACGATGCCACCGAATCCGTCCCCGACCTGGTCGACGACGAGTCCGGCGAATGGCTCGCCTACGAGTTGCATGCGATGGCGTCGGAAACCCGACGCATGCTCGCCCAGCTGCTGCTGGCTGACGAGGTGGTGCACTCGTGGCAGGGGACCACGTTGCTTGCGCACGAGAGTGTCGAGGAGCAGGTCGACGCCCTGCTCGAGGAGGTGGAAGCGGCCACGAATCCGGATCTCGATCCCGACAAGCCGCAGGTGGCGTTCGAGATGGAGGGCTGGTCGTCTGAACTGCAGGCGGTGCTGTCGGAGCGCCTCAGTCAGGGGGCGGTTCCGCACGAGTTCGACGAAGGCGATCTCGTCTGTCACGAAGAGGATGAGGAGCAGGTCGAGCTCGTGATCGAGGATCTGCTCGCCCGTGCAGCCGACGACGGGCTCGAGGAGCTCGAGGGACTCGAAGTCAACGAGTTGTTGTCGGCGATGTTCGAGGCGGTCGATCGGCTTCGCCGTGATGGCAATGACGCTCAGGGCGTCAAGCGGTCGGTGGAACACGGACGACGGCTTGCAGGAGTCGCCACCCCGTTCGGATTCCCGGCGTCGGCGTGGGCGGCGATACGCGAACAGTGCGAGTCTCTCGCCGACATGCTCGAGGCAGAGGAGTCCGACGAGGACGACATCCACGATCTCGCAGCCCGTCTTCGCGACACGCTTGTTCGCATGATCTGAACCCTCGGCGGCACGCATCACCGGGGACTGGCCGACGGGGTGTAATCGGTCCGGCGCTCCTACGATAGTTGCTGATGTTGCTCGCCGAGATCGAGATCTACCACTCCCGGCCGATTGCGCCGACCCGGCGTGTTGCCCTCGGCGCACTCGACCTGCCGTGCGATCCTGCCCCCGGTGTCGGTGGCGTGCTCCTGGGCGCGATCGCAGCTCGCTTCACGCCGGAGATCGACCCGGACCTGGTCCCCGATCTCGTGTCGTTGACCCACGAGATCGAAGCCGGACGCCGGATCCCGCAACCTCGCCTTCGGCATCGTTTCCAAGAGGACCGGGTCGGCTTGACCCGCAGTCCTCAGCGACTCTTCCGCCATGATGACGACGGTGAACTTTCCGTCCAATTCACCGCCGACAAGGGTCTTCCCGGTCAGTTGGTGTTGGGAGCGATCTATGCCGCCCAGCACATGCCGTACCAGTTTCGTGGTGAGGTGCTCGCCGCCATCCGTCGGGGAATCTCGTGGACCGGTGGGATCGACGCCGCGTTGCTGCTCTACCTGTCGGGGCGGGGGCACGGTTCGCTGAACGGCGATGCGCTCGCCGATCCGGTCGGGTGGGCGTTGGGGATCCTCGGCCTCGATCTCGAGGCCGGCCTCCCCGGGCGTGCGGTGGTGCAGCGATCCTTTCGTCGGTCTCTGATCGACGCACATCCCGATCATGGTGGGGACGATGCCGACGCCGCTCGTCGCATTGCCGATATCACCGAGGCCCGTCGCATCCTCCTCGCCTCCTGAGGGCCTAGCCTCGGGTGGATGCTGGAACGGATCGAGAGCCTCGAGAACGAGCTGCGGGACGTCGAGATCCGTCTCGGTGATCCGGCGGTCCAGTCCGACCCTCGCCAGCTCGCAGAACTCGGTCGTCGATTCAAACAACTCGAAGACGTCGTTCGCGTGGCTCGTCGGCTCCGCCAGAGCACCGATGATCTGGCCGACTTCCGCGAGATGATGTCGGCCGCTGACCACGATGAGCGAGACGAGCTCCGGGGCGAGATCGAGGCGCTCGAGGCTGCTGTCGCCGCTGACGAAGAACAGCTTCGGGTCCTCCTGTTGCCTCGCGATCCGAACGACGAGCGCAACGTGATCATCGAGATTCGCGGCGCCGCTGGAGGCGAGGAGGCCAATCTCTTCGCTCGCGACCTGTTCACGATGTTCGAGTCGTTCGCCAAGCGTATGGGTTGGCATCTCGAGGTCCTGTCGGCCTCGCACTCCGACCTCGGTGGCTACTCCGAGATCACCGCCATGCTCAGCGGCGATTTCGTGTGGTCACGCATGAAACACGAGGCCGGCACCCATCGCGTCCAGCGGGTGCCGGTCACCGAGAGCCAGGGCCGGATTCACACCTCGTCGGCGACGGTACTGGTGATTCCCGAGGCCGACGAGGTCGAGGTGGAGGTCGACGACAGCGATCTTCGGATCGACACGTATCGCGCCTCGGGGCCCGGTGGTCAGTCGGTCAACACCATGGATTCGGCGGTTCGGATCACCCATATCCCGACCGGTGTCGTCGTCTCGATGCAGGACGAGAAGAGTCAGCTCAAGAACAAGGACAAGGCCCTTCGGGTCCTCAAGAGCCGCTTGCTGCAGATCGAACAAGAAAAGGCAGCTGCGGAAGCGGCCAAGCTTCGGGGCAGTCAGGTCGGAACCGGCGATCGATCCGAAAAGATCCGGACCTACAACTACAAGGAGAACCGGGTCAGCGATCATCGCATCGGACTCACGATCCACAAACTCGACCGGGTGATGGCCGGTGAACTCGACGAGGTGAGCGATGCCCTCGTTGCCGAGGAACGTCGCCGTCAGCTCGAGGAGTCCGACGCCTGATGGCCGAAGGGTCCGAGGAGGGAACGGTCTGTTGGGCCGAGCTCCTCGCCGAGACGACTGCTCGCCTCGAACGGGCCGGGAGTGAGTCGGCAGCGTCCGATGCCCGCCGCATCGTCGAAGAGGCGAGCGGGGCCGAACCGTCCGAGTTCCACACCGTGCTCGCCTCCCCGGCAACGGTGCGAGGGGTGGCCTCGCTCGACTCGATGGTCGCTCGTCGCGAACGGGGCGAGCCGTTGCAGTACGTCGTGGGTCGGTGGGGGTTCCGATATCTCGATCTCATGGTCGACACGCGCGTCCTGATCCCCCGCCCCGAGACCGAAGAGGTCGCCGGTTTGGCGATCGATGAGGTCACGGCACGGAGTGTCGAATGTCAGCCGCTGGTCGCTGATCTCGGAACGGGGAGTGGTGCCATCGCGCTCTCGATCGCCAGTGAATGTCCATCCGCTCGAGTACTGGCCACCGATGTCTCTGCGGAGGCCCTGCAGGTTGCTCGGGCCAACCTGACCGGCATCGGTCGTGCTGCGAGCCGGGTCTCGCTCCACCACGGCTCTTGGTTCGATGCCCTTCCCGCCAGCGTGACGGGATCGATCGATGTCCTCGTCTCCAATCCCCCATATGTCACCGACACCGAGGATCTGCCGGCCGTCGTCGCCGACTGGGAGCCGCAGAGTGCGCTGCGGGCAGGTGGTGACGGACTCGACGATCTGACCGAGATCGTCGCTGGCGCGGACACCTGGGTTGCCCCCGACGGGGTTGTCATCCTCGAGATGGCGCCAACCCAAACCGCCACGATTGTCGAGCGATTCTCGAGCCAGGGCTGGAATGCGAGCATTCACATCGATCTGCAGGGTCGTGACCGTGCAGTCGTGGCCCGCCGACCGCGCTGATCGTCCTAGGATCGCCTCGTGCGCATTGCAGTTGGGTCAGATCATGCCGGCTTCCACCTCAAGGAGGAGCTCGCGGTGTATCTGCGAGAGTTGGGGTACGAGGTCGTCGACTGTGGGACCAACTCGACCGACAGGGTCGACTATCCCGATTTCGGCGCAGCAGTCGGTCGATCGATCCGCGACGGAGATGCCGACCTCGGCCTCTGCGTGTGTGGGAGCGGGATCGGGATCGCCATGGCCGCCAACAAGATCGAGGGTGTTCGTGCCGCCACGGTATGGGATGTCACGAGCGCCCGACTGACCCGTGAGCACAATGACGCCAACGTGATCTGTCTCGGCGAGCGTCTTGTCGGCCCGCAAGTCGCCAAGGATTGTGTCGAAGCATGGCTCGGGGCGGACTTCGAAGGCGGTCGGCACGAAGGACGGGTGGCCAAGATCGATGGTCTGGGTGGCGAGCAAGCCTGACCGCCCTCCCGCCGGTACGCTTCGCTGAACTTCGTCTGCGGAGGTGAACTGTGCCCTGGCCCAAGCTCGATGACGATGAGGCGTTCGACCTCATTCGTGCCGAAGAGCACCGACAAAACACCTGGATCCAGTTGATTGCGAGCGAGAACCTGGCGTCGCCGGCGGTCATGGCCGCCACCGGTTCGGTGCTCACCAACAAATACTCCGAGGGGTACCCCGGGAAGCGCTACTACGGCGGGAACTTCGTCGTCGACGACATCGAGGATCTCGCTCGTCGTCGTGTGTGCGACCTTTTCGGTGCCGATCACGCCAACGTGCAGCCCCATGCCGGTGCCATCGCCAACATGGGGGTGTACCAAGCACTGCTCGAACCCGGTGACACGATTCTGGGTCTGAGCCTCGACCATGGTGGACATCTCACCCACGGCTCGCCGGTGAACTTCTCGGGCCTGCAGTACAACTTCGTCAGCTACGGCGTCACTGCGAGTGATGAGCGCATCGACATGGATGAGGTGCGCGACAGGGCGCGTGAGCACCGCCCGAAGCTGATTGTCGCTGGCGCAACGGCGTACCCGCGTGTCATCGATCCGAGGCCATTCCGTGAGATTGCCGACGAGGTCGGTGCGTTGCTCATGTTCGACGCAGCCCATATCGCCGGTCTGATCGCCGGTGGTGTGCACCCGAATCCGATGCCCTACGTCGACGTCATGACGTTCACCACCCACAAGACCCTCCGGGGTCCACGTGGTGGCTGCATTCTCACCACGTCGAACCATGCGCAGGCCATCGACAAGGCGATGTTCCCGGGGATCCAAGGCGGTCCGATCGAAAGCAGCATCGCAGCCAAGGCGGTCGCGTTTGCAGAGGCTGCCACCGATGAGTTCAAGCAGTATGCGCAGGGGATTGTTGCGAATGCTGCTGCGTTGGCCGAAGCGCTCGTCGGAGAGGGATTTCGCCTCTGCTCCGGTGGAACCGACAACCACCTCCTGCTCGTCGATCTTCGGACCTTCGATACCGAACTGACCGGCAAGGTTGCCCAGGACACACTCGACCAGGCGGGGATCAGCCTCAACAAGAACACGGTTCCCAACGATCCTCGGTCTCCGTTCGTGACCTCGGGCGTTCGCATCGGTACGCCGGCCGTCACCACTCAGGGAATGGGGGAGGCAGAAATGGTCGAGATCGGGCATCTGATCGCCCGCGCCTTGCGTGGACGAGACGACGAGACGACCGTCGCCGCAGTGAAGGCGGAGGCCGAGGTGCTCTGCAGCCGTTTCACTCCGTATCCCGAGCTCGGCTGAGGGCTGAGGGGAGTAGGAGGAACGGTTCGGCGTGCCACCGCTTTGGGCCTATCTGGTCGTCGGAGCGACGGCTGCGGTCGTCACGTCGTGCCTCATCCCGCTCGTCATCCGGCTGTCGCCGAGATTGCGGGCGGTGGTCGAGCCCGACGTCCGACGGGTGCATACGCGACCCACCCCCACCGCAGGGGGCCTTGCGATGATCATCGGTGTCGTGATGGCTGTGACCGTGGCGTTCCTGCTCCCGGGGTTTGGTGATGTGATCGCAGCGCGCACCGAGATGCTCGGAGTGGTCGCAGCAGCTGCGGTGATGTGGAGTGTCGGCTTTGTCGACGACATCCGCGAGATCTCGCCACCGGCCAAGATGGCCGGAATGGTGCTTTCGGGCAGCATCATGTCCTTGACTGGGGTCTCGATCCTCGTCTTTCGCGTGCCCTTTTTCGACGTCCTGTTGCTCTCGACGGATTGGTCGTTCTTCGTGACGGTGCTCTGGGTGGTGTTGATGGCCAACATCGTGAACTTCATCGATGGGCTCGATGGACTCGCCGCCGGCATCGTCGCGATCGCATCGGGCACGTTCCTGCTCTACGCGCTCCAACTCGGGAATGAAGGCGTGCTCGATCCCGCCAACCCGGGGGGTCTGTGGGCCGTGATCGCTCTCGGCGTGTGCATCGGTTTCCTGCCGCACAACATGCATCCGGCTCGAATCTTCATGGGTGACGGCGGTGCACTCTTGCTCGGGCTGTTGATGGCAGCTTCGACCATGAGTGTCGGTGGTCGCACCACCGCCGAGTTCTCCGGTCAGGCGTTCTTCTTCTTCGCCCCGATTTTCATCCCGCTGGTGATCCTCGGGGTCCCGCTGCTCGACACGGCGTGGGCCGTACTGCGGCGCACGATTCGCGGCAAGTCACCGTTCTCCACTGCGGACAAGGAACATCTCCACCACCGTCTGATGGATCTGGGCCACGGTCACCAGCGAGCCGTCGTCATCTTGTGGACGTGGACGGCCCTGCTGTCGGCGCTCGTGTTGTACCCGACGTACACCGGTGAGGGTGACGCAGTAGTGCCGATCGGCATTGCTGCCCTCGCGCTCGTTCTGTACTCCGTCCTTCGGCCCCGCCTCCGTCATCGGTCTCCTGAGGCTCCCGTCTCGCTGTTCGATCTCGACGAGCTCGACTAGCGCTCAGGTCACTTCGACCGGCACGCCGAGGGGCAATCCGATGCCTTCGACCAGCAGTGTGATGTCGTCGTTGTGAAGGCGGATACAACCGCTCGAGACGTTGGTGCCGAGGGATGCAGGATCGTTGGTGCCGTGGATACCGAGCTGGGCTTCGCCACCGTTGAAACGGGTGAAGGTGTCGCTGTAACCCGACAGGCCATAGGCGTAGGGGCCGTAGACCGAGTTGGAGTACCGCGTTTGGATCAGCTCGGTCGTGTAGTAGCGACCCAGCGGGGTTGGGGCGTTTGCCCGGGCGACACCGACCGTGGTCTGGAAGATCGACTCGCCTCGCTCGAATACGCTGAGAAGGAAGTCGTCGAGCGAGACGTGAATCGCGTAGTAGTGGCGCGTGAGCTCTACCCGTTCGGCGTCGATCCAGCCCACGCTGCCGTTGGGCCGGGTCGGCAAAAGCACCTGGTATCGATTGGCGCCGGCAAAGTCCACGACAAGGAAGGTCAACCGTCCGCCGGAGGCGATCGGGTTTTCGAAGGTCTTGATAGGACCGGTGAGTTCTGGCGTGCTGAAGGCGGTCACCGATGCTGCAAGCGCAGTGGCAACGAAGGACAGGCCCGTGTGATCTTCTTCCGGTTCGACCGTCGTGGCCGGTGCGGTGTCCGGGACGGTCGTGGTCGTGGTGGTCGTGGTGGTCGTGGTGGTCGTCGTGCGGCGCAAGCCGGGCGCGAGTGTCAGGTCACCGATGCGCGATTCATCGATCAAGGCGCGCTCGGGGTGAGCGCAGGCGCTGAGCGCTGCTGCTGCACCGGCGACCAAGAACCCCCGACGATCCACACTCCAGACGCTACCTGTCCGGTGGGGCGGACGGGGGCCGCTCAGGCGTCTTCCGGGTTGAGTTCTTCGAGTTCCAGCCCGGCGGTCTCGGGGTAGCGCATGCGAATGAGCACTGCGACGAGGAGCGGCCCGGCAGCGAGGAGCGCAAGGGCTGGGCCGAGTTCCCCGCTGAGTCGGTCGGAGACGAAACCGGCGGTGACGAGGCCCACCGCGCTTCCGATGACACCGATGGTGACGACCACGCCGTTGGCTCGTCCTCGATCGTGAGTACCAAAAAGCTCCGGCCCGTAGACCGCAAGCGCAGGGACCGCACTTGCGGTCAGGATCACGCCGGCAAGGGTCAGCAGCCAAAGGACCGCCCCGGAACTGAAGAAGGACAGCGTGGTCAGGATCGTGCCCCCCGCAAGGCCGACGGCTCCAACGGTGCGCCGGCCTCGCCGCTCGGCCAGGTAGCCACCGACCAGCACACCGAGGCCGGCGGGGGTGCTCGTGACGAGTGTGAACACCGATGTCTGTGTTGCGGTGAAGCCGCGTTCGTCTTTGAGGAAGTCGTTCTGGAATCCACTCGCCGGCGCGATGAACAGTGCGATCAGGAATGCCGAGACCGCCAAGAGGGCCAGGCGAGTCCGGCGCCGGGTTCGGACGTGCTCGTCATGGGATGTGTCGTGATCGATTGCCTCACTGAACCGGTGCGTCTCCGGGAGGCGCCGGCCGTAGCGCCAGATCACGATCAGCCCCAATGAGGCGGCAAGGTAGACCACTCTCCACCCCCGGACATCGACATCGGCGACCGGCAAGATCCATACGGCCATGCCGGAGCCGAGTCCGGCGCTGAGCACCAGCACAGAGGCTGCCCAGGCTCGGCACCGGGCAGGCATCTCCTCAGCGGCAACGATGACGATCAGGATGCCGAGTGCAGTCGAGAGACCCCGAGCGATCAACTGGGAGGCTCCGAGGCTCACCAAACCGGGCGCAAGTCCGCCAAGGACCGTGAACGAGCAACTGGCAAAGCCGGTGGCGAGGAGAAGCGTGCGGCGGCCGCGTCGGTCGGCGAGCGAGACCGCAGCCAGACTGATCAGCACGCCGAACCGGACCGTGCCCAACAGATATCCCTGTGCTGTGTTGCCGTGGCCGAACTCGTCGGCCGCAAACGTGAGCGTCTGGGTGAGGACAGTGCCCAGGTAGCCATCGACGATCTGCACGGCGCACAGGAGCCCGAGCACGGTCGAGGCCGATGCGTCGAGCCGATCGGGTGGTGCCCACCAGTAGGAGAAGTGTTCCTGTCGGCGTTTGACCGCTCGTTTCACGGGGATGTGGAACAACCAGGCCCAGACCGGGATCGCGAGGCGATAGGTGGTGGTCTCCTCGACATCGAAGTCGCCGTCGTTGCGGTGCTCGACTCGCAGCGTTCGCTCGTAGTCCCGGAAGGGGCCGTGGGCGAGTCCCCACCGATCGACAGCATCGGGCGATTCGGCCACGATGTCGTTGCGCGCCATTCGCCGAGCGGCGAGTTCGTCGGTGGTGCAGACGAGCGTCGTGCGGATCGTGGTCACCTGATGATGCTACGAGCGGGCGTTGACGAGCGCGTGCCCTATCCTTTCGGCTCGTGGAGGTATCGCCATCCCTGCTCAATGATCCCCGCTCCGAACACCTCAGCGCAGCGGCGCGTCGGCTCCTACGGCGACCTCGTCCCCGCTTCCGCGGTCTGCTGCATCGTTGGGCCACCATTGCGTCGATTCCGCTCGGTGTGGTGGCGGCGTTTGTGGCCGACGGGTCGCGGGGCACGACCGCGATGGTCATCTTCGCCGTCGGTGCAACGCTGATGCTCGGGATCAGCGCCGTCGTGCATCTTCGAGACTGGCCGATCGAGCGGGTCGAGCTGCTGATTCGTCTCGATCACTCGGCAATTTTTGTCATGTACGCCACGTCGGCCACACCGATTGCGTTGATGGCCCTGACCGGCCGGCAGGCGACCATCGTGTTGGCCTTTGCCTATGGGGGCATGGTCGGTGGGGTGGTCGCAGAGTTTCTTCCGTTTCATCCTCCGCGTGGCGTTGTCAACACGATCTACATCACGTTCGGATTGTCGTTCCTGGTCTTCATCCCATGGCTGCTCGCCGGTCTTTCGACAACGCAGTTCGTCATTCTGATGATCGGTGGCGGGTTCTATGCCGGGGGTTCGATCATCGTGGGTGCACAGTGGCCGGACCCGTGGACCGATACCTTCGGCTACCACGAGATCTGGCATGTGTTCGTCGTGGTCGGAGCAGGTTGTCACTACTGGCTTGCGATGGACCTGGTGACCCTGTAGCTCACGTCGAGAAGGTGCTCGGCCAGTCATCGGTGCGGATGAGGGCATCGCTTCCACCGTCGACGAAAACGACCGATCCGCAGGCGAACCGTGCAGCAGGTGTCAACATGAAGGTGATCCATGTTGCGATGTCGTCGGGAGTGCCACGACCGGTGGGGACCGGGAGCTGGGTCGTGAGCGGACCGTAGACGGGGTCGTCGTCACCTCGCTCCAGCAGCGGTGTCTGCACGGCGCCGGGCGCGATGACGTTGAGCCGGATGTCTTGTCCGACCCACTCGTCGGTGACTGCCTGCCGGCGGCACCATCGAGTGATCGCGATTTTGCTTGCGCCATACGCGATGGCGCTGTCGAACGGTTCACCGATGTCGTCGAGCACTGCTGTGATCGCACGCCGGTCCTCGTCGAGGATGGCCTCGACAAGAGCATCGGGGACATTCGGCGTGATGGTGGTGGAGTTCGAGCCGATCTGCACCACGGATGCACCCGAGGCAGCCGCAAGGGCAGGGCGTAGGCCTTCCAGCAGGTTCTGGCTCCCGAAGTAGTTGACCTCCGTGATCGAGGCGGCTGGTGCGGGTGGGCCGAGGCCTGCCCCGGAAACGAAGCCGTCGAGGGCACCGCCGCACCGCTGCGCCACGTCGGCAACGGCTGATCGTCGACCCTCGTCGGTGCAAAGGTCGGCGATGACTTCCGCATCTCGCAGGTCGATACCGATGACGGTGTGCCCGTCGGCTTCGAGCATCGCTCGGGTTGCGGCCCCGATTCCGGATGCCGATCCGCTGATCGCAATCGTGCCCATGGGCCCCTCGTGGTCGCCGGTCTTCCGCATCATCATCGCTGTGCGCCAGACTGGGCAAATGGACGCTTCTTTTCGTCTCGCTCGCGCCTTCGAAGATGGCGAGCGGATCATCGAACTCACCGCCGCCAACCCTGATGCCAGCGTGCCGAACTGCCCCGACTGGGACGGTCGAGCGCTGGCTTCCCACATGGCTCGGGTGTGGCACATGCTTTCCGTGATCGTCGAGCACCGACTCGACAGCTTTCCCGGACGTGAGATGTTTCCGGAAAAGGTCGAGGGCGGAGAGTTCGATGCAGCTCGGACGGCGCTCGAGCGGGTCGACGCCCACATGCGAGAGCTCGAACCCGGTGCGCCGCAGTGGTCGTGGGCCACCACGCAGACGACGGACTACTACATTCGGCGGCTCCACCTCGAGAACCTCGTGCATCGGGTCGATGCGGAGCAGATGGCCGGTGTGGCGAGCGAGATCGACGGTGACGAAGCGGCTGATGCCGTCGATGAGCGGCTCATCGAATTCGCCCCGCTTCGAGCGGGACGTCCAGCAGGGTCACTGCACGTTCACCGTACCGATGGTGCAGGGGAGTGGACGATCAAGGTCGATGGCGATGTGATCGTCGCAACCAGAGAACACGCCAAGGGTGACGCAGCGGTGCGAGGGACCGGTGTCGACCTCATGCTTGCCGTGTGGGGCCGGGGCACCCTCGAACCACTCGAGACCTTCGGTGACCCGGCGCTCATCACCGAGTGGTTCGAATTGACTCGATGAGCGACATCCGCCCTCCAGCGACGGGCATCCGTGGGGGATCGAACCTCGATCAGCTCATGCCGATCTTGCTGTTCTTCGTGCTGTTCAACACTGTCGGGATCATCCCCGCTGTTCTTGCTGCCACTGCGTGGTCGATCAAAGCGGCGATCGGCCGCCGGAAGCGAGGGCTCGACATCGGCTGGTGGCTCCCCACGATCACGGTCTATCTGCTTGCCCGGGCAGCGGTGACGGTGGCGGTGGAACGAGAACTCCTCGACTTCGGCATCAGCTCCGAGGCGGTGTATTTCGGCATCGGGTTTGTCACCAAGTTCCTGGTCGGCATTGCTGTCGCCGCCACGATCCTTGCTGGACGGCCAGTGCTGGCATGGATGATCCCAAAGGTTGTCGACCTGCAGCAGCAGGTGCTCGACGATCCCCGGTATCACCGCACGATGTCGAACGCGAGTTGGATCATCGTCGCCTACGAGTGCGGGTCTGCCATCTGGGACGTGTGGTTGTTCAACAACTCCGGCTTCAACCTCTTCTTCCTTGCCCGGTCGGGAACGAACTTTGTGGTGTCGTTCCTGTGCATCACCTTCGGGCTGCTGTACATCGACCGGTCTCTCGAACCGATCGACGAGTATCCCGGCCTGACCCAACTGCTCGAGCCCTCGGACCCCCTGTCGTCGTGACTCGCGGTCCAATCGTCGTCCTGCACGATCACCTCGATGGTGGGGTTCGTCCGGCAACCGTGCTCGAACTCGCTCACCGCTACGGGATTTCGACTCCTGCAGACGATGTCGACGAGCTTGCCGAATGGATGACGATCACCCCCGACCTTCCCGTCGCCGAGGCGTTCGGCCGGTTCGATCTTGTCGGGAAGGTGCTTCAGACGCCTGAGGCGCTGCGACGGGTGGCGATCGAGGCGGTCGAGGATCTTGCCGCCGACGGCGTGATCCATGCCGAAATCCGCTTCGCACCCCTGCTCCACACGCGTGGTGGCCTCGCTGCGTCAGAGGTCATTGCAGCGGTGGAAGCCGGACTCGAGGCTGCCGAGGCGACAACTGGTCTCTCGGCGATGCTCATCGTCTGTGCCATGCGCGACCAACCGCTGCCGGTGACCGACCGAGCTGTCGACGCTGCGATCGCGGCAGCAGGGGGCCGAGTGGTCGGGGTGGATCTGGCCGGGCTCGAGATGCATCACCCAGCCACCGATCATGCTCCGGCTCTGGAACGGGCGCAGCACGCAGGCCTCGGCGTCACGATTCATGCCGGGGAGATGGACGGTGTTCACCAGATCCAAGCCGCCCTCGACGCGTGCAATCCGCCGCGTATCGGTCATGGCTGGCGGGTGATCGACGATTGCACGGTCGACGACGGGCGCATCGTGGCGCTCGGTTCGGTGGCCACGGCGATGCGCGATGCCGGTACGTTGCTGGAGATCTGTCCGACGTCCAATGAAAGTCTCGGATGCCCGGTTGTCGATCACCCGGTGCGAATGCTTGCCGATGCCGGCTTCCGTCTCTGTCTCAATCCCGATGACCGTTCGATCACGACAACGTCGGCGCGCCGCGAACTGCGGCGGGTGACCGAGTCCCTCGGGGTCACCACCATCGAGCACGCCGCGTGGGTCGAGCGCGCCGCCGTAGGTGCGTTCCTTCCCGGCCCCGACCGAGCTGAACTGGTCGGCCGAGTCCGCGACGGGTGGGACGTGGCGGTGCCCCGGCTCGTGCATCTTGCAACGCGTGAACGATGGGAGGCCGCTCGAGCATCAGGTGCGTACCTGCCCGCCGAGTTCGCTTCCGACGGATTCATTCACTGCAGTGCGCTCCATCAGGTTCTGACCCCGGCGAATCGCTTCTACCGGGGCCGGACCGACCTCGTGGCCCTGGTGATCGACGCACATCTTGTTGCTGATGCGCTCGTCTGGGAGCCGGGAACCGGCACCGACGAATATTTTCCGCATCTGTACGGCGCGCTCGGTTCCGACGCCGTACTCGATGTCGTCGACTTCCCCCCTGGCGCCGACGGGGGGTTCCTGCTCCCACCCGACCTCGTGCGACTCGTTCGGCGCTGATCAGGCGTCGGGTGCGATGTCGCTCATCGGATCTGTGCCGAAGTCGCGCAACAGTTCGCCGTAGTCAGCACCGCGGCGAAGATTCTGGCCGCCGTCGACGGCGAAGTTCTGACCCGTGATCCACGACGACTCGGGGCCGATCAGAAACCGCACCATTTCGGCGATCTCTTCGGGTCGACCGATTCGGCCGAGTGGAATCTGCGGGATGTAGTCGTCGAGAAGCCGTCCACCCGAGGTGATCGGGGCCATGAGGTCGGTGCCGACGATGCCGGGCTGTACCGAGTTCACCCGCACATCGAACGTGCCCATCTCGTCGGCTGCAGTTCGACACAGGTGATCGAGCCCTGCCTTGGCTGCTCCGTAGGCACCGAGGCATCGGAACGTATCGCTGCCGGCATGTGACGAGCAGCCGATGATCGAACCCCCACCGCCTTGCCGAGCCATCTGTCGCCCACCGTGCTTGATGCACAGGAAGGTGCCGATGTAGTTGAGTTCCATCGTGGCGCGGATGGTGTCCACATCGCTGGTGGCGAGTGGACCGATGCCGGTCGAGCCACCGGCACAGGCGAAGAGTCCGTCGAGTCGACCGCGACGATCGGCGGCGGCCATGACGGCCTCCTGTACGGCTCCTTCATCGGTGACGTCGGCAACCACATGCTGCACGAAGACGCCATCGGCGGCGACCTCCCGAATGCGCTCGACCGCTCCGATGAGCTTGTCCTCGGTGCGACCGCAGATGGTGACATCGGCCCCGTCTGCCGCCAGTTTGTGTGCGGTTGCTTCACCGATTCCGCTCCCACCTCCCGTGATCAGAACCGAATAGCCGCTGATCGATCCCATCGTGGCACTCCTTGCAGTTCGAGTCGCCGAGCGTAGTTCCCGTCCCATGCGTCATGGTCATCGGTGGCCGCAGCGGTCATCGTCGCCGGATGCTGACCGGAATCACGACAGCTCGGTCTTCTGCATCCGACGTTTCGAGATCGATCTCTGCCTCGAGGATCCACTCGTTGTGGCCTTCGGGGTCGCAGATGATCTGTGTTGCAAGTCCGGCATCGAGATCGATGTCGATGAACTCCGTCGAGCGAGCGTCGGCGTCGAGATGAATGAGGTTGTGCTCCTCCCAATACGCAGCGATGTCGTCGGCCAGGTCGCCGGGGCGGCCATGGGCGATCTCGGTCAGGAGGCGGAACATTTCGTTTCGCACGAGAACGGAGAAGGCGCGTCTGTTCGCCGTGAGGTTGGCCGGCGGAGGCGGATCGACCGGGTGGTCTCCGTCGTCGGGAGTACGGAGCCGTTCCCACTCGTCGAGCAAGCTGGAATCGACTCGCCGGATCATCTCACCGAGCCATTCGGTCAGATCATCGAACTCGGCGCTCTCGATGTCGACCGGAACGGTCTGGAGCATCGCCTTGTAGCAGTCGGTCAGGTACCGCAGCACGGCACCCTCCGATCGCTTGAGCCCGTACCGGGCGACATACTGATTGAAGGTTTCTGCGTGTTCGAGCATGTCGCGGACCACCGACTTCGGGCTGACCCGATCCCGTCCGACCCATGGATGATGGCGCCGGAACACGTCGAAGGCAGCCTCGAGAAAGTCCGCTTCGGGCTTGGGCCAGGAGACCTGCTCGAGTTGTTCCATCCGCTGTTCGTACTCGACACCGTCTCGCTTCAACTCGGCGATGAGCGCGTCCTTCGCTCTGTCGAGTTGCGCGAGCAGGATCACCATCGGGTCTTCGAGTACCGACTCGATCACACTCAGCAGTTGCCATGCGAGATCGGGTGCATCGCGGTCGAGTGCAGCCATGGCTTCGAGTGCGAACAGCGACAGTGGCTGGTTGAGCCGGAAGTCGTCCTGAAGATCGAGGTTGACCCGCACCGGACGGCCCTGTTCGTCGGGTTCGTTCAGGACCTCGAGCACTTCGGCATCGATGAGACTGCGGTACACCGAAATGGATCGACGAATGTGGGCTCGCTGGTTCTTGCGGGTCTCGTGGTTGTCGACCAGAAGCCGACGCATGGCCGCACATCCGTCGCCCGGACGGTCGAGCACGTTCAGCATCATTGCGTGGCTGACGGTGAAGCTCGATGACAGTGTCTCGGGCTGTCCGGCGCTGAGGCGGGCGAGCGTGTCGCCATCCCAGTGGGCGTAGCCCCGTTCGGGGGGCTTGCGTTTCACGAACTTCTTCTTCTTCTTGGGGTCGGTTGCCGCTTTGGCTTCGGCCTTTTTGTTCTCGACGACGTGTTCGGGGGCCTGCACGACGACGGACCCGGCAGTGTCGAAGCCCCGCCGACCGGCCCGACCGGCAATTTGTTGGAACTCGCGGACGTTCAGGACTCGGACCCGTCGGCCGTCGTACTTGCAGAGCTGGGTGAACAGGACGGTCCGGATGGGAACGTTGACGCCCACACCGAGGGTGTCGGTTCCGCAGATCAGCTTCAGCAGGCCCTGCTGGGCAAGTTTCTCGACGAGGAGCCGGTACTTCGGGAGGAGCCCGGCATGGTGCACACCGATGCCTGCCAACACGAACCGCCTGAGATCCTTGCCAACTGGCGTGTCGAAGCGAAAACCGCCGACAGCGTTCTTGACCGCTTCCTTTTCGTCGCTGTCGAGGACGTCGAGGCTCGTGAGACTCTGCGCTCGGGCGGTGGCGTCCTTTTGGGTGAAGTGGACGATGTAGATCGGCTGCTTGCCCTCGTCGAGCAGCTCACCGATCGTCTCGAGCAGCGTCGTCTCCCGATAGGTGAAATCGAGAGGCACCGGCCGCTCGGCGTGGGCGACCAGTACCGTCTCCCGTTCGGTGCGATCCGACAGGTCCTCCTGGAGTCGGGCCGTGTCACCCAACGTCGCCGACATCAGCAAGAAGTTGGGCTTCGACAACTCGAGCAGGGGGACCTGCCACGCCCACCCCCTGTCTCGATCGCCGTAGTAGTGGAATTCGTCCATCACGACTAGGTCGACCTCGGCATCAGCTCCCTCACGCAGCGCCCGATTGGCGAGGATCTCCGCTGTGCACACGACCACTGGGGCGCTTGCGTTCACGGCTGCATCGCCGGTGACCATGCCGACATTGTCGGCCCCCAACGCGTCGACCATCTCGAAGAACTTCTCGCTCACGAGGGCCTTGATGGGAGCCGTATAGACCGCTCGTTTGGACTGGGCGATCATCGCAAACGCTCCGGCCAGCGCAACCAGCGATTTCCCGCTTCCGGTGGGCGTTGCCAGGACGACGTTGTCGCCCGAGAAGATTGAGACGATCGCTTCCTCCTGGTGGGGGTACAACTCCAGTCCTTGCCCGTCGGCCCATTCGAGAAAGGCGAGCAGCAGGTTCTCGGGCGACGGTTCGAGGGGAAGGTGATCGATCAGCGACGGGGCGACCCGTGCATCAGCGGAAGGCAAGGTGCGCTTCTTTCAGGCCGTAGACGAAGGCATTCGGCATCTCGACATGAGGCGACCCGGCGATCGGTTCGATGGTGTCGACCCGCTGCCGAAGTCGGTCGAAAAACGTTCGGATCTCGAGACGGGCGAGCGAAGCCCCAAGACAGAAGTGCGTCCCGAAGCCGAAGGAGAGATGGTGGTTTGGGGTGCGGCTGATGTCGAACGTCTCGGGATCGGTGAAGTGGGACGGGTCACGATTCGCAGCCCCGTATGCCAGCAGAACTTGTTGGCCGGCGCGGATGGTGTGACCGTGCAGCTCGACGTCTTCGGTGGCGACGCGACAGAAATTGTGGATCGGGGTGACCCAACGGATGAACTCTTCCACCGCGACATCGATGTCGGCGCCGTCTGTGAGTGCAGTCCATTGGTCGGGTCGATCGGCCAGTTCGAGGAGTGTTCGGGCGATGACGGTCCGGGTGGTCTCGGCCCCACCATCGAGGACGAGGAGGCAATCCGAAATGATCTGATCGAGGCCGAATGGCTCGCCCCCGACGGTGCCACCGGTTTCGATCTCGATCCCGACCCACTGCGACATGACATCGTCCAACGGACAGCCATCGGCGATGTCGGCTTTTTTGTGCTCGTAGAGTTCGGCGCAGGCACCAGCGAACTCCATCGCCGAGATGATGCCTTCCTCCTGGTGGTAGCGAGGTCCGCCGCCGAGCGCGATCGTGGTCTCCGACCAGTGCTGGAGCCTCGACCACATCTCGGTCGGGAACCCGAGCAGCAACCCGATCATCTGGGCAGGAAGCGGCGCAGCCAGTTCGGCAACGATCTCGCCACGGCCTCGGGCGAGTACTGGGTCGAGCAGCGCGTCGACCGCCGTGGTGACGTCGTGCTCCCACTGTGAGACCGCCCGCGGCGTGAATCGGCGAGAGATGAGGTGTCGCCGCGCTGTGTGGAGGGGATCGTCGGTGCCGATGATCGACCGGTCGGCGGGAATGTTGGGCCGGTAGCCGCCCTTTTCTCGGTCAGAATTGATGAAGACCCGTTTGTTCTTCTCCACCGCAACGATGTCGTCGTAACGAGAGATGATCCACAACTCGTTGACGTCGTCCCAGAGGCATGGCGCGTGCTCGCGCATCCAGGCGTACTTTGCGTAGGTGTCGCCGTCGACGTAGAAGTCGCCATCGAGGATGTCGAGTGGTCGCGGGTCGATCGGCTCCATGTGGTGCGACCCTAGTGAAGGGGTTGGGGGGAAGGCGATCGATGGACACTGCGCAGTCAGCGTGATGTTGGCACCCAGACCAAGGTGAAGTCCTCGACGGTGATGTCGGTCTTCTCCAGTCTTACCTCGAACGGTTCGATCGCTTCGGCTGCCTCGTCCCACGCATCGGCTGCCGCTTCGAGCGACTCGATCAATGCATCGGCGAGATCCTCGAGTTCATCGATCTTCTCGTCGAGTCGATTTTTGGCCGACTCGACTCGATTCGACGCATTGGCGGTGGTGCGGCGCTTGTCGGAGGCACGTCGAACGCCGCCGAGGATGCTGCGAGCCGATCGCCTTCCGCCGATCAGCCCGCCGATGATGTCCACCGCGCCCGACAGCACTTCGCTTCGCTTGCGATCGCTCGCGTCGGCCTCGAGTTCTCGAAGTCGGTCCTCGGCCTTGGCGACGGCTGCCTGCACCCGCTCCTGTTTCCTCTGCATCGCAGCGCGGAGTTCGTCGGCCTCTTCGTCGAGGCGCCTGTCGGCCTCGATGCGGCAGCGCTCGGCGAAGTCGGCCTCGCGTTCGTCGACCCGGCTGTAGAGCTTCAGTGCATCGTTGCGGAACAGTGCGAGAGATGCTGATCGATAGAGCTGGTCCTTCAGTGTCCGCTGGGCACTCGAGAAGAACGTCTTGGTATGGATCTTGGCCTGGGGCAAGACATAGATCGCTCCCTCTGGGGGTGTCGAGCGAAGGTCGCGATCGTCGTAGTCGACGGCCACGAAGTCGGCCCCCTCGATATCGGTTCCGAGTGGGGCGACGATCGCTTCCCACGCTGCCTCGTGGCGCAGGTCGCCCTTCGTGTTGTCGAAGAGAAGATGGACACGGGCGGCGATGGCGGCCTGCAGGCGACCACCTCCCACCGTTGCGCCTGCTGCAGCAGCCCAGCTGGCAGCGGGATCCAGATAGGCGACGGGAATCCCGTCGGCGACGTCGGGGGCGACCGCCGACTCGTCATCGGCGAGTTCCACGGCCTCGGGCGGGGTGGTATCGGCTGAGGCGGCCGACGCAGCTGTCGATGTCATGGCCCGCTGATCGACCATCAGGCCCGCGATCTGCTCCCGGGTGAGTGGACCGGTCATGTACGACATCGCCCACCGAGTGCTGAACCGGCGCGGGCTGCTGCTGCGGGTCGAGTGCAAGACGAACTCGCGTTTGTCGAGGTTGCCGATCGTGTCGGCAAGTGCGCTCACGTCGACCGTGCCACCCGCACTCCGCATCCCGTCGAGGAGACGATCCCGGTCTCGCTCGGTCTGGAGCCTGCCGATCAGCCAGGTACCGGCGTTGCTGATCGCCTTGTAGTCGAGGTCGACGGGGTTCTGGGTGGACAGCACCATGCCCACGCCGAACGCTCGTGCCTGCTTGAGGACTGTGAGAATGGGCTTTTTGGCTGGTGGCGATGCGGTCGGCGGGACGAATCCGAAGACCTCGTCCATGTAGACCAAAGCCCGAAGCTTCGGGCTTCCGGACTGAGAGCGCATCCATGTCACCAGCTTCGACAGCACCAGGGTGACGACGAACTGACGCTCGTCGTCACTCAGGTGGGCGATCGACACCACGGCGGCACGCGGCCGACCGTCGGCGGTGACGAGCATCGATCCGATGTCGAGCGGTTCGCCATCGGCCCACGCTGCGAACGAGGGTGAGGCGAGCAGGCCGTTGAGCTTCATCGCCAGCGCCGTGCGATCGTCGGCCGGAAAGAAGGTGTCGAGATCGATCACTCCGAGCTTGCGCATGGGTGGTGTCTGGATCCGCCCGATGAGGCCAGCAAGGTCGAGGCTCTCACCGTTGGTCCAGGCGTGGTTGACAACATTTGCGAGCAGGACGTGTTCGCGTCCCGAGAGCGGGTCCGATCGAACGCCGACCAGGCCGAGTAGGCCCTGGACGAGTCCGTCGATCTCGTCGCGTACGGATTCGACATCGCTCATGTCGGTGGGGGCACGGAGATCGCCGATGACGTTGAGCGCCACCCCTGCGCTCGAGCCGGGCGTGTAGATGGTCGTCTCGACGGCGGCAAGCGCAGCCATCCGGTCGCCGTCGATACCGGATCGAGCGGTGCCGTCCTTCCACTGCGCGGCTGCGGTGGCCGGGTCGGTTCCTTCGGTGACCCAGGGCGCGAAGTCGGCATCGTCGAATGTCGCAGAAACCATCGACAGATTGCCCATGTCGCCCTTGGGATCGATGATCAGACAGGGAATACCGTCGAGAAGCGCCTCTTCCAGCATGACCATGCCGAGGCCGGTCTTTCCGGAGCCGGTCATGCCGACGATCACGCCATGGGTCGTGAGATCGGATGACTCGTAGTGCAGCTTTCCGTCTCCGTCGTTGTCGGAGAACGGTCCGAGGTAGAAGCGCTCGGTGTCGTCGATCAGGTCGTCGGTACTCATGGTTCCTCTGGAGGCTTGCCTTCGAGCGTACTCCTGTCCCTGATGCGGCCGGGAAGCCTCGGAGGTCACGGGATCGGTAGGGTGCGACCGATGAGCAGCAAACGTCCGTTCCGTATCCTCGGTCTACAACAGGTCGCCATCGGCGG
>JAPOHW010000098.1 GCA_029979265.1 Actinomycetota bacterium | reverse complement strand
ACGGGTCGTGAGCGAACGCCAGCGCTTAGAGCAGAGCCTTCAGGCGATCAGCCCACCCTCAGCAACCCAGATTCAGACACTGGAACAACGGGACCAGACCCTGCAAGCGCAGATCGCCCTGCTGCCGCCATTCCAGCCTTCGGATCGCCCAGCCCCGGCTGCGACGGACCCGGCGATGCTGCGCGTCGAGTTCGACAAACGTCAGCGCGACCTCCAGGCCACGCGAACCAAACAACGCTCACTCGAGCGCCATCTGGAAACAACGCAACGGGAGCTGCAGCAGCATCGGCGCGAACAGGATGATGCCGAAACGGAATCGAACCTGCTGCAGAAGGATCTGACCGAGCGACAGCACATCCTGTCCGACCTTGTGAACGAGCATGGTGATCTGGCCTGTCAACGCACTGAGCAAAGCGAGCAACAAGCGGCCCTACGCCAGGCTGAGCAGGTTGCGAGCCAGTTCAGCGAACAGCTGAACGCCCTCGATGCCGACCGTTTGCTGGCACAGACCACTGCC
>JAPOHW010000097.1 GCA_029979265.1 Actinomycetota bacterium | reverse complement strand
GCATGACCCTCGGGGAATGGTGCGACGAGAACGGCGAGTACGGCGAAAAGCTGCTGGAGGAGTGGTACGATCCTGATATGACGGTGGAGGAGGTGACGAGAGGCAGTTCTACGTACAAGGCGCTGTGGAGGTGCTCGGCGGGATGCACGAAAGACGGGGAGCAGTTCACGTGGGAGGCGTTGGTAGGCAATCGCACCAGTTCAAGTCGTCAAGGGTGCCCGGGCTGTGCAGGTAGATCGCCGACGGATCAAAACAACCTACTGCAGTGGTGCCAGGACAACGGTGAATACGGTCGGAAGCTTATCGAGGAGTGGGCAGAGCCAGACTTGGGCATGAAGGACGTAATGCCGTCGTCAGGTATGAAGATGTTGTGGAGGTGCTCGGCGGGATGCACGAAAGACGGGGAGCCATTCTCGTGGGAGGCAAGGGTGTGCCATCGCACCGGTTCAGAACGTGCAGGGTGCCCGGGCTGTGCAGCTTATAGTGGATTGCCGACGGATCAAAACAACCTACTGCAGTG
>JAPOHW010000096.1 GCA_029979265.1 Actinomycetota bacterium | reverse complement strand
AATCGGCTCGTCTGGATGGTTCATCCATGAGCGTCGTTTCGTTGAGTGGGCCGAAGGCGCTGGGTACACCTTCGACTACGCGATCTCGTCAGATCTCGCCGAGGTCGACGGCATTCTCGATGGCTATGACCTCGTGGTTTCAGTTGGCCACGACGAGTATTGGTCGGCCGGTCAACGTAACGCTCTTGAGGCGTTTCTCGAGCGTGGTGGCAATCTCACGAGTTTTTCTGGCAACACGATGTTTTGGCAGGTTCGCCTCACCGACATCGGGTCAATGATTTGCTACAAGTACAAAGGCCATACCGAAGACCCCGCACTCACTGACGGTCGTACCGAGGAGATGTCGGGCATGTGGGCAGACCCACTTGTGAATCGGCCGGAGGCCTCCATTCTTGGTGCAGGAAGTGCGTGGGGGCTCTATCACCGCTTCGGCAATGCGAACGCTCGAGGCATCGGTGGATTCATCGTCTACCGAGACGATCACTGGCTGCTTGAGGGCACCTCCCTTCGCTACGGCGAC
>JAPOHW010000095.1 GCA_029979265.1 Actinomycetota bacterium | reverse complement strand
ACCCTCGACATCGCGGCGCCACCGTTCCTCGGTGGGTACGTGCTCACGGTGTCGATCGCCTACTACGTGATGTTGGCCTCGTTCCCGCTCGGCGTGCTGCTGTCGCTGGCGCGCACCTCGAAGATGCCGATCTTCAGGGTGCTGTCCACCACCTACATCGAGGTGGTTCGCGGGGTGCCGCTCATCACCGTGCTCTTCTTATTCTCGATCATGCTGCCCCTCTTCCTCCCGGGAGGTATGGGCATCAGCGACCTCGCCGCGGTGTTCGCGGGCTACACCGTGTTCTCGGCCGCCTACATGGCGGAGAACATTCGCGGTGGACTCCAGAGCGTGCGCCGAGGCCAATACGAGGCGGCGGACGCACTCGGCCTGACCACGGTGCAGCGCACCGCGTTCATCGTGTTGCCCCAGGCGCTCCGGGTGTCGATCCCGAACCTGGTCGGTCAGGCGATCGCCACCTTCAAGGAGACGTCGCTGATCGCGATCGTCGGTGGTTTCGACCTGTTGCGTATCGCCAACTCGACCA
>JAPOHW010000094.1 GCA_029979265.1 Actinomycetota bacterium | reverse complement strand
TCGGCGGCGAAGAGCCAACCGAAACAGAAATTATTGCCGGTATCCGTCGCGCGACAATCGCTGCAAAGCTTTCACCAGTTCTTACCGGTTCTGCCTTTAAGAACAAGGGCGTTCAGCCAATGCTCGATGCTGTAAATCGCTATCTCCCATCACCTCTTGATATCGATGCAATCGTCGGTACAGAGATGGATGATTCTGAGAAGCCACTTTCACGCCTTCCAAAGAACGAAGAACCATTCTCGGCCCTTGCCTTCAAGATCATGACCGATCCACACCTTGGAAAGCTCACATTTATCCGTGTGTATTCAGGAGTCCTCGAGACCGGTTCAACAATTCTTAACTCAACAAAGAACCGTAAAGAGCGCATCGGCAAGATCTACCAGATGCACGCTAACAAGCGCGAAGAACGCGACAATGTTGGCGCAGGAATGATCGTTGCAGTTATGGGTCTTAAGGACACCACAACTGGAGAAACTCTCTGCGATCCTGCAAAGCCAGTAATCCTTGAGTCAATGGACTTCCCAGCA
>JAPOHW010000093.1 GCA_029979265.1 Actinomycetota bacterium | reverse complement strand
GTACTCGACGTGCGTCCTCGCCGTCCCTGCTTCCGGTGCCTCTTCCGGGTCGCTGCGCTTCGAGCTGGCGCCCTACGGCCCCGAGGGCTCGAACGGCCGCGCGCGCATCGGCACGTACAAGACGGCTCTGACGGAGCCGTTTTGGTCGGCGCTCGCGACGCACGCGAACCTCGACGTGACCCTTTTGAAGCGCCGCGGAGACAACGCGCACCACATCGTCGAGGCGACGTTCAAGGCGTTCGCGCGGTGCACGAGAGCGTTCATGGACCAGATCGAGGCTGACGTAAAGTCGACAAGCGCGACGGATGGGGACGTGACGGATGCGCCGAACAAAACTGAACACCGCGCGTCGCGCAAAGCGCGCGCGACGAAGGAAACCACCATCGACGTCGCCGTTGATTTGGACGGCGTCGCGTCGGCGACGACGGTCGCTACTGGCATTCGCACCCTCGACGCTTTGCTTTTGGCGATGGCGGAGGAGGCGTCGTTCCAGCTGAACGTCGACGCGAGCGGCGACCTGTGGATCGAC
>JAPOHW010000092.1 GCA_029979265.1 Actinomycetota bacterium | reverse complement strand
CAGGCGCAAACCGTCGTCCGGTATTCGCCCCGTCGACTCGACCGCCTGGAGTTCGGCCCCCGGGAGACCACGCAGCGTCCCGTACGATCTCAGCAACACGCGGCCGATCATTGGACGACGCATGATGGATTTTTTTCCTCTTCCGAGTCCACTTCTGACTCAGATCTCAGTTACTAGACCCTCGTTACACGTGATGATGCTACTACTGTCGCTACTGCTTCTACGACCACCACGACCACCACGACCACCACGACCACCACCACTCAAGCGCCGATGGGAGCCTCGAACCTCCCAAGGTCAAACGTCAGCGTTGCCGAGGCCCCGGTCGAGCGCTCCCGACAAACCCCAACCAGAGCGTCCGCCTTCTCGTAAAAGACGTCCTTCAAGGAGATGACGATACCCTGGAAGGCGCCACGTGTGCCGGCACGAGTCTTGTTCCGCAGGTAGCGGGCGACCCTCGCCACGTTGGAAGAGTCGAGCGCCGCGTCAATCTCGTCCAGGACGAAGAAGGGCGACGGGTGGAAGGAGTGG
>JAPOHW010000091.1 GCA_029979265.1 Actinomycetota bacterium | reverse complement strand
GACGACGCGCGGCCGGAGATGGTGGCTTCTCGGCACGGCAAGGGTCGTCGGACCGCGCGGGAGAACGTCACCGATCTCATCGATGAGGGCTCCCTCATCGAGTACGGCCCCCTCGTCGTCGCCGCCCAACGACGTCGTCGAGAGTTGGCCGATCTCGTGGAGCGCACGCCGGCGGACGGCCTCGTCGCTGGGCTGGCCAGCGTGAACGGCGATCTGTTCCCGGGTCGCGACTCCCGATGCGTCGTCATGTCCTACGACTACTCCGTCCTCGCGGGCACCCAGGGGCACCAGAACCACCGCAAGAAGGACCGACTGTTCGAGTTGGCCGAGCAGTTGCGCGTCCCGGTCGTCTTCTTCACCGAGGGTGGCGGTGGCCGCCCCGGTGACACCGACACCGGCGGGGTGACCGGTCTCGACTGCCTGGCCTTCCTCTGGTGGGCCCAACTCTCCGGCACCGTGCCCCTCGTCGGTATCAACTCCGGCTACTGCTTCGCGGGCAATGCCGCGATCCTCGGATGCTGCGATGTGGTC
>JAPOHW010000090.1 GCA_029979265.1 Actinomycetota bacterium | reverse complement strand
GGGCCGAACAGCACGGTCGCCGGCCGGTACTGCTCAGTCTGTGGCTACAGGATTATTAACTTTCTATCAAATATTAAAATTGAAAATGATGTGGGTGATTTTAGAATAATGAGTGAAAGGGTTGTTAAAGAACTAAAAAAAATTGATGAGCCAGATCCATTTTTAAGAGGATTAGTATCATACGTTGGATTTAAAGAAACCTCTTTGCTTTACAGCAGATCTCAAAGATACTCAGGAAGTGGCAAATATAATAGATTCTTTGGATCTTATAAAATAGGGGTGAATGGTATTTTTTCTTTTTCTTCTAAGCTTTTAACATATATTCTTTTCTTAGGCTTATTTATTTTTGTAACATCCACCTTACTGATTTTTTTAATATTAATTTTATTTTTCTTTGATAGCTTAAAATTTCCTATGGGATATACTTCGATCATCCTTGGTATTTTATTCTTTGGAGGTATTCAACTTATTGCAATTGGAATACTTGGGGAATATATTGGCAGAGTTTTTGATACTGTAAAAAAACGTCCT
>JAPOHW010000089.1 GCA_029979265.1 Actinomycetota bacterium | reverse complement strand
GCCGTCCCCTTTTGGTGCACCGCGAAGAAGATACATGCCCTTGACAATGCCCTCGTCAACACCGTTGGGTTTGGGCGGCATGGGGTAGTTCTCGTTGTACGCGGCGATGTAGTGGATGACGTCTTTGTTGTCAACATACATCTCTTCGATGCCGTGACGAATGATGGTGGCCAGTTCGTAGGCAAAAGCAGGGTCCCATGCACGAACGGCGGGGGTTGAATGGGCCATCAAGAGCGAATGTCCGTCTTGATGTTGCAACCCCTCGCCGTTGAGCGTGGTTCGTCCCGAGGTTGCGCCCATGAGGAACCCACGAGCTCGCTGGTCTGCAGCAGACCAAATCAGGTCCGCCACACGCTGGAAGCCGAACATGGAGTAGAAGGTGTAGAAGGGCACCGTCGGATAGAGGTGGGTGGAATAGGAGGTTGCTGAAGCAATGAAGGTCGATGTTGCGCCTGCTTCGTTGATGCCTTCCTCAAACAACTGTCCCTTCTCGGATTCCTTGTACTTCATCAGCACGTTGTGATCGACGTGTTT
>JAPOHW010000008.1 GCA_029979265.1 Actinomycetota bacterium | reverse complement strand
CATCACGCACCTTGGCTGCAGCCTCGAGGCGTGTGGTGACGTCCGCAGCATCGCTCTCGACGTCAGGACCGAGCGCAGCCTTCACAGCAGCAAGATCGGCCTCAATCTCGCTTCGCCTCGCTTTCGCTTCGTTGAGTTCCTCCTGCACCGCTTGCACATCACTGTGACCGACGACATCCCTTCCGTCATCGGCAACAGCGGGGTTGGGGTGTTCGGTCGAGCCACAGACTCTGCAGGGCTCACCAGCAACCAGCTGAGCCGCCATCCGGGGAGCCTCACTCTGCAGGTACCCGAGCATCGTTTCCCTGAGGAGCAGTTCCTTGGCGTTCTCGGCGTCGAGCGCACCTCGCTGAGCCGCAAGCAAACCGTCACGACGCTCGATATGGACGAGCGCGGCCTCAAGGTTCTCACATTCGGTCTCGAACACCGCAGTGTCGAGAGGGATGTCGGAAAGTGCTTCCAGCTGCAGTTCAACACCTTCGATGTCGAGCCGGACCTTTTCTCGTTCGGCCTCGGTCGACTCGACCGACTTCGTGTGGTCGGCAAACGCTGCCGCAGCCTGTGCTGCGGCCGCTTTCGCCGCTTCGTGGTCGCCGAGTGCGTTGCGTTGAGCAGCAAGGGCGGACTTTGCACCCTCGATGGCAGTCGTCACTTCGATCAACGACGGGTCCGCAAAGTCGAGATCGACCTTCTCGCCTTCGCTCCTGAGTTCGGCGAGTGCAGCTTCTGCAGCAGCAACCGCCGAGTCCTCCTCATCTCTGGCTTCTGTGCATCTTTCGTCGGCTTCGGTCACAGGTCGTGCCGCAACCGAGTGTCTCGCTGCCTCAGCCGCGGTCCGCACGGAGGCTTCGTTCTCTGCCAACGTCTTGAGCTTCTCGCGGTGCTGGATGGCGCTGTCATAGCGGTTGGCAGCTGCTTCGGCTTCTGTGGCCTGGCGGGTTGCATCGTCTGCTGCTTCTCTGGCCGCGGTCGCTTGATTCTCGAGCTCGGTGGCGGGTTCTTGCAGCGTTGTGAGATGGGCGCGTACCGCCGTCCAGTCGAGTTCGTCTCCTTCATCCGACAGTTCGACGCCGAGTTCGTCGCATGCATTCCTGACCATCTCCCCCGACAAACCGAAGAGTTCTGTGATCTGGTTCTCGACCTCACGAACCTTGGCCTCTGCTTCGTCACGCTGGTTCTTCAGTGCTCGGGTGATCGCTTCGAAAACGGCACCGCCAAAGAGCTGACGCAGCAGCGTTTCGCGATCGGTCGACTTGTCGAGCAGGAATCGCTGCACTTCGCCCTGCGGGAGCACCATCACCCGCTTGAACTGCTCGGCGTCGAGCCCAATCAAGTCGGTGATGTAGCTGGCCACCTCTCGCACACCTGAACTCAGGTTGGTGACCTGATTGCCGTCGATCTTGTCGAGGCGAGCCGCCGCCCGCTCGATGGTCGTGCCCTCGCCGCGCTTCCTCGGGCGCTCGTACTTCGGTGTCTGCTCGGCGACGTAAACCACACCGCCCGCCTCGAACGTGAACCGCGCATACGTGCGAGTACCGGCGTCGGCATGATGCGAACGGATGTCGTCCGCTGGCTTCAGCGGCATATCGCCGAAGAGGGCGAAACTGATCGCATCGAAAACGGTCGTCTTGCCCGTGCCGGTGTCGCCGGAGATGACGAAAAGGCCACGGGCAGAAAGGGCGGCGAAGTCGACTTCGACCTCACCGGGGTACGAACCAAAGGCTGCGAATTCGATCTTGAGTGGCTTCACGATGCGGTCTCCCTCGTTGCTGCGTCGACGGCGGCCTTCAGCAGCGTTCGTTCCAGATCGTCGGGCTCGACGTGCTGCCGTTCGGTCCAGAATGCGATCACGGTCTCGAGTGGATCGATCCGGTCGGGTGAGGCAGTCGGCTCGAAGGCGGGCATCGTGGTCGACCCCGAAGGTTGCAGATGGACTTCGATGATGAGTGGGTACCGCTCCTCCAGTCTCGACTTGGCATCGAGGACGAGGCCAGGATCGGTGACCGTTGCCCGAACGAACCGGTCCACGGCCTGAGGGTGACTGGTGACGTCGAGAAGCTCGTCCATGGTGCCTGTCATCGAATAGACCTTGCGACCAACCTCGAGAGCGATCGTGTCGATCTCGACGGCACCAGTTGCATCCATGTCGACGATGGTCACGGACTTCTGATGATCTTCGGAGAACGAGTACGGGATCGGTGTTCCGGAGTACCGGATCGCTTCTCGTCCGACGTGTTGGGGTCGGTGCAAGTGCCCCAACGCGGTGTACGAAAACTCGTCGAACAGAGACAGGCTGACCGCTCCATGCCCCCCGACCTCGAGGACGCGCTCGGAGTCCGACTCCTCGGGCCGGTCCCCGGGCCGGTCACCGCCGATCACGAAGGCGTGGGCAACAGCAACCGAGCGCGGTGCTCGCCGTTCGGAACGGGCCTGCTCGATCGCTGCGGCCAGGACATCGTGGTGGGTCCGACGCACACTACGGGCGAGCTTTTCGTCGGCGCTGCGATCGGGGTCGTCGTCTGGTGCTGCCACCGGGTCGAGGAAGGGCAGCAGCACGAGGTCCAGGGGGCCGTCGTCGAACTCGAGGGCGATGACCCGGCCGACGCCCTCGTACCCGCCTCGGACGTACACGCCGGAACCGTCGAGCAGGTCGTCGTATGGCGACAGTCGATCGGCACCGTCATGGTTTCCCGAGATCACCGCCACCTTCACATCAAGGTCGCGGAGCCGCCGCAACGTTGTCCGGAACAACTCGATCGATTCGGTCGGCGCAATTGCGCGATCGAAGATGTCACCGGCGATGACGACCAGATCGGCTTCGTGCTCATCCACGAGACCGACGAACAGGTCACAGAACGCCACCTGATCGTGGTGCAGCGACACCGGGCCGAAGCTGCGGCCGAGGTGCCAGTCGCTGGTGTGGGCGATTCTCATGTTGTCCCTCCGTTCACACCGCCATGCCACCATGGCACCGTTCGCAAGCAACTGCGGTGCACAAGGGACACATCGATGAAGAACACACAATCCCGCCTGCGGTCGAGATTTGTTCATTCCCTCCTCGCCGTCGTGCTGGCGGGGTGCAGTCCTGGTGACACTCCACCCGCAGCGCCGACCGGTGCCCTGATCATGCAGCAGGGCCCGCTGCGTGGTCCACCATCACTGGTGTCGTACGAACTCGACGGCACCGAGACGTCGGCGCTCGTTCCCGGGCCGGACGGAGCCGCGGCAGGACGCTGGGCGCCCGACGGACGGCGCCTGCTCTGGACCCAGCAGTCAGCCGATGGCACCGTCGCACTCGTGGTGGGTGACCCCGACGGCACTGCGTCGTCGGTCGTTGCGAAGGTTGGCGCCGGCGACACGGCGACCTGGGCCCCCGACTGCCGTCGCATCGCGGTGTCGCTACGAGATGACACCACCGGCGCGCAAGCGATCCGACTGCTGACGCTGGACGCATCCGACGCACCCTCGCTCGACACCGATGTCGCCGGGGCAAGTCCCGACTGGTCTCCGACCGGCGACGTCGTCGTGTTCGCCGGTGACCGAGGAGGCGACACCGACATCGTCGTGCTCGACCTCGCCGACGGGAGTGAACGACAACTCACCGACAACACCGTCGGCGACACCGGTCCGCGCTGGTCCCCCGCTGGTGACCACATCGCCTGGGCCAGCCGGGTCAACGAACGCAAACAGATCTTCGTGATGGGTGCCGACGGCGGTGCGAAGATGCAGCTCACCTTTGGGATGAATGGCGGCGAGCACCCGGTGTGGTCACCGGACGGCGAGTGGATCGCCTACCAGCAGGCCGGGACCGCACTTGCGATCATGCGAGCGGACGGCAGCGACCACCGGCTCCTCGACATCGTCGGAATTCCGACCGACTGGGGGCCACCGACCGGTTCGTGTTGAGCGACGGCGGTCGCCGACCCGAGCGACTCGGACGTGGCACGATGAGGCAATGCTCCACGAACAGGTCCGGACGCTTGCCGAAGGTGCCAATTTCGCCGCCTTGACCACCCTGATGCCCGACGGGCAGCCCCAGACCCACATCATGTGGGTGGGCTGCGACGAAAACCACATCCTCATCAACACCGAGGTCCATCGCCGCAAATTCAAGAATGTCGAAGCCGATCCCCGGGTGACGGTCGCCATCTGGGACGCCGAGAATGCGTACTCGTTCGTCGAGATCCGCGGACGCGTGGTCGAGACAGTCACCGGGCCCGCCGCGCTCGACAGCATCAACGCGTTGTCCCGCAAATACACCGGCGGTGACTACCAGCCCGCCATCCAGTCGGAACGGGTCATTCTCAAGATCGCGCCCGATCGGCAGGTCACGCGCTGATCGATCCCGCAGGTACCGAGGCACCAGGGCCGCCATGACCGAGCTCGCAGGGGCTGCGCGACTAGCCGACAGCGACGGGTGATGAGCGGCGCATTGACGTTCGGATCTCCTGCGCGACCAACACGACGAAGAACTGCAGTACCGACAGCGCCGCCATGGTTGCACCGCCGGCCGTGTCGTGGTGGAAGCTGATGGCGAGCCCGAGCACCACGGCAAGGGATCCGAAGCCGATCGCCGTGAACATGATCGTGGGCACCCGCTTCACCAGCAGCATGGCAGTGGCGGGCGGACCGACCAGCAGGCCGAACACGAGCAACGTGCCGACCGCCTGAAAGCTGGCCACGATGCTGAGTGCGACCAGGGCGAGCAGCACGGATTGCGCGACACCCGGGCGCATGCCGAGGGTCTCGGCCTTGGCACGGTTGAAGGTCAGGGCGAGGAACGGGCGGTACATCACCACCGAAACAGCCACAACGACGACCGTCGCCACCACCTGGGTACGAATGTCGGCCGGCGTGACGCCGAGAACGTCACCGAACAGCAGTGAGGTGACCTCGGTCGTGAAGGCCCGGGCCCGTGAAACGATCACGATGCCGAGCGCCAACATCCCGACGAACAGCAAACCGATTGCTGTGTCCTCGCGCACGATCGTCCGCGCCGAAACGGCGGTCACGAGCCCACTCATGATGATCGCCGCCACGAAGGCACCGATGATTGGGCTGAAGCCCCAGAGCACCGCCAACGCGATGCCGGGTATGACGCCATGGGCCAGGGCGTCGCCCAGGAAGGACAGACCTCGCAACACCACCCACGTACCGACCACCGATGTGGCGACGACAGCGATCAGTGCGCCGAGGAGCGCACGTTGCATGAAGGTCGGCTCGAACGCCTCGGTGAAGAAGTCGATCACGACCTCAGGATGCCAGAGCAGCAGTGATCCGCTCTGCGTTTGCCCGAATCATGTCGACGTAGGTTGCGCCGTCGGAACCCGCCCCGCCGAGCGACTCGGAATAGAGCTCGACGATCTCGATGTCACCGACTTCGTCCGCCAGGGTCTGCGCAAGATCGGTCGACGACGAGACGTCGGCGAAGATCACCGTCACACCCGTGTTGCGAATCGTCTCGGCCAACGCAGCCAGAGCAGCTGCACTCGCCCCGTCGGTCGTCGAGCCCCCCGGGATGATTGCCCCGACGACATCGAATCCATATCGCTCTGCGAAGTAGCCGAAGACTTCATGGTTGGTGACGAGCACACGTCGTGGTGACGGGATCGCTGCCAGCAGATCGGCGATCTCGGCGTCGAGCGCCTCGAGTTCCATCTCGTACGCGTCGGCTGCGGCCTCGACGGCGACGGTGTCGATTCCGTCGACTTCGTCGATCAGGAAGTCGGCGATGCCGTGAACGACGACAGCCATGCGAGCGGGATCGGTGAAGAAGTGAGGATCGGTTCCATCGTGTCCGTGGGCGTCGTCATGATCGCCGTGATCCTCGTCCTCATGATCGCCGTGATCCTCGTCCGCGTGCTCCGTCGCCGAGTCATGGTCGTCGGCGAACTCGATCGGCCTCACAGCCCTGATCGCCTCGAACACGGAAACGCCGTCGGCCTCAGCACCCTCGATCACGTCGAGCAGGCCCTCTTCAAAGCCGGCTCCATTTACGATCAACGCATCGGCCGACCGCATGGCGTCGGCCTGGCGGGCTGATGCCTGGAACTCGTGCGGATCGGCGCCGACCGGCATGATCGTCACAACGTCGACAACACCCCCCGTCAGAGAGGTGACCACGTCGCCGAGGATGTTTGTCGTCACGACAACGGTCGGCTTACCGCTGTCACCTGCCCCTGGGACTTGCTCGCTGCACGCAGACGTGGTCGAGACGATGACACCAATGGTCACGAGGGCAGAGAGGACACGACGCATACGGCTCCAAATGAGAATGACTATCACTGTCAGAAGAGACGCTACCGGCCGTCGATCACCTCTCCCAATCAGAATGAGAATTGTTTTCAACAGCTACCCTCCAGCACGTGGACGCCACACTGCAGATCCGCGGACTCGAGGTCCGCTACGGCGACACCCGGGCGCTGACCGACGTCGACCTCGACGTCCCGGCCGGAAGTTCGCTGGCCGTCATCGGGCCGAACGGCTCGGGAAAATCCACGCTGCTCAACGCGATCGCCGGTCTCGCACCGGTTGCAGCCGGTTCGATTCACTACCGCGGATCGACACCCGCCTTCGTGCTCCAATCGACCGAGGTCGATCCGAGTCTTCCCATCACGGTGCAGGACGCCGTCGGCCTCGGCCGCTACGCCTCTCGCGGGCTCCTCGGTCGATTCGGCGAAACAGACCGCGCCATCGTCACCGAATCGCTTCGGCGTCTCGACATCGAGCATCTCGCTCCCCGCCAACTCCACGAGCTTTCCGGCGGCCAACGCCAGCGCGCACTGGTTGCGCAGGGCCTCGCGCAGCAGTCCGACCTCTTGATGCTCGACGAGCCGGTCACCGGCCTCGACGTCACCTCCCGCGGTCTCATTCTCGACGTCATCGGCGACGAGGCCGCCGCCGGGCACACCGTCATCGTCACGACCCACGATCTCGACGACGCCCGGATCTGTGATCAAGTCCTGCTCGTCGACAAGCACGCCATTGCCGCCGGAGCACCCGACGACGTCTTGACCGAAGACCATCTCGTCCATGCCTTCGGAGGGCGTTTCATCCGCGTCGGCGACCGCTTGATCCTCGACGACCCGCACCACCATCATGAGCACTAGACCGATGGCCACCGACGACCTCGACGACGAGATCCACGCCCTGCTGCGCCGTGAAGACCAGCGCTACACGAAAGGCCGTCGCGCCCTCGTGGCAACGCTGCGAGCGGAAGGCCAACCCGTCACCATCCCCCAGATCCTCGATGCCAGCGACGGCCTTGCCCAATCGAGCGTGTACCGCAACCTTGTCGTGCTCGAAGAGGCCGGGGTGGTCACCCGCATCGTCACCAACGACGACTTCGCCCGATTCGAGCTCGCCGAGCAGTTCACCCACCATCACCACCATCTGATCTGCTCCTCGTGCGGTGACGTCGTCGACTTTTCGCTCGATGATCAGGCAGAAGCCGGCCTCGACGAGGCGCTCCACGATGTCGCCGAACAGGCGGGCTTCACCGTCGAGGCCCACCGCCTCGACCTCGTCGGCACATGCGCCGACTGCGACTGATCGGAAGCGTTTGCGCCGTCAGCGCCGAAAAACCGGCGTTGTGTCGGGTGGCAATGGCTCGTTTCCCAGGATCAGGTCGGCAGCCTTTTCGGCAATCATCATCGTGGGGGCGTAGATGTTGCCATTCGACACGACCGGCATGACCGAGGCATCGACCACCCGAAGACCTTCCGTCCCGTGGACACGCATCGTGGTCGGATCCACGACCGCCATCGGATCAGAGGCCGGGCCCATCTTGCAGGTGCACGACGGGTGCAGCGCCGTCTCGGCATCCTTCGCCACCCACTCCATGATCTCCTGATCGGTCTCGACGGTAGGACCGGGCGAGATCTCTCCACCGTTGAAGCGTTCGAAGGCCGGTTGGTTGAGAATCTTGCGAGCGGTGCGCACCGCCTCCGGCCACTCGCGCAGATCCTGCTCGGTGGTGAGGTAGTTGAACTGCACTGCCGGCTTCACGGTCGGATCGGTGGACGTGATCTTCACCGTGCCGAGCGCGTCGGAGTACATCGGCCCCACATGCACCTGGTACCCATGTCCACCCTCGGGAGCCGAGCCGTCGTAACGAATCGCAATCGGCAGGAAATGGAACATGAGATTCGGGTACGCCTCATCGTCGTTCGAGCGCACGAACGCACCCGCCTCAAAATGGTTCGACGATGCCGGGCCTCTCCGAAACAGCCAGGCGAGGCCGATGAAGGGCCGCTTCCAGAGCTTCAGGTGGGGCTGGACCGAGACCGGTTCCTTGCAGGCGTACTGGATGTACACCTCGAGGTGGTCCTGCATGTTCTCGCCGACACCAGGCAGCGCAGAGACGACATCGATCCCGAGCCCCTCCAAGTGCTGACGATCACCCACACCAGACAACTGCAGCAACTGCGGCGAGTTGAATGCACCGCCACACGAGATGATTTCTCTCGCCTTCACCGTGTGCGTCCTGGCCCGACGCATGCCGATACCGAACCGACCCTGACGGTACTGAATCCCGACCGCTCGATTGCCCTCGAAGAGAATCTTGTCGGCCTGAGCACGGGTCCTGAGCGTGAGGTTCGGGCGCTGCTTCAGGACCGGATGCAGGTAGGCCCGAGCAGCAGACAGTCGGCGGGCCCGGTGGACATTCTTGTCGAACGCGGCAAAGCCCTCCTGGCGGTACCCGTTCACATCGTCGGTGCGGCCGTAGCCCGCTTCCACTCCCGCCTGCAACCATGCCTCGAACAATGGGGTCTCGGCCGGCCCCCGCTCCATTGCGAGCGGCCCGTCGTTGCCTCGCAGGTCGGCACCCGGGTACGCGTCGAGCGCTGGACCGGCACCGATACAGGTCTCCATGCGCTTGAAATACGGCAGGCAGTGCTCGTAGCTCCACGACTCCATGCCGGGAACGGCGGCCCACTTGTCGTAGTCCATCGGGTTGCCCCGTTGAAAGATCATGCCGTTGATGCTCGAGGAGCCACCGAGCACCTTGCCCCGAGCGTGGTACACCCGCCGGCCGCTCATCCCGGGCTCGGGTTCTGATTCGTACTTCCAGTCGTAGAGCCGGTTGCCGATGGCGAACATCAGCGCCGCCGGCATGTGGATGTAGACATCCCAGCGGTAGTCGGGTCGCCCGGCCTCCAGCACCAACACCTGGATGTTCGGATCGGCGCTCAGGCGATTGGCGAGTGCACAACCCGCCGAGCCACCCCCGACGATCACATAGTCGTAGACCTTCTCCTCGCCGCTCATCGCCCGTCCCTCCAGCGATCGCCGCCAGGCTCGACACCGTCCTTCAGGTCCCTCACCGTATCCCTTTCCGAACCGATGCCCGAACGCCCGGGCTGCGACCATCCCCGGCCGGAGCGTTATAGGCAGTGTCGGGCACCACGGTGCGGGCCCGAGCGGCACCCGTCTGCGACGGAACGAAGCGATCAGACATTCGAAGCAGACCCCGACCCTGCCCTACGCTCACACGATGAGCCAGATCCTCGACGCCCGCTCACTCGTCCCCACCGTCGACCTGTCGAACCCGTCGACCACCGAACTCGCGGCGGTCGACGCAGCCTGTCGTGACCACGGATTCTTCCTGCTCGTGGGACATGGGGCAGACGCCTTGATCGCCGACATGTGGGACATCACCGCCGCATTCTTCGCCGAAGGTGAGGACGTCAAGGGTCCGATTCGACGCAATGCCGACAATGCGCTCGGGTACTGGGATCGAGAGTTGACCAAGCGCAAGCGCGACAACAAAGAGGTCTTCGACTACATCGACCCCGACCTCGACGCCCGCATCGCCAAGAACCGGTGGCCCGGCACCGCATGGGGGCGCAGCGACGAGTTCGCATCCACACTCGCCACGTTCTTCGACACCTTCTCCGAACTTGCCACCGCCACGCTCGGCATCGTGCGCAGCGCGCTCGGACTCGACGACGGCGAGAGCGCCGAACAACTCGGTTTCGTCAACGCCCGCACGTCGTCGACCGTTCGGCTCAACCACTACCCGGTGGATGATGTCGTGCCTGCGCCAGAGCGCAGCGGGCTGGCCGAACTCGGGCCGACAGCGCTCGGCTACCACACCGACCCCGGGGTCCTCACCCTCCTGCTGCAAGACGGGGTCGGCGGCCTGCAAGCCGAATCGACAACTCATGGTTGGATCGACGTACCGCCCCTCGACGGTGCCATCGTCGTCAACCTCGGTGACGCGATGCAGGTCTGGACCAACGACCAGTACAAGGCGGCGGTTCACCGAGTTATCCCCATGACCCAGCAGAGCCGCTATTCGATTCCCTACTTCTCCAACCCACCTCGTGACGCCCGACTCGCCCCGCTCGCATCGGTGCTCGAAGCCGCCGGCACCACTCCCGTCTACCGCGACTTCGGGTGGACCGAGTACATCGCCGGCCGGGCCCAGGACAACTTCGCCGATCATGGTGTGGAAGACATTCAGATCTCGCACTTCAAGGTCGCCGCCGGTGCCTGAGGGCCCCGTCGCATCCACGACCGCCGGCCGGATCGGTGGGAGATACATCACCCGGGGTCCCGACGGCGTCGAGGACCGAGCCCCCATCGAGGCATTTCTGGGCGTCCCCTTCGCAGCTGCACCGATCGGTGACCGTCGCTGGCGGCCACCGCAACCACGCGAACCGTGGGACGGCGTTGTCGAATGTGTTCGGCCCGGTACGGCGGCGGTGCAGGTCCGTCGCAAACCGGGCGGTCCCCTCCCGGCGCAGACCTACGCGATCGGTGAGGACTGTCTGAATCTCAACGTCTACACACCGGCCTGTGACGACGCCAAGCGACCGGTGTTCTTCTGGGTCCATGGTGGGAGCTACCAGAACGGGCGAGGTGCCTCGAACGACGGCACCCAGCTGTGCCGCAACGGCGACATTGTCGTTGTCACCGTCAACTACCGAATGGGTCTGCTCGGGTTCATCGACCTCGCCTGGCTGGACCGGGATCGAGCCGGATCGCACAACCTCGGCATCCAGGACCAGATCGCGGCCCTGCGGTGGGTCCGCGACAACATCGAGTCCTTCGGTGGCGATCCCGATCAGGTCACGATCTGCGGCGAGTCGGCGGGAGCCGGTTCGGTGCTCGCGATCCTTGCATCCCCGTCGGCCGACGGATTGTTCCACCGGGTCATCAGTCAAAGTGCACCGGCAGCGTTCGGACCGCCTCACGAAACCGTCGCACGCAACCTCGCCGAGCACGTCGGTGCCACCTCTATCGACGATCTGCTGGCGCTGACAGCCGACGAGATCCTCTCCGCCCAAGAGGCGCTCCTCGCAGCCGGAACGCGCGCACTGGAGCAAGCCGATCCACCGGCGCTCCCCGACAACGCCGGTCGAGGATTTCGGCCGGCGATCGACGGCATCACCGTCACCCGGGATGCCGCCCAGGCAGCAGGCGAGCGCGATGTGCCGATCATGATCGGCACCAACGATGACGAGGGCACCATGTTCGCCCTTCATCTCGACCGGGCCATGACCCTCGACGGGCTGCGGGCGATGGCGGCGCAGCGAGTCGGTGACCGAGCCGACGAGGTGATTGCTGCGTACCAGGTCGAGTACCCCGATTTCACCCCGCACCAGATCGCCGTGCAGTGGATGGGTGACCTGCGTTTCTGGACGTGCTCTCTCGACGTCGCCGACGCTGCCTCCGCTGCAGGTACACCGGTTCACGTCTACCGATTCGGCTGGAAGGCGCAGGGTCTCGGAGGCATGTTCGGCGCAATGCACGCCCTCGAAATCCCGTTCGTGTGGCAGACGATGCTCGGCTGGGACGTCGCCTTCGGCACCGAGCCCCCTGAAGCATTGAGCGACCACCTCCACCGAGCATGGATCAACTACGTCCGTACCGGCGATCCCAGCCACGAGGGCATCGGTGCATGGCCGCGCTACGACACAGCGACGCGTCCGACGATGCGGTTCGACGAGCACACCCGGATCGTCGACGATCCCGGCGCAGGCACACACCGGGTCTGGCGCAGCTGACACCTTGCTCGGCATCCCTCGCTGGCAGGCCCGAGCTGCCCTGCCCGATCGACGGGGATCGAACTAGGCTGGAAGGGTCGCGAGCAGCACCTCGGTCGGGGTCTTGGCACCGAGAGCGAACTCCTCGCCAGCCGGCACCACCACTGCTTCACCCGGCCCCACGGTGGTGACGCCCGACGGTTGGATGTAGTCGAGTTCGCCGGAGCGCACGAAGCCGAAGAACAACTCGAAGTCGTGGATTCGCACTGGCGGCACTGCCCCGTCCGTTCGAGCGAGTCGAACGGCGGCCACGCCGCCGGTGGCATCCCCCACACCGAAATCCTGCAGCTCCCAGCCAGGGTCGGGCGAGTCGGTCCATCGGTCGTCGGCATATTCGTGTCGAACGAAGCGTTGGCCCTCCCATGCACGATCAGGGTCGCCGACCCCATTGGGAAGTTCGAGCTCGTGGTCGCGATGCGTGTCGTGTTCGGCAGGCGCCCCGATCTCGACCACCTCCAGCCCATCACCGGACTCGAGCACTCGGTGCCGGATGCCGGGTGGCTGGATCACACAATCCCCCGGCCCCATCACGAACGGGTCGCCCTGATCTTCATAGACGACCTTCACCCAACCGGCGTGGCAGAAGATCATCTGGAACCGGATGTCGTGGTGATGGACATAGTCGGGAACGGGCCCACCCTCGGGAATCGAGATGTGCGACGCGATGACCGCCCCACCGAGACGGCTCGGGATCAGATCGCGGTACACCATCCCGGCTCGACCAGTGGTGGGCGGCGCATCGGCAGCCCGCTCCAGCCGGATCGCCTCGGGACCGTCCATGTCGGCCCGGCGGGGATCATCGGCCGGTGAGATCGTGGTGAGACGAAAGCCGACCGCTTCGTGCTCGTCGATCGCCGCACCCAGGTCTGGCACCGAAATCACCCGTCGACCGGTCATCGCTCAGCTCTGCTGTCGCTTCTGGATGTTGGCCCACTCGTCACGCAGGCCAACCGTTCGGTGGAACAGATCGCCACCGTCGAGGTCTCGGGCGAAGTAGCCGAGCCGTTCGAACTGGACGACTTCTCCCGGCGCGATGTCGACGATGGCCGGTTCGGCCTTCGCTCCTCTCATCTCGCGCGAGTCGGGATTGAGCGATTCGAGCGGGTCGGTGCCGTCGGAGCCGGGATGCGGGTCGGTGAACAGTCGTCCGTACAGCGCAACGTCGAGATCAACGGCGTGATCGGCCGAGACCCAGTGGATGGTGGCTTTCACCTTTCGGCCGTCAGGGGCTTGACCCCCTGCTGTCTCGGGGTCGTAGGTGCACAGCACTCGGATCACCTCGCCGTCGGGACCGGTTTCGACGTCGTTGCAGGTGATGAAATAGCCGGCCCGAAGTCGCACTTCTCGACCTGGCGCAAGACGGAAGAACTTGTTCGGCGGATCGAGCATGAAATCGTCGCGCTCGATGAAGAGTCGTCCCGAGAACGGCACCGCTCGGGTCCCGGCGGCTTCATCTTCGGGATTGTTGATCGCCTCTCGGGTGTCGTCGAGACCCTCGGGCCAATTGGTGATGACGACCTCGATCGGATCGAGTACCACCATCCGGCGAAGCGCATGGGTGTTGTGATGCGTGCGAACGAACGACTCAAGCAATTCGATCTCGTGTACGCCGTTGACCTTGGCCACACCGATGTGGCCTGCGAACGCTCGGATCGCCTCGGCCGGGTAGCCGCGACGACGCAACCCCTGCAGCGTGGGCATCCGAGGGTCGTCCCACCCGTCGACATGGCCCTCGTGCACGAGTTGCAGCAGTTTGCGCTTGCTCAGCACGGTGTGGGTGAGGTTGAGCCGGGCGAACTCGGTCTGGCGAGGCCGGTCGGCGCCCTGACCGAGTTGCTCGAGGTACCAGTCGTACAGCGGGCGATGGCTGTCGAACTCGAGGGTGCAGATCGAGTGGGTGACACCCTCGATTGCATCGGACTGGCCGTGGGCCCAATCGTAGGTGGGATACACCTTCCAGCGACCACCGGTGCGGAAGTGGTGCTGATCACGAATGCGGTACATCACGGGGTCACGCATCTGCATGTTCTCGTGACGCATGTCGATCTTGGCTCGCAGCACCCTCGATCCCTCGGCGAACTCGCCTGCGGTCATGCGGGCGAACAGATCGAGATTCTCCTCGACACTGCGCTGACGCCACGGCGACTCGACGCCCGGGGTGGTGAAGCCACCTCGGTTCTGGGAGATCGTTTCGGCGTCCTGATCATCCACATAGGCGAGCCCGGCCTCGATCAACTGCACCGCCCAGGCATGGAGCTGCTCGAAGTAGTCGGAGGCGTAGCGCACCTCTTCGGGCTCGAAGCCGAGCCAGCGGACGTCGGCCTGGATGGCTTCGACGAAATGCTCGTCCTCGGTTTCGGGGTTGGTGTCGTCGAAGCGGAGCATCGTGGTGCCCCCGAACTCGTCGGCCGCACCGAAGTTGAGACAGATCGACTTCGCGTGACCGATGTGGAGGTAACCATTGGGCTCCGGCGGGAAGCGCGTCTGCACCCGACCGCCGTACGGACCGTCGATGCTGTCCTGCTTGAGCAGCTCTCGGACGAAGTCGGTCCCGGAGTTGCTGGTCGGCGCGTTCACCCCGCCATGCTACGGTCGACGCCGCTGGGTGCAGCGGGAGGTTGGCTGCCAGACTGCGAGCCATGACATCGCAGCTTCCGCTCGACGGCATTCGCGTCATCGACTTCTCGCGCGTGCTCGCCGGGCCGCTCATCGGGCAACTCCTGGCCGATCTCGGCGCCGACGTGATCAAGGTGGAGCGGCCCGACGGCGGGGACGACACCCGGGCGTGGGGTCCGCCCTGGAAGAACTACGCCACCGACGGGGAACCCGAGGATCTCGAGGCGACCTACTTCATGTCGCTCAACCGCAACAAGCGATCGATCACGCTCGATCTCAAGAACGACGACGACATCGCCTTCGCTCGCCGACTCGCCCTCACCGGTGATGTCGTGCTCGACAACTTCCGGCCAGGTTTCATGGCAAAGATCGGGCTCGACCGGCCATCCCTTGCTGCCGACAAGCCCTCGATCATCACGGCGTCGGTGACGGCGTTCGGGTCGACGAGCAAGGCAGCCCACCTCCCCGGTCTCGATCTCGCCGTGCAAGCCATGTCCGGCATCATGCATCTGACCGGCGAGGTCGGTGAACGGCCCCTGCGGGCCGGTGTGCCCGTCGTCGACATGCTGACCGGTTACAACGCGACCGTCGGCGTGCTGGCCGCGCTCCACGGCGTCAACCAAACCGGCACGGGCCGACACGTCGAAGTGTCACTGATGGACGCAGGTCTGGCCGGCCTGCTCAACCATCAGACCGGGGTTCTGATGGGAGGTCAGGATCCTGGACGGGGTGGCAACCAGCACCACTCCATCGCGCCGTACGAGAGCTACCGCTGTGCCGACGGAGACATGATCGTGGCGGCCGCCAACGACAAGCTCTACGCCAACCTCTGTCGAGAAATCGGTCGACCCGACCTGATCGACGATCCGCGGTTCGTCACCAACACCCTCCGGCGACGCAACGTGGAGGAACTCAACGCGATCCTCGAACCGATCTTCCTCACCGACACTCGATCGAGCTGGGTCGACCGCCTCCAGGCCGCGCAGGTCGCCTGCGGACCGGTCAACTCGCTTCCCGAAGCGCTCGCCTGGGCCGAGGAGATGGGGATGGATCCTCGTATCGATGGCCCCGACGATTACCGGGCGGTTCGCAATCCGATCCGCCTCGACGGCGAGGTGATCAACACGGCCCGGCTCCGACCTCCCCGTCCCGGCGAACATTCCACCGAGGTCCGAACCGACGTTGACCCATGAACCATCGGCGGCTCGGCCTCGTCACAATCATCGTGCCGTCCTACAACGACGGCATCGAGCACTTCGTGGACGACCTCGGATTCGAACTCGTCGACGACACCCTGCAGGACGACAAGCGCTGGGTCGTAGTCCGACCCTCACCGGCATCGGAGACCGGCATTGTGCTGGCCGAGCCGGCCACACCCGCACAGCACGCCGCACTCGGCAATCAACTCGGTGGTCGCGTCGGGTTCGTTCTCCACACCGACGACTTTGCGCGCGATCACGCCCGAATGCGGGCAGCCGGCGTGCACTTTCACGAGGAGCCACGTCACGAGCCGTACGGCATCGTCGCCGTGTTCGAGGACCGGTACGGCAACGTCTGGGATCTGCTGCAGCCTGGCGACTAGCGCCGCTCGATCGCAACGATGGTGCCGGCTCCATGGTCGGTCGCCAACAGTCGCACACCGTCGACCACAAGATGCTGGGGCCGATCGAGCTTGGTGGTGACCACGACCGGCGTGACCGGCGCGACCGCATCGATGTCGACCTCGACGATTGTTGCGTCGACCCAGAGCGCGACGAACAATCGAGATGGATCCCACGGCGAGACCGCCAGGCCCGTCGGTGTGGCGCCCGGCCCGAACAGCGCTTGCGACCGGGGCACACCGGCACACGGATCGGTGACACCGGCGGCCTCGACCGCTCGATTGTCACCCACACAGACGGGCCACCCATGATCGGTACCCTCCCGCACCGCGACCAACTCGTCGCTCGCCGGCGCACCGTCGAAGGTGCCGTCGGAGATCTCGGTCGTCCACAGTCGGCCGTCGGCCCCGATCACGTGGGCGTATGCATGCTTGAAACCCCACGCCACGTTGGTGACGACGCCCTCGGCGTCGACGGCCCACAGGGCACCCGAGATCTCAACGGGTGAACCGCCGGGACCAGGGGGCAGCCGCTTCGTGCCCGACGTGTCGAACAGGAGCCGATCGCCGTCCACCGTGAGCGTTCCCTGGGAACGTCCGTTGAATGCCATGTCCGCAACGACCACCGTGCGATTGGAACCGTCGAGGAAACTTCGAGTGAGGCGTCGTTCTTCCATCACCCAGAGCGCACCAGCAAACACGGCGACGCCGGTGGGCTTCTCGAGCCCGTCGAGAACCACCACGGGGGCAGCATCGAGATTGTCCGGATCGAAGCGGAGGACCTGGCCGGAGTCGTCGTTCTCAGCACCGTTCAGTTGGGCGACGAACCACGCATCGTCGGTGACCGCGAGTTGTGTCGGCCCGTCGAGTCCACCGACCACCACGGTGATCGCATAGGCACCGGCTGAATCGTCGGGTCCGCAGCCCACAGCGAGCAGCATCAGCGCTGCGATCACGCCGATAAGGGGCTGCTTCATCGAACGAACACTGCGTCGGCGGCGGCTCGCCCCGACAGGAACGCGCCTTCCACCTTCGGACCGGCGAACGCTTCACCGGCCAGAGCGACCACCGGATCGTTCCCCCACACGACCGTTGCATCGGGATGAATGTCGACGGGGCCTGCGTAGCGCCAACGCTGAATCTGGTGACCGACCAGCGCCTTGCGGTCACCAGCTTCACCGAGCGCATCGGCGGCCCACGCAAGGGCGCGGGTCAAGACGTCGTCGTCGGTGGCATTCCACAGCTCGTTGCTGCGTTCGTTCGACAGATGGATCGTGACCGCCGGAACCGGTGAGATTCCCTTCGCTCGGTTGTCGGCAACGAAGGCGAGATCGGGGTGGTCGACGTACTGCGCCCCTCCGTGCGCAGCCAGCCCGGTCGGGTCGATCTGCGGAGCGAGCAGGACGGCGATCGTCGGTTTGTAGTGGATCTCTGCCAGCTGTTGCGCGACCGTCGGCTCGGGGAGCATCGCACCCAAGGCCAGCGTGGCGAGGGCCTGCGGCACAGGTGCGGTGTGAATGACTGCGTCGGCAGGATGATCGGCCAACTCGGCACGCAGGTCCATGATTCGGTGACCGAGCAGCGGTTCGAGTCCCGCGTCGGCCGCAAGCCACTTGCACAGCGAGGTCATGCCGGCACTGCCACGCCACCGTGGGTGTCCATCAGGATCGGGACCGAAGCCGCGGGTCCATTCCACGACGGCTCCAGCATCGACAGCTGCGGCGACGACGCTGCTGAACGTCTCACTTCGGCTCGTGAAGAACTGTGCCCCGTGATCGAATCGCGCCACCCCAGCCGGGGTCCCGATTCGACGAGACGCCATCCGTCCACCGACCCCACGAGCCTTGTCGACGATCCGCAGGTCGTCCGGCTCGAGGCCGAGCTCGAGGAGACGACGAGCAGCGGCCAAGCCGGCGATCCCGGCACCGACGATCAGTGTGCGCATCGGATCAGTCCACCAGAGCGTCGGCGCGAACCGGGGCCGAGGCTGCTGCCAGATGCGTGTCGGTGACCTTGCCGTACAGACTCCGGGTCCGCTGCACCGATCCAACCGACCCGGGCGACTCGCCGAACGACATGATCAGCAGCAGGCGCGTGGTGGCCCCCTCGTTGGGGGTGACCCGATGCAACGAAAACCGGCCGAGGAAGAACTGGAGATCGCCGGGGCAAAGGTCGATGGTGCGCACGTCGCGTCGATCGCCGTCGAGCACCGCACTCACGCCGGCTTCGTTCTCATCAGCGGGGTTGCGGAGATCCGGTACGTATTCGAACAGCCCACCCTGATCGGCCGGCTGCAGGAGCATCGTGATCGTGAACTCGTTCGTGTCGAAGTGCCAGTTGAATTCTTGGCCCGTCCGCTGGACGTTGACGATCATGTTCGAGACCGGATCGTCGTAGACGTACAGCTCGTCCTTACCGAGACAATCCCGCAGAAAGTCCTTGAGTGGCGACCAGTCGTACAGGCGCTTGGCATGGGTCGAGTCGTCCCACTCGTCGGCTCGGACGAACCCGTTGGTTCGGGCAAGGAACCGATTGCGGGGGTGATCGTCCGGAAGCGTCGGGTCGCCGTCACCCAGGTGGACGTTGGCTTCGTTGGCCGGGTTGTAGAACGCTCGCGGTTCACGCTCGAGCGCCTCGGCGAGCAGTTCACGACGTCCTGTCGTACTGAGAAAGCCCGGGAGTACGGCACACCCATCGTCGGCCAAACCAGTCCGAACCGATGCCACGAGATCATTGCGGCGCTGGCCCATCGTCGCGATGGGATACCGACCGGTGTCGATCAGAGCCGATGGTCGACGCATCGTTCCCATACGCGCCGCAGCGTAGGCGACGGTCGGAGCGCATCGAAAAACCAGCCAATTGGATGGGTTCCCGATCTGGACCATGTCCAGATCATCTGGATAGGCTGAAGGTCTCCCCTGGATCAAGAAAGAGCACCACATGTCAGAAGAGAAGTGTCCAGTTCTTCACAACGACCACTCCGCTCGCGGTAGTCAGGCCAACCAACACTGGTGGCCCAACCAGCTGAACCTCAACATCCTTCACCAAGGAAATCCGTCGGCCGATCCGATGGACGAGGACTTCGACTACGCCGCCGAGTTCGCCACCCTCGACTACGAGGGCCTGAAGGCCGACCTCCATGCCCTGATGACCGACAGCCAGGACTGGTGGCCTGCCGACTACGGCCACTACGGCCCCTTCTTCATCCGCATGACCTGGCACGCAGCCGGCACCTACCGCACCCACGACGGTCGCGGTGGGGGTGGCACCGGTCAGCAGCGGTTCGCCCCTCTCAACAGCTGGCCTGACAACGGCAACCTTGACAAGGCCCGTCAGCTCCTCGAGCCGATCAAGAAGAAGTACGGCAACGCCATCTCCTGGGCCGACCTCTTCATCCTCGCCGGCAACGTGGCCTATGAGACCATGGGTCTCAAGACATTCGGCTTCGCCGGAGGTCGGCCCGACACCTGGGCTCCCGAAGAAGATGTCTACTGGGGCCCGGAGACCACCTGGCTCGACGACGAGCGCTACAGCGGTGACCGCGAGCTCATGGAACCGCTCGGGGCCGTCCAGATGGGCCTCATCTACGTCAATCCCGAAGGTCCCAACGCCAACCCCGATCCGGTCGCATCGGGTCGCGATGTTCGCGAGACCTTCCGCCGTATGGCGATGAACGACGAAGAGACCGTGGCGCTCGTCGCCGGCGGTCACGCCTTCGGCAAGATGCACGGTGCTGGGCCCGAAGACGACGTCGCCGCCGAGCCCGAGGGTGCCCCGATGGAGCAGCAGTTGCTCGGATGGAAGAACAGCTTCGAGTCCGGTGTGGGCGTTCACGCCACCACCTCAGGCTTCGAAGGGGCGTGGAACTCGACGCCCACCACGTGGGACAACAACTATCTCGAGACACTCATGGACAACGAGTGGGAGCTCACCGAGAGCCCTGCCGGCCACAAGCAGTGGCACGCACCGGCCCTGGCCGGCACCGTCCCGGACGCCGGTGGTCGCGAGGGCGTGGCCCACACGCCGGTGATGACCACCGCCGACATGTCGATGAAGATGGATCCGATCTACAACGGCATCAGCCAGCGCTTCCGCGACGACCAGTCCCTGCTCGACGACGCCTTCGCCCGGGCCTGGTTCAAGCTGACCCACCGCGACATGGGCCCGAAGGTGCGCTACCTCGGCCCGGAGGTGCCGGCCGAGGAACTCCTCTGGCAGGACCCAATCCCGGCAGGAACCGAGCTCACCGACGACCAGATCTCCGCCGCCAAGGCAGCGATCATGGACGCAGGCCTGAGCATCACCGATCTGGTGAGCACCGCCTGGGCCTCGGCCTCGACCTACCGCGGCTCCGACATGCGTGGTGGGGCCAACGGCGGCCGTATCCGTCTGTCCCCCCAGCGTGACTGGGAAGCGAACAACCCGGCCGACCTCGGTCGAGTGCTGACCGCCCTCGAGGGTGTGCAGTCGAGCCTCGGCTTCGACGTCTCGATGGCCGACCTGATCGTCCTCGGTGGCACCGCCGCAGTGGAGGCTGCCGCCACCGCCGGCGGGGTCTCGGTCAGCGTCGACGTCTCGACCGGCCGCGGCGACGCAAGCCAAGAGCAGACCGACGAGGAGAGCTTCGCCTGGCTCGAGCCTCGCTGGGACGGGTTCCGCAACTACCTCGGGAAGGGCAATGCCCACGTCGCCGAGCACCTGCTGGTCGACAAGGCACAACTGCTGGGTCTCTCGGCTCCGGAGATGGCGGTCCTCGTGGCCGGCCTGCGAGTCCTCGGTGTGAGCACCGACGGCCACGGTGTGCTCACCGACCGGGTCGGGGTCCTCAGCAACGACTTCTTCGTCAACCTGATGGACATCGGCACCGAGTGGACCGCTTCGGAGACCGCAGAGGGCGTCTTCCAGGGCACCGACCGGGCCACCGGCGCCGCCCGCTGGACCGGCACCCGCAACGACCTCGTCTTCGGGTCGAACTCGATCCTGCGTGCGATCGCCGACGTCTACGCGGCCGACGATGCCGGTGACAAGTTCGTCGCCGACTTCGCCAAGGCGTGGGCCAAGGTCATGGACGCGGACCGCTTCGATCTCGACTGAGATCGAGTCGCCTGTTCGAGACGGCGTGACGCGCCGTCCCTGCCGTCATGGTGGGGACGGCGCGTTGCCGTTCCAGGGTGCTGCGGACCGAGACTGCGGCGGCTCCCGACGTCGCTACGACGGCCAGGGAACGCCGTAGTCCTCGAACCACCAGCGAGCCTCACGGATCGCGTTGGGGTCAGTGCGCAGGGCCGGGTCCTGATTGAGCTGTTCAGGGGTGGGGCCGATCTTGTCGGCGATGACCCGCAACGCGTCGGCGTCGAGGTCGTAACACTTGACTGCGTTGAGTCCGAGCAGCAACCGGGTTTCCTCGATCGGGATCTGCTGGAAGTCGGTCTCGAGACGAGTCCTGGTGTTCGGCCACGAGCCCTCTGGGTGCGGATAGTCGGTCCCCCACATGAGGGCATCGACACCATTGACATAGCGCCGACGCAACTCGACCTTGCTCATCGTCGACGCCCCGATGAACACGTTCTCGCCGATGTACTCCGACGGCAAGCGCTCGATGAGGCCGTGGGTGCGGCTGCTCATCTTCTTGACCTTCCAATTGGTGCCGCCGAACATCACATCGGTCTTCCACAGCAGATCGCCGAGCCACCATGACCCACACTCGACCGGTGCGTACTTGAAGTTGGGGAATCTGTCGAACTTCCCCGAGAGCAGAAACTGCCACAGCGGGCGATGGGTCCAGAATGCGACCTCGAGCATGTATTGCGCCATGTTCTCGTTGTAGGCCACGGCGTCGGCTTCGCCCGAGTGGGTGTGCACGACCAAGCCCGTCTCGTGACAGGCCTGCCAGACAGGGTCGTACATCTCGTGACCGTACGACGGCGCGTCGTGCCACATCGTGGGGATCATGATCCCTTTGATGCCCGGTTTGTCCGCAAGCGCGTGGATCTCCTTCACCGATTCCTCGACCCCGTGGGTGACGGGAACGAGTGCCACGCCAGCCCGGCGGGGCGGGTTCGTTGCGCAGAACTCCTCGAGCCAGCGGTTGTGGGCCCGGGCACCGGCCCATGCCAGCGTCGGATCGGTGATCGCGCCGGCATGGAGCCCGGCCCCGAACGGAGGAGCCTCCATCCCGGTGACTGCGTCGCCATCGGCGAAAATCACTTCACCGGCGATGCCATCGGCATCGAGCGCTTCGTCACGAATGTCGGGGTCGTACGCGCCTTTCAGACCGTGCTCGTTGTCGCGCTCCCACTGTTCGACGTACGCACCGTTCATCTCCTCGACCATCACTCGATGCTCGTGGCGGGTCGCGAGCCACTCGTCGAACTGCGGGTGGACGGACGACTCGAGGTACGGCCGGTAGTCGTCGACGTACAGGCCGGCATGCGTGTCGGAACTGACGATGATGTACGGCTCGTTGGACTGATCGATGCCTTCGAGTGGGTTCGACATGACATTCTCTCTCGACTGTTGGTTGCCACTTGTACGGCGTTCTAGTAAGACTTGATCAGTGTCCCAGAACGCCACATCCGCCGTCAACACCGGTCGGCGCACCGGCCTCGACCGCGACGACATGGTTGCGGCTGCGCTCCATCTGGTCGAGTGCGAAGGGCCTGCCGCACTCACGATGCGTCGGCTCGCGGCCGAACTCGACGTCACCACCAACACCGTGTACTGGCACGTGGGGTCCCGCGACGAACTGATCGCCGAACTCATCCGCAGCTGCTCGGCCCGGATGGCCGAACGCGAGATCTCCGGCGAGACCCCACAGCAACGCATCATCTCCGCGGCCCGAAACGTGTGGGACAGCGCGTTCGCGAACCGGGCCGTCACCTCCCTCGCCCACCAGACCGGCACGACGGCACTCCTGGAACACCCCCTCGAAGTTGCGCTTGCGCACGAGATCGAAGCAGCAGGCCTCACCGGCGAGGAGGCAGCGTTCGCGCTTCGCTCGATCCTGTCGACTGTCGGCGGTTTCCTGGTCGGCGCACTTCGCGACGAGTCGGCCATTCCCACAGACCTCCGGACTGCGACCCTGTGGTCGAGGACGGATGCGGGCCTGGATCCTGCGACCGTCTCGGCACTGTCAGGGCCAACCGACCACGCCCTGATCTTTGTGACGACGCTCGAGGCAGTGGTTACCGCCCACATCCCGGCGTGAGGTTCGCCTTCGACCGTGAGCACATGCAAGCCTGGGCCCATGGCTGAAGCACCCCAGGCCCGCCGCGGCGAAATCGCCGGGTGGCCGAAGCTCGTGATCACGTACCAAACCGCAGAGGGCAACATCGACCCGTTGCTTCCGGACGGCATCGAACCAACCGGCGACACCACCGTCCAGATCGGGATCTACTGCGTCCCGATCCAGGGTGAGCCCGAGTACGGCGTATCGATCAAGGTTCCTGCCCGCTGGCAGGGCGTCGACGGTCAGTACAACCTTGGCATGGGCATCGATCAGGAAGCAGCGGTCTTCGTCTCGGGCGAACGCAACGGCCAGCCGAAGTTCCTGTGTGAGATCGACTACTACCGCCTCGGGGACACGGTCGGCGCCCGGGCGACCCATCAGGGCTACACCTTCGTCGAGTACCACGGCACGGTCACCGGTGACGGGACGCCCGGGCCCGAGTACACCGAACACGAATGGTGGACGAAGTACAGCCGCCGGATCGGTGGCGGTGACGGCTACGACTTCCCCCCAGTGGTCGTCGATGTTGCGACCACGATGCAACCCGTTCACATCGAACACCTCGACGGTGAACTCAGGCTGCTCGACTCACCGTGGGACCCGGTTGCCCGGTATCTGCCCGCCGACGGAGGGGTCGTCGCATCGCTCGTCACCCATCAGATGAAGGCGCGAACCATCTCCAACGCAGGCCCACTGAACCCCGATACGTTCGCACACCATGCCGATGTCATCGGCGGCAGCCGCTGGCCCGGTACCAACGGTGGACCCAGGCACACCTGACCGCTGGAGTACGACATGACCTCACTCGACTGGTGGCGCACCAGCGCCGTCTACCAGGTGTACATCCGCTCGTTCGCCGATGGAAACGGCGATGGAACCGGCGATGTCGAAGGTTTGCGTTCGAAGCTGCCGTACCTGGCCGATCTCGGTGTCGACGCCATCTGGATCAACCCCTGGTATCCGTCACCCCTGCTCGATGGTGGTTACGACGTCGCCGACTACCGCGACATCAACCCTGCGTTCGGCACGCTCGTGCAGGCCGAGCACATGATCACCGAGGCCCACGAACTCGGGATTCGGATACTCGTCGATCTCGTCCCGAACCACTGCAGCTGGGATCACGCCTGGTTCACGGCGGCGCTCGACGCAGGCCCCGGCTCGCCGGAACGAGCCCGATTCCATTTCCGCGACAGCCTGGACGGCCCACCGAACAACTGGCAGTCGGTCTTCGGTGGCCCGGCCTGGACCCAGGTCGATGACGGCCAGTGGTACCTGCACCTCTTCGACCCGAGCCAACCTGACCTCGACTGGACCCACTCCGAAGTACGCGAAGAGTTCGCCTCCATCCTGCGCTTCTGGCTCGACCGTGGTGCCGACGGTTTCCGGGTCGACGTTGCCCACGGCATGGCGAAGGACCCGTCATACCCGGACCTCGCCGACCATGTGCAGATCCTCAGCAGCGCCAAGATGCCCAACCACCCGCACTGGGACCGTGACGAGGTGCACGACATCAATCGTCAGTGGCGCGCCGTGCTCAACGAGTACGACGACCGGATGATGGTCGCCGAAGCATGGGTGTCGGAGGAATCGCTGCCGAAGTATCTGCGATCCGACGAGTACCACCAATCGTTCAGCTTCGATCTGCTCATGGCCGAGTGGAACGCCGAGGCGTACCGCTCGACGATTGCCGGCGTGTACGACCCCGCCAACGCGCTCGGCGCCGCGAGCACATGGGTGCTGTCGAACCATGACGTCATGCGCCACACGACGCGCTTCGGGCTTCCCGCCGATGTCAGCTGGCGGACCTGGCCCGTCACCGGCCCGGTCGATGCGCTCGATTCCGCGCTCGGTGAACGTCGGGCGAGAGCTGCTGCGCTGATCACCCTCGGACTGCCTGGGTCGTCGTACATCTATCAGGGCGAAGAGCTCGGGCTTCCGGAGGTGTGGGAACTGCCATGGGACGTGCTCGACGACCCGGTCGCACGACGAAGCGAAGGAACCCAGAAAGGACGGGACGGATGTCGCGTACCGATCCCCTGGACTTCCCAAGGCGCCTCGTACGGGTTCGGTGACGGCGACGCGTGGCTGCCCCAACCAGAACGTTTCGCCGCCTACGCAGCCGATCAACAGATCGGTGTCGCCGGGTCGTTTCACTCGCTGTACCGGGACGCACTTCGGATCAGGCGGGAGCACTTCACCGCCGATGCCGCGATGACCTGGATCGACAGCGATCCCGGTGTGCTCGCCTATGAGCGAGGGAGCGGTGTTCGCTGCGTTGCCAACATGGGGTCGACGCCGGTACCGATGCCGGCGGGTGACGTGCTGCTCACGTCACAGCCCGATCTGACCGACGCGCTCCCATCCGACACCGCCGTCTGGCTCTGGCCAACCTGAGCTCCTTCTGCCAGCTATTCTGGCACTTGATACGGTTCGTCGATGGTGTCTTCCTTCCAGGTCAACCGATCGTCCATTCGCAACACGCGACTCGCCGAACACGAACGGCGCGACCTCGTCGCAGGTGAGGTGCGCTTCTCCATCGATCACTTCGCCCTCACCTCGAACAACGTCACCTACGCCGTTGCTGGCGACATGCTCGACTACTGGGGCTTCTTTCCCACCGACCTGCCGTGGGGTCATGTACCAGCGATGGGCTACGGCGACGTCGTCGAGTCGTCGAATCCCGACATCGCGTCGGGTATGCGCTGCTTCGGGTTCTTCCCGATGGCCGACGAACACATCCTCACTGCTGAGGCAACCGAGACCGGCCTGCGCGACATCGGGACGCACCGCGCTGAGCACGCCCCGGTGTATCGACAGTTCGCCGACGTGGCCCACGACCCGGCCTACGCCCGTGATCGAGAGGCGCAGGTCGCACTCCTTCGAGGATTGTTCATGACCGGTTGGTTGGCCGAAGACCTCCTCTTCGACAACGACAACTTCGGCGCCGAGGCCACCCTGATCACGAGCGCTTCGTCCAAGACCAGCATCGCCATGGCATGGACGGTGCATCAGCGCGGAGGCTCGAGTGTCGGACTGACATCAGAGGGCAACCGCGCCTTCGTCGAAGCGCTGGGCTGTTACTCCGAGGTCCTCGCCTACGACGAGATCACGGCCCTCGACCCCGCCCGTCGAACGGTCGTCGTCGACATGGCCGGCAACGGGCGACTGCTGGCTGCGGTGCACAACCACTTCGGGGGCGCGTTGGCCTACTCGATGGCGATCGGCGGCAGCCATTGGGAATCGTTCGGTGACCGTCCCAAGATGGCGGGCCCTGCCCCCGTGTTCTTCTTCGCGCCCGGCCAGATCGAAAAGCGCAATGCCGACTGGGGATCGGGCGAACCAATGCGCCGAGTGGCTCAGGCATTCGACTCCTTTGTGGAATTCACCGACGAGTGGCTCGACGTGCAGACCGACACCGGGCCGAATGCACTGGTCGAGGCCTGGAACGGCCTCGTCGACGGCACGGTCACCCCAGCCACCGGCCTCATGCGTTCCCTCACAAGACCGTGACCCGGTCGGCCTAGGCTCCACGCCAATGGAGAACACACCGGTCCTGGAACAGTTGGTCGGGCGGTGCAAACAGGCGATCGCCGGTGACCGGGCCCGTGAAGACATCAGCACCGTGATGCAGGCGCTGTTCGAAGATCCAGAGACCCTCGCCGCGACGATCCCCCGATTCCGCGACGACGAGGTCGCCACGAGTCCCCGGGGATTTCGGCTCGGGGGTGAGCACATCTGTCACCAGTCCGCCGATCTGACCGTCATGGTGCTCGACACGCTGCCGGGGGTGATCCAGCCCCCGCACGATCACAACATGATTGCGATGATCGGTGTCTTCGAGGGGTGCGAGCAGCAGCGGTTCTGGACGCGAGCCGAGGACGGCATCACGCCCACCACCGGCCGCCTGCTCGAGGCCGGCGAGATGATGGTGCTCGGCGAGCGGGTGATCCATGCCATCAGTGCGCCGGATCATGCCCCGGCGAGGGCGATCCACGTCTACCTCGGTGACATCACCAACGCCGAACGATCGGTCCTCGACCCCGACACGCTCGACGAACACCCGATGACGAGCGAACGCTACGACGAATTCTGTCGGCCGGCGTAGCGCAAGACGACGAGACGTCGACCAGCTCGGCGATCCGTCACCCCAGCCGCACGAGCGCCTCGTGCTCCACCGTGACAACGAGCTCGTCACCCACGGTCATGCGCATGTCCACGACAGCCCGCTCACCGGCTCGTGTTGCAAAGCGGTCGACCTCCCAGGACTCGACCACCACGGTGTCACCCGGCCTGACCGCACCCAGATGACGGATGCGACTTCGCGTGTGCACCCATGGACCCTCGACGAGTTGCCGCTTGAACACCAGGTTGGCCAACGAGGGCCACACCACCGGATGCACCACGTTCTCGTCGTCGTAGAGGCCGAGATGTTCGCCACAGCGCGCTGCGTATCCGACCCATTGCTCGTTCATCACCTCGACGAGAGGCGCCAAGCGGACCCCGTTAGGATCGCCGGGTACGGATGCGACCTGCTCGGGCACGAGCACGACACAGGCACGACCACCGACGGACGCCGTCACTTCTCGCTCATCACCACCCACGATCACCGGCTCGTCGGCAAGAACCGGAAGACGAAACCAGACCTCATGGCCGCCACCGGTCACCCACGCTGCCCCCCACGCCTCGGCGACCGGACGGGTTGCATAGGCGAAGATCGTCGTTCCGGCAACGACGGCGCCAGCGAAGCCCGCCGCCAACCCACCCTCGACCGTATGCACCGGGTTGTCGGCGTGCTCTTCGAGATTGACTGCATTGATCGACCACTCGGGAAACGCCACGCCACCACTTTGACCCAGACGAGTTGTCGACGCAGCACTCGCTCCAGGCTGAACAACATCGGACACATCGTCTCGTGCGGCGGTCGCCGAAGCGGGTGGGCCGGTCGAGGGACGCCGTAGCCTCCAACGGATGAGCGGGTTCTCCTTCGACCGGCGAGTATTCGTCACGGGGTCCAAGGACATCATCGCCATAGGTTTTCCCGGCATTCCGTTCGGCATGGTGATCGGCGTCGTCATCGCCGAGTCGGGTATCGGCTCGTTCGTGGGCTGGGTCGGTTCATGGGTCATTCTCGCCGGCGCGGCGAATCTCGCCCTGCTCGAGTTGATGGCCGAACAGGCCAGCACGGCGGTGGTGCTGCTCACGGTGGCGTTCATCAACGCCCGACACGCGATGTACTCCGCAGCCCTGCGGCCGAGATTCACGGGCTTCCCTCGCTGGTTCCGCTACATCGGCCCCTACTTCCTGATCGATCAGGTCTTCGCACTCGCAGCCTCACGGCCCGACGAAATGGCCGCCCGAGAACGGCTCTGGCACTACTTCGGCTCGGCGGTCACACTCTGGACACTCTGGGTCGCATCCGTCACCGCAGGCCTCCTCCTGGGCGACGTGATCGACCCCGATTGGCAGCTGACCTTCGCCGTTCCCCTGTTGTTCAGTGGTCTGATGCTGCTGAGCATCACCAACCGACCAGGGATCACCGCTGCGGTGGTCGGTGGTGGGGTGGCGTTGCTGACGACCGACGTTCCGCACGGTTCCGGCGTCATCATCGCCATCCTCGCCGGGGTGGGCGCCGGGACAATCGCTGAAACCCGGTCGGAGGTTACGGCGTGAGCCCCTGGGCAACCATCTTCGCCGCCGGAGCCATCACCTACCTGACCCGTGCATCCTTCATCGCCGTCGGCGATCGGATCGGGTTGCCACCAGTAGTCGAACGCTCGCTCCGCTATGTCGCACCGGCGTCATTCGCTGCCATCGCCCTGCCTGCGACACTCGGCGGGGATCGCTTCGCAAACGTCGGTGACGACTGGCCGCGCATCGCCGCCGTGTGCGTCGCATCAGCCGTCATCGTCCGCTGGCGCAACGTCCCCGCCAGCCTGCTGGCCGGGATGGTCACCCTCTGGGTGATCCTCGCTGTCAACTGAATCCGTTGGTCGTGAGATCGAGGCCTTCGATCCCCGTCCTCGGGTGCATCTCCTCGTAGGTGCGGCTGTAACCGGTGTGGCTGAGCTTCCAACCATCCGCCGTCTTGACATAGCGATCCTCGTAGAACGCCGCACCGCGAAGGTTGACACCGAAGTCGGTGATGATCACCTGATCTTCGAGCTTCCACACCCCCGTTGCCGTGCCGTCGGCGAACACGTCGATCTCGGGATGGTGACAGGCGTGGCTCGACAGGAACTCCGGGCGTCCCATGTTCTCGCGGAGAAAGGTGATGATTGCCGCAAGGTCGTCGAAGCTGTACGTACCGTCGGAATAGGCCGCCGTGCAGTCATCGGTCATGACCGAGGAGAGCTCGTCGAACCGATGTTGATCGACCAGGCGAAGGTATGCGTACTTGCAGCGCTTGATCAGTTCGATCTCGACGAGGAGTTCCGGGGTGACTGGCAAGGTCTCGTGCATGGGACCATGCTGGCCTACGCAGTGAAGGGAAGCGATTCGTAGCGGCGCACGAACCCACCCGGTGCGAAACGCCCACCCGCCGAGTCGACCTCGAAGAACGGAAACCGCTCGAGCAACCGATCGAGTGCGACCCGACCCTGGAGACGGGCAGCCGACGCACCGAGACAGTGATGGGCGCCGTACCCGAGGCTCACCGTTCTGTCGATGGCACGGCCGACATCGAGGTCCCCAGCACTGGCCCCGAACTCGCGCTCGTCGCGATTGGCCGAACCGTACAGCAGCAGGACCTTGTCGCCGGCGGGAACATTGCATCCATGCAACTCGACGTCAGTGGTCGTGGTGCGGGCCAAATTCTGCACCGGCGACGTGAGCCGAAGGAGCTCCTCGACCGCGTTTTTCATCAGTGATCGATCATCGAGCAACCGTTGCCGCTCGTCACGGTGATCGGTCAACAATTCGGCTGATCCGCTCAGCATGCCGGTCATCGTGTCGTTCCCGCCGGTCACCATCGTGAAGATGAAGCCGGTGATCCAGCCCGGCGACACGACATCATCTCCGCTCTCGACCAGATCGGTCACGAGATCCTCTCCCGGTTCGACCTTTTTCCTCTCCATGAGCTCAGTCGCATAGGCGAACAGTGCAAGCGCAGCATCCATCGCCGTCTCGATCGCACCGACAGCGTTCGCCGACACGATGGCATCGGTCCAACCGTCGAACCGATCGCGATCGTTCGGAGGAACACCGAGGTAGTGCGCAACCACAAAGGACGGCAACGGTTTGAACAGGGCGTCCACAATGTCAACCGGCTGCTGGCCGGCATCGGCGACCCGGTCGAGCCGCGTGTCGACAAACTCCCGTACGGCGTGCTCGATCTGCGCGACTCGACGGGGCGTCATCTGTCGGCTGACCAGCCGACGCATCACCGTGTGGTCGGGTGGATCCATCATCACGATCGGCTGCTGGCCAGCCTCGAACATCGACATCGCGTCGGCGTTCGGCGTAAGTCCCTGCGCAGACGAGAACATGGCGGTGTCGCGCACCGCAGCGAACACGTCGGCGAAACGCGACAGCACCCAAAACTCGACGTTGTCGCCCTCGGCGGGCACGAAAAGAATCGGCGAGTCGTTGCGAAGCGCTCGGTAGTCGTCCCACGGTGAGCGCCACGTCTCACCACTCCGCAGAAAGAACCCCGTCTTCGCCATGGGAAAAGCATCCCACCTCTGCGGCGACGACAGACCATCCGCCCCTGCGCCGGCTCGGACGGTGTCAGGCCAGGAGGTCCCCCAGTTGCTCGGCGATCTCTTCGGGAGAGACGATCGGACCGAACCGTTGGACGACCTCGCCAGCAGCGTTCACCAGAAACTTCTCGAAGTTCCATGCAATGTCGGACGTCTCGCCATCGCCGGGCTGCTCGGCCTTGAGCCATGTGTAGAGCTCCGCGGCATTGTCGCCGTTGACATCGATTTTCGCGAACATCGGAAAATCGACATCGAAGTTCTCGCTGACGAAAGCCCGGATCTCCTCGGCCGATCCCGGCTCCTGGTCACCGAACTGATTGCACGGGAACGCCAGGACTCGGACGCCGTTGTCGTCGTGATGAAGCGCACGCAGACCTGCGTACTGAGGCGTCAGGCCTCAACGGGACGCAACGTTGACGACAAGGCAGGCGGCATCGGCGAAATCCGAGAACGAAACCTGTTCACCTTCCAGCGATGCCATTTCGAATGCATGAAATCGGCTCATGCGGCGGCAGCGTACCTGCCGGCAACGTCTGTCGGCGCCAACCCTTCCGCTGACCACCGACGATCACGCCCCCGATCACTCGGTGGATGGTGCTGCCCAGTCGGGATCGTCGAACCGCTGGATCTCCACGAGATGCCCATCGGGATCTCGCAGAAAGGCATGGGTGATCCCGAACCGTTCGTTGTGGGCAACCGGACGTTCGAACACCAGCCCGTCAGCGACCAGCGCAGCACAGTACGACTCGACGTCGTCTCGGACGAGCGTCACGATGAGCCCGGGTGCCCCCACCGGCCGGTCACTCACACAGATACCGAGAAAGCCTGATTCGCTCACCCGGTAGATCCGACACGACCCCTGGTCGACCACGAGTACCAACCCGAGACAGCCCTCGTAGAAAGCAGCCGACTCGTCGAGGTCGGTCACCGACAGAAACGTCACGAACGCATCGTTCATCGTGGCGAACCGTAGCCGGTCGGTGCGTTCTTCCGAGGCGCTCCGTTCCTCCGCCCGCTCCCCCGCCGGTACCCTTGCGGTTGCTGGGTTCCCGATCCGCGCTGAGCGGTCGCAGAGGTCGTTGCATTGGATGCCGTTTCGAGCACTGGTCACAGTGGTGGGCCCCAGTCGGATGCAGGTTCGGTTCCGGTCGCCGTCGGCCCTCGCCGCGAGGCGGTGCACGAACCGACCCGCACGCAGCGTCTGATCTGGGCGAGTCAGCGTCGCCATGACGGTATCCCGTTGGCCAACATGGGAGAGCGGGTGCGTATTCGCGGACCACTCGACCCTCGTCGTTTCGTGGCAGCGTTCGATGCAGTCGTCCGAAAGGTCGACGTGCTGCGTTCGGTGGTGGAACCCGACGGGGCGCGTATCGGTGTTCTGGCCGCACCCCCGGCCCAAACGCTCGTGCTCGACGTGCCGGTCGACGAACTCGAGGAATGGTCGGTCGAACGAATCGCGCAACCCATCGATGCGACCACCTGCGTGTACGACTCTGTTCTTCTCCACCATGGCGACGAGGACTGGACGTGGTGGCTCGACATCCACCACATCGCCATCGATGCGTGGGGTGCAGCACGACTCGCCGACGCCGTCTCGACCGCCTACCGCCACGACGGATCGCCCCACGACGCTGATCTGGACGACGTCGTAGCAGGGTCGTTCTTCGACTCGGTCAGTCCCGACGACGAGGCGACTGCAACTCGAGCGGCAGAGTGGGCACAGGACGCACAGACGGCCGGACCGCAGGCCCCGCTCACCCCGTACGGACCTCGCGGTGAGCGAACGACGCGGGTCGATCGTTGCCCACTCCCCAGAGACGGCTGGCACGAGTCTCTGGCTGAGGCGCTGCAAGGTCCGTACCGAGCCCTTTCTCCAGAACTCAGTCTTCTGGCCCTGTCGGCAATGGCAACAACGATTGCGATGCGACGGTTCGACGGCCGGTCGAGTGTGGTGGTCGGTGTCCCGGTTCATCATCGATCGGGCCGCTCCGGGAGCACGGCAATCGGGCCGATGATGGAGCTCTACCCGATGGTCGTCACCTTCGACGACAGCGAGACCCATCGGGAGATGTTTGCTCGCACGGTCCGGTCGGTGATGCAGGTCTTGCGCAGGGCTCGCCCGGGGGAGAGTCCCGACACGCCGTTCGAGGTCGTGTTGAACGTCACCACGGCCCGCTGGGACACCTTCGCCGGCTATCCGGCCCGGCGTGACTGGGTGCGGTCGGGTCACGTCGAACCGAACCACGCCATCCGCGTACAGGTCTTCGACGAATTCGATCCATCGGTCGAGGGTGACCACGTCTTGCGTTGGGAGCTCGACCTCAACTGCGGTCTTTCGATCGACGGTTCACACCGTGCCCTGCCGCGGCACTTCGCTGCGATCCTGCAGGGGATCCTCGACCGGCCCGACGATCAGGCCGGTCGGACCGCTGTGATCGACAGCCACGAGCGGCAGGACCTTGCGGCGCTCAATCCACGGCCACTGGTTCGTGGCATCGATCGCCCGGTCCATGACGTGATCCGCGAGCGCCTGACCGACGCCCCCGACGACATCGTGGTCGAACACGGTGCCGTCACCATCACCGGGTCCGAGTTCGACCGACGAGCCGACGCGCTTGCCCACCGACTCGTCGCCGACGGGCTTCGCCTTGGAGATCCGGTCGGACTGCGCATGGGGCGAAGCATCGAGGTCCTGATCGCTGTCCACGGAGTGCTGCGAGCCGGTGGGCGGTTCGTGTTTCTCGACCCCGCAGACCCGGTCGGTCGACACGAGACGATTGCCGCCGATGCGGGTCTGTTCACGATTCTCGATCGCCTCCCGTCCGAGGCGACCACCGATCCAGACACCACCGACGCTCCCGACCTCCCGACGGTCGACCTCGACGACGGGGCATACATCTTGTACACGTCGGGCTCGACCGGCCTGCCGAAAGGGGTGCCGATCTCTCATCGGGGACTCGCCGACTACCTCGACTTCGCGGTCGAGTCGTACTGCGATCCGGCGAATCCTCCGTGGGTGGCGCTGCACTCGGCACTCGTGTTCGACCTGTCCATCACCAGTGTCTTCCTTTCGATGTTGACCGGTGGTCGAACAGTGGTCTTCGACACCGATCCGGTCGAGGCCCTCGGCCAGATCAGTCGAGATCCCCGAATCACCTTCCTCAAAGGCACGCCGTCACAGCTCGAAATCCTCACCCGCGTGGCGGATGGTCCACTGCCGATCGACACTTTCGTCGTGGGCGGAGAAGCGTTCCGACGCCCTGTGGCGGACCGGGTGCGGGCCCGATGTGCTGGACCGGTCCGGATCTTCAACGAATACGGCCCCACCGAGGCGGTGGTCGGCTGCATGATCCATGAGTACGACCCCGAAAACGACCTCGGTGTCGACGTTCCGATCGGGTATGCGGCACCGGGTAGCCGTCTCGTCGTCCTCGACGCCCTGGGTGAGGTTGCACCACCGGGCGTCTGGGGCGAACTCTTCGTACACCGACCCGGAATGGCGACCGGCTATCTGAACCGTCCGGAACTGACCCTCGAGCGGTTCGGGCCGCCGCCCGTCACCGACGACGATCGACTGGTGCTCGGCGACGACGAGGCGCTTCTTCATTCCACGGTCTGGTATCGCACCGGCGACCGCGTCCGGGTGGAACGTCTCGGTGTACTCGTGTACGGCGGTCGAGAGGACGACCAACTCAAGGTCAACGGCATCCGACTCGAGCCGGCCGAAGTCGAAGCCGCTCTGGTCTCCCATCCGGCGATCGACAACGCACTGGTACGGGTGTGGCAGCCCACCGACGCGGCCAACCGCATCGATGTTCGACGGTGCGCACAGTGCGGTCTCGGTGTCGACGTCCCCGGAGTGAACATCGACGCTCTCGGCGTGTGCTCCGTGTGTCGGCAGTTCGAAGAGGTCGAACCACAGACGAGAGATTGGTTCCGAACCCCCGCCGACCTCGATGCACGCCTGCGAGCAGCCCGCGAGCGACGCACCGGCGACTACGACTGCCTGCACCTGCTGTCGGGGGGAAAGGACTCGACCTATGCCCTGTATCAACTCGTCGAGCGGGGCTGGAAGGTCCACGCCCTGACCCTCGACAACGGGTTCATCTCCGAGGGTGCGAAAGAAAACGTTCGACGCAGCATCGCCGACCTAGGGATCACCCACGAGTTCGCAACGACCGATGCGATGAACGCCATCTTTGCCGACAGCCTCGATCGCTACTCCAACGTCTGCCAAGGCTGCTACAAGACCATCTACACCCTCGCCGTTGCTCGAGCCGAAGCGCTCGGCATCCCAGTGATCGTCACCGGCCTGTCGCGCGGGCAGTTCTTCGAAACCCGACTCGTGCCCCACCAATTCGAAGCAGGTCGTTTCGATCCCGCCGCCATCGACGCGACCGTGCTCGAGGCTCGGCGGGTCTACCACGCAACCCACGATGCCGTGACCGAACTGTTGCCCGAGCAACGAGTCTTCGACGACCCGACCGTGCTCGACCGCCTCGAGTTCCTGGACTTCTACCGCTACGTCGATGTGCCGTTGCACGAGCTCTACGACTTCCTCGAGCACCGTGCCCCATGGGTACGTCCAGCCGACACAGGCCGATCGACGAACTGTCTCATCAACGTGGCCGGTATCCGGGTCCACCAGCAAGAGCGCGGCTACCACAACTACGCCGAGCCCTACAGCTGGGACGTCAGACTCGGCCACAAGACCCGCGACGAAGCACTCGAGGAACTCGACGATCTCATCGATGAAACCGAGGTCGCCGCCATTCTCGGGGAGATCGGATACGAACCGAAGACGCAAGGCGTCCTGACTGCGTGGTACCAAAGCGTCAACGGTGTCGATCTCGACCCTGACGAACTCCGCCGATCGCTGCGCGAGCGGCTGCCGGCCCACGCCATTCCCTCTGCGTTCGTGCGGCTCGACGAAGTGCCACTCGCAGCCAGCGCCAAAGCCGACCCCGATCTTCTTCCCGCCCCGACCCGCTTCCACCGTCGAGGTGGAGCAGGTGTGCGGCCCGAGACCCCGACCGAGGAACGGCTCGTCGCCATCTGGGGTGAGCTCCTCGGACTCGACTCGGTCGGGATCACTGACGACTTCTTCGACCTCGGGGGCGCCTCACTCGACGCCCTCGCTGTCGTCGCCCGAATCGACGCAGCGTTCGGCACGGATCTCCCCGACGCTGCGGTGTTCCGAGCCCGGACGATCGCAGAACTTGCCGCCATCGTGGACGGTGCCGAAGCGATCACCGCCCCGACAGCTGTCGACCTACCCGACGGCCCGCTCCCTCTCTCCCCCGGAGAGGAGTACATGCTCTTCGAGTACCGGACCGACCCGATCAATCCTCGGTACAACGTCACCCGGCTGTACACCCTCGAAGGGCACGACGCTCCGATCGACATCGAGCAGCTCGAAACCGCACTTCGCGATGTGGTCATGCATCACGAAACCCTGCACACATGTTTCGACCGCGACCGCACGACCCTCGACCGCACGAGTGCACTGCGCTTCGTCGACCTCGGCGCTGTGCGCGACGACGAACTCGACGACTGGTCGGCCCGAATCCAGCGCGAACCATTCGACCTCGACGCCGGGCCGCTGGTACGGGCCCACGTCGGTGATCTCGGGGACGGGCGGGTTGCGCTCTTTCTCGGCATGCACCACATCGTTCTCGGATCAGGAACCTTCGACACGTTCTGGAGCCAGATCACCCGCCGCGTGGCAGGAGAAGCCCTCCCCGACCTCACGGTCAGCTACGCCCACCACAGCTTGCAGCAGCGGCGTCGACACACCGAAGACGACACCAGTGCACGGTTCTGGGCCGACAGCTTCGGCGAGGTCGGGGCGGCATCGCTCCGCCTTGCCGTCGACGACACCCAACCCGACGGGTACCTCGTCGCCTCGTCATCGATCACTGTTGCGGAGATGAACGCCGTGGGGCGCACGGCGTTCTCGACCGCCCTGGCATCGGCCGGCATCGTGGTGTCGACGTTCTCCGGGTCGGGACAGGTCCAGATCGGGATCACGGCGTCGTCGAACGATCGCCCCGACACCGCCGACGTGATCGGTTATTACCTGAACCCGATCGCACTCTCGCTTTCGATCGAGGCCAACGACACCTTCACCGGCTTGGTCGGTCAGGCTGCCGACACGATGGAGGCAGCACTGCCGCACCGGACGTACCCCTTCGCCTGGGTCGTCCGGGACGCCCGCGAGGCTGGCCGCCCAGTACCCGACGTGTCGGTGATGCTTGCCTACGAACGCATCGACCAGCCGACCTATCCGGGGGCAACCGCCGAACAGCGGATCCTCGCCACCGGCTCGTCGGTCGCCGATGTCACCTTCTTCGTCCAGGAGCTCGGCGACGACATCCGCTTGGCCCTCGAGTACCGCGGTTCGGTAGTGAGCGAGCAGGCTGCCGAGCGACTGCTCGACGCCTTCCGGAACACGCTGGAAGACGGTGTCCGGAATCCGACCTGGGACATCGCCCACCTCACCGAACCCCATCGGGGAGATGATCTCGATGGGCCGGCGCTCGACGACACCGCACTGGTGCTGGAACGCCTGATCAGCCACATCGACACGACTCCGACTGCAACTGCAGTGGCAGATGCGAAGGGTGGTGTTCTCGACTACACGAGTCTCGGGCGAGCTGTCGATGCCACAGCGGCCGCAGTGATCACCGCGCTCGGCGGCGTACAGCCGAAAAGGGTCGGTGTGGCGGTGGCACGATCGATCGAGACGGTCGTCGGCCTCTACGGAGCTCAGGCCGCGGGAGGTGCCGCCGTCCCACTCGACCCGACCTTGCCCGACACCCGTCTCGACGCCATCGCCAACGCAGCCGAACTCGACGTCGTCATCACCGACGATCCGGGCCGTCATCATCGGTGGGCACCTCACACCGTGGCCGTTGCCGGTCCGGCCGAAGGTGACACGGCCTCTCTGGCCGAGCGAGTACGCATGATCGAGGGATCCGACGACAGTTACGTGATCTTCACTTCGGGTTCGACGGGCGAGCCTCGCGGTGTGGCGGTGACCCACGCCAACCTGGCTGCGAGCACGGCGGCACGCGATGTCTGGTTCGACCGACGTCCGGACCGTTTCCTGGTCACCTCGAGTCCGGGATTCGACAGCTCAGTCGTCGGCCTCTACTGGCCGCTCGCCACCGGCGGCACCGTCGTCGTGCCCGGCGACGACGACGTGCGCGACGTCGATCGCCTCGGATCGCTCATCGAGTCGCTCGACATCACCCACACCCTGATGGTGCCGAGCCTTGCCAGCGCTCTGCTCGAACGAGCGCCGACCGCCGTTGCCGGACTCACAGTGGCCATCGTGGCCGGCGAAGCATGTCCACCAGCACTGGTCGAGCGCCATCACGAACTCGCTCCAACCGTTGCCCTCGTCAACGAGTACGGTCCGACCGAGGCCACGGTCTGGTCGACGGCGCATCGACTCACCCGAGGGGACGACCCCGTCCCGATCGGGCGCCCGATTCCAGGTGCCACAGCGCGCGTCGTCGGTGCCGACGGCTCCGCGTCGCCGGCGGAGGTGGCGGGTGAGTTGTGGATTGCAGGTCCCGGTGTCACTGCCGGGTACCTGAACGACCAAGACGCCACCGCAGAGCGATTCGTGGAGGCCGACGGTCGCCGGTGGTACCGCACCGGCGACCTCGTGCGCGTGGTCGATGGTGTGCTTCGCTTCCTCGGACGAGTCGACGATCAGCTCAATGTGGGGGGCGTTCGACTCGAACCGGCCGAGGTCGAACGATTGCTCGACGCCATGGACGGCATCACCGCATCGGCGGTCGTCGCCGTCGGCGAGCCACCACTCCTCGTCGCCCACCTCGAGACGAATGGTCCGATCGACGAAGCACACCTCCGTGCCCATCTTGGTGAGCGGCTCCCGGCGACTGCAGTTCCCCGCCGATTCGTCACCCACCCGTCCTTGCCTCGGACCCAGAACGGCAAACTCGACCGCCATGCAGCAGCCGAGCTCGCGGTGCCGACCCCGTCGGCCACCCCGGAGATCACCGGGGGAACCGCAACCGAGCGAGCGGTGCTCGAAGCCTGGAGCACGGTGCTCGCCCCCACCCAGATCGACCCCGACACCGACTTCTTCGCTGCCGGGGGAGACTCGCTCACCGCAGTGGCGCTCGTCACCCGAATCGGTGATGCGCTCGGACGCTCCATTCCGATCTCGACCCTGCTCGCCGGCCCATCGCCAGCTGCGATGGTGCAACTCCTCGAGGCGGGCGATCGATCGTCGAGACCCTTCACCACCGTGCGAATGCAGTCCGGCGCACCCGACAGTCCGCTCGTGCTCATCACACCCGCCTGGTTCAGCATCTTCGGCTACCGGGACATGGTCGAGGCGTTCTCCCCCGACCTCGAGGTCATCGCTCTCGACTACAACCCCGAGGCGAGCATGGCCCCGATCGTGACAGTCCCTCAGATCGTGACCGCTATGGAACCAGCCCTCGACGACCTTCCCCGTGGCAACCGACCGGTGGTGGTGCTGGGTTGGTCGATCGGTGGTGTCGTTGCAGCCGAGCTCGCCACCCGGCTGGTCGAAGCGGGACGGCCGGTCGATCGCCTGGTACTCGTCGACACCATCTTCCCGACCGTCGACCGAGGCCGATGGTCGGTGCGGTGGTCGTATCGATGGTGGAACACCAAATCACTGCTGCGCCCAGAGGGCTTGGCCGAACTGCGTGAAGAAGTATGGAGATTCGTGCGTCGTCGGTTGCCCTCACCGATCGATCGCGTCATCCGGTGGATGACGCGGGGTGCGCGCAGGCAGGCGGAGGATGCTGTCACAGCTGTCGCCGCCGGACCCGCTGCCGTGGAGGCGCCGGTGGGAGAGGTCCCCGAACAGGCGAACTACTTCGAACCCCGGGCACTCGAGTTGCCTGTCAGCTTCTACCGTGCCTCCGGATCGAACCCCGGGCACACCAGCAAGCTGTGGCGCACAGTCGCACCTCACCTCGACGAGGTTGTCATCAAAGGCAGGCACAGGACCTCCAACTCGATCATGGATGCCGATCGAGTTGGTCAGATCACCGCCGACATCGAACGACGGCTGCGCTGAATCAGTCGAGCGACGTGTCGCTACGACCCCGCAAATAAGTGACCATCGACGCGACCATGTCGAAGTGCTCGATGACAATGTCGCCGGGGTCGATCGTGATGTCGAGCCGCGATTCGATCCATTCGACGACGAGCACGATGCCGAGTGAGTCGACGAGCCCGGTCAGAACGAGATCGGTGTCGGCCTCGAGCGGATGGTCACCAATGGCCACCTCCGCGCGGATGAAGGCAACCAACTCCTCGGAGAACGCTCGGTGATCAACGCTCGACATCGGGCGCAGACTACCGGTCGGCCCTGTGGTCTCCTCGGTCATCTCCCACGCCGACCGCACGACCGACCGCCCGCCTGTCGACCTTGCCGGTTCCTGTTCGCGGCAGGTCGTCGAGACCGACGACGCGGGACGGCACGGCATAGCGCGGGAGCGTTGCGGCGAGCTGTCGGATCAGATCGGCATCACGGCCGTCCACCGTCGCAGCCTCCGGCGACACGACAGCGACGAGATGGTCGTCGCCGCTCGCAGGGCGATCGACCAGCACTGCGGCAGCATCGATCCCGTCGATGTCGAGGAGGGCTGCCTCGACCGCCTCGACCTCGACGCGGTGTCCACGCACCTTGACCTGATTGTCGACACGACCCACAAAGACGAGGTTCCCATCGGAACGCTCCGCAATCAGATCTCCGGTGCGGTACCAACGTCGGCCATCCTCTTGCGCAATGGCCCGCGCATCGAGGTCTGGGCGGTTCCAGTACCCGCGCATCATGGTGTCAGAACTGACCAGCAATTCTCCGGGTGCACCCGGGGCCACCGGCTTGCCCGTCTCGTCAACCAACCGAAGCGCAGCGCCACTCCACGCTCGCCCGATCGGAATCGGGGCATCGTCTGTCGGTGGGGTATCGAGGTTGTACACGGTGCATTGATTGACCTCAGCCGGGCCGTAGATGTTCGAAACCCGGGCGGACGGAATGGCTCGCATGGCCCGAGCGAGCGCCGTCGGAGGGAACGGTTCACCCCCGTACAGAATCCAACGCAAGCTCCCGAGATCGTGATCCTCGATTGCGCCACGGGAAACCATCTGGTCGATGACATACGGCACCGAGTACCACACGGTGATGCGCTCGTCGGCGATGAGCTTCGCCAAACTCGCCGGGAATCGCAGGACACCGTCGGGCACCACCAGGACTGACGCACCGACGAGCGGCGCTGCGTACAGCTCGAAGGTGGACTGATCGAAATGCAGCGGAGCGATGTTGGCGAGCCGGTCACTCGAGTCGACGGTGTAGGTCTCCGCTGCGAGCCGTGCATAGGTGAGGCCGCTGCGGTGGGTGTGGGCCATGCCCTTCGGCGTGCCGGTGGAACCGGACGTGTACATGAGGTAGGCGAGATCGTCGGGATCGACAACCGGCGGTGGTGCCGGTTCGAGCCCGACCAGACGGTCCGCTCCGATCGTCGACGACCCGGGAACCGCAACACTGTCGGCCAGCGGCGTGACCACGCCGGTGACCGATGTTCCTGCCGTGATCGCCGCAAGCGCCTCACCCGACGCAGCCGTGACGATCGCCGACGCGCCGGCATCACGCAGCACCGCGTTGATCGCCGCCACAGGGGCCAGCGCATCGAGGGGCACCATGACGGCGCCGGCACGCAGTACACCATGAACCGATGCGAACGAGTGCACCGACTTGTGCAGATGGACTCCCACCCGGTCACCGGGCGTCACTCCCGATCGCAGCAGCGCAGTCGCGATTCGACCAGCGAGATCGCGGTACTCGCCCCAGCTCAGACGGCTCCGACCGTCGGTGATCGCTTCGGTGTCCGCACCGGCAATCGTGACTGCTGTGTCGAGCAGGTCGTCGAGCGTCTCGATTTCGGTCACCGGGTGCCGAGGCCTTTCTGGTCGGTCGCTACGCTTTCCTCGATGTCTATCCGATCCGACCCCGATGTGTCGCTGACCGCGAACGGCTTCGACGTCGATCGATCAGCCGGTCGGTTGGGTGACCTCGAGTCGGCCAACGACCTGCTCGGTGATCCTCGAGCGCTTCGGGCAACAATGCAGGAACGCGGCTACCTGTTCTTTCGCAAGCTGATCGACCCGACGATCGTGAGCGAGGCCCGCCTCGAGGTACTCGGCAAGTACGCCGTGCTCGGCGAGATCGACGATCGCCATCCGATCGACGACGGCATTGCGGGGGATGGGGAGGCTGTGTCGGCGGTCAACCTCCGCGCGTTTTCGGAAAGCATCCGCTCGGGGTACTGGTATCGGCGGGTCACCGACGGACCGGAGGTCCTCGGAGTTGCTGGAGATCTGCTCGACGGTGTCGTCCAGATCTTCGCCATGCGATGGCCCCGATTCGTCCGGCCCGGAGAGGGCTGTGGCTTTCACTGTGACGGTCCGTACATGAATCGAGGGACCGACCGCATCTTCTCCGCCTGGATCCCACTCGGTGATGTCACACCGACGGAGGGCGCATTGATGGTGCTCGAGAACAGTCATCGCTCCGAGCGACTGCTCTCGGGGTACCTTCGGGCCGACGCTGACCGCGATGGGCTGCAGTGGCTCGACGACGATCCCGTATCGGTGCAGGAGCAGTACGGGGACCGATGGCTGACCGCCGATTTCGAGGCAGGCGACGTCTTGTTCTTCGGCATGCACACCCTGCATGGAGCGTTCGACAACCGCTCACCGGTGGGCCGGTGCAGGCTTTCCTCGGACACTCGCTACCAACGAGCCGACGAGCCGGCCGATCCGCGCTGGAACGGCGCTGACTTCGAAGGACACGGTGGAAGCCGCGTGTTCTATCCAGGCCTGGGCCGATGGAACAACGCCGACTTCCAAGACGAATGGAAGGATGTCGACGACCGAGGACGCATCGTCCTGCGAGAGGAGACGGATCGTGACCGACACTGACGCCGAACTTCTCGCCCTCGCCCGTGCGATGACCGACCTCGACCATCCGGTGAAGCGGGAGGCAGCGGACTGGGCAGCTGCCGAGCTGAGTCAGACCGACCTCGTCGATGCCGATCATCGGTCCGTGTTCGCGATCGACGACTGGCGGCGCTGTGCCGATCGCGGCATCCACCGTCTCATGGTGCCCGAGGAACATGGTGGCCTCGGAGCCGATCGGGCCACGACGCTGCTCACCCTCGAGGGCCTCGGTTACGGCTGCACCGACAATGGGCTCACCTTTGCGCTTGCGAGCCAGATCGTGAGCTCACAGGTGACCCTCGTGCGCTTCGCCACCGACGAACAGCGCGAACGTTGGCTGCCAGGGCTTCTGGACGGATCGATGTTCGCCGCACTGGCGATGACCGAACCTGGCTCGGGTTCGGACGCGTTCTCGCTGCAAGCCACAGCAATGAAGCAGGCTGACGGGACGTACCTGCTGAACGGGCACAAGGCCTATCTGACCTTCGGACCAGTTGCGGATCTGTGCATTGCCTTTGCGTCGACCCGCCCGGAGGCCGGCAGTTGGGGTGTTTCGGCGTTCCTCGTTCCCATGGATCTCCCCGGTGTCGTCCAGGGTCCGTTGCGCGAGAAGATGGGCATGCGCACCACTCCCTTCGGTGACATCGAATTTCGTGATGTCGTTCTTCCAGCTGACGCCCTGCTGAGTCGCGAGGGAGCCGGCGCAAGCATCTTCAGCGCGGTCCTCGACATCGAACGGGCCTACGTGTTCGCTCCGCAGATCGGCGCGATGGAACGGCAACTGCACGACGCCACGGCGTACGCCCTCGAGCGCGAGCAGGGTGGTCAACCCATCGCCCGCTACCAGGCGGTCTCTCACCGCCTCGTCGCGATGAAAGAGAGGCATGAGCACTGTCGGTTGCTGCTCTACCGGGCGGCGATGGCCGACGTCACCGGCCGAGGAATGTCGCTCGCTGCCTCTCTGGCCAAGATCGCAACCGCTGACGCCGGGATCGCCTCGTCGGTCGATGCCGCCCTGCTCCACGGCGCCAAGGGGTACGTCTCGGAGTTCGAGATCGAGCGCCAGCTCCGTGATGCCGTCGGCGGGTTGGTGTACTCAGGCACCACCGACGTGCTGCGCAACATCGTCGCTCGGCACCTCGGCGTCGTCTGATCCTGCCGGTACCCCCACCGGCAGCAGTCCGTCGCGTTCGACAGCGATCTGCCGAACCGCGGCAGCGATGCCCGTGAAGACCATTGCCACCCAGAACGAGCGGGGCCAGTAGACGACCTTGAGGATGAGGTCGTTGATGCCTGCATCGACCTCGAACACTCGTTCCACCACCCAGACGCCACTCAACGCAGCGAGTCCCAGCGAACTGATCACCAGAATCGGTCGGTACAGCCGGGTCTGGCGGAGCATGAAGAGACCGGGGAACGCGATGGCGATGATGACAAGCTGTCCGATCTCGATACCCACGTTTCGCCCGAGCAGGGAGACCAGTTGCGTGCCTCGGCCGATGTCGAGTTCCTGAACGAGCCCAGCGAAGCCCATGCCGTGAAAGAGCCCGAACCCGAAGGCGAGCGCCCATTCACGATGCCCGAGCACTGGGCGAAGGTTGTGGAGCGCTGCTGCACCGATCGACAGGGCGATCAACGTCTCGACCAACTGGGAAGGCGGCAGCGGGATGAGGTCGAGCCCGGCGAGCGTGAACGTGATCGAGTGGGCAATCGTGAACATCGTTGCCACCAGCACAAGCCGCCCGAGTGAGTAGGTGAAGCTCGGTGACGGGCTCCAGATCGAGCCCGTGAGAAGCAGCACCGAGGTGAGCAGCAGCACGAGGATGAAGAAGATGTGGTCTGGGCCGGTCTTGATGTGATCGATACCGAGGTCGATGCTGTACCGGAAGTTGCGCCACTGGTTGGTCTCACCGAAGTCGATTTCGCCACCCGGTCGTTCTGCGGTGACGATCAGGAGTTCGTTGGCCTCCTCTTCGACGATTCCTCGCTTCCAGTCGTTGGACACCAACACGATGTTGTTGCGGCCGGGAATCTCGTCGAGGAACGGCGCGAAAACGGTCTCGACCACCTGTGGAACTGCGTCGAGCGGCATGGCGACGGTGAACGGCAGGATCACGTAGCCGTTGCCGTTCACCCCGACCCCCTCCTCGTCGAGGAGTTCGAACCCGTCGAAGGTCAGCTCCCACACCTCGCCGTCGGCACCGATCGCGCTCTTGTCCTTTGCGTACCGCTGGAGACGGTCGAGGTTGGCCTCGACCTCGGCGCTGATGTCGGTGACCGAACCCGACAGACGCAGGCCGAACACCGTGCGAATGTCGGGGTAGGGCATCTCGACGCGGCCACTCAGGGAGGAGTCACCAACATCCATGTAGAGATACGACTCGTCGTTGCGGTGCGCACCTGCTGGAGAGGCGGACGACACCACAATGGCGACAGCAGCAGCCGCCCCGATGAGGACCCGCACAAACCGCAACACTCATGCCTCCCTGGCTCGGACCTCGGAGGAGGCTAGCGAATTGCGGGCTCGATGCAGGACTCGTGCCCCTGGTTGCACAGCAACCCGAGCCGTGCTCCCACCCTGCGCCACCGGTGTCTTCCGAACGATGCGTGTCTGCAGCAGCCGCTGCTATGCCTTGGTTCGCTTCGCCGACCAGTGCGACAGCGCACCAGTTGGTTGGAACCGCTCAGGACGTTCCTCTGCGGCGAGGGTGTCGGTGGCGAGCCACAGACGTTTGAGCCAACGCACCTGACCGTGCTCAGGATCATCCTCGTACTCCCGACGGCCGTGCAAGACGTGGTAGTTGTTCACGAACTGCATGTCACCCGGCTGGAACCGCATCTCGACCCAGTGCTCGGGATCGTCCACGAGCGCCGAGTACGCCTTCATCGCAGCCAACTGCATCTCGGTGAGGCGCGGTGTCGTGTCGTGACGTTGGGAGGCCAGGACGAACTGCGGGATGTAGCGGATGAACAGACGATCACCATGCCGGGTGAACGCGGGAATGTGGTAGTACGGCTTCCCTCCGTCGGGCTGCTCACCCCGGTAGTCGTAGGGCAGTCCCTCGTAGAGCACAGCCGCCAGTTCGGGATCCGACTCGGCCAACAGGTTGTGGCAGAGCAGTGCATTGGAGATGAGGCTCTCCCCGCCGGCGATGCCGGGATCGAGACACAGCAGACCGACCAGATCAGAACCGTCGGAGTGGAATCCGAGCGCCGAACCACCCATCTCGTACCCGCGGATGTTCGGGTCGTCGGGGGACTTGCCGGCATCTTTGACGTCACCGAGCAGGTGACCACGGGCGTTCTGGGCCCACGGGATACCGAGGTGCATGCCGATTCCCCAGTAGATCCACGACGCATCGTCGAAGCCGAGACGATCGACCGGGAGCCCACAGATGCGATGGAAGCCCCGTCCGTTGATCAACTCGTCAGCCATCTCGACGAGCACCGACGCAAACGTCGGAAGCGGAAAGTGCTCCTTTCCCACGTCGAGCACGTCGTCGGTTGCGGTGCGTGCGAACGCCAAGGCCGACTCGAGTTCGGCAATCTCGCTGTCGGTCAGGTGATGCGTCCACATCGAAGCATCGGCGACATCGGCGGCACGCCATTCGGCATGACGCTCGAGCGGTTCCACACGGTCGGGGGTCATGGTGGCGATCATGCGGGCACTCCAGTGTTCGTCGGGGCGGGTTGCGGGCCGCGTACGAGGCGGCCCGGCAATTCGCCGGTCGCCTCACCGTCGCGATAGGTCTCGACACCGGCGACGAAGGTGTGGCGGTACCCATCGGCTCGCTGCACGATGCGACGACCGCCAGCCGGCAGGTCGTAGAGCAGTTCGGGCTGGCGGACGCGAAGGCGATCGAAGTCGATCACGTTGAGGTCGGCCCGGTATCCCGGCGCGATCACTCCACGATCCTCGAGGCCCACCACCGAAGCCGTGTCGGCACACTGCCGCTTGATGAGGAACTCGAGTTCGATCTTCTCTCCGTTGCGATCGCGCCCCCAGTGTTGCAACAGGGTCGTGGGGAAGGAGCCATCGCAGATCGTGCCGACATGGGCGCCCCCGTCGGACAACGCTGGGACGGTGTACGGATGTGTCAGCAGTTCGCGGGTGCCGTCGAGATTGCCCTTGCCGAAGTTCGAGAACGGCACCCACAGCATGGCGGTCCCGTCGTTTTCCAGCATTGCGTCGAGCGCCACCTCCGCCGCCGCTCGGTCGGTCCGTTGCGCAATTGCCAGAATCGAGTCGTTCGGATCGGGCTCGTAGTTCGGATCCTCACCCAAGGCGAACATGATCTCGTACTTCTCGATCAGGCGACCGCCGATGGCCTGCGTCTCCTTGCCCCCAGCGGCGGCGAGCAACCGGGCTCGAACGTCGCGGTCGCGCAGCATCTCGTTACGTTCGGATCGCGGAAGATCGGCAATCTCCCGGTACACCGGATTGACGAGGAACGGATTGAGCGTGCACTCGAAGCCCAACAACACACCGATCGGGCGCACGGCGGTCTGGCCGGTGACACAGAGGTCATCCTCGCGGGCGTGCTCGATGTGTTCGAGAATGCGCCGGTGGTAGTCGTACCCACGCGGTGACTCGACCAGCGTGAAGCTCACGGGACGTCCCGACGATTCGGTCATCGCCCGTACAAGGGCAAATTCGGCATCGATGTCGGCGAAGTCGCTCACGAGTTGCAACACACCCCGACCGGTGGACCCGATCGCCTCGGCGATCCCGACGAGTTCGTCGCGGGCTGCGGTCAGCGTGGGAGTCGGCTCACCGAGGGACGTCTTATGATTCTGGGTGCGACTGGTGGTGAACCCGAGGAATCCGGCGTCGACCCCCTCGGCTGCGAGCCGTCCCATCTCGGCGATGTCGTCTGGTGTTGCGTCCTCTCCCTTTGCGCCGCGCTCCCCCATCACATGCAACCGCAACGCCGCATGGGGGACCTGTGCCGCAATGTCCATGTCCTTCGGTCCATCGAGCGCATCGAGATATTCCCCGAGCGTGTTCCATTCCCAGGTCAGTCCCTCGTGCAGCGCCGTTCCAGGAATGTCCTCGACCCCCTCCATCAACTGCACGAGACGCTCGTGGTCGGCGTCATGGACCGGCGCGAACCCCACCCCACAGTTGCCGAAAACCACGGTGGTGACACCGTGCCACGAGGATGGCTGCATCGTTGCTTCCCACGTGGCTTGGCCGTCGTAGTGCGTGTGGATGTCGACGAACCCAGGTGCAACAAGCATGCCTGTGGCGTCGATCTCGCGCCTACCGGTCCCTTCGATCACACCAACCGCCGTGACGAAACCCGCGTCGATCGCCACGTCGGCGACCCGCCGTGGCGCACCGGTGCCGTCGATGAGCGTGCCCCCTCGTATGACCAGATCGTGCGATGCCATATCTCCATGATGCCGCTTGCTAGGTCCCGGCGTCACGTTCATGGCAACCTGTGTCCGTGTCACGCCCTTCCCCGTTTCACGCCGCCGCCGAAATCCGTGCAATCGGTGAGTTCGGCTCGTTTGCGCTCGGGGCGCCGATGCTCCGCCGATTCCTCCCGACGGGCAATCGCCCCGTCTTCGTCATGCCGGGCTTTCTCGCCGACGACGCCAGCACCGCCCCACTTCGCAGGACGCTCGACTCCCTCGGCCACGTCACCTACGGCTGGGACCTCGGTCGCAATCTCGGCCCCACTCCCGACATCCTCGACGGGATCGTGGAACGCCTCGACGACCTCCATCACGCACACGGTGAGATCGACATCATCGGGTGGAGCCTTGGCGGCATCTTTGCCCGCGAGCTCGCTCGGGTGGCCCCACACACGATTCGGCAGGTCATCACGCTGGGCAGCCCGTTCCAGATCGCGACGCCCACGGACAGCAACGCGGCGGCGGCGTACCGGTCGCTCAGCCATCTTCACGCACCTGGACTCGAGATGCGGGTACCGGCGTACGTCCGCGAACCCCTTGCGGTTCCTGCGACATCGATCTACACCCGCAGCGACGGGGTGGTCCAGTGGCACCACTGCCTCAACCACGACGAGGAGCACACCGAGAACGTCGAGGTGTACGGCAGCCATTGTGGACTGGGATTCAACCTCGCCGCCCTGATCGTGGTGGCCGACCGCCTCGCCCAGCCAGCGGACAGCTGGAGGCCATTCCGGGTCCGACGAGCGCTACGGGGCCTGTTTCCCACCGCACCGACCTACCGAGTCCCGGCGGCCTGAGCGCAGCGGCCTGATTCGACAGATCAGGCCGACAGCTCCGGCCGATCCCTGAAGAACTCCAGGGCTTCCGGGTTCGCCAGCGCCTCGACGTTCTTGAGTTCACGCCCGGTCACGATGTCACGGACCGCGAGTTCGGTAATCTTCCCGCTGCGCGTGCGGGGAATGTCGTCGACCGCAGCAATCACCGCCGGTACGTGTCGCGGGGTGACCTCGGCACGGATCCGTGCCTGGATACGGCTTCGGAGTTCGTCGTCGAGTTCGTGGCCGTTCGCCATCTTGACGAACAGCACAATGCGCGTGTCGTTTTCCCACGGCTGACCGATCACCACGCTCTCCTCGATCTCGGGCATGGTGTCGACCCGTCGGTAGATCTCCGCAGTGCCGATGCGCACACCGCCGGGATTGAGCGTGGCATCAGAGCGGCCGCTGATGACAAAGCCGCCACGGGCAGTACGTGAGATGAAGTCGCCGTGGTGCCACATCCCCTCGAACCGGTCGAAGTAGGCGGCGTCGTAGCGCTCGTTGTCCGGATCGTTCCAGAAGCAGATCGGTGTCGACGGAAACGGTGCGCGACACACGAGTTCACCTTCGACGCCGGTCGCCGCTGATGCACCAGCCTCATCGACCACATCGACGGCCATCGCCAGGGCCGGCACCTGGATCTCTCCTGCATACACCGGTGCCAACGGATTTCCGATCACCAGACATCCGCAGAGATCCGTACCACCCGACATCGACACCAGATGAACGTCGGTTTTGATGGCGTCGTACACGAAAGCAAAGCCTTCCGGGTTCAGCGTCGAACCGGTGGAGGTGAGCGTTCGGACACTCGACAGGTCGTGGGTGTCGAGCGGCCGGATTGCGGCATGAGCACATGCATCGAGAAACTTCGCCGACGTCCCCAACAGGGTGACACCAACCTCGTCGGCAAGATCGAACAGCCGGTTGTGGTCAGGCCACGTCGGCGACCCGTCGTACAAGACCACTGTTGCATCAGCTGCGAGCACCGACGCGAGCCAGTTCCACATCATCCAGCCAGCAGTCGTGAAGTAGAACACGCGGTCACCGGGACGAATGTCGCAGTGCAACACCTGTTCGGTGAGGTGCTTGAGCAACACGCCACCGGCTCGGTGGACGATGCACTTGGGCTTCCCCGTCGTACCGGACGAGAACAACACGTACCACGGATGGTCGAACGGCAGCGGTTCGAACGTGATCGTCGTCGCTTCGACATCGTCGAGCCAGCCCGATTCGATCAAAACCACCGACGTGACCGTGGGCAACAACGACCGAATCTCGTCGAGTCGGGCAAGACAGTCGTGCCGCTTGCCGTTGTACGCATAGTCCGGCACGGCGAACAACACCGTTGGTTCGATCTGACCGAACCGATCGACCACTCCATCGACACCGAAGTCGGGGGACGTCGACGCAAACGTTGCACCGAGCCCCGCTGCCGCAAGCATCACGGCACAGGTCTCCGGCCGGTTCGGTAGCCATGCGGCAACCCGGTCGCCAATTCCCACGCCGGCCTGACGGAGCAGCACCTGAATGCGAGCCACCATGTCGTGCAGTTCGGCCCGTGTGACGTCGACCGCTTCGCCGTCCTCACCCCGGAAGATGATCGCCAGGTCGTCGGTCGGCTCGCCGAGCAGATTCTCGGCCACATTGAGGGTTGCGTTCGGGAGGAAGCGGACATCCCGAAATCGTTCGCCGTCTTCGACGAGGCGTTCTCCGCGTTCACCGACGACCCCACAAAACTCCCACGCCTTGGCCCAGAAGGTGTCGGGCGACGCCACGCTCCACTCGTGAAAGCGGTCATAGGCAGCCACGGGATCAGAGGGCAGTTCGAGTCCGACGTCGGCCGACACCGTCGTCATGAAGCGGTACAGATTGGTCGAGTGAATCCGCTCGAGATCGGGTGACCAGAGAGGCACATCGGACATGCACCCACACTACGGTCTCGGCGTGGCCTCGATACCGAGAGCGGCCGTTCGTCGTCCGATCAGTTACGGCATCAGCACCGTTGCGGCAGCGCTGTTTTTGGTGCTCACGCCCGTCGTGCTTCCCCTGCTGTACCTGACCGATCTCGCCACCGGTCGCGCTCGCGGCAAGCGAGCACGAGTCTGGCTCCTCCTCGGCACCACGATCTGGTTTGAGTACCTGGGAGTCTTCGGCGCAGCGGCGCTCTGGCTTCGCTATTTCGGGGGCCGCATCGACCACGAGAGTTGGGTCGCTGCGAACTACCGACTGGAGTTCTGGTGGTGCCGCCACCATCGCAACAATCTCCGCCGCTTCGCCGGGGTGCACATCACCCTCCTCGACGACCAACCCCTTCGCGGTGGTCGCTCCATCGTGATCTCGCGACATTCGAGCCACATCGATGCGATCGTGCCGCTGACCGTGCTCGAACTGGTTGGCCGAACACCGTGCTACACCCTCAAGCAGGATCTGCAGTGGGCACCGGCAATGGACCTCGTCGGTCAACGAACCCACAACGTCTGGATCGATCGCACCCCTCGGCCCGGCTCACCGATGATGACCAAGATCGAACGACTGGCGAGAACCATGCCCCCTGACGGCAGTGCCGTCATCTTCCCCGAGGGGACCTTTCGCACCAAAGAACGTCACGATCGGGCGATTGCGAGGCTGCAGCGAACCAAACCCGCATTGGCCGCACGCGCCGATCGCCTCCGATACGTTCTCCCGCCGCGGCCGGCGGGCACACTCGCTCTGCTCCGCGGCGCGCCCGACGCCGATCTCGTCATCCTCGCCAATGTCGGCACCGAAGGCCGGAGCGACATCTCCGACATCATCGCCACGATCGACGAGGCCCATCCGATCACTGTCATGGCCACCCGTCATGCCCGTGCCGACGTCCCCGAAGACGAAGACGAATTCACCGAGTGGCTCGTCGATCGATGGCTCGAGATGGACGACTGGATCCACGAGCAGTTGACAACAGGTGCGCACCGGTCATGAAGTCGAGCCCGCTGATCAGTCTGACGCTGCGCAGCACCAGTGGCATCGCCATCTCCTGCCGAGACGCATGTTCACCTGGCGACGGCACTTCCCTGAACTGCAGCGCTTCGTTCACACACCGCCGTCCAACCGTGGAGATCGACACATGACCGTACGACCCGCCGACCCTGCCGACCTCCAGTTCGCCATCGACATTGCTCGACGTGCCGGGGCGATCACCCTCGACCTGTTCCGCAGCACCTCGTTGCGGGTTGACCACAAAGATGATGGGTCCCCGGTAACCGCAGCCGACCTGGCGGCCGAGACCTTCCTCCGCCAACAACTGATCGACGCCCATCCCGGCGACGGGATTGTCGGCGAAGAGCACGGCAACACAGACACCACAACCGGAAGGACGTGGGTCGTTGATCCGATCGACGGAACCAAAGCGTTCACGAGGGGTGTTCCGCTTTTCGCCACGCTGATCGCACTGATCGACGAGCACGGTCCTGCCATCGGTGTGATCCATCTACCCGGACTCGACGAGACCGTCGCAGCCGGCCGGGGCCTGGGCGCCACCGTGAACGGCGAGGCGTGTCGCGTCTCGGATCATGTCGGTGTCGAAGGGGCTTACATCATGACCAGTGGCTTCTCCTACTGGCCCGACGAGGCCCTCGCTTCCGTCATGACCAGCCCAGCTGTGCTTCGAACGTGGGGTGACGCCTATGGCTACGCGCTGGTGGCAACCGGCCGAGCGGAGGCGATGATCGATCCCATGGCCAACCCGTGGGACGTGGCACCGATGGCGGTGATCATCCCTGAAGCAGGTGGCACATTCTCTGGCTTCGATGGTTCGACCGGACCTGACACCTGGCGATGTGGTTCGGGCATGGCGACGAATGGCTCACTTCAGTCGGCCCTACTCGAGCTGTGGGGAGCCGACTGAGCTGCAGGCTCTTGCTCCCCGCGATCAGCCCGCGGCCAACTGATCGAAGATCTGCCGGTAACCGGCGTCGGGCTCCGACGGCGCAACGCCGAGCGGACTCTCACAGGAGGCGCCTGCCTCCGGAGCGGTCTCGGAAACTCGTCCAAGTTGCGCTTCGGCAAACCTTGCCACGACAGGGGCGCTGATGTCCTCGACCGCGACTTGACGTTGCCATGCCGACACCACGATCGGATTCGCGAGCCCAGGGTACGGGGCTGCCACGTAGTGGCCGTCCGTGGCGACGAGCACAGCGATGGCCTCGATCGCAGCGCTGGGAAGGTTGGGGTCGTACGCAATCCAGATTGCGCCGTGTTCCATCGAATGGACGACGGTCTCATCGCGAACCGGCTCGGTGTAGAAACCACACGCCTGCCAGACCGGGAAATGTGAGCCACTCGTCGGGGGACTGGTCGAGTACTCCACGTCACACAGGACGTGGGCAACGGCTGTCGCCTCGTATTCGACAACGACCCCGAGTTCAAGAGCGACAGGCGCCGGCCGCTCGACGGTTGGGCACGGATCCCCGCTCTCGGTCCCCTGTAGATCATCCTCCGCCGGCGTGAGCCCGCACGACGCGCTGATGACAGCGAGCCCGACAAGCCAACCGATGAGCACCCTGACACGACAGCTACGGCGACCCATGGAGCGCCACGCTATCGACTCCTCGAACGGCTCCTGGATCAGCGCAGCATCAACGACCGACGAGCACCGGTGCATCAGACTCGATCAGGTTGATCTGTTCGAGACGATCGGCAAACAACGATGCATCGGCGATGCCCTTTGCATACACCGCCTTCCGGCGGGCAAGCCGACCGCTGGATCGTGATGGATCGGGTGCATCAGCGCCGTACTGCGCCTCGATGCCCTCCTGCAGCATCACCATCGATTCCGACCGCAACTGGCTGACACGAGACTCGGTGACGCCAAGAAGCTCCGCCAAGTCCTGGCTGGTGCGGCCCTCGAGGAAATAGCCGACGACAACGATGCGGTGCCGCTCGGGGAGCAAGCTGATTGCGTCCCGGAGATACCCGTGCAACTCACGATTCTCCAGTTCGTAGGACGGTTCAGGCGCGTGATCGTCCACAAGCACATCGACCAGCGTGAGATCGTTCTCGAGCCCATCCGCAGCTTCGTGCTCGAGTGCGAGTACGACGCTGCGAAACATCCGATCCTTGAGTTGGTCGAGTTCGCTTTGGCTCATCCCGAGCGCCTCGGCAATTTCTTCCCTGCTCGGCGCTCGGCCGAGTTCGGTTGCGAGACGCTGCTCGACGTTCTCGAGTTTGCGACCGAAGCTACGAACCGAACGAGGGGCCCAATCAGCAGCCCGGACGGCATCCAGAATCGCACCGCGAATCCGTTGCGCAGCAAACCGTTCGAACGGAACCCCGCGGGATTCGTCGAACCGACGGGCCGCTTCGACGAGGCCAAGGGCGCCGGACCGCGCCAGTTCGTCACGGTCGACATGACGCGGGAACTGAACCGCCACCTGGAACACGATGTGCTTCACCAGCGAGAGATTCGCCTCGATCAACTCGGCCAGCTCGACTGGGATCGAGTCAGCGCCCAGGGTGGGGCGTTCACGTCGACGTGAGGCCCGAGTTCGTCGCATTGGCTGTTCTGTTTCGCCCAGAGTCATCGCCCAGCATCTTTCATGATCTCCGGGGAACACACCCCCGGACAGTTTCCAACAGAGCAAGAATCGACTCGGTCGGCGAAAACCTTTAGCGATCTTTCGCGATGGCAGACAGCTCGGTCAATTCGGCGTCTGCTTTTGCATTCTTCGGACGGTTGCGACAGCGCCTTGACGATTCGTCGAACTTTTTCTGCCGTCGTCGTTCTGCGAACCCTGCGTTCGGTCAGACGAAGGTGGTGATTCCCACGAACCGCACCGGTTTCACTCCTTGACCGGCAAGCGTGTCGAGCATGGAGACCGTGTCATCGACCCCCGCCAGGCCCGCAGCGCCGGGAGCAAGCCGACCCCGAACAACCTCGAGCGTCACTGCGGTCGCCATTGCGCCCGCCGCAACCGCTGGGCGCTCGACAGCCCCGAAGACCGAGACGCGACGTTCGACCCCCACTCTGCCCCGCAATTCGACGCGCACTGCGCCGATTCCTCCCTCTGGATGCGGTCGACGCAGCATCGGTAGAGGGGCCGTGAGTCGATCGCGACGCGTCGCCGCTTGACGGGCGGTTACCCGCTGAACCCGATCGAAGTGACCCACCAACAGCAGAGGGTCGGGCAATGCGGCTCGGTAGCAATCGCGGCCGCCGACTGGATCGGGGAACCACGCCAATTCTCGGCCGGATCCACCAGCACGTCGCGTCCATCGGCCATCGCGCCAGTCGACGCCGGTGGAGCTCAATGCCCGGTGGTGTTGGCGAGCACAGGCCGGACCACCCGTACCAACCTTCGCCACATGAATCTCGTCGATCTCGTCGTAGTCGCGAGCGCCGTGCCGAGCCAACAGACACGTCAGCCCAGGCATGAACCCTGCACCGACGACGACTGGGACGCCGTGATAGGTGGCCTCGTCATCGAGCGCGAGCAGACGCCGAACCTCCGAGGTCTGGTTGGACGTCGTCACCACCGGCACACCTGCGTGGACTCCTCGGCGAGCCACGGCAACCTGACTTCCCGGCGGCGTGGCGACGACAACCGCGTCGTAGTGGGCTTCGATACGGCGGCCGACGCCACGCGTCACCCACCCAGCGAAGGACGCAATCAGGTCGTCGAGTCGTTCCTCACTCGAGTCTCGGACCTCGAGCGCCTCGACGAGACCCGTCGATCGCAACTGCCGCGCAATGCGAGCGCCTGTCGCACCGGCACCGAAAAGGAGGATTCGAGTCATCAGCGAAGGTCGTCACCACGCAACTCGCGCCAACCACCGGTTTGTGGCGGCACACCACCACTCCCCCGCACTCGAACCGCTGCTGCGACTGCAATCCCAACCGTGATCGCAACGATGGTTCGGCGAATGACGGCGATGAAACCTGCGCCCATGGACCCTCCCGATGATTCGACACGGGCGCCGCCGGCACTGATGCCGGGGCACGAAGCGTGGGGCTAGCTGGAGTCGAACCAGCGACCTCACCCTTATCAGGGGTGCGCTCTAACCAACTGAGCTATAGCCCCGTGCGGCCGCCAACGTTACCGGTCACCGTCGGCATTGGCGACCTCGTCGAGGGCCTCGTCACCAATGTCGGTGTCTGATTCGATCCTGTTCTCGGCATCGAGGTCGTCGTCGAATTCGTTCGACTGTTGCATCACTGGCTCCTCCATCGTCTGGAGTGGCGGTTCGGGCATCGGGATCTGCACGGGACCAGGGATCGGTGCTGGTGGAACCGCTGTCGACGGTGGCGCTCCCGTGATTCGCGACATCACCGTGCGGCGCGGGCGGAGGCGCTTTGGTCTGGGACGAGCTGTCTCCTCCTCGACGACCGTGAACCGAACGCCACCCGTCAGATCAGAGATCAGGTTGAACAGCACCGCCATCAGAACCGTGAAACCCGAACCGGCAACCACAACGACCAGACCTCCGATGGCACTCGCACGGAAGATCTGATCGGCATTGAACGTGAAGCTTTCGAGAGCGAACAGCTCTGTGATGAAGGTCTCGACGTTGTCGACGGTTCCCGAACTCACCGCAAGGCTCCACAGGATGACGCCGGCGATCAGGAGGATCACCCACAAACAGAAGTAAAAAATCAGCGCAACCTTCAAGACCGACCACGGCTCGACGTGGCGAACCAGGCGCCGAACCTTCCGAGCGCGAAGCTTTCCCGCAGTGCGTCGATCCCGATAGGAGGGGCGCTGGACGGGTTGCGGACCGACCGGGGTCAAGCCCGGAGCGCGCTGCGAGATGCCCGGCGCAGCATCGCCAGCACTGTCGAGATCATTCGGCAGCACAAGCTCTTCGCCTGTGGCGAGTTGAAACGTCGCGTCGTCTGGTTCGGGCAGCGTGCTCATGGACTGTCAGGAGTGTACGGGATGGGACCGCCGCGCCCTTTTCACTCTGCTCTTCGCTCCGCCCTTCGCTCTGCTCTGGAGCGGTTCTCGAGCACGGTGGCGAGATGGCCACGCCACTCATCGATGTTCTTGTAGGCAGCAACGTCGATCGGCATGGTGCGCAACTCCTCCTCCAACCCGGCATCGACACTGTCCAGCACATCGATCAATGGCCAGCGGTGCACTCGGATCGTGAAGACTGCAGCGTCAGGATGGTCGACCAGACGTCGGATGGTCTGACGCTCGACCCGCATCCAAAGTTCATCGATCGGGTCGAGCACCGCGGTGGGAGCTTGGCGATCCTCCACCGGGAGCCGGAGGCGATCGTCGCCAACCAGTGACCAATTGGGGCGCCACACCAACGAACCGGGCCGAAGACGATCGAAAAATCGGTCGACGGTATCCGCAATGTCCTCGTAGCGAGGGACTGGATCGTGAATGGCTCTCAGCCCGAGACCAATCTTGTCGGCGGGGCTCCAGCGAGTGGGGAAACACACCGCCGCTGCGGTCAGCCGCCACCCCGCTGCACCGCGCTCGAGGAGACAGAGGTCCTCCTGAACACCGCGCGCCGACCACTCGAGTGGGTGCTGTGCAGCACGATCGGGAGGCAGCGGAAGTTCCCGCTCGGTGAGTTCAGCTGCGACGAGATCGGCGATTTCGGCCGCAGGCTCCTCTGATCCGGGAACGAACGCCAGCGCATCGGCTCGATGCGCACGCAACACCCGGTGCTTCTCGGCAAGGTACGTACGGTACGCATCGTCGAACTGCAGCCACCCCTCGGGGGCCAACCCTCGCGTCGCGAGGCGCCAGCGAAACCCGCCCTTCGCGAACAGCGAAATCGGGATGACCTCGGTGAAGGTGTGCGGCACACCGCCAGTTTGACCTCAGCTCGGCACCCAACGCACCACCGCAACTGCACGAGCACGCGCCCTCACGTCGCCCACGAGCACCAGAACCGTGACGGTCGACCCCACCTGTCGGTACTCGAGCAATTCGGCACCATTGGCACTGGCGATCGTTCGCGCTTCTTGCTCGCCAGCGGCGGCGCCGGCCAGCGCCGCCGCATCGGCTGCCGTTCGGGCCCGAGCTGCATCGTCGAGTACTGGTGCGATCCGGACCAACACAACGATCAGACTCAACCCGATCATCCAGAGCACCATCATCCACGGCAGTGCTTGCCCAGCCTCCCCGTGCCAACACACGCGGCCCATCTCCACTCTCCATCCTCCGGCTCACGCCGGTTGCATCGAGGGGAAAGTGAGATGCGGCGATGACGCCGGTCAGTCAGTGGTGGGCTCGTCCTCCGCGGACCCGTCGCCACCGGCATCGACGATTGCATCCTCAGCGCTGCTGACCAGCGCGATCGAGGCCACCGAATCGTCTGCGTCGGGAGTGATGACCTTGACACCACTCGCGGCGCGACCCTGCCGGGAGATGTCAGCTGCAGTGGTTCGGATCAGAACACCCTTGCGAGTGACCGCCAGAATCTCGTCGTCTTCTTCCACGACAAGTGTGCCGACAACCGACCCCCGTCCCTCGACGATCTTGATACCGACCACACCCATCCCACCTCGACCCTTTGTCGGATAGTCGTCGACGTCGGTCCGCTTGCCGAATCCCTGTTCGGTGATGTGGAGCAACGAGGTGCCGTCTCGCGCAATGTCGCACGCAACCACAGCATCGCTCGGCTTCTTGAATTTGAGACCCACGACGCCCGCTGCATTGCGGCCCATTTCGCGGACCTGATCTTCTCTGAACCGGATGGTTTGACCGAAACGACTCGACAGCAGGATGTCGTACACACCGTTGGTCGGGATGACTTCCACCAGTTCGTCGTCGTCGTTCAGTTTGATCGCAATCAAGCCGGCGCGCAGCGACGAGTCGTAGGCGTTGAAGCGGGTCTTCTTGACTCGACCCTTGGCCGTCGCGAAGAAGAGGTATCGCTTCGTCTCGTAGTCGCGAGTGTCGATGATCGCTTGAATCGTTTCACCTTCGTGCAGCGGCAGCAGGTTGACGATCGCCGTGCCTCGCGACGTTCGACTCGCAACCGGTATCTCGTGCGCCTTCAGGCGATAGACCCGCCCACGGGTCGAGAAGAACAACAGATAGCTGTGGGCGGTGGTCTGGATCAGATGGGTGACGGTGTCCTCGTCTTTGAGTTTGGTCCCCGCGATACCGCGACCCCCACGGCCCTGTGACCGGAACTCCTCTGCCGGTGTGGTCTTCACATAGCCAGTCGCCGTCATCGTGAACACCAACGGGTCGTCGTCGATGAGGTCCTCGATATTGAACTCGCCTGGATCGATTTCGAGACTCGAGCGCCGATCCTCCCCGAAGTCGTCGGCGATCGCTTGGAGTTCCTCGGTGATGACGGAGCGGAGCCTGGCGTCGTCACCGAGGATGGTCTCGAGTTCACCGATGGTCTCACGCAGTTGCCCGGCCTCCTCCTCGAGGTCCGTGCGACCAAGCCGGGTCAAGCGTCCGAGTTGCATGTCGAGGATGTGGTTGGCCTGCACTTCGGAAAAGGCAACGGCTGTTCCCCCAGCCGCTGGAACGATGCCGGCCATGAGTGCTTCTCGGGCCGCTCCTCGATCTTCACTCGATCGAATCGTGGCGATGATCTCGTCGATCAGCTCGAGTGCATTCAACAGCCCCTCGACGATGTGGAGTCGCTTCTGGGCCTGATCCAGGCGATATTCCGACCGGCGGGTGACGACTTCGATCTGATGATCGACGTAGGCCACCAACGCGTCGCGCAACGTGAGTGTGCGCGGTACGCCACCAACCAGAGCGACCATGTTCACCCCGAAACTCGTCTGGAGTGGCGTCGCTTTCCAGAGATTGTTCAGCACCACTTCCGGATTGGCATCGCGTTTGAGGGTGATCACGAATCGCGTGTCATCGCCAGAGGACTCGTCATTGACATCGGCGATCCCGTCGAGTTCGCGGCTGTTGACCAACTCGGAGATCTTGCGGGCCACAGCCCCTGCCGACACCTGGTACGGGAAGGCGGTGACCACCAATGCTTGGCGTTGGCCTCGCTCGACCACATCGACCGACGCTCGCATTTTCACCGAACCGCGTCCGGTTCGATAGGCCGACTCGATGCCGACGCGGCCGAGAATCTGACCACCGGTCGGAAAGTCGGGTCCCTTGACGAACTCCATGAGTTCATCTGTTGTCGCATCAGGACTGGCGAGCAAGTGTGTGACGGCGGCACACACCTCGTTGAGATTGTGGGGTGGGATGTTGGTGGCCATACCCACCGCAATGCCCTGACTGCCGTTGACCAACAGGTTCGGAAAGCGGGCAGGCAGCACCGCAGGTTCGGTGAAATCTCCCGAATAGTTGTCGATGAAATCGACCGTGTCTTCATCGATGTCGGCCAGCATCTGCATCGCCAGACGGTCGAGTCGGGATTCGGTGTAGCGAGCAGCAGCCGGAGGGTCTTCGGGAGAGCCGTAGTTTCCGTGAAAGTCGATCAGAGGATGGCGCAAGGAGAAGGGTTGGGCCATCCGAGCCAGTGCGTCGTAGATCGCACTGTCGCCGTGAGGATGGAAGCGTGCCATCACGTCGCCGGTGACACGGGCACATTTCACATGGGCCCGATCAGGGCGAAAGCCCTGGTCGTACATCGACCACAGGATGCGGCGGTGGACCGGTTTCAGGCCGTCACGAGCATCGGGAAGCGCGCGGCTGATGATGACCGACATTGCGTAGTCGAGAAAGGAGCTTTCCATCTCCTCTTGGATCTCGATGATCGTGATGTCTTCAGGTTGTGTGTCTTCGACGGGTGTGTCTGACATCTCTGTGCGTGTACCTCTCTGCGCCGCTGTCGACGGTTGATGAGACCTCGACTAGAAGTCCAAGTTCCGAACTTCGCGAGCGTTGGTGACGATGAAGTTCTTGCGCTGCTCGACGTCGTCACCCATGAGAATCGACATGATTTCATCGGCGATCGCGGCCTGTTCGACCGACACCTGCAAGAGCGACCGAGTTGCAACGTCCATCGTGGTGTTGCGCAACTCGTCCCAGTCCATTTCACCCAAACCCTTCAAACGCGCGAAGTCCTTGGTGTAATTGGGCCGTTCAGCCAGGAAGGCCTCCTTGGCCACGTCGTCTTTGAGGTACACCGTCTCTTTGTTGGAAACCTTCGTGCTGTACAGGGGTGGCTGGGCGATGTAGACGTAGCCCGCCTCGACCAGAGGACGCATCTGACGGAAGAAGAAGGTCAGCAGCAGGGTGCGAATGTGGCTGCCGTCGACGTCGGCGTCGGCAAGCAAGATGACCTTGTGGTAGCGAGCCTGTGTGATGTCGAACTCATCGGCAAATCCGGCTCCGATGGCCGTGATGAGGGTCTGCACCTCGTTGTTCTTCAGCATCTTGTCGATACGGGCTCGTTCGACGTTCAGGATCTTGCCGCGAATCGGCAGGATCGCCTGGGTTTCGGGATCTCGAGCCCGCACGGCGGAACCACCGGCCGAGTCCCCCTCGACGATGAAGAGTTCCCGCCGCTCGGGTTCCTTGGCCGAACAATCCTTGAGTTTGTCGGGCATCCCAGCACCATCGAGCAGGGACTTCGATCGGATCGCCTTTCGAGCGTCGGCGGCAGCGACTCGGGCACGAGCGGCGTTCGTTGCCTTTGTGACGATCGCCTTGCCCTCCCCCGGATGCTCCTCGAGCCAATCCGCCATTCGCTCGTTGGTGACCTTCTCGACGAGCGATCGCATCGACACGTTTCCGAGTTTGGATTTGGTCTGACCTTCGAACTGGGGTTCGCCGATACGGGCCGAAATGATCGCAGTGAGTCCCTCCCGAATGTCTTCACCGGTGAGGTTGTCGTCTTTTTCTTTGAGCAGCCCTTTGTCTCGGGCGTACGCGTTCACCGTGCGGGTGACCGCAGTACGAAATCCCTGCTCGTGCATACCACCTTCGAGCGTGGCGATGCCGTTGGCAAAACTGTGCAGTCCGTCGGTGTTGAACCCGGTGTTCCACTGGAACGCAATCTCGACCTCGTGTGGGTTGTTGTCGATCTGCTCGGTGCCCGAGAAATAGCCCACCGCCGCGAACAGTGCTTCCTTGGACGAGTTCACATGACGAACGAAGTCGATGATGCCCCCGTCGTATTTGAAGGTCACCCATCCGTCAGGATCGTCGGTGACGACGGTGGCACTCTCCCGGAGATCGCGCACCCGTATCTCGAGTCCGCGGTTGAGGAACGCCATCATCTGGAAACGTTCGACAAGCGTCTGGAACCGAAAATCGATCTCGTCGAAAATCAGTGGATCTGGCCAAAACCGAACAGTGGTGCCGGTGCGGGGCTCTCCGACGTCGCTGCGGGGTGATGCACCGATGACCGCCAGGCGCTCCTGCAGTTCGCCGCCATCGCCGAACACCATGGCGTGTCGCTCACCGTCGCGATCGATCTCGACCTGGACCCGGCGGGACAGCGCATTGACGACAGAGATGCCGACCCCGTGCAGGCCACCGGAGACCTTGTAGCCCTCACCACCGAACTTGCCACCGGCGTGGAGAACGGTGAGTACCACCTCGGCCGCGGACAGATCTTCGTATTTCGGGTGCCTGTCGACCGGGATACCGCGGCCGTCGTCGCTGACCTCACACGAGCCGTCAGCCAGAATCGACACGTCGATACGGGTGCAGTGACCGGCCATCGCCTCGTCCACCGAGTTGTCGACGACTTCCCACACGAGATGGTGCAACCCCGTCGGACCAGTCGATCCGATGTACATCCCCGGTCGTTTTCGGACCGCTTCGAGACCCTCGAGAACGGTGATGTCCTGTGCTCCGTACGACGATGGTTCAGTGGTGGTCAACGCGGACTCCTGCCCAACCGCTGCATGTCCCTTATCAGATGATCGATCAGCGGGATCTCGGTCATCGTCGTCGCTCACGGTTCGTCTCCGAAATCCCTCTGTGAGCAGGAAAAATCCAGGGTTTCAGGGGTTCTCGGCGCCTGTGTCGAGCGCTGGTCGAGAGGACCGTTCACGGTCCTTCCATTCTACCAGTTACATGGGTGTGATTCGTGTCAGACGAGGCCCATGATTCCGGCCTGCAGAGCCGGTTTTCAGGACCGTCTCGGTGGCCCTGAAACCCGGACGTGAACGCTGGTGATTCGCTCCGATCCGGTTGTCTCGGCCAGGCGTTCGAGGACCTGCTTCTCGAGCCACCGGAACTCGTTGGCCCACACCGAATCGTCAGCCGCGACCACCAGCCGCGCTCCCTCGATCATGGCGGGCCGCGTGTGTCGGGCCAGGTCAGGACCAACAATGGAACTCCAGCCCCGGAAGATCCCGTCGAGCACATCCACCGATGGCGCGTCGATATTCCCGAGGAGATGATCGAGACTCGCTGCAATCGGACGTGGGTCGCTGTCTCGTCGAGTCATGGACCGACCGATGTCACTTCGCCACGGTGAACGCGAATCACCTGGTCGGGCTGAGCCCCCGGCGGAAGTTCGGCCGCCGTCGTAAGAATGTGTTGCCCGGCGGGAAGGGCTTCGAGGAGCGCAGCAGCACGATTCGGATCCAGCTCCGAAAACACGTCATCGAGCAGCAACACCGGTTGAGCGATGCCGGCAGCTCGGACAATGCCGTCAGCTGCGAGCCGCAGCGCGAGCGCAAGCGACCGCTGCTCGCCCTGCGATGCATGTGTCCTGGCCGGGAGTCCACCAATGCACAACAGCACGTCGTCTCGGTGAGGACCCACCGTCGTGAGTCCTCGCCGAAGATCACTGTCGCGGGCCTGGACGAGCGCATCAGCGAGCGATCCCTCCCACGACGACTGATAGACCGCAGTGACGTCGGCCGATTCACGCGACACAGCGTCATAGGCGCTTGCGAGCGTCGCCGCCATCTCTGCCAGCACGTCGGTTCTCGCTGCGAGCAGGCGTTCGCCCAATTCCACGAGTTTGGTGTCCCACACATCGAGAGTGAACGCAGCGTCCGCATCGAGGCGCCCATGTACACCCCGCAGCAATGCGTTCCGTTGTTTCAGAACCCGTTCGACATCACTCCTGAGCGAGCTCTTGCTGGGCCTACGGGCGGCAACGGCGGCGTCCAACCACCCCCTGCGCACTGCCGGACCACCCTTCACCAGTTCGAGGTCGTCCGGCGAGAACACCGTTGCGTGCAACACGCTGGCGAGATCGCTCATCCGCTGGAGGCGCTGCCGATTGACCTGCACCCGGTTTCGTCCTGCTCGCTGGACTGCTGCTTCGATCAATTGCTCTCGGCCGTCGTCGGCTTCGACCGTTGCACGCGCCACCGCACTGTCGGCTCCATCGCGGATCAATGCGTCGTCAACTGCACCGCGAAAGCTCCCGAGCCCTGCCAACCATCCGATAGCTTCGATCAGATTGGTCTTTCCCTGTCCGTTTTTGCCGATGATCGCGGTGAGTCCATCGCAAAACGACACGTTCGCCTGTTCGTATGACCGCCAGTCGACGAGCGACAGCGTCCGGATCTGCACCGAGGCTCAGCTGACCCGAACTGGCATCAGCAGATAGAGAAAGGCCGGATCATCAGCTGACTTGAGCAAGGCCGGCTTCAACTCATCGACCGTTTCAAGTGTTATTTCGTCACCCGGTGCTACTTCGATGCCGTCGATCAGATATTCCGGATTGAACGCAACGGTCAGATCTTCACCGTGGTAGGTCGCCTCCACCGATTCGTGCGCCTGCCCCACATCTTGGGTAACGGCGACAAGCTCCAGACCAGTCGACGACATTGCAAGCCGAACAGGTGTGGACTCTTGGGCCAGAAGCCGAACCCGGCGCACAGCATCGAGGAGGGCATCGCGGCTGACCGTGAGCGTGTTCGGATGATTGCTCGGGATCAGCCCTCGATAGTTCGGGAAGTCACCCTCGATCAATCGGGTGGTGATGCTCACCGGGCCGACATCGAACGATGCATCTCGCTCACCCAGGCGCAGCGTGATCGTTTCGGCTTCACCCACCACCCGCGACAGCTCTTTGAGTGCCCGGCTGGGAACCAGCACTTTCTGGCCCTCTCCGAGAATCGCTGTGCCCTCGAGATCTCGCACCGAAAGCCGATAGGAATCCGTCGAGACGAGTCGGAGTCCCTGGTCTTCAGCAGCCATCAACACGCCGGTGAGAATCGGTCGGGCATCATCGCTCGAGGCGGCTTTCTCGACTTGATCAATTGCGGCACAAAACGCTCCGGCATCGAGAGTGACGGCGTCACCGTCCGCTGCGGAGAGCTCGGGAAACTCATCTGCGGGAATGACCCGAATTGAAAACTCGGCGGGCGACTGTACGACACGAGCATCGTCGTCTTCGATCGAGAGATCGACCGCTCCTGGGCGCAATGACCGGACCACATCAGAAATCAGTTTCGACGGAAGCACTGCGACACCATCGTCACCGCCGGCGACCTCGACATCGACCGTGATCGTGAGGTCGAGATCGCTCCCGGTGACTGTCAGGTGATCCCCGAGCAGTTCCAGCCGAACACCCGCCAGTACGGGAAGCGCGCCGCCACGGGTCGTCACGGCACGGCCGGCAGCTCCGAGCGCCTCTACGAGAGTGTCTCGTTCACAACGGAACCTCAGACTCATGGTGCGATTACTTCTCCCGGTTGGATGGAACTCAGATAATAGAAGTTCATAGGGCTTGTGGATTGTGGATGGTGGGGTTTTTTGTTTGGAATTCCAGGGAAGTGCTGTCCCCAGTGTCTTCCTGTTCGTGCACAACCTCGAGGTGGAGTTCGCGATGGGAGGGGAAACTGGTGATGTTGTCCCCGGCGTTTCCCGACGAGGTCCCCCTCGTGTCCCCAAGGTGTTGCACAGGCCTCACTCGTTGAGTCGTTGCTGCAGTTCGGTGACTTTGTCGAAGATTTGTTGGCGTTCACCCATGCGCGCCTCGATCTTGCGACACGCATGCATGACCGTGGTGTGATCGCGGTTGCCGAATTCCTTGCCGATGTCGGGGAAGGACAGATCGGTCATGTTGCGGGTGACGTACATGGCGACTTGGCGCGCGTCGACCAGTGGGCGGCGCCGGCTTCCGCCGACGATCTGTTCGATGTCGAAGCTAAACATCTCGGCGGTGAGCGTGATGATCCGTTCTGCAGTGACGGGTTGTTTGGCGGCGAGCGTGATGAGGTCGCGGAGTACGAGCGCAGCCAAGTCGGTGGTGAGTGGCTGTTGCGTCAGGTTTGCGTATGCGGTGACTTTGATGAGGGCGCCTTCGAGTTCACGGATGGAGTCCGTGATGTTCTCGGCGATGAACGACAGCACTTCGTCGGGGATGTTGATCGTTTTCGATTCGGCCTTCTTCGACAGGATGGCGAGACGCGTCTCGAGATCCGGCCGCTGGATGTCGGTGATCAGGCCCCACTTGAAACGACTTCGAAGGCGATCCTCCAGGGTGGGCATCGCATCGGGGGTTCGGTCCGACGACAAGACGATCTGCTTGTCGTTCTGGTGAAGTTCGTTGAAGGTGTGGAAAAATTCTTCCTGAAGACCGTCCTTGCCTTCCATGAATTGGATGTCGTCGATCAGGAGCACATCGACGTCGCGGTACCGCCTTTTGAAGGCTGGCAACGTGTTTGTTCGGATTGCTTCGACGAACTCGTTCAGAAACGTCTCGGTGGAGACATAGCGAACCCGGTAGCCGGGATAGTGATGCGCCACGTAATGCGCAATCCCTCGGAGCAGGTGCGTCTTGCCCAGCCCGGAGTCACCGTGAATGAAGAGGGGGTTGTAACTGGCGGCAGGGGTTTCGGCGACGGATAGCGCAGCAGCATGAGCGAACCGGTTGCTGGGACCGATGACGAAATGCTCGAACGTGAACTTTTCTTCCTGTCCCCCCGGGGTCGGGGGACCCGTACTGGGAGCGGCAGTGGACAGGGTGTCCGGCGCCGTCAAACCCAGCGCCGCGTCGGGCGGGTCGATGTCGATCTGTGACCAATCGGTGTCGATCTCGACACGTACCGAGACATCGTCGGTTGTCTCGTCGATCGCGTCCTGTACCAGTCCCAGGTATCTGCCTTCGATGCGCTCCTTTTGGAGTCCGTTCGGAACGACGAGCACGAGTTCACGTTCGTCGAAGGCAACCGCTTTCGCTCCACTGAACGTTGTTCGCCAGACTGCATCGCTCACTTGGGCTCGGATACTGGCAGCACATGTCGTCCACAGACCGTCTGCATCCCCGAGTTCGTCCACCTTGTTCCACTCCCCTATTCACAGCGTCATCCACAGGTGTGGAGAACGGCCTCGGTTCGATTTGGAGGAAGCAGGAGCAGCACATGAAAAAACATGTGCAGGAAGACCCGTGACCCCTCCGCTAGAGCGGCGAACATAGCAACAGGAAGTCAGTCCGCAAATCACGTCCCAGAAACGACGCAAACCCCCTGCTCAGCGGCGTTTTCTCGGTTGCAAATGACACCGGTGAAACATGAAATGCCATGAATGTTGTTTGATGTGAGTCCGAGAATCCTGCTCGACCGGCGACACAGACAGCCGTGGAGCGGCGTCCACGCGTGTTGGTGGAGCAGGTTCGCAACCGTAGCGTGATGCCCTGAAGGGTCCGGTGTGCCCCCCTCTGTGTCGGAGTACCCGATCCCCAAGCATTCGTTGTCTCCGTGTGGCTTTGGCCCATGCGGTCTGGAGGAGTTATGAAGCGCCCGTATCAACCCAATGTTCGGAAACGAGCCAAGAAGCACGGGTTTCGGAGTCGTATGAGCACACGCGGTGGCCGAGCTGTCATCCGATCGCGTCGCCAGAAGGGCCGCGCTCGTTTGTCGGCATGATCGAACGGCTTTCGGGCCGTCCGACCTTTGCCGAGTTGCACGCTCGCGGAACTCGGACGGGACGAGGGCCAGTGCGACTGGTGAGCTGTGTCGATTTCTCACAACGGGTCCGTATCGGGTACGCGATTCCGCGCTCGGTAGGTTCGGCTGTCGTGAGAAACCGACTGCGGCGCCGGCTACGAGCGGTGCTGGCCGAACTCGACAACGAGGCTGATCTTCCCGGAGGCAACCACCTCGTTCGAGTGAGCGCACCACTGACCGACTGGTCGCATGCCAAACTGCGCACCACGATGGCTGATTTGATGCAACGTTCCTCCGGCATGGCGAGCCAGGATCTGGATGGAGATCGTTCATGAGCCGCGCGGCCCGACTGCTCAGGGCAGGAGCACAGTGCTACCAGCGACTCGCCGCCGGGCGGCCTTCGCCATGCCGATACACCCCGACGTGTTCGGTCTACGCCGTGGAAGCGCTCGAATCCCACGGGGCGATCCGCGGAGGCTGGTATGCCGCACGCCGACTCTGCCGCTGTCATCCATGGGGTAATTGCGGCTATGACCCCGTACCGTTGTCTCAGGAGCACTGATGTTCGATCTGTTTTTTGATCTGATCGCGTCGACACTTGCGTTCTTCTACGACGTCTATCCGTCCTACGGATTCGCAGTCATGTGCCTGACCCTGGCGGTGATGGTGGTCGTGACACCGTTGACGTTGAAGAGCACTCGGTCGATGTTGCAGATGCAACGGTTGCAGCCAGAACTGAAGGCCATCCAGAACCGATACAAGGATGACCGGCAGAAGATGAACGAAGAGTTGATGGCGTTCTACCAAGAGAACAACATCAATCCGTTGGGTGGATGCCTCCCCTTGCTCGTCCAACTCCCCGTTTTCTTGGTTCTCTTCCGCGTGGTGCAAGGCATCACTCGACGCGTGACCGATTTCGGTCTCCAGGCAGGATGGACTGCAGGAAGCGGCACAGACGCAGGCGGGATCTCGCCACTCGGCAATCCTGATCTTCCCTTCGATCCGGAGAACCTGCCGGCCGACAGCGAGATGTATCGAGACCTGACGTCCGGTACGACTGAGATGGATTTCATTTCGATCGATCTGTCCCGAACACCACTGGAAGCAGCGGGTGAGAGCATCGTAGGGGCACTCCCCTACTTCGTGCTGATCGTGATCGTGTTGATCTCCAGTCTTTATCAACAGCGGCAAATCCGCGGCCGGAATACAGGTGCCCAGATCAATCCGCAGCAAGAAATGATCATGAAGATTTTGCCGTGGATGCTTCCGGTCTTTTCTTTGACCATGCCAGCTGCACTCGTCATCTATTTCGTGGTGAGCAACCTGTACCGGATCGGGCAACAGGGCTACATCACACAATCGCTCTACAAGGGTGAAGACAGTCTTGGTGCGCAAGCTCGACGCTCGCGTGAAGAAGCCTCGAACTCCGAATCCAGTCGCACGACGAAGGGGTCTGGTGGGCGAACCACAGAGAAAAAGGGTCAGTCAACACCGAAACGAAACGCTGCTCAAGGAAAGAAGGGTGGGAAACCGGCGGCTCGAGCCAAAGGAACTGGTGCAGGTCGAACAGGACGCGCGCCAACCCGTCATGGCACCGGTGGAGGCCGGGTAACCAAGCCCGGGACCCAGAACGACAAACGCAAGCGCTGAGCTCGCCTCATCTACGCGACGCTCAGCGAGAAAAGAGAAGGAATCCCATGGAATGGGTGGAGAAGACCGCCAAGTCGGTCGAAGAGGCAAAAGAAGCAGCATTGGACGCCCTCGGCGTGCACGGGGACGAAGCAGAATTCGAGATTGTCACCGAAGCACGAACCGGCCTTTTCGGCCGAGTCAAGGAAGATGCTCGGGTTCGTGCCCGGGTCCGACCCACGACTCCGAGAGCGAAGGACGACCGGCGCCGCAAACGGGGTCGTTCAGGAAACTCCCAGGGGCGCACCGGGAAGGCTGGACATCGTCAGCGAAACAGGGGAGAGTCTCCGGGAGACGGCAACACAGCTCGTGATGATGCGGGCGAAGGCACCTCTCGGCGAACCGAACCGACCAGGGACACCGATCATTCGTCGAAACAGCCGGATGACCGAAACGGCAAGCAGAAGACCGAAAAGAAGCAAGAAAAGAGCGTGAAGATGAGCGATGAACCATCGATGCCACTCCCCCAGCAGGCTGATCTCGCCGAGCAGTTCGTGAGCGGCCTAGCGGAGGTGATGGGCGCAACAGTGTCCTTTGCTCGTGAGGATGTGAGCGACGACGAGATCCGGATTACCGTTAGTGGCCACAATCTCGGTCGAATGATCGGTCCTCGAGGTGGAACGGCTATGGCAGTCGATGATCTCGTCCGGACCGTGCTGCAGCGTCATGGAACAAGTCGCGACGGTCGCATCAGGATTGATATTGGTGGCCTGAAGGCTCGTCGAGCAGAGGCCCTTGCGTCGTTCTGTCGCGAGCAGGCTGCGGCAGTTCGGAGTGATGGAACGCCCCGTGCTCTGGACCCGATGGGCGGCGCAGATCGAAAAATCGTGCATGACACGATTGCGGAAGAGCAGGGTGTGGAAACCACATCGGAGGGCGAAGAGCCGACTCGGCGAGTTATCATTGTTCCAGCTGGTGATGCTGAGTGATGCATTAGCGGCGTCCCTCGACGAGGCGTGGGGGCCCGCCCGTCGAGTGGGAGCGCTGGGAAAGGCCAGCATCGAAGAATTGTGGGAGCACACCGCCGGGTTCACCCTGGCGGTGTGCTCCGCGTTTGGAGCCGATTGTTCCACGTGGAACGGCCGTATTCTCGATGCGGGGACTGGTCCCGGAATTCCAGGTGTCCTGCTTGCCTGTCAGCTTCCGATGGCGGAACTGGTGCTCGTCGACAGCTCGGACCGCCGTCTCGACCATGCTCGGGCTGCAGTCCGGGCGTTGGAGCTCGCTGATCGGGTTCGTGTCGTGCATGGTCAGTTGGACGAACTTGCCCATGAGAGCACCCACCGCTCGTCCTATGAGGTGGTCGTGGCGCGGCTGTTGGCCGAGCCTGCCGAGACCGCAGAGTTGGTGCTTCCCTGTGTTGCGAGAGGTGGCGTCGCGGTCGTTTCCTGCCGTCAGGATCAGGCCGCTGAGTGGCGCCGCCTGGGTGAGAACATCGCCGGCGTCGAGGCTGCCACGATCACCTCTGGTTCTCGAGGGACATTTGTGACAGTCGCCGTAACGGATGAACTGCCCTGGTCGTACCCCCGTCGCAGCGCAGTGCGCGCGCGGAAGCCACTGATCTGAGCGACGCAGCGCGTTCCACGTGAAACATGGAGAGGGTCCTTGACCTCGTCTGTGAAAGCGGCGAACATACTCTCCTCTACTGCAAAGGAGACGCCGTGGGCGATGCCACCATGGACGAACCGCGCATTTTTGCGGTCGCCAACCAGAAGGGAGGTGTCGGAAAGACGACGACAACCGTCAATCTTGGGGCCTGCTTTGCGGAGTTGGGAAATCGTGTCCTGATCGTCGATCTCGATCCGCAAGCGAACGCCAGTACCGGGCTTGGCTTGAATCCGCGTCAACTCGATCATTCCCTGTATGACGTTTTGCTGCAAGGCGTCCCGATGGAGGATGTGATCGAACCGGTAGCGGTCAAGAATCTCTACGTGGCGCCAGCAAGTCTCGACCTGGCAGGAGCAGAGATCGAACTGGTCCCAGCCTTCTCACGGGAGCAAAAGCTGAAGGAGGCTATCGCCTCGGTCGCTGATGACTACGACATCGTTTTGATCGACTGCCCGCCGTCGTTGGGTCTCCTCACGATCAATGGTTTGACAGCGGCGACCGAAGTACTCGTGCCGATCCAGACGGAGTACTACGCACTCGAGGGCCTTGGTCAGTTGATTCGCAATGTTGATCTGGTGACACGGAACCTGAATCCGGACTTGGTGCTGAGCACGATCGTGCTCGTCATGTTCGATGCGCGCACCAAACTGTCGGGGCAGGTAGCAGACGAGGTGCGTGAGCATTTCGGAGACAAGGTGATGCGTCATGTGATTCCCCGAACTGTTCGGTTGAGCGAGGCTCCAAGTTTCGGCCAACCGATTACGGTATTCGACCCATTGTCCCGAGGTGCCACCGCATATCGGGACCTGGCAAAGGAGATTCTCGGTGTCAGCGACGAGGCGTAGTGGGCTCGGAAAGGGACTGAGTTCACTCATCCCGGCCGATGTGGAAGGGGAGACGGGAGCGTTTCGCGAGGTTGACATCACGCTGGTTCGACCCAATCGATACCAACCTCGGGATCATTTCGACGAGGAAACACTGACATCACTGGCGGCCTCGATCAGTGAGGTTGGTGTCATTCAGCCAATCATTGTGCGAGAGGCTGATGATGGCTACGAACTGATCGCGGGGGAGCGGCGGTGGCGAGCGGCCAAACGAGCGGGCTTGCCAGTGATTCCTGCCATTGTTCGCAGTGCAGACGACGTGTCAGCGCTCGAATCCGCCGTGGTCGAGAATCTTCATCGACAAGATCTCAATGCCCTCGAGGAGGCTGCGGCCTACCAGCAACTGATGGAAGACTTCGGCATGACGCAGGCGCAGGTTGCCAGCCGGGTGGGGCGGAGCCGATCTGCGGTTGCGAACACGATTCGACTGCTGCAGTTGCCGGGCTCCGTCCAACGACTCGTGATCGAGGGTCAACTCTCTGCGGGTCATGCACGGGCACTGCTGGCAACGCCTGATCGAACCGAGCAGGAACGGCTGGCACAACAAGTGGTTGCCGAGGGACTTACCGTCCGTGAGCTCGAAGCGCTGGTTCGTGATGACGACGTCGGTGAGGCTGTCGAGGAAGGGGACAACGGTCAGGCGGACGAAACATCGCCTGCTCGCTCGGGGTCAGCGGTCCCCGATGCCGGCATTCTCGAATTGGAGGAGCTCTTGGCGGCCCGGCTGGAGACCCGAGTCAAGGTGCAACTCGGCAAGGGTCCAGGGAAGCTTGTCGTGCAGTTCGCCGACCTGGATGACCTCGAGCGGATCTATCGGGTCATCAGTCCTCCAGGGACTGTCGTGTACTGAGGTGTGACATATGTCACACTTTGTTGTACATGGTCGTCGAGAGCACTGAGTCAGGGTGAGGGAACAGGACTGAGGGTGAGGGTGGAACCCTGGGTCAGTCCGTCGGGTCGAGAGGTTCGCTACACCAGGTGAGCAGCGCGCTGTGCAGCGCAGCCGCAAGTGACGGTCCCTTCTCGACGACGTTGGTGGGATGTCCCACTCGACACCAGATGGCGGGCATCCGTGTCTCGCGCAGGATCGGCAAGCGCATCCCGACTGGTGGGTGGTCGGTCTGCAACACCTCTGCGACCCGTCGACTGGCATGCCTGGCAAGGCCTTGACCGCCCGCCGAAACGAAGCCCTCGGTCTGAAAGTAGGCGATCGAATACTCGTCGTCGGCCAGTGCGAGCCCCATGTACACAGTGCCCGCCCAGTCGTTCGCGGTTCGGGCATGCTTCGACAGATCAGGGTGATGCAAGGTCAGAATCTCGGCTCCGTCGAGACGAAGCCGACGGGCGAGGGCGTCGACGAGGGTGGGAAGTCCACCCGTTTCCCCGAGGACGATTCGACGATCTCCGACGCCGGCCACGTTGTGACGCAACATCTCTGCTTCCTTGACCTCGGCGATCGTCTTGTCGCCGCTGCGCTTTCCTGCCAGGCGAGCCAGCGCTGCGATGGTGTCCGGCCCAACGACGCCGTCCGGCGTCACCCCTTGGTTGGCCTGGAAACTCCGCACCGCATGCTCGGTGTCGGGGCCAAAAATGCCGTCGACATACCCGGCGTCGAAACCGAGGCTGCCCAACCGTTGCTGAAGATCGGTGACATCGTCACCTCTCGTCATCGGTGAGCGAAGGTACAGCATTCGGTCACCGAGGCGATTGTCGGCCTCGATCAGCGCGTTCCACGTGTGGCGACCGACCGAACCGTCTTCGACGATTCGGCGGCTTGCTTGGAAGGCCCGAACAGCGTTCACCGTGTCGAGGTCGAATCGATCACTGTCAGTGCCGGGGGAAAAACCCGCAGCGGCGAGTCGGCGATGGAGGTCGCGAATCGCGGGTCCGGTATCCCCCTCCCGAAGCGGCAATCCCAGGTCGTTCATGGCGACCCGAGGCTATCGGCCCGCGCCACGGAGGAACTGTTGCCGAGCCAAGAGTGGCGGTCTCGACATGAGCTGACGGTTGTCGAACTGACCACTCGCCCCGCTGATGTCGAGGGGCGCTGCGTCGACAACCGAGGCTGTCAGATGTACTCGGCGATGTCGTCGAGCAAGGCCTGCTTCGGTTTGGCGCCAACGATCCGCTTCACCGGTTCGCCGTTCTGGAACAGAATCAACGTGGGAATCGACATGACTTCGAAGCGTCGTGCGATGTCACCCGCCTCGTCGACATTGAGCTTGGCGATCGTGACCGCGTCTCCTTGCTCCTCGGCAATCTCTTCGAGGATCGGCGCGATCATCTTGCAGGGGCCGCACCATTCGGCCCAGAAGTCGACAAGAACAGGTGCGTCCGACGCACCGATCGTTTCGTCGAAGGTGGCGTCGGAGAGGGTGGTGACGGCTCCAGCCATGAGGAAAGGTCCTTTCGCAGACGTTCGCCGGACCGTAGTCCGAGAACGGTGTACTGAGGGTAACCCGCAACTGGATCAGAAATTCCCAACTGCCTCGAGGCGGTGCTGCACTTGTCGTGCGGGGTTGTTGCTGCACTAGTCGTGGAGGGCCTCCAGATACCGCTCCGCCTCGAGTGCGCCCTGACAACCGGATCCAGCGGCAGTGATCGCTTGGCGGTAGTAGTCGTCAGTGACATCACCAACGGCAAACACGCCGTCGACATCGGTCGCCGTGCGACCGGGACGCGTCTCGAGATACCCGTTGTCCTTCATGGCCAACTGTCCTCGGTAGAGATCGGTGCCCGGTCGGTGCCCGATCGCGATGAATAGACCGCTCACCGGAAGTTCATGAGCCTCGCCGGTTTGCACGTTCTCGACCATGACACCGGCGAGCTTGCTGTCGCCGAGATACTCCGTGACCACGGTGTTCCACATGAACTCGATCTTGGGATTGTTGAAGGCCCGGTCCTGCATGATCTTCGATGCACGGAGCTCGTCGCGCCGATGAATGATCGTGACCTTGCTGGCAAAGCGGCTCAGAAAGGTTGCTTCCTCGAGCGCCGAGTCTCCACCACCGACCACAGCAATCTCCTGATCACGGAAGAAAAACCCGTCACATGTCGCACAGGTGGACAGGCCATGACCCACCAACTCGGTCTCGTTGGGGAGATCGAGCATGATCGACTGTGCACCGGTCGCAATGATGAGCGCGTTGGCGTGGTAGGTCGGCTCGTCGGCGGTGGGTTCGCCGATCCAAACCCCAAACGGTCTGTTGGAAAGGTCGACCCTCGAGACCTTGACGGTCTGGATCTCAGCCCCGAACCGCTCGGCTTGCATGCGGAAGTTCATCATCAATTCGGGCCCCATGATCCCGTCGGGGAATCCCGGGAAGTTTTCGACGTCGGTGGTGAGCATCAGTTGGCCGCCCGGCTGATCACTCGTGCTGGACGGTTCGCCCTCGAGCACGAGCGGTGAGAGATTGGCACGGGCTGTGTAGATCGCAGCCGTGAGACCGGCCGGACCGGAACCGATGATGATGATGTCGCGCAGATCGGTCATGGAGATTCCTCGCGTCGGAAGGTGCAGGACGACGCTACCCGGGGCTCGGATCGCGTCGGGAACAGGTGGTGCACTCGCTCAACCGAACACGCCGTAGCAGATGATGACCACGACGAAGACAAGGTCGATGATCGCAGCGAAGACCAGAGGTCGAGACGTGGCCCGACGAGAGAGCCAAGCCCCGATACCGAGCACACAGAAGATGAAGCCGGTGAACCCGTGTGCGGCCCAGGTCGCGTCGCCAACACCGGCCCCGATCGGGAGGTAGGCGTCGAAGATACGCACGAGCAGGATGATGGTCAGCAGCAGTACAGCGATCGCCAGGGCGGAGATCACCAATCCGAAGACGACGACTCGCAAGGCGAGCACGGCGTTGTCGGTTGTCATCGCCTTGATGCGATCGACGGTGTCGACGACTCGGTCCGTCAGCGCGGCAGGATCGAGCCATGGCGAATCCGGTGCACCAGTGGCTGTCGCCGCACTGTTGGATGCGCCGTCGATGGTGCCATCGTCTGTCGACATGACGCCGAGCCTACCGGTGTCAGGGGCGGTCGATCCCGGGCACGTCGAGCATCTCGACAACATCACACGCCTCGTCTGCGACAACAACGACAACCAGCGAACCGAAACCGGTGGCCACCGCAACCTGCCGAGGAACGCCAGCGACCACGACCGGAGCGGTTTCGACTGCGAGTACCCCGTCGGGCAACTGCCCGAGGAGAAGGTCGACCGCCGGGCTGCACAGGTCACCGAACGGGTCGGCCGGTGGGGGAGTGAAACGGTCTCCGGCTGCTGCGAGCAGTTCGGCCAACCGGTCGCGGAGCGCTTCGATGTCTGCGACCGGGCCCAGATCGTCGGGGAGGACGCCGGCAACCTGGAGTGGAGCGGCCTCGTCGGCGGCATCATCGGACCCGTCGGTGCTGTCCATTTCGGCGGCGGTTGCCATGTCGTCGTCGGCCTCCTCGTCGTTGCTGTCGGCGAGACTGGCGCCTGCCTCAGCGGCGTCACCGAGCGGGGCCGAGAGGGCTTCAGCGGCTGCGCTGTCGGCATCACCCTGGCTCATGGAGTCGAAGCTGGCATTCGCGGTCGTGTCCCCGGTGTCGTTGTCGAGTGTGCCCTGCACCGCAGCGACACCGACGGCAAGAAAGACGAGGGCGGCAGCAACGGCAAGGATGCGATTCCGCCGTTGCAGCCGCTCCACTCGGAGGATGTCGAGATCAGTTACCTGGGAGGTAGTGGTGGACTCGGCAATCGCTGCGGCGCGGACTCGGTCGAGATCGGGCGTGGGGATCGTGATCGGCGACTGGACGAGGTCGATGACAGCTCGGTGTTGCTCCACCCGAGCGACCAGTTCGGCATCCGATTCGACGCGAGCGACCTCGCTGTCGGTGGCTTCGCCATCGAGATAGCGAGTGAGCAACTCGTCGAGGAAATCAGGATCGTCGGTCATTGTCATGGGCTCTGACGTTGGTCGGGGTCGGGTTGGTTCCCGGTTTCAGGACTGGATGCCATGATGTCGGCGAGCCGGCCCCGTCCGCGGGCGATCCGGGAGCGCACCGTTCCAGGTGCGAGTTCGAGGACATCCGCGATCTCGGCGTAGTCGAGTCCGGCGATGTCTCGGAGGACGACTGGCGCCCGGAACTCCTCGGGAAGGCTGGCGAGGGCAAGGTCGACATCGATTCGAGCGCTGACCGTCTCGCCGGGATCGCGGCTGCGACGGCTGCCGATGTAGGCGTCGTCGGCGTGCTCGAACTCAGGTAGGCCGGGTTCGGCTCGGCGTCCGCGTCGACGCAACTCATCCAGACAGGCGTTGGTGGCGACGCGATAGGACCATGTCGTGAACGCCGCACGTCCGTCGAACGAGGCGAGCCCCTTGACGATTGCGATCAGTGCCTCTTGTGTTGCGTCGAGCGCATCGGCGTCGTTGCCGGCGAGGCGGCGGCATACCCGGTAGATCCGTTCCTGATGCTTGCGGAGGAGCCGATCGAGGGCGCGTTGGTCACCTCGTTGGGCAGCGCTGATCAGGCGGGCATCCTCGGGATCTGGAGCGATGCCGAAACGTTAGTCCGAAGGGGCCGCTGGTCGACCCTAGGCCTTCACCATGAACGAGAAGCCGATGACTCGTGGGCCGCCATGGGTACCGACCACAGGGCCGATCACTTCGACTCGGGCGCTGTCGACGTCGGTGATCTCGCTGAGCATGGCAACGAAGTCTTCGATGTCGGGCGCTTGGCCGTGCATGATTGCAAGATTTTCGATCTCGCCGAACTCGCGCAACTTGTCGCGGAGCCATGCGAGCGACTTCTTTCGGGTCCGTTGCTTGCCGGCCTCCTCCACTTCGCCAGACGAGATGTCGATGATCGGCTTGATCGACAACATGGACCCGAGCAGCGCTTGCGCGTTCCCGATCCGGCCGCCCTTTTGCAGGTTCTCGAGAGTGTCCAGGGCGCCGAACACGTGGGTGCGTTCGGCTGCTGACTCAGCAATCGCAACGACCTCGTCCGCTGAGGCTCCCTCGGCTGCTGCTCGGGCAGCAGCGAGGACGATGCCACCCTGACCGGCCGTGACCGATTTGGAATCGACCACTCGGATGTCAGCGTCGATGGTTTCGGCAGCGGTGACGGCGGATTGCATCGTGGCGGAAACAGCAGCACTCAGATTGATGCACACGACGGCGCTGGCGCCGGCATCAAGATGCCGTTGGAACGCAGCTGCGAAGGCCCCCGGAGAGGGCGCAGCCGTCTCCGGGAGGGTCTCGGAGTCGGCAAGCAAGCTGTAGAACTGCTCGACCGTGAGTTGCTCGCGGTCGACGTATTCGTCATCGCCGAAGCGAATGCTCAATGGCACGATCTCGATCGAGAGTTGCTCGACTTCCTCGCCACGAAGGTCACAGGCTGAATCGGTCACGATACGAACGGTCATGGGGTGCTCTCGGGGTTGTCGTTGGTGGGTGGGGCGGCCTCGGGTTCGGGCAGGGGTGAGGTGGTCGAAACCTACACCGAGCCCGCACGGTGTTCGACGCTAGCAGCGCGGCGATTTCGGCGGACGCGGAGGATGGTCCGGGCCCACCAGGTGAGCAGGATGCTGAGGGAGACGATCGACACAATGAGACCGAGACCGGAGATCGCCGTCGACCGAACGTCGACCGACCCGGTGGCAAGGTCGAGCACCCCGTCGGGTGACGTCACCGACACCAGAATTCGAGCGTCACCGGAACTGACCGATTGCACCGGGACGAGGATCTCGGTCTGTCCGGGACGGAGGGTGAGCGTCAGTTCGGCCCCGCCCACCAGCCTGAGCTTTTCGCTCGTGAGTCTGACGATCACATTGATCGGGACCGGCTGCTCGTTGAGGATCACGATCGGCAGGTCGGCTCGTCGGGTCGCAAGCGTGACCCGCTCGGACTCCAACACCGCAAAGTTGGCGGTGCCGTCCACGACGGTCGAGAACACCGCATCGGTGTAGGTGCGCCGAGAGATGTCGTCGAGCTCAGCTGCCATCGACGCTGCAAGCCCGATTTGGAGCGGCACGATCGGGCCGTCTGCAGGGGCGACCATTTCCACATACGAGCCCAGCGTCGATTCGGTGAGTCGGATGTCGCTCGCGCCGGCGCTCACATCGCTCGGCTCTTCGGTGCGCAGGGCGACTCGCAGAAGGCCGCCGAATGCGTCACGGGCGGGGGGTCGGTCGAGCAGTTCTTCGACGGTCGCTGTGCCGAGTCGGTCGGTGGTGGCCACCAACTGCATCAGCGAGTCGAGGAAGCCAGCTGCGATGGTGTCCAGATCGAGGACGATCCCGCGGTCGGTGCCGATGCTGCGGGCCTCCAGCAGCAGCGTCATGAAGTGCTGCATGGCGACAAGCTCCGGGTCGCTGCCGGTGAGCGTCCGTTCCACTTCTCGATCGATCGGTATGACGGTGAAGGCAACGCCGTTGGCATCGCTGGTCTGGACCGGTCGGCGATCAGCTCGCTCGAGGTCGATGCGGCTGAGCTGCTCCGGTTCGACGATGCCGGCCGTGATCCCGGCACTTCTGAGCAGTTCGAGGGTCGCTGGCCCCGCTGTGGGGTCGAGTCGTTGGAGGTCGTCGGCGGTGCGGCCGAGGAACGCGTCGATCGTGGTCCGTCCCTCGGCGTACTGGGTGAAGACACGATCGGTCTCACCCGCTCGTCGCCACCCTTCCTCGTCGATGTCGACCCACGAACGCGTATCGAGCGAATGGCCCTCGAGGACCCGACGAATCCGGTCGATTGCGCTGCGACCGCCCGCAACCCTCGGATCGGCGAGGGCGGATAGGGACTCCGGGTTGAGCTGGACGAGCACCGGGCCAGGCGCCTCGTCGACAGCCGCTTCGACGCGAGCGACGACCATCGCAGGGTCGATATCGATCGATCCGTCAGCTCGATGGGCCAGTGGTGAGCGGGCATCGGCAACGAACCCGAAGTCGATCGACGCACCACGTGTGTCATCCTCGACGATGACGCCGGTCACGAGGGTGTCGACCACGCCGTCCACGTCGACGAGGTCGATGACGATCAGGAGAACGCCGGGGTCTCGACGGATCAAGAGGCCGACTTCGTCATCCGGCACGGTGACGGAGACGATGCCGTCGGATCCCCGGGCCAAGTCGTCGAGTTGCTGCAACGTGAACAAACTGAGTGCGTCCTCGACCGGCGGATTCACGAATGCGTCGGTGAGCTCGTCGGGGTCGTTGTACGGACCGTGAATACGGATTTCGAGCTGTCGATCCTCGGTGATGCTCGGCAACTGGAGGTCGATGGTGACCGGGTCGTCACCGACGTAGATCGTTTGTCCGACGAGGTCGAGTCGGTTGACGAACTGTCCGTCTGCGGCAGGTGCGAAGAGTACGACACCTGCGAGCGCCATCGTGATGCTTGTCATGATGACGGCGCCCGGGCGTGCTGCGCCGAAAAAGGGGAAACGACAGTTGGCGATGCGGGGCACGTGCACCATGGTCACAGATCTCGTCGCAGGACGGTCAGCTGGTGGCCTGCCGGAACGAAACCGACCCGCTCGTAGAGGCCCAGCGCAGCCAGGTTGGCCTCCTGGGTGTTGACCCAGCACAGCGTGGCGCGTCGCCGACGGAGCCAATGGAGTGCATCGGCCACCAGTGCCACGCCGAAGCCCTCACCCTGGCGGGAGGGGTCGACAGCAAGGCGCTGCAGGTACCCCTGGGTTCCGGAGCGGCCCGTCACCGCATACCCGAACACTGCGGGACGGCGGACCACGCGGACCTGAGCGGTCGAGGTGGCGTGGATCGAGTCGAGCAGGCCGGCGAGGTCGAGTTGCCAGAATGGGTCGAACGTTCTGGCATCGACAGCGAGAATCGCCGGACGGTCACGGCGTCGTGCTCGACGCAGACCGGTGCCGTTGTGGGGCCGATCCGGGATGGAGCGAAGGTCGTGACGCAGGAGATGGAGGCGCTCGTGCTCGGTGAACCCGTCGGCCTGCAAGACGGCGCGCTCCGACGGTCCGATGGCAGACGTCACGACCGCGCGGAAGCCGTTCTCTTGCAGTTGACGACGGATCCTGGCGAGCGCCGATGGCGTGAGCGTGGAGGCATTGCTGAGGGGGATGAGATAGGCGAGATCGGAGCTGCCGCGCCAGCTTCCGACGCGAACGCGGGCGTCATCAACCCTGAGTGCATACATCCCCATTCGGCATCTCACGATACGCGCTGGAACCTGAGGGGTACGCTCCGGCATGTGCTGCTGGTGCTGAGCGACGAACGATGTCTCGAACATGTGGCGGGTCGGAGCCACCCCGAGCGGCCGGATCGTCTCCGAGCGGCGATGGAGGGTATCGCCCGGTCCGGTGTCGTCGATGCGCTCGAACGGAGCGCACCTCGCGCGATCACCGATGCCGAGATCCTGCGGGTCCACGATCAGGCATTGCTCGAACATATTGTGGCGGTCGACGCAGCCGGTGGGGGGCGACTCGATCCCGACACCGTCATGAACCACTCGAGTCTGGCTGCCGCCCGACTCGCTGCCGGTGCGGTGGTGACTGCAGTGGAACGGTTGGCCCAACCCGGTAGTGATCTCGACGCCGCCTTCTGTGTGGTCCGACCCCCGGGTCATCACGCAACCGCAACACAGTCGATGGGCTTCTGCTTGTTCAACAGCGTGGCGATTGCCGCCGCTGCGCTGGCCGACGCCGGGGAGAAGGTTGCGATCGTCGACTTCGATGCTCACCACGGGAACGGCACCCAGGACATCTTCTACGACGATCCTCGGGTGCTCTTTGCATCGATTCATCAGTCGCCGCTGTACCCGGGGACAGGCATGCTGACCGATCGGGGGCGGGGCGCAGCGGTTGGCAAGACCATCAACATTCCGATCCCGCCGAACACCACTGGTGATGTGGTTCGTCGCGCCCTCGACGAGATCATCGTGCCGGCCATCGAAGCTCACGGCACGACGTGGTTGTTCCTGTCGGCCGGCTTTGACGGGCACCGTGCTGATCCGATCACCGAACTCGGCTATTCGTCGGCCGACATGGCCGACTACGTGCGCACGCTGGTTCCGTTGGTGGCCCGCGGTCGCAGCGTGACGGTGCTCGAGGGTGGCTACGACCTCCAAGCGATCACCGATTGTTCGGCTGCAGTCGCAGCCCAGTTGGTAGGCGAACAGTTGCGTCCGGAAGCGGCGACCAGCGGCGGGCCCGGTGGGGAGGGCGTCGATGCGGCGCTGCTGCTGGCCGCTGGATCGTGACCCTTCCGTCGGATTCGCAACTCGCGCTGGCGCTCGAGGCGGCGCGCCCGATCCATGAGGCATTCGCAGCGGCAGGACACCGACTCTTCCTCGTCGGTGGCATCGTGCGAGACGACTTGGCCGGTCGTGATCGAGCCGACGTCGACTACGACGTGACCACCGACGCCCACCCCGACGTCATCAAGGCGCTCATTGCCCCCTTCGCCGAGGCCGTCTGGGCTCAGGGGGAGACGTACGGAACGATCGGGGCAAAGATTGGGGGCCGCGACTTCGAGATCACCACCCATCGGGCCGATGCATACGACCCGTCGTCACGAAAACCGGTGGTCGCCTTTGGCGACAACATCGCTGACGATCTGGCGCGCCGCGACTTCACGGTGAATGCGATGGCGGTCGATTGTGCCGACGGCGTGCTCGTCGATCCATTCGGTGGCGCCGACGACCTCACGGCAGGGGTGCTTCGGACACCCTTGGCTCCTGCTGTGTCGTTCTCCGACGACCCGCTCCGGATGTTGCGGGCGGCACGGTTCGTGGCGACCTTCGGCTTTCGCGCAGTGCCCGAACTGGTGGATGCCGTCCACGGCATGGGTGAGCGGATGGTGATCGTGTCGGTGGAGCGAGTGCGTGACGAGTTGACCAAGATGCTGTTGCTGCCAGACCCGACGCCGGGTCTCGTCTTTCTTCGTGAAACCGGGCTGCTTCGACACGTCCTTCCCGGCATGGCGGCCGCCGAGGTCGATGTGGGTGTTGCTGCAGCGCGTGCGGCACGCACCGAACCCTGCGCCGACGCTCGCTGGGCTGCACTCCTGTTGGATCTGTCACCAGACGGTCGTCTCACCGAGTTCGCCCGTCTCAAGCCCAGTGGTGATCTGATGGCGGCGGTCACATGGCTTGGATCAGCCGATCGATGGTTGGACGTCGCCTACCCGTCGGATCGACCGTCGCTTCGTCGCGCAGCAGCGGCCACGCCTACCGATGGACCCCTCGAGGAGTTCCTCACCTTCGTCACCGCCGTGCGTTCGGCCGGTCAGACGTCGACCGACATCGACCGTGCCCGCTCGGAACTCGCTGCGCTCCGGGTGCTGGAGCCCGATCTCGATTCGCCGGGGCTGCCGATCGACGGCCGGGCGGTCGCAGCGATCCTGGGGGTGGAGCCCGGCCCGCTGGTGGGGCGAGCGATGGCACGGCTGCGCGAGTATCGCTTCGATCATGGACCGTTCGCCGCCGAGGTCGCCGCCGAACTGCTCCGTCCCGACGAGGGGTGAAAGCGATGACGATCTCGACGGAGCCTCGAGGTGTGCTCAGGCGCCGAGGCGACGTCCGCGGGCCAGAAGTGTTGCAGGGGTCGGACCGCCGGCGTGGCGTTCCAGCAGCACGTCGACGGCGAAGTTGCTGCGACTCATCGCGGTGACGAGTCCTTCGGCAGTGTGGACGTGACGTTCGCCGATCTTTTCGTCGGTTCGCCATGAGCGCACGGTGCGGGTCGGATCGATCGGATCGGCGCACAGCGCAGCCGGGTGGGGGAGTGCGACGATGAGGTGGGCGTTCGGCCGCAGTACCCGGTGGACCTGGCGGAACACTCGATCGAGGTCGTCGATCAGGGAGAGGGCCCACACCGACACGGCGATGTCGATCTGATCGGCGCGAATGAACGCAAGTTCAGCAGGACCAGCTTCGTGGAACTCGACGGCGACCGACGACTGCTGTGCAAGGGCTCGGGCGGCGAAGAGTTGTCCAGGATCGGCGTCGGTCGCAATGACCCGTGCGCCCCGTGCTGCGAGACCCACGGCGGTGTGGCCGCCGCCACAACCAAGGTCGAGAATCCGTCTACCGCGAGCATCGCCGATCAACCGCCGATCGACATCGTCATCGAGGCCGGGACCGAACTCGACGTAGGCGAGCGGGCGATTGCTCGGGGTGCGTGGGTCGTAGCCGGACATGTCCGGTCAGTCTGGCCGCACTGACGGAGCAGATGAGGGAGGGGTACTGTCCTTGGAGTGGTTGCTCGAACCAAGATCGGCCTGCAGGAAGCCGGCAGCAGCGGTGGCGTCGACTACCGCCTGGCTCGTGAGGCCATCCTCGCGGCTTGGCGCGAGGGATCGCTGTCGCGTGAGCAGATCTGTGACAGCCAGCGTGAACTGCAACGAAATGCGGAGTTCTGCGGCACACCGGTGGGTCGTTCCTGCCCTGTCTGCGAGTCGCAGACGCTCGTCGAGGTCACCTACGTCTTCGGTCCGCGACTGCCCAAGAGTGGCCGGTGTGTCACCTCCGACCGGGAGATGGATCGCCTTGCCGCCCGGAAGTCGGTGAGCCAGGGCTACGTGGTCGAGGTGTGCACCGACTGCCGTTGGAACCATCTCACCGAAAGCCGCGCCATCGGCGGCGCATGATCGGCGCCACCGGACGGGTCGTCGCTCACGGAAGCTCCAGGATCGTGACCTCACCGGTGTCGCCGTTGACCTCGATCGTGGCGCCGTCGACGATTTGCTTGGTGGCGTCGGTCGCAGACACGACACAGGGGATGCCGAGTTCGCGGCTCACGATGATGGCGTGGCTGAGGGCGGCACCGACATCGACGACGACGCCGCCGGCCGGGACGAAGAGTGGGGTCCATGCCGGGTCTGTGTGCGGGGCGACCAGAATGTCGCCGGGGCTCAGCCCGCTGGGGTCAGCAGCGTCGAGCACGACCCGCGCGGTTCCCCGGTAGGTGCCGGGGCAGCCGGGAAGACCGTGGATCACGTCGCCGGCTGCAGCAGTTCGGACCGGTGTGGCATCGGCCCGACTGGGCCACTCGGTGTTGGGGACCGGTTCACCGTTGATGATGAACGGCGGCTCGATGCTGAGCAGCCAGTCGTAGTGAGTTCGACGCTCGGACACGAGCAGCTTGCTTTCTGCCAGCGCACCCGTCGTGAGCGCTTCCACCTCGTCGCCGAACAAGAAGTTGATGTCGGTCACCTGATCGAGATGCCCTCGTTCGACCGCCCGTCGACCCAGTTCACGAATCGCAAGCCGAACTTCACCGATGACACGGATGATGTTGGTCTTCGATCGCTCACGGCCGGGAAGGAAGGTTCCGGCGGACGCCACCGCAGCGAGGAACTGCCCGTGCGCTTCTGGATCAGCCTCCACCATCGCGGCGATTTCGGCAGCCAGTGCTTGGCGCTCGGCCGCCCGTTTGCTGTTTTCGTGACGTGGGTCCTCGTCGTCTGCCTGCAACCGCATCTTGTCGATGACGGTGAGCACCAAGTCTGGATCGGTCTCCCACACCTCGGATGCGATGTCCCACTCGTTTTGCCCTCGCGATCCGAACTCGGCGAGGAACGCATCGAGCGCCTCGGTGAATTCGACTGCGCCGGGATCAGCCGTGAGTCGCGCATGCAACCCGGCAGGACCGGCATCGAAGATCGCGGTGAGGTGGGCGTCTGTGGCGACCGCGCGCGAGAGGTCCCACATGGCATACGACGGTGCGGCCGAGTCGACACCGCCGACACCGGCCATGATCCGCATGGCCGCCTCCGGCCGCCCGACGGCGGCGGTCACCGCCGCGAGGACGCCAGGAGCGATGGACGCTGCTGCGCTCTGGTTGATGTGCATGTTGAAGAGACGACGGATAACGGGGCGCAGCGAGTGGGCGTAGTCGAGTAGTTCGGCGTCACTCATCGCTGCGTAGTCAGGTCGCTCGGAACGAATCGTGCGAGCTTCGACTCGCTGTGCCTCGAGTTCACTCTGGTCCATCGTGCCCATCACCCAGCCGAGCCAGGCGCCGGTGACCTCGGTGGTGTGGGGATTGTGGTGCCACTCCTCAGGCTCGTATGGGGGCACGTCGGGGTGGTCGCCGAAATAGGCCAGATCCATGTCGGCGTAGGTCATCCCCGGTGCTCGCTCGGCCCAGATCCGATTGAACGTGGCGCACAGATAGGCGTATCCGCCGAAGTTCGCCACGACCTCGGTGAGATCGGGATCAGGGTCGAGTTCGTGCTCCTCGAAGCCGAGGCGGTCGATCGCGCAGTCCCGCCAACCAGCGATCACGCCTCGATGCGCCCAGACGAAGTCCCAGCCGACCGGTGATGGCGGAAGTGGCAGGACCTCTCCGACGTTGGCTCGGGTCCAGAACGGAACACGGGGGCGGTAGGGGGCATCCTCGATCCAGCGCATGGTGTAACGGTCTAGCCGGTATTTCGTCGTCGTTGCGCTGGTGCCGCTACGGTCGGCGCCGTGACCTCCTCTGTTGACCCGATCGCCGCAGTGACGTCGATTGGTGGCCGAGCAGAGCCCACCCATGCAATCCAGTTACCCAACTTTCGGTTGCTGTGGATCAATTCGACGGCGTTCATGGTGCTGATGAACGCGCAACGGTTCGTGATTGCGTGGTTCGTGCTCGATGGTCTCGATCGCAGTGAGGCCGATCAAGGTCTGGTGGTGTTCGCGCTCGGCGTCCCCACCATCTTCCTCACGATGCATGCCGGCGTATGGGCCGACCGCTGGCAGCGCAAGCGGCTGCTGTTCGGTTCTCAGGTTGCGATGCTCGGCTCCATGGCCGGCCTGTTCGTCCTTGCCGCGCTCGACGAGGCAAACTTCGCATGGGTACTCGTCATGTCCGTTCTCGCCGGGTCGGCCATGGCGGTCGGGGGGCCGGTGCGGCAGTCACTCGTGCCCGCGATCATCCCCCGAGAACTGATCTTTTCGGCGGTGGGGCTCACAGCGATCGGCGCAACGGTGTCGATGATGCTCGGACCGGTACTGGCGCGCGGCGCAGGGTCGATCGCCGGCTTCGAGGGAGCGTTCGGCTTTCTGGTGCTGCTCGTCGTCATCGGCCTTACTGTGCTGGTGCCGCTGCAGGTACCCGAGCACGAGTCTGTTGCCGAAGCTCGTCCCGTACGAACCGATCTGGCCGAGATCATGCGTTGGGTGAGGGACAATCCACCCTTTCGAAAGCTTGTCGGCTTGTTGACCTTCGCCGGGATGACGATCATGCCGTTGAGCATGGTGCTCATGCAGGCGCATGTGAAAGAGGCATTCGGTCGCGACTCCGGCGATGCGGCTTATGCCCTCGCCACGATGGGGTTCGGTGTGGCGGTCATGTCGTTCTACATCATGAGGAAAGGCAGCCTCCCCAACAAGGGCGGCTGGTTCATGTGCGCCATGATGCTGGGCGGCACGGTTGTCGCCTTGATGGGCCTCACCACGGCACTCTGGCAGTTGGTGATCCTCGGATTCTTCATGGGCCTGGGTGGTGGCGTCTACATGAACATGAGCCAAGGACTGTTCCAGACCCACACGCCACAGGAATTGATGGGCCGGATGATGGCGCTCTTCGCGTTGACGATGGGAGGGGTCATGCCTGTGTGTGCGCTGATCTACGGGTTCGTCGCCGAACGCGTGGGCACCGGGCCGACCACCGTCGTCGGTGGCCTGGCCTGTCTTGTGGTGGCGCTCGTGGCGTTCTGCACTGATCGCAGTGGACTCAAGACGCTGAGCTAGCGACTCGCCCAGCCGGCAGCGCCTGCGTCGCCACCGAGGCGTCACCCGGTCGGAGTTGGGTGGGGCCGCGGCGGATCAGCTACGCGTGCTCCGATCGGTCCTGCAGCACCGTGTCCGACAAGACCGACCGGTAGGGGGGCGTGATGTTGGCGTCGATCCAGTGGTCGGTGTCGTCTCGGGGGAGTGTTGCGCTGACCGGCCCTTTGCAGCTGATTCGATACATGAGCCGAGCATCGGCTGGGTCGTTCACGGGACGTTTGGTCGGCGGCGCAACGTGAAGGGTCGAGAAGTTCGACCAGATCGTGACGTCACCGGCCTCGTGTGAGTGGTCGTAGCGAAATTCGGGAGCAAGGCAGTGCTCCTCCAACCGGTCGAAGAATCGTCGCGACTCGTCGGAGGTGAGCCCGTCGATGGACGCCGGCGCAACCCGTTTGCCGCGCGAGGCCCAGATCGGGCTGTGGAGCGATCGTCGACCGGTGCGCGGATTCGTGTGGACGAGCGGCACAAGGAATCCGTCGTCATCGTTGCGGAGCCGCCGTCGAACCTGCACCTGGTCGAGTTCGGCCTGCTCGTCGGCCGGCAGCGCGTCGTAGGCGGCAGCGGTGTCGGCGTAGGCGGTTTCGCCGTTGAGGGGAAGGGCTTCGCGACGTTCGGCGAGCAAAGGGGGTGAATCAGGATGGTAGAAGCCCGGTGGACGCGGTGGGTTGTGCACCCAGGTTCCTGCGGTGTTTCGGCGAACGGGTGTGTGATGCACCAGGAACATCGAGGTCGAGAGGGGCACGGGTTCGAACTCGATGTCGGTGTGCCAGTGCTGGCCACCGCCGACTGTCGGCTGGGCGGTGGGACCGCTGCCGTGCAGGTTGGTGACGAGGTAGACGGCTGGACTGTCGGCACCCTGAAGGCACGACACGACGTTCGGGAACGCTGCATCGACGGCGGTGGACGCTCGATCGTGCGGCGCTTTAATCGTGATCGTTCCCGTGCTGACGTAGTCGTCGAGGTTGCTCGGGTGCGGGATCGGCGCACCGAAATGGTTGGCCAGGCGCTCGAGGTCGAGCACTGTCATGCCGTGGTGGTGTTGTCCGGGAAAGGAAACGATGTGCCACTCGTCGAGTGCAGCAACGAGTGCGGTGGCCTGCGCCGGGCTCAGCGGCTGTGACAGGTCGAGGCCATGGATGCGTCGGCCCATTCGTGACACGTCGGTGAGTGGTTCGACATCGATTGCGAGTCCGAACGCGTCGTCGAGTGCGGTCGTGGCGTTCATGATGGTCGTCAATGGCCGATCGTCTCGCACAACAGATCGGTCATCCGAGGGCACGGTCGGCGATTTCGCCGAGCAGATGGATGCGGTCGAGTTTGTGGCCGTTGCCGGGCAGGTTGATGGTCAGGCCATCGATTCCGGTGTCGACGAGTGATTGGAGCTTCTCACCGACGGTGTCGGGATCGCCGTAGATGAGAATCATCTTGGCGAACTCCATCGTCGCCTCGTCCCAGCCCTTCACCTCGGCGATCTCGCGCAGGTCGGCCTCGGCCGCCTCCATGGTCGGGGCGACGAGACACATGGTGAGTTTGGTCACGGTGATCTCGGAGCGATCACGCCCCAGTCGTTCACAGTGCGCGTTGAGCGCATCGAGTTTGCGCGGGATCTCGTCAGCACCGCCACTGGAGAGGTTCGACTCGTCTGCGTACTGCGCCACCATGCGGAGGGTCTTCCGCTCACCCGAGCCGCCGATCATGATGGGGATCTGTGAGATCGGCGCTGGCGAGTTGACCGCATCACTCACCTGGTAGTGCTTGCCCTCGAGCGTGACCCGTTCGCCGCTGAGCATCGGTTTGATGATCTGCAGAGATTCCTCGAGTTTCTCGAACCGGTCGGTGAAGGTGCCGAATTCATACCCGAGCGATTGATGTTCGAGTTCGAACCAGCCGGCTCCGATGCCGAGTGTTGCGCGACCGCCTGAGACGTGATCGAGGGCGGTGACCGCCTTGGCGAGCAAGGTGGGATGCCGGTAGGTGTTTCCGGTGACGAGTGCGGAGAGGCGGACCTTTTCGGTGTGCTGGGCGATGGCGGAGAGCAGTGTGTAGCACTCGAACATCGGCTCGTCTGGAGCACCGATTCCGGGAAGTTGGTAGAAGTGATCCATCACGAAGACTCGGTCGAAACCGGCTGCCTCCGCTGCCTTCGCCTGGTCGACAACACTCCCGAAGATGGCGTCGTTGGAGGTGTTCGGGTAGGTGAAGTTCGGTATCTGGTAGCCGAGGCGGGTCATGCGGTGCTCCTGGGGGTGGTTGATGAGGCTGACCTGACAGATGGGCACCGAAATGTCAGCCGATGGGAAGCTGACACATCGACGTGATTGTGTCAAGCTTTCCGGGTGAGCGGTGTCGCCGACCGAACCGACGTACGAGTGAGGCGGGGCGACAGCCGCCGCGCCTCGATCCGTGCAGCCGCGGTCGATCAGTTCCTCACTCGCGGCTATGCGGGAACGTCGATGGCCAACATCGCCGAGGCTGCGGGGATGTCTCGGCCTGCGATCTACCAGTACTTCACCGACAAAGACGATGTCTTCGCGTCGTCGTTCACCCTGGTGTTCGAGCAGCACACCGATGCCGCTCTCGTTGCGCTCAGGGCCGGGACCACCGTCGAGGCAGCGCTCGACGGTCTGCTCCAGCGGTTCGAGGGTGACCTGTGGGAGATGACTGCCGAGTCGCCTCACTACGACGAACTCGTCGCTGCGAAGCGTCCTGTCGTGGCAACGGCCATCCACGCCGTGCTCGACCGATTCTGGGCGGCAGTGGCCGACTGGTTGGCCGAGGTGTCGCCTGGGACTCGCAGTGATTGCCAAGCACGACGAGCTGGGTGGCTCGAGCTCCTGCGGTGGTCACCGCCGGGATTGCGCGTCGATCGGCCGTCGGTCGAACACTTTCGGCGTCGACTGTCAGCCTTGGCACGCAGTGTGGCCGCCGACGTTGCTGGGGCCGCCTGACCGGCACGCTCCCGTCGTCCGGTCGTTGTTCGGGGCAGATTCCTGGCCGTGCCGCAGCATCGCAATCACCCGAGCATCAGGCGTGAATCGTGCAGCGACCCGAGGTGGGGCAGACTGACGGGGTCATGTCTCCTCCTGTCGTCGTCGAAGTGCTGCGGGGCCATGTCGTCGAGAGCCGTCACGAGGTCGATGTGGCTGTCGTTGGTGCCGATGGCCATCGCTCGGGATTCGGCAATCCGGGACGCAAGGTGTTGGCCCGGTCGGCGATCAAACCGATCCAGGCGTTCCCGCTCGTGGCAACGGGTGCGGCCGATGCATTCGACCTGTCTCAGCGTCGGTTGGCACTGTCGTGTGCGAGCCACAACGGTGAAAGCGGCCATGTCGACGAAGTCGTCGCGTGGTTGGGTGACATCGGACTCGATCCGTCGGCTCTCGAATGTGGAGCACACCCGCCACTCGATGCATCGGCATCGCAGGCGCTGGCCGCAGCAGGAGTGAACCCCGGTGCCCAGCACAACAACTGTTCCGGGAAGCACAGCGGATTTCTCACCACCTGCGTCCATCTGGGACTCGACCCAGCCGGTTACATCCAGCCCGACCACCTTGTGCAGCGAAACCATGTCACCAAGGCGATCGAGGCAGCATGCGAGGTGTCGCTCGATGACGAGACACCGGTTGTCGACGGTTGCGGAATCCCGGTGTGGGAGTTGACGTTGGATGCGCTGGCAGGTGGATGGGCCCGTATCGCCACCACCGACGAGGGTCGTCGGCTCTATGGAGCGATGGCTGCCGAACCATTCTTCGTGGCCGGCAGTGGCCGTTTGAGCACCCGGGTCATGCAAGCCGAGGGTGCAACCTGTGCGGTGAAGGGTGGGGCGGAAGGCGTGTTCTGCGGTGTTCATGTGGAGTCGGGCCTGGCGTGGGCGGTCAAGGCTCGTGATGGTGCCGGTCGCGCTGCGGAGGCTGCGCTGCTGTGGGTGATGCGCGATCTCGGAATCGACCCTGGTGTCGAACTCGAACCGCTCACGAACGCAGCTGGTCGGCCGGTCGGTGCGCTTCGCGCCAGGCTCTGATCGACTGGAGCTGCACGCCGTGCCCGCTCGGCCAGTTCGAGTCCGGGGCTGGAGTGATCGACGCTCGAGTGGGGGAGCTAGTCGACGGTGGGGCGGTTGACGAATCGGCCGGCGCGGTCGCTCCAGTTCCAGCCGCTGCCCGCCAAGGTGCCACCGTCGACGGGAACGTTGTGGCCGGTGACGAACGAACTCAGATCCGAGGCCAGGAACAGCACCACTCGCGCGGTTTCCTCGGGCCAGCCGACCCGTCCGAGTGGCGCCCAGTCCTTCCAGGCCGCGGGATCGCGGTCAGCGGGTCGGTGGAGATAGTCGACCTGGGGTGTCTGGGTGAGGTCGGGACCGACGCCGTTGACCCTTAGCCCATGGCGTCCAACTCCCGCTGCGAGCGAGACGGTGAAGTGAGCTGCAGCCGCTTTCATCGCGGCGTACACCGGTTCGCCGGGGTAGCCCCGCATCGCTTCGACCGAGTGGAGATTGACGATGCTCCCCGTGCCGGTGTCGATCATTGCGGGCAGAAACGCACGCGTCACCGCAAAGAGGTGGAGCAGATTGATCTCGTACATCGCTTGCCACGAGGCCGCGTCGCTGTCGGGAAACCGCCGTGTCGGCCGGTAGTCGCCAACGTTGTTCACGATCACGGCCGGCGTTGGTGTGTCATCGGCGAACCGAGCGACGTGGGCCGGATCGCGCACATCGACTCGGTGAGCCGTCACATTGTCAAGTGTGTGCAGGTCGGCGACGAGCTGCGGATCGATTTCAGCAACATGGACCCGGGCGCCGTGCGCGACGAACAACTCGACGATCGCTCGTCCGATACCTGCGCCTCCACCGGTGACGACCGTGTCGCGCCCGTCGAGCAGGCGGTTCCAGTCGTCGATTGCCGGGACATCGGTGGGGGAGAGGGTCGCCACAGCCCGACCGTAGGGGATGCGCCGGTCCCGAGCTCGGACGCTGTCACACCCCAACGGCATCATCAGAGCATGTCGTTGTGCAGCAGGACCGGCGGTAGCATCAAGCTGTCCCGCTCGAGGGGCCTCTCGTCCGTTCGGGCGAGAGATTGCCAATCCATCCGACCCCTGCCCCGACGAGGGGCCCCAGCGACCGCTGGGTCCAGAGGAGGTGAGTGCCTGTGATCACACGGGCGTACGAATTGATGATCATCATCGACAGTGACGTCGCCGACACCGACGTCATGAAGGTGATGCAACGTGTGGAAGGCCTCGTCACCGATGAAGGTGGCCGTCTGGCGTCGACCAACAACTGGGGTCGCCGCAAGTTCGCGTACGAGATCAATCACAAGACCGAAGGCACCTACGTGGTGTGGGAGATCGTCACCGAATCGGCGGGTCTGCCCAACACGGAGCGTCAGCTACGACTCGCGGACGACATCGTTCGCCACAAGTTGTTCCGTCTTCCCGAGAAAGAAGCCACGAAGCGTGGTCTGTTGGGCGAGGCGGCGCCGGCTGACGCCGGCTGAGCAGGAGGTAGGGAGAAATGGCATTCGACAACACCATCACGGTCGTGGGCAACGTCACCCGCGACCCGGAACTTCGGTTCACGCAGGGCGGTATGGCCGTCGCCAACTTCGGTGTGGCGTGGAACAAGCGCAAGCAGGACGGCGAGGAAGAGGTCAGCTTCTTCGATGTCAGCTGCTTTCGGCAGCTCGCCGAGAACGTCGCCGAGTCGCTCACCAAGGGCTCCCGGGTCGTCATCTACGGCACGTTGCAGCAGCGCAGCTGGGACACACCCGACGGTGAGCGTCGCTCCAAGGTCGAGATCATCGCTGACGACGTTGCGCCCAGTCTCAAGTGGGCGTCGGCCGACATCCGCAAGAACGAGATGCGCGGTGATGGTGGTTTCAGTGGTGGTGGGGGAGGCCAGCAGCTTCGCCCAGAGCCGAGCCCTGCACCACCCGCCTACGACATGGACGAAGAGCCCTTCTAAGGGCAGAACCATCGACGAGAACGCCCCGGAGCCGTTCCGATTTGCGTCGGTACTGGCTCGCAACCTGACGAAGAAAGTGTGAAGCAATGGCCAAGGTCAAAAAGCGCGGCAAGATCAACAAGAACGACAGTCGCCGCAACAAGAAGAAGGCATCTGTCCTTGCGACAGAGAAGATCGAGTACGTCGACTGGAAGGATGTGAACCTACTTCGACGGTTCGTTTCCGAGCGGTCCAAGATTCGTGCTCGGCGCGTGTCGGGTAACAATGCCCAGCAGCAAAAGATGGTCGCCGATGCGATCAAGATTGCGCGAGAGATGGCGCTGATTCCCTATGCGAGCCGTGTCACCAGCCAGCGAGGCGGTCGTGGTGATCGTGGTGATCGTGGTGATCGTGGTGGACGCGCCGACGGCGCTCCGCCCCGTCCGCAGGGTCCGCCCCCGGGAGCCGACGACGACGCTGGTGAAGAGGTTGTTTCCAATGAGGAAGCCCTCGCCGATGTCGAAGGTGTCACCCTGAACGCCGCTGACGAGGGGAGTGAGTGATGAAGGTCGTTCTTCGCTCCGATGTCGACGGTCTTGGTCGCAAGGGAGAGATCATGGATGTGGCCGACGGCTACTTCCGAAACTTCCTTGCGCCGAAGGGATTGGCCCTGAAGGCCACAGCTGGCGTGGAGCACCAGGCCGAGGCGATGCGGCGCACCGCTGCCCTGCGTGACGCAGCATCCAAAGCCGATGCCGAAGAGATCGCCACCAAGCTGGTACCCCAGACGATCACGATCGCTGCGAAGGCAGGTGACGGCGGTCGTCTCTTCGGTTCGGTGGGCGCCCAAGAGATCGTCGATGCGGTCGATGCGCAAGCTGGTGCGACCATCGACCGTCGATCGCTCGACCTGGAGTCCCCGATCAAGGATCTCGGTGAGCATTCAGTGATGTGCAAGCTCCACCCCGAGGTGGCGTTCCCGATCACCGTCTCGGTCGTCGAGGAGTGAGTTCTGTGCGGAGCGCTGTGGACAACCGCGATTGTTGTCCACAGCGAATCCCGCCGGAATGTTGCACTATCCACCGGGTTTCAACTGGTGACCCACAGGGAGTCAGGGGCAGGCTCGCGCGATGGTCATGAGCGACGTCGAAGCGGCGACCGCAGCCCGGGTTCCCCCGCACAATCTCGAAGCAGAGGAGTCCCTTCTCGGGGCGATGCTGCTCTCGCGCGATGCCATCGCCGATGCGGTCGAGCACACCGAGACTGAGCACTTCTATCGGCCCGCGAACGCGCACGTCTTCGATGCGATCTCCGGCCTGTATGCGTCGGGTGATCCAGCTGATCCCGTGACCGTCGCCGCCGAACTCGAACGGATGGGTGTGCTCGAGATGGTCGGAGGCCTCGATGGCCTGATCAGCCTGCAGGTCAATACGCCGGCGACATCGAACGCATCGAAGTACGCCCAGATCGTCGCCGAGCGGTACCTGTTGCGTCGCTTGATCGAAACGGCCAATCAGATTGCCGACATCGGTTACTCACGACCCGATGACGTTACTCGGGCTGTCGATGAAGCCGAAAATATGATGTTCCAAGTGGCCCAAGGTCGCGTCGCCGACTCGATGGGTGAGATCCGAGATCTGCTCGACGCGACCCTCGACCGTCTCGAGCATCTCTATGAAATGGGCGACGGGATCACCGGCACCCCCACGGGGTTTATCGATCTCGACGAACTGTTGTCGGGGCTGCAGCCGAATGCGCTGGTCATCGTTGGTGCCCGCCCCGCCATGGGCAAGACAGCATTCGCCTTGAACATCGCGTCACATGCAGCGGTTCGTGAGAACAAGCCGGTCCTCATCTTCAGCATGGAGATGGGACATCTCGAGCTCACCCAGCGCATGTTGTGCAGTGAGGCAAACGTTGATGCGAAGAACATGCGCGATGGCAAGCTCAACGAAGACGACTGGCAGCGAATCTCCAACGGCATCGGCCGGTTGGCCGAGTCCCCGATGTGGATCGACGACAATCCGAACCTGACGATCATGGAGATTCGGGCCAAAGCCCGGCGCCTCAAGAGCCGCGCCGGCGACCTCGGGCTGGTCGTCGTCGACTACCTCCAGTTGATGACCGGTCGGTCGAGCGCAGAAAACCGTCAAGTCGAGGTTGCAGAGATTTCCCGTGGCCTCAAGATTCTCGCTCGCGAGCTCGAGTGCCCGGTCCTCGGGTTGTCGCAGCTGTCCCGAAACCTCGAGATGCGGCAAGACAAGCGACCGATGCTCGCTGATCTGCGCGAGTCGGGCTCCATCGAACAAGACGCCGATGTCGTGATGTTCCTGTATCGCGACGAGGTCTACAACCCGGGCGGCGACTCCGAAGGCATGGCTGAAGTCATTGTTGCAAAACACAGAAATGGTCCGACAGGAACAGTTCAGCTCGGATTCGTCCCGCGGTTCACGGCATTTCGCAACCTCACTCGGCGCGACGCAGTGTGACGCCTTGCTGCCGACGGTCGACGGCGAGGTGCAAGGAGTGACGCCGATCGGGGGCCCACGGGTTTGACTACCGTCGAGGGCATGGACCGAGCCCTGACGGCGCTGCTTGCATTTGTCGGTGCTGTCGTTGTGGTCCTTGCCGTGGCAGCCGTGGTCTTGACCGTACGGAGCAACGACGCCAGTCCAGCGCCTGTGGCCAGTGCCCGCGATCCGAATGTGATCGAAGGAATTTCCTTCCCGGCAATCGATCACGACCCTGCTGCCGCCGCTGATCTCGTCGACGTGTGGGAACGGTGGCGTACCGCCTCGTTTGTGAGCATTGGTACATGGACGCGCACGCTCGACGGGGTCACCGAGCCGCTGACCGGCGACGTCTATATGGCGCAGGATCCCCCCCGGCGCCTCTCCATCCGTCTTGGAGCCCTCGCCGAGAACATCGACGGGTTGGTCGCTGCGTGTTCCCCGGTCGAGGATGACGCAGTGGTGGCGCCGATCTGTGTTCGGGGGGAGGGCATCAGTTACGACGTGCGGGTCGGGGCCGAACTCGCGCTCGTCGAGCAGTACGTGGGTGGACCGAATCGGCTGTACGACGTGGCGACGGATGGGGTGTGCTTCCAGGTCGAGTTGATCGCGCCTGCGCTGGCATCACCGTGGGGCAGTTGGGCCGAGTTCTGCTTCGACGACGAGAGCGGTGCGCTGCGGCTTGCCCGTATCCGACGACCGAGCGCCATCGACATCGAGTCGATACATACGATCCGCACTGAGGTGGTGGCGGCCGATTTTGAGATGGCCGACTGAGGATCTGTAACGGTCGAACCGGTGGCTCCCGGTCAGGCGGCGCCCGGCCCATGTTGTCGGAACTCGGTGTCGGGGCACATCATGACCACGTGTTCCTCGGTGAAGATCTGCTTGCGTGGTTGGTGCTGGCGGTGGGCGCAGCAATGGCGGTCGGTAACGCGCTGGCGTTGATTCGACCGCCCGAGCGGCGTCGCCACGACGACGATTTGACCCAGGCGCCGGTTGGGCGAGCGGTTGTCTACATCGTGCTCGGCGTGATTGCCGCAATCTGGGGCCTGGCAACCCTGGTCACCTGACGTCGACGACACACGGCCCATCGGTTGTCCACCTGTGTGTTGCGGGGTGGACCGACAGGTTCGTGGTGGATGAGAGAGGGGGCAGGAGCCGAACGAGTGCGCCAGCACTCAGGCGAGGGCTGGAAGCGATGCGTTGGAGGTGTTCAACCCCCACCCTTCCTCTCGAGCCCGACGGGGGCGAAACCATCAGGCCCCAGTGATAACGACCCAGACGACGGCTGCCTTGAGAGGAAATTTCAGCTGGGGGATCGCTCGTTCCACACTGGTGGGCGCTTCTCGAGGAATGCGGCGGTCGCCTCGCGGTAATCGGGTTCGGTCATCATCTGTTCGAGCCTGTGCTGGGCATCGCGGACCGAGCGACTCGGATCGTCATGCGTGGCGTCAGCGGTCAGTTGCCGCTTCGTGGCGCGAAGGGCGTGTGGGCTGATCGGTCCGACGAGCGTACGAGCGAGTTCGCGTGCTGCAGCGGCGCTGTCGGCATCGGTCAGGCGGTTCACGAGGCCGAGACCGAACGCCTCGTCGCTGGTGAACCGGCGGCTGGTCAAAAGCAGATCGGTGGCGCGTCCATGCCCAATGATGCGGGGAAGGATCCACGAGATCCCGTACTCGGCGGGCAGGTTCAGCTTGCCGTGGGCGGTGGTCCAGACAGCACCGCTGACCGCAACCCGAAGATCGCACCAGCAGGCGAGCGCAAGGCCGACGCCGGCGGCTGCGCCGTTGACCGCTGCGATCGTGATCGTCTCCATACCCCACAGGTAGGCGAAGTCGGCGTCGAATTCGTCAGCGGTGCCGTATCCCGGCGTCGCCAGATCGGGGGGCGTACCGGCGTCGTAGCCACCGCGATCGGCATGGCCCTCGAGCGCCTGCGCATCGGCTCCCGGGCAGAACGCCCCACCCTCGACATCGGCCGTGATGATGACAACGCGGATCGAGTCGTCGTCCTCGGCGCGGGCGAGCAAGTGCCGCAGCTCGGTGTGCATCCTCCCCGTCCAGGCGTTGTGGCGGTGAGGCCGGCTCAACGTGATGGTTGCGATCGACGCATCGTCACCGATGCCAAGGCTCCAGCGCGTGGTTTTCAGTTCCACTGCCTACTCCAGGGTTGCGTACGAGGTCGACCGATCGCCGGCCCTGTGATCGAGCGTTGTGGCCACGGAATCGGCCAGATCTTCGAGGAACTGATCGGCAACCGAGGCATTGCCGTTGCTGACGGTTGCGTGCAACGAGTCAGGGCGGTGTTGACGATCGAGGTACCAGCCTTTCGCTGCAAGTGCGTCGCCCACGGCAAAGATGTCGAGGCGATCGTTCCACCCGTCCTCGATCGTGATCGCCATGAGCTGGGCGATGGGCTCGCCGACGATGGTCAAGCCATCGATGGCACGAACCCCGGCGCGGATCGTGCGGGCGGTCTCGAGCGTTGTTCGGGTCAGGCGTTCGTAGCCGTCGAGTCCAAGACGCTGCATGACCGCCCACGCACTTGCCATCGGTTGTCCGGAGCGACTGCCCTGCATACTCGGAGAGGCATAGAACCCACCGAGCCAGTTGTCGAAGGTGTAGGTCTGGTAGCGGCGAAGCTCCTTGGAGCGGTGGAGAATGATCGACGCCCCCTTGGGTGCGTAGCCGAGCTTGTGCACATCGAGAGAGATCGTGGTGACACCGGGAACCCGGAAGTCCCACGGCGGGATCTCTTCGCCCGCTCGTTCCATGAACGGAAGAACGAAGCCTCCCATGCACGCGTCGACGTGCATGTTGGCATCGGCTTCCTCGGCAAGTGCGGCGAGGTCGTCGATCGGATCGATCACACCGTGCGGATACTGCGGAGCTGAGCCGACGACGAGGACGGTGCGATCCGTGACGACGCCGGCCATCGCGTCGACGTCGCAGCGGTAGTCGGCGCCGACCGGCACGACGATCGTCTCGAGCCCGAAGTAGTGAGCGCCTTTGTGAAATGCAGCGTGGGCGCTGTCGGCGAGAACAATCTGACCACGCTCGATACCGCGTTGCTCACGGGCTCGCTCGCGTGCCGACTTGACTGCCATCAGGATGGACTCGGTACCGCCCGAGGTCATGAACCCAGCAGCCTGATCACCGTGGAGCAGTTCGGCCATCGAGCCGACGACCTGCCGTTGGATCTCCCCGAGTGATGGCATCGCGAGCGTGTTCAGCGCGTTCTCGTGCAGGTACATGGAGGCTGCAGCTTCGGCAATGGCATGCACGTCGGGGCCGCCGTCGTACACGAGTCCGAAGGTGCGGCCATCCCGCCAGTTGGCGTCGTCGACTCGCATGGTTTCGAGTTGTTCGATGATGTCGTCGTGCTCGCGACCGCGCTCAGGGAGGCTCATGAGGGCACGGTAGCCTCGGCCCGTGGTCCGCTTCCTCCTGACGAGCATGCTCGTGCTGGCAACGACCCCACCGGCACTGGCCCAATCCGCCGACACGGGAGCAGGAGAGGACCTTCTCGGTGAGTCGATGACCACGGTTGTCGTGGTGCCCGACGAAGGAGCGATCCTTGTCACCCATGCCTACCGGTTCACCAACAGCACCACAGACGAGACGTTCACCGGCTTCTTCGAAACGCTGCCCTGGGATGCGACCGATGTCATGGCAACGTCGGGTGGCGACGAACTGCCGTTGGTTGCGACACCGGCGCGCAACGGCTTCTCCGAGTGGTTCGTCCGCTTTGCGCAGCCACTCACGCCGACCGACGAGCAGCACGTGGAGCTCACCTGGCGACAGGACGGGTTGACGTCGGAGCCGAATGACCTGGCCCATGTCAGCCAGCATCTCGTTGCGATCGCACCGTACGCCGTCGAACACCGGGCGGTTTCGCAACTGCGCGTCGAGATTCCCGGCCAGTTCGAGGTCGTCGAGGCCGGCGATCTCGTCGTTGCACAGGAGGTAGATCGTCTCGTGCTCCAAACCCCGGAGACCGATCGGGCCGCGGGCTACGTCGCCGTGCCGGTTGTTCTCGAGGCCCCCGATCGCTTCTCGCGATCACCGGTCCCTGGTTTCTCGGGTGACATCACCATTGCAACGATCGATCCGCTGTCGAGTTGGTTGACGGACGACCTCGTCGTGTTGTTGGACGGCTTGCGTGCGATTGTTCCCCTCGACCTACCGGGATCGATCGAATTCCGGCAGGGCTACACCGGGGGTGCGCTGACCCGGACCGCCGATGATGGTGCGATCGTTCTGCCATTCGGCACCGAGGGAGTCATTGCAGGGCGGGAATATGCGGCTGCCTGGTTGGCGTCCATCGATTTCGAGGACGACGCACTCCGGGTTGCGCTGGCGAGTGCTCTTGCTGATGACGTTGCTGCCCGGGCCAATCTGCCGGTACCTGGGCGCAGCGGTGCATGGACGTCGGCGATGGATGCCTTGGTCTCGTTGAGTGATGATCGCACCATGAGCACGGTGCTCAGTGCGCTCGACGCCGGCGTGCCCGCCTATGCCGGTGTTGGTGACGAGTTCTCCGATGCGCCGGTCGACTGGCGCCGCCTCACCGACGTGTTTCAACACATCGGTGGAGTGCCGGCGACACCAGCCGCGATCCGACTCTCGGCAACTGTTGATCAGTCCAATGAACTGGCGCGACGAGATGTGGCGTTGGTCGACTATGACGCCCTCGCCGAGCGGGCTGCGCCGTGGTCGATGCCGCCTCTGTTGCGTGATGCGATGACGGCGTGGGACTTCGACGAGATGGCGGTGCGACAGCGGTCGGTGTCCGATGTGGTCATCGCCCGCGATGAGATGATCGGCGCTGCCGAGTCGGTCGGCCTCGAGATCGGTCCCCATGTACAGGACGAATTCGAGCGGGCCCGGCTGGGAACCGACGAGGTGTGGAGTCGTCTCGCCGAGCAGCGCAAGGCCCTGGACATGGTGGCCGAAGCCCTCCGTCTCGATGTCGGCGACCGAGGTCTGCTCTCATCGCTGGGTATGTGGGGACTCGACGCCGATGCGACGCTCGTGGGGATCGTCGATGCATGGAACAGCGGTGACTTCGATGCTGCGGCCCACGATGCCGAGGAGCTCATCGAGGCCTATGAAGCATCGGTCGGTCGAGGAACGCTGCGTCTGGTGGCTCCGCTGACCCTCTGCCTCTTGGTGGTGACGGGGGTGCAGACCATCCGACACCGGTGGCGTATTCGCCACGCCACGACTCAGCTGTAGCGCCGTCGAAGCTCGCTTTTTTGCACCTTCCCCATCGCATTTCGAGGGAGGTCGTCGACGAACTCGTACCGCCTGGGGTGTTTGAACCGGGCGAGCGATGCGTCGAGGGCAGATCGGATCGTCTCGTGGTCGACGTGGTTGCCCGCACAGACCAGTACGGCCATCACGCGTTCCCCGAAGTCGGCATCGGGTACGCCGATCACCGCCGACTCCACGACCCCGGGAATCTCGTCGAGGACCAGTTCGATCTCTTTCGGGTAGACGTTCTCACCGCCGCTGATGATCATGTCGCTGGCTCGACCCTGCAGCGTGATTCGACCATCGGCAGCCATCGCGCCCATGTCGCCGGTGATGAACCATCCATCGGCTGTGTACGCCGCTGCGGTCGCATCGGGCCGGCCCCAGTATTCGCGCATGACCTGGCGGCTTCGTATCGCGACAACTCCCACGGTTTCGGACCCGACGTCGTTGCCGTCTGCGTCGACGATGCGGGCCTCGACACCGGGCAGGGCATAGCCGACGCTGCCGGCGATCCGATCGCCGTCGTAGGGGTTCGAGATGGTGATACCGGTTTCGGACATGCCGTAGCGCTCACAGATCCGGTGGCCGGTCCTGGTGGCGAACTCGTCGAAGGCGGCTTCGCTCAGAGGCGCTGAACCACACGTGAACAAACGCATCGATGCACACACGTGGGGGGTCAGCCGCTCAGTGGCGCACAGACGTCGGTAATGGGTGGGCACACCCATGAAGACGGTGGCATCGGTCAGGTCGTCGATCACCGCATCAGCATCGAAGCGTCGGTGGAATCGGACGGGAATGGCGGAGAGCATTGCGCAATGCAGGGCAACGAACAGTCCGTGGACATGGAAGATCGGGAGCCCGTGAACCAACCGATCATCGGCGGAGAACTGCCACGCACCATGCAGCGACCGGGCATTGGCGCGTAACCCGTCGTGCGTGAGGGCCGCACCCTTGGGCCGACCCGTGGTGCCCGATGTATAGAGAATCGCAGCGAGGTCATCGTCGGCGCGGGGGACGGGAGCGCGCAGGGGCTCGATTTCGGCAGATCGATCGGGGAGAGAGCCGTTGCCGTCGGGAGCGAGCGTCAGCCAAGTCGGATCGGTTGCGTGGTGCGGGTCGACAACGACCACCGAGGGCGTGGCATCGGCGATGAAGTAGGCGCGTTCGTCGGCCGTGAATGCGGGGTTGAGCGGAACGTGAACGGCTCCGGCCCAGAGGCAGGCAACATAGAGCACAACGGCGTCAGGTGACTTTTCGACCTGAACGACGACCCGGTCACCCGGTTGGGCACCAGCTCCGATCAGTGCGCCTGCGACGTGTTGGACCTGATCGAAGAACGCTCCGTAGGTGAGTTCGGTGCCGTCGTCGTCGGTCAGGAAGACGCCCGCCATTCGCCCGACTGCGGCTTCGAGCAGGTCGGTTGCGAAGTTGCCGCCGCCCGCAGTGCTCATGTCAGCCTTGGAAAAGAATCATCGACGTGTAGGTCAATGACGGCTTGGCGCTTCCTTTCACGTGGATGGCCGACTCGAAGGTCAGCAGGGTGCCGATCTTGTGCTTCTCGGCCCCGATCACTCGGGAGCGAGCGTGGATCGAGGCACCTGCGGGAACCGGTCGGCGGAATTGCAGGCCACCGGAGCCGAAGTTGACGACGTTCCTCATGCCGGTCAGCTGGACGGGCATCGAGATGAGGCTCGGCATCAGACTCAGGGTGAGGAAGCCGTGGGCGATCGGACCGCCGAATGGGCTCTCGCTCTCACATCGCTCGACGTCGACATGGATCCATTGGTGATCGCCGGTCAGGTCCGCGAACTGATTGATCATTTCCTGGGTGACGACGACTTCGTCACCCCACTCGCCGAACTCGTCGGAGGCCTGGGCATTGATGGCGTCGATGTCGTCGAAGGCGATGGCAGTCATGGCTGGCATGGTAGGCGGCGATCAGCGTTCGACCTCAGTTGGTGTCCTTGCCGTAGTCGGCCGTGTACCAGTGTTCGGGGTGCAGCCGATACAGCGCACTGTTTCCCTCCGTTCCGCTGTTCGCCTTGGCGTAGCGAGCGCCGGCATCTGGGCCGAGATACCGGATCGCCATGTGGAGGAGGGCATCGTGGTTCGACGCCTCCACAGCGCGCACCGAGCCCTCCACCGTGACGTAGCGATAGGGCGGTTCCTCGGTCTGCGCACACAGCGAGAACCGGCCAGAGGTGTCGAGCGCTCTGCCTTTGATGGATGCTTGGCTCGTGATGATCCAGACGTCACCACCCGGTTCGTAGTCGTACCAAATGGGTACGGTCAGCGGGACGTCACCGTGGTTGACGCCGAGCACGCCAACGTGGAGATCGGCCAGGAACGCCTCGCGCTCCTGCGTCGTCATTGTGAGAGACATGAGCAAAGTCTGGCGCAGAACACGCCGAGCAGCGATGCGGGCAGCACCTGCGTGGCGGAGGGAGGGGGATTCGAACCCCCGGGACCCGTGAAGGCCCGCTGGTTTTCAAGACCAGTGCAATCGTCCGCTCTGCCATCCCTCCACCTACGAGGCTAGGGGTTGCGTTCTTGCTTCGCAGTGCGAAACAAGGCATGGGCGCGGATTACTCCGGTGTGGCCACCTCGATACGATCCTGATGCCATTCCTGGGCTGCAGTCAACGCGAGGTTGGCCTGATCCACGATGTCCCCGGCGTCGAAGCCGTGTGCTGGATAGCAGGCGACCCCTGCCCAGAGAGTGAGTGATGGGTGGTCTTGGCTGAGACAACGCCGCATGCGCTCTATCGCCCAGATTGCGCCACTTTCGGGCGTGTCGTCGAGCACGACACCGAAGCTTCCGTCGCCGAGTCGGGTCGCAGAGTCTGATTCCCGCAATGTTTTTCGCAACGCCTCGGCAACGATGGTGGGGTCGGCAAGCGGACGGTTTTCACCCGCACGACCCTCGACGACCTGGATCATCGTGACGGCGACAGGTCGGAGATGGCGGCGGGCCGCAGCGATGCGCAGGTCGAGCGTGACGAGGAAGTACTCGTGGTTGAACAGGCCCGTGAGCGGATCGGTCAGGCCGGCTTCGCCAGCATCGGCCAACGACATGACGACCGGTTCGTCGAGCGGCCCGGCTCGATGCTCGGCTTCGCTCAGCCTGTCGGAAAGACTCGTGACCGCCGATTCGGCTGTCATACGGCTTTGCACCTGGGCGGCAAGCGCGTGTTCGAGTTGACGGATCTGTTCGTTCATGGCGGCCACCCGGTCTTCGAGCTCGCGCCCGACGCGACGGTCCCGGACCCACACCGCGGCAAGCGCTCCGACGCCGACCGCCATGAGGGTGCGGAGCGTGCGTCGATCGGTCATGGATGCGAGACGGCTGGTTGCAGTCATGGCGACTCCTGTGGCCGCATCGGGTTCGAAGCGCGACTTCTCCATCGGATGACCATCGGCGCATGCTCGCCGAATTCAAGCCCCTGCGGTTCATTCAGGCGCGTGGGTGTGGAGCCAGAAGCTGCTGTCGGGTGATTGGACGACCTCGCGCAGCCGCCGCAGGTAGGTTCGCCGCGAGATCTCGACGACGCCGAGCGTTGCCAGATGGTCGGTCCGCCACTGCACGTCGATCAGCCGCGGGTGATCGTCGATGATGCCAGCGGCAAGCGCAGCCAGTGCGGCCTTGGAGGCATCCGTCATCGTGTGGAACTTCGACTCGGCTGCGAACAGACCGCCGATGCCGAGTCCGTAGAGACCCCCGACGAGTTGATCGCCACACCACGTCTCGACACTGTGAGCCCATCCGAGTTCGTGGAGGCGGCGATACGCCTCACGGACGCGATCGTCGATCCAACCGTGCGGTCGGGCTGGATCGGCGCATCCATCGACGACGTCGTCGAACGCCGTGTCGACCCGGAACTCGAACCGTCGTATCGACCGCCGCAACGAGCGACTGATGTGCATGGCGTCGGGTTCGAGAATGCCCCGGGGGTCGGGCGACCACCAACCGATCGGGCCGCCGCTCTCGACCGCCATCGGGAAGAAGCCGTGGCGATACGCCGCAAGGATTGTTCCCGGCTCGAGGTCTGCGCCAACTGCGACCAGCCCCGACTCGTCGACCTCGGTGGGAGACGGAAAGACCCACGGCGTCGGCGGTGGCTCGGTTGGCATGGGCAGAGCGTAGGTTGCAGATATGGCGATGGAGATTCCGACCGAGGTTTCTGCTGCACTGGCGTTGCGGCGAACTGCGTTGCTCGAGCGAGCCCGAGGCCGGATCCTCGAGGTGGGCCAGATCGATCTTGGCGATGCCGACGGTCGCTACGACACCATCTACTCGTTCGTTCGTTCGCCGGGTGAGTCCGATCTCGACGGCTACATGGCAAGGATCCGAGAACTCCTCGCTCCCGAAGGGATGGCGTTTTTCCTCGAACCCACGATCCGCACCGGTCCGCTGGGCCGTGCACTCGGGATCGGTGGTCAGGTCGTGCGTCCGATGACCGGTCTCCACCTCGATCGTGACGTGCCGCAGGCGATCCGGCGTGCCGGCCTGTTCATCACCGACCTGCACCGCTTCGAGATTGCCTCGGTTGCTGCGCCACTGCGGCCATTCGTCGAAGCGTGGGCGCGGTTGCCTACCGGTTCTCGATCCGAACCGAACGGATCGTGACCGTTCGCGACGGCGCTCCACCGAATTGACCGCCCGGTTCGTGCAGCTCCATCACAGCTTGGAGCACCGCAAGTCCGGCCGCATCGGTCTGACCGAAGACGACGTAGGTGCCCTGTGCATCGAGCAACGCCGTCTTGGGACCGGTGCTGAAGAAGTACTGCGCACTCGAGGAGTCGCGGCCCCTGGCGCGAGCCATCACCAACTGGCCGGGTTCGTAGCGGTAGGGACCGATCAACTGTCCGTCGAAGTCGTCGAAGGCCGGCTCGTCAGGGATGGTGTAGCCCGGCCCAGGATCGGTCGGCGATTCGGTGTTCGGCGCACCACCCTGGATGATGTCGATGCTCGGATCGGTGCGGAACCAGGTGGTGCCGTCGTAGTACCCGAAGCGGGCCAGGGTGACGAAGTTGTTCGCAGTGAGCGGCGTGTTCGTGGTGTCGAGTGTGACTCGGACCTCACCTTCGCTGGTGTCGAACACGGCCACGAAGGTCTGGGCCGGATCGATGCACATCGGGGGTGCCGCATCGAAGACCAGGCGGCGTGGCGAGGTGTGGTCCGCTGCCGGACAACCATTCTCGACAATCGGGTCGGTTTCGAGCTCCTCAGCAGTCTCGTCAGCAGTCTCGTCACCGATGCCGGTGTCGGACTCGACGTCGGTGGTGGGAGCCTCATCGGCGCACGCAGCGAGCATCACGACGGCGACGAGGACAGCGAACTGGCGCAGGAACGTGGAACGGATCACGGGTGGAACGGTAGCGAGGATCAGCCGGTCGGGGAGACCTCGGCCGATTGCACCCGGTAGGTGACCTGTTCGTTGTCGGCCTGCAAATCACGTAGGAGTTGGAGCGCATCGAGTCCGCCGGTGATCGATCCGATGATCGGGTCTTGGCCGGCGGCTTCGAGCGCTGCTGCGCCGGTCTCGTCGGTGACGATCATCACCTGGCCCTCCATCGCACCATCGGTGTCGGTGAGCATGACGACCGACCCGACCGGGTACCGACCGTCGGCTGGTGGTTCGGCACCGGAGACGCGGAACCCGGCATCACCCAAGCCACCCATGGCGACGACGCCGGGGAACGGGTAGATCGGTGCGCCTTCGTACACGCCGAAGCGGGCAAGGGTGACGAAAAGATTGGCCGCCTCGAGCGAACGGGTTGCGTCGACGGTGAATTGGATCGGTCCGCCGAGGGTGACGAATTCGGCGTCGAATGTCTCCGACGCATCGATACAGATCGGCGGCGGCTCGGAGAACTCGGTGGCTCGTGGCTCGGTCCCGTCCGTGGCCGGGCAGGGTGTGGGACCGATGACGACCGCACCCTCGAAACCGGGATCGACGAGACCGATGGGTGTCGTGGTGGTGGTGTCGTCGACGACGATCGCTTCTCCCTGTTGGTCGTCACCGGTGAAGGCGGCGAAGAGACCGGCTGCCATCGGCAGGACGAGCATGAGCACCAGGAACACCACGCCGGCCGTGATCATGCGATTTCGGCGACGAACACGTGGGATGGAGACTTCGCGCTGATGGGTCTGTTTTCGTTCGGCCCGAACCCGCCGCTTGTTCAGTTCGGCCTTTGACACCACACTTTGACGATATCGGTAGCGACTCCTCAACCCGTGGGGGCCGGCGCCGACTGACGAAGGGAACATGTCTGACCGTGACCGTGGCGTGGAGCCACCGCAGCCATCCGAAGCACAGCTCCATGCGGTGGTCGATCGACACGCTGCCGCTGTTTATCGCGTCGCCCTGTCGATCGTCGGTGATCCGGCGCTGGCTGACGACGTCGTACAGGAGACATTGTTCAAGGCCTGGCGCAAGGCACCAATCGACGACGACGGTCAGATCCCGAGAGCATGGCTGATCAGGGTCGCCCGGAACACGGCGATCTCGCTCCTCCGCACCCGACGCGAGGATCTCTATAGTCCCGAGGCAATGCCCGAAAGCGGCGAGGGTGTCGAGGTCCCCCGAACTGTCGAGGGTCGTGCCCAGGTCGAAGATCTCTGGTCGGCGTTTCGTCATCTCGATGCAGACGCTCGTGCCCTGCTGGTGCTCAAAGAAGTCAACGGCCTCTCGTATGACGAGATTGCGATGACGCTCGAGCTTCCGCTGCCGACGGTCAAGACCCGATTGTTTCGTGCCCGCAACCAACTCAAAGATGCTCTGAAGGAGTGGCGATGAGAGTTCGACATCCATCTCGACGGCGACTACAGCGGTGGCTCCGGACAGGCGAGTTGCGTCGGGTGGGAGCCCACATCGATTCGTGTGAGCGGTGTCAAACGGTGCTCGATTCGCTGTCCGAACTGGATGAGCGGGTGGTGGCCGGCCTGGAGTCGGCGACTTCGCCGCCTCCCGACCTGTTCGAACGCACGACCGTAGGGGTCGAAGAACGGCTCCGAAACGAGGCCAGCGCTGGGGCGTTCCTCGACCTGTTCACCATCGGCTGGACAACGGTGCACGCCGTGCTCGACCCGACACCTGATCGAGGGAGCCCTCACGATGGTGACGCAAACGCCGATGAAACAATGGGAGGAAGTTGATGATCGATCCTTGGATTTATGCTGCAGGCGCCGTGGTGGTCGGCCTGCTCTCCGGTGTCGTCGGTGCCGCGCTGGTGCGGCGCATCATCTTGAACGACCGTCGTGATCGCCCCGAGGCCCATGATGCGGCCCGAGCGGCGAGCACGTTTCTCTTCTTGTTCTTCACCGTGGTTGGTGTTGTCGTCGCCATCGGCGTCACCAACGCCGACGAACTCGAAACGCTTCCTGCGGAGTTGCTTCGAAGCAGTCCGCGCGTCCTGGCTGCTGGGCTGATCCTCATCGCGGGCCGAGCGGTCGGGTTTGCGATCGGTGGGGCGATCCATGCGGCGTTCGAGGGATCGGGGGCTCGCATCCGGGGCCAGATGTCAGCGATTGCACGAGGACTCACGTTTGTGATCGCACTGGTGCTGGCATTGACGCAGCTCGGCGTGGAAACGACGATCCTCTCGGTTCTCGTCGGTGCAGCATCGTTCGGTCTCGCCGTGGCATTCGCCTTGCTCGTTGGACTCGGTGGTCGGGAGATGGGTGCCGAGATCGCTGCTGGCCGAAGTGTGCAGCGCTTGATCTCGATCGGTGACGAGGTTGTCGTGGACGGGTTGTCCGGGACCGTGGCCGCCCTGCATCCCACCTCGGTCGAGTTGCGCAGCGGCGATGGTTCATCGGTGCATCTTGCGAACACTCGTCTGACGCGCGGCGAGTTGAGGGTCAGTCACTCCGATCCGAACCCGGACGGGAGTCCATCGACGTAGCTCGTGCATTCCACGACGATCGTGCCGCGGCGTGTGTCGGCGGCCTCACCGGTGCGGAGATCGAGATCGGTCACCAGCGCAACGTCGTCGATTCGGAATACATCGTCTTGACGGAGTATCTCGAACGGGATCGTGAGATCGGGTTCATGGAGAACGGTGCGGTCATTCGTGGTGACGGAGACGCCGAGGTAGGGCTCAGCGAGAAAGGCCTGCACGTAGAGTTCGACGCGCGGCTCGATGAGGCCCGGAGAGAGTCCAGTGAGCACGATCTCACCGACGCCAGCCGCATAGCATTCGGCATCGAGGTCGTACGCAGTGTCGCCGATCTGCACGAATGCGCTCGATGGACGGCTCAGAGCCTCCTCGACTCCTTCGTCGGCGTTGTCGACGGCCGGTCCGGGCGCGGTGGGAAGGTTCGTGTCGGGCGGTGACGTCTCGATGGAACAGGCACATGCGAACAAGACCAGCCACAACATGGTGAGGAAGTGGCGGCGCATCCTGCCAGCGTGCCAGATCCGAAAACGCAGTGTGGGCCGCTCGTGGTGAGCGACCCACACTCCATTCTGTCGTGCGATCGGGAGTCCAATCCGATGCAGGAACTGTCCCTTGACGGGATCGACCACCGGCGGATGTGCTGATGGCGTTGCACTTGTTGAACGCACGAGACGGGGAGAAGTCGCGTGATTTCCTCGGTGTTTCAACAATTGAGCCGTTCGGCCCATGTTTTGAAAACATGGGCCGTTCGACCTAGCTGAATGAGTGATCAGCTGGCACAGGGGTCGGGCTCGAGCACCAAGGGAATCCGGCCCGACCGGTAGGTGTCGACGCTGCCGTCTCGAATGGTGAAGATCACTCGGAACTGATCGTCGCCTTCGTCTCGGGGCACGAAGATGAGATCGACACTGCTGTCGTCATTGACCAGTGTTTCGATGCGGTCACCGAACAATTCCATGATCCGTTCTTGGGGCGTGCCGATGCCGACTCCGGACCGGGTGGTGATCGGACCACTCACGATGTCGACCCGTTCGATCGTCCCCTTGTCGACGACGAAGCTGATGCCTTCTGGCGCTTCGAACGGCGTCACGCGATAGCAGTCGCTCACTGGCTCGCACGCAATCATCCTCGTGTTTGCAGCTGTCTCGGCTTGGACCACGGTCATTCCGAACGTCACCTCGTCGAGTCCCACCGTGCTGATCGACGAGGATTCGTCGAGTGCGGATCCGGTGAGAACAGGAGGGGAGGGCGACGCTTCCTCGGTTTCCGACGTGGTCGTGTCGGTCGTCCCTGCCGAGTCGACCGTGCACTCGGTCGGGATCGTGGTTGTCGTGGTCGCCGCGATTGTCGTAGTTGTCGTGGTGGACGATGTTGCACTCGGCGAACTCGTGGTCGTCGTGGTCACGTCGGCTGCCGTGTCGCCATCGTCATCGTTGCGGGTCAAGACGAACAGGGCCACCGCCACCAAAGCGATGACGGTCAGGAGTACTGCGAAGATCGGTCGCGGGTTCATGCCACGGCTGCCGCGACGGGGCTCTCCCCAGATCTGTTCGGCCATACCTGCAAATCTAGGCCAGCGACGGAACCATGTCGGCGTCACGCCAGCGTTCGGCGATCAGGTCGTAGTCGGCCCGGTCGAGTGAAACGAAGGCGTGGATGCCCAGCACATGCCGCTCCGCAGCAGGCATCGACTCGACCGCCGCGTGAAGCGCGTGACGCAGCCGCGGGACGCAATCGGTGTTCACCCCGGCGGTGATGAGCGGCAGGCCAGGGGTTGGCTCACTTCTGGTGAGGGTCCGCACCCCGGAAGCTGCTGGTTCGAAGCGCTCTGCGAGCTGCATGGAGACGGCATCGATTGCCGCAACATCGACACGTCCACTGGCAACTGCCTCGATCGATTTCCGGTGGCTTCCGCTGACGACAACCTCGCTGAAAAAAGAGCCAGTCAGACCGCGCCGGCTGAGTTCATGGCGCCAGATGGCGTGGCCCGATTGCGAGTCGGCGCTGTTCACCGCCACCCTGGCATTGCGGAGCTCATCGATCGCAGTGATGTCGTTGTCGGTCGCAACGATGATCGTCGAGTGATACCAGCCCGGTGGGGAAGCGGGAAGCCGGTGGTCGAATGCCCCGACCACCTCGACGCCGGTGAGCGTCCGCACCAGGGGCAGTCCGCATGTCTGCCCGAGAAGCAGGCCGTCGTCGGCCCACGCTGTGTACAAGTCGTCAGGCCGACGCAGCTCGCTGGGCGCCTCGATGCCTTGGCTGCGCAGCGCGTCGCCGATGGCTTCCCAGAGGCGATCGACGGCGGTGCGAGTCTCGGGCCAGTCGTACATCGGAAGCATCGAGAAGGCTGCGGTCATCGTGGGACCCAGGTTGCGTCGAGCGAGGCTGGCTTGCGAAACACGAGGCCGAGTGGCCCGTTGGCGTCGTCACCGAGTCTGATGCTGTCGAGTCCGTCGAGGAGGGCTTCGACTCCCGCAATCGCCTGCGATCGCGCAAGGTGGATACCGAGGCAGGCGTGCGGTCCGAGCGCAAATGTCGTGTGGGCTCGGAGGTTCGAACGGCCGAGATCAAACTGGTCCGGGTTCGCAAAGACAGCCGGGTCTCGGTTGGCGCCGGCCAGTGAGACGACCACGTAGTCACCGGCTCGGATCGATGCGCCGAACAACTCGGTGTCGGTCGTGGCGTAACGGTCGATGCTCGCAGCCGCAGGCTCGAGTCGCAGGCTCTCCTCGACCGCAGTGCCCACGAGTGACCGGTCGGCCTGCACGGCGTCGAGTGCAGCGGGGTTCGTGAGCAGATGCCAGATCGCATTGGCCGTGGCACCTTCGGCCGTCTCGATGCCGCCGAACAAGATGACTGCTGCGTTGGCCACGACCTCATCGGCGGACAACACCCCCATTGCATCGATGAGGAGCGCCGGTGGCTCGGTCCTGCTCACTGCTGTAATTGCTGCGCTGAGTTCTCGATGGGCCTGCGTGGCGGACTCCCCGGCCGCGTCGCCGGTAGCCAGGTTGTGAACGCCGGCGACGATCTCTGCGTACCACCGCAGCAGCGCAGCGGCACCGGTGCTCTCGAGCCGAAGCATGTGCGTGACGGTGCCGGCTGCGAGCGGTGCCGCCAACGCCGAACGGAGCTCGGCTCGACCGTCGGGTTGGAATCCGGCAACGAGACGTCGGGCGTACTCGGTCATCCAGTGGCCGAGCCGAAGGAGTTCGGCACGGTCCGAGAACCAGCGGGTGAAGGGGCCCCGATGCCGTGCGTGGTCGGAGCCGTCAGTCGACAGCATCGACGGACCGAGGATCTGTCCCGTCGTGAAACGTGGATCATCGACCGTGAATCGATGGGGGTCGCGCATCACTTCGACGGCGGCATCGCGCCCCGTGACGACCCACCCGTCCACGGCCGGAAGCCAGGCGACTGGGCCGGTCGCTCTCGCTGCTGCGAGGGCTGCGTGCGGATCGACGGTGAGGTCGTGGAGTGTGACGTCGACGAGGTTCACTGTGGGATCTCGAGCACGATCTTGCCCACGAACTCCTTGGCGAGAAAGGCAGTCTGCGCAGCGGCGATCTCTTCGAGCGGGTAGGTAGCTGCGATCAAGGGACGGATCTCGTCTCGCTCGATGTAGCCGATGAGGTTCGCAAAGACCTCGGGGCCCTGATACGTCGATCCCTTGAGGGTGAGGTCCTTGAGGTACAGGTCGCGCATGTCGAGCTCCACGACGGGACCGGCGATTGCACCGGCGGTGATGTAGCGGCCCCCGGTCCGGAGGAGGCGGGTGACATGCGTCCACACCGGCCCGGCGACGACGTCGACGATGACGTCGAAGCTGTTTTCTCCGAACACCTCGACGAGGTTGGCATCTCGGTTGACCGTCGCATCGGCGCCGGCATCGCGAACGGCTTCAGCCTTGCTGTCGCCGACAACAGCGGTGACGTTGGCACCCCGTCGCTTGGCCAGTTGCACGGCGGCCGATCCGACACCGCCGGATGCTCCGGTGATCAGGACCCGCTCGGCGCCGAGGCCGATTCGGTCGAGCATGTTCTCGGCAGTCGAGTACGCACACGGGATGGACGCCAGTTCGACATCGGCCCAGTCGCAGTCGACCGCATAGGTCTCGTCGGTGTGTGCAACGGCGAACTGGGCGAATCCGCCATCGCACTCGGATCCGAACACGGTCGTGGTGAACGGCTCGCCGTCGCTGTAGGCCCGCTGCATGGTGGCAACGAGGACGCGCTCCCCGAGCCGGCCCCTGCTCACCCCGGTGCCCACGGCGACGATGCGGCCGCAGGCGTCGGCACCTTGAATGCGAGGAAAGTGCAGGTCACCGGACCATCCGGCCGCCCCATCGACATCGTCCCCATGGCGGGCAGCGTCACCGGAACTGCCGCGAGTGGTTCGTGCATACCAGCCGGTGCGGGTGTTGATGTCGGTGTTGTTGATCGCAGCGGCCGAGATTCGAATGAGGACTTCGTCCGGTCCGGGGCTGGGCACGACAACGTCGGTCCGGTAGACGAGTCGATCGAGGCCGCCGTACCCGGTGAGCTGGACTGCGGCCATCGTGGGCGGAATGGTGTTGCGCATCGGCCTGTCACTCGTGCCAGTCGAGTGTGGCGCGCATGGTCGCCTCGAAGTCCTCGAACGACATCGACGATTTCACGCTGTCGATGAGTTGTGCGTCACCCCCGACCAGCGTGCGGAATGGCATCGTCGGGTCGGTGGCCGCTCGAACGATTGCGGCGGCGACCTCCTGCGGGTCGGGCTCAGGCGCGTTCGGATCATGGAGGGCACTGCGTGCCTCACGAAACCGGTTGGCGCGTGCCTCGTGGACCGAACCGGTCCAGTCGTCGGGTCGAACGATCTTGTCCTGGAAGCCGGTGGCGAAGGATCCAGGCTCGATCAGGTGCACGCGTATGCCGGCGGTCGAGACCTCGAAGTGAAGTGATTCGGTCAGCCCTTCGAGCGCGAACTTCGAGGCCGAATAGGCCCCGGCATAGGGTGACCCGACGCGGCCGGCGATGCTCGACACGTTCACGATGACGCCGCTGCCGCGCTGGCGCCACGCCGGCATCACTGCCCTGATGCAACGCATCGGCCCGACGACGTTGGTGTCCAGTTGGCGGCGAAAGATCTCGTCGCTGAGCTGTTCGACGGCCGACTGGACCTCATAACCGGCGTTGTTCACCACGACGTCGATCGTCATGGCGTCATGGAGTGCAGCATCGACCGAGGCAGCGTCGCACACGTCGAGGGCACGAACCTCGATCGAGAGGCCGTCTGCCTCGGAGTGCAGTGCGATGGCGTTGGCCGGGTTGCGCATTGTGGCGATGACGTCGTGACCGCTGCGGGCAAGGCTGAGCGCAGCAAGCCGGCCGAAGCCGCTGTTGCTGCCGGTGATGAGGATGCGGGCCATGGGCGAATCCTCCCACGAGGTGGAGTCCGGAGGGTTAGCGTGCCCGAATGTCGCGGCGTGTCTCGGACCCTGCACGGGTCTATGTCCGGGTCATGGGCACCGTCGAGGGGCTCGAATGGGGGTTCTGGCTGGCGGCGTCGGTGTGGTGGATCGTCATCTTGGAACTCAGTCCGTTGCAACTCGTTGCGATGGGGGCGGTGCTCGAGCTGTCGGTGCTGATCTCGGAAACGCCGACCGGGGTGGTCGCCGATCTGGTCAGTCGTCGGCGGTCGATCCTGATTGCACAGGTGCTGATGGGAGTGGCCTACATCTGGGCGGTTGTGAGCTTCAACTACTGGGTGATCCTGCCGGCCCAGGCGTTGTTCGGGGTGGGGTGGACCTTTCGCAGCGGCGCCGACACGGCGTGGGTCACCGACGAGCTGAAGGGAATGGGCCGAGGTGATGACGCAGAGATCGAGCGACTGCTCGTGCGCAAACATCGGTTCGGCATTCTGGTGGCGCTGGGCTCGCTCTCGGCCACGATGCTGGTCGGCACGGTTACCTCGGTGCGCACGGTTGCCGTGCTGCTTGGCGTGGTTGCGATCGGAATGGGTGGGTACCTGCGCCTGGTGATGCGGGAAGATCACTTCACCCCCGGCCGTGAGCAGGAGCGAGGCTTCCGCGAGACGCTTCGCGCCGGTCTGAGCGTGGTGGTATCTCGGCCGCGTCTGCGGGTGCTCGTCGGTGTGATCCTCGTCCTCGACATGGGCTCGGAGGCCTTCGACCGACTCGGCCACAAGTTCTTCCTCGACAACGGGGGGTGGGGGGACGATTCGTTGATCGGACTCGGTGTCCTCTTTTTGGTGCTTGCTGTTGCCGGCCTTGGGGTCAATGCGCTGGCTGCCCGTGCCCTCGAGACCGGTTCCGGTGTCGCCCGTCTCGCCTCGTTGCTGCTGCTCGTGGCCGCCATCGGCGCCACGATCACGATGTCGACGACGATGCTCGTCTTTATCGGGGTGGGGTTGATGCTGCAAGACAGCACTCGGGAAGCGTTGTGGCCGGTGCTGGAAGGGTGGGCCAACCGTGACGCTCCCAGTGAGGTCCGAGCAACGGTCCATTCGTTGATGGGGCAGGTCACCGCCATCGGGGAGCTCGTCGGTGGCATGGCGCTCGGTGCACTCGCCCAGGCCACGTCGGTACGGCTCGTTCTCGCAATCGCAGCGGTGCTGTGGTTCGGTGCTGCGGGTCTCGCAACCCGCGGGATCCAGCGATAGGTGTCGCAGCCGGCTGCCGACTGTCACGGCGTGGAACTGTTCTCCGGCGTGCGACGGCGCGATGATCTGCCTCATGACACTCGGGTCGACGGAGTTGCAGGTTCGGTACAACGAGGCTGCGATTGCGCATGCGGCGGCACTGTTCGAACGGCACATGTACGACTACGCGCCGCCGACCGGTGATGCGCCACCACTCGAGCAGATGCTGCCGACATTCGACCGCACCGCCCTCGGTGTGGCGCGGGAATACGAAGCGATGGGCGAGCGGCCGATCTCGGCCGAACTCGAGGCGCGTGCTGCTGGTCATGGCATCACGTTCGAGCATGTGGGCCTCACCCTCGGATCGGTGCTGCACGGGGTGGATCTTCGAGCGCTGCCCAACCCCGAACTGGTGGCGGTGATCCGGTCGGCGCTTCTCGAGCGAAAGGTGATCTTCTTTCGCGATCAACACCTCAGCGAGGCGCAGCAGACAACGTTCGGTCGGTGCTTCGGTGACCTCGATGCGTTTCCGTTCGGCAAGCCCGGGAACGATCCGTTCATTCTCGAGATCATCCATGGTGATCGCAGCCCCGGCACCGAGAACGGCTGGCACACCGACGTCACGTGGATGGAGCGACCATCGTTGGGGTCGATCGCGCAGATGATCACGGCCCCGCCGTACGGGGGTGACACCCTGTTCGCCGACAGCCACGCAGCGTTGCTGGGACTGCCGGCCGATGTCCGTGAGCGGATCGAACATCTCGATACGGTCAACGACTACCGGATCTTCCTGCGCGGTCGCGACGGAGCCCCCTTTCCCGATGACGTCGTGGCGGCCCTCAAGGCCGACATCCCGTTCGGTGTGACGCATCCGCTTGTTCGGACCCACCCCGAGACGGGAAAGCAGGCGCTCTATCTCCATGGAGGGTTCATGCACCAGGATCACCTGGTCGACCGTCGCACCGCAGAACCGATCGATGCACAGGAGTCGATGCGGCTTTCGAAAACGCTGCTCGCCCAACATGCCCGGCCCGAGTACGGCTGTCGGTTCTCGTGGCAGGAAGGATCGATTGCGTTCTGGGACAACCGCGCCGTGCAGCACTATGCGGCGAGCGACTATTTCCCGCATCGGCGCATCCTGCGCCGGGTGACGGTTGCCGGTGACCGGCCGTTCCACCGGGCCGACTGATCGCCATGCCGATCCACTTCAGCCCCGAAGAGATGGCGAGCCGCCGGGCACGCACCGTGACGGCGATCGCAGACCGTGAACTCGATGGGTTGCTGCTCTTCAAGCAGGAATCGATGTACTGGTTGACCGGATACGACACGTTCGGTTTTGCGGCATTCCAGTGCATGGTCGCCACCGGTGACGGACGCGTCGTGCTCTTGACCCGAGCTCCCGATCGATGGACGGCCGAGTACACCTCCAATGTCGACGACGTCCGCATCTGGACCGATGTCGAGGGAATGAATCCGGCGGCCGACCTGCGCTCGCTGTTGGCTGATCTCGGGCTGGAAGGTGGTCGCGTCGGGGTCGAGCTCGACAGCTACGGACTCAAGGCGGCCGACTGGCTGCTGCTCGAAGCGCAACTCGACGGATTCGTGAACTGGCAGGACGAGTCGGACGTGATCCAGGAACTCCGACGAACGAAGAGTGCACGGGAGATCGAGTATCACCGTCGGGCTGCCGAACTCGCCGATGACGCGTGGGATGCGGCGGTGGCAGGAGCTGCGGCCGGTGCGTTCGAAGGAGACATCCTCGCCGACATGCAGGGTGCGGTCTTTCGCGGGGGTGGCGATTACGCAGGCAACGAGATCATCATCGGTTCGGGTGCCGGTGCGCTCATGGTCCGGTACACGGCGGGTCGGCGGACCCTCGATACGCAGGACCAGCTCACCCTCGAGTGGTGCGGCGTCCAACGGCGCTATCACGCGGCGATGATGCGCACCATCCTGATCGGCGAACCCCCGCCTCAACAGGTTGCGATGCACGCCGCCTGCGAAGCGGCCTTGACGGCCTGCGAAGCGGCCATCGAGCCGGGAGTCACGATGGGGGCGGTGTTCGATGCCCATGCCGAGGTGCTCGACGAAGCCGGCTACGCAGGCGTTCGTTTGAACGCCTGCGGCTATGGCATGGGTGCGGTCTACGCCCCGATCTGGGTCGACTGGCCGATGCTCTATCACGGCAATCCGCTGACCTTCGGACCGAATCAGGTCTACTTCCTGCACATGATCGTCCTCGACACCGCAGCGCATCACGCAATGACGCTCGGTCACTCGATCCTTGTCACCGAGACCGGCGTGGAGCGGCTCAGTCGATCGTCGCTCGAGTTGGTGGTGCGGTGAGTCCACGGGCAGGCATCGAGTTCGATCTTGGTCGGTTCGACCGGGCGAAATTGGGCTTCGTGCTGTTGGCGAGCGAGCAGACCATCGAGTCCGAGATGATGCGTCTGGTGCCCGAGGGGGTGGGTGTCCATTTCAGTCGGGCGAACAATCCTGACGAGATCACCGCGGGCACGCTGGCTGCGATGCACGATTCGTTGGCACCGGCGGCCGAGGTCTTGGCGCCGAACGCCGACCTCGATGTCATCTGCTACGCCTGCACGTCGGGATCGGTCGTGATGGGGGAGGACGCTGTGGTCGCTGAGCTCCGACGCGGGTCCAACGCCCGGCACGCCACCACACTCGTGTCGGGCGTCTTCGCCGCATTCGAAGCACTCGGGGTCCGACGGGTGGCGGTGGCGACGCCGTACCTCGACGAGGTGAATCGCATCGAAGCCGACTACTTCGCGGCCCGAGGCTTCGACATCGTTCGACTCGACGGGCTCAACCTCACCCTCGATTCCGAGATGGTGCGCGTCACGCCGAACTATCTCCGCGACTTCGCCATCAGTGTCGACACCCCCGACGCCGAGGCTGTCTTCGTGAGTTGTGGTGCGTTGCGGTCGGTGGAGGTGATCGACGAGATCGAGGCGGTGGTCGACAAACCGGTCGTCACCAGCAACCAAGCAATGCTGTGGCACTGCCTGCGTCTCGCCGGTATCGACGACCGACTCGAGGGGATGGGGCAACTCACTCGTGAGCACTGACACGCAGGGTCGACCCGAAGCGACGACCTCGACCCCCGGCTGGCAGTTCTGGATCGATCGGGGCGGCACGTTCACCGACGTGGTCGCACGCCGACCCGACGGCCGAACGGTCACCCACAAGCTGCTGTCGGAACATCCGCGCCGCTACGACGATGCAGCGATTCAGGCGATCCGCGATCTGCTCGGTATCGATGCCGACGCTCCTCTTCCGACGGATCAGATCGACTCGGTGAAGATGGGAACCACCGTCGCCACCAATGCGTTGCTCGAGCGCGAAGGTGAGCCGACGGTCTTCGTGACCACTCGTGGTTTCGCCGACTCGCTTCGTCTGGGCTACCAGGCTCGCCCCGACCTCTTTGCGCTCGACATCGTGTTGCCCGAGATGCTGTACGAGCGGGTGATCGAGGTCGACGAACGCATCGACGCGCACGGCACGGTGATCACACCACTGGACGTCGATGCGGTACGGGCCGACCTTGCCGTGGCCCGATCGGCCGGGTTCGATGCGGTGGCGATCTGCCTGATGCACGGGTATCGCCACACCGATCACGAAGCCCTGGTTGCAGCGATTGCAGATGATTTGGGGTTCGGGCAGGTGTCGGTCAGCCACGAAGTCAGCCCGCTGATGAAACTCGTCAGCCGAGGCGACACGACGGTGGTCGATGCATACCTGTCGCCGATCCTGCGTCGCTATGTCGATCAGGTCGACAGCCGACTGCGGACCGATGGGGTCGGACCCCGCCTCATGTTCATGCAATCCAACGGTGGCCTCACCGATGCGCATCGTTTCCAGGGCAAAGACGCGCTGCTGTCGGGCCCGGCGGGTGGGGTGGTCGGCATGGTCCGAACCGCCGAGGCAGCCGGGTTCGATCGGCTGCTCGGGTTCGACATGGGTGGCACGTCGACCGATGTCTCGCACCACGCCGGAGTGTTGGAACGCACCCACGAAACGCAGATCGCCGGCGTGCGGGTCCGAGCACCGATGATCGACATCCACACCGTCGCCGCAGGTGGCGGATCGATCTTGCACTTCGACGGCGCCCGGATGCGGGTCGGGCCCGATTCGGCCGGTGCCGATCCGGGTCCTGCGGCCTACGGCAACGGTGGCCCGCTCACGATCACCGACTGCAATGTCTTACTCGGCAAGCTCCGGCCCGAGTATTTCCCCCACGTCTTCGGTCCTGACGGTGATCAACCGCTCGATGTCGGGGCGGTCGAGATCCGGTTCGAGGCGATGGCGGCGGAGATTTCGGCTGTGTCGGGGCGGGAGACGTCGGTGGTGGCGGCGGCCGAAGGCTTCTTGGCGATTGCGGTGGACAACATGGCCAACGCCATCAAGAAGATTTCGGTGCAACGCGGCTATGACGTCACGTCGTACACGCTGGTGTGTTTCGGCGGCGCCGGCGGCCAGCATGCCTGTCTGGTCGCCGATCAACTCGGGGTGGAGCGCGTGCACATCCATCCCCACGCCGGTGTGCTTTCGGCACTCGGGATCGGCTTGGCCGATATTCGCCACGTGACCGATGCAGCGGTCGAGGCAGTGCTCGACGACAGCAGTCTCGCCGGACTCGTCGACCATTGGGAGCGACTCGAGTCTGAGGGGGCCACCGCCGTCGCAGCCCAGGGGGTCGGCCCCGACCTCATCTCGTCCCACCGGCGACTGTCGCTTCGCTACTACGGATCCGACACCGCACTCACCGTCGATGCAGGGACGCTTCCTGAGGTCGTGGCTCGCTTCGAGGAGGTCCATCGTGGGCGGTTCGGCTTCACGTCGCCCGACAAGGATCTCGTCATCGAGGCGTTGCAGGTCGAGACCGTCGGTGCATCCGATGTGAACATCGATCACGACCTCGTGCGGGTCGACCCGAGCCGCCCGAGGTTCGAACACGACGCAACGATGGCCGGCGTCACCGGACCCGCCACGTTCGTCGAACGGGAGTCGCTCGGCGCCGGTGCCGTGGTCGATGGGCCAGCGGTGATCATCGAAGCGACAGCGACGACGGTGGTCGAACCGGGTTGGGCGGCGCGTGCCACGGCCACTGGGGATCTCGTGCTCGAACGGGTGGTGCCGCTGCCGACCACAACCGCCATCGGGACCTCGGTCGATCCTGTCCAGCTCGAGATCTTCAACAATCTCTTCATGAACATCGCAGAGCAGATGGGTGTGGTGCTGGAGAACACGGCGGCGTCGGTCAACATCAAAGAACGACTCGATTTCTCGTGTGCGGTCTTTGATCCCGACGGCGACCTCATTGCAAACGCGCCGCACATGCCGGTGCACCTCGGGTCGATGAGTGAATCGATCCGGTCGATCATTCGGCAGAACCCGGTGATGGAGCCCGGAACCGTCTACGTCATGAACGCGCCGTACAACGGCGGTACACATCTCCCCGACATCACCGTCATCAAACCGGTGTTCGACACGACGAGCGATGGCGACGCCGGATCGCGGGTGATCTTCTTCGTCGCTTCTCGGGGCCATCATGCCGACATCGGTGGCACGGTCCCCGGATCGGCGCCGGCCGACTCGACGTCGGTCGAGCAGGAAGGTGTGTTGCTCGACAACGTCGTCCTGGTTCGCAACGATCGCTTCCTCCGTACCGAAATCGAGGCATTGCTCACCGGTGGCCCATACCCGGCGCGCAACCCTTCGCAAAACATCGCCGATCTCGAGGCGCAGGTGGCTGCCTGTGAGAAGGGAACCGCCGAACTGCGCCGGGTCATCGATCACTTCGGCCTCGATGTGGTCCATGCCTATATGGGTCATGTGAAAGACAACGCCGAAGAGTCGGTCCGGCGGGTGATCGATGCGCTGAGCGACTCGTCGTTCACCTACGAAACAGACGACGGCCACCAGGTCAGCGTTGCCATCATCGTCGACCATGACGACCGGTCGGCCCGCATCGATTTCACCGGAACGAGTCCGACGCATCCGGGCAACTTCAATGCGCCGTCGGCCATCGCTCACGCCGCCGTTCTGTACGTCTTCCGTTGCCTTGTCGACGACGACATCCCGCTCAATGCCGGGTGCATGGAACCGCTCGAGGTGGTGCTTCCCGACGAGTCGATGATCAACCCGTCGTACCCCGCTGCGGTGATCGCCGGGAACGTGGAGACGAGCCAACTCGTGGTCGACGCCTTGTTCGGCGCGCTCGGGGTCATGGGTGCAGCGCAGGGAACCATGAACAACTTCATCTTCGGCAACGATCGTCACCAGTACTACGAGACGATCTGTGGCGGCGCGGGGGCCACCCCCAACCGTGACGGTTGCGGTGGGGTGCACACGCACATGACGAACTCACGCCTCACCGATCCCGAAATTCTCGAGTGGCGACTTCCTGTTCATCTGGAGACCTTCCATCTGCGCAGCGGTTCGGGTGGGGCCGGTGTTCACCGGGGTGGAGACGGCGTGGTGCGTCGTCTGCGCTTCGAGGAGCCGATGGAGGTCAACCTCCTGTCGAGCCACCGTCGCGTCCCTCCCTACGGAATGGCCGGCGGTGAACCGGGTGCGATCGGCATCAACCGAGTGCTGCGGGCCGATGGTTCGATCGATGAGCTGGGTGGAGTCGACCGGACCACCGTCGAAGCTGGCGACCGCATCGAACTTCATACGCCGGGCGGCGGCGGGTGGGGTGCGGTTGGCTAGCCATCGAGACTGGCGATGTCGGGTCGACGGCACGAGACTTGCGCCATGAGCATTCGTATCGTCGCTGACACCCTTCTTCCCGGAAGGGGTGATCCGGTCGACGGTGGCACCGTCATCATGGCGTTTGGCGAGATCGTCTACGCCGGGCCGACCGCCGATGCTCCCGGGCACTCCGACGATGAGGAGGAGGTGGTGGAGGTTGCCACCGTCATGCCAGGGCTGTGGGACTGCCACGCCCACTTCGTCGGTCTTCCGGCGGCCGATCTCGAAGCGATGGCAGCGGCCGACCTCGTCGCTGCGTCGGCACGAGCGGTTGACGATGCCCGGCAGTGCATCAACGCCGGTGTCACGAGTGTGCGTGAAGTGGGTGGGATCGGCATCCGGCTCGCCCAGGCGATCGACGAGGGCCGGGTCACTGGACCGAACATCTACGGCGCCGGCCGGATTCTGTCCACCACCGGTGGCCACGGCGACATTCACAGCCTGCCGCTCGACTTCGTCCACGAGATCACGTGCAACCACACGTTCTCGATCCTCTGTGACGGCGTGCCCGAGGTGCTCAAGGCGGTGCGAACCAACCTGCGAATGAATGCCCGGCTGATCAAAATCTGTGCGTCGGGCGGTGTGATGAGCGAAATCGATCACCCGATCCACCAGCAGTTCTCGGACGAGGAAATGCGGGCCATCGTCGACGAAGCGGGTCGCGCGGAACGCGTCGTCGCTGCGCACTGTCATGGCAAGCCGGGAATCATGGCCGCTATCCGCAACGGCTGTCACACGATCGAACACGGCAGTTTCATCGACGAAGAAGCGGCGGAGGCGATGGTTGCGGCTGGGACGATGTTCGTACCGACTCGCTACGTGATCGACACGCTGCTCAGCCAGGCCGACATGCTTCCTCGCTACGCCTACGAGAAGGGCTTGATGATCGCAGGTGCACACGAGCAGGCGATGAAGATTGCGATTGCGGCGGGAGTCAAGATCGCAGCAGGGTGCGACATCTTCGTGTCGGGTCAGATGTACGGCTCGAACAGCATGGAGATCGTCCATCTGATCAATGCGGGTATGACCGATCTCGAGGCGATCGAGGCGATGACGGCCACCGCTCCCGAGACCCTCGGTCCGCAGGCTCCCACCAGTGGCCAGCTCGTCGCGGGTTATGACGCCGACGTGATCGCGCTCGATGCGAACCCGCTGGATGATCGATCGGTGTGGGGTGACGCCGACCGGGTGACCCACGTATGGAAGGCGGGGGTACGGCAGAAGTGACGGGGCGTCATCATCGGCTGTCACGTCATGCGGAGAGGAGAGACTCCGTACTGTCAGGGATGCTCAACTACGAACCAAGGGGAGCACGTCGCCGAGCCATTCGATCGAGCTGCGGGTGATCGGGTCGACGACGAGTTGAACGTGGCTGGCGCCGGCGTCACCGAACCTCGCCAGTTGTTCGGCGATCGCTGCGGGTGATCCGGTGATTGGCTCGACGGCTTCGCCGGCCCCGTAGTCGCCCATCTGGCGGCCGCCACCGCCGTCGAGTTGCACCAGAACTGCACAGGTGGCGTCGAGGGTGGCTGGATCGCGACCGACCGACGAGGCGATGTCGTCGACCACGGATTTCTGCGCTGCGAAACCCTCCGGTGTGTTGCCGTAGTCGGACCACCACACATTCCACGCCTCCACATGGGGGAGGGTGATGCCCAGCATCCGGGGCCCGATCGAGCCGACCATCAACGGCGGGCCGGCGGGGCGAGGCGATCGGGGATGCAGTACACATCGCTCTGCGTCGTAGTACGTGCCGTGGAAATCGATCGCCCCGTCTCGAAGCAGTGAGCGAATGATGGTGAATGCCTCCTCGAATCTGCTGACCCTCCGGTCGAAGGCGAACCCGAACGCGTCGTATTCCCGGCGGTTCCAGCCTGCGCCAAGGCCGAGAATGAGTCGACCCTGTGAGATGGCATCGACCGTCGCAGCTTGTTTGGCGAGCATCGGGGGCGCGTGAAAGCTGGTGCTGGCGACCAGTGGCCCGATCTCGATCTGCTCGGTGACGGCCGCAATCGCCGCCAGTGTGGTCCATGCTTCCCACGGACCTCGAGCCCCCGCAGGCAGGTCGTAGAGCAGGTGATCCCCGACCCAAAGCGAGTTGAACCCCACCGCCTCTGCGGTCTGGGCCATCGCCAGATACTCGGGAAACGGAACCTCCCACTCGACTTCCGGAAGTTGCACACCGATTTTCATGATCCCCACTCTTGCCCAGATGCTCGTCGGTCCCGCAAGATACGCTGTGAAGGGTCTGCCGCGTCGTTCGTTGCTCGCACGAGCACGACGTGATTCGGAGGTCTCATGACACCGGCCTCGCTCGTGATCGGCGTGTTGGGGGTTGGGGCGCTGGGGCTGTGCGCCACCATCGTGGTGTGGCACTCGATGCTCGAGTGGATTCCGTCGGGTGCTTCAGGCGAGGCTCTTCGAACCAGGATTGCCGAAGCGACTCGACGCCTGTCGGCGACACTCGCCGCCGGATTCGTGGCCGGGTTGCTGATCGCTGGTGTCGGTGGTCGCTTTTTCATGCGAGTGGTCGGTGCCACCTCGGGATACTCCGCACAGGGAAGACTCACCGAAGCGGGCGAGGTCGTCGGTCGGGTGACGATCGGGGGCTCGATGTTTTTCGTCCTTTTCGGGGCCGGTATCGGTCTGCTGGGCGCCACCGGGCTGTATCTGTTGAGGGCTTGGTTGCCGGCGAGATCGGTTACGGCCGGCTTGCTCGGGGCCGGTATCGGTGCCGGCGTGTTGGCCAGACCACTCGACCTTCTCGCCCCCAACAGCATCGATTTCGAGATCCTCGGTCCGCTCTGGCTTGCAGTCGGTTTCGCAGTGGGCCTGATCATGCTGTTGGGAACGACCACGTGCGTCTTGGCTGATCGGTGGGTGCAGTGGTGGCCGAAGCCCACATTCTCGGTTCGAGGAATCTGCGGCCTCCTGCCGCTCCTCCCGTTGATCCTGTCCGGGCCCGGAGCTGTGATCGTCCCGTTCCTGATCGCCGGTCGAACGGCGCGGCCCGAGCGCCAGCGGATTGATGCCACGCCCAAGGACCGTGTCTTCGCTGCGGTGCTCGTCGTGGCCGCCGTAGCCGGTTGGGTGTGGACGCTCATCGCCGTCGTGGAGATCATCATCTGAGCACGGGTCTACCCCCGGTTCAGGTGCAGTCGGCGTAGTGACGTTGCGCCACGTCTGGGTGGCTTCGAAGCCGGATCCTGAGGTTGTTCTCGCCATACGCCGACAGGCCGACGCCACCATGATCAGCACCGGGCGCCGCTGCGGCGAGTGCAGCGGGAAGGTCGACCGACTCGAACGGCGTGTCGAACCGCGGGTTGAAGAAGTACGCAATCGAGACTCGGTCCTGATCGGTCGGTGGGCTCACGACTCGATGTGGGGTCGCTCGCAAGTACCCGTCGGTGGCGGTCTCGAGGGTCTCGCCGAGATTCATCAGGTAGGCCCCGTCGACGTGAGGTGCATCGACCAAACGGTCGCCGAGTTGCACCTGGAGGCCTCCGACATGGTCTTGGAGGATGAACGTGAGCAGCCCGCTGTCGGTGTGCAGACCAACGCCTTGATCTGTCGTGCCGGGTGCGGGTGCCGGGTAGCGGATGATCTTGAGATGCACATCGGCGTCGGGGACGAAGTCGGTGTCCCAATGGTGAGGGTCGAGTCCGAGCCCGGTGGCGAGTGCTCGCAGCGCGGCGAGACCGACGCCGGTCATCGCCTCTATCCACTCGAGCACAGCCGGGCGCATCGATGGCAGCGAGGCAGGCCACTGGTTCGGTCCGCGGAGGCGGCGCCACGCCGGCAAGGCATCGGCGGGTGGCGCCTCCTGCTCCGGGCCAAAGTCGATCTGCTCCCGCCAGTCGGCTTGCCCGTTGGTGAGCTCGGTGCCGAGCATTGTGTAGCCGCGAAAGGCGGCGGATCGTTCGATCGCGATCGCCTCTCGTTCGTTGGCCGGTAGTGCAAAGAAGGCGCGTGCTGAGGCGAAGATGCTGTCGTCGAGCGTGGGGTCGACCCCGTGACCGTACAGGTAGGCGAACCCTGGCCCGTGGGCAGCAGCGAGGATGTCGGAGACGAATCGAGCAGCCCCAGGTCCGTCGGGGTCGTTGCGGAACGATGTCATGTCGAGAATCGGAAGTTCGCTCACCGGCACAGTCTGGCTGTTGAGCTCCACTCCTGCGAAGGGCCATGGCCGAATCGTCGGCTTCCGTACAGCCGGTACGGACGCCGGCAGTAAGGTCGACACCACGGACGCAGCTGTTGCCGAAACCGGTCGGCCGTCACCACGAAGGAGGCCCTGATGGCCGAGAACCTGCGAGCGCTCGACGCCAATGAGATCGATGCATGCCTACAGGACCTCGACGGGTGGGAGTACCGGGACGGGATGTTGCGGCGGGAGTTCGTCTTTCCGAACTTCGTCGAGGCGATCGGTTTCATGATCCGGTCGGCGATCCACGTCGAACGACTCAATCACCATCCCGAGTGGTCGAACCTCTACAACAGGGTGGGGGTGGCGCTGGAGACGCACGACGTCGGGGGCGTCAGCCAACTCGACGTCGACTTGGCAACGACGATGAACGAGCTAGCGACGACCTGACCCGGAGCGCCGAGGCTCGGCATGATCGATCGAACTCGACAACCAACCGTCGAGTTCGATCGCACGCTCACTGCGGTGGACCGGCAGCTGCGAGTTCTCGGAAGAGGGCTGCGACCGGTCGTGCGTGCCGGTCGGCGTCGAACAGTCCGACTTCGGTGACGGCACCGACCGGTTCGATCAACGCGGTCTGCCAGTCGAACTGGTCACCTCGGCTGTACCAGCACAACCCGCGGGCGGGTCGCCCCTTCGCTCGGAGTCGCCCGAGGGCCTGTGTGAACTCGTCGAGCCACGGAATCTGCTCGTCGAGGGGAAGGGTCAGGTTGGAGGTCTCTGCGATCCAGAAGGGCTGGGCGTAGCGGTCGTGCCACCGTTCGATCTCGTCGGTGGCGAGTCGGACCAGATCGGCCGGTGTCCAGTCGGGACGTTCACCCCCAATCGGCGTGATCGAGATCGGGTAGATGTCGAGACCGGCGACCAGTCGATCGGTAGGGGTGAGGGATCGAATTCGGTCGAGTTGGGTGGGTTCGACATGATCGAAGTAGCCGGGAACCCCCGGCTCGATCCCGAAGTGGAGATCCCACACAAGCCACCCGAGCGCTCGCTGGCGCTGAGCTTCTGCTTCGCTCTCAGGCGAGGTCGCCACGGTGACAGGTACGTCGAACCCTTCGGATCCGATCCACCATCCTTCCCGGTCGGATCGGATCAGTTCGACGGCTTCGAGGTTGGCCTGCACGACGTTGGCCAGCGCCTGCGCGTGACCCTCGGGCGTGGCGACCATGTCGTTCCAGACGCCGAACCGGGCGGACAACCGGGCTGTGATACCGGGTTCGTTGACCGGCGTGAACCACCGGGGTGAGTCGTACCGCTCGAGAAAGGCACCGACGTAGTCGACGAAACGATCAACCCACGCTCGTTCGACAAAGCCGTTGCAGTGGTCGGGAAGCCCGAAGTGAAGAAATTCGACGATTGGCTCGAGCCTGGCGTCCTGACAGGCGGCGAACGCCTGATCCCACCGAGACCAGTCGTAGATACCAGGTTGCGGTTCAGCGATCCGCCACGGCGTGCCGTATCGGACGATCTGAACGCCAAGATCGGCAATGGCGGCAAGATCCTCGGCCATGTGGCGGTCGTGCCCGGACGCTGCGAACTGATCCTGGCGGTACCGCTCGCCCTGGCGCATGACGATCGGGTCGGATCCCTCCTCGCCGATCGACCACACGAAGTCCGGAAACGATGCGTCGTTGCTCACGGGCCAAGACTAGGTCGCCACGCGACCGGTCTTCGCCGGTGGAGTGTCTGCTGTGGCGGTGTACTCACGAGCGACACCAATGTGCCCAACGCTGGCGGTCCTGTCGACGACGACCCCTGGCGCTGAACCACAGAACTGTGGTTCAGTTCTGTCAGGCAGCAATGCCGAGAAAGCTCACACAGCTGGGGGACAACATGTCATTCATCTATTCAGTCGCCACCACTATGGCGAATCCGGATCACTTTGCCGAGGCTGGCGCAGGATGGGCCGGTGAACGCCTCCGTTCGCTCGGCGCGATGTCTGTGATGGCCAATCAGGTCGTCATGGGTGGCGAAATGGCCGGACAGGTCTTGGTCGCGTTCGAGACCGATTCCGCCGACGCAGCAATGGCATTGAATGCAGCCATCTACGCCGACAGTGATCTCTTGAAGCTGCTGGCGGACACCGGGGTGCAGGTCGAGCGACGGACGTTGATGCGCCGGCAGGCAGAGTTCGGGTCTCGTGATGCGAGCCATGGCACGATCCTGTACCTGGCCGGGCCACCCCAAAGCGACGAGACCACCCAGTCGAACATGGCCCTCAGTTGGGGTCACCTCGAAGCGGGGGCAGCCGGCATGGCGGCGATGCAGGTCATTGCCGGAGGGCCATCACCGTTCAGCGGTGTCGTCGTCACCTGGGCAGACTCGATGGATGCGCTGCTCGCGGCCTCTGCGGCGAACTTCGCAGACCCTGCGGTTCAGGAACGGATGGCTGCCACGAACACCACGGTTCTTGGCCGCATGATGACTCGGCGTCTGTTCTGAGCCCCGTTCGCCGAGTGGCGACGCAGTAGACGCAGACGAGATGGGGTGTCCGGTCAGTGGTGATCGACCGGTTCTTGCGGCGCGCGATCGCCGGTTCGTTGTCGGAACTTGCATAACGACTTCTTCACTGTCTCCTCACATCACGTGGCAAGACTGCGCAGCGGTGTGCAAAGGCGAAGACAGACCACGAACGAAGGATTTCCGGAGCGGATGACACCCAGAACCGTGCTTGCCGTTGTGACCGCAGTCGTGGTGCTGACGTCGTGCGCTCGGACGACAACGTCGACGGACGCACTGGCAACGACGACGTTGCAGGCCACAACCACCTCTGCGAACGCAGCGGTGTCGACGACCACCACGATGCAGGTCGAGCAACCCGCTGCGACCGACACGCTGCCGACGACGACGGTGCAGGCCACAACCATCTCTGCGAACGCAGCGGTGTCGACGACCACCGTCCCAGGGTCGACCACCACCACAACGCAGGTGTCGACCACCACCATCGCTGTGTCGACGACAACCATCACGAGTCCGGTCGAGGACGAAGCGGGTGGGATCGAAGGTCTCGAAGTGTTGTACATCGGCCACAGCTTTGGGCGCCCGTTTGCAGCGAATCTCGAGTCCGTCACCGGACTCGCCGGTATCGATGGACACGAGCAGCACATCATTTTCAAAGGGGGCGAAGGCGGCGCTCCGCAGGCGATGTGGGAAGCACCCGAACAACAGGCCTTGATCAAGGAGCGTCTCGATACGGGCACTGTCGACGTCGTGGTCATGATCTGTTGCTCGCAAGAGTTCAAGGACTCGGCGGGCCAGAGTGATCAAGCGATCTTCGACATTTCGGCGTACGCACTCGAACAGAACCCGGAGACCCAAATCGGCCTGGCGATGCCCTGGCTCGACTTTCCCAGCAGCTATGCGTCGGTCGATGACCATCGTGCCGTCATCGACGCAGTCTGGCCGCTCTACCAGCAGTTGGCGGAACGCGTCAGCAGCGAACTCGGAGCCGAGGTGTTCGCCTTCTACCACGGTGCAGCCGTGTTCGGGGTCCGTGCGCTTTTCGAGCAAGGTCTTCTCAGCGATGTGACCAATCTGATCGGCCCCCGAACCGACTCGGTCTTCACCGACGAGAAAGGACACGCCGGCACGCTTGCGAAAGACGCTGGAACACTCGTCTGGCTCCATGCGATCTACGGTGTCGACCCGCTCGACCTCCCTCCGTTCAACAGCTACGACGTCGACATTCGCGAGATCGCCAGCGCAGCTCTCGACCATGCGCTGGCCTGAGATCGAGAAGCGCAACACCCATCGCTGCGCCGAGTTCCACTGTGCACTGACGTTGATCTAGAGAAGGCTCGAACTGCCGATCGATGCTCCACCATCGACCCGGAGCGTCTGGCCCGTGATCCAGCCAGCATCGTCAGACATCAGAAAGCACACCGCCGCCGAGACGTCGTCCACCGTGCCGAGTGTGCCCATCGGGATCATCGCAAGATAGCGAGCTTCGCCTGCCGACCCCGGTGGATTGTTCTGACGAAACAGCTCGGTGCTGACCGGTCCGGGGGCGACATCGTTGACGGTGATCCCGGATGGGGCGAGCTCGAACGCCCATGTGCGGGTCAGGTGCTCGAGTGATGCTTTGGCCGCCCCGTACGCCGAGCGCCCAGCCACCCCGCCGAGTGATACGAGACTCGAGATGTTGACGATGCGCCCCCAGCCGCGGTCTTTCATTCCCGGCAGCGCGCGCTGTACCGCTTGGATCGCCGTGCGGACGGTGATGTCTTGGACGGCGTCCCACTGGTCGAGGGTGATGTCACCGAGTGCTTGGGGGTTGACGATGCCGACGTTGTTGAGCACACCGTCGATCGGGCCGCTCGCCAGCACGTTGTGGAGGGCATCAATGGTGGCCTCCGGGTCGGCGAGATCGACGGTGAAGAAGTCCCCGGGGAAATCGTCGGGTGCCGTGCGGGCCAGCCCCACCGGCGTGTGGCCGTTGGCCGCCATACGAACGGCGGTTGCGTGGCCGATCCCACGAGACGCGCCGGTGATCAGAAACCGTCGAGCTGTCATGCGGTGACGCTAGTGCGCCTCCGCGAGCCAGCGTGCGCTAGCCTGCCGGTCCGTTGGTCCAGAGAGGAGCGTCATGCCTACGTATTCGTGCCCGAGTTGTGGAATGTCCGTCAATGCAACGTGCGGTCAGTGCGATGCCCCGTTGGAAAACGCTGTCCTCACGCGTGACGACGGTTCCACGGTGCAGGTCTCGCAGTGCCCTAACGACCACGGCAAGATCAAGTCTCCCATGTGCTGTGGCGCTGACATGACCTGCGCAGTCGGCTGATCGAAGCTGGCCCTTCGAGCCAGCTGTCCTCCACGACGATTGCGGCGATGCCGGCCCGGTGCAGTCGACCGGCGGCGGTGAGGCCGGCGACCCCGCCACCGATGATGACGACCGGGCTGGGGTGGTCGTGCCCCATGTCAGATCGTCGCGCCGATCGCGGCCAAGCCGGCGAGCGTGGTGCCGGCGCCGAGCAGGGCTCGGTAGACGGTCGGGTGGGGAGGCAGCAAGGATGGCCAGACCGCGGTGAGGGTGAGGATCAGGGCGGCCACGATGGCGATTGTGACTCCGAAGGCGCCGCCGAGGCCGGCTCCGACGCTGACGGCAACCAGGGAGACGGCCAGCGCAGCGAGGCCGATGCGGCCCCAACGAGGCACTTGGGGGAAGACGATCTCGTCCGACTCGGGTGGGACGCGGGTGCTGCCGAGAGCGCGGGCTGCCCGAAACCCGCTGAGGGCGGCGCCGGCCAGGAACGAGACGCGGTGGGTGTAGTCGCCGCAGAGATGGATGTTGCCCACCGGCGCTTCGAGGTGGGGGAGGACGTCCAGGTAGTACTCGGGGGAGAGTTCCAACTCGCCGTCCATGTAGCGGGTGACCACCGTGTGGCGGACGTGGGCGTCGACGTCGTGATCGGCGAGTATCCGCCGCAGGTCGGCCAGCACCCGGTCGACGATCTGCTCATCGGTCTGGGCTCCCAGTTCGGCGATGAGGTCGGTCTCGTCGGGAGGGACCGAGACGAAGCAGTTGTAGACGACCGGGTCGTCGGGACCGAGGGGCTGGTCGAAGGTGGCGTCGATCAGGCCCGGGAAGATGGCGTCCTCGCTGAGGACCCCCACCCAACGGGGCCAGGTGAATCCAGGATCGAGGAAAACGCTGACGACGATGATGGGTCCCCATCGCAGTGAGGTGAGGGCCTGCCGGGTGGCCGGTGGGAGTTCGGGAACGGTTGCGGTCACGACCGAAGGCGGGGTGGCCATCACGACGGCCCTGGCGGTGACGGTGTGCTCGGTGTCGTCGGTGCGGTAGGTGACTGAGACCCTGTCGCCGTGGTCTCTCACCTCGCGCACGTCGGCTCCGGTGGTGGCACGGTCGCCGATGCGGTCGGCGAGTTCGTCGGTGATGCGCTGGGTGCCGCCCTCGACGAAGGAGAGGTCGGCGACCACGTCGAATGTCAGGAGTGCCCCGATCCCGCCGGCGGTGCGTTCAGGCTTGGCGACGCATGCGCCGCGCATGTAGGTGTTGACGGGGCCGAGCACTGCGGGTGGGTAACCGCGTTGCAGATCGGCGAGTGTCATGGTCATGAGGGCACGCCATCGGGGGTCGTCGGCGGGGAGTGCAAAGCTCTGGGAGGCCCGGTACATGGCGGAGAACATTCGGATCCCGTGGAAGAGGTTGCGGGGCCGAAGCAGGTATCCGAACTCGTCGAGGAGTTCTCCGCCCATGTGCAGCGCGTAGGGCGAGGAGCCGCCGGCATGGGGGGTGCGTTCGATGCCGAGTTCGTCGATGAGGCGCACGAAGGTGGTGTCTTCCTCGTTGAAGAACTGGGTGCCGACGTTGATGGTGGAGTTGCCGATCGTGAGGGTCTCGACTTTTCCTCCGAGGCGATCGGTTCGTTCGAGGAGGAGGACCGATTGGTCGCGGAGCAGGTAGGCGGCGGTCAGGCCGGCGATGCCGCCGCCCACGATGACGACGTCGTGGTCGGGTCGTTCGGCTCGTGTCACGTCGCGTCCCCTTCGTCGATGTGGCATAATCGCTATTACGTAACCGCTGTTCTGTCAAGGGAGGGTGATATGCCAAAGGTCGTCGACCGCGCCGAGCGACGTGCCGCGATCGCTGCGGCCGCTGCCGCCGTCATCGCCGAGGACGGGATCGAGGCCGTCACCATGAAGGGGATCGCTGCTCGGGCCCACGTCACCACCGGTGCCGTCACCCATTATTTCAGCGACAAGGACGAGGTGGTCCTCGAGGCACTGCTGCTGGTCGACAGCTCTATGCAGGCTCGATTCGAAGCTGCACTCCGGCGCGACGACTCCATCGTCGACGCCTTGCTCGCCGCCATGCCCCACGACGCAGAGTCCCGGCGTGACTGGAGCGTCTGGCGGGTGTTCAGCGACCGGGCGTCGCGCAACGAGGTGCTTCGGTCCCAGTTCCGGGAGTCGACCGACGCATGGCTGGAGGCTGCGGCCGCCGCCCTCGCCTCGCGGCGCCGGTGTGCCCCCGAGGACGTGCGACTCGATGCCGAGGTCGTCGTCGCCACCGTCGACGCCATCGGTGATGCAGCGAGCGTCGACCCGGACTCCTGGCCGACCTCGCGGCAGCGGGCAGTGCTGGCACGGGTGCTCGAGGTGTTCGGACGCTGACCGGTCGGGCCCGTCCTACAGCCTCGCCATGTCGCCTATGCTTTGGCTGTCGAAGCAACCCCAGCGCCAACAAGGACACTCGAGATACCTGCTCTGACCTGGGGTTTTTTGAGTAGGGGATTAGTAGAATTTCGCCTGGCCTGTTGTGGTGTGGAAGTCAGCGCTTTCCCGATGGGTGTGTTCACACGGTTTCGCTGGTTTGTTCACACGCTGGCGGAGCAGTCGCCTAGTCGAAGGCGGTGCCGGTGACGCTACTCGGGTCCGTGTGCCTAGGGCATGCACGAAGCGCAGGGCTGCCGGCCGGCGAGCTTGTTCGAGCTTCGACTGACGCTCTCGATCACCGCTGACGTTCCCCCGCGTCGGTCCGCGGAACGCTGCCCCATCTGGAGAGGCGGGCATCGACGATTTGCGTGGAACGCAGATCCATCAGAAGTGATGTGAACGCCAGCCGTTCCACCGTGCTGGCAGGTGCTGCAATGTCCCGGTGGGTCCTCACGAGAACCTCAGGTTCCGCTCAGCTTTGGACAACGGTTCACCGGGATACTTCCGCCCATGTCAACCTATGTGGTGGCTATCTTCGGGTTCGTCTGGCCAGGGATAACCCGAGGGGCTCACTGCCCAGCTCGAGAATCTGCACGACCACGAGAGTCGCGGACCCCGACCTGTCAGCAAGGAACGAAGATGACCGAGATCGCAGCCCGGGCGCGCCGAGTGGCAACGACCAGCCCTCCGACGAGGGAGCCTCGACGCCGCGCTCGAGCGTTGGTCGTCCTGCTCGCGACCTTGCTGTCGCTAGCAGCGTGCTCCAACGACTCGTCCCAAACCGCGTCGACCACGTCAACAGAGCCCGCTCCAGCCTCGGAAGCCGAGACAGGGGCGGAAGCCGAGACAGGGGTAGAAGCCGAGACAGGGGCGGAAGGTGCTGGTGGGACTGAAGACACCGTGCTCGAGACAGACCCAGAATCATCTGACCCATCCCCGCCGCGGTCAGATGATGATGTTGCGCCTGCCCTCTACGACGACCGCATTCTCGCAGCGGACATCTGGGATGATGAGCTCCGGGTCCTGTCGGCTGGAATGGGCTTCGACGGGGTGATCGGCTGGCCCGACGAGGAACTGGAAACGATCCGGAGTGGTGGAGGCTCGTTCTACCAGCCCGAATGCGCCGACGACCCGATCGTGAGCGGAGCAACCGCAGCGGGCGTCGAGATGTTCTATCGAGGCGTGGCCGACGACGAACCCGACTACGACGATGGTCTGCCGGTGGTGTTCACTTGGCCGGTCCTGACCTCGACCGTTCACCCGGAAGACTTCCTGTTCACCCTCAACACCGGCGAGCAGGTGGTTCCGAATGCGGCAGGCATGCTTCCGAACTACGAACTCAATGAGCGGAACACCGTCGTGTTGTTCGGCGACTTCGGGAACCGACTCGAGGGCAACGACGCGGTCTACCCGGTGAGCCTTGAGATCATCGACGACGGCACGCCATTGCGCTTCCTCGGCCCCGACGGCGAGCAGAGTGGCGTCGGTCTGACGTGGACGGGCGGTGGAAGTCCATACGAGACCGGACCTGCGCTGGTTGGCGCCAAACTGAACCACGTCGGCGACGAGGCTGTTGGGGAAGGCGGAGCAGGCCCGCTCGATCGGGCCCTGCTTCCCAACGACGAGTTCGCGCTCTACGGCGGTGGCGACTTCCGGATCCGACTCCTCACCTCCGGCGGCTACACCCCGACCGGAATCACGTCACTAACGCCAGACGCCTATGAGAACCACTTCCGCGTCCACGCCACCGCCGAGGACGGCTCAACAATCCTGCTCACCGACGTCAACGTCGATTACGAGGTCGCCGGCGGCACGCTTCGCGTCCTCGGCTTAGCCGAACTCGGCCAACCTGAGAGCGAACGGGTGACGTACAACGACTGCTACGTGGAAGATGCCGACAACCAGATCGACATCATCCTCGCGGGTGACGAAGCGGCCGCCCGATCCATCACATTCGTCGAGGTCCCGGCGCAGGGTGACTACCTTCCGCTCTACAACCCCGGCGGCCCCGGTCCTGAGCCGTTTCCGAATGTGCGCTACACCGCACCCGGCCCACCCGATCTCGAACCGGTGATCAACGCTCTCGACGATCCCATGCGAGTCAGCAACATCCCGTAGGGCCGGCGGAATCGTCCACAGCAATACCTGATCACCCCGCAGCAACGACGCCGCAGCGCGAGTGAAAGGAACGCGATTGGGTCGCTTCGCTCAGAGCGCCGGAGAACGGCCTCTGACCTGGTGAACGTCGTGATCTCCACAACGAGTGGGTTGGGGAACCGATCATCGAGTCCGTCAAGACCGTTCCGGTACCAACGGAAGTCGGGGACTTCAGAAAGACTTCAGCCTGCACTCAGGTTGGTCTCAAAGTGAGAGATGATCCTGAGGTACCAATGTCCGGATCGCCGATGACCGTAACTGTCGTTGAGGACGACCAATCCGTTCGCGAGATGCTTGCGGCCGTGCTCGGCCACGAGGGCTACGACGTCGCGACCCACGCCACTGCGCGTTCAGCACTCGCAGCAGCGTCCACTCGTACAGCGGCCGTCGCAGTGGTCGACATTGGGCTGCCAGACCTCGACGGGCTTGAACTCTGCAAACGGCTACGCAGCGGTGGCCATACCGGCTCGATCCTCATGTTGACTGCTCGCCACACTGTCGGCGACCGCGTCGGCGGACTCGACGCTGGTGCCGACGACTACCTCGTCAAGCCCTTCGCCCTTGATGAACTCCTCGCCCGGGTTCGAGCCTTGGCCCGCCGGCACGGCATCGGGGTCGAGCGGATCCCACCCGGCGTCGAACTCGGCGACCTCGTGATCGATGTCGGGACCCGACGGGTCACCCGATCCGGCGCGCCGATCGATCTGACGAAGTTCGAGTTTGAGCTACTCCATCTTCTCGTTGCTAACGCTCCGACGGTGTTGTCGCGCGATCAGCTCTACCAACGGGTCTGGGGCTACGACCAAGAGAACGCCTCGAACTCGCTCGAGGTGTTCATCTCTCAGCTGCGTCGCAAGCTCGAAGCCGACGGTGGTGACCGACTGATTCACACCGTGCGCGGTATCGGCTACACCGCCCGAACAGCGTGAAGCTCAGCGTCCGCCTTGCGTTCGTCTTCGGGATTTTCGGTCTGCTGATCGTCGCAGGTATCGCGACGTCGGCCTGGTGGCTGGCAGCGCGGGAGATTCGCGAGGCAACCGATGACAGCCTTCGCGCTCGGTCGTCCATCCTCGACAACTTGACCACCATTGATGCCGGAGTCTTGGCCGAGTTCGGGCGCAGCCCGGTAATCCCACCCGACGTGTTTGGGATTGAGGGCAGCGGCGGACAGATCTTCGACGCGGCCGGCGATCACCTCGCCGGCGAGGTGATCGGGTTGCCGGTGGCGATCACCGACGAGTTGCGAGCGGGCGAGCCAGTCCTCACAACCGAGTCCGTCGACGATCGGACCTACCGGGTGTACACCGTGCGATTCCCCGACGAGCTCACGGGGCCGCTGAGCGACGCCGGTGCGTACGGTGTCCAGCTCTACACCGACGTCACCACCGAGGAGGAGGCGATAGCCGCCCTTGCACTGTGGCTCACAGGCCTTGGTGCGGGAGGGGTGGCTCTTGTCGGGGGCAGCAGCTGGATCGTGGGTCGCCGGCTGGCCGCCCCGATACGAGATTTGACCGATGCAGCGGAAGGGCTCACCGAACCGGGCGCCCCGTCAGCTCGGATTGAGGTCACCCGCAACGACGAGGTCGGACAACTCGCTGACACTTTCAATCGAATGGCAGCTGCGCTTGAGATCGGACGCGAGCAACAGCAGCGTCTTGTCGCCGACGCCAGCCATGAACTGCGCACCCCGTTGACGTCGCTGCGGATGCGGGCCGACTTCCTCGTCTCTCTCAACGATCTCCCCGACGAACACCGAGCCATCATCGAGGGGGCGGTTGTGGACGTCGAACGGCTCACGGCCCTCGTCAGCGATCTGATCGACCTCGCTACCGACGCCGGTACGCCAGACGAGGAAGCCGACTTCCGGCGGCTCGCAACGATCGCGACGGAGGTCGCGGAACGAACCGAAATCGCGGCTGGTATTCCGATCACCGTCGACGGCGATGACAGCGCGGCCGTCGTCTACCCGGGAATGATCCGCCGGGCGGTGCAGAACCTGCTCGACAACGCCGTGAAGTACGGACCGCCCGATGGCCCCGTCCGGATCAAGGTCGATCGGCACCAGATCACCGTCATCGACGATGGTTTCGGGATCCCTCCCGAGGATCTCGCTCACGTGTTCGATCGGTTCTTCCGTTCGCCGAAAGCCCGCTCCCGCCCTGGCAATGGCATTGGCCTCGCGATCGTGAAGCAGGTGGCAGACGTGCACGGTGGATCGGTATGGGCCGAGAACGACCCAACCGGCGGCGCCCGCGTCGGTTTCTCGGTCGCTCCCGGCTCCTAAGCAGATCCTCAGGTCTCGCTCACGGGCAGCTCAGCCCCATGGCGGACGATCCATCCGTGTCCCGGGCGCGGACTCCCCCGCCCGATCCCTGAAGCGAAACGGATGTGACCATGAAACAGACCCTGCTCCTACTCATCGGGCTTGCCCTCGTCGCAACGGCGTGCGGTGGGGAAGGTGACGACGAGGTTTCGGCAGCACCCACCATCGTGGTCGAGCGCGCCGATTCGTCAGGCCCGGCCGAGGAGAGCAGTGACGGCGATGGAGCCGAGATGGAGACGGCTGACGGCGACGGAGCCGAGACGGAGACCTCTGAGGAAACGGTTGAGGCAGAGATCGATGCCTCGATGAGCGCTGACGCGACGGACGAGGAACTCGCCCTCGCCTTCGCCAGCTGTATGCGCGACGAGGGCATCGACTTTCCCGATCCGGCCGTGGCCGCCGACGGGTCTGTGAGTCTGATTCCACCCGGTGGAGCAGCAAACTTGAACTTCAACCCAAACGACCCGGCCGTCAGAGCCGCCGGCGAGGTGTGCTCGCCGCTGCTTGAAGGAGCATCGTTCCTCCCGACAGGCGACGGCGACCTCACCGAAGTCCGGGACAATCTGTTGGCCTTCGCAGAGTGCTTGCGTGAGCAAGGCGTTGATGTTGACGATCCGACCTTCGGCAACGGTTTCACCGCCGAGGCTATCTTCGGCGGCAGTTTCGACCCCGAAGATCCGGCCAACGCCGATGCCATCGCCGAGTGCCAGGGAGTCTTCGGTGCTGGTGGCCCGCTGGGAAGCGGTGAGTGATGCCGATCACCACGCCCACCCCGCCACCATCGACCGACGCCAACCGATCCGAACTTGAGCTTCGGGTCGAAGGCCGAGTTCCGGCCGCCGAATCTCTCACCGCAGCGTCACCTTCGTTCATCCGTCGGTTCCGGTGGCGGGTAGTGACCAGTATCGGCATTCTCGTCGTCGGCGTGGCTGCGGCCGCAGCTGTGACTTCGCCGTCCGATGGCGGTACGGACACATCGACGAGCGAGGTGACGATCCGAGCCGTCGAGGCCCAGCAGCGCGACCTCGTCGAGACCATCGACCTCGACGGGACCCTCGTCTTCGCCGACGTTCGCCTGGTCACGGCCAGTGCCGAGGGCATGATCACGGCGACAGCCGTCGACGGGGTTGCTCTCGTACGCGGCGATGTCATCTACGAGGTCAATGCTTCGCCGGTGACGGTCTTCTACGGTGACGTGCCCTTCTACCGCAGTCTGAGTCGCGGTTCGGAGGGCGATGACGTACTCCTCCTCGAACAGAATCTGGCAGCGCTAGGTCATCATGCCACTGAGGACGACGATGGCGAGGAGGTCGACACCGGCTTCACCGTCAACGGCGAGTTCGACCGAGCGACCGCCAACGCAGTTCGGCGCTGGCAGGCCGCCATCGGTGTTGAGGAGACCGGTGTCGTCCGCCCTGGCGACGTTGTTGTGGTCACTGGCCCGGCGACGGTCTCATCGATTGACGTTGAGGTCGGCGATCGGGTCCAGCCCGGTTTTCCCGTCGCGTCGCTCAATGTGAACGGTACCGAAACCACTTTTCACAGCGCTCACGCTGGCGAGATCGAACTCCAGGTCGGATCTGGCGAAGTGTCCTCGGGGTCGGTCCTCTACACCGTCGACGAACTCCCGATCCTCGCGATCGTGACGACCGGGGCGTTCGACCGTGAGCTAAGCGAACGAGTTGAGGATGGTGATGACGTACGGATACTCGAGCAGTTGCTCGTCGAGCTCGGCTATGACGCCGATGGTGACCTCGACGTCGACGAGGAGTTTGACGACGCGACGACAGAAGCGCTGACCGATTTCGAGGAGGATCTCCAGGACACCTGGGACGACGTGAATGTCGATGGCGTCCTCTCGATCGACGAGTTTGTGATTGTCGAACCTGGGACCCGGGTCGACGATGTGGTCGTCCGCGACAGCACCAACGTCGCAGCCGGGTCGGTCCTGTTCACTTCGAGCACCAAAGGAAATGTTCGAATCGTGAACACGGCGATCAGCGTCGCCGATCAGGAGAAGCTCGTCGAGGGCGCCGAGGTCGACGTTGAGTTCCCCGATGGCTCGATCGCGACCGGCGTGGTGGCTGAGATCGCTTCCTCGTCAACCACCGACCCAACCAACCCAAGTGCGAGACCAACCCTGGCCGTCGAGATCGCGCTCCCCGAAGTGCCGCCGTCGACAGCTGGGCTGAATGAGCTCGATGTCAAGGTAAAGATCGTCGACGAGTTGGCCGTCGCGGCGACGGTGGTGCCTGCCTCTGCGCTCGTTGCCACCCTCGATGGGGGTTTCGCCGTCGAGGTCGTCACCGGTTCGGCGTCGACCCAGTTCATTGCTGTCGACCCCGGTATGTTCGCGGACGGTTTCGTCGAGGTCACCGGCATCGAGCCGGGAACTGCGGTGGTGGTCCCGTCGTGATGCCCATGAAGCAACCCTCGCCTGCCCCGTCGGCTGGGCTGTCAACGAGTGCTGCACTCGAACTCCACTCGGTCGTGAAGGAGTACCCCGGCGAGCCTCCGGTGCGGGCCCTCGATGACGTCTCGTTGCGAATTGATCACGGCGAACTTGTCGCCGTGATCGGCCCGTCCGGCTCGGGCAAGTCAACTCTTCTGAACGTTATGGGCACCCTTGACCGCCCGACGTCGGGGGTCGTTGCTGTCGATGGAATCGACACCGCAACCCGAAGCGAGAAGGAGGTTGCCGGGGTCCGGGCTCGAAAGATCGGGTTCGTCTTTCAACAGTTTTTTCTGCTCCCGGGCATGTCAGCGGTCGAGAACGTTTCCAACGGCCTGTTGTACCAAGCAGTCCCACCCAAGGAGCGGCGCAGAAGGTCGATCGAGGCGCTTGAGCGCGTCGGACTCGGCCATCGACTCGATCATCCACCGAACCACCTTTCCGGTGGTGAACGTCAGCGGGTCGCTGTCGCGCGAGCGCTCGTGCACCGCCCCGCCTTCGTGTTGGCTGACGAGCCAACCGGCAACCTCGACTCGAAGTCGACCGATGCCGTGATGAACCTGATCAGCGATCTCCACCGCGAAGGCACCACGATCGTCGTGATCACGCACGATGCTGCGATCGCCGCGTCGCTCCCGAGACAGTTGGCCGTCCACGACGGAACGATCGTTGCTGACTCAGCGGGTGACGGTCGTCAAGAGGGAGGCCTCCGGTGACCGCCACGAGAGCGGCTGCACCCATCACCAGTCGGCTCCGGACCGCCGACATCTTCCGGGTCGGTGCGTCTGGACCTCGTGCTCGCAAAACACGTACTGCGCTCAGCGCGCTCGGCGTATCGATAGGTATCGCCGCCCTAGTCGGCGTACTTGGCCTATCCGAGTCATCGAAGTCGGCACTCCTGGACGAGATCGCCTCACTCGGCACCAACCTGTTGACCATCGAAGCCGGGGCCGGGTTCGGAGGTGGCGACTCGGCGCTCCCTGAGGACGCCTTGGCGACGGTCGAGCGGGTCCCAACGGTGACCGACGCAAGTGCGGTCTGGGCGGTGGACGCAAACGTTTACCGGAATGAGTTCATCCCAGAAGGCGAGACCGGCAGTATCCAGGTCGTGGCCTCCGACGAGGGCCTTCTCGACACGCTCAATGGGGAACTCGCCGATGGGGTATTCCTCGACATGGGTACCAGCTCCTATCCAAACGCCGTCGTGGGCTCGGTCGCTGCGGAACGCCTCGGGATCGACGGTCTCGACCGGCCTACGTATGTGTTCATCGGCGATGACTATGTCGAGGTCATAGGCGTACTCGAGGAGTTTCCGCTCGCCGCTGATCTCGACCGGGCCGTCATCATCGGTAAGGAGGCGGCGGTCAGATTCTACGACGCTGACGAGAGACCGGCGGTGCTCTACTCCCGGGTGGTCGACGGTTCGATCGACGAGACCCGAGACATCCTCCCTGCGACCGCTGACCCAGAGAACCCCGAGGAGGTCAGTGTGAGTCGACCCTCAGATGCACTCGAGGCCCAGGCGGCGGCCGATGAAGCGTTGACCACCCTCTTCCTCGGCCTCGGCGCCGTGGCGTTGCTGGTTGGCGGCATCGGCATCGCCAACGTGATGGTGATCGCGGTAATTGAACGGCGAGGCGAGATCGGACTGCGACGAGCTCTCGGCGCGACCCGGGCACACATCCGCCGGCAATTTCTTACCGAGGCAGTGATCTTGTCCGTCCTTGGCGGGATCGGCGGTGTCGCCATCGGCGTCACCGCCACCTACGTGTACGCCACGTCCCAAGACTGGCGGGTGATCATCCCTCAAGAAGCGGCCATCGGCGGCTTCATCGGAGCCATCGCCATCGGGGCGATCGCCGGCCTGTACCCCGCCAGCCGAGCGGCTCGGCTCGCTCCAACCGAGGCGCTCCGCACATGACTACTCCCGACGCAAAAGGAACCAATTCCATGGGTGCTGCCACTCCCGAATTCGCCACCACGACCGATGCGGCGACCACCTCCGAGTTCCTTGAGGCCGTCACCGAAGGTGACGTCGATCGTGCCCTCACCCTGTGCAGGCCCGAGATCTTCTACTCGGTCCCCGGGCGCGGAACGATCGGCGGCGATCACATCGGCGCAAGCGCAGTCCGGGCTGCGCTGTGCGCACCGCCGCGAACGGGAGCTCGAACACTGCGGCTCCTCACCCACACAGTGATCGGTGAGGAGTCTCCCGTAGTTTCCCACCTGGAGGTTCTCGCCGAGCTAGATGGTGAGCCGGTCCGCTACCGGATGATGCTGCTGTTTCGCTTCACCGGCGGACTCATCAGTGAAATCCATGAGTTCACTGACGATCAATACATAGTCGATGACCTCTTCGCCCCGCCCCCTATCCCGCCCGGCGGGCGGCGCAACGGTTGGAGGTTCGGGCGGGGGCGACACTAAGCCCCGCTGGTGGATCGTCGGGGTGGCTACCCTGGCGATTGCGGCGGTGTTGGCGGGAACGCTCGACCGCACGACCGAAGAAGTCGTGGTGTCGAGTTTGGCGACCGAAAACGTCGACCAACCAGTCGGGGATTCTCCTCAGGCATCGGCCACCGCAGCGGCCCCGCCCCTCAACTCGCGAGTTCGCTGTGACGGCAAACTCGACCCCACCGAGTGGGCACACTGTCGTGTCGGTACCTGGGTCGAACTCGTCCGCTTAGACGGCCATGCCGATCCCGACGTGCTCCTCGTTGACGGAGCGGTCCACCTCTACGCGACAAACACGCTGGCGGTCGGTAACGTCGTCCACACGACGATCGACGACCGCGGCACCTTCACAAGCGACGCGATGCCGACGCTTCCCGGCTGGACCATGCCCGGCTGGCTTTGGGCTCCGGAGGTGGTGGCCCAAGACGACAGCTATGCGATGTATTTCACGAGTCGCGAGATCGGCTCAGGTGCGCAGTGTCTCGGTGTCGCGTTCGCCTCCGACCCCTCAGGCCCGTTCATTGATGACCGTGACGAACCCTTGCTCTGCCAGCGAGACCTCGGCGGCAGCATCGATGCCTCGGTCCATCAGTCCAACGGCCAGCGCTACCTCGTGTGGAAGAACGACGGCAACAGTCTCGGGCTTCGGTCATCAATCTGGCTCCAGCCACTGAGCGGCGACGGCCGGTCGCTGCTCGGCAACCCCGTCCGCATCCTCGATGCGACCTTCGAGTGGGAGGGAGGAATCGTGGAGGCTCCCGAGATGCTCAAGTTCAACAACGAATGGCTGCTGCTCTACAGCGCAAATCGATTCGATAGTGCGGCCTACACAACCGGCCTTGCTCGGTGCAACGGTCCTACCGGCCCCTGCCGTTCCACCGGCGAGCCTTGGAGCGACGACGATGACCCGTTGTTGGGACTCGGGGGCATGAGCAGTGCCGTCCTCGCTGACAGCCAGAGCCGGCTCGTTGCCTACCACGGTTGGCCCGACGATGCGATCGGCGGACGTGACACCCGGGTGGCGGTCGTAGCGCTCGTGCCGTCAACAGGTGATAAGTCACCGTGGGCAGACCTCAGAAGCGTTGACGCGAAGTCGGTGGAGACCGGACCGATTTCTACTAGAGAAACCACCGAATTCTACTAATCCCCCTGAGTGGAGCTGAGGGGAATCGAACCCCTGACCCCCTGCTTGCAAAGCGTCTCGGAACTATCCGTTGGGGTTCGTGGACGTCCAGATTCGAAGTAATTTGGGGCTTTGCGTTCCGTCGACGTCCGTGGCGGTTCGCCTGCGGGTGTGGATGTTGGCTCCCCACTTGGCTCCCCAACGGTTGCGGCTACGGTGGGGGTGACGGCTTGGAGCATTTGAACTTATGAGGACATCCTGGATCAACCTCTGTTTCACCACCATTCGATGTTGAATCTGCCCGCCGTAGACACCTCGCCTGATAATTCTCTTTGCCTCTGTGCGGCACCAAACATGCTGAGGGGAATTGAGTGAGGCAGAGCGTGCTTGGTAACGAATCGATGGCATTGCCTCCTTCGCCTCCCTCTTCGGTTTCGCAAGGCTCGTCAGCACGTGTCTGGAAAATCTTGGTCGCTGCCATCGCTGCAGCTTCGGTGCTGGCCACTGCTTGCGCATCGACCAGCCCGACCAAGCAGGTAACCGGGGATTCGGGCTTGGAATCAGCGCCAACGAGTGGACCTGCTGAGCCTCCCGTTGGAAGCGAAGAAGGTGTCCCATTGACCTCGCTATCGGATAGCGAGCAGTCGACGTCTGGGTTGAGTTCGACAACAGTTGCGCCATCGACCACCCGCCGTCCCACGACAACCACGACGACGACCACCACAACTGTCCCGGTAACGACCACCCTTTACGACCCCCGCGAGTACTTCGAGGTCACGTTCGATTTCGTTGACTACATCTGCGAAGACCGTTCATTTTGGGAGGACAACCAGTACGACTGTGTTCGGTATTACGGCGGTCTAGCACCGATCATCTTTTCGCCGGACCTCTACTGCAGTGGACCCGACTACGGTCTGTCGTGCTCTACCACTTGGTACCCGGATGAACTCGACGGCTACGAATTCATCAACTTCGGCGGGCGGGAGTACGTCTGCAGAGACGCTTACGCTTGGACCGCGAGTCGGGGTGACAAGGACTGCTTCCGCTACCGCGGTGGTGATCCATTCCACTCAATTTCTGGGATTGTGGATCTCTACTGCAGCGGATCTGGCTCCTACCTGACCTGCGACACAGATGACTATCCCTCTGTATGGGAGGACTACGTCGTTCTGAGGATTGAATGGAGCCAATACATCTGCGACAAGGGGGCGTTCGGCGACATGCCATGTGTTCGCTATTACGGCGGCGGACCATCCCAGTACTCCTTCTGGAACCCCGACTACTA
>JAPOHW010000088.1 GCA_029979265.1 Actinomycetota bacterium | reverse complement strand
TCGCTCGCCGCGCTCAGCCCGGCGCATCTCGAACAGCTCCGCGACATTGCGCAGCCGCCGCGCGGCGGCTCTATTCTCCGCGCGCTGCGCGTCCACGATGCCGGCGATCACCGACCGGGAGGCCGCCGTGCGCGGGGGCTCCCACGAGTCGTGAACCGGTCCACCGAACATGTGTTCGATACTAGGACGGGGGTCCGACAGAATCAGAAATCAGGTGCCGGTCCAGTTCGGGGCGCGCTTCTCGGCGAAGGCCACCGCACCCTCGCGGGCGTCCTTGGAGGCGAACACCGGACCGATGATCTTGGCCTGTTCGCGCCACTGGTCCTCGGGGCGCCAGCCGCGCGACTCCACGATGACCCGCTTGGTGGCCGCGACCGCCAGCGGTCCGTTGACGGTGATCCGTTCGGCCAGCGCGATCGCCGCCTCCAGCGCCTGGCCGGGCTCGCAGAGCACGTTGACCAGGCCCAGTTGGTGGGCGCGCTCGGCGGGGAGCTTGTCGCCGGTCAGCGCCAGCTCCATCGCGATCTGGAACGGGAT
>JAPOHW010000087.1 GCA_029979265.1 Actinomycetota bacterium | reverse complement strand
CACCCACTCCTCCTCGCCGTCGGTGAAGACCTGCCGCTTCCAGATCGGCAGCCGCTTCTTCACCTCGTCGACGAGCTCGGCGCACGCGGCGAACGCCGCCCCTCGGTGCGCGGAGCTCACGGCGCAGGCGAGCGCGACGTCCCCGATGCCGAGTTTGCCGATATTCGTGAGATTGTTAGCGGCGATCCGAGTCCCTGCGGCGAAGGCACTTTGGAGATTCGCCGGGGTATCGAAGTCGGTCATATTTTTCAGTTGGGCACCAAGTACTCCGAATCCATGAATGCGTCCGTGCTGGATGAACAGGGCCGCAGCCAGCCCATGGTCATGGGCTGTTATGGCATTGGTATTACGCGCATCGTCGCGGCCGCCATTGAGCAAAATCATGACGACAACGGCATCATCTGGCCCGCCGCCATGGCGCCTTTCGACGTGGCGATCGTCCCGCTGGGCATGGACAAGTCGGATGTGGTGCGCGAGGCCACCGAAGAGCTCTACGCCGCCTGTGCGGATGCAGGCCTCACCGCCCTTCTCGACGACC
>JAPOHW010000086.1 GCA_029979265.1 Actinomycetota bacterium | reverse complement strand
CCGGGTGCCGGTGTTGGCCGTCGATCCCTCCTCCACCCGGACCGGCGGTTCGATCCTGGGCGACAAAACCAGGATGGCGCGGCTGGCGGTGCACCCCGACGCCTACATCCGGCCCTCGCCGACCTCGGGGACTCTCGGTGGCGTGGCCCGAGCAACGCGCGAGACCATCGTGTTGCTGGAGGCCGCGGGCTTCGACGTCGTCCTCATCGAGACGGTGGGTGTGGGGCAGTCCGAGGTCGCGGTGGCCGGCATGGTCGACACCTTCGTCTTCATGACCCTCGCCCGCACCGGAGACCAGTTGCAGGGCATCAAGAAGGGCGTGCTCGAACTCGCCGACATCGTTGTTGTCAACAAGGCCGACGGCGACCACGTGACCGAGGCCGAGGCGGCCGCGCGCGACCTTGCCTCCGCCATCCGGCTGATCCCCCCGCCCGACGCCCGATGGCCCCCGCCGGTGTTGACCACGAGCGCGTTGAAGGGCACCGGGTTGACGGAGTTGTGGGCCGCGGTGTTGCGTCACCGTGCCGTGCTGACCGAG
>JAPOHW010000085.1 GCA_029979265.1 Actinomycetota bacterium | reverse complement strand
GAGCCGAACGTGCTGGTGGCCATGAACGCCGCCGCCCTCAAGGCCGATCTGCACCGCCTCGAGCCGGGTGGCACCCTCATCGTCAACATCGACTCCTTCGGCGAGCGCGACCTCGACAAGGCCGAGTACACCTCGAACCCGCTCGAGGACGGCACCGTCAACGGCTACCGGGTGATCCCGGTCGCCATGACCTCCATCACCAAGGAGGCCTGCGAACCCCTCGGGGTGAAGGCCCGCGACGCGGAACGCTCCAAGAACTTCTTCGCCCTCGGCCTGGTGTCGTTTATGTACACCCGCCCGACCGAACCGACCCTCGAGTGGATCCAGGAGCGGTTCGGCAAGAACGAGATGGTCGCCGCAGCCAACACCGCCGCGTTCAAGGCCGGCTTCCACTACGGAGAGACCACCGAGGCCGTCGGACACCGCTTCGAGGTACGTCCCGCGTCCCTGCCGGCCGGCGAGTACACCTCGATCACCGGCAACACGGCGCTCTCGTGGGGCCTCGTCGCCGCCGGACAACTCGCCAAACTGCCCGTCAC
>JAPOHW010000084.1 GCA_029979265.1 Actinomycetota bacterium | reverse complement strand
GAGATCGGGCAGCTCGCGTCGCTGAGGAAGTTGAATCTCGAATGCAACAAGCTGACGAGCGTGCCGGCGGAGATCGGACAGCTCACGTCGCTAGAGCACTTGTACCTCGCCGGCAATCAGCTGACGAGCCTGCCGGCGGAGATCGGGCAGCTCGCGTCGCTGAGGAAGTTGAATCTCGAATGCAACAAGCTGACGAGCGTGCCGGCGGAGATCGGCCAGCTCACGTCGCTGAGGGTGTTGTTGTTCGGCGACAACAAACTGACGAGCCTGCCGGCGGAGATCGGACAGCTCACGTCGCTGGAGGAGTTGAGCCTCTGCGGCAATGAGCTGACGAGCGTGCCGGCGGAGATCGGGCAGCTCACGTCGCTGAGGGTGTTGTTGCTCCATTGCAATCAGCTGACGAGCGTGCCGGCGGAGATCGGGCAGCTCACCTCGCTGAAGACATTGCAGCTCGACAACAATGAACTGACGAGCGTGCCGGCAAAGTTCGGGCAGCTCACGTCGCTGAAGTGGTTGACCCTCGACGGCAACAAGCTGACG
>JAPOHW010000083.1 GCA_029979265.1 Actinomycetota bacterium | reverse complement strand
GATCGGGCAGCTCACGTCGCTGAAGGTGTTGAGCCTCAACGACAATCAGCTGACGAGCGTGCCGGCGGAGATCGGGCAGCTCACGTCGCTGGAGCTGTTGGACCTCAACGACAATCAGCTGACGAGCGTGCCGGCGGAGATCGGGCAGCTCACCTCGCTGAAGGTGTTGTACCTCATGGGCAATCAGCTGACGAGCGTGCCGGCGGAGATCGGGCAGCTCACCTCGCTGAAGGTGTTGCACCTCGGCAGCAATCAGCTGACGAGCGTGCCGGCGGAGATCGGGCAGCTCACGTCGCTGGAGCTTTTGGACCTCGGCCTCAACCAGCTGACGAGCGTGCCGGCGGAGATCGGGCAGCTCAGGGCGCTCAAGCTGTTGTGGCTTAACAGCAATCAGCTGACGAGCGTGCCGGCGGAGATCGGGCAGCTCACGTCGCTGGAGGGGTTGTTCCTCGAAGGCAATCGGCTGACGAGTGTGCCGGCGGAGATCGGGCAGCTCACGTCGCTGCAGTGGTTGGACCTCCAAGGCAATCAGCTGACGAATG
>JAPOHW010000082.1 GCA_029979265.1 Actinomycetota bacterium | reverse complement strand
GTTCAGCTGGTCCAAGCTCCGCTTCGTCGCGCCGTAGGCGGCGAACCGCGGCGTCGCCGTGCCGTCCGCGCCGGCCCCGTCCATGTTGAAGATGTGGCCTCCGGTCGGTTGGGACTTCATCGCGTTGATCGCTGCCTTCGTGCCGTACATAACGCCGAGGATGTTCGTGTTGACGACGCTGGCAATGTCGGAATCGTCCTGGTCGAAGAACGGCTTGAAGGAGTACGCGTTGGTCCCCGCGTTGTTGACCCAGAGGTCGATGGTGGGGAACGAGGCGGTCGCAAAGGCGGCCAGGGAGGTCATGTCGGACGGGTTGGAGACGTCCGCGGGCATGCCTACGAGCAACGCGTCGCGTAGCGCGAGTGAGTGAGAGAGCGAGTGAGAGAGAGAGCGAGCGAGCGAGCGAGAGAGGGTGATAGATCAATAGGACCCACCGAGGATGCGATTCGGGGCACCGGGGGGGAGGGTGGCTGCGAGTTCGGAGACGGTCGAGGCGACGCGGGCGGGGTCGCGACTGCAGATTACGACGTTGTCTCCCAGGG
>JAPOHW010000081.1 GCA_029979265.1 Actinomycetota bacterium | reverse complement strand
CGTTTCTGTTTGGTCCGGACCAGGTCAGCCTGTTGTTCTCCTTCACGCGCAGCTATTTCATGGTCGACGCGTCGATTCCGTCCCAGTACGTGCTGTTTCTCCAGCAGTTGATGCCCAAGAAAGAGATTTCAGAGATTTACAGTTCGATCGGCCACTTCCGACACGGAAAGACCTATTTTTATCGGACCTCGACCCGTCATATCCGCTCTACCGAGGATCAGTTCATCGTCGCGCCGGGCATCAAAGGCATGGTGATGGCGGTGTTCACGCTGCCCTCCTATGAGTATGTGTTCAAGATCATTAAGGATCGCTTCACGCCCCCCAAGGAAGTGACCCATCAGATCGTGAAGGACAAGTACCACCTGGTGAAACGCTGGGACCGTGCGGGCCGCATGGCCGACACCCAGGAATTCAACAATCTGGTCTTTGACGCCAGTCGCTTCTCCGATGAGTTGATGGAGGAGCTCTACGCGACCTGTCCCTCCCAGCTGCGGATCAATGGTCGCGCATTGATCATCAAACATTGCTACGTCGAGCGACGC
>JAPOHW010000080.1 GCA_029979265.1 Actinomycetota bacterium | reverse complement strand
GAGCCGTTTGAGCGTTTCTGAGGCTTCGCGGTGCTGACCTTCGCCCTGGGCGCTCTGCCCCAGCCGCTGCTCGACCTGGCCGACGCGGCCACCCGATTCGCCGGCCAGTGACGGTACTCAGCGCCGACCACGGAGCGGTCCGGCTGCTGACGCTGAACCGCCCGCAGGCCCGAAACGCCCTGAGCGCAGAGCTTTTCGAGGCCCTGCACGCTGCGCTGCTGGCCGCCGACGACGACGCCGACGTGCGCGCGGTGGTCCTCACCGGAGCCGATCCGGCGTTCTGCGCCGGCGTCGACCTCAAGCAGGCCCAGCAGCTGGGCCGGGAGTACTTCGCCCGGTTCGACAAGCATGACTGCATGGCCGCGATCGCCGCGCTGCGCACCCCGATCATCGGGGCGATCAACGGGCCGACGTTCACCGGGGGCCTGGAGATCGCGCTGGCGTGCGACTTCCTGATCGCCTCGGACCGCGCGGTGTTCGCCGACACCCACGCCCGGGTCGGCATCCTGCCCGGCGGCGGGATGACCGCGCGGTTGCCGCAGGTGG
>JAPOHW010000079.1 GCA_029979265.1 Actinomycetota bacterium | reverse complement strand
ACCTATCTAAACTTGGTGCACTTACTGGGCTATGACGGCACCGACCCCGATGACCTGACCCGTGGCGAAATCGAAGGCCGCAAGCAGGCCATGCTGGCGATCGAAGCGCTGAAGCAGTACACCCCGGGCTGCGAAAACGCCAAGCTGCGCAACTTCGGCATGACCTTGGGCATTCGCGATACTCGCAAGATCGATGCCGCCTACAATATGACCGAGGCGGATGTGCGGGATCAGGGCCGGTTCGAGGACAGTATTGGTATCTTCCCCGAGTTCATCGACGGCTACGGCATTCTCATTCTGCCTACCACGGGCCGTTACTTTCAGGTGCCCTACCGCACCCTGCTGCCCAAAGGCGTCAAGAATCTGATTTGCGCGGGTCGCATTACGGGCGGTGATCGTGTCAGTCACGCAGCGACTCGCAATATGATGTGCTGCACCGTCACCGGGCAAGGCGCTGGTGTCGCGGCCGCGATCGCGGCACAGCAAAAACGCGGCTTCGACGAACTCGATATCGGCCAAGTTCAGGTCGAACTGAAACGCCAGGATGTGC
>JAPOHW010000007.1:57210-151797 GCA_029979265.1 Actinomycetota bacterium | reverse complement strand
GCAAGTCAGCAGGCCGTCGAGCAGCACGGGCTCGTGCCCCGAGCGCGGATCCACCATATGAGCGTGCGGGGTGACGATCCGATCTACATGCTCACCGGCCCGATCCCGGCAACTGCCTACGCGCTCGAAAAGACGGGCATGACCATCGACGACATCGACCTTTTCGAGTGCAACGAGGCGTTCGCCAGCGTTCCGCTCGCCTGGATGATCGAGCACGACGTCCCGCACGAAAAGGTCAACGTCAACGGCGGCGCCATCGCACTGGGCCATCCCCTCGGAGCGACCGGCGCAAAGTTGATGACAACCTTGCTCAACGAGCTCGAGCGCACGGGAGGCCGATTCGGCCTGCAGACGATGTGCGAAGGCGGCGGGCAGGCCAACGTGACCATCATCGAACGTCTCTGATCGCGTCGCTGTCCGATGGTCCAGCTTGCAACAGGAAAGGTCGTGTTCGTCACCGGCGGGGCGAGCGGGATCGGGCGAGCTGCTGCGACCGAGTTCGCGGCGGAAGGTGCATCCCATGTGGTTGTCGCCGACATCGACATCGAGGGAGCAGAAGCCACCGTCGGCGCGCTGGCTGGTCCGGGCTCGTCGGTTCGACTCGATGTCACCGACGACGACGCAGTTGCTCGCGCCCTCGATCGGGTTGTGGCCGAACATGGCGGCATCGATGTCGCCTTCAACAACGCCGGTATCAACGATGTCCCTCACCCGTTCCACGACCTTCCGGTGCAGCGTTGGGATCGAATGATCGAGGTGAATCTCGCCAGCGTGTATTCGTGCATGCGTCACGAACTCCGCCACATGGTTGGAGCTGGTCGAGGTGCAATCGTCAACACGTCGTCGGGCGCTGGGGTGGTTGCTGCCCCGGGCCTGCCGCACTACACGGCAGCGAAACACGGCGTGATCGGCCTTACGAAAGCAGCGGCGCAGGAGTACGCCCGGCAGGGGATTCGCGTCAATGCCGTGCTCCCTGGATCAACCGACACGACCATGCTGCGGAATTTCATCGCCGGTGATGAAGCAATGGCGAAGATCATTGCCAACTCGAACATCCACGGAGAGCTCCTCCGTCCCGAAGCCGTTGCAGCGGCGGTGGTGTGGCTCGCCTCCGATCATGCCGGGATGGTCAACGGGCAGTCGCTCGTGGTCGACGGCGGGGGCCTCGTGCGCTGAGCGCTCGAGCCACTGCAGCCCGGACCGACGAGAACAGGGGGGATCCCGATGGACACTGAAGCGCTCGAGCCGCTCGATCCCGAGTCCCAGACCAGCTTCGACGCGAAGGTCAGCGAGATCGCGCAGCAAGAGGTGTCCCGGCGGGCTGCGCGGGAGATGTGGCACGCGCACCATTGGCCCGAGGAGTACGACCGCTGCGTGACCATCGCCGGTCGCCACGTCTGTCGTCGGTGCCTGATCCTCTACCCGGCTGCCCTCGTCGTGGCTGTGCTCTCGCTCGCCGGGATCACGCTGTGGCCACCCGCACTCGATCTTTGGTTCATCTGGGGTCTCTGTATCCCCGCCACCGGCGACTTTGTGCTCGAACAACTCGGAGTCATTCGGCACTCACCCCGTCGGCAGGTCGCGACGACAGCGCTTCTCGCTCCTGCGCTTGGCCGAGGCTTCGGCCATGAACTGGCCCAGACCTGGTCGTGGGAGTTCTGGGGACCCGTGTTCACGTTCTGCACGATCTGGTTCGTGGCCGCGCTCATGGGCCGGCAACGTCGTCAGCCGGTCTGACGCCGGCCTCGGCAAGGAAGACCGAGCGGGCGAGGCGGCTCAGACGAGTGCGCCGTCGACCTTGGCCATCGCGTCGTCTTCCTCGACGTCGAGGGCGAAGGCAAGTTCGCTCACCAGGACGTTGCGGGCCTTGGTGTAGAGCGACTTTTCGCCGGCTGACAGGCCTTTGGCCTGATCGCGCAGCGCGAGATTCCGGACGACTTCGGCCACCTGGTAGACGTCGCCGCTCTTCAGTTTCTCCTGATGGTTCTTGAAGCGCCGCGACCAGTTGGCTGGTTCTCGCACGTCGCGCTTGGCAAGCACTTCGAAGAGGTCTTCGACGTCTTCTTCGCTGATCGGCCAACGCATACCGACCTCGTCGACCTTGTCGACGGGGACGGCAAGGGTCATGTCACCGTGCGCCATACGGAGCACGAGATATTCGGTCTCTTCGCCGAATGCCTTGCGCTTCTCCTTCTTTTCGATCACCGCCGCGCCGTGGTGGGGGTACACCACTCGATCACCAGGCTTGAAGGTCAACTGATCCGTCCTCGAAAGTCGCAAGCACCGCTCGCCCAATGATGCCAGGCCAGTGTTCGTTCGCAAACCCGAGACCGGATCCGATCTCGTCGGTTCGGGCGCCTACGATCCGACGATGCGGCGCGACACGATCCTCGCATGGTTCGCCACGGTCGCCTTTGTGGGCGGTGGTATCGCGTATGTCGTGGCAACGAGTGGGACAACGCCACCACCACTGCAGGTGTCGGCCGCACCGGTCGTGGCCGACATTCGCAGCGGTGTGTTGGCTGCGCCGGTGCCGCCGCCGCGAACCATCGACCCCTATCGGGGGTACGGCACGTGGGTCGACGTGTTCGACTTCTCTCCTCCGTATGCAGGCCCCTCGCCGTCGTTGCGGACTGCTGATCTGCAGGAAATGGCCGCTGCCGGTGTCACCACGGTCTACCTCCAGGCTGCCCGCCTCGACGATCGCTCTCCATCCGGACTCGAGGACCGATGGCTGCTTGCCGAGTGGCTGTTGCGTGCGCACGACGTGGGGATCGAAGTGGTGGCCTGGTACCTGCCTCGGTTCGGAGAAGGGACCGGGGACGTGGATCGCGTGCAGGCGCTGATCGACTTCGAGGTGCTCGGCCAACGTTTCGACGGGATTGGGATCGACATCGAGTGGACCGGCGACGGTGTCGACGACGAGACGAGAAACGGGCGCCTCGTCGCGCTCGGAGAGACGGTGAAGGCAGCCAATCCGGACGTACCGCTCGGCGCAATCGTGTTGCCACCGGTGCTGATCGAGGTCGTCAACGAAGACTTTTGGCCCGGGTTTCCATGGCAGGAAATCTCGCCCTCCTTCGACGTGTGGCTCCCGATGACCTACTGGTCGTTCCGGTCGGACGCATCCGGGTACGGCGACGGCTATTCCTATGTCGAGGAGTCGGTCCGTCGCTTGCGGAACAACATCGGCGACCCGGACGCCCTCGTGCACCCGATCGGTGGGATCGGTGGGATCGATGGCATCGACGACCCGGACAACCCGGCCGAGCCGCTCGCCACGATTGCCGAACTCGACAATTTCGCATTTGCCGTCGCAGACACGGCCAGTATCGGTGCGTCGGTCTACGACTGGAACACGCTCGATGACGCAGCCAGAGTGCGATTGACCGAACTCTTCGGAAGCTGAGGGTCGTCTCAGTCGATCAGCACGGCGTCGATCCGGTTCATGTCGCAACCGGAGAGCAAGTCGCCGAGCTCGACGCGCACGACGTCAGGCTCGGGCAGGAGCGAAAAGAGATGGCGACACAGCGAGCCAGCATCGAACCATGCCGCAAGCGCGCCGGCGATCGGAGACCACGAGACCATCCCTTCGATCAGCGACGACCGGAACGCCGACCAGCTCGGTGCCTCGACCCGGCGCCGGTGGACGAGATGCTCCGGGCTCGTCAACCGACCCGCCGCTGGCGCACACGGGTGAAGGGCAGCGAGTTCGCTCCAACCGGGAGGCTCGCCGAGCGGGGCAGCGAGCGTCACCGTCAGCGTGCGATCGAGCCAAACCGAGTCGAGGAACCGGAGCACGGAGCGCTCGGGGACCGGCGTTGTCAGACCGAGGGCTCGCAGCCCAGCGTCGACGACGATCGAGGGTTGGTCGCTCACGTCGAACGGAGTGTCGAGGAGTGGGTCGAACAGCACGGCCTCGCCGAAACGGTCGACCGCAACAACCGGCGGTGAGCCTCCGGGTCGTCCGAAGCCGACCCGAGAGGCAACGGCATCGACCGATCGACCGAGTCGGTGCCCGACGAGTGGAAGGCTCTGTGGAGGCGGGTTCGGGTTCGAGAATGGGATCGGCGAGATCCTGCCGCCTGCCAGCAGGACCGGCGTTGCGTGCTGCGCCGCTCGGGTCGCAACAGCCATCAACGGAAACGACACCATGTCGTGCTCCAACCATCAGCGTTCGATGGTCGGACAGCAGATCCGACGAGCGCCGCAGATCTTGCCGGTGTGCTGTGACATCGCACGGATGGGCAGGTCGGGATCAGCGCGGCTAGGCCAAGCGCTGTCACACCCGTTCGGCAGGATCTGGAAGGAGAAGCTCGGGGCTTTTCTCGAGCCCGCATAGGATCGACCGTCGAGTCGGAGGAATCGTGACCGAACGCCGCAAATCAACCGCCACCACCGCCTTCGGGGTGGGGCGTCGCGAAAGCCATGACGCGTCCGATTTCTACGCCCGCTTCACGGCTCCGGAGATCAGCAGCGACGATTCGGTGAACCTCATCCCCGACTCGTTGGCGCCCATCCACAATCGGGACAGCCGCGAGATCTCGCACGTGTTTCCGGCGGACTCGGTGGCTCTCGTGGTGACATCACCACCGTACTTCGTCGGAAAGGAGTACGAACTGGCGGTCACCGGTGATCCACAGACTCGGGGCGCAGTGCCGTCCGTCCCCGAGTCGTACCTCGACTATCTGCAGATGTTGCACGACGTGTTCGCATCGTGCGTCGACGTATTGGAACCGGGGGGCCGGATCGCCGTCAATGTTGCGAATCTCGGCCGAAAGCCCTACCGGAGCCTCTCTGCCGATGTGATCTCGATCCTGCAGGACGATCTCGGTCTGCTCCTGCGGGGGGAGATCATTTGGCAAAAGGCCGAGGGTGCAACGGGTTCGGTGGCGTGGGGGAGTTACCGCAAGGCCACGAATCCGGTGCTGCGCGACCTCACCGAGCGTGTTGTGGTGGCGAGCAAGGGCCGGTTCGATCGGGTCCAGCCCAAGGGCCGCCAGAGCACGATGTCGGCCGACGACTTCATGGAGGCGACGCTTGACGTCTGGAAAATCAGTCCCGAGTCGGCGCGTCGGGTCCAGCACCCTGCGCCGTTCCCGGTCGAGTTGCCGCGCCGATTGATCGATCTCTACACCTACGAGGGCGATGCTGTCCTCGATCCCTTCCTCGGTTCGGGGTCCACCCTGGTAGCGGCCGAGCGCACGGGCCGTCGAGGGTTCGGCTTCGACCTCGACCCGCACTATTGCCAGATTGCGCAGTCCCGCCTCGAAGCCGAGCGGGAGCGACCCAAGATCCGGGTGGTCGAGGTTCTCGGTGAAGATCCACTCTTCGAACCGCCAGAAGACGACGAGGACCGACAGGAGTTCTTCCAGCGCCGCGCCACGAGTGAGGGCAAGAAGGCGGCCGACATTGCCGAGCGGGTCCTCGTCGATGCGGGCTTCACCGTCGTGAAGGATCCGGTCAAGATCCCGAAGGTCGGTGTGCAGTTCAACTTCCAGGTCGAAGACACCGAGGGTGGACAGTGGTACGTCGATGTTTCGGGAGCGTTCACCACGGTGCGACCCGGCCTGATGCGGACCGACACACTCTGGAAGACGCTCGGTCGGATTCATGTGCTGCGAGCAACCGACGAACCGCAAAACCCGAGTCGGGTCCTGGTGCTCACCTCGAACCTGCCGAAATCGAACAGCGAAGGTGACAAGGCGCTTCGTGCGGTCGGCCCCGATCAGGTCTGGGACGCAATCGAGATGTTCGATCGAGCCGGCGTGGCCCGTTTGCGTGAGTACGCCAAGGGTGACTCGGTCCTTCCGATCCCCGGGTTCTGGGCCGAGTCCGACATCGATGCATTCGAGGCGCAACGGGCACGGCCGTCGTGACCGAGGTCATCGCCTACGCAGTCGTTCACACCGAGCCTCCGTCGATCTTTCTTGCCGAAGACATCGAGGTGTTGCACCGGGTACTGGCGCTCGAGGTCGTGGCTCGAACCGATCCGGCGCTGCTCGGCGCCGATTCGGAGTCGATCCGACACGCGCTGCTCGAGGAGCGTTGGGGCGATGCTGTCGTGCGGTGGATTCGTTCGGTGGGTACCGGGATCGACGTCTACGACGGAAAGTCGATCTACACCAGCGACGATCTTCCCGCCGATTTGATCGGGGCACAGCTCCAGTTCACCCGTCTGTTCGGTGCAGCGCAGCCTCAGCTGCGAAGCCACGGCTGATGGCCGATACCCGAACTGCGATTTCCGAGATCGTCACTGGCCTCGGTCTCTTCGGCTTCCGCGACCTCGATCGAGCACTGGCCGCGCGGCCCCGCTTCATCGTCAATGTCGACGACGCCGTCTACGACCAACTCGACGATGCGTTCGCAAGTGGTGCCCACGCATCGTTGTTCGACGTCGCCTGGCGCAACGGCCAGGAGTTCGCCCGGGCCGAAGAAGGGTTGCGGGGTCGCCCCCCGTGGACCGTCGAATGGAAGGGGCCGCATCGCCCTCCGGCGTACGAGCAGATCCCGGCCGATCTCCGCGTCGATCACGTGTACCTCATCAGCTGCAAGTACGGGTCGAAAATTCTGCAGAACGCCTCGCCGTGGAATCTCTTCGATCGAGCCCTGAACGAACGCGAAAAACGGAGCGACGACTGGTTCGCAGAAGTCGCCCCTCAGTCGTACCAAGAGATCTTCGATGACGTGCGCAATCATCTGGGCGATCGATCGCTGCCAGCCCGGGTCGGCGCACTCGATGCTGCCGATCGCGAGCGGCTCCGTCGAGCACTCCCTGGACGGTGGCCGGTCGAACTCCGCGAACGATGGGAGTTCGTCGCGTTCGAGATCGCTCGGGCGAGTTCAGCCCGCTTGCTGTCGCGTCTCACCAGCAAGGGCGAGCGCGAAGCGTTCGTGTGGCGTTTGCTGCGCTTGCAGGCGGCGCCCTACTTCGTGCTCGGAGCCGACCTCAAGGAGCAACCGCTGAGCTACCGGGTCACGACCCCCTGGGACTTCCGGACTCGATATGTCCTTCGTTCGGTCGACGTCTGGGGGGAACACGCCGGGCAGCCACTCGTTCGTTGGCGCGTCGATCTTCACGACCGAGAACGTCGAACCGACCGGGTCATCGACGGACATGTCGAGGTGCGTTGGAGCCATGGGAAGTTCGGCGGCGCACCCGAGGCAAAGATCTATCTCGACACGCCCCACCACGAGGTTGCCGGTTACGAACCGCTGACTATCGTCGGGTGATCGATCCATCGCCGTGCATCGGCGCGGCGTTCGACCAGCACGCGAGCGAGTGTGGCATCGGATGCGACGTAGGCCCGCCGCTCGGATTCGCTCAAGAGGTGGATGGCACTCCGGTCCACCTCGATGAGCGGAAGTCCGACGAGGCGTGCAAGCGATTTCAGGCCGCACGAGACCGGAAGGACCCGCCCGACGTCGGACCGGTAGGCCAGGTAGCCGTCGATGTGCCCCAGTTCGTACCAGCGTCCCCGGACCCGGTCGAGCTGACCGGGTCGTGGTTCGTGAGGGGTGGAAATGGTTGGGTCGGGCCAGATCGACAGGCCCAGTGACAGCTCGAGAAGGTGTGCCCGTCGTGCGATGAACGGCAGGTCGAACCCCGATCCGTTCCAAGTGACCAGAACACCGTCGCCGAGCCCTGCCAGCAATGCGTCGAGCTCGAGGAGCATGGTTGCTTCGTCGGGTCCGTCGAGGACGAAATCGGCGTCGGCTCCGGACACGGCGATGGCGACGATCGAGGCGACCGTCGGATCAAGCCCGTCGACGGTGGTGTCGGTCTCGATGTCGAGGCCGAAGAGCGGAGGAAGTGTCGGGTCGATGGAGCGACTGTACGCCGGTGTGATGACAGGGTCGTGCCGGACGTCAACCATCGACCAGTCGCACCCGATAGAAGGTCGGCCATCGCTTCCCGCCGAGCAGCAGCGTCCCGTCACCGAGGTCAGCAACGCCGTTGAGCACATCGCCACTCATCGCAACCTGTGTGGCCGCGATCACGTCACCGGCGTCGATGGTCGCCACCACCTCACCGTCGCTTCGAACCACGACGAGGAAGTTGCCGAACCACACATTGGCGATGACATGGTCGTCGACACATTCGAGTTCGTTGAGGTTGGTAACCGGTTCGCCACGGAGTCGCACGTCGACGGTGTCGAGCACTGCAAAGGTGCTCGGGTCGCGCCATGTGATGGTCGAGGTTCCGTCGCTCATGGCCAGACGGTTCTCGGCCAGACAGAGGCCCCAGCCCTCACCTTGGTAGGTGAACGGGTCGAGGATGGTCAGCTCGGGCAGTGCCCAACGGCGGGCCACCCCCTCCTGCCAGGTCAACTGGATGATCGTGTCACCGACCCGGGTCGCTCCTTCACCGAACTCCGTCGGGTCGAGTTCGGCACTGGCTGTGACCTGTCCGGATTCGAGGTCGACGAGTCGGATCGTGCTGAACCCTCGCAACCCGGTTGATTCGAGGAGTGTGCCGTCGGCCACGAGCTCGAGGCCCTGGGTGAATGCGTCCGGGTCGTGGGGGTAGGACTCGATGATCTCGGCCCGCCATGTCGGTGGAGTCTCGGGATCGACGGTGGTCGGATCGACCGGCCAGATCGAAGGTGTCGATGTGCCGGTCCGACCGCTCGGTGACGAACGTTCGGAGTCCGCCGAGCCCCCAGCCGGATCCTGGAGGACTTCGCTCGTCTCGACGGCGGCACTCGTCGATGACGCGATGGCCCGAGTCGACTGGTCGATTCCGCCGTCGCTACCGCAGCCGGCACCGACGATCGAGGCGGCGAGCAGTGTGACGAGGGTGGACGGGAAGCGCATCTTCGCTGGCATTCTTGCAGTACTGCGTCACAGTCGAGAACGGGGACTGGCGCCCGGCAACGAGTCGGCAGTTCGGCCGTCACGGCCCCGACGGTTCCTCATCGGGCGGATCGAGCAGGCTGTCCTCGAGTTCGTCGAACTCCTCTGGATCGATCGACGGCTGATCGGGGAGTTCGATCTGACACCAGGTCGCGATCAGGTCACGTGGTTCCTGCAGACCAGGGGCAGGTCGGGTGACGAGTTGCTCGAACTTCTCCTTGTCACCCTCGAGAATGATCCGCTCCGTATCGAAGTCGAAGGGCCCTGCGGTGTCGAGATAGCTCTGGTAGTAGCTGATCACCGCTGCTACTTCGATCTCGGCTTCCTCCGGAGCGATGACCCTGAGGTCGGTCCAGAACAGCAGGGCAAGTTGTGCGAGGGTCCCCGGCGTCGAGCCGTTCGGGATCAGGGCCACCTCAGCGTCGAATGTTGCAGCACGCACGCATGTTGTTTCGACTGCCTGCATCGGGGTGGTCGTGCTGGCAGCAACCAGCGTCGTGCTGCTGTCGATCGTGGGGGAGACGGCCGCGCCTGGTCCGTCGACCGGACGCGATTCGATGGAGCGCCACGACAGCGCGATCGCAGCAAGGATCGCAACGAACGCGAGGGCACCTCGGAGGTTGGCCCAACGCACGGATCAGTACCCGACCGACGGTTGGGGGTCACGACGAGGCTGGGTCGTGAGGCGCTGCTGCAGGGTGTCAGGGTGCCGCCGGTTCACCCACCGTTCCCTGGGCAAGGAGAGATTCAATCTGATCGGCCCGGCCGAGTTCGGTGAGGATCTGGCGTGTGTGCTCACCCAGGTCGGGCGCCATGGCGCGGGGCGACCACGGCGTGGCGCCGAAGTCGGCTGGGGTGGCGATCATGTTGGTGGTCGTGTCGCCGTCGGGAACCTCCACGAGCGCACCGCTCGCGTAGAACTGGGGATCGGCGAGCAAGTCGTCAGGAGACTGCACAGGGGCCCAGAAGTGATCCGGTTCGGTTGCGAAGATGTCGATCCACTCGTCCATGGTCTTGGACGCAAAGATCATGTCGAGTTCCGCAATCAACTCCGCCGCGTTCTGACCCCGGCTGCGGGCATCGGCATAGCGTTCGTCGAGTTGCCACTCCGGATGACCCACGACCCGCGTCAGAGGCGGCCAGTGGCGATCACCCTCGAGTCCGACGATCCAGAAACGCTTGCCGTCTCCCGAGGAGTAGTTGTTCATCGCCGGATTCCCCATCCGTTCGCGCTGCCCGATCTCGAATGTGAGCCCCCACCCGAGGAGGACCGAGAGATCGAAGCTGATCGTGTAGAGCCCCTCTCGCATGAGAGACGTCGACACGATCTGGCCCTCACCGGTCTTTTCACGGTGATACAGCGCTGCACACACGGCGGCAGCGGCGGCGAGCCCGGTGTTGTGGTCACCCATGCCCCCTCGTTGGAAGGGTGGGTCGCTGCCCGGAGGGGTGAGGAGATGGGCAATACCGCTCCTGGCCCAGAACGCTGCGATGTCGAATGCGGCTCGATCGGCGTCCTCGCCCTCCATGCCGTAGCCGGTCACGGCTGCGTAGATCAGCTGTGGGTGGCGGGCCGACACACTCTCAGGGTCGAGGCCAAGTCGCTCGAGCCCGCCAAGCCGCACATTCGTGACGAGGACGTCGGCTTCAGCGATGAGCTGCTCCGCAATCGATTTGCCGTCGTCGCTCGTGAGGTCGAGCGCGATGCTGCGCTTTGAGCGATTGTCCATTTCGAAGATCGGGTTGTTCGGCATCTCGGCCCCGAGCATCATGCGAAATGAACGGCAGGGGTCGCCCCCGAGCGGCTCGATCTTGACGACCTCGGCACCCCAGTCGGCAAGGATGCCGCCGCATGCTGGCCCGGCGATCCACACACCGAGTTCGACAACCTTCACCCCGTCGAGCGGTCCAGGCATAGCTTCTCCTCCGAGCCGCACACTACGTGCCATTCGTGGTCTCGAGCGACACAGTCGGCACCGTCCACGGCGGCGAGATGGTGACTCGAGCCGAGCCGTTTCGGTACCCCGACCCTCCGGCTGCTGGCGATGCGGTTCGACCGGTTCTCGGCAGTTTCGTACGCTGGACCCATGTTCGATCTCCTCATTCGCAATGGCACGGTCATCGACGGGACCGGTGCCGTCGGGCGTATCGCTGACCTGGCGATCGACGACGGTGTGATCGTTGCGATCGAAGAGGGACTCGTCGGCGATGCGCAGGAGGTGATCGATGCGACCGGGTTGCTCGTGACCCCCGGGTTCGTTGACGTCCACACGCACTACGACGGGCAGGTCACGTGGGACGAGCTTCTCGAGCCCAGCTCGCTTCACGGTGTGACCACCATCGTGATGGGCAATTGCGGTGTCGGGTTCGCTCCGGTCACGCCTGGATCGGAAGAATGGCTGATTCAGCTGATGGAAGGGGTCGAGGACATCCCCGGCGCCGCGCTCAGCGAAGGCATTGCATGGGAGTGGGAAACCTTCCCCGAGTACCTCGACGCGCTCGACAAGCGGCGCTGGAGCGTCGACATCGGTACGCAAATTGCTCACGGCGCCGTTCGCGCCTATGTCATGGGTTCGCGCGGTGCCCGAAACGAACCGGCCGATGCCACCGAGATCGCGGCGATGGCCGCCATCGTGCGCGACGCCGTTGCCGCCGGTGCCCTTGGCGTGTCGACCAGCCGAACCATCGCGCATCGCGCCATGGACGGCGAGCCGGTCCCGGGAACGTTCGCAGCCGAAGACGAGTTGTTCGCGCTCGGCCATGGCCTTCGCGACGGCGGCGGAGGCATTTTCGAATTGGCGCCTGCGGGGGTGGCTGGTGAAGACGTGGTCGCACCGCTGCAGGAGGTGGACTGGATGGTGCGGTTGAGCGCCGAGACCGGTCAACCCGTCTCGTTCGCAATGCTTCAGGTGAGCAGTGCCCCCGACCTCTGGAAGGAGCTCCTCCAAGCGTCGATCGACGCAATCGACCAGGGCGCCGACATTCACCCCCAGGTTGCCGGACGGCCCTTCGGCGTCCTCGTCGGCTGGGAGACCGGTCATCCCTTCCTGCTGCGTCCGAGCTACCGGGCGATCGCCGATCTCCCGTTGGCCGAACGCGTTGTCGAGCTGCGCAAGCCCGAGGTGCGCGCCGCCATTCTTGGCGAGGCCGACATCGAGAGCGGCGGTTCGCTGATCGAGGGGCTGGCCGGCCTCGCCGCCTCGATGCTCGACAACATCTTCATCCTCGGTGATCCACCTGATTACGAGCCCACCGCCGACCGGTCGATTGCAGCGATCGCGCTCGCCCAGGGAGTCGAACCGCTCGAGGCGGCGTACGACGCATTCTGCGCCGAGGACGGGCGCGCCCTGCTCATGCTGCCGCTCCTCAACTACGCAGACGGAGATCATGAGGCGATCCGGGCCCAGTTGACCCATCCCCGGTCGATCAGCGGCCTCTCCGATGGTGGGGCCCACTGCGGAATCATCTGCGACGCGTCGCTGCCGACGACGATGCTGACCCACTGGACGCGGGATCGGACGCGCGGTGAGCTGCTGCCACTCGAATGGATCGTGAAGAAGCAGACCCAGGACACGGCCGAGCTGTACGGCCTGTCGGATCGGGGCAGTCTGGAGGTCGGCAAGCGAGCCGATGTCAACATCATCGATTACGGCGCCCTGCGCCTCCTGACCCCCGAGATGATCTATGACCTCCCAGCCGGCGGTCGTCGGCTCGTGCAGCGTTGCGAGGGGTATGTGGCCACGATCGTGGCCGGTGAGGTCACACGCCGTGACGGTGTGGACACCGGCGCACGGCCCGGACGTCTCGTTCGCGGTCGTCGCTGAGGTGCGATTCGGTCTCGGGCTCCCGGTCGGCACACATCCCATGCCTCCGTGGATCCAGTCGGCCGAGGCGATCGCAGCAGTCACGAAGGCTGCAGCCGACAGCGGCTTCGATCACATCTTCGTCACCGATCATCCGGCCCCGCCCCGACGATGGCTGGAGGCAGGTGGCCACGATGCGTTCGATCCCTTCGTTGCGTTGACAGCAGTGGCGCTTGCCGATCCAGGGATCGGCCTGCTGACCAATCTCGTTCCGCTGGCCTACCGGCATCCCTTGATCCTGGCCAAGGCCGCAGCCTCGCTCGACGCACTGGCCGGGGGTCGGCTCACGCTCGGCGTCGGTGTGGGGTATCTCCGAGGCGAGTTTGCGGCACTGGACATTTCGTTCGACGAACGCAACGAACGAGTCGATGCAGCGCTGCGCACCCTTGGTCGACTGTGGGGTGAGGGTTCGGTCGAGGTGCACGACCGCGCCGACCGTAGCGACGAGGTTGTGCCGCTTCCGGTCCCGCCCCGAGGATCGATCCCGATCTGGATCGGAGGCAATGCCGCCCGCACCCGACAGCGGGTTGTCGACCATGCGCAGGGATGGATGCCGATGCCGAATCCGGCTGCGTTCGCCCCGACCGTTCGCAGCCCTGCGCTGGAGGGTCCCGCTGACTTGGCAGCGATGCTGCAGGATCTGCGCCGACGGGCCGACCGGGCCGAGCGAACCGAACCCATCGAGGTGGTCTTCGTCGTTCGCGAAGGGGGTGCCCCGGCGTCTCCGGAGTTCGAGACCGACGAACACCTCGATGCGCTCGTCACCTACGCCGATCTGGGTGTGACCGGCACCAACGTCACCCTCGACGGTCGTGACCTGCACGAGATGCTCGATGGGGTGGCGAGGTACGGTGCGACGGTCATCGAACCGTTGCAACGGCGAGGAGAGAGGTGATGGCAAAGGTCGGTGGCGCAGAACGTTTCGTGGTCGCCGCGAGGGAACTCGGGGTCGATGTCGACGCAGTCACCTACCCGGAAGGGACGCGCACTGCAGCAGACGCTGCAGCGGCGATCGGCTGTGCGTTGAGTCAGATCTGCAAGTCGTTGCTCGTCATCGGACCGGAGGGGCCCCTGCTTGCGCTCACTGCCGGTCACAACCGGGTCGATCTCGATGCCCTCGGCGTGCTCGTCGGTGGCGAGGTTCGGATGGCCGATGCACGTGAAGCGCTGGCTTCGACGGGGTACGCGATCGGAGGCACGCCACCGTTCGGGCATCCCACCCCGCTCCGCACCCTGATCGACACCGCGCTCCTCGACCATGCGGTCGTCTACGGCGCAGCCGGCACACCCGATCGGTGTTTTCCGATCACACCCCCGGATCTCCTTGCCGTGACCGGGGCAGAGCCGGCCCGGTTCACCCGCTGATTCCCGTCACCCTCCGGTGGCGGCATAGGTTTGCGGGCCATGGGAATCTGTGAAGGACGAGTGGTGGTCGTCACCGGTGCAGCCCGGGGTCTCGGACGGGCCCACGCCCTCGCATTTGCGCAGGCCGGGGCCTGTGTGGTGGTCAACGACCTGGGTGTTGATCGCGACGGGTCCGGCGGAACGTCGGCGGCTGCAGACGAGGTTGTGGCCGAGATTCGCGCCGGTGGGGGTGTGGCGATTGCCAATGCTGCCGATGTCGCCGACTGGGATCAGGCCGAGGCGATGATCGGGCAGGCCGTCGAGGAGTTCGGGCGGCTCGACACGCTGGTACTCAATGCGGGGTTTCTGCGCGACCGGATGCTCGCCGGAATGTCGGAGGATGAATGGGATTCGGTCACCCGCGTGCACCTGAAGGGCCACTTTGCACCGGCCCGCCATGCCATCGAGCACTGGCGGGAGCGCGCGAAGTCGGGTGAGGAGGTCGTGGCTCGTGTGGTCAACACCTCGTCGGGTGCCGGCTTGAACGGCTCGATCGGCCAGGGGAACTACGCAGCCGCAAAGGCTGCGATCGCCCAACTCACGATCCAGCAGGCAGCCGAGTGGGGTCGGTACGGGGTACTGGTCAATGCCGTCGCCCCCGATGCCAGAACCCGCATGACGGCCGGTATCTTCTACGACGCAGAAGCTCCGGCAGGGTGGGATCCGAAGGCGCCGGACAACGTCTCGCCCCTCGTCCTGTGGCTGGGAAGCGCCTCGTGTGATGTGACCGGTCGGATCTTCGAGGCCACCGGGGGCCAGCTCAACGTGTGTGACGGATGGCAGAAGGGCCCGGTCGAGTCGGTCGGGGACCGACGGATGTCCGGCGAAGAGGCGGGCGAACTCGTGCATCGTTCGATCGCGGGTGCGCCCGATCCGGCACCGGTGTACGGCGCCTCCTGACGTGGACTTCGACGACACGCCGGATGAGGCGGCCTGGCGAGTCGAGTGCCGCGCCTTTCTCGATGCTCACGCCTTGCGCCGGGACGGGGCGATCGACTGGGCGACGTCTCACTGGGCGATCCACCCCAGTGCTGCGGAGGCCGAAGCGGCTCGGGCAGCGGCTGCCGCGTGGCAGACGACAAAGTTCGAAGCCGGCTGGGCGGGCTTGACCTGGCCGATCGAGTTCGGGGGGCGCGGTTTGTCGAGCCACTTCAACGCAATCTTTGTCGAGGAGGAGGCGGCGTACGACGTGCCGATCGGGGTCTACGCCCAGTCGATCGGCATGGCTGGCCCAACGATCATCGTCCATGGGAACCATGCCCAAAAGGCTCGCTATCTCGAGCCGATGTTGCGAGGCGACGAGACGTGGTGCCAGCTTTTCAGCGAGCCCAATGCTGGCTCCGATCTTGCCGGGCTGCGCACGGTGGGTGTCGTCGATGGTGACGAGATCATCGTCAGCGGACAGAAGGTGTGGACCTCGAATGCGGTCGAAGCGGCACACGGCATGTTGCTCGTGCGGACCGATCCTGACGCCCCCAAGCACCGCGGGATCACCTACCTGCTCGTCGACATGACGTTGCCGGGTATCGAGATCCGGCCCCTGCAGCAGATCGATGGCCGGGCCGAGTTCAACGAAGTCTTTCTCGACGACGTGCGGGTGCCGCTCGACTGTGTGCTCGGTGAGGTCGATGCCGGCTGGGGACCGATTCTCACGACGCTGTCGAACGAACGACAGAGCATCGGCACCGCCGGTCGTTTCGGGGTGGCCGACGTCGTCGAGTTGGCACGAGCATTCGAGGTCGAACACCGACCGACGATCCGCCAGCAACTCGCTCGGTTGGTGGAGATGGAATCGACGATCCGCTACCTCTCGTACCGGGTGCGCACCGCCGCCAGTCGTGGTGAACTGCCTGGTCCCGAGAGTTCGGTGCTCAAGCTCGCCGCCTCACGCCGCCTTGCGCTGCAGGGCTCGTTGGTCATGGAGATCATGGGTGGGGCAGCCATGCTCACCGCCAGCGACGCCCCCATGAACGGGTTCTGGCAGAACGCCGCCTTCCTATGCCAGTGGATGTCTCGCATCGGTGGCGGCACCGATGAGATCCAGCGAAACATCGTCGGTGAGAACGTCTTGGGTCTTCCGCAGGAGCCTCGGCCTGACAAGGGCGTTGCCTTTCGCGACATTCCGACCTGATCGTGTAACGCGACGTCGCCGATCGAGGTCTGAGCCCTCGGATACTTCCCTCCACGGGTCTGCCCGGTGCCCACCCCATCAGGGGTGGGCACCGGCGCGTTGGACCTCGATCACCGCAGCGGTGATGTCGGCGTCGGCGATCCCGAGTTGTCGCATGTCGAAGACGAAGTTCGTTGCTGCGGTCTGCAGTCGTTCTCGACGTTCGCGCAGCGGTTCGCTGTGCGGTGGCTCGTCGGCAACGAATGTCCCTGCTCGGCCACGGGTCACCACGATGCCGTCGTGTTCGAGTTCGCGATACGCACGAGCGACCGTGCCGGGGGCAAGCCCCATCTGGTGGGCGAGGTCGCGCACGGTGGGCAGCCGGTCTGCTGGGGAAAGGCGTCCGACCGCAACCATCACCGAAAGTTGGGCTCGGAGTTGTTCGAAGCGGGGAACCCCGCTTCCCGGGTCGAGACGGATGACGAGCCGGCGAGGTTCGCCGGTTCGGTCCGAGTACTCGATGACAGGGTTGAGGTCGACATCGGGCGAGCGCATTCGACTATTGTATTGATACAATAATCAGAATCAAGGACATTTGCCCCTACTTTCTTGCGAAAAGCTGACATGTGAGTTGACACAATCGGGGATGATCCCGCATTGTGTATCACTACAGGCCAGACCGGCCGACCGGAACGAACCGGTTCTGAGAAAGAGAGTCATCCATGAAGCTCGTCACCGCCGTCATCAAGCCCTTCAAGCTCGAAGACGTGAAGACCGCCCTCGCCGACGTCGGGGTCCAGGGAATGACCGTTTCGGAGGTTAAGGGCTTCGGTCGTCAGGGAGGCCACAGCGAGACGTACCGCGGCACCGAATACCGCGTCACCTTCACGCCGAAGACCCGGATCGAAGTCTTGGTCGACGATGCAGCGGCTGCGGAAGCCGTCGAAGCCATCATCAACTCGGCTCGTACCGACAAGATCGGCGACGGCAAGGTCTGGGTCACCCCGGTCGAAAGCCTCGCTCGTATCCGCACCGGCGAACGTGATGCCGACGCCGTCTGATCGACCGCTGCTCGGTACCGGCCGCTCATGAATGAGCGAGCCGGTGCCGACGGAGTGGCGTGAACACACCGCTTCTTTCCTCGTCGCTCGCCGGTTCTGCGCAACGAACCGTCGTCGATGTCGTGAGCGAGGCCTGGTGGACACCGTTCCTTCTTCTCGGTGTCGTCACGGTTGCCGGTCTGTGGATGTTGCCCTCGCTGGTGAAACACCGGGGCCGAGCAGCGCAGATCGGCAAGGCCGCCGTCGCAGCCGGTCATCGCTTCCAGGAGCAGGACGGCCCTGGGCTCGCCCGTAACCGCTTTCGCCTCCTGGTACCTGATCGTCGATCGAGGTGGGTGGCGAGCAACGTCGTCACCGCCGACGACGGGTCGGTGTGCGTGCACGTGTTCGACGCTCGGACCTTCACCGAGCACGAGGTCGAACAGTCGAGTGGGAGGTCGAGGATCGTTCGCCGTGGCCAAGGCTCGAGCAGGAGTGCGGCGCTCGTGCACCTGCCGATCAACGCACCACGCACGCTCATCACCCACGAGAATCTCGTCTCGAAGCTGTTTGCCACTGCCACGCGCCTCGACCTCGATGTCGAGTCTGATCTGTTCAACACCAGCTACCACGTGATCTCCGAGGACCGGCGCTTCGCTCGTGCACTCCTCGAGGCGAGGGTGATCGACCTCATCGTGCAGGGCGAGGGACAGATGGCCTTCGAGTTCTTCGGCAACCGTCTGCTCGTCACCGCTCCGCTGCTCGAACCCCACCTCGTTGTGGGGTTCGCCGGGTACGTGCGGCACTTTCCGGGGGTGGTCGCTGCGGTACTGGGCGATCGATATCCCGATGCGACCGGCATCGAGACTTGGCCCGCATGAGTTCGATCCGGTGTTCTATGGTGGAAACACGATGATTGCGATCTACCACAACCCACATTGAAACTCGTCTCAGAACGCCGTGGCGGTCGCCACGGAGAACGGTGTCGAGTTCGAAGAGATCCGCTACACAAAGACCCCTCCTGACGAGGCCACGCTGCGTGCGCTGATCGCCAAGCTCGAGGATCCCGTCGAGAACCTCGTCCGAAAAGACAGCCAATTCAAGAAACTCGAACTGAACGAAGACGACTACGTGGGCAACGTCGATGCCGTGGTTGAGGTGCTCGTGCGGTATCCCCGACTGCTGCAGCGGCCAGTCATCGTCACCGCTGACAGGGCGATCATCGGTCGCCCGCTCGACGGGGTGAAGGCGAAGGATCGTCTGGCCGAGATCTTCAGCTGAGTTCGGCGAGCGCGTCCATCATCTGAGCAAGCGCCTCGTCGGAGGCGTTGTGTGTCGTCAGCGACAGTCTGTCGGCCAGGGAGCCGTACTCGTCGTGCAGACGAGTGGCACACGCACGCGGCGTGCCCCGGACCGCAAGGAGATCGAGCGTGTCGTCATCGATCAACGATGCCATGTCGGACCAGCGGCCGGCTCGGGTCATCTCCTTGAGTTCGGATTGAAGCTCACCGAGTCCGTGGTGGTCGAGTGTGACCCGATAGGCCGGTGTCGAGGCGTAGAACGCAAGGTTGTGGCGGATGGACGTCGACGAGCGCTCGAACTCCTGCTCATCGAGGCTCGGCGAGCAGATACAGCCAACATTGAGCACCAGCGTCGAGCGATCTCGGCTGCCGGCGAGGAGGCCCTCTTCGATGAGCGGCATCGTGACGCTGTCGAGGAACGATCCCGTGTTGAAGGGATGAATGATGACGCCGTCGGCGTGGCGCGCCATCGCCTTGGTCATCTGGGGGCCGAGGGCCCCTGCCCAGATGGGTGGGGGAGCGATACCGGAGGGCAGTGACGGAGGTACGAACGTCGGAACCATGAGGTCGAGCCGGTGGAAGTCCGTCACGTGGTCGAGCGGCGTGCCGTCGGTCCAGTTCGCCCAGATCGCCCTGATAGCCAGGATCATGTCGACGAGCCGACCCACGGGGCGATCCCACGTCGAGGAGTAGCGCCGCTCGATATGCGCTTTCACCTGCGTGCCCAAGCCGAGTGCGAACCGTCCCTCGGACGCCCGCTGCAGATCCCACGCCTGATAGGCGAGATGCATCGGTGACCGCGGGAAGGCGATCGCAACGTTGGTGTAGAGCTCGAGCCCGGAGCCGGCGGCTGCAACGAGCGGGAAAAACACGTCGCTGTTCCCCTCGAAGGTGAACGCCCCGTCGAGTCCGACTGCGGCGAGCGAACGAGCACGTTCGGTTGCCGAGGTGAGGTCCCCACCCAAACTGACGTCGACCTTCATGAGCGGCACCGTATCGGCGCACCGTCGACGGAGACCAACCGTTCGATCGCCCGGTTGAGTACGAAAAAAGTGATTCAGATTCGCCACATCGACGCCGAAGACCGTTGCATGCGGTGGTTGCCTCGTGCGTCGAACTCGTCAGTGGCGGATCTGCAACGGCTCGCGCAGCGGCGAACGAGCCTTGCGGCCCTGGGCCGCGTGGCGCGGGAAGTACCCTCGGGAGATGTCTCCTGCTCGCCGTCTCACTGACCGACAGGTCGAGCGGCGGGAGGGCGTGCTGCGCGCTGCGATCGAACTGGCCGCGCAGGGCGGCTACGAAGGTGTGCAGATGCGGGCGGTGGCGGAACGAGCCAACGTTGCGCTCGGCACCGTGTATCACTATTTCTCCTCCAAGGATCACCTCCTCGCCGAATCGTTGCGTGAGTGGCTCGATACGTTCCGGCGGGGGATCGAAGCCAATCCGGTGCACGGCGCAACAACGCTCGATCGTGTCCTTGACCTGCTGCATCGCACGATCGACGGCATGGGTGCTCACCCGAAGGTCACCGCCGCGTTGATCAGCGGCTTCGTCGCGGAAGGCGAGGAGGTTGCCGCGTGCCAGGAGGCGTTGCACGTCACCTTCGCCGGCCTGCTCGGCACTGCGTTCCCACCCGACTTTCCGGCTGATGACCAGGCCAGGATCATCCGGTCACTCGAGCATGTCTGGTTCTCGGCGTTGCTCGGCTGGAAGAACGACTGGCTCACGTACGAGCGCGCCAGCGGAGACCTCGAAGACGCTGCCCGCATGCTCCTCGCCGGTCGGTCCTGACGATTCGTCAGGGTTGGGTCCGGCCACTACGGTCGCCCCGAACCGCCGCCGGGAGGGACGATGGCAGACGAAGTGCTCAGGGCACCGTTGGTGCTCGAATACCCGTTCACCCGCACGACGGGCGCCGTGATCGGCGCCTTCCTGACCGGGCTTCGCGAAGGCGTGGTGCTCGGGGTCAGACGCAGTGATGGTTCCGTCATGTGTCCACCGCTCGAGTACGACCCGATCACCTCGGAGTCGCTGAGCGAACTGGTTCCGGTGAGCACGACCGGGACGGTCCAGACGTGGACGTGGAACGGCGCGCCCCGGCCCCAGCAGCCGTTCTCGAGACCGTTCGCGTGGGCGATGATCACGCTCGATGGCGCCGACACGCCACTGCTTCACGGGGTGCTGGTCGATGGCCCCGATCAGATGAGGACTGGCATGCGTGTCCAGTTGGAGTGGCGCCCGCAACGCGAGGGGCACATCACCGACATCGCCGGGTTCCTTCCAGCAGCCGAGTCGGCCACCGGTTCGCCCGGTGCGGTACCCGCAGGCGTGGAGGAGGTTCGGTCGGTGCGCACGCCGATCCGGATGGAATACACCTACACCCCGGGGCGGGCACTCTCGCAGTACCTCCGGGCCATGAAGGACAGGCGAATCCTCGGCGACCAGTGCCCCGAGACCGGGCAGGTGTTCGTGCCACCTCGCGGTGTCAGTTCGATCGCCGGCAAAGCGACCTTGCCGGATCTCGTGGAACTCCCCGACACCGGCTACATCGAGTCGTTCAACATCACCCGAGTACCGATCAAGATGCGACCCGACCTGACCCCGCCCTACGTCTCGGCCTGGATCGTGCTCGACGGCGCGTCGGTCGGTTTCATGGGTCTCGGGATGAACGTCGCGCCCGAGGATGTCCGAGTCGGCATGCGGGTGCGTGCCGTGTGGAAGCCCGACGACGAACTTGAGATGAGCGCCCAGAACATCCTCGGTTGGGAACCCACCGGCGAACCCGACGAGGTGATCGACGACTATTCGCGGGTCGGCCGACTCCAGGGAGCAGGCGAGTCATGATCGATGTCGCGGTGGTTGCCTTCGCGCAGCGGCAGGAACCAAGGATCGACACCGAGTCCGAGGTCGAGTTCATGGTGCCACTCATGAACGAGGCAAAGGATGCGGTCGGGCTGACCCAACAGCAGATCGGCTTCACCTGTTCGGGTTCGTCGGACTTCCTCGCCGGTCAGGCCTTTTCCTTCGTCATGACGATCGACGGCACCGGCCCGGTTCCGCCGATCAGTGAGAGTCATGTCGAACAAGACGGTGCGTGGGCGCTGTACGAGGCCTGGGTCAAGTTGCAGTGTGGCGAGGTCGACACGGCCCTGGTGTACAGCTACGGCAAGTCGTCGCCTGGCTCGTTGCGCGATGTCCTCGCCACGCAAATGGATCCGTACTACGTCGCCCCGCTGTGGCCCGACGCGTTCGCAATCGAGGCGATGGCGGCCCGTTTGTTGCTCGAGCGCGGCGTGGTCAGCGAACAGCAGTTGGCCGAGATCGCAAGCCGCTCGCGTGCGCACGCAGCGTCGAATCCCCATGCGATCCGAACGACGCCGAAGTCGGCAGCCGAGATCTTGGCCGAAGACTACGCAGTGGCGCCCTTGCGGCCCTCCGACCTGCCAGCATCGGCAGACGGCGGGGCGGTCGTGGTGCTTGCTGCCGGTGACAGGGCTCGGGATCTATGCGAACGGCCTGCATGGATTCGCGGGATCGATCACCGATCCGATGCGCACACCTTGGGGGTGCGTGACCTCACACAGTCGATGTCGGCCCGAATCGCGGCGGAGAAGGCGGGCGTCGGCACCGACAGGGTCGACATCGCCGAGCTGCATGCCCCGTTCTCCACGAGTGAAGCTGTGCTCTCGACTGCACTCGGCCTCGGAGACGACACGGTGATCAACCCGTCGGGTGGTGCACAGGCCGCCCACACGATGATGGCATCGGGTCTCATCCGGATCGGCGAAGCTGCGCAACGCATCAGCCGCGGGGAGGCCGACCGGGCGGTGGCCACTGCCACCTCCGGCCCCTGTCTGCAGCAGAATCTTGTCGCAGTGCTGGAGGGGGAGTGACCGTGGGATCGCAGCGGGCGGCGGTACTCGGTGTCGGTCAGACCAAGTACGACACGACCTATCCCGGCTCGATGGCCGGCATGTTGCGGGAAGCGGCGACCAACGCGCTCGAGATGTCCGCACTGGGCTGGGACGACATCGATGCGGTGATCATGGGCAAGGCGCCCGACTTTTTCGAAGGCGTGATGATGCCCGAGGTCTATCTTGCCGAGGCTCTCGGGTGTGTCGGCAAACCGATCATGCGGGTCCACACAGCAGGTTCGGTCGGCGGATCCACGGCCTGCGTCGCTGCGTCGATGATCCAGTCGGGTGTGCACGAACGCGTGCTCACCATCGGCTGGGAGAAGCAGTCGGAGTCCAATGCAATGTGGGCGCTGTCGTTGCCGCAACCCTTTGCGACGTCGGTGAACGCAGGGGCGGGTGGCTACTTCAGCCCGATCATCCGGCGCTACATGATGATGACGCAGGCGCCCGAGCTGATCGGCTGCATGGTTGCCCTGAAAGATCGAAGGCATGCGCTCGCCAATCCGTACGCCCATCTCCACCAGAGCGACCTCACGTTCGAGCAGGTGGTCGAGTCACCGATGCTGTGGGACCCGATCCGGTACAGCGAGACCTGCCCGTCCTCCGACGGGGCATGCGCCCTCGTGCTCGGCAGCGAGACGGTCGCAGAAGCCCATGCCGGACCAGTGGCGTGGATCAAGGGCACGGCGATGCGTTCGGAGTCTGGATCGTTCGGAGGGCGCAACATGGTGTCACCGGCCGCTTCCGAAGCCTGCGCAAACGATGTGTTCGCCCAGGCCGGCATCCACGACCGCCGCAAGGAGATCGACGCAGTCGAGATGTATGTGCCGTTCTCGTGGTACGAGCCCATGTGGCTCGAGTCGCTCGGGTTTGCCGAGAAGGGCGAAGGTTGGCGCATGGTCGAGAGCGGCGCCACGTCGATCGACGGCGGGGATCTGCCGGTCAACTGCTCCGGCGGTGTGTTGTCGTCGAACCCGATCGGCGCGTCGGGGATGATCCGATTCGGTGAGGCTGCACTCCAAGTCATGGGATTGGCTGGCGATCATCAGGTCGATGGTGCCAAGACAGCGGTGGGTCATGCCTACGGCGGGGCTGCGCAGTACTACGCAATGTGGGTGGTCGGCTCCGAGAAGTAGTGCGAGCAGCGCATGTTCGGCCGACGACACCGACCGACGCACCCTCGGCCGATGTGGGACCGAGACGCGCATGGGTCTCCAACACTGCGGGTGAGCGTCACGGAAGCCGTTGGAACCATCGCAGGCTGAGCACGCCGGTCACGATGGCGAGCACCAGCGCAGCTGTGGTGAACCACACGCTGATGTCCTCGTCGACGGTTTCGAAGCCGACCGCGGTCCCGATGTCGCGGTAGACCGCAGCGAGTTCCTCGGCCGATGCGGTCGCGAAAAAGCTGCCGCCCGTCGCCTCCGCGACGGTTCGCAGCGTGGTCTCGTTCACCGGAACCTCGACATCGAAGAACGTGCCGGGGCGGTCGGGATCCTCGATGGTGACTTGACCCGTCGGCGTGCCCAGCGAAACGGTCGAGACAGGGATGCCGGCCTGCTTCGCCTCGGCGATTGCGTCCTCGATGGGTCGCCCGATCGTCGGTTCGCCGTCGGAGAGCAGCACGACGACGGCAGGCGGCGCCGATTCGTCGCTGACCTGAAGTTGTTCGATCGTTCGCTCGAGCGTGCTGATGGAGACCGAAATGGCATCACCGGTATTGGTGTACGGCCCGAGTTCGAGCGCATCGATCGCATCGACAACGGTCAGCCGATCGGGGGTCGGCGGGACCTCGACGATCGGTGCTTCGTGGAACGACACCAGACCGACGTCGACCCCGGCCGGGGCTCCCTCGAGGAATTGGCGGGCCGCTTCCTGTGCCGCACCGATGCGGGTGGGATCGACGTCGACGGCGCCCATCGACAGCGACGTGTCGACCGTCAGAATCACGATGGCCCGTTCGCGCAGCACGTCGCGTGAGCGAACCGGTCCGGCGACCGAAACCACGAGCAGTGTGACGACGGTGAGAAAGCATGCTGCAACCACATGACGTCGCCAGCCCGGCCGGCGGGGCGCAACCGAGTCGAACAGCGACGCATCGCTGAACTGCAGGGCAAACCGACCACGCCGCTGCTGCACGAGGGCGTAGGCGGCAATGAGGCCGACGACGACCACCAGCAGCAGCAAGACGAGCGGTCGGGCGATCATCGTCTCGGTCGACCCGGTTGGCGTCGTCGTCGACGTCGATCGACGAAACGGGCCAGATCGATCACCCAGTCCCGATCGGTTCGCAACACGAGATGGTCGGCTCCGGCCCGACGGACCCGCTGGGCATGGTCGGCCAGCCGTTCGCGACCCGCTGCTTCATAGCGGGCCCGAACCCGGGCGCTTCGGGTGTCGACTTCGGTGATCGCGCCGCGTTGTCGATCCTGAAGTTCAATGATGCCCACGTTGGGAAGGGTGAGTTCGCGCGGGTCCACCACTTCGACGACCAAGGTGTCGTGGCGTTGGGTCACAGTGCGAAGCGGGCCATCCCAGTGGGGGCGGAGCAGGTCGGAGATCACGACCGCAAGGCCGGTGCGATGGCCTGGCCCGGCAAGACGATGCAGCGCCTCGCCGAAGAGGGGCTGGTGGGGACGGGCAACGATCGACGCAGGGTCGTGCGCAGCAATTCGGTGGAGCAGGGCCATCAGGTGACGCCGTCCGCTGCGAGCGCCGAGCTCGTGAATCCCGTCGGCGGTGGCGATGATTGCGCCGAGGCGGTTTCCGGCTCGTTCGGTGAGGATTCCGGTTGCTGCCACGACCGCCATCGCAAGGTCGACCTTCCGAACCATGGCAGTCCCGAAGTCGAGGCTGGGGGAGAGGTCGACGAGGACGGAGGTCTCGAGCTCGCGATCTGCAATCGTTTCTCGAACATGGGGCTCGCCCAAGCGGGCGGTGACGTTCCAGTCCATGCGGCGCACGTCGTCACCCGGACGGTACGCACGGGTCTCACCTGGCTCGCTACCAAGACCGGACACGAGGCCCCGGTAGTCGCCCTGCAACAGGCCGTCGAGGCGGCGCTCGACATCGAGTTCGAGTCGCCGCAGAACCTCGCGGGTGTGAGCGCTGGCTGTCGATGCCCGTGCCGTCATCACGAGTCGGGTGCCGGAGTGGGGCTGGCCGGAATCCACGCCGCATCCTCGATACGGCCCGGGTCCTGGGTCGACGGTGAAATGATCGGTGCAGGCACGGTGGACAGGATCCGGACGAGGATCTGCTCGACCCCCGTCTCGGTGGCCAACGCTTCGTACGACGGCACGATCCGGTGGCGCAGCACATCGGGTGCGATGTCGAAGACGTCTTGGGGTACGACATAGTCGCGACCGCGCAGCAGTGCCATGGCGCGCCCGGCCGACACGAGTCCGAGTGACGCACGAGGGCTGGCGCCGAAGTCGATCATCGGCGTGAGATCGTCGAGGCCGTAGGCCGCCGGTGTGCGGGTGGCGAGCACGAGGTTGACGGCGTATTCGAGGACACCCTGATCGACGATCATGTCGAGTGCCCGCGCCTGCCAGGCGACGACATCGTCGATTTCCAGGACCTGTTCGACCGTTGGAGGCACCGAGCCCATGCGGCGGATGATCTCGATCTCCTCGGCGCCGGAGGGGTAGTCGACGAGCACCTTCATCAAGAAGCGATCGCGTTGGGCCTCGGGGAGGCTGTACACGCCCTCGGACTCGATCGGATTCTGGGTGGCGAGCACCAGGAACGGCGTCGGTGCGTCGAACGTCTCACCGCCGATGGTGACCTGCCCCTCACCCATCACCTCCAACAGCGCCGACTGCACTTTCGCAGGCGCACGGTTGATCTCGTCCGCCAGTACGAAGTTGGCGAAGACCGGGCCGAGTGAAACGTCGAACACCTCCGAAGCAGCGCGATAGATGCGGGTACCGACGATGTCGGCGGGAAGAAGGTCGGGCGTGAACTGCACCCGACTGAACGTGCCTCCGGTGGTTGCAGCGAGCGTTCGGACCGACAGCGTCTTGGCCAGACCGGGTGGGCCTTCGAGGAGGCAGTGCCCACCGGCCACGAGGGCGACCAGGAGGCGTTCGACGAGTCGTTCCTGTCCGACGATCACGCGGCGAAGTTCGACCAGTGCCCGCTCGAGAGATGGCAGATCGGCATCGTCTTTCATGGCGGACTCCGATTCGGGGCTTGATACGAGCTTTCGGCGCGAACTGTTGTTCTGAGCCCGTGGACGTCGATGGGCCGAACCATACGCGCAGCCGAACGCGTTCGGTGAGCGCTCTCCCGGCTAGGTTCCGCACCATGCGGATTCTCGTGGTCGACGACGAGGTCGAATTGGCCGAGGCGGTCGCTCGGGGCTTGCGTCGTGAGGGCTACGCAGTCGATCTCGCTCACGGAGGTGAGGAGGCACTCGCGAAGGCCGACATGACTCCCTATGACCTCGTCTGCCTGGACCTCACCATGCCGGGCATCGATGGCCTCGAAGTCTGCCGACGACTGCGGGCCGATCCGCCCGAGGAGGGCGACCCCCCGCGCATCCTCATGCTCACCGCCCGCGACTCGATCGACGAGCGAATCGAAGGCCTCGACCACGGCGCCGACGATTATCTGGTCAAGCCGTTCGCGTTCGGTGAACTCACCGCCCGCGTCCGTTCGCTGTTGCGTCGGGAGGCCGGTCGGTCGACCTCGGTGCTCACCGTCGGCGACATCGAACTGGACGACGCCAAGAAACGGGCTCGTCGCGGGGATCGCGAGCTCGAACTCACTGCGAAGGAGTTTGCCCTTCTTCGCTATTTCATGGCCCACGTCGACGAGGTGCTCAGTCAGGAACACCTGCTCGAACATGTGTGGGACGAACATGCCGATCCGTTCACCAACACCGTGCGAGTGACCGTTGGAACCCTTCGCCGCAAGCTTTCCAACGACGACGAGGAGCAGGCGATCGAAACCGTCATCGGATCGGGTTACCGCCTGCTTGCGTTCGGCACCGACGACCGTGACTGACGGGCCGCCGCCATCGGCCGCCGTCCGTGCTGCGGAACGGCTTCCCGGCTGGGCCGGATCGATCCGCTTTCGACTCATGGTCCTCTACTCGGTCCTGCTCTTCGGCCTTGCCACGGTGGTCGTCGGCGGTATCTACGCCGGCCTTGCCCAAGAGTTGCGCGACCAAGACGTCAGCCGGACCGAGGAGATGGTTCGGCTCTTTCAGCCCCAAGAAGACGGTCCGATCATCGGTGTGCCCGTCGAAGTCGAGGTCGTCGACCAGCTCGCGGTGTTCGAGAGAGAGGTCAACCAACAGGCACTCAATCAGCTTCGCAAGTACGCCTTCGGGGCGCTGGGCCTGTTGTTCATCGGCAGCCTCGGTGTCGGTTGGTTCGTTGCCGGTCTCGTACTCAGACCGGTGGGGCGAATCACGTCGGTCGCTCGGGAGATCTCCGGCACCGACCTGTCGCGCCGTATCGAACTCGAAGGCCCCGACGACGAGCTCAAACAGCTCGCCGACACCTTCGACGACATGCTTGGTCGACTCGATCACGCATTCGAGAACCAACGCGAATTCATCCAAGAGGCAAGCCATGAGCTTCGCAATCCGCTCGCGGTGATCCGCACCAACCTCGACGTCGTCATGTCCGACGCAAACGCCGACGAGGAGGAACTCCGGGCGGTGGGCGAGGTCGTCGGGCGCTCGGCCGAGCGTATGTCTCGGCTCGTTGACGATCTCCTCGTCTATGCCCGGCACGGGACCCGCACCATGCGACAGGAGGACTTCGATCTGGTCGAACTCGCCCACGACCTCACCGAGGAGTTCTCGGCGCCGGCCGACGCAGCAGACCTCCGGCTTGCGATTCAACTGCCCTCCGAGACACTCCCAGTCTGTGGCGACAATTCCGCAGTGCGGCGCGCAGTGGCCAACCTGCTGGCGAACGCAGTGCGACTTGCGCCGAGTGGATCGACGATCACCGTCTCGGCTGATCGATTCGACGACTGGAACTTCATCTCCGTCGCCGACGAAGGCCCCGGTATCGCTCCCGAGAACCACCTGCGAATCTTTCAAAGGTTCTGGAAAGGCGATCGCAGCGAGGCTCGTCAGGAAGGGCGCTCCGGCCTTGGACTCACCATCGTGCGCCAGATCGTCGAGTCGCACGGTGGTCGCGTCGACCTTGCGTCCGACATCGGTCGCGGCTCGACCTTCGTGCTCTGGTTCCCTCGCAGCATCAATGCACCCCTGCCGGGCTGAACGGTGCACGGCGCATACCTCGGCGTGGGTGCGCATCTGCACAACCCGGTCGTTTCGTAACCCCCCTGTTGCGATCGTCGCGGCGCCTTACCAACCCTTTCGCTCCTAGCCCCTACGCTCCGCTCATGGATCGATATCCGATCGACAATTCTTCCGGCGAGGAACCCCCCGCCTCGCCGGAGCGGCCCGCCGCCGAGCGGTCGCTCGTGACTGGAACACCGTTCCCCCCGACGGTTTCCACGACCGACCGCCCGGCGGGCCCCTATTCGACTGCGCCGGTGCCGCCTCCTCCGCCACCCCCCGGCAGCAGAGTCGATGAACCCGGCGTGGCCCCGCCAACCGCACCCTGGATGACACCGCCGATGTCGAGTGGCACGCCTCGTCCGGCAAGCGTCATTCCTCCGCCCCCTCCCAGCGCGGTGGGCGGTCCACCCGTCACCCCAACGGTCCCGACCGATCGCGCACCGGCTCCCCCCGCCCCATCCCGTGGTCGATGGCGCGCCGTGGTCGGTTTTGCTGCGGGCCTGGCCGTCAGTGCGCTGCTCGTCGGAGGAGGCGTGGTCATCGGCACGCAGATCGGTGACGACGACCCGGTGATGGAACAGGCCGATCCTGTGACCACCTCACCGGTGGGCAACGAGACCGGCAGTGATCTGACTCCGACCACAGCACCCCCTCCGGTGATCGACGATGACCCCGGCGTTGAACCGGTGACCGCCGTTGCGCGGGCGCTTTCGCCATCGGTGGTGCTGATCAACACAGGCGTCGGACAGGGATCCGGGATCATCTGGGACGCAGAGAACGGTTACATCGTCACCAACGACCACGTAGTCGGAAACGCCAACACGGTGTCGGTGCTGTTCGATGACGGCGTCCAAGTCAGCGGCGTGGTCGTCGGCGGCGATGCCGCTCGCGACATTGCTGTCGTGCAGGTCGACCCCGAGGGTCTCGACCTCGTCGAGGCGGTCTTCGCAGCCACGGAGACGGTCGAAGTCGGTCAACTCGCGGTGGCGATCGGCAGTCCGTTCGGCCTCGATCAGACCGTTACCGCCGGCATCGTCTCCGCCGTCAACCGCATCAACCAGTTCGGTGGCTCCGATCCGTCGAATCCGGTGGCGGTGGAGATGATTCAGACCGATGCGCCGATCAATCCAGGCAACTCCGGCGGGGCGCTTGCAAACAAGGACGGCCACGTCATCGGGATGAACACCTCGATCCGCACTGATGGCGTCACCACCGCAAATGTGGGCGTCGGGTTCGCTGTCCCGTCCGACACGATTCTGATCATCGCCCAGCGCATTGTGAACGGTGAGTCCCTCGAGCTCGGCTTTCTCGGTATCAACGGCGCCACCCCGACCGACGGCACGCTCGGCGCGCTGGTCAGCCTGGTCGTCGAAGCATCACCGGCTGACGTCGCAGGTCTCGAGGTCGGTGACCTGATCATCGAGGTCGATGGTGAGGTGGTGTCGACGATGGAGCAACTCGCAGCCGACTTCAAGTTCTTCCGACCGGGCGACGAAATCGAGATCGACATCCTCCGGGAGGGCCGCCGGATCACCCTGCAGGTGACGGTGGGGAGCAACTAAGCACCGGCGACCATCGCCTCGGGGTGCAATTGTGTCCCCCGGTAGGCTGCGCCGCCATGTTGTTCGCAACCGTCATCGCCATTGCTGCTCTCGTCATCGTCGGAGCATCGTTCATCGTCCTGCGCCGCGACCGCGACGCAGGACTCACGGTCGACCCGCCCCACCTGACGAACGTCGTCGACATCTCCGATGTCATCGATGGGCAGACGGTCGATGACGTCGGTGATCCTCCCTCAGCCGCCGAGGTCGACGATGTGCCTGGCACGGCCGAACCTTCGCCACCCAGCGTTCGCGAACGACTCGCCGGCGCTCGTGCGTCGCTCACAGGGTTCTTCGGCAGCATCTTCTCCGGAGGGATCGATCGAAACACCTGGGATGCCCTGGAAGAAGCCCTCATCCGAGCCGACGTCGGCGTTGCAACGTCGACATCGATCATGGAAGCGGTGAAGTCGAAGGTCGAAGCCGACGGCATCGATGATGCGGCCGACATCCCTGCGCTGGTGCAGGCCGAGATGGTCGACCGGCTCGCCGGTTTCGATCGCTCGCTGTCCACCGATGTCGTTGCGGCGGGTGGTGACGAGGGTCCGGCTGTCTGGCTCTTCGTCGGGGTCAACGGTGTCGGCAAGACGACCACGATCGGCAAACTTGCGAAGCGCGAAACCGACAGCGGCCGCAAGATCGTGATGGCAGCCGGGGACACGTTTCGTGCCGCAGCGGCCGAGCAGCTCGCCATGTGGGCCGAACGTTGTGCGGTGCACCTCGTCCGGGGCGCCGATGGGGCCGATCCGTCGTCGGTCGTGTTCGACGCCGTCGAGGCTGCTGCGGCGCGTGACGCCGACATCGTGCTCGCCGACACGGCCGGGCGGTTGCAGACCAAGACGAATCTCATGGAGGAGTTGTCTAAGGTTCGACGCGTCGCCGAGAAGGGTGCGGGTACCGTCACCGAGACGCTGCTGGTCATCGATGCCACCACCGGCCAGAACGGTCTGAGCCAGGCTAAGCAGTTCGCCGAGGCAGTCGACGTGACCGGTGTTGTGCTCACCAAGCTCGACGGCTCGGCCAAGGGTGGCATCGTAGTGGCGATCCATGACGAGCTCGGCGTACCGGTCAAGCTCGTCGGCCTCGGCGAGGGGATCAACGACCTCGTCGAGTTCGATGAAACGGAGTTCGTCGGCGCCCTCTTCGAGTAGCGCAGACTCGACCCGACCGAGCTGCAGACGTGGTCAGCCGGTCGAGATCCCGGCAAGACCGCACGCGCTCAGTGCGTCGTCGAGTGCCGCCACCGCCTGTGCAACCCGCTCGCGGTCGACGTTGTTCTGCGCGCTGTCGAGGCCGGCGACCAGATCACCTTCGACCTCGTCACCCTGCTCGACGAGCATCGCAAAGTCCTGGAGTCGGGCGATTTCGAAACCCAGTTCGAGTGGAGCGACGACACGGCCATCGGCGAGGGCTCGACGCAAGTTGCGGACGTCATCGATGGAATCTCCGTCGGCCGATCCATCGAGGATGCTCGACCATTGTCGGATTGCGTTTGCCGCCTCGCACCAGACGATGTTGTCGAAGTCGGCGAGGGCCTCGTCGGCGACGGGCTCTGCGCTCGAGCTGACGAGGATTGCTGCGACGATGAAACCTGCGGCGAGCACGACGATGACCGCCCACTGACGAAGTGTGAAGTTCACCGCCGCGACGCTAGTCACGCCGGGCGGTTCGAGCAGGGTCGGGCCGATACCCTGACCGAACCATGTTCGAGACACTCTCCGATCGCTTCGACGGGATCTTCAGTCGCATTCGTGGGCGCGGAAAGCTCACCGAGGATGACGTCGACGACGTCTTGCGGGAGATTCGGTTGGCCCTCCTCGAGGCCGACGTGAACCTCGACGTTGCCAAGAACCTGGTGGGGCGTATCCGCGAGCGGGCGGTGGGTGAAGAGCTGAGCAGGGCCCTCAATCCGGCTCAGCAGGTCGTGAAGATCGTTCTCGAAGAGCTGACCACAAGCCTGGGCGGCGAGGCGATGAAGATCACCTATGCCTCGAAGCCTCCGACGGTTGTGCTCATGGCCGGCCTGCAGGGTGCAGGAAAGACCACCACGACCGGCAAGCTTGCGCAGTGGTTCCGGCGGCAGGGTCGCAACCCGCTGCTCGTGGGCGCCGACCTGCAGCGCCCAGCTGCGGTCGAACAGCTGCGAACCCTCGGCGCGCAAGTGGGCGTGCCGGTCTTTTCCGAGCCGACCGATCCGGTGGACGTTGCGGGCCGAGCCATCGCCGAGGCGACCCGCACGGGTCGCGATGTCGTGATCGTCGACACGGCGGGTCGTCTCGCCATCGATGAAGAACTGATGGATCAGCTCCATCGGATCAGCGATGCGGTCACCCCTGACTACACCTTCCTCGTCATCGACGCGATGACCGGTCAGGACGCGGTCAACACAGCCCGCGCCTTCAACGAGACGCTCGAACTCGACGGTGTCATCATCACCAAACTCGACGGCGATGCTCGCGGCGGTGCTGCGCTCTCCGTCAAGGAGGTCGTCGGGAAGCCGATCGCCTTCGCGTCCAACGGTGAGAAACTCGACGAGTTCGAGACGTTCCACCCTGACCGGCTCGCCAGCCGCATTCTCGGCATGGGCGACGTCGAGACGCTCATCGAGAAGGCGGAGGAAGCGTTCGAGAAAGAGGAGGCCGAGGAGGCTGCCGCCCGTCTGTTGGACGGCACCTTCACGCTCGAGGACTTTCTCGAACAGATGCAGCAGATCAAGAAAATGGGTCCGATCGGGAACCTGATGGGAATGATGCCGGGTCTTCCGAAGGAAGCCCGTGACGTCGAAATCGATGATCGGCACATTGCCCGCCTCGAAGGGATCATCCGTTCGATGACCCCCGAGGAACGGATCAACCCCGAGATCATCGATGGCAGCCGTCGAACACGCATTGCGACCGGATCGGGCATGCAGCCCACCGACGTCAAACAGCTCCTGGACCAGTTCGGGCAGATGCGCAAGATGATGAAGCAGTTCGCCGGCTTCGGCAGCAAGAAGCAGAACTCGTCGAACCGGAAGGGCAAGGCCAAGAAGGGCAAGCAAAAGGGTGGACGCCGCAAGGCCCAGGGTGGGCGCGTGACCGAACGTGGTCCGGCGAAGATCCCGAAGGATGCCCTCACGCTTCCCGGCCTCGAAGGAGACGGACCCCCGGACCTCTCCGACTTGTTCGGCCGAGGGTAGGCCGACGTCTCGCCGGCGCAATCGGGCGACTGGTAGAGCCGGCCAGGTCAGCCGTCCCTCGCAGCAGGTTGGTTCGGGCCGCTGCTTCGGATTGAATAGTCGGGTTGTCTCGGCCCGCCGTGGCGCGACGAAGTTTCACTCAGCGATCCCAGAAAAAGAGATTCACCTCATGGCCGTCAAGCTCCGCCTCATGCGGATGGGCAAGAAAAAGCAGCCCACCTACCGTGTTGTCGCCGCCGATTCGCGCTCCCCGCGCAATGGCCGGTTCATCGAGATCATTGGCACCTACGAGCCCCGCCAAGATCCGTCGGTCATCAACATCGACAACGAACGGGCCGTGCACTGGCTTTCCCACGGTGCCCAGCCGACCGACCGCGTGGAGAAACTCCTGAAGATTTCCGGCGCCTGGACCGAGCACACCGGTGAGGCGGTCGACTCCTCTGTGCCGGAGCGCGCTCCCCGGAAATCCAAGAAGCAGGTCGAGAAGGAGGCCGACGCAGCCGCAGAAGCCTCGGCAGCACATGACGGCGATGCCGACGAGGCGAGCGACGACGAAGTCGGCGAGGGCGACGAGTGAGTGCCGACACCGCAGTTGCGGTCTGTGAGTATGTTGTGAAACAGCTGGTCGACAACCCCGACGCGGTGAGCGTTGCACGGTCCGAGACCGACGGCGGCCTCCGCCTCGACGTCACGGTTGGCGACGGCGACATGGGTCGCGTCATCGGCAAGCGTGGCCGTGTTGCCGGTGCGATCCGCACCGTCGTGCGTGCCGCCGGTGTCGATGACGAGGTCACCTCGATCGAGGTCGAGTTCGTCGACTGACGTGCTCGAGGTCGGCCGCATCACCCGTCCGCATGGCGTGCGAGGCGAGGTGAGCGTGCTGCTCATCTCCAACCGAGTCGAGCGCCTTGCGCCGGGCTCGGTACTCGAGTCCACACGAGGGCCTCTCGAGGTTCGATCTGCACGTCCGCACAAGGGCGGCTGGCTCGTGCACTTTGTCGGCGTCGATCACCGCGACCAGGCCGAGGCGCTCCGCAACACGGTTCTGTCGGCTGCGCCGATCGACGATCCCGATGAATTGTGGGTCCACGAACTGATCGGGGCGGTCGTGGTCGACCAGGACGGCGTCGCCCGAGGCACGGTTGTGCAGGTCCTCGACAACCCTGCCTCCGACCTGCTCGAACTCGACTCGGGATCGCTCGTCCCGGCGCGGTTCATCGTCTCGCATGTCGCCGGAACGGAGATCCGGGTCGACGTGCCCGCCGGCCTCTTCGACCTCGACGCTGATGTCCCGGAAGGAGGTGGCCAGTGATGCTGGGTCACCCGCTGCGCCGCGAGAGGCCGGCCTGATGCGAATCGACGTGTTCTCGATCCTGCCGGAGATGGTCGATCACATCGTCGATCAGTCGGTGATCGGACGAGGTCGACGTGGCGGCCACCTCGACATACGCGTCCATGATCTTCGTATGGCAACGACCGACGTCCATCAGACCGTCGACGATGCTCCGTTCGGCGGTGGCGCAGGGATGGTCATGAAGCCCGAGCCGTTGTTTGGCGCAGTGGAGGCTATCGATCCGCCGCGACCACTCTTTTCGCTCTCACCGGCGGGTCGGCGCTTCGACCAGGGCATGGCGCACGAGTTGGCGGCTCTCGATGGCTTCTCGCTCTTGTGTGGGCGTTACGAGGGCATCGACGAACGGGTACGGGAGCATCTCTGCGACGGCGAGATCTCGGTGGGCGACGTGGTGCTCGCCGGTGGAGAGGTGGCTGCAGCCCTCGTCATCGAAGCGGTTGGTCGGCTTGTTCCCGGCGTGCTCGGCAACGAGACCTCCACCGAGGAGGAGTCGTTCTCGAACGGTTTGCTCGAGTATCCGCACTACACCCGCCCCGCCGATTTTCGCGGCTGGCAGATTCCCGACGTCTTGCGATCCGGTGATCATGGCAAGGTCGACCGATGGCGTCTCGCCAAGGCGATCGAACGCACGGCACGAGAACGCCCCGACCTCCTCGCCGCCCGAGGCGGTGTGAGTGCCGACGAGCAGGCGGCACTTGCCGAGTTCGACATCGAACTTCCGTAACCGACGGGTGGGTGGGAGTCTGGTGTTGTCGCCGTAAACTCGTGCGGTCCGGGGCCAGGCCCCCGGCTTGTACCTTCGCACCACCACTTCGAGGCAGCCATGCAGCCCACCGATCTCGTCGACAACCTCAGCCTTCGGGACGACATCCCTGATTTCGCACCAGGCGACACGCTCAAGGTGCACGTGCGCGTGATCGAGGGGAATCGTCAGCGCACGCAGGTCTTCGAAGGCGTCGTGATCCGCCGTCAAGGGGCCGGTGTTCGCGAAACGTTCACCGTTCGCAAGCTCAGCTTCGGTGTCGGGGTGGAGCGCACCTTCCCGTTGCACACCCCGATCGTCGAGAAGATCGAAGTGGGCGCTCGTGGCGACGTCCGACGCGCCAAGCTCTACTACCTGCGTGACCGCATCGGCAAGGCTGCGAAGGTCAAGGAAAAGCGCTTCAACTGATCGACCGGCTCGGCTCACCACCGGGTGAGCCGAGCGCGTGGTCGTGCACCGGTTGGTGCGGTCGTGCCATCGAACGACAGGCCACTACGTCGTGTCACAGGCTGTCCCTACGGTCGCGCTCATGACCAGACGACATGACGGGCAATCCCGGGTGGCGCTCGGCCGGTGGGGCGAGCGCCGCGTCGCGCGCTGGTACGAGGCGGCTGGATATGTCGTGCTCGACCAGAACTGGAGGGTACGCGGAGGCGAACTCGATCTCGTCGTTGCGAAGGGCGATCAGATCGTGTTCTGTGAGGTCAAGACTCGTTCGAGCGATCGGTTCGGTTCCGGTTTCGAGGCGGTCGACGCTCGCAAACAGCAGTTCGTGCGCCGAACCGCGATGTCGTGGCTGGACAGCCACGACCGACGAGGCCGACTCCGCTTCGACGTGGCGACCGTCAACGGAGGATCGATCGAGATCATCGAGGCAGCCTTCTAGGTCGTAAGGTCGGGGGGCGTGTCCAGTCCGTCCCGAGCACTGTTGGCCGACCGCCACTTCCGCGGGTTCTGGCTGGCGCAGACCTGTCTGGCCGGTATCGGCGGCACCATGCGATTCGCCTTCGTGTGGCTGGTCGTCACCCTCACCGACTGGACGGCCGCCGAAGGCATCGTCGCAGGCCTGCTCGGACTTCCGGCCATGTTGTTCTCGGCCGCCGCCGGAACATGGTCCGACCGAGCCGACCGCAAGCGGCTGTTCACCACCTGGACGACGGTCACCGTCGTGCTGCTCGCCGTGTTCACCGTCGTGATCGCTGCTGGCTGGGCGACGCCCCTTGTCACCGGTATTGCTGCAGTGGTGGTCGGCACCGCCGTCATGATCAACCCGCCGAACGTGAACGCCATGGTTCCGCTGCTCGTCGATCCGGGCCGATTGGTCAACGCGATCGCGCTGCAGAACGGCGCGATGAATGCCGCAAACGTCGGTGCTGTGATCTTCGCCGGGATTGCCATCGAGTTGTTCGGCGATGCCGGAGGGTTTGCGCTGCTGACCGTGCTCGCCTCCCTGGCGATCGTCTTCATGCGTCCGGTTGTCCTTCCGGTGTCGGAGAACACCGCACCGACCGAGCGTTTCATGGCCGCGCTTCGTACCGGACTTCGGTATACCTGGTCGACCGAACCGGTTCGCACCATGGTGCTGCTCTCCCTCGTGCTCGGGAGTTCGTTTTCGGTGATCCAGATCAACGTCCCACGCGTCGTCGAGAGCGACTTCGGTCGAGAAGCTGCAAGCGCAGGTGCCGTCATGGGGGCGTTCGGGATCGGGATGATGCTCAGTTCGCTCTATGTCGCGAACCGACCGGTCGGCCGCCACGGACTGAACGTGGCCGTCTTCATCGGTGTCGGTCTCGGCGGGGGACAGTTTGCGCTGAGTCTGGCCCCGAGTTGGCGGAGCGCTCTGATCGTGATGCTGCTGTGGGGCGTCAATGCCGGTCTTGCGATGGCCAGCCACCGCACGATCCTCCAGAAGGCGACGGCGCCAGAGATGATGGGCCGCGTCATGGGACTGATGATGACCGGCTTCATGGGCGGTCTCCCGATCGGTGCCGCAGCCTCGAGCGTGTTGGCGTTGTCGTTCGATCCAGCCGAGACGATGACCGTGGTCGGGTTGTGCACCGTTGCGATATCGATCTCGCTCAGCTGGCGTCCGTCAATCGTTCGGCTGCGCTGACGCTCAACGCGTTGCCTTGCGGGTCTTGCGGCCGTCCCAACAGCCGCGATGCCAGTGCCGACGCAGGTCCGGAGCTTCGACAGGGACAACGGCGTAGTGGCCGGTTCCGGGGGGAATGTCTCGGTTGCAGTTGGGGCAGAGGTAGGTCTTCGTGGCCTGATACGGCTGCAGGAACCGGATCTCGAGTTCGCCGAGCTTTTCGGGGTCGAGCATCAGACACTCCCGAAGACGACCCAGAGCACCAACAGCAGGGCCGCAACGCAACCGGCAGCGACGTACAGGTAGTCGGTCGGCCGTCTGCGGTGCGGCCGAGTCGGGTCCATTCCCATCTGCTCAGTATCGTGCAGGGCCGTGCGAGCGCCCACCTCTTGTCGATCACTCTTCGCTGTGCTCTGTGTCGTCGTGGGACTGCCCGTTGCCTGCGCCGGCGATGTGCCGGAGGTGCCAGTCGGTCCGGGCGGCACTCTCGACGCCGAACTGGTGCTCGGGCGTGACATCTATGAGCGTCGGTGCGCGAACTGCCATGGGGCCGATGGTGGTGGTGGCACCGGGCCGAAGCTCGCCGACGGCAGCGTCGTCGAGCAGTACCCCGATCCTGCCGACCAGCGAGCGCTCATCGTCGACGGGCGCAACGCGATGCCGTCGTTCGACGGTCGCCTGACGTCGGGTGAGATCGATGCGGTGGTTCGCTACACCCGCGAGGTGCTCGACTGACGCATCAGGGTTGTCGGACCCGGTCGATAGTGTCGAATCGTGGCTCGTGCCGTGGCCTGACCGGTGCCGTTCACCGTCTCGTGTGGAGGTTGCGCCATGCTCGCCACCATCTCGTCGGCGACCCTGGTAGGGGTCGACGGCCGTCCCGTCTCGGTCGAGGTCCATGTGGCCGACGGACTCCCGGGCTTCACCATCGTCGGCCTGCCCGATGCCTCGTGCCGCGAGGCGCGCGACCGCGTCCGGGCCGCCCTCGTTTCCTCCGGTCGTACATGGCCGGTCAAGCGCATCACTGTGAATCTTGCACCCGGTTCGATGCCCAAGATCGGTGCGGGTCTCGACCTGCCGATTGCCATCGGCGTGTTGATGGCATCCGGCCAGATCCCGGCTACCTCCGATCTCGGCGCGTTCGGCGAACTCGGTCTCGACGGTTCGGTGCGAGCCGTGCCCGGAGCGCTGCCCCTCGCCGACGCAATCCCGGCCGACCGGGTGCTCGTGCCAGCGATCGATGCGCACGTCGTCGGCCTCGTGATCGGCGCTCGGGCCTGCCCCGTTCGCGCGCTGACCGACGTCGTCGCCTCACTGGCAGACCACTGCCCGTGGCCTGACCCTCCACCCTCACCGGTTGCGCCTGCGATGCCCGAGGGGCCCGACATGGCTGACGTCCGCGGCCAGCCGGCTGCTCGCCTTGCGCTCGAGTACGCTGCCGCCGGCGGGCACCATCTGCTGCTCGTCGGGCCTCCGGGGGCCGGAAAGACGATGTTGGCCAGGCGCCTTCCGGGCCTGCTTCCGGCCCTCGATCCCGATCAGGCGATGGAGGTCACGCGTGTCCACAGTGCGGCAGGCCTGTCCCTCCCGCACGGACTCGTCTGGCAGCCACCTTTTCGGGCACCGCATCATTCGGCATCCATGGCCGCTCTGGTCGGTGGAGGCTCGGGCAGTGCACGACCGGGTGAAGTCAGCGCCGCTTCGAACGGCGTGCTCTTCCTGGACGAACTCGGCGAGTTTGCACCGTCGGTGCTCGACGCACTCCGTCAGCCCCTCGAGGAAGGAGTCGTACGGGTTGCCCGGGCCGGTGGTACCACCGAGCAACCCGCCAGAGTGTTGCTGGTGGCCGCCATGAACCCGTGCCCCTGCGGCGTCGGAGGGGAGATCGGGTGCCGCTGTCCGCCCCATACCCGTGCCCGCTATGCCCGCCGGGTTTCCGGGCCATTGCTCGACCGCATCGACCTCATGGTCCACGTCGATCGCCCTCAGGCCGGTGACCTTCTCGGTGGCGCAGCCGAGCCGTCCAGTGCTGTTGCCGAACGGGTTGCAATGGTTCGAAGCCTTGCACGCGAGCGCGGGGTGCGTTGCAACGCCGAACTGCACGGTGAGCGCCTCGAGCAGGCTGCGCCGCTCGAACCCGACGCACGCGACGTGCTCGAACAAGCCCTGCTCAACGGTCAGCTCAGTGGCCGGGGCTTGCGACGGACTCTGTGCGTCGCACGAACGATCCGCGATCTCGACGACGGCGGGCCTTCGCTCCGCCCTGCCGATGTGCTGCGGGCCATCGGCTTTCGCGCCCGTGTCCCACTCGGTGGTTCCGATGGGTGATCATCGATGGTCCGACTCCGCCGCCGTTGTCGCGCTCGCAGGTCTGGCAAGGATGGGGCCACGCCGCCTCCGGAACCTTCTGAGCGACCGGACGCCGATCGGGGCCGTCGAGTGGGTTGGTGCTGGGGGACTCCCCGACGGGGTTCCGGCGCCGCTCGGGGCTGCGTGGCGTGCACGTCTGCACTGCTTCGACCCGGACGCTGCCCGCACGCAGCTGCGCGAGTCAGGAACGAAGGTCACGTGGAGTGCTCTTCCGACCCACCCGACCTTCCTCACCGACGATGTGGTGCCTGCGCCGGTGCTGTTTCGTCGCGGCCGTCCGATCGATGAAGCAGCTCCCGCCGTCGCCATCGTCGGCACTCGGCGACCATCGGGTACCGGGCGAGAGATCGCCCGCGAACTCGGACTCGGACTCGCCGAGGCGGGAGTGACCGTCGTCTCGGGCCTTGCACTTGGCATCGACGGTGCTGCGCACGAGGGTGCACTCCTGGCCGATGCTGCGCCGCCGGTTGCGTTTGTCGGAGGAGGGACCGATGTGGTGTATCCGAAGCGCCATCTCGGCCTCTGGGACCGGATGGTCGATGCCGGCACCGTTGCCGGAGAAGCACCGCCGGCTGCGCCTCCGGCACCATGGCGTTTCCCGGCCCGAAATCGTCTCATCGCCGCAGCGGCTGACATCGTGGTCGTCGTCGAGTCGCGGGCGGCAGGCGGATCGTTGCTCACCGTCGACGAAGCAATCCGGCGCGATCGTCAGGTGATGGCGGTGCCAGGCTCGTTGCGCAACCCGGCTGCGGCCGGAACCAACAGCTTGCTGGCAGATGGATGTGCTCCCGTTCTGGCTGTCGACGATGTCCTCACCGCCCTCGGGCTGAGTCAGGTCGAACGGGAGACTCGGCGAGATCGGGTCGAGGTGCCGCCTGCACCGTCGGCTGCAGCGGCACGGGTCCTGTCGGCGTGTGACGACGGCCCGGCGTCGATCGATCGACTTTCCGCTCGCAGCGGTCTTGCGGTCGGCGAGGTGCTTGCTGCAGTCAGTGAACTTCTGGTCGCCGGCGCAGTTGTCGACGACGGTGCACGTGTTCGGCGAGCATGACCGAGCGTTCGGTGCTCGTTCGGTTTGCTGATCTCACGATCGCGGAGGGCTAGAGTGACGCCATGGCCGAAGTACCCATGGCGGCCACTGATGCCGGGTGGCAAGTCGACGACTGGATTGCGCAGCTCACTCGTGTCGCCAACTCGACCAGAGAGGTCTACCGCCGAGACATCGCTGCGTTGGTCGGCTGGCTCGGCGAGTGTGGCGTCGACCGTCCTCGCGCAGTCGATCGGCGGACCCTGCGCCGCTACCTCGCCGAACTCGATCAGCGCGGCTATGCGAAACGCACGATCGCTCGAAAGGCATCGGTCACCCGACGGTATTTCGACTGGTGTCGCCGGGTTGGCATCATCGACACCGACCCGAGTGCCACCCTCAGCGCCCCTCGCGGCACGTCGACATTGCCCCGAGTGCTCACCGCCGCCGAACTCGACGGTCTTGTCAGCGGCAACGCCAAGGTTGCGGCCGATCCCACCGAGATTCAGCTCCGTGACCGAGCTGTTGTCGAACTGCTGTACGGAAGCGGGATGCGGGTCTCCGAACTTTGCGGCCTCACGACCGCCAGCTTCACCACCGCGTCCGACACGGTCTCGGTCTGGGGGAAAGGTGCCAAGGAGCGGCTCGTGCCGGTTTCCGAAGCCGCACGGCTCGCAGTAGATCGCTGGCTGCACGAGGGCCGGCCACTGCTCGCCATCGATCGAGATGTGGGCGATGCGCTCTTCGTCAACCGCGCAGGGAGGCCACTTTCGCCGCGCGACGTGAGGCGAATCATCGACCGCCGGGCGGTCGCGCCGACGCACCCTCATGCGTTGCGACATACGTTTGCGACTCATCTTTTGGATGGTGGCGCCGATTTGCGCTCTGTGCAGGAAATGCTCGGACATGCCGACCTCGCCACGACGCAGATCTACACCCGTGTGAGCCGAGATCGCCTGCGAGACGTTCATCGATCGACCCACCCCCGCGCCTAGGAACGACCGTGCCCGAGCGAACCGTTGACGTCGACAGCCTCTGGGCAGACTTCATACGAACGCGTTCGCAAACCGCCCGCGATCGGCTGATCGTGCAGTATTCACCGCTCGTCAAGTACGTGGCCGGTCGAGTCGGGGTCGGCCTGCCTCGCAACGTTGAACAAGCCGACCTGGCCAGCTTCGGTGTGTTCGGCCTGATCGACGCGATCGAGAAGTTCGATCCTGAGCGTGGCTTCAAGTTCGAGACCTACGCGATCGCCCGAATCAAAGGCGCAATCCTCGATGAACTGCGTTCGATCGATTGGGTGCCCCGCTCGGTACGTTCCAAGGCGCGCAAGCTCGAGCAGGCGATGGCCAAGCTCGAGGCGGAGCATTCCCGTGCCGCAACCGACGCCGAGTTGGCCGAGGAGATGGGGATCACCGAGAAGCAACTCCGAACCATGCTCAGCCAGATCAGTTTTGTCGGCGTGGCGGCGCTCGACGAGATGCTGTCGGTCGGCGATCAGGGTGAGGGCATCTCCCTTGGTGACACCGTCGCCGATCAACGGGCCGGCCCAACCGACGCCTTCGAGGTCGAGGAGATGCGACAGATCCTCGCAGCCTCGATCAACCGCATGCCCGAGCGAGAGAAGATCGTGCTCACGCTCTACTACTACGAAGGTCTGACCCTCGCCGAGATCGGCCGAGTTCTCGGCGTGACCGAGAGCCGGGTCTGTCAGATCCACACCAAGGCTGTTCTGCACCTTCGGTCGAAGATGCTGGCCGCCGAACGCGACGTCGCCTAAGTCGCTACGATCGGGGTGTCCCCGTCGGACGCGCCACTTCCCCCACGAGTCTCTCGTGATCGGGAACGTGCGTGGGCCGGTTCGTCGTCTTGTTGGTGTCCATGGGTGCGATCGCAACGGCGCTCGCACCTGCCGCTGCAGCGCAGACAGTGGTGCTGCGTCCGCCGGTTGATGCACCGATCATCGACCCGTTCCGAGCGCCCGAGACCACCTACGGCCAGGGGAATCGAGGGATCGAGTACGACACGACGGCAGGAGTCGGGGTTGACGCCGCTGGCCCGGGTCTCGTGGTGTTCGCAGGCCCGGTTGCCGGTCGAGCGTGGGTAACGATCCTCCACCAGGGCGGTCTCCGAACCTCCTATGGTCCGTTGTCCTTGGTTGCTGTCGCCACCGGTGACCCGGTGGAGGTCGGTGATCGGATCGGGTCGACCGCTGGTCCACTCCATTTCAGTACCCGTGTCGATGGCGACTACGTCGACCCCACCACCCTCCTCGGAGTGCGCACACTCGAGGTGCGACTCGTGGCCCACGAAACCGACGATGACGGGCGGTGGCTGAGACTCCTCGAACGACAGGAGCGCCGTCACCTGGCCGACCATGTGTCGGACGGAAGTGGGTTCTGGGGCCTTGTCGACCGTGCCCTTGGGGGAGCGGTCGGAGCGATCTCGCCGTTCTTCGGGATCGAGCACAGCTTCACCGAGCACATGGAGGGGATCGTTCACCTCGTCGACCTCGGCGACACGCTCTCCGAAGGACTCGACAGGGCAACCATCACCGCCCGGATGATCAATGGACTCGCGTCGATTCTCGACCCCGACGAGTGCACGGTTGCCTCCGCGGCGGTGGCGGGCATTCCCGCTCGACCGCTGGGGCGCCGCATCGCAATCGTCATCGATGGGCTCGACTCGTCGTCGGACTCGAGTGCCATGGCAGATCTCGACCTCGGAGATCTCGGCTACGGGCCCGACGACGTCGGGCGCATCAGCTATGCCGGTGGGCTGGTACCCGGCAGCGGCGGTGACTGGCCGATCCAGCGATCCGAGTACGACGCCTCGACCACTCGGGGTGATGTCGAACCGCAGATCGATCAGGTCGCACGAACCTTGCGAGCAGTGTCCACCGCCAACCCAGGGGTGCCGATCGATGTCTTCGGCCACAGTCTCGGTGGACTGATCGCTCGACATGCGATCGCTGCAACAGCGCAGGACGTTCCCTACGGGATCGCCGTCACGTTGGCGTCGCCGCACGCCGGCGCACCGCTCGCCGACCTCGTCGAGGCACTCGAGGTCACCATGGCGGGCTCGTACGTGGCCGAGGTCGTCGAAGACGTCGGTTGGCACGACATGGCGCTCGTTGCCCCGGTGGTCGAAGATCTGTCGGCAACGGGCTTTGCCGGCGACACCAGGCACGTGGCGTTCCCCGAGTCGGTCCACGCCGTGACGATCGGATCGCGAGCCGACGTGGTTGTTCCCGCAACCCACGCCGGTGCACCCGGTGCGCGCCATGTCGTTGTCGGTGGTCTGGATCCCGTTGGCGCGCACCGTGACATCGTGGGTTTGCCCGAGGTAGAGCGAGAGGTCCGACTCGCTCTGGCAGGTCTCCCTCCGGCATGCAGTGGGGCCGCCGATGCGATGCTCGACTTGGTGGTGCCCGAGTCCATTGCATTTGCAGAGACCGCACTCGCTGCCGGCGTACTCGTACGCGATGTTCTCCCGTCCTGATCCTGCTCGGCCCCGCTATGATGCGCAGCGGTCTGTAGCCAGATCCCACGCGACACCGCACGGGTGTCGGTGGACTATTCGGTACTCGTGCCAGTCCCGGTCGTTTCGTTCGTCCGGCTCGAGTTCACAACCGGGAAAGACATCACCATGGCAGTCATCTCCATGAAGCAGCTCCTGGAGGCCGGCGTTCACTTCGGTCACCAGACCCGCCGTTGGAACCCCAAGATGAAGCGGTTCATCCACGGCGAGCGGTCCGGCATCCACATCGTCGACCTCCATCAGACGCTGAACCATCTCGAGGCGTCGTACGTTTTCGTCCGCGATCTCGTCGCCAACGGCGGCACCGTGTTGTTCATCGGCACCAAGAAGCAGGCCCAGGACTCCATCCAGTCGTACGCCGAGCGCTGCAACATGCCGTACATCAACGAGCGCTGGCTCGGTGGCATGCTCACCAACTTCCAGACCATCTCCAAGCGTGTCGGGAAGATGCAGGAGTACCGCCGTATGCGCGACTCCGGCGAGTTCGAGGCCATGCCCAAAAAGGAAGCCCTCCTCATCGGACGGGAGCTGGCCAAGCTCGAGCGAAACCTCGGCGGGATCCGCGACATGCAGAAGCTTCCCGACGCCGTCTTCGTGCTCGACACCAAGAAGGAGTACATCGCCGTCACCGAGGCTCGCAAGATCGGTATCCCCATCGTTGCGGTCGTCGACACCAACTGTGATCCGGATCTGGTCGATTACGCCATTCCCGGCAACGACGACGCCATTCGTGCCGGTGAGCTCATGAGCCGGGTGATCTCCGACGCCGTGCTCGAGGGCCGTTTCATCCGGTCGAAGAAAGCTGAGGCAGCGGGTGATTCTCCCGTGGAGCGGAATGCCCTGCAGGAGGCCGAGATTGCCGAACAGCAAGCCGAGGCACGGGCTGCGGCCGAAGCAGAGGCGGCCGAGCGTGAGGCCCGCGTGGTCGCCGCCGTTGCTGATGCGACCGATGAGGATGCTGGCGTGACCGATGAAGAAGCCGCCGTCGCAACGGTCGACGACGACACTCCTGCGGCCGACGCCGAAGGCACGCCCGAGGCCTGAACGAATCCACCCCGACTCACTTGCAAGGAAAATCGACATGAGCTTCACCGCCCAGGATGTGAAGGCCCTGCGCGACGCCACCGGCGCCGGAATGATGGACGCCAAGAAGGCGCTCGAGGCTGCCGACGGCGACATGGAGGCCGCTACCCAAGCCCTTCGTGAGAAGGGTCTGGCCAAAGCTGCGGCTCGCTCCGACCGCGACAACGACGAGGGCACCGTGGCCATCGCAGCCGATGGCAACGCTGCTGCGATCGTGCAGATCAAGACCGAAACCGACTTCTCGGCCAAGAACGAGGCTGTCACCTCGCTAGCGCAGACGATTGCCGACGCAGTTCTTGCCGGCGGGGTTGGCGCAGCCGATGCGCACTCCACTGCGATCGACGACCTCAAGGTCACGATCAAGGAAAACATCGAGTTGGGTGCGGTCGAACTCGTGACGGCAGCTGATGGCAACATTCTCGACACCTACCTTCACCGCCAGGACGGCCGCGGCGTCAACGCTGTTGCAGTCGAGGGGAGTGGGGTGAGTCAGGACGACCTCCATCAGGTTGCGTTGCACATTGCGTTCGCCAAGCCCGAGTACCTGTCGGCCGACGAAGTTCCTGCCGACGACATTGCGAAGGAGCGCGCCTCGCTGCTCGAGATCACCAAAGCCGAGGGCAAGCCGGAGCAGGCATGGGAGAAGATTGTCGACGGGCGTATCCGAGGCTGGCTTGGTGAGCGTGTCCTCTTGGAGCAGGGATTGAACGGCGACAAAACTGCCGTGAAGGACAGCTTGGGTGGGGGCTCGATTGCGCGATTCGTTCAGGTTGTGATCGGATCGTGACCTGATGAGTGACGGCGAACCCACCCGAGGTACCCAGAGGCCCCGCTGGAGGCGGGTCCTGCTGAAGCTTTCGGGTGAAGCGTTCGCCGGACCGCTCGAGTTCGGTATCCATGGCCCCACCGTCCGCAAGATTGCGGAGGACGTCGTCTCCGCCTACCGAGCGTTCGACGTCGAGATTGCGGTCGTGGTCGGCGGCGGCAATATCTGGCGCGGCATCGAAGGCGCCGACGAGGGAATGGACCGTGCGCAGGCCGACTACATGGGCATGCTGGCCACCGTGATGAACGCCCTCGCATTGCAGGACACCCTCGAGCAACTCGGCCAGCCGACCAGAGTCCAGTCTGCAATCGAGATGCATCAGGTGGCCGAGCCCTACATCCGAAGGCGGGCAACCCGCCACCTCGAGAAAGGTCGCGTGGTCATCTTCGGTGGCGGTAGCGGCAATCCCTTCTTCACGACCGACACCACCGCAGCGCTTCGGGGTGTCGAGATCGAGGCAGAGGTGGTGCTGAAGGGGACGCACGGCGGTGTCGACGGTATTTACAGCGACGATCCACGCAACAACCCCGAGGCGATCAAGCTGGACCATGTCTCGTACATGCGCGTCCTCAACGAAGGTCTGAAGGTCATGGACAGCACTGCGATCACGCTGTGCATGGACAACGAGCTTCCGATCGTCGTGTTCGACCTGATGGGCAGCGGCAACTTCCAATCCCTGCTCAGTGGCGAACCGGTCGGTACGCTCGTCGACGACGACGAGGACTGACGTGAGCGACGACGAGATCGAACTGATCCTGCTCGACGCAGGCGAAAAGATGGAGGCGGCGGTCGCGCACGCACGCCGTGAATTTTCCACGGTCCGAACTGGACGGGCATCGTCGGCGCTGTTCGAGCGCCTCACCGTCGAGGCGTACGGTGTCGAGATGAAGCTTCAGGAAGTCGCCAGTTTCTCGGTTCCCGAGGCGCGCCAACTCATTGTCACTCCGCACGATATCGGCAACCTCGATGCGATCGAGAAGGCCATCATCAACTCGAACATGGGCCTGAGCCCGTCCAATGACGGCCGCATCATTCGCCTGAGCTTTCCGATGCTGACCGAGGAACGACGCCGTGACCTGGCCAGGGTTGTGGGCGGGATGGCAGAAGAAGCGAAGCAACGCGTCAATGGGGTGCGAAGGCAAGCCCGCAAGGAACTCGAGGACCTCGACAGCGTGTCAGAAGACGATGTTCGCGGGGCCGAGACGGCGCTTGACTCCATGAAGGACGAGTTCATTGGCATGATTGATGCAGCGCAGGCCCAAAAAGAAGAAGAGCTGCTCGAGGTTTGAGCCGACAGCAGGGTTGGAGGGGCGACACCGGTGAGTGATGATTCAAAAGACTTCGAGCGGTTCGGCGTCGTCGACGGCGGCAAGCTTGCCGACGACGACTTCGCCACTCCGGGACGTTCGGTGTTCGGTGACGATGTCTCGTTCGAAGGCGACGACGACGTCGTTCCGCATTGGAAGGAGAAGCCCACCGGCACCGTTCCCCAGGTGGGAGGTTCGCCCTCGGGCAGCGTGATCTTCGAGCCTGCTGACGAGCCCGTCTTGCAAGAAGCCGACCCGAGTGAGTTGGCTGCGTGGTCCAAGGCTTCTTCCTCGCCAGGCTGGGCAGACCCGCAATCCGATCACGAGTCGGTTCAGCCTGCAGTGGTCGGCGACGTGTCGACGCCGACGGCCGATGCCTTCTTCTCGGATCACGATGACACCGCTGGCGTTGGACAGTTCGGCACCGCCGCAGCTCCTGGTGCCGGAGCAGACGAGCAGTCACTCGCCGCCCAACTGGGCGGCATCGCCAGTGTCCCGACCGGTGAGCGAGACATGCCGATGGCAATCGTGGTGGGCTTGGCGCTGGCAGCGACGATCCTCGCCGCAATGTGGGTCGGCCCTGCGGTCGCCCTGGTCGTCGTGACGGTTGCGCTCGGACTCGGTGCGGTCGAGTTCTTCAACGCAGTTCGTGTCGCCGGCTATCAGCCAGCCGTGCTGCTCGGTCTCACGGCGATCGTGATGTTGCCCCTGGCGGTCTACTGGCGAGGGGAGGCTGCGATCGCGCTCGTGCTCGTCCTGGCGCTCGTCTTCGGTTCGCTGTGGTACCTCATGGGCGTAGGCACGGGCGGAGCCCTGCGAGGCCTGGGTGTCACGATGCTCGGCATCGTGCATCTCGGTGTGCTCGGATCGTTCGCTGCGTTGATGTTGGCGGTCGAAACCTATGGCACCGGGCTGCTCACTGCCGCGATCTTGTTGACCGTTGCCTACGACGTCGGTGGACTCGCCATTGGCAGGGTGATGGGGCGAAATCCGCTTTCGCATGCGAGTCCCAACAAGACCAGAGAAGGGCTTGTCGGCGGCATGATCGTGACCGTGATCGCTGCGGTCGTCATGGGTCTGCTCGCCATGCCGGCGCCGATCGCCGGTTCTGCCATCGAGGGAAGCGGTCTCGGCACGGCGTTGCTGCTCGGCATCGTCGTTGCGGTCGTTGCACCGATTGGGGACCTCGCCGAGTCGCAACTCAAGCGTGACATCGGCATCAAGGACATGGGCTCGATCCTCCCGGGTCACGGTGGCCTCTTCGATCGATTCGACGGCTTGCTGTTTGCGTTGCCCACCACCTACTACGTGGCCAACGTGCTGCTCTTCACCTGAGCCCACGATGACCACGCCGGTCGCGGTTCTCGGGTCGTCCGGCTCGATCGGCACCCAAACGCTCGAGATCATCCGCGCCGATCCCGAGCGCTACCGAGTCACGGCGCTTGGCGTGGGCCGATCCGATCTTGTCGTTGCGCAGGCGGAGGAGTTCCGTCCTGCCGTCGTCGCAGTTGCAGACGTCGATGCGGCTGCCGAGATCGGTCCCCGCCTGCCCGCCGGTACCGAACTCCTCGTCGGCGAGCAGTCGATGGCCGATGCAGCCCGAACCGCAGACACCGTGATCAATGGGGTTGTCGGGTTCGCAGGCCTGTCGGTCACGCTGGCAACGCTCGAAGCAGGCAAGCGACTCGGTCTGGCCAACAAGGAATCGCTGATCGCAGCGGGCCCCGTGGTGCAACGGGCATGGCAGACGCCCGGTGCCGAGATCGTGCCTGTCGACAGTGAACACTGCGCAGTCCATCAGTGCCTTCGGGCGAATGAGATCACGGGAAAGGTGGGAGTCGACGATCGCGTGTCGACGATCGTCCTCACCGCCAGCGGGGGACCGTTCCGGGGCCGGACCCTGCGCGATCTCGAATCGGTGACGATCGATGATGCCTTGGCCCACCCCACATGGTCGATGGGACCGAAGATCACGATCGACTCGTCGACACTCATGAACAAAGGCCTCGAGGTCATCGAGGCGCATGAGCTCTTCGGCGTGTCGTTCGATGACATCGAGGTCGTGGTGCACCCCCAATCAGTGGTCCACTCGATGGTCACCTACACCGACGGCGCGACCATCGCGCAGCTGTCGATGCCCGACATGCGGCTGTGTATCGGCTATGCGTTGGCGTATCCCGACCGGTTGGCTGCTCCGTTCGGCCCGATCGATTGGACTGCGATGGGTCGGCTCGATTTCCAACCCCCCGATCTCGACGCATTTCCCTGTCTGCGACTGGCCTATGAAGCGGGTCGAGCCGGTGAGACCGCCCCGGCCTGGCTCAGTGCGGCGAACGAGGTAGCAGTCGAGGCATTCCTCGAGGGGATGATTGCGTGGGTCGACATCGCAGATGTCGTGGATCAATCGCTCCAGCGCTGGCCGGGCAGTGCGGCGGAGAGCGTCGATGCAGTGCTGCTGGCCGATCGGCAGGCGCGCGATACCGCAAGCACGCTCATCGCGGAGAGAATGGCGTGATGCAGACCGAGTCCCCAACTGAGGCGATGCCCGAGCGTGCGTCGGAGCCCCGCAACGACTTCACCGGCCTGGTCCTGTTGATCGGTGCGATTCTTGCCCTCGGGTTCCTTGCAGGCTGGGGTTGGGCATTCGTCGTTTCGGCGATCATCTTCATGATCTTCATGCACGAACTGGGCCACTACCTCACGGCTCGCGCCACCGGCATGAAAGTCACGGAGTTCTTCATCGGGTTCGGTCCCCGGCTGTGGTCGATTCGCAAGGGTGAAACCGAGTACGGCGTGAAAGGTATTCCGGCGGGTGCGTACGTACGCATCATCGGAATGAACAACCTCGATCCGGTCGATCCTGGTGATGAGGACCGCTCGTACCGGGTGAAATCGTTTCCCCGGAAGCTCCTGGTCGTGAGCGCTGGATCGATCATGCACTTCCTCATGGCGTTCGTCTTGCTGGTTGCGCTTTTGGTGGCGTACGGCGTCAATGCCGATGACGGGAGCTGGGAGGTCGGCTCGGTCTCCGATGCCAGCGCTGCACTTGCGCTCGACCTGGACGTTGGCGACCGCATCATTCGACTCGACGGCGAAGAAGTCACCGATTTCGGTTCGTTCGGCGATGTTGTCGAAGCTCGCGGAGGCCAGCGTGTCGAGATCGTGTGGGAACGAGACGGCGAGGTCAGAACAGACACGGTGACGCTGGGCGCCCGGCTCTCAGAGGTCGGCGCGGCCGGGTTCGGGGGCCTGTTGCCCTTCGACCGCATTCTGAGCATCGACGGAACCGACGTCTTCTCGTGGGAGGACGTCGTGGCAGCGACGGCAGATCGAGAGGGTGATCGGGTCGACATGATCGTCGACCCGGTCGGCGAACGGTTCCCTCGGGTCATGTTCGATGTGACGATCGGTGATGTTCCCACCGATCCCGGTGAAGCGACCTTCGGCTTCTTCGGTATCAGCGCAGAACCGATCCGCGAGACCCTGGGCCCGATCGCTGCGACCCAGCGAGCCGGGTCCGAGTTCATCGAACTCGTTGGTCTGTCCGTGGAAGGTCTTGCCCGATTTTTCACGCCGAGCACGCTCGGCAGGTTCGTCAGCGACACCTTGGGTGGGGGCGACAACCCCCCGACCATCGAGGTCTCCAGTGCCGAGGAGCGCGAGATCGCGAGTCGCGCCCTCGACACCCGAAACCCTGACGAAGATCGAATCCTCTCGATCTATGGCGCCGCTCGGGTGGGCGCCAACATCGATTTCGAACGTCAACTCGGCCTGCTCGTCATGCTCAATGTGTTCGTCGGGGTCTTCAACATGTTGCCGCTTCCACCACTCGACGGCGGCCATGTCGTTGTGGCCGCCTACGAGCGACTCCGCTCGATCGGGGGTCGTCGGTACGAAGTCGACTACGCGCGGGTTCTGCCCCTCACCTACGCGGTGTTTGGTGTACTCGTCACCATTGGACTCCTCGCGCTCTTCCGCGACATCGTCGACCCCATCGATCTCGGCTGAGGGCCGCACCGGCTCGCCGCACACCGTTCACTGCACTGCGAGCGGTAGATTCGGCCTGTGGAGTTCACCCAGAGCTTTCCTCGTCGGAAGACTCGCCAGATCATGGTTGGCGATGTAGCGGTCGGTGGAGGAGCTCCCGTCACCGTTCAATCGATGACGATCACGAAGACGGCCGATCACGAGGCGACCCTCTAGCAGATCTACTCGTTGGCAGCTGCCGGCTGCGACATCGTTCGAGCCACCTGCAACGAGCCCGAGGCCGCCGAAGGTCTCGCTCGCATCGTGCCCCGCTCGCCGCTCCCGATCGTCGCCGACATTCATCACCAGTACCGGCGGGCGCTGGAGGCACTCGAAGCCGGAGTGCACTGCCTGCGACTCAATCCCGGCAACATCCGCAAACCCGAGCACATCAAGGCTGTGGCTGCGGAGGCCAAGGATCGAAACGTGCCGATCCGTATCGGCGTCAACGGCGGATCGCTCGACCCGAAGTTGTACGACAAGTACGGCGGCAAGGTGACGCCGGAGGCGATGGTCGAATCGGCGCTGCAGGAGATCGCCTATTTCGAGGAGGTCGACTTCGACCTCATCAAGATCTCGGTGAAGGCATCTTCGGTGCCATTGATGATCGAGGCATATCGCCAACTCAGCGACGTGACCGACCATCCGTTGCACCTGGGCGTGACCGAGGCGGGTCCCCCGCCGATCGGCACGCTGAAGGCCACGGCTGGCATTGCCACCCTCCTCGCCGAGGGGATTGGTGACACGATTCGCTATTCGCTCACGGCTGATCCTGTCGAGGAGGCGAGAGCCGGCCGCCAACTGCTCGAGGCACTGGGCCTTCGTGAACGCAAGAACGTCGACCTGATCGCCTGTCCGTCGTGTGGACGGGCCGAGGTCGATGTCTTCACCGTTGCCCAAGACGCCATGGCGGCGTTTGGCGAGCGCGAGATACCGCTCCAGGTCGCGGTCATGGGTTGCGTGGTCAACGGGCCGGGAGAAGCGCGCGATGCCGATCTCGGTATCGCCGCTGGCAACAAGCGCGGGCATCTTTTCGTCAAGGGTCAGAATGTCATGGTCGTCCCCGAGGACGAGATGGTGGACACCTTGGTCGAATGGGCTGAGTTCATCCATGAGCACGGCGCTGACGCAGCACTCGACAAGGCGAAGGCCACGAGAGATGCAGCGAAGAGAGCGGCAGAGGAGGACCGGAATCGCAACCTCGACGAGCGTGGCGCCGATGCGAACGAGTCCGAGGCTGTCATCGCCGAAATCCGGCGCAGCAAGGGCTGAACCTTGGCGAAGGCGATCGTCAGCATGGCGGCAGCGACTGCCCGGTCGTTGCCGGATGTCTCGGTCAGAAGCGGCCGGCCGGCCGATGGCTTTGCGCCGATCACCGTCGCCAACCACACGATCTTCCTGCCGCTGACCCAAGTCGAGTTCGAACGCGTCCACACGCTCCGGCATCGGCAGCGGTGGTCGGCGTGGGGCGGGCTCGGATGTCTGGTGTTCGGTGCTGCGATGGCCCGGTTTCCGTTGATGCTTCCCCTTGCGATCGGGATCGCTCTTCTTTCGGCGCTGTTGTGGGGCCTGATCTGGCTCACCCTCAAGACGTATCTGCCGTCGATGGAGGTGGTCGGCAGCCAGATCCGTATGGTCCGCGTGCATGACCGCTTTGCGGCCGCTGTCCGTGACAAATCCTGATATCGTTTGGACAACGTTCTTTACCGGTTGCGGACGAGGCGTGGCCACTGGCCACGCCTTTCTTAATTCCGGTGTACACCGACAGTTCGAAAGGGAGTGCCATGGCCGTTGTCGATCGAGTTCGCGAGCTTGTGGCCCCCATCGTCGCCGATGTCGGTGTTGAGCTGTACGACGTCGAGTTCACTGGTGGAATCCTCCGGATCTTGGTCGACGTGGAGGGCGGTATCGACATCGACGCGATCAAGGTGATTTCGCGTCGTTCGAGCCGCGTGCTCGACGATGCCGACCCGATTCCCGGGCGCTACACCCTCGAAGTATCGAGCCCTGGCCTCGAGCGTCCGTTGCGAACCCGCCACCACTTCGAAGGTGCCATTGGCGAAGTTGTGAAGTTCAAGACACATGTCGAGATCGAAGGACGGCGCCGATTCCAGGGGACGCTGGTCGGTGCAGACCTCGACGGGTTCCGACTCGATCTCGACGGTGCCGAGCGGGTCTTCGGGTACGACGATGTCACTAAGGCCAAGACCGTTTTCGAATGGAATCCGACTCCAAAACCGGGTTCCGGATCCAAGGACGCAGGTAGTGCTCGCGTCACCCCAGCTCACTCCAACCAGGAGGCCAACCGATGAACCAAGACATGATGGAAGCGCTCCAGGCACTGGCCGTCGAACGAGGCATCTCCGTCGATGCCCTGTTCGGTGCGCTCGCCGATGCACTCGAGCATGCCTACAAGCGGCTGCCGGACGCGTACGAGTACGCGTGGGTGACCATCAACCCGGAGACCATGGAGTTTCAGGTTTTTGCTCAAGAGCTCGACGAGGACGGGGAACCGATCGGCGAAGAGTTTGAGGTGACTCCGGACGACTTCGGCAGAATTGCAGCGCAAACCGCTCGTCAAGTCATGACGCAGCGCATCCGTGAGGCCGAGCGGGAACTCAAGTACGAGGAGTACGCCGGTCGTGAGGGTGACATCGTGACCGGGATGATTCAGCAGACCGATGCCCGCTACACCCTGCTCGACCTTGGTCGTGTCGAGGCGTTGCTCCCACAGGCCGAGCAGGTGCCGTTCGAACGTCCCGACGGCACCACCCGGATCAAGGCGTACATCGTCGAGGTCCGCAAGACCGCCAAGGGGCCGCAGATCGTGGTGAGCCGCACCCATCCTGGTTTGGTGAAACGCCTCTTCGAGTTGGAGGTTCCCGAGATCGCCGACGGCGTCGTCGAGATCAAGGCGTGCGCTCGCGAAGCGGGGCATCGGACCAAGATTGCGGTGTGGTCGAATGACGCCAATGTCGACCCGGTCGGTGCCTGCGTCGGTGCTCGCGGCGCTCGGGTTCGTCAGGTCGTCAATGAACTGCGGGGCGAGAAGATCGACATCGTGCCGTTCCATGACGACCTGCAAGAGTTCGTGACTCGCGCCTTGAGTCCGGCCAAGGTCACCGAGGTTCGACCCGACGAGATGACTGGCGACTGTGATGTGATCGTGCCTGACCATCAACTGAGTCTTGCCATCGGGAAGGAGGGGCAAAACGCTCGCCTTGCCTCGCGTCTCACCGGCTGGGGCATCAACATCAAGTCCGAGACCGACTTTGCCGCCGAGCAGGAGTTCGGCCCGGTCGAATGGGCCGATGGCGAGTGGATCCGCGACCCCGAAACCGGTCAGAACATGTGGCAACCTGCCGACGGCAGCGAGCCGATTTCTGAGGCGGAGTACTACGCCCAAGCCGAAGCAGAGGCGGCTGCTGAGAGTGTCGACGCTGACACCGAGGAGGGTGCAACCGACGCCGATCGGACCGATGACGATGCCGAGGACGTCGCTGACGATTCCGTCGGTGCTCGCGACGAAGAGGAGTAGTGCCCGTCCGGACGTGTGTCGCCTGCCGACAGCGGTTCGAACAGGGCGATCTGGTGCGCCTTCGGGCAACCAGTGAGGGTCTCGCTGCAGGTCATGGACCAGGACGTGGCGCCTACGTCGGCCCGTCACCGGTATGTCTCGCTCTTGCTGTGGAACGGAAAGCACTCGGCCGGGCCCTGCGAGCGGAGGTGAATGCCCCCGATCTGGCTAGGCTGCAAGATTCGTGGCCAGTTGTGCCTCCCGCGTGCCCGCACGGGGGCGGCTGACACCACGGGTAGCGTTTGAGGCGCTGCTGGACCGTTGATTCAGAAAGACGAAACCACCACGTGCCATCCAAGATCCGCGTCTATGAACTCGCACGAGAGTTGGGCATGACAAATGCTGAAACTCTCGATCTCGCCGAGTCCTTGGGGATCGGGGTCAAAGGCCATTCCTCGAGTATCGAAGACGCGCAGGCCGATCGTGTTCGCCGCAAGGCAGAGCGCGAAGGCCTGACCCGCGACGAGCAGCCTGAAGAACCGAAGCCGGTGAAGAAGGCGACTGCGAAGAAGGCTGCCGCGAAGAAGACCACTGCGAAGAAGGCTGCTGCGAAGAAAGCCACTGCGAAGAAGGCTGCAGCGAAGAAGGCCACTGCGAAGAAAGCCACTGCGAAGAAGGCTGCCGCGAAGAAGTCGGCTGCTGCGCAGACAGCCGAAGCCGTCGAAGTCGAGTCGTCCGGGCCAGATACCGAAACGCCGGCCGTCGAGGCCGAACCCGTCGAGGTCCCTGCTGCACCGGTGGCCCCAGCCCGCGTGATCTCCTCGAGCGGCAGTGCTGCGCCGCCGAAGCGAGCCGTCGAGGACGTCACCCCGCCTGCCCCCGCTGCTCCGGTCAAGAAGGTCGTCAAGAAGGTCGTCAAGAAGGTCGTCAAGAAGGTCGTCAAGAAGGCACCGACCTCCGGTTCCGGCAAGCCCATTCCACCCCCGCCGCGATCGACCTCCGGCCGTGCAATCCCACCCCCTCCTGGTGGCGTACGTCGTCCGTCGGGCGGGCCTGGCGGTGCGCCGCGCGGCCCGATGCCGTCAAGTGGCGGCCCTCGACGTGGACCCGGTCCACGCGACAGTGTGCCCGGCGCAGGTGCGCCTGGCCGTGGCGGTCCCGGCGGCGGTCCCGGCGGCCGCGGAGGTCCGGGTGGCCGTGGCGGTCCCGGCGGTCCGGGTGGGCAGCGCCCACGCCGCCGCAAAGGGCGTCGCCGTCGCAACAGCGAAGAGCTCCAGCCGATGGATGCTCCGAGCTACACACCCCAGGATGCACCGGTCCCCGAGGGTGAGATCGTGGTCGAGCGGGCCTCGACTGCGCTTGATCTCGGTCCGAAGGTCAACCGCACTGCCGCTGATGTCATCCGCTTCCTCATGCAAGCCGGCGAGATGGTCACCGCAACGCAGTCGCTGTCGGACGACATGATCGAACTGTTCGCCGCCGAGGTCGGTGCAGAGGTCCGTCTCGTCGATCCGGGTGAGGAACAAGAGGTCGAACTCCAGAAGTTGCTGGATCTCGACGAGGTCGACGAAGCCGACGATGAGGCACCGATCCGTCCTCCGGTGATCACCGTGATGGGTCACGTCGATCACGGGAAGACGTTGTTGCTCGACCGCATTCGCAACGCAAACGTCGCCGACGGCGAGGCTGGCGGGATCACGCAGCACATCGGCGCGTACCAGGTCGAGCACGGCGGTCAGAAGATCACCTTCATCGACACGCCAGGGCACGCAGCCTTCACGCAGATGCGTGCTCGTGGAGCCGAATCCACCGATGTCGTGATCCTCATGGTCGCAGCCGACGATGGCGTCATGCCGCAGACGATCGAGGCGATCAATCATGCCAAGGCAGCTGAGGTCCCGATCATCGTTGCCGTGAACAAGATCGACCGCGAGAACGCCGACGTGGACAAGGCCATCGCAGGAGTCGCCGAACACAACCTCGTGCCCGAGGAGTGGGGTGGCGAAACGATCTTCCAACGGATCTCTGCGCTCCAGAACATCGGCATCGAAGAACTCCTCGACCAGATTCTCCTCGTCGCCGAGGTCGAAGACCTCCGGGCTTCACCGGAGGGCCGTGCCCAGGGCGTCGTCCTCGAGTCGAATCTCGACATCGGCCGGGGCCCTGTCGCCACCGTCTTGGTGCAGAGTGGCACCCTTCGAGTCGGCGATCCCATGGTCGCGGGCGCAGCCTGGGGTCGCGTGCGTGCCCTCATCAACGATCACGGTGATCAGATCAAGGAAGCCGGCCCGTCCACGCCGGTGCAGGTCCTTGGGCTGTCCGAGGTGGCTGATGCGGGTCGCGAGTTCGTCGTTGCGCCAAACGAGAAGGTCGCCGGTCGGGTGGCCGATACCCGTGAGCACTGGCAGCGTCAGTCCTCACTCGGTCGCGAGGCCCATGCTCTCGCCGGCGGAGCGAAACTCGAGGACATTTTCGACCAGATCCAGCGCGGCGAGGCCGCAACGCTCAACTTGATCGTGAAAGCCGACGTCAATGGTTCGCTCGAGGCGGTGACGGAGAGCCTTCGCAAGCTGGAGCGTGACGAAGTAAAGATCGGTTTCGTGCACCGGGGCGTTGGGGGCATCACCGAAAACGACATCCAACTCGCAGCCACATCCAACGCAACCATCATCGGCTACGGCGTTCGCCCCGACCGCAAAGCGCGCGATCTCGCCGACCTCGAAAAGGTCGAGATTCGGACATACGAGATCATCTACCACCTGCTCGAAGATATCGAGTCGGCGATGGTCGGCCTTCTTGCCCCGACATTCGAAGAGGTCGTCACCGGCGACGCCGAGGTCCGGGAAATCTTCAGTGTGCCGCGGATCGGCAAGATCGCAGGCTGCTATGTGCTCAACGGTGTGATCACTCGAAATTCGAAGGTCCGGTTCATTCGTGAAGGGACGATCCTCTGGAAGGGCACCGTGCAGTCCCTCAAGCGCTTCAAGGACGATGTCCGCGAAGTGGCTGCAGGCTTCGAATGTGGTATCGGCCTGTCCGACTTCCAGGATCTTCGCGAGGGCGACATCATCGAGACCTACGAGGAGCGCGAGATCGAGCGCACACTCGAAGATCTCAGCTGATGGCGCAACGCAACTCGCGACACAACAGCCGGGGACAGGCTGGAGCGCGAACGGCGAAGGCTGGTGAACGGATCCGGCGCGTTGTGGCCGAGGAACTCGAACTGATCGAGGACGAGCGACTCGACCTCGTGTCGCTCACCGGCGTCGAGGTCGACCGTGACCTCCACCGAGCGGTGGTGTACTTCACCACCTTCGATCGTGACGATGATCCCGAGATCGTGGAAGCATTCGAGGAGTACCGAGGCAACTTGCGGCATGCGGTGAGTCAGCAGACGTCGTTGCGTCGAGCGCCGGAGCTCGAGTTTCGTGCCGATGACACTCTGCGGTCGGCCGAGCGGATCGAACGCCTGCTGATGCAGGAAGCGGATCGACCTTCGGTACCCGAGGTGGAGGCTGATGACGGTGGCGAAACCTCCGACTGAGACCGGCCCGCATGGCGTAGCCGTGATCGACAAGCCGCGGGGATGGACCAGCCACGATGTTGTCGCAAAGGCGCGCAGCGTGCTCGGGACCCGCAAGATCGGTCATTCCGGCACACTCGATCCTGATGCCACCGGGGTACTCGTGTTGGGTGTGGGTCGCGCTACCCGGCTCCTGCGGTTCCTGACCGAGCTGTCGAAGAGCTACGACGGTGAGATCGTGCTCGGGACCGAGACGTCGACGCTCGACGCGAGCGGTGAGGTCACTGCGACGCACGACATGAGCTCGGTTCGCGCCGACGAGGTTGGAGCTGCCGCCGAAGCGTTGACAGGAGACCTGCTCCAGGTCCCACCGATGGTGTCGGCGATCAAGATCGGTGGCAAGCGTCTCCACGAACTGGCTCGCGAGGGCAAGGAGGTCGAGCGACCCCCTCGACCCGTGCACGTCGGTCGCTTCGAGATCGAACCGGTGGAGGGGGAGCAGCTGGTCTATGCCTGTTCGGTCGACTGCTCGTCAGGCACCTATATCCGATCGCTTGCTGCAGACCTCGGCACGGCCCTGGGGGGCGGGGCTCACCTCCGTTCGCTGCGCCGGACAGCAGTCGGTGGCTTCGAGCTCGATCAGGCGACCTCCGTCGAAGCCCCGACGCTGCTCCCCGTCGGGGCAGCGGTCGCACACCTCGAGGCGGTCGTTGCCGATGCGGCGACGGCCGTGGCGGTGGGGCACGGTCGGGTGCTTTCCCTCGATGCTCTGGGTGTGTCTGGCGACGGGCCCTGGGCTGTGTTCGACACCGACGGGGAGCTCTTGGCGGTGTACGAGCACCATGCGGGCGGGGGGAAACCGACCGTGGTGATTCCCCGGTAGCGTTTTCTGCACATGGAACTTCTCCGTGATCGCCTCGATCGACTCCCCTCGGACGTCTCGGTCGCGTCCACGATCGGGGTGTTCGACGGCGTCCACCTTGGGCATCAAGAAGTTTTCCGTCAGGTCCGGTCCACCGCGGATCGTCTCGGCGTCAAAACCGCAGTCGTGACCTTTGACGGTCACCCAGCTCATGTCGTGCGTCCCGAGTCGGCACCGCTGTTGCTCACCAGCCTCGACCAGAAGCTCGAACTCCTCGAGGCACAGGGCCTCGATTACGCCTATGTGGTCTCCTTCGACGAGGCCCGGGCGGCGACACCTCCCGACGTGTTCATCCAGGAGGTCTTCGTCGACGCATTGCATGCCAGGGCGATCGTGGTGGGAGAGGATTTTCACTTCGGGGTCGGGCGCAGTGGCAACGTCGACGGTCTCACGATGTTTGGCGAGTCAGCCGGATTCGAAGTGCATGCCCTCGAACTGATCCGGCACTCCGACGAGGCTCGAGAACCGGTGTCTTCGACCAAGATCCGTCGAGCATTGGCCGGTGGCGATGTTCGTCGGGCGGCCGAGATGCTCGGCCGCCCCTACGAGGTTCGTGGTGTTGTCACCGAAGGTGACCGACGGGGAACCAAGATCGGCTTTCCCACCGCCAACATTCCCGTGCCGAACATGATGGCCTGGCCCGCAGATGCTGTGTATGGGGGCTGGTGCCGGCGAGAGAACGGCGACGTGCATCCCTGCGCAATCAACATTGGACGACGGCCGACATTCTACGAACACGCAGAGCAGTCGCTTCTCGAGGTGCACGTGATCGACTTCGAGGGTGACCTCTACGGTGAACAGGTCGACGTCTCGTTCGTCGAGTTCCTTCGGAGTGAACGAAAGTTCAACGGGATCGATCAATTGATCGAGCAACTCAAGGCCGATGTCGACGATGCTCGCGCGTTGCTGGCTGCGTCGGTGTGGCAGCCCGGCCGTTGACCGGGTCCCGGACGAACGACAGCGGGTCGTGGACGGAGAGGAGCTGAGGTGTTCACAGGTCTGGTCGAAGAAGTGGGGACGGTTCGGTCCGTGACGCCGGTCGGCGATGGTGCTCGGGTCGAGATCGACGCTGCCCTCGTCCTGACCGATGTCGAGATGGGTGCATCCATCGCAGTCAACGGGTGTTGTCTGACGGTGGTCGACTGGGGCGATGGGTGGTGGGCAGCGGATGCGGTGCCGGAGACGCTGAACCGCACCAACTTGGGCGCGCTCAGCCCTGGTGACCCGGTGAACCTGGAACGGCCGCTGCCGGCCAACGGTCGCTACGGCGGCCACGTCGTGCAGGGTCATGTCGACGGCACCGGAGCGGTGCAGCGCATCGAGCAGCTGGACGACGGGTCGTACCTCTTCACCTTTTCGCTTCCTGCCGAACTCGGTGTCTACGTCGTGGAGAAGGGCTCGATCGCCGTCGACGGCATCAGCCTCACGGTTGCCGACGTCACACCGACCAGCTTCTCGATCGCAATCATTCCGCACACCCATGCGGTCACGGCGATGGGTCGGCGTCGGGTGGGCGATACCGTCAACGTGGAAGCCGACGTGCTCGCCAAGTACGTCGAACGCCTCGTGCGTCCATCCCAACAGTGATGCAATCCTGCGTCGCGGCAGTAGAGAGGTTCTCGTGAGCAATTCTCCCTTCACCGATGTCGACACCGCCGCCCAGGTGTTTGCCGAAGGGGAGTACGTGGTGCTCGTCGACGACGACTCGCCCGAGGCCACAGGTGCGCTCGCCGGCGCAGCCGAACCGATGACCGCTGAACGGCTCGTATGGCTCAGCCGTCGCACGACTGGGCTGGTGGGTGTCCCGATGACCGTCGAACGAGCGAACGCGCTCGGGCTCGACCTGATGGTCGACGAGGACGTAGCCACCGGACGTGGCGCCTTCACCGTGTCGATCGACCTGATCGAGGGCAACTCGACCGGTTCGTCACCGGCCGATCAGGCCCGGACGATCGCTGCCCTCGCTGGGAGCGACCTTCGGCCCGACCAGTTCGCCCGTCCCGGTCACGTGTTCCCCCTTCGTTCCCGCCCCGGTGGTGTCCTGAAGCGGGCTGGGCACGCCGAAGCAGTGGTGGATCTCTGCACGGTCGCCGGCGTTGCCCGAGTTGGTGTGGTCGCCGACCTTGCCACCGACGCAGGCGAGATGATGAACCTCGCTGCGTCGCAAGCCTTTGCTCGCGAACACGGCCTCGCGTTGGTGTCCATCGCTGATCTGGTGCGATATCGCAGGCGAAACGAGATCCTTGTCGAGCACTTTGCCGCGGCCCGCCTTCCCACCACGTTCGGCGAGTTCATGGCGCACGCCTATCGATCGGTGGTCGATGGGGAAGAACACGTCGCCTATGTCATGGGTGATGTCGAGGGGGGTGAGCCACCACTGGTACGGGTTCACAGCGAGTGCCTCACCGGAGACATCCTCCACTCCACCCGTTGTGACTGCGGCCCGCAGCTTCAGACTGCGCTGCAGAAGATCGCCGAGGAGGGTCGCGGCGTGTTGATCTACCTGCGCGGCCATGAGGGTCGGGGGATCGGCATTGGCCACAAGATGCGCGCCTACGCCTTGCAGGATGAGGGCCTCGACACCGTCGATGCCAACGCAGCGCAGGGCCTTCCCGTCGACAGTCGAGAGTACGGCGTCGGTGCCAACATGCTCGCCGATCTGGGTGTGACTCGGATGCGGATCATGACCAACAATCCGGCAAAGCTCACCGGACTCGATGGGTACGGGCTCGAGATTGTCGAGCGTGTGCCGATCGAGATCCCGCCAAATCCTGAAAACCTGCGTTATCTCCAGACGAAGCGCAACCGGATGGCCCACCAGATCGGTGCCGAGCCCGATGTCGGCTGATCGTCAGTTCGACGCAGCGACCTGACCTGTCGGTTTCGTCGAAGGGTAGGTACGGGTCCAGGCATGGTTGAGGCTCCGGTCGGTGATGCGACCTGGGGACCAGCGGCCCCAGATCCCGCCCACCACGGCGTGGGTTCGATCGTTCCACGCTGCACACGTCGGCTCGGCCACCCGGCGGACCGCTTGGCGAAGGCCAGAGGTGTGGATCGTGTACCCGGCCCAGACTCCGGGGTAGTCCTTGGTTGCCGACACCTCGGTGATCAATCCGGTTGCATGGCGATACGCCCGGTTGCGGTGCGTGTGGCCGCTGGAGATCACCAGATCCGGGTTGGCCTCGAACAGCGCCGGCAGGAGATCGGCCGTGTCGGACTTTCGAATGCCGGGGGGCCAGATGGTTGGGTACGTCCGGGGTTCGAGATGGTGGTGCGTGAAGATGATCGCCGGCTGCCCGCAATCGACGGCCTGTGCCAGTTGTTCGGCTGATCGGCCCAGTCGACCATGGTTTCGGCCCGGTACGGTCGAGTCGGCCATGACGAGTGTCACCCCTCCGATGTCGGTAGCGGCGACCGGCTCGGGGAACAGGTTGCGACGCCGAAGTTCGGTGGCGGCGTCGAGCGCACCCCGCTTGGCGGCCGTGTCGTGGTTGCCGGGCACTGCAAGGACCGGGATATGGACGTCATCGAGCAGTTCGTCGAAGAGGTCCCATTCGTCAGGCATGCCGAGTTCGGTGATGTCACCCTTGATGACGAGAAGCTCCGCACCCCACGCCTGTGCCTCACGAACGGCTGCCTTGGCACATCGAAGTGGATAGGGCTCGACCCCGTTGGGTTCTCGAAGCTGGCGGATCAGTCCGAAGCCGTCAGCACCGAGGTGAAGGTCGCTGACCGTTGCGATCTTCGCAATCGGCGGACCGGCAAGCGCGTCGAGCGTGGACACCTCGTGCTGCGCGATCGGTCGGCCGTCGACCTCCACGTCGATTGTCGTCTCGGTACCGGCAACGAAACCTTCGATGTCGACCGCTCCGCAGGCACCGACGTCGCCGAGTTCGATCGCCTCCATACCGCTGCGATGATGCACCTTGCAACCCAAGCTGCCACCGGAGAGGCTGCGCCACGTGAACTGCACCACCGTGTCCTCCACCGCGAAGACCTCGGTTGGTGGGAGCGCAGTGAATGGAAGCGTCGGCGCGGCGCGCTGTCGAGCAGAGTTCTTGGCCGACGCCATGGGTCGACGTTATGACAAATGACCCCTCGTGCGTCGTCAGGCGTCAGGAGCGAAGCGAACGGTTGAACCGCTCATGCTCTCGACCCCGGAGACGAGCATTGATGGCCTGACGCTCGAGGTGCTGTTCGACCTGCTTGCCGGCCTGGGGAATCGGGTGGTCGGCGAGGAAGTCGGCAACCTCGTTCACGAGGTCGGGTTGATCGAGGGCGGTGATGCCCGAGAGCATTCGTGGGATCGAGTTGCTCGGAAAACGGCTGTCGAGATCGGCCCAGTTGTCGCGAACGTAGGCCCAGACGTACCGATCGACGAACCGGTTGTGCATTGCTCGCGCGAGCACATACGGCGCGTCCTGGGTTCGTACCGACCCGTCGCCGATCTCGGTGAGGAGCCGATCGACCAACTCGACCGACGGAAAGTTTGCAAGGGCACGAAGGTTGCGGACTTCGCTCTGCGGATCGTCGGCGGATTGCCAGCGGTCGTGGACCATGTCGTAGTCGTCTTCACCGCCGTTGTGGCTCACGACGGCGAGGGCGGCCGCAGCGAGTGAGGCATCGTTGTGATCGAGCGCCTCGGCTGCTGCAGCGACGACGGTCGGGGACCCACCCACGGTGCCCAACACCCGCACGAGCGTGGCTCGGAGCTCGCGAGTCCGGTCGCTGTCGTCGGTGGCGGGTTCAGGTCCGATCATTGCCAAGATCGGCTCGGCGAGTTCTCGTACGGCCGCCTGGAACGTGGGTCGGGTGTCGTCGTCGACGAGTCGATCGAGACCGTGGAGGCCGGCGCTGATCGCCTGCCAGACGTTGAGATCGTCCTCGCCGGCGAAGTGGCGACACAGCTGGAGGAACTCGGTGGCTGTCAGCGAACCGGCGACGCATGCGGCCCATGCATCGTCGACCACACTGTGCCGCTCGGCCGGGCTGAGCTTGGCGGGATCGGGGAGTGCTTCGATGGCGATCGCAGTACGGAGGAAACCACTCGCACCCTCACTCACGGTCAGTGGTGCATCGGTGATACCGGTGAGCAGCATCGAACGCTGGTCCATGAGCACGGATGTGGTGCCGCCGGAATGACGGATCACCAGCGGAATCGCCCAGGTTCGATCGTCGCCTGCGGACGGATCGAGCGTGAAGTGATGTTGCTCGAGTCGAAGGCCGTGCGGCGTGACCGTTGCGGTGACGACCGGATGGCCCCCCTGGAAAATCCAGGCGTGCATGAGTGCCTGGACTGGCTGGCCGGACACGAGTTCGAGTGCGTCCCACAGGTCGGTCGTCCTCGTGTTCTTGTAGGCGTGGGTCGCGATGTAGTGCCGCACGCCATCGCGGAACACGTCTGCGCCCAGATACTGCTCCAGCATGCGAACGACCGCTGCGCCTTTTTCGTAGGTGAGGAGATCGAACATGCCCTCGGCGTCCTGGGGGCTGAGGACCGGGTATTCGATCGGCCGAGTCGAGGAGAGGGCATCGACGTCGAAGGCCTGGGCTCGGGCACGGGCGAACGTGTCCCACACTCGCCAATCCGGTCGGTAGGCGTTGCTGCAGCTGGTCTCCATGAAGGTGGCGAAGGCCTCGTTGAGCCAGATGCCCTCCCACCACTGCATGGTGACGAGGTCGCCGAACCACATGTGGGCGAGTTCGTGGTTGATCACGTCGGCAACGACCTGGAGTTCCGGCTGGCTCGCCTCATCGGGGTCGACGAGCAGGAGTACCTCGCGGAAGGTCACACAGCCAAGATTTTCCATCGCTCCGAACGCAAAGTCGGGGATTGCGATGAGGTCGACCTTGTCGGAGGGGTAGGGGATCGCGAAGTAGTCGGAGAACCATCCGAGGGCGTGTGCCGCCACATCGAGTGCGAAGGCGGTCAGATGCGCCTGGCCGGGGCGGTGCACCACTCGGACGGGAACCCCATCGGCATCGATCGGCTCGGTTGCCTCCAACGGTCCGACCACGAAGGCGACGAGATAGGTGCTCATGACCATCGTGGGAGCGAAGCGGACTCGCATGCGGCCATCGGGTTCGGCTCGGCGGTCCACCTCTGCGGTGTTGGAGACAGCCAGGTGGTCAGCGTCGACGATCAGGGTGGTCTCGAAGGTTGCCTTGTACTCGGGTTCGTCCCAGCAGGGGAAGCAGCGTCGGGCATCGGTCGACTGGAACTGCGTGGTCGCAATGGTGTGCTCGACGCCGGCAGCATCGGCGTAGCTCGATCGGTAGAAACCATGGAGTTGGTCATTGAGAAGACCGTCGAAGGTGATCGCGACCGTGGCCGGACCGGGGGGCAGCGTCGTGTCGGTGCTGAGGGTCAGTCGTTCGGCCGTCTCGTCGAGGTCGATGCTCACGGTGTGCTCGGTTCCAGCGATGCTGATCGTGGCTGTGTGGATCGTGAGTTCGATCGCATTGAGCACGAGTCGATCGGTGCGTTCGAGGATCTCCACGTCGATCTCGACCGATCCGGTGAACGTGAACTCGGCGAGGTCAGGGGCCAGCTCGATGCGGTAGGCGGAAGGAACGGCAAGGCGGGGAAGGCGAGGATCAGCTGGACTGCTCATCGTGCGAAGGGTACTGCTGGGTCCAGCAACGAGGGGTACGGCGTCGTCGGCACCGTCCGGCTGCGCTGTTGAGCGCTAGGGTCCCCTGGTCTGTTGTTCGGCCCGGAGGCACCTGTGCGAGCGAAGCCTGATCTACCCCTCGACGCTGTGGGGGTCGGCAATGCCATCGTCGACGTGATCGCCAACGTCTCGGACGATTTCCTTGTCGAACAGGGCGTGGTCAAGGGCGCGATGACCCTTATCGACGCCGAGCGGGCGACGTCGTTGTACGCAGCCATGCCACCTGGAATGGAGGTCTCGGGTGGTTCCGCCGCCAACACGATGGCGGGGATTGCGAGTCTCGGCGGTCGAGCGTCGTACATCGGCAAGGTTCGAGACGATCAACTGGGCGAGGTGTTTCGCCACGACACGAAGGCGGGCGGCGTTGCGTTCGATGTCCCTGCGGCGACGCTCGGTGAGCCCACGGCCCGATCACTCATTCAGGTAACCCCCGACGGTGAGCGCTCCATGAACACGTTCCTCGGGATTTCGGCGCATCTCAGCCCCACCGACATCGACGAGTCGCTTGTCGAGTCTGCTGCAATCACGTACTGCGAGGGCTACCTCTGGGATCGTCCCGAGGCCAAGGACGCGATTCGTCATGCCATGAAGGTCGCATCCGATGCGGGTCGGATCGTGTCGCTGACGCTCAGCGATTCGTTTTGCGTCGAACGTCACCGGGCCGAGTGGCTCGATCTCATCGCCGACCATGTCGATCTCGTGTTCGCCAACGAAGCTGAAGCCTGTTCGATGTTCGAAACCGACGATTTCGACAGCGCAGTGGACGGGCTGGCCGATCTGGTCGAGGTCGCCGCCGTCACACGATCGGCAAAGGGTTCGGTCGTGATGTCCGGGGGCGAGCGGATCGACATCGGCGTCACGCCGGCTGATCATGTGGTCGACGCCACCGGTGCCGGGGATCAGTACGCAGCAGGATTCATCTACGGCCTCTCGATCGGCGCAGACATGCTGCGGTGCGGTGAACTGGGATCCATTGCGGCTGGTGAGGTGATCTCGCACGTGGGAGCGCGGCCTCATGTCGAACTGGCGCAACTGATCCGGGTCCCGCATTCCTGACCCGAGGGTCGGCCCGGGCCAGACCATCGCCGACGGATCCTCTTGACGAGCCGATAATGATCGTTATCATCGCAGCATGGTGCATCTCGACAGTCCCCGTGTCGGAAGCGACGAACTGACCGACCGACTGCTCCAGGCTGCGATCGACGTCTTCACCGAGCGCGGGATCGAAAAGGCCGGTGTTGCTGCCATCGCTCGTCGTGCCGGTGTCACCACCGGAGCCATTTACAGCCGTTGGCAGGGAAAGCAGGACCTCCTGCTCGACGCGCTCGATGTCGTGCTGGTCCAGCAGGTCGCAGGGCTCTTGGCAGCCGGACCCGAAGCAAGTGCTGCGGACGTGCTCGAGTCGCTCGGTACACACCTGCTCGAGCGCGAGCCTGCGTCGGATGCGCTTCTGCTCGAGGCGATGGTGACTGCGCGTCGCGATCAGGAATTCCGGACGCTGTTCAACGCCCGAGTGCTCGACGAAGAGGGGCATCTCGCCACCCTGATCGACAACGGCAAGGAGGCCGGGACCATCGATCCGGCGTTGTCGACCGCAGCAATCGTGACGCTCTGCCAGGCGATCTCCTTCGGGTTCGTCGTCCTCGGAGCGATCGAGAAGTCCACTGCTCCCGCTGAGGAGTGGAACACGGTGGTTCACCGGCTCATTCGTGCCGCCCTTCCCGCCCCCATCCCCAACCCTGCCGCAGCCTGCGGCTGATCGGAGTTCCAAGCATGGCCATCACCGACAATCACCAGTCCGACTCCGCCGGTATGCACGGTCTCACCGGGTACGACGATCCGAACAACGTCGATCGGATCATGGAGATCGCCCAGGCGAATCAGAACAAGGACGAACTGATCCATCTGGTCGAAGACAACGCCGAAGCGATCTTCACCTGGAACTACGACAAGGGTGAGCGTCCCAAGCTCGACAAGCTCTACGAGAAGTCGAAGACGAGTCAGTGGAACGCAACCACCGATCTCGATTGGTCCATCGACGTCGATCCCTACGAGGCGCTCAACCTGCAGGCCGAACTCCAGCTCGATCCGTCGAACATGGAGGACCCAGCGTCGCCACTGTTCAACTGGGGGGACAAGGAGTGGCGGGAGTTCGGGCTGCAGTCGGCCAAGTGGCGCCTCAGTCAGTTCCTCCACGGCGAGCAAGGTGCTCTGCTCTGCACGGCCAAGATCGTCGAGACGGTGCCGTGGATCGATGCCAAGTACTACGCAGCCCAGCAGGTCGTCGACGAAGCGCGTCATGTCGAAGTTTTCGCCCGCTACCTCGACGAAAAGCTCGGTGGTGGCTACCAGATCAATGCCCACCTCGGGTTGCTGCTCGACGACATCATCAACGACTCCGAGTGGGACATGACCTACCTCGGGATGCAGATCATGGTCGAAGGTTTGGCACTGGCTGCGTTCGGCTTCATGCACGATCTCACCGAGGAACCGTTGCTCAAGAAACTCCTTCGCTACGTGATGAGCGACGAGGCCCGACATGTTGCCTTCGGTGTGCTCAGTCTGCAGGAGGTGTATCAGGACATGACCACGGCCGAGATCCAGCATCGCCAGGAGTTCGCGTTCGAAGCGGCGCTCCGCATGCGGGACCGCTTTCTCCAGCAGGAGGTGTGGGAGCACATGGGTGTTGACAGCCGGGTCATGACCGAGCGGCTGCTCAACGCGCCGGAGGAGGCCAAGTTGTTCCAACGCATGCTGTTCTCCAAGATCGTTCCGAACTGCAAGAAGCTGGGTCTGCTCGATGCCGGCGAAGGATGGCTGCGCGACAAGTTCACCGAGATCGGTGTCATCGAGTTCGAGGATCTGCCCGACACCGGTGCGGAGTTCATCGACTACGACCTCGACGAGGAGCGTTTCGAGGAGAAGGCGCAGGCGATGCACGAAACTGCGGCCGCGACGGCGATGGGGACCGACGAGCACTGATCCCATAACCTGCGAGGCCATGGGATACACCTGCTTCGAGATCGAGGAGACAGAGGGCGTCGCCCACCTCATCCTTTCGCGACCCGACGAACTCAACTCGATGATCCCGGCCTTTTGGTCCGAGCTGCCCGAAATCGTCGACGAGCTCAGCGATTCTGGTCGCGCCCGGGTGCTGGTCATCTCGTCGACCGGCAAACACTTCAGCGCCGGCATGGACCTGTCCGTCTTCACCGGCGGCTCGAACATCGCTGGCAGCGACGCAGCTGCTCCTGGGCGTGACAGCACCGAGATCGGCCGCCGGCGGGCTGTACTGCGCAGAAATGTTCTCCACCTCCAGCGGACCTTTTCGTGCCTCGAAGAGGCGCGCATGCCGGTCTTGGTAGCCGTCCAGGGTGGTGCTGTCGGGGGCGCGGTCGACATGGTCACTGCGGCCGACTGCCGTTACGCCACCGACGATGCGTGGTTCTGTATCCAGGAGATCAACATCGGCATGACGGCCGATGTTGGCACGCTCCAGCGACTTCCGAAGCTGATTCCCGATGGTGTCGTGCGCGAGCTGGCCTACACGGGTGCCCGGATGCCGGCGGCACGGGCGAAAGAAGTCGGCCTGGTCAACGAGGTCTACCCCGACCAGGAAACGATGCTGGACGCAGTGCACGAGATCGCCGCCCAGATCGCACGCAAGTCGCCCCTGGCCATTCAGGGCACGAAAGAATCGATCCTCTATGCCCGTGATCACTCGGTGGCGGAAAGTCTCGACTTCATTTCGCTGTGGCAGACCGGCATGTTCCACCCGGCCGACATGATGGAGTCGTTCGAGGCGCAGGCGGGCAACCGCAACCCCGTCTTCGACGATCTCAACGAGCAGCGACGGGGCCTGTGAGCACCGCCAGAGCCGTGGACACCGGTCGTGTCACCGCTCGGCGAGCGTGACATCGCCGACCTGCACCAGCGTCGCCGCGATCCATCCGCCGAGACCGCCAAAGTCGTCGTCGAGACTCGACCCGTCCTCCAGCCGGGCCTCGTCGAGTTCGTACGAACCCTCGTAACAGACTTCGATCGCATACTCGGGATCACGGAGATCGACGCCATAGATCGACTCGACCGTGGGTCCTGATCGGGTGAGTGGTTCTCGTCCGATCGATGGTGACTCGAGCGGGAGTGCTTCGAGCACGACTTCGGGGTCGGGTGCAGCAGAGAGCCTCTGGCGTCGGAAGATGATCTCGATCTCGATTCGGGGCGGTTCGGTGGACGCTTCGTCCACGTACCAGCTCCGATAGGCCGCTTGACTCCAGGTCGGCCAGGTACAGGCGATGTCGGCTTGGACCCGTGGCGGGAGACCCTCCCCAGGGAGGCCGTACGACGTCTGCCAGCTGACATCGCCGAGGAGGACGTCGGATTGGAAGCGTTCCTCGAAGGCCTGGCGTTCGAGTCGAGCCAACTCGAACGCGTCTCGCAGGGCGCCGATGGCATCGGTGAAGACGTGGTCGAGCATGAGCTCGAGGCTAGTAGCCGAGGTCGACGTCGACGGGTCCGAGGAGATCGTCTCCGGCGATCCACCGGGTGACGTTGTCTCGAACCCGATCGGCGATCAGCGGAAGACCCATCTCGGCGGTGTTGCCCACATGCGGGGTGATCACACAGTTGTCGAGTTCCCAGAGCGGATGCCCGTCGGGAAGCGGTTCGGGATCGGTCACGTCGAGCACTGCCCCGCCGATCACACCGCTGCCAAGGGCGGTGACGAGGTCGTCGGTGACGACATGACCACCGCGGCCCACGTTGACGAGGAAGGCGTCGGGCCGCATCGCCGCAAGCGCAGCACTGTCGATGATCCCGGTCGTCGCCTCGGTGAGCGCCAAGGCGACGACCACGGCATCGGCAGCCGCGATCGCCTGGTGCAGGTTGTCGGTCGACATCGTGCGCGATGCGCCGGGATAGGGCGTGCTGCTTCGCCGTACGACCGTCACGTCGCAGTGGAACGGGGCGATCAATTCCATGAACGCATCGGTGATCCCACCGGCACCAAGGATCGTGAGCTTGGCTCCCCGCAGATCCCGGCCCTCCTGACTCTGCCAACTCGTCGAGCGAACGTACCGGGGGATCGCTCGAAACGACGTGAGAATCGCCGTCAGGATCCACTCTGCAACCGGAGCTGCGTAGACACCCTTGCCGCAGGTCCAGATGTGATCGGCGTCGAGGTTGTGGGCAAACGTCTCGATGCCCGCATAGGGCAGCTGGATCCACTCAACCCCTGCGCCGGCGGCGAGGATGGTGCGAAACTCCCCAGCCGCCATCGGGTCGGCGAACATCAGGGCGCTGGCCTGCTCGATGGGTACGACCGTTCCTCCCGCCTGCTCGACCGCCGCCACCATGACGTCGTGCATCGCGGGACGAGTTGCGGGTTCGACGGCGATGAGATGTCGATCCGCCATCAGTCGACCCCGTATTGACGATCACCGGCGTCGCCGAGCCCGGGCACGATGAACCCGATCTCGTTGAGATGCGAGTCGATCGACGCAGTGACCACTCGATCGACCGCTCCGGCCGCCCGAACTACCTCGATGCCCTCCGGTGCGGCAAGCAGGACCACGAGGGTCACCTCACCCGCTCCTCGATCCCGCGCCTGTGCCGCTGCGTAGTTGGCCGATCCACCGGTTGCGAGCATCGGGTCGAGCAGAACCACCGCCCGCTCGTCGAGTTGCGGGATTGTGTTCATGTACACCTCGGGTCGCAGCGTCGCTTCGTCTCGTTTGAGGCCGATGAAACCGGTTTCGGAGTCCGGGAGTGCTTCGAGCGCAGCGTCGAGCATGCCGAGTCCGGACCGCAGGATCGGAACGAGGACGGGCTGGTCGACGAGTGCGACCCCTTGGGTGGGGCCCATCGGTGTGTGGAGGGCGATCGTCTCGGTGGGGGCCCCTCGCGCAGCCTCGTAGACGAGGCTGCGCGAGACCCGGTGCAGAAGATCCCGGAATCGGGACCGGTCGGTCGCCGCGTCCCGCATTTCGGTGAGCTGGGCGGCAACCACTGGATGGTCGATAACGTCGACAAGCACGGTGGTGAGCATGCCACGTCGATGGCGGGCGTTCTGTTTCGTCGGCCGTCACGTCCCCCGGTTAGTGTCCCCGCGATGCCGTTCGGGCGCGGATCGCTCACCATCGTCTTGGTCACTGCGATGATCGCCTCGACCTTTTCGATCTTTGCGCTCGCAGTACTTGCGTCGGCGATCATCGACGATCTTGGTGTGAGCCGAACGATGGTCGGGGTCATCGGTTCGGTCAACACCGGAGTCGGCGCTCTCAGTGCCCCCTATTCGGGAAAGCTCACCGACCGCATCGGGCCGCGAAATGCTGTGCTCACGGTCCTTGTGCTCTCGGCAATCTCGCTGTTGTTGATGGGGGTGTCGTCGACTGCCTGGATGTTGATCGCCGCAGGTGTGGTGGGTGGGATCCCCCAGGGTTGGGGCAACCCGGCGACGAACGCACTGATTTCTGCCCTGGTCGAACCCGGTGGTCGTGGCGTCATGACGGGGATCAAGCAGAGCGGTGTCACCTTCGCAGTGTTTCTGGCCGGTGCAACGTTGCCGGGTCTCGAGCAGCTGTGGTCGTGGCAGGCCGCCTGCCTGGTGTTCGCTGCCGCCTTTGCGCTCTTTGCCTGCGGGGCATACCTCATCCTTCCCGCTGGGTTCACCGTCGTCGGACCGTCGCACGCATCGACGACGTCGTCGAGCGGGCCGTTGCCGGTGTTCATCTGGCGTCTCGGCCTGTACGCACTGCTGATGGGACTGGCATCGGGATCGATCGGCCGGTTCCTGGCACTGTTCGCCGAGGAGTCACTCGACTACACGTCGACAACCGCGGGCTTCGCCGTCGCGCTCTCGGGGCTGCTCGGTATGGGATTCAGGATCGCAGCAGCGCGACGCGCCGAGCACCGGGTGCCGCCATCGACGCTTCTGATGCAGTTGTCGTTGATTGCGGCCGTCTCGTCGAGCCTCTTCGCCCTGTCGCCGATGGTCGGCCGATCGCTGCTGTGGCCTGCGGTGGTGCTGTACGCCCTCGGTCACACCGCGTGGAACGCCGTGATCAACCTGGCGGTGATCGTCAACGTGCCCACTGCGCAGGCCGGTCGTGCGACGGGGATCATCATCCTCGGGTTCTTGATGGGACTCACGATCGCTGGTCCGGTCGCGGGTTTCATCGTCGACGAACGGGGCTCGTACGAACTCGTGTGGTGGCTCTCGGTGGTGCTGGCCGGCGTCTCTTCGGTTGTCGTGAAGCGGTCGCCTCGGGTCGGACGTGCCGAAGCTGATCGCACCTAAGGTACGAGGAATCCCCGCAGTGGCATGTCGGGCGACCGTTGCAGCCAGTTGTCGGCCGGGTAGTCCGCCGCTCCGTCGATGACGTGCAGCGTGTAGGCGTGACGGCTGAGCGCCGACGTGTTCGGGCCGGACCAGTGAGGGAGTGTGCCGTGCAGAACGACCAGGGTTCCGGCTTCTGCTTCGATCGGGACGAGCGCAGACGTGGGATAGGGCTCCTCGTCGAACACGTCGTTGGTGGTACCCCCTGCGCCGTCGAGGCGGAAGCGACTCTTGACCGGTAGCCGATGACCGCCGGGTAGGGCCCAGAGGCAGCCGTTGTCGACGGTGGCATCCTCGATCGCTACCCAGAAGCCGATCACGGATTGCGGCTCGGTCCACAGGAACGTGTGGTCGGTGTGGCAGATCACCTCCCCACCAATGCCGGGTTGCTTGAAGATGTACATCGACTGCAGCAGCTTCGGGTCGACGAACCCGACGTCGGCCGCAAGCGATGCCATGTCGGGGGTGCGGGAGAAGTCGCTGAACACGGGGTCGAGGTCGTGCATGGCATGCCCGATCTTGTTGACGGCAAGCGCCAACGGGCGGGTCAACCGACCGTCGACGATGGCGCCGTCCTCGAAGAACCACCGCACCGTGTCGCCCGATCCGAGGAACCACTCGTCTTGGGCATGGCTCTGCTCGGTCGTGGAGAAGACACTGATCGCACCCTCGGTGTCGGGGTCGATCGCGGCCAACAGGTCCTCGACATGGGCCTTGAGTTCGGCACAACGCTCGTTGCTCACGAAGTCGGGAAGCACGAGGAACCCGTCGCGCTCCCATGCCTCGAGCTGCTGGGCAGTGAGCACTAGCCCTCGCCCTTCCGGTACGGCTGCCCGATGGCGGCTGGCATGCGCAGACGCTGCGCAAAGAACACCAGCACCAACAGCACGATCACATACGGCAACGTGTTCGACCACCAGCTCGGCACCGTGTCGGCAACGATCCACCAGAACAGTGCGCCGACGCCGAGGACGACAGCGAGCACCGTGTCGGCGACCCGGCGGCGAGAGAACGCCCATGCTGCGACCCCTGTCAACATGATTGCGTTGACGAGCAGCATGGCGTGCGAGGCGGTGCCGTCGAGATCCTTGAGATCGAGTCCGAACACATAGCCGAACAACAGAGCGCCGAGCAGGACACCGCCGGGGCGCCAGTTGCCGAAGATGAGCGCGGCCAACCCGATGAATCCTCGTCCGGCGGAGTTTCCGCCTTGGAACAGCCCGGACAACTCGGTCGAGATGAAGGCGCCGCCCAGTCCGGCCAGGCCACCGGAGATGATCACTGCGGTGTACTTGTACCGGATGATGTCGATGCCCTGCGATTCGCCGGCTGCGGGTTTCTCGCCGCAGATCCGGAGTCGAAGCCCGAAGCGGGTGCGCCACACCAGCCAGACGGTGAACGGCACCAGCAGGAGGGCGATGATGGAGACCCAGCTGGTGCTCCGCAGCAGTCCGCGCACGAGTTGGGCGAGATCGGAGACGTACCAGATCTCCCATTGGGACACCGTCAGCAGCCAATCGGGCGACTCCCAGCCGAAGATCGTTCCACCGGCGAGGAACGGCACATCCCACTTCCCGACCTCGGCGGTCTGGGGCGACGTGGTGGGTGAGCCCCACACCTCCTCGGACAGATAGCGGGTGATGGCGGGTGCGAGAATGTTGATGGCGACACCCGAGATGATGTGGTCGACCTGGAACGTGACGGTGGCGATGGCATGGAGCAGGCCACCGATCATGCCGCCGGCGATACCGATCAGCAGACCCCACCAGGCGCCGTACTCGATCGATCCCCACGCTCCGAACCACATACCGAGGATCAACATGCCCTCGAGGCCGATGTTCACGATCCCGGCTCGTTCCGAGAACAGACCACCGAGGCCGGCAAGGAAGATCGGTACCGCCCAGCGCAACATCTCGCGTGACGTCGAAACCTGGGTCAGTCGCTCCGTGTCGCTGATGCTCTGCACGATGGTCAAGAGCAACACGCCCACTGCCGCGTAGAGCATCCAGCGGGCCCAGGCAGGCATCGTCTCGAGTCGCCACCTCATGCCGGTACCGCCGCTCGCTCGACGAGAAGTGCTTCTGCTGCTTCCCGCGCTTCGTCTCGTTCTCGGAGACGGTTGGCGACGCCATAGGCCACCACGGCGGTGAGGAGGACGACGCCCTGCATGATCACGGCAATCTCACGAGATGCAGCCCCGCTGGAGTCGAGCACGCCCGACGAGACGTCGAGGAACGCGAACAACAGGGCTGCGAAAGCCATGCCCCCGGGGTTGTTGCGGCCGAGCAGGGCGACGGCGATGCCCTGAAAACCCAGCCCCTGGATCGGGTCGGGCGGGAACTTGCCTCGATCGGCGAGTTCGACCATGCCGATCAGCCCGGCGACCGCCCCGGACAGCATCATTGCGGCGAGCACCATTCGCTTGGGCGGAACACCGCCCGCTCGAGCGGCGAACGGGTTGATGCCGCTCGCTCGCAAGTCGAAGCCGAATCGGGTTCGATTCAGCAGCACGTGGTAGAGGATGCCGACGACAATTGCGAGCAGCAGCATGCCGGTCAGCTCCTTTCCCTGCCCGACGTCTCTCGTGACGAGTTCGAGGAGTCCGTTGATCGTGGGAAGCAGGCCCGAGTCGTCGATCGGTTCGGTGCCCAGGGTGGTCGACGTGAACGTCTCCCCCTGTTCGGCTTGCCACTCCTGTTGCAGCCAGGCGAGCAGGCCGCCGACCGCGATCGAGTTGAGCATGATCGTCGAGATGACCTCGTTCACGCCTCGTGCCGTCTTGAGAATGCCGGCGAGTCCTGCGTAGAGCGAGCCGACCACCATGGCAACCACCATGATCACGAGAATGTGCAGCACCTGCGGCAGGCTGATGAGGCCTCCGATCTGTGCGGCGAACAGGAATGCCACGAGGTACTGCCCTTCGACCCCGATGTTGAACAGGTTCATGCGGAACCCGATCGCAGCGGCGACTGCTGAGAGGTAGAACGGGGTCGCCCGGTTCAGGATGTCGACCTGCGTCTCGAGCTTCGAGGCGTGACCGAGCATGTCGCCGTACGCCTCTGCCGGGTTCGAGCCGAAGGCGAGCAGGGCCAAGGTCGAGACGAGGACGGTCAAGACGAAGGCGCCAACGGGTGCGGCAATGACGAGAGCCGATTTTCGCATCAGGAGGCTTCTTCCTGGAAGGCGACGCCGGTCATGTAGGCACCAAGGTCCCGGGGCGTCACCTCATCAGGTGACAGGGTGGCGACGAACTCTCCCCGCAAGATCACGATGATGGTGTCGGACAGACCGATCAACTCGTCGAGGTCGGCCGAGATCAGCAGGGTCGCCAGTCCCTGGCGACGAGCGGCACGGATGTCGTCCCACACAGCGGCCTGGGCGCCGACATCGATGCCTCGGGTCGGGTGAGCGGCGATCAACACGTCGGGATTCGACGTGAGCTCGCGGCCGATGATCAGCTTCTGCTGGTTGCCTCCTGAAAGCGCATGGGCTGCGACATCGATGTTCGGTGTGCGAACGTCGAATTTCTCTCGGATGGCCTCGGTCTGGCGCCGAGCACCCTCGCGGTTGATCCACCAGCTCGATCCGTATGGCATCTGGGTCTGATGGCCGAGCGCCGCGTTCTCCCAGAGTGGCGACGAGAGCAAGAGCCCTTCGTGGTGGCGGTCCTCGGGCACATAGGCAATGCCCGCCTCCCGACGTTGTCGCACCGAGTCGTGGGTGATGTCGTTGCCGAGCAACTCGATCGTGCCCGACGAGACATGGGCGGTGCCCACGACGGCGTCGACCAACGCGCCCTGGCCGTTCCCCTCGACGCCTGCGATGCCCACGATCTCACCTTTGTGGATCACGAGATCGATGTCGCGGGCAGCAGCTCGTCCGTCTTCGTTGAGCACCGTGACACCACGGAGCTCGAGCGCAACCTCATCGGTCACGGTCGAGACGGTAGTGGTCGGCGTGGGAAGCTCGCTGCCCACCATCAGCTCGGCCAGCTCGTGTGCGGTGACACCCGTGTTCTTCATCGTGGCGACGGTCTTGCCGTGGCGGAGCACGGTGATGCTGTCGGCGATCTCGAGGACCTCGTCGAGCTTGTGGTCGATGAAGAGGATCGTGGTACCGGCCGCCTTCAGCTCGCGCATGTTCTCGAAGAGCGCTTCGACCTCTTGGGGAACGAGGACCGCTGTTGGCTCGTCGAGGATCAGGATCTCGGCGCCTCGATAGAGCACTTTGATGATCTCGACCCGCTGTCGTTCACCGACCTCGAGTGTCTCGATCATTTGGTGGACGTCGACGGTCAAACCGTACTCTTCGGCCACCTCACGAAGGTGTGCCTCGGCGCCGTGGAAGTCGAGTCGACCGCCGGCGCGGGTGGGCTCGGCGCCGAGGATGACGTTCTCGAGCACGGTCAGGTGATCGGCAAGCATGAAGTGCTGATGCACCATGCCGATCCCACAGTCGATGGCATCGGTCGGTGAATCAAAATCGACGATCTCACCGTTGACCTTCATCGTGCCTTCGTCGGCGGCCTGCATGCCGTAGAGGATCTTCATCAGCGTCGACTTGCCAGCGCCGTTCTCGCCACAGATCGCATGGATCTCACCGCGCTCGACAGTGAGATTGACGTCGTCGTTGGCGACGACCCCGGGGAATCGCTTCGTGATCCCGGTGAGTTCGATCGCGGCAGTCATTCCGTCACTCCTGTTCTCTGCCCCACGTGTCATCTCCAGACGCGAAACGAGCGAGACCGGACCCTATCCGAAGGCTTTCGGTCACAACAGACCGTTTGCTCCGGTGGGTCCGCCCTCGCTCGAACGCAGACGAGCAGTTCAGGCGGTGAGGCCGCCCGGGCTGCTATCAGCCGTTGGTGACCTGGGTCGGATCCGTCGGGACCACGACGTCACCGGCGATGATCGCAGCCTTGGCAGCTTCGAGTTCATCGACGATGTCGTCGACGTATCCACCGGTGCTCGAGTAGCCGACACCATCGACGGAGAGGTCGTACAGGTTCGGTCCAGCGGCGAAGGTTCCCTCATCCTGCGCCTTGAGGATCTCGTAGACGGCGACGTCCACACGCTTGAGCATCGAGGTGAGGACGTACTCCTGGAGGCTCGCGTCCACCGCACCGATCGTGTTGTACTGATCGGAGTCGACCCCGATACCCCAGACCTTGGTGCCGTTGTCCTCGGAGTATTCCTTGGCTGCCTGGAACATGCCGTTACCGGCACCGCCGGCGGCATGGTAGATGATGTCGGCACCGTCTTCATACATCGTGGTGGCGATGACCTGGGCGCGGTCGGGCTGGTTGAAGCCGTCGAAGTCCGGCGCATCGGTGATGTACTCGGCGACGACCTCGATCGACGGGTCGACCGACGCGACACCGGCCCGGAAGCCGGCCTCAAACTTCTCGATCAGCCCGAAGCAGCAGACGCCACCGATGAAGCCGACCTTGCCGGTCTGGGTCTTGAGCGCCGCAGCAACGCCGACGAGGTAGGAACCCTGTTCTTCGGCGAAGACGAGGCCGGCAACGTTCGGACCGTACGGGGCGGGCGGGTCCTGGCTGAAGTCGAGCATCGACGAGTCGATGACTGCGAAGTTGGTGTCGGGGTTCTCTGCAGCGACGGCAGCTGCATCACCCTCGAAGAGGAAGCCGACGCCGATCACGATCGGGTTCGCGTCGGCGGCAAGCTGAAGCAGCTCAGCGCGGTTCGAACCGTCGTCGTTGGGCGAAGCCTCGGCGAACGCGATACCGAGTTCGCTCTTGGCGCGCTCAAGGCCTTCGGCGGCTGAATCGTTGAACGACAGGTCGCCTCGGCCACCGATGTCGTAGACAAGGCCGACCGTGGTGTCCGACGAGACGTCGGCCATGTCATCGCCGTCGTCGGCCATGTCATCGCCGTCGTCGGCCATGTCATCGCCACCGGCGTCGTCGGAGCCGGTGTCTGCGCTGTCGTCGTCACCGCACGCTGCAGCGACCAGTGAGAACGACAGGAGCACAGCCAGCAGAAGCAGCAAACGCTTGCGCATGGTGGATTTCCCTCCAGACCGCCCGCGGGCGGCACTACATAACGATCCGACGCGACAGTCGTGTCGGAGTTCTCGTACGGTACTCGCGGCACAGATCGTTCGCGCAATGGTCTGCCTGGGGAAAACTCGTAGGCCGAACGGGTTGCCGATCAGTAGAAAACACACCGGGATCGGTGTCGGGGAATCGCCTTGTAGGCGGGTGCGGATCCGAGGTTCCAGAGCAGATTGTCGAGACTGCCGGTCATCAGGTCGGGGCGACGGGTTGCGCGTACCTCGGCGGCGAGCAGTTCGACGGCGTGGACGCCGCAGGCCCGTATCTCGAGCTCCTCGGGAGAACCGATCGCAATGTTCTCGGCTGCGTCGATCCGGCCGACCAGTTCGTCACTGAAGACCAGCACGCCGTTCAGCCGAAGCACGTGAGGTACGAGGTTGTCGGCGAACATGGTCAGCTGATCGAGGTCGGCGAAACGACCCAACTCGGATGCGCCGAAGGTGACTGCGAGATCCTGGACGGTGATCTGGGCACGCTTGTAGAGCGAGACAGAACCGACGATCGGGTGCTCGTGAACGTCGCGATAGAACGGCATGGCCGTCAGCGATTCGGCCAATGCTGCGGCGGAGCCGTCGGCCTGCTCGACGACACCGACGAAGCTTCCCCCGGCCCGCTCATCGACAAAGTCGGCCAGGTCGACGAGCGCAGTGGTGAACAGCTCCATCAGTTCCTGAGCAGGGGATCCGTCCAGCCGCTGGTCGAACACGTCCGCCCACTCGGCGACGGTGCGCAACCGCAAGGCATCGGTGGTGATCGTCCCGCATTCGTCGACCCAATCCCGAAGCGATGCGGCCACCGTGTGATAGCCGGAATGCCCCGGTCGTTTTCGCAGGTGGGGGAAGTAGCCCGACCCGAAGTTGATGGCATCGAGCGTCAACACGAACGCCGCCGTCGACTCGGTGTCACCGATCGGCTGCTGGCCTGGATCGTCGGGGGGAAGATCGAGGTCGAGTCGGGCAGCGAACGATGCGATTGCCGACTCGTCGATCCGGACGTGGGTTGCAGCAGCGGCAACTGCCTCGCACGACGACCGGACGTGGTCGAAAAGCGTGAGGGTCACGGCCGATGAACGAAGTTGAGAGCTCGTTCGATGGCAGCGTGCTCGCACTCGTTGTGGTGACCCGGCACCTGGCGGTTGGTGAAGATCGTGGCCAGGTACGGGGGTGCCGGCGTGGTTGCCATGGCTCAGACCTCGAGTCCGCGGGCAGAACGCCACGCTGCGTAGCCGGCCAGGTGGTGAAGCGACCGGACGGCCCGACCGGCCGACGCATGACACAGCTGGCCAGCCGCTCGTCGGCTTGCCGGCGCTGGATTCGACGGGTCGGTGGTGGCGAGCTCGGTTGCCACCATGATCGGCGTGCCGGTGGCCGCACTGATCTCGGTGGCTGCTTCGGCGTAACGGGTGTCTTGGCGTTCGTGGAATCCCACGATGCGCTCGAGGCCGTGCTCGGGAAAGAACGGGCCCCGTCGCATCATCGCGGCGGTGTTGGACTGGATCCCGGTACCGAGCAGAACGACACCGTCGACGTCGGGATGCTCGGCGACGAGCTGCAGGATCTCGGGAACCGTGTCACGGGTCTCACCTCCTGCCATGTCGATCGGGTTGTTCTTGCTCCACCGGGGCGGGAGCTTCGCGTCGATCGCCGCCAGGAGATCGTCGGGAAGTGGCATGGGGTCGAGTCGGGTGTCGGCCATCGCGTCGACTGCAGCGACGCCCCAGCCACCAACCGTGGTCACCACGACGACACGATCTCCGCTCGGCAGGGGTTGGGACGCAAACGTGGCGGCGGCTTCGAACGCCTCCTCGACGTCCTTCGCCCGGATCAGGCCGGCCTGACGGCACATGCCGTCGAACACGGCGTCGTCGGAGGCCAGGGCCCCGGTGTGAGAGGCCGCTGCCCGTGCACCGGCAGCCGATGCTCCGCCTTTCACCACCACGATCGGCTTTTGGCCCGACAGGGGCAACATGCGGTCGAACATCTCACGCCCGTCCTCGACGGACTCGATGTAGACGAGAGACACTGCGGTCTCCGGGTCGTCGGTGAAGTACTCGAGATAGTCGGCGATTCCGAGCACCGAAGCATTGCCGGCCGCAACGGCACGTGAGACACCGACGCCGGTGTGGTTAGCAAGGTTGAGAAACGACGAGACGAAGTTGCCGGATTGGCTCGCAATGGCGATCTTGCCCTTCGGCGCGTAGGGCGCCACGATCTGCGCACACATCTTGGCCGGCGTCGACACGACGCCCTGTCCGTTGGGACCGGCCAGGGCGATCCCGAGTTCGCGGCACAGGTCGATGAGGCGTGCTTCGGCTTCGGCACCCTCCGGGCCGGCTTCTCGGTAGCCACCCGCTGCGCAGAACGCGGCGGTCACCCCCTTTGCGGCGGCCTGCCGAAGCAGCTCTTCGTTGATCGCCGGCGGCGTGCAGATGAAGACCATGTCAGCGGCGCCGTCGGGCACATCGTCGATCGAGCCGAGGACATCGAGCCCCAGAACGGCACCCGGTTCGCGCGAGACGGGGAACACTCGGCCCTCATAGCCGCTGCTGAGGAGGTTGTGGAGCGTGACGAAGCCGAACTTGCCGGGATGGTTCGACACGCCGGTGATGATGATCCCTTTCGGATCGAAGAGGGAGGAAAGATCAGGCATCGGAATCGATCTCCACGAGGGCGTCGACGGCCACTGGCTTGCCGTCGACGAGAATGAGTGGGTTGAGGTCGGCCGAACGAAGACCGGTTTCTGCCGCCCCGAGACGGCTGAGCGCAACGAGCGCATCGACGATCGCACTGCGATCGGCTTCCGGTTCACCGCGGAACTCGTCGAACAGACGTTGCGTGCTGAGGTCGTCGAGCATCTCGGCGGCGTCGACCTCGCCGATCGGCACCAGCCGAAAGCTCACGTCACGAATCGCCTCGGCCAGAATCCCACCCACACCGACCATCACGGTCATGCCGAACTGCGGATCGTCGTTGAGCCCGGCGATGAGTTCCCGGTTGCCGTCCACCATCGACGACACGAGCACCTCGACCGAGCCGTCCTCGGGCACGGCCTTCCCGAGCAGTTCGTCGCACGCCGCCCGCAGGGCATCGGCATCGGCGACACCCAGCCGGACGAGACCCCGTTCGGTCTTGTGGGCGATCGCCCGACCACAGAGTTTGGCGACGACCGGATAGGTGACGCCCTCGTCGGCCTCGACGGCGGCCAGCACGTCGTCAGAGGAGGCACCGGTCACGAAGGGCGACACCGGAACGCCGTACTCGGCCATCAGACGGCGTGACTCGGCTTCGGAAAGGGTGATGCTCACGCCGTGGGTTGTATCACGCCGACCTGCCGGGACGAGTCGACGTCGTTCCGAGGTCGACGCGACATGCGTCGCTCGCGCCGGGCATCAGGTGGCGGTAGCGGGCGATGACGGCGTACACCGGTTTGGCGATCCAACTGATCGGTGGCGTGACGATCAACCACCCCATGATGCGCCATGGGCCACCGGCGGCGATCAGTGCCCGGCCGACGCCACGATGGCCACGGTGGGCCTTGCCGCTGGGATCGACCCAATACGCCGCGGTCCGGACGTCATGCTCGGTGAGGCCGATCTCGGCGAGATCGAGGATCTGCCACGGCGCGACACGCACCTCGTCGGGCAGTCGGCGCCCGATCCACTCGGCCGAGGAGGTGCAGAATCCGCAGTCGCCGTCGAAGATCAAAAGCACACCCCATTGTCCCACGGGTGGCGAAGTTTGCGACACTGGACTCATGCATGACCTCGTGATCCGCGGCGGAACCATCGTCGATGGCACCGGCGCAGCTCCGGTCACCGCCGATGTGGCGATCGACGGCGAGCACATCGTCGAGGTCGGAACGGTCGACGGACGGGGGCGACGCGAGATCGATGCCGACGGGGCGGTGGTGGCACCTGGCTGGGTCGACGTCCACACCCACTACGACGGTCAGGCGACCTGGGACTCGGTGATGCGCCCCTCGATCGATCACGGTGTCACGACGGCGGTGATGGGCAACTGCGGGGTCGGGTTCGCGCCCGTCCGCCCCGGCGGCGAAGCATTCCTGATCGAACTCATGGAAGCGATCGAGGACATCCCCGGCACTGCGTTGCACGAGGGCATCGACTGGTGCTGGGAATCGTTCGGCGAGTACATCGATGCGTTGGCCTCACGTCCTCGAACACTCGATCTCGGGACGACGGTCCCGCATGCTGCAGTTCGCGCCTACGTGCTCGGTGACCGCTGCCACGACTACGACATCTCCGGCGCCGAGATCGCCCAGATTGCCGCCGTGATGGCCAACGGCGTTCGTGACGGAGCGCTCGGAGTTTCGACGAGTCGTACGGTGTTGCATGCCAGTTCGCACGGCTTCGAACCGGGAACGTTCGCTCTCGACGAAGAGCTCATGGCAATCGCCGACGAACTTGCCGTCGTGGGTCGTGGTCTGTTCCAGTTCGTGAGCGACAACACCTTTCAACAAGACGAGTGGCGGTGGCTCGACCATCTCGGCAACGTCGGTGTGCCTGTCACCTACACCATGGCGCAAGAGCCCCGTGAACCTGACGGATTTCGGGCCTGTCTCGAACGCAACCAGGCGTCGAACGAGGCCGGGCACGCCATCGCCCCGCAGGTCCCGGCCCGCCCTACCGGCATGCTCTACAGCCTCCAATCGAGCATGCATCCGTTCCGTGCGCATCCGTCGTTCCGGGCCATCGCCCACGAGTCGCATGCCGAGATCGTGGCCCGGATGCGCGACGCCGGGTTCCGTTCGCAGCTCCTTGCCGAGGAGCCAGCCAGCAAGAATCCGTTCGTTCGCTTCATGGCGACCTCGTTTCAGCAGATGTTTCCGCTGGGTGAGCCGACGGACTACGAGCCGCCTCCGTCGGCATCGGCCGCCGCGGTCGCCGAGCGTGAGGGCCGAACCCCCCACGAGGTCGTCTACGACTGGATGCTCGCCGAAGAGGGCACGGCGATGATCTTCATGCCGCTGGGGAGTTATGTCGACCAGGACCATGAAGCGATCCGGGCGATGATCGAACACCCGGCCTCGATCTTCGGGTTGAGTGACGGTGGCGCCCACTGCGGCTTGATCTGTGACGCGTCCATGCCCACCTATTTGCTCACCCACTGGGCTCGCGACCGTTCACGGGGTCCGAAGCTGCCGATCGAGTTGGTGGTGCACAAGCAGACCCAGGCCACGGCGCGCGTCTACGGACTGCACGACCGTGGGGTGCTTGCGCCCGGCATGCTCGCCGATGTCAACGTGATCGATCACGAACGGCTCATGTTGCGCAAGCCACACATGATTCACGATCTCCCAGCCGGTGGTCGTCGGCTCGTTCAGGAGGCCCAGGGCTATCTGGCCACCGTGAAGGCCGGGGTCATCGTGGTCGACCACGACGAGATCACCGATGCGCGCCCGGGTCGAACACTCAAGGCAACCGACCACGGCGTTGTGCGGGTCTGATCAACACGAGGCGCCCGGTGTGACGCGCAAACGCCGCCACGTTCACGCAGCGGCGTCGTCAGCAATGATGGACGGGCGCAGAGAGCCCCGGGAGAGGATCAGCTGTTGCGGCCCATATTGGGCTTGCGACCGTGGTTGGCCTTGCTGCGGCGAACCTTGGCCTTCTTCTTCTGGGTGCGCTTCGACATGGCTCACAGGCTAGCGAGCACGCTGGTGTATCCCTCTCGGTAACTCGGGTAGGCAGGCTCCCAGCCGAGGTCGCGGAGTTCGCTGTTACGACAACGCTTCCCCATGGGATGGCGGGGCGGATCAGGGTCGGGTCCCAGTTCCACGCCCAGTTGGTCGGCCAGCCAACACAACACGGTGTCGCGAGGTGTGGGGGCGCCGTCGACGGCGATGGCGAGCGCCGGAGGGCTCGGATGCACAGCACACAGTGCAAGTGCAGCTGCAAGGTCGTCACGATGAATGCGGTTGGTCCACCGAGCGGGAGTTCCCGGCGTGACGCCGACGGCACCATGGCGGACCTGGTCGATGAGGCGATGGCGGCCCGGTCCATAGATGCCCGCCGACCGAATGATGGTGGTCGGCACTCGAGCTGCGAGCCTGCCTTCGCCTTCGACGACGAGAGCGGCCGTCGAACGGGTCGGTGCAGCGTCATCGGCTGCGGTGATCCAGCGACCGTCGTCGGCGCCGTACACACCGGTGGTCGAGGTGAGTACGGCGCGCCCCGGGTCGCGCGGCAGTGCGTCGAGCAGGGCCTGTGGGCCATCGAGGTAGGCAATCCGGTAGCCGATGTCATCGCGGGTCGGGGGTGCAGTGGTGAAGATCACGACATCGGCGGCGGGGACGGATCCGAGGGTCGCTGGGTTCGACAGGTCACCGACGATCGGCGTGGCCCCGTCGGTTTGGCGGCCCGAACGGTTCAGGGTCGAGACCCGCAGCCCAGCCCCGACCAGCGCCGTGGCGACGGTGAGCCCGACGTCTCCGGCGCCGGCGATGAGGACGTGGGGGAGCGAGTCATTCATCGGAAGCGACGGTAGCGCCAGCCCCGCGTAAGCTGCGCCCATGGCGCTCGATCCCGACTTCCAGGTCCCGTGGACCGAGATGCAGCACGGCACCCGCGAGGAGTACGCGCACCTCGGGGTGGCGTTCGAGCAGCACGCTCGTGGTGCGCTGGTCGACAACCTCGTCGGCCTGCTTGGTCTGTTGAAGGGGCCGACGCTCGGCTATCAGTGCGATCGCTATGCACACTCGCTTCAGTCAGGGACGCGGGCCTACCGCAACAACGAGTCGGTCGACATGGTGGTGGCAGCGCTGCTGCACGACATCGCCGACGGATTCGCCCCCGAGAACCATTCCGATGCGGCAGCGGCACTGCTGCGACCCTACGTCGATGCGGAGACGCACTGGGTGGTCAAGCACCACGGACTCTTCCAGGGCTACTACTACTTTCACCATCACGACGGTGACCGCAACGCTCGAGATCGGCATCGGGACTCGCCCTACTTCGACCGCTGCGTCGACTTCTGTCACGAGTACGACCAGAACTGCTTCGATCCCCGCTACCCGGTCATGGACATCGAAGACTTTCGCCCGATGCTCGACGAGGTGTTCTCCCGTCCGTCGAGCGTGCCGGGTGTTGCACCGCTCACCGGCTGAGGATGACTGCGAGAGCGTCAGGCCTCGGCACCGTGGACCCGTCGTTCACGTCGGGCGCCTGAGGCGTCGAGCATCGTCAGTCACCCGCTGACGGCGGCGATGGGCACGGTCAGCCGAGCAGCTCTGCACCGTCGAGGATCACGAGCACGGTGAGCAGACCGATGATGCTGGCATTGATCGCGGTCATTGGCCATTTCCATCGGTGATCGGCACGGTGGAAACGCCGGATGGAGACGAGGTTCGCCACGATCGCCGCAGTGCCGATCGGGAGTCCGATCCATGGACCGACACCGGCGCCGAAGCCGATCAAGGGAAAGACGAACGGGATCAGGACGTAGGTGAGGGTGCACCGCACCGCCGAAATCACAACCGATGTCGAGAACGCCTTCTCGGCGTCGACACCAGCGACATCGTTCGTCGCAGGAGCAGGGGTCTCGACGTCGGTCACGAGCCCCAACGGTACCCGTGTCGGGGTCGCTAGCCTCGACCCGGTCATGGAACGTTTCGGCTTTGTCGGTCTGCCCAACGCGGGCAAGTCCTCGCTCTACAACGCGCTCGCCGGTGGCGGCGCTCACGCCGCCCCCTACGCCTTTGCCACCACCGATCCCAACATCGGCGTCGCCAAGGTCCCCGACCATCGCCTCGAGAAGCTCAGCGCGATGTCGCGCAGCAAGGAGACGATCCATGCTGCGGTGCAGTTCACCGACATCGGTGGGCTGGTCGAGGGAGCCAGCCAGGGGGAGGGCCTCGGGAACGCCTTCCTGAGCCACATTCGCGAGGTCGACGCCATCGTGTTCGTGTTGCGCGCGTTTCCGGACGAAGACGTCCCTGGTCCGCAGGATCCGCTGGAGCATCTGCGGGTGGTCGAGATCGAGTTGGCGCTCGCTGATCTCGCCAGTGCCGAGAAGGCCTGCGACAAGATGCAGCGCATGCTCAAGGGTGACAGTTCGTTGAAGCGCACCGTCGAACTCCTCACGAGGTGCGTCGACACGCTGGGAGAGGGCACGCCGCTCTACCGGGCGGGGCTCGACGCCGAGGAGCGGGCTGAGCTCAAGGAATTCTTCTTCCTCACCAACAAGCCGGTCATGGCCGTCCTCAACATCGGTGAGGATCAGATCGGCGACGAAGATGCGATTGCTGCACCGGTTCGGTCAGAACTCGACGGTGCGGAAGTGGTGCCGCTGTCGGTGCAGCTCGAGGCTGAAGCCGCGATGATGGCGCCGGAGGACCGGCAGGAGATGCTTGAGGCGCTGGGTCTTGGCGACGGTGCGGTACCTGCGTTCCTGACGTCGGCGTACCACATGCTCGGACTGCGGACTTACCTCACGACCGGTGAGAAAGAGTCGCGGGCGTGGACCTTCCGTGCCGGATCCACGGCGCCTGAGGCGGCCGGTGTGATTCACACCGACTTCCAACGGGGCTTCATTCGGGCCGAGACGATCCAGTGGAACGAGCTCATCGAGGCTGGGTCGTGGGCGTCTGCTCGCGAGGCGGGGAAGGTCCGCTCCGAAGGCAAGGACTACGTCGTCGAGGACGGTGACGTGATGGAGTTCCGGTTCAACGTCTGACGACGCACATCACCGGGTCGATGCTTCCGATCCGTCCGATGCAGCCTGCTGGACCGAAAAGATCGATTGATACGAGCCGTGGTACCAGTCGGGGGCAGCTGGCATCGTGCGGCCCTCGATGGTGAGTGTTGCCGGCGCCGATCCCCGCACCAGTTGGTGTGCCCCCCGACCCGCCTTGCCGTTCGTGCCCACGCCCAGCAGGGGGTACGAGTCGGCGCGCGAATAGGTCTGGAGCAGAAGGGGGCGCGAGCGGTCCGACCGGTTGTGGGCCGAACCGTGCACGCAACAGCAGTTGTGCACCGTGACGCTGCCCGCCGGTCCTTTCAGATACACGGCACGATCGACTGCAGCACGGGTGGTGTCGGCGTCCGAAAGCGCACCCGACCATGAGCCGTCGGGATGGTGGAGGTCGTACAACTCGCCGGTGTGGCTGCCGGGTACGACCCCCATCGGGCCGATGTCGTCGTCGAGGACATCATCGAGGTACACGCCGATCGTGAGCGGCGAGAAGTCGGTGTGGGGCCAGAACTGGATGTCCTGATGCCACTTGACCTCCTCTCCACCGTCGGACCATTTGATGTTGAGCTTGGAGTGGTGGAAGCGGACGTTCGGCCCGAGGAGTGCCTCGGCGAGGTCGGTGGCAGGTCCATCGAGCGCAAAGGCGGCAAACGTTGGGTCGAGATCGACCGGAGCGTTGATTCGTCGAAGGCGCGGCCGGTCTGCGCAGTGACCGGGCTCGGTGTCGAAGCGTTGGTCGCCGGGCTCGGCAGTACGTGACTCGTCGACGAGGCGATCCATGGCCTGACGAAGTCGACCGAGCCACTGGGCGTCGATGTGGCTCGGAAGAAGGAGGAAGCCGTCGGTCTCGTAACGGTCGAGGGTCGCTGATTCCAGAACGAGCACCATCGCCGCACGATAGTGACTCGGTGCAGCTCGGGTCGTAACCGATCGAGACTCGGCGGTGTCCAAGGCAGCGTGTGTGTTGTTTTGGAATCGAACATTCTCCCCACGTTTACAGCCTGCCGACCGGTAGGTAGGCTCGCAGGGTCATGACGGCGATCCCCGACCTTCATCTGCGCGAAGCGCTGGCTGAAACGGCCGAGAAGCTGATCGAACGACACCTCGAAACGACGCAGGAGTGGCATCCCCACGCCTACATTCCGTGGAGCGCAGCGGCGGACTTCCCCGACGACTACGAGTGGTCGCCCGAGGAGGCGAACGTGCCGAGCGCTGTGCGCAGCGCCTTGTACGTGAACGTGCTGACCGAGGACAACCTGCCGTACTACTTCCGCGACATCGAGCGAATGATGGGTCGCGACGGGGCATGGGGTGAGTGGGTTCGTCGATGGACCGCCGAAGAAGGGCGCCATGGCATCGTGATCAATGGGTACCTCATGGCGACCCGGTCGATCGATCCAGTCGAGCTCGAGCGGGCTCGGATGGCCCAGGTGCAGAGCGGACAGGTTCCGGAGCCGCCGTCATTGACCGAGGGCCTCGCCTACGTCACGTTGCAGGAACTCGCAACGCGCATCAGCCATTTCAACACCGGCAACATGCTCGCCGACCCGGCCGGGAAGGCCGTGATGCGACGGGTGGCCGCGGATGAGAATCTGCACTACCTCTTCTACCGCGATGCCATGCAGGTGATCTTCGAGATCGATCCTTCGGCGGCAGTCATTGCGGTGAACCGGCAGGTCCAAGACTTCCAGATGCCCGGCACGGGTATCCCCGGTTTCGCAGCGCATGCGAAAGCAATTGCCGATGCCGGCATCTACGACTTCGCGATCCATCACGACAAGATTCTGAAGCCGGTGGTGCTGCGGGATTGGGCGATCGAGTCGATCGAAGGTCTCTCTGCACAAGCAGAGGAGGCACGGGAGGCACTGGTGACGCAGATCAGCCGCATCGGCACCCTCGGGCACCGGTTGGCCGAACGGCGCGAGAAGCGGCTCGCAATGCAGGCCGAACGAGAACCGGTACGGGCCTGATTGGTTCGCACGTACCGGCGGTCGGTGCTGGGGCGTCGCTGCGATTAGCGTCGAGGCATGGCCTGGCTGGTGCACGAGGGGCGGGTGATCGCCTCGTTGGAGATCGCCGAATCCCGCAAGGCACGTCGCCGTGGATTGCTGGGGCGGGAAGGGATCGAGGGTGCCCTGCTCCTGCGCCCCGCCCGCAGCGTGCACACGGTCCGAATGCGCTTTGCGCTCGACGTCGCCCACCTCGATGACGACTTGCGGGTTCTGTCCATCTCCGAAATGGTTCCGGGCCGTCTCGGCCGGTGGTCGCCGAGGGCTGGGGCGGTCCTCGAAGCCGAGGCCGGCTCCTTTCGGCGGTGGGGGGTCGAGCGAGGCATGCAACTCGAGATTCGCGTCGAATGAGCGGCGTCCTGATTCTTGTCGCCACGCCGATCGGCAACCTCGGTGACCTGTCTCCCCGGGCAACCGAGGCCCTTGCGAGTGCCGATCTGGTCTGTTGTGAGGACACCCGCCGTACCGGTGTGTTGCTCAAACACGCCGGCGTACGGGCTGCTGAACTGAAGCGGGTCGACGACCACACCGAGTTCGAGACCATCCCCGCCGTACTCGATCGCCTCGCCGCTGGCGAACGGGTCGTCTTGGTGAGCGACGCCGGCACACCGGGGATCAGTGACCCGGGGGAGCGCCTCGTGGCAGCAGCGATCGCGGCGGACCACGAGGTCACGACGGTTCCCGGCCCGGTGGCGGCGATCTCGGCCCTGGTGGCCTCGGGGCTTCCCACCGGCCGGTTCGTCTTCGAAGGGTTCCTTGCTCGCAAGGGCCGGCTCCGAGACGACCAGATCGATGCGATCGCCAGCGAGCGGCGCACCGTCGTGTTGTACGAGTCGCCGAAACGGGTGGCTGCCACCCTCGACGCGCTCGCCGAGCGCTGTGGGGCTGACCGCCGAGCCGTCGTCGCCCGTGAGCTGACCAAACTGCACGAGGAACTTCGGCGCGGCACCCTTGCCGAGTTGGCGCAGTGGGCTCGTGAGGGCGTGAAGGGCGAGGTCGTCGTGGTGATCGAGGGTGCCTCCGGTCCGGGGGAGCTCGACGATGCGGAGATCACTGCGCGCCTTGCGGTTGCGTTGTCGCATGGCGCCAGTCGGCGTGAGGCAGTCGATGCCGTCGTGGCCGAAACGGGAGCACGGAAACGGAGGGTCTACGACCTTGCACTGGGTCTCTGATCCAGCGCGGTGCGAACGCGCCATCGCAACGTGCAGTGACGTCTGGAGCACAGCCAACGGTTGCGCACGAGCGCAGGTGGATGGCCTTGGGTGACGAGGTATGGGAACCTGCCGAGATGGATGAGCTCTCGAGTCCTCTTCCCGTTGACGGCGTCGAGGTCGACGTCCGGGCAACGTTCAGTGGCGCCGGCTTCTTCGTGTCGAAGAACAACCTGAACCCGTCGGTGAGATTTTTTGACGATCGCGTGGAGATCAAGGTCATGAAGATGAGCACAGTGCGCTACGAAGACCTGGAATCGGTCGATCTGAAGACTGGCTGGTTGACCAACAACATCGGGTTGACGGCACGCGGAAGCAAACGGGCTGTCACGGCAAATCTTCGATCGGCTGACGACGTCCCCCGCGTGCTCCGGTTCTTGGAGGCTCGGGGGGCTCCCCTCAGCAGTCGGGCCAGGGAACATCTGGCTGGGTAGGAAGGTCGACCGAAGCCAGTCGAGTTGTGCCGCCCGAGGGCCAGTCCGGCGATGGCTTGGTGGTGTCGAACGCGACCAGTGCTCGTGCGCTGGGTCCGGAGGCGTTGTTGCGTCGCTCCCTCGCCGTTCCACTCGGCACATTGGCCCAAGGCGGGGTGTCACATCCGCTCCGTACTGTGAGCGTCATGGACCCTGTGTTCGAGATCTCATCCGTCCTTTCGTCGCTCGTCGTCGCAGTCGTTGGGGTCGTTGTGGGGCTGTGGCTCGCCCGAAAGCGGCGGGGCTTCGAGGCTGGAACTGTGGAACGGCTCGCCGCCGAGTTGGTCGCCCACCAGCAGGTGCAGGTTGATGGCGTCGTCGAACGAGTTGTGACGGTCGCAGGCGAGAGCTTCGACAGTCGCCTGCAGACAGGAACAGCCGAACTCGACGTGCGTCGTGAAGCGATCGAGCAGCGGCTCGAGCACGCTTTTGCTGCGCTGGCCGAGAAGGTCGAATCGGTCGACACGCTTGTGGCCCAGAAGGTTGCCGGCATGTCCGACACAGTCGGTGAGCGGGTCGGTGGCATGTCGAAGCAGATGGGCGAGCAGGTCACGGCCATGAGTGCAGAACTCACCCAACTACGGTTGCTGGTCACCCAACTCCAGAAGGACCGGGCGCAGCAACACGGACAGTTCGTCGAGTCGCTTGAAGCCGCAACCCGTCAGCAGAAGTTGTTGGCCGAGACGACCGGACACCTTCGGGACGCGCTGGCGAGTCCGCAAACCCGCGGGCAGTGGGGCGAGCGCATGGCCGAGGACGTCCTGCGATCGGCCGGGATGCGAGAGGGCGTCAACTACCGAAAACAAAAGACGATCGAGGGTGGGACCAAGCCCGATTTCACCTTCCTCTTGCCCGACGAGAACCAACTCCACATGGACGTGAAGTTCCCGGTGACCAACTACCTCCGCTATCTCGAGGCGCCCTCGGACATCGAGGCCGCCGAGTTGCGCGAGCGCTTTCTGCGTGACGTCCGTGACCGGGTGAAGGAACTCGGCGGTCGTGGGTATACCGCCAGCGATTCCACCATCGGCTACCTCCTCCTGTTCATTCCGAACGAGAGCGTCTACGGCTTCATCCACGAAAACGACTCGACCCTGCTCGACGATGCGCTGACGCAGCGGGTCGTGCTGTGTTCGCCCACGACGCTGTTCGCCGTACTCGGCGTGGTCCGACAGGCGATGGACACCTTCGCCGTCGAACGGGCCAGCGAAGAGATCCTCCAGTGCCTCGCCGGCTTTGGCGAGCAGTGGCGAAGGTTCTCAGAACAGATCGAGAAGGTCGACCGGCATCTCGACACCCTCTCCCGGAGCTTTGGTGAGCTGTCCGGGCCCCGACGCCGTCAACTCGAACGGCAACTCGACCGCATCGACGATGTGCGATCCCGGCAGGGTTTCGGTGGAGCGTCTCCCGTCGTCGGTGATGCGCCGCTTCCGATACTGCGAGAGGTCACCGACCGCAGCGTTGGCTAGCCACCGGTAACCTCAGCAGCAATGAGCACCCCCGTACTCGTCGCTGTTGCATGGCCCTATGCCTCGGGTTCTCGGCATCTGGGGCACGTTTCGGGCGCGTACCTCCCTGCTGACATCTTCGCTCGCCACCAACGTCTGGTGGGCAACGAGGTCTTGATGGTCAGCGGGTCCGACGTGCACGGAACCCCGATCACGGTTCGTGCTGACGACGAGGGTGTGACGCCCCAAGTCATCGCCGACCGCTATCACGAGGAATTCCTTCGTCAGTGGAAGGCACTCGGCATCAGCTGGGACAACTACACCACCACCGGCACGCCTCATCACGCTCGGGTCACCCAGGAGATGTTCCTGCAGCAACTGCACAACGGGCACATCGACAAGCGCACCAGTGAGCAGTTCTTCGATCCCGACGTCGAGCGCTTTTTGCCCGATCGCTACATCGAGGGCACCTGTCCGCACTGTTCCTATGACGACGCTCGCGGTGATCAGTGCGACCAGTGCGGCCGCACGCTCGATCCCATCGACCTGGTCGACCCTCGGTCGAAGCTTTCCCAAGCCACCCCGGTGCTCCGGAAAACCGAACACTTCTACTTCCGCTATTCCGATTTCACGGCCGAGATCGGTTCCTACCTCGCCGAAAAGTCCGACTGGCGTCCCCACGTCCTGAATTTCGTGCGGAGCTGGGTCGATGAGGAGGGCCTGCTCGACCGAGCGATCACCCGCGATCTCGACTGGGG
>JAPOHW010000007.1:0-57200 GCA_029979265.1 Actinomycetota bacterium | reverse complement strand
CCGGTTGACGACCTCGGCCCCGGCAAGCGCATCTATGTCTGGTACGACGCGGTCATCGGCTATCTGTCGGCAAGCCAGGAGTGGGCGAGCAACAGTGCAGATACCGACCGCTGGCGGCACTGGTGGTACAACCCCGACAGTCGCCACGTGTACTTCATCGGGAAGGACAACATCCCGTTTCACTGCCTGTTCTGGCCGTCGCAGCTCCTTGGCTACGACCGCGACATCCATCTGCCCGACGACGTCCCGGCCAACCAGTATGTGACCTTCAAAGGTGGCAAGGCGTCGGCGAGTCGAGGCATCGGTCTCACCATCGATCAGGGACTCGAACTGTTCCAAGTCGACGGCTTGCGCTACGCCTTGGCTGCGAGTCTCCCGGAGCAGGCCGACACCGAGATCTCGGTCGGGGAGATTGCCCGGCGGATCAATGAGGAGCTCGTGGCGACCTGGGGCAACCTCGTCAATCGGGTGTTGTCGATGATCAACAAGAATTTCGGCGAGCAACCGCCGGTCGACGCCCGAACCGCAGAGGATGATGCAGTGCTTGCTGCGGTCGACGAGGCGCTGGCGAGTGCGAACGACCACATTGCCAGGGTCGAGCTACGGGCTGGTCTTCGGGCGGCCATGGATGCTGCCCAGGCCGTGAACGCCTACCTGAACGCCACCGAGCCGTGGAAGATCGTCAAAGACGATCGAGCGCGCGGTGGGGTCGTGCTCGGCACGGCGTTGGACGCCATCAACGGGGTTCGGGTGGCCTTTGCGCCCTATGTGCCGTTCAGTTCGGCTGCGCTCGACGAGGTGCTCGGTCCGGTCACTGCGTGGGAGCGGGTGCCGGTGCCGACCGGAACGGCGATTGCGAAGCCGACACCTCTGTTCTCCAAGGTGGACCTCGACGTCTTGCTGGCCGATGACAGCAGTCGCTGAAACCGGTTCGTCCGTGCGCTGGATCGATCAGCACTGTCACCTCGACGCTGGCGCCGCCGGTGCCGAGCAGGTTGCGCTCGCCCGAGCGGCCGGGGTCGACCGCATGGTCACGGTCGGGTGTCATCTCGAACAGTCGCAGCAGATGGCTGCCGTTGCAGCCCAGCATGTCGGGGTCTACGCCACCGCCGGGGTGCACCCGCACGACGCGAAGCAGGGGCTCGCCGGGATCGAAGACTTGCTTTCGTTACCTCAGGTGGTTGCCGTTGGCGAGGCCGGTCTCGACTTTCACTACGACCATTCGCCGCGTCCGACCCAACGGGCGGTGTTCGAAGCACAGATCGAGATGGCGCATCGTCATCAGCTGCCGCTGGTGATTCACTCCCGCTCCGCATGGGATGAGACGTTCGAGATTCTCGATCACGAGGGTGTGCCGGCGCGAACCGTGTTCCACTGTTTCACCGGTGGCCCCGACGAGGCTCGGGAGGCATTGGCGCGGAACTGCCTGGTGTCCTTCAGCGGCATCGTCACCTTCCCGAGCGGTCAAGACCTTCGTGACGCAGCGGTGATCTGCCCGCTCGACCGTTTGCTGGTCGAAACCGATTCTCCGTATCTGGCGCCGGTCCCGCACCGAGGCAAACCGAATCGACCTGCGCTTCTCCCTCTCGTGGGGGAGAAGATCGCCGAGGTGAAGGGCGTGCAGGTTGCCGATGTTGCTGCGGCGACATGGGAGACCGCAGGCTGCTTCTACGACCTCGACACGGCCGATGGTGCCAAGGCAGCGTTGTTGGCCGACTGAGGCGGGCAGACCCAGCGTGTCGGCTCGGTAGCGCAGCTCCTTCTATTGCGTTTGTGTTACGGCACTCGTAGCGTTTCTCCATGGGCCGAGTTCGGTGGCGTGTCCGCGTCGGGTTGTCGGTGGCTGTGACGGTCGCCGTGTCGACGAGTCTGAGCGTGCCCGCAGCAAGTCAGTCGACCATCGTGCTCGGCGTCGATGTGGCCACCTTCAGTGAACGAGCCGCTGCGTGGGTTGTGGCCAGCGAGGAGCGACGAGCCGCTGATCTCGCCCGAGCCATCGAACTCGGTCGTGAGGCCGCAGCAGCAGACGCCGACCAGGCCGCGGCTGTGGAGGCTGCACTCGCAACCAGCACCACGCTCGCCAGAGCGATGACAACCACCACGGCCGTCCCGCTGACCACGTCCACATCCGTTGCCCCACCCGAGGCGCTGGCGGTGACCGTCTCGCCCAACGGTGGACCCACCGCCGAACAGTGGGCTGCGTTGCGTGCGTGTGAGTCAGGAGGGCGTTACGACGCAGTCAGCCTGTCCGGCCGATATCGAGGTGCTTACCAGTTCTCGCAGTCGACATGGGACTGGGTGGCGAGCGTTGCCAACCCGGGTCTTTTCGGCGTCGACCCCATCGCCGCATCCGTCAAGGATCAGGACGCGCAGGCCCAGGCCCTGTACGACCGTCAGGGCGCGAGCTCGTGGCCGCACTGCGGCATCCACCTCTCATCGTGACTCACTCCGGCGCCGACATCCGAGCGCTTCTCGACCGCCACGGCCTAGCGGCTCGGAAATCGCTCGGTCAGAACTTCGTGATCGATCCCAACACGGTCCGCAAGATCGCATCCTTGAGTGGGGTTGGCGAAGGTGACCGGGTGATCGAGATCGGACCGGGCCTCGGCTCGCTGACACTTGCGTTGGCCGACGTCGGTGCTCGCGTGACCGCTGTCGAGATGGACGACCATCTCGTGCCCGTCCTGCGGGAGGTCGTCGCAGGCCATGACGTGCAGATCGTCGTCGGCGATGCCCTGCAGATCGACTGGGACGAGACGCTTGCCGATGGCGACCGGTGGTCGCTCGTCGCCAATCTCCCGTACAACGTGGCTACCCCCGTGGTGCTCGACCTCCTCCGCAGAGTTCCGAAGATCGAGTCGATGCTCGTCATGGTCCAACTCGAGGTGGCCGAACGGCTGGTTGCCAGCCCCGGTGACGCTGCCATCGGTATCCCATCGGTGCTGGTGGCGTTTCACGGTGAGGCCCGGATTGTCGGTCGGGTCCCGCCGACCGTGTTTCATCCCCGGCCCCGGGTCGAGTCGGCGCTGGTTCGGATCGAGCGGTTCGAGCAGCAACCGATCGACGCGTCGTTGGCCGAGATCGAGCCGCTTGTGCGTGCTGCGTACAACCAACGCCGCAAGATGATCCGCAAATCGCTCGGCGGACTGGTCGACGAAGCAGCGATCGTCGCTGCCGGGGTCGAACCGACCGCCCGCCCCGAGACCCTCTCCCTCGACGACTGGGGTCGCCTTGCCGACGCCCGGGTCGGTTCCTAACGGTTGGCGGCCCAGACGTCCGCCATCTGGGCAAAGAGCGTGGTGATCTCGGACCGTTCGGTCTCGTCGCCGAACTCGCGGTAACAGCTGTCGAGGATCGTGATGATCCGCTCCGCGTCACCCCAGTTTGCGTACCGGTCGAGCGACACATCGGCTGCTGCGGTTGCAATGTCCATGCCGGCGTCGTAGCAGCGACGCGCCTCACCGTGGCAGTACTCGAAGTAGGAACGGATCTCGGCGACTCCGGCGAGATCCGTGATTGGCCCGTGCCCAGGCACGATCGTCTCCGGATTCCAGGCAACGATCTGATCCAGCGCTTCGAGCAGGTCGGGGATCGAGCCGGCCCACAGGATCGGATGTCCTTCGACGAACAAGATGTCGCCGGTGTAGACGGTGGAACGACCCGGCACGTGCACCAAGATGTCGCCGCCGGTGTGCGCAGGGCCGACCTCGACCAGGTTGACCGTGGTGTCGCCAACGGTCCGGGTGAGTTCGCCGGAGAAGGTCGTGTCGGGATCGGGTCGATTGATTCCGGCGAACTGGAACTGGTCGAAACAGTGCAGGAAAAACTCGCCCATGACGCCCATGGTGGGTGCGGCGTCGAGCAGACCGAGCATCATGTCGGGGTTCTCGTGTGCCATCTCTTCGGCGGCGGTGACCGAGCAGATGATCTCCGCACCCTGCACGAGCTCGTTGCCGTTGCAGTGGTCGCCGTTGCTGTGGGTGTTCACGAGCGTGGTGATGTCGATGCCGGGGAGCGCGGCAGCCATCGAATCGAGCATCGACCGCGTGAGCGGGAGGTCGAACAGGGTGTCGACGAGGAGGGCCTGATCCCCGTCGACGATCAGGCCGGCATTGCTCCAACCCCAGCCGCCATCGGGCTGCATCCATGCGTAATTGTCCGACCCGAGATCGAGAAGGCCGTGTTCGTACGGGCGAGTACCGAGCTGCACCATGATCGGCACCGTAGTCTGCGAGCGTGACCCGGCTCGTGGCTCCCGCCAAGTTGACCCTTGGTCTTCGCATCACCGGCCTGCGCCATGACGGCTATCACCTGATCGACGCCGAGATGGTGACGCTCGATTTCCATGACACGCTCGATGTCCGCAGTGGTTCGGGGTTGGTGATCGAGGGCCCGGCCCGAGGCGACTCGATCGGTCCCGATCGTGACAATCTCGTCGTGCGGGCACTGCGGCTCATCGATCGTGACGCGGCCGTCACGATCACCAAGCGCATCCCTGCCGGAGCGGGTCTGGGTGGCGGGTCGGCAGATGCCGCGGCGATCCTGCGCTGGGCCGGATTCACCGATCTCGAAGCTGCGGCTGTGCTCGGTGCCGACGTCGCGTTCTGTTTGGTGGGTGGCCGCGCTCGGGTCACCGGCATCGGTGACCATGTTGCACCGCTGCCGTTCGTCGAGCAGACCTTCACACTGGTCACGCCGCCTGTGTTCTGCTCGACCCCGGCGGTCTACCGCGCCTGGGACGACATGGGGGGACCAGTGGGTGCCAATGGGAACGATCTCGAGCCGGCTGCCCTGGTCGTTGCGCCAGAACTGGTGCGGTGGCGTGACGAACTTGCCGATGCGACTGATCAGCAGCCCCGCCTCGCCGGCAGTGGATCGACGTGGTTCGTCGAAGGGGCCCACCCTGACGCAGGCCATGTCGTCACAACCGTGCCGGCCGAGCGACCGGTCGACTGGGCATCACAGGAGGAGAGGTAACCGACACCATGCATGGTGACGGTTCCGGTCTCACTTCCGCTGGTGCCGCGTCCTTCGGAGCATCTTCTTGTGCTTCTTCTTGCGCATACGCTTGCGGCGCTTCTTGATCAGTGAACCCACGGCAGGCGACGCTACCGCCTCTGCGCCGTAGCGCCACCCTTGCGGGTCCCGGGCCGGGTGTTGTGACGGGATGACCATCCGTTCCTCGTATCGAGCCGGCACGGCGGCGTTCGTGGCGGTGAACGTCGCCGTGCCGTCCTCGGTGCGCCGCTGGCGCGCTTGGGCCGATACGGTGATCCGACGCAGTGGCCCGTAGTTCAATTGGCAGAACGTCGGCCTTTGGAGCCGAATGTTGCAGGTTCGAGTCCTGCCGGGCCAGCCACTCGCGCGGCCTACGCACGCCGTATGCTGCGCTTGGAAGCGACCGAGGGTCACGGGGATGGAACTGATCAACCACAAGAAGCTTCACATCGTCGCGGGTCGGGCCACCCAAGAGCTCGCCGCCGACATCTGCAAAGAACTCGATGTGCAGCTTGGTACGCCGAACATCGCCGAGTTCGCGAACGGTGAGATCCACGTCAAGTACGGCGAGTCGATTCGCGGCTCCGACGTGTTCATCGTCCAGACCCACACCGAGTGGGAGGGCCGCTCGATCAACGATCAGATCATGGAGCACCTGATCATGGTCGACGCGGCCAAGCGCGCATCGGCCAAGCGGATCACCGCAGTTGCTCCCTTCTTCGGCTACTCGCGGCAGGACCGCAAGGCATCGGGTCGGGAGCCGATCACCGCTCGTCTCATCGCCGATCTCTTCGCCGTCGCCGGTGCCGATCGCTTGATCTCGGTCGACCTTCACTCCGGGCAGATCCAGGGCTTCTTCGATGGTCCGGTCGACCATCTCACGGCCATGCCTGTGCTCATCGAGTATCTCCAGGAGCACAACGACGGCGACATGGTGATCGTGTCACCCGACGCAGGTCGCATGAAGGTTGCCGAGCGCTACACCAACCTTCTCGATGCCGACCTTGCCTACGTGCACAAGCGACGCTCGACCGACCAGAAGAACGCAGTGGAAGCCAAGGAGATCATCGGTGATGTGAAGGGCCGGACCTGCGTCCTCATCGACGACATGATCGACACCGGTGGCACCATTTGTGCCGCAGCCGAACTCCTTCACGACTACGAAGCCAAGCGCATCATCATCGCCACCACCCACGGCGTGTTCTCCGGGCCTGCGATCGATCGAATCAAGAACGCACCGGTCGAGACGGTGCTCGTCACCGACACGCTGTCGCTGCCGAGCGAGAAGCGGACCGACAACATCACAGTCCTGTCGGTTGCCCCGATCATTGCTCGGGCAATCTCGGCGGTCTTCGAGGACACCTCGGTGAGCGAGATCTTCGGCGGGAATCACCTCGCCTGAACCAGGTGGCGCAGCACTGCGCCCCCGCTAACCTTGGCTCTCGGCCCACATCCGGGCCGTTTGATCTCGCCGTGCCCCTTCAGGAGCCGAATCCAATGTCTGAACTGCTGCTGAGCGCCGAAATCGGGCGCAAAGAGGGCACCCGCCCGTCTCGCCGTCTTCGTCGTGAAGGCAAGGTCCCTGCCGTCGTCTACGGCCTTGGCGCCGACCCGGTTGCGGTGTCTGTCGAGTGGCCGGCTCTGCGCAAGGCGCTGACCACCGATGTCGGCCTCAACGCCCTCATCACCCTCGACATCGACGGTGACAAGGGCCTTGCTGTCATCAAGGATCTGCAGCGGCACCCGGTGCGCCGTGACGTGATCCACGTCGACTTCCTTCGTGTCACCGAGGACATGACGATCGATGTCGATGTTCCAGTGATCCTCGAGGGGGAGGCCCGCAAGGTCACGATGTACGACGGGATGATCGACCAGTCGATGTACTCGATGACCGTCTCGGTCAGGCCGAGCGATGTTCCGCAACAGATTGTCGTCAATGTGACCGAGCTCGAGCTCGGCGAGACGATCAAGGTTGGCGACATCGAACTGCCCGCCGGCGTTTCGAGCCCGATGGACCCTGACGAAACCGTCGCCATTGCGCTCATCACCCGGTCCACTCGTGAAGCCATCCGCCGGGCCGAGCAGGCCGAGGCGGGCGATGCTGCGGCGAGCGGTGAAACAGCCTCCGCCGATGCAGGGGCTGACGACGCCGACGGCGACGAGGGCTGACGCTCCGGCCCGCCCGAGCGATGGTGCGGCGCAGACACGAACGGTCAGGGACGCCAGCCGACCTCTTGGTGATCGGTCTCGGAAACCCCGGAGATCAGTACGCCCAGACGCGGCACAACGCCGGGTTCTGGGTTGTCGACGAACTTGTCCGACGGCACGGAGGACGACTCCGGCGCGGCAAGCGAGATCACGCCGAGAGCGATCTCGTCCGAGTCGGCGACACGACCATCGCAGTTGGGGTTCCGGTCACGTTCTACAACGAAGCGGGTCGGGCGGCCGGTGCCCTTGTGAAGCGGCATGGGATCACGGATCTGTCGCGGCTTCTCGTCGTCCATGACGAACTGGACCTGCCGGTTGGCCGGATGAAACTGAAGGTGGGCGGTGGTCTGGCCGGCAACAACGGACTCAAGTCGATTCGCGCCCACCTGCGTGCCGACGGGTTCTCGCGACTGCGCATCGGGGTGGGCAAGCCCGAACCGGGCACGATGACGGGCCGCGACTGGGTGCTCAAACGGCCGGCGCGAGCCGACCGTCCGGTGCTGGAGCAGGTTGTCGCGCGTGCAGCCGATGCAGCGGAGTTTCTGGCCGCGTCCGACATCGAAGCAACGATGAATCGTTTCAACGTTTCTTGATCTCCGTGTCCACCTCCAGCACCGCTCCGCTTCGCGACCTTCTCGACCGCCTCAGTGATCATCCGTCGATCGATGCTGCGCTCGGTCGCCGCGAGCCGGTGATTGCCATCGGCGAGGCTGGACGTGCGCTGGTACTCGCCGGCCTTGTGGCGGCGTCAGATCGTCGGCCTGTCCTCGTCGGCACTGCCACCCAGAGCGAGGCCGAACGACTGGCGACCGATGCCGGTGCCGTCCTCGGACCGGATCGGGTCCTCCACTTCCCGGCCTGGGAGACCCTGCCCTTCGAGCGGGTCAGTCCGGGCGTCGAGACGATGGGTCAGCGGCTTCGCGTGCTCCACCGGCTCGGCTCGGATCGTCCGCCGGCGCTCGTCGTGGCGTCTGCTCGAGCGTTGGTGCAGCGCATCGACGCGGAAGCGGCGATCGACCCGATACGGGTGCGCCCCGGTGACCACATTGATCCAGTCGAGCTCGTCACACGACTGGTGGAGCTCGGGTATCGCCGAGAGGGACAGGTCGAGCATCGAGGCGAAGTCGCAGTGCGAGGCTCGATCGTCGATGTCTACCCCAGCACGGCAGACGCTCCTGTTCGGATCGACCTCTGGGGTGACGAGGTCGATCGGTTGACCGAATTCGCGGTTGCCGACCAGCGCTCGACCGTGGCGGTCGAGGAGGTGTTCCTCTATCCGTGCCGCGAGTTTCGACCGACCGAGCAACGCAGGGCGCAGGCTCGCGAGTTGTTGCGCACCGAGCCATGGGGACGCGAGCAGTGGGATCGGTTCGCCGACGGAATGCTCTTCGATGGGATGGAGTCGTGGTTGCCGTGGCTCGTCGACGGCGAGTGTCTGCTGACCGACCTGATCGGGAGTGATGGTCTCATCGCCTTTGTGGAGCCTCGTCGTGTCCGGGACCGGGCGGCCGAGATCATCGCCGAGGAGGCTGATCTCGCCTCGTCGCTCGCTCGAACCTGGGATGTCGCCGCAGACGATGTCCACCGTCTGCATCTCTCGTTCGATCGCCTGCTGGAACGAACCGATGCAGTGGCGTGGTCGGTGCTCGGCACCCCTGATCGACCGTCGACACCGGTCGTCGCTGCGTCCGGCTGGGAGCCGGTCGTCGGGGACCTGGGGCCAACGGTCGAACGCATCCGTTCGCTGCTCGATGACGGATACACGGTGGTGGTCGCGGCCGATGGCGATGCGAGCGCACAACGCCTCGCCACGCTGTTGACCGACCATGGCGTCTCATTCACCACCAGCGATGCAGCGCAGACCGGTGGAGTTGTGGTCGCGCCGCTCGATCGTGGCGTTGTTCTGCCTGATGTCAAGCTTGCGGTGCTGGCCGAGTCCGACCTCACCGGGCGGCGTCGAACTCATCGGCCCTCACGACGGCGCAAGCGCGACACGCAGCGCTTCTTCGAAGACCTTCGGGAAGGTTCGTTCGTCGTCCACCACCAGCACGGTGTCGCCCGGTTCGGCGGCATGGTGACCCGAGCGATCGGCGGAAACGAGCGCGACTATCTGCTGCTCGAGTATCGCGGTGGCGACAAGCTCTACGTGCCGTCCGACCAGATCGAGTCGGTCCGGCACTACACGGGTGGTGACACGCCGTCGCTTTCGAAGATGGGGGGTGCCGACTGGCACCAGACCAAGGCGCGCGTGCGCTCGGCGGTCCAGGAGATCGCCCAAGAACTCGTCGTCCTGTACCAGCGTCGGGTCACGACACCAGGTCATCCGTTCGAGCCCGACACCCCCTGGCAGCGCGAGTTCGAGGCATCGTTTCCCTTCCAGGAGACGACCGATCAGATCAACGCCATCATCGATGTCAAGGGCGACATGGAACAACCAACGCCGATGGACCGACTCGTGGTCGGTGACGTCGGGTTCGGCAAGACCGAGATCGCGCTGCGAGCCGCATTCAAGGCGATCCAGGGCGGCAAGCAGGCGGCGGTGCTCGTGCCCACCACACTGCTCGCCCAGCAGCACTTCACCACGTTTTCCGAACGTATGGCGGCGTACCCGATCCGGATCGAGGTCCTGAGCCGCTTCCTCACCAACAAGCAGGCCAAGCTGGTCACCGATGGTCTCGAGGATGGGTCGGTCGATCTCGTGATCGGTACCCATCGTCTGCTCAGCGACGGGGTGCGGTTCAAGAATCTCGGCTTGCTCGTGGTCGACGAAGAGCAGCGCTTCGGTGTCTCCCACAAGGAGCAGATCAAGGAGATCCGTCACGACGTCGACGTGCTCACGCTCACCGCAACGCCGATTCCTCGCACGATGGAAATGAGTCTCACCGGCATCCGTGACATGTCGTTGCTGAACACGGCGCCCGCCGATCGTCAGCCGATCCTGACCTATGTCGGCGAGTACGACGAACAGCCGGTGGCCGAGGCGATACGTCGCGAGTTGCTTCGGGAGGGACAGGTCTTTTTCGTCCACAACCGCGTGCGCGACATCGAGCACGTGGCAGCCAACCTCCGCGATCTCGTGCCGGAGGCCAGGATCGCCATCGCACACGGGCAGATGGACGAAGGCACACTCGAACGAGTGGTGATCGACTTCTGGGAGGGTCGTTTCGACGTTCTCGTGTGCACCACCATCATCGAATCGGGTATCGACATGCCCACCGTCAATACGCTCGTGGTCGACCGAGCGGATCTTCTCGGGTTGGGGCAGTTGCATCAGTTGCGGGGCCGAGTTGGCCGAGCCGGCCAGCGGGCCTACGCCTATCTCTTTCACCCTCGCGACCGGGTGCTGAGCGAGGAGGCCTACGAGCGGCTCAAGACGATCGGTGAGGCGACCGAGCTTGGCTCAGGGTTCCGCATCGCCATGCGTGATCTTGAGATCCGTGGCGCCGGCAACCTCCTCGGCACCGGTCAATCGGGTCACATCGCCGCAGTCGGCTACGACCTGTACTGCCAAATGGTTACCGAGGCTGTCGGTGAGCTGCGCGGTGAGAAGCCCGAAGAACCGGTCGAGATCGCCATCGAGGTACCGGGCGACGCGCACCTTCCCGACGACTACGTGCTGAAGGAAACGAACCGGCTCGAGGCCTACCGTCGTCTTGCCGCCGTCGAATCGCTCGAGCAACTCGAGGATGTTCGGGTCGAGTGGCTCGACCGGTTCGGCCCGATCCCTCCACAGGCCGAGGCACTGCTGCAGGTCGGCCGGTTGCGGGTGGAGTGTGTCCGTACCGGCGTGCGTGAGGTCACTGTCACGAATGGTCCCGGGTTCGGAGGACCCGACCACATCGCTCGCTTGTCTCCCGTGCGCCTTCCCGACAGTCGCCAGGTCCGATTGGGCAGGCTGTACTCGGGCAAGGGGTCGGGCAATGCCGCTGTCTACAAGGAGGCGGTGGGCGAACTGCAGTTGCCATTGCACAAGAAGGGAGGGGCTGTGGTCGATCAGCTGGTCGAGGCGATGGCCGACCTGATCCCCGACAGACCCGATCGGCCCGATAACCTCCACGACTCGTGAACACTGATTCGCCCTCCTCCTCCAACGTCCGGCTCGGATTGACGATCGTCGCCCTTGCCGGGGTGCTTGTCACCATCGCCTTTGCGTGGTTGAACGAACGCGGAGACGATGCCGCGGCGGCGAGCTATCTCGGCGACGAACTCACGGTGGGTGAGCTGCACGAGATCCTCGAGTCGTTGCCTCCCAACGTGCCGGCTGCACTCGATCACGGCATGATGGGGAAGGCGGTGCCGGGGCAGGTGATCACCCAGTGGATCCAGTACGCCGCCTTCCGAGCCGAGTTGGCCGACCGGGGCTATGTGGTCGGTGAGCAGGATCGCGCCTCGGCGCTCGCCGCGATGGCCAACGACCCCACACTCGACCCCTCATCAGGATTCGGTCGATTCCTGATCGGGCTGCAGGCCGAGATCGAACTCGCCAACCGGTATGTCGCCGACGAGGTCGGTCCGGTCGACTTCGAGCCGCCCGAGTATCTGTGCTCGGCCCATATCCTCCTGGAGTCCGAGCAGGACGCACTCGACGTCATCGCCCTCCTCGACGGGGACCGCGACTTCGCCCAGCTGGCAATCGAGTTCTCCACCGGCCCGTCCGGGCCCAACGGTGGCGATCTCGGCTGCGTCGCAAGTTCCACCTTCGTGCCAGAGTTCTCCGACGGGGCGCGCGCCACCGGCGTGGGGGTGTCTGCACCTGTCCAGTCGCCCTTCGGCTGGCATGTGATCCAGGTTCGTTCGATCGGTCCGCTCGCCGCCGACGTCCATCCCGAAATGGATCCGGTCGCGATCGATGCGCAGTTGCAGAGTGCGGCCAACGCTGCGAACGAGGCAGCGTTCGGCGAGCTGCGTGGGGCACTGGAGTCCGGGGCACTCGCCCGGCTCGCAGCGGCCAGCGACGTGTTCGTCGATCCGCGCTACGGACGCTGGGACGCAGCCAGCCTGACGGTCCTGCCGATCGGCGGCTGACACCGGTGGGGCGCCTGACCGTCGTCGGTCTGGGTCCGGCTGGCCCCGAACTGATCACGCCGCAGACGCACGCTGCCATCGCTGCGGCCGACCGTGTGTGGTTGCGGACCAGCCGCCACCCGGCCGCAGACGGCATCGACGCTGCATCGTTCGACGAGGTGTACGAGGCCGCCGACACGTTCGCCGACGTGTACGCCGAGATTGCGGCCCGATTGATCGCCGATGTCACGACCGACGATGACCTTGCGGTCGTCTACGCCGTGCCCGGTTCGCCGCTGGTGCTGGAGCGCACCGTCGAGTTGTTGCGCGCCGCCGCCGACGCCGGACGGATCGAACTCGATGTCCTTCCGGCGGTCTCGTTCCTCGACACCGTGTGGGCGCGTCTCGGCCTCGATCCGGTGGAGGCCGGCGTCCGCCTCGTCGACGGTCTTGCCTTCGCCACTGCGGCTGCCGGTCAGACGGGTCCGCTCCTCGTCGCCCACACGCACGCGAATCACGTGTTGAGCGACATCAAGCTGGCGATCGACGAACCGCCGCCTCGGGCGGTGCTGTTGCAGCGGCTCGGTCTGCGTGACGAAGTGATCGTCGAAGTCGAGTGGGCCGACATCGACCGAACAGTCGACGCTGACCATCTGACCTCGCTGTTCATCCCGGAGCTTGCCGAGCCGGTCGCCCGAGAGTTTGCCCGCTTCGACGAACTCGTGCGTCTGCTCCGCGAACAGTGTCCGTGGGACCGAGAGCAGACGCATGCCAGCTTGCGCCGTCATCTCCTCGAAGAGACCCACGAGGTCCTCGAGGCACTCGACGCCCGAACGCGTCTCGACGACGATCTCGATGCACCGGCCCTCGACGAACATCTCGTCGAAGAACTCGGTGATCTGCTGTATCAGATCTTCTTCCATGCCCGTCTCGGTGCAGAGCGGGGCTCGTTCACGATCACTGACGTCGCTCGGGGGATCCACGACAAGCTCGTCGTTCGGCATCCACACGTCTTCGGCGACGCGGAGGCAACCGATGCAGCGTCGGTTCTGCCCATCTGGAATGCGGTGAAGGCGCAGGAGAAAGCGCGTACGTCGGCGATGGATGGCATCCCTTCGACGCTTCCCGGTCTGAGCCTTGCCGCAAAGGTGCAGAAGCGGGCCCGCAGTGCCGGGTTCGACTGGGAGGGTGGCGTCGAGGTCGCGTACGTCGATGTCGAGTCCGAACTCGCCGAGGTTCGCAACGACCCGTCCGAACACGAGGTTGGCGACCTGCTCTTCGCCGCAGTCCAGGTCGCTCGTCGCCTCGATGTCGACCCCGAGGATGCGATTCGGGGGGCAGTTCGGCGGTTCACCACGCGGTTTCGCCTCGTCGAGTCGTTGGCCGGTGATGCGGCTGCGCTCGCAGCAGCCGACGAGCGTCAGCTCGCTGCATGGTGGTCGCAGGCGAAATCGCACGAATCCCCGGCAGACTGAGGGCTGCGAGCGGCGGAGCGCACCCGGATCGCGCGCTACGCGCGAGATCCATCACCCTTCGCGCGAGGGGCAATAACCTCGCGGCTGAACGAGTACAAGAGGCCCCCACCAACGTGAGCATCATCGAGCAGGTCCACGCACGCGAAGTCTTCGACTCGCGCGGTAATCCGACGGTCGAAGTCGAGGTACGGCTCGACTCGGGCGCCATCGGTCGCGCCATCGTGCCGAGTGGAGCTTCGACCGGTGCCTTCGAAGCGGTTGAACTGCGAGACGGAGGTGACCGTCTTGGCGGCAAGGGGGTGCTCACCGCCGTCGGGTTCGCCAATGGGGAACTGGCCGACGTCGTCATCGGTTGCGACGCGCTCGATCAGCGCCGCGTCGATGCGGAACTGATCTCCGCCGATGGGACCGACAACAAGGGCCGAGTCGGCGCCAATGCGATTCTCGGCATCTCGCTCGCCGTTGCGCAGGCAGCTGCGCATGAACTGGAGGTGCCGCTGTGGCGCCACGTCGGCGGTGCCAATGCCCACGTCCTTCCTGTCCCGATGATGAATGTGCTCAATGGTGGTGCGCATGCGGACAACTCCGTCGACTACCAGGAGTTCATGATCCTGCCGACCGGGGCCGCCTCGTTCTCCGAAGCCATGCGCTGGGGTGTCGACACGTACCACGCGCTCAAGTCGCTGCTGGGCGAACGCGGCTTGTCGACTGCGGTCGGTGACGAAGGCGGCTTTGCGCCCGATCTGGCATCGAACGAGGAAGGGATTCGCTACCTGCTCGAGGCAATCGAGCGTGCCGGACTCACGCCGGGCGACGACATGACCATTGCGATGGATGTTGCCTCGACCGAGTTCTACGACGCAGCCACCGGGCTGTACACCCTCGCATCCGAAGGCCGCAGCCTCGACGCGGCAGCGATGGCCGGCGAACTGGCCGGCTTGTGCAACCGATACCCGATCGTCTCCATCGAGGACGGTATGGCCGAAGACGACTGGGAGGGGTGGCTGGAGCTCATGGGGCTGGCGGGCGATCGATGCCAGCTGGTCGGCGACGATCTGTTCGTCACCAACACCGAACGCCTCGGTCGAGGTGTCGAGGGTGGGTATGCCAATTCGATTCTCGTCAAGGTCAACCAGATCGGATCGTTGACCGAGACGCTTGAAGCAGTCGAGCTCGCAACTCGCAGCGGCTGGACGTCGGTGATGTCGCACCGTTCAGGTGAAACCGAAGACACCTTCATCGCCGACCTCGCCGTTGCCACCAACTGTGGCCAGATCAAGACTGGTGCACCGGCTCGGTCTGATCGTGTTGCGAAATACAACCAGCTGCTCCGAATCGAGGAACAGCTGGGCGAGGCAGCGGCCTATCCCGGTCGCAACGCACTGGCGGGGCGTTGACCGTGGCGAAGCAGGCTGAGGGCACGCATCGATCGCGCCGGTCGGGTATTGCGGTGGGTGGCCTGATGCTGGTCGCAACGCTCGTTCTGGTGGGATTCTTGGTGTACATCCCCGTCACCCAGTACGTCGAGATGCGGGGCCAACTGGCCGAAGCTGATGCCGAGGCCGACACCCTCGAAGCGGCCCGACGGGAGGCGCAGAACAAGCTGGTCGATGCCGAGAAGCGCAATGCAGAACGGGCGCGTTGCTTCAACACGTGGGTCCCGATCGGTGAGGAGACCTATGTGGTTCAGGGACTTCTCACCTGCGACGATTGATTGGTCGGCTGTTCGTTCACCAGATGCGGCAGGATCGCCGCTGCACCGGGGTCGACGTGACCAGGTTGGTGATCGTGTCCCCGAGATCCCAGAAGTTCCCGATCAGTTCGTCGAGGTGAGCGAGGTCTCGGCACCAGGCGCGCACGACATGGCTCTCACTGCCGGTCACCCGATTGCACTCGATCACCTCGGGCAGTGACGCAGCAAGTGCGTCGATCTCGGGTGCTTTGGGGCCGGCGGAGTGAATACGAATGATTGCCAGGATCGGTGCACCCAGAGCAGCCGGGTCGATGGTGGCTGTGTAGCCCGTGATGACACCAGCTCGTTCCAGGCGACGGACGCGTTCGGTGGCAGCAGGAGCCGAGAGTCCGATCCGTTCCCCGAGGTCGCGATACGAGATTCGGCCATCGTTTTGGAGTTCGTCGAGGATCTGACGATCGATCGAGTCGAGCATGGTGAGAGTATACCTATAGAAACAAGGTATCTATTGAGAAACGAGATTGAAAACAAGGCATAAAGATCAATAATGAGGCGAGAAGCACGATATTCACAGGAACAGCATTCGTATCATCTGCCCTATGAGTACAAACAACGAATCCCCCACCCGTTTCGAAGAGTTGCTGCAGGCCTGGAATCGTCACCAGGACCTGCGTCGCAATGACGCTTCAGTGAATGATCTCGCGGCGTCACGGTTCGCACTCGATCGGTTGCGCCTCACCGTCTGAGTCCCGATCCGGGCCCCAGGGTCCTTCGGCCTGGGGTGCTCAGCCACCGGGGGCGTAGGCTGGGAACGGTGAAGGAGCTTTTCAATCCGCTCGACCGGTGGCTCGGGTCGGCCACACCTGCAGCCATCGCTCGCGTGGTCGACCTCGACGGATCTGGTCCGCGCCTGCCCGGCGCCGCGATGGCCGTCACCATCGACCAAGACGTACGCGGGTCGGTGAGCGGCGGTTGTGTCGAAGGAGCCGTCGTGATCGAGGCGCTCGACGTCATCGAGTCCGCAGCCCATCGGGTCGTCAGCTTCGGGTACAGCGACGACGAAGCCTTTGCCGTGGGTCTCACCTGCGGTGGCACGATCCACCTTTTCATCGAGACGTTCGACCCGGCCGACTGGTACGAGCCGCTCAAGGCTGACGTGGCGGCCGAGCAGGCGGTTGCGTTGGCGACCGTCATCGAGGGGCCCAACCCGGGTCGAAAGCTGCTGGTTCGAACCGACGAAACGTCCGGTCCGCTCACGATCGGTAGCCTCGGTGACGAGGGACTCGATCGGGTCGTCGAGCGCGATGCTCGAGGTGAACTGGCGGCCGGTCAATCGGGTTTGCGGCACTACGGCGAGCACGGCGAGGCCCGAGAGAGCGTCGTCTCGGTGTTCATCGAATCGTTTGCCCCGCCCCCGCAGATGCTGATCTTCGGCGCCGTCGATTTCACGGCGGCGCTGGCCAAGGTGGCGAAAGTCCTCGGCTACCGCGTGGTCGTCTGTGACGCCCGAGAGGTCTTTGCGACCAGGCAACGATTCCCGATGGCCGACGACCTTGTCGTCGACTGGCCCGATCGGCTGCTGAGCGAGCTCGGCGCTGGGCTCGGACCGCGAGACGCTGTCTGCATCCTCACCCATGACGCAAAGTTCGACGTGCCGGCGGTCACCGGCGCCCTTGCCACCGATGTCGGCTATATCGGAGTGATGGGGAGTCGACGTACCCATGACGACCGGACGAAACGTCTCGTCGATGCCGGCGTCGATCAGGACGGCTTCGACAGATTGCGTTCGCCGATCGGCCTCGATCTCGGAGCCCGTACGCCGGAAGAGACCGCAATCTCGATCGTCGCAGAGATCATCGCCGAGCGAACCGGGCGGACGGTCGCTGCACTGTCATCGACGACCGGACCCATCCACGACTGACGTCAGCTCGGCTTCGGCGGGGGTGCCGTCGGTGGTGTCTGCGCAGCCCGCACATGAAACGACTGTCGCCAGTCGACATGGGTCGTCTCGTCGATCGACAACTGCCAGGTGTAGCTCTGGCCCGGTTGGACGGGAAGGGTCGGAAACGTGATGGCGAGCGGCACCGACAGCGGAGTGCCGGCCTTCAAGCCTGCGGGACGCCCCGCTTCGAAGCGCCCGTGCACCACGAGCGGTTGTTCGTTGATCGTCACCGCGTGGCCGTCCTCGTCGAGCAGGTCGAGGCGCCACTGATGGGGCACATTGGCCCGATCCCACGGCACCTCGATGCGGATCGCCACGCCGAGCGGCTGGGGACGAGGTCCGATCACCGAGACACCTCCCCCAAGGACGTAGAGCTTGCGATCGGCAACCTGGGCGGAGTCGGCAAGCAGCATCGTGACCCGGAGCATCGGTGGGGTCGCATCGGTGGGAACGGTCGGGTCCATGGAGGCGACCCTAGGCTGTGTCGGTGACCCAGACCGACCACGTCGAAACCGGACGGCACGAACGTCGACAGTCGATCGCTGCGGTGATCCTCGCCGCAGGAGCCGGATCGCGCTTTGCCGGGGAGGAGCACAAACTGCTCGCCGAGATCGATGGGGTACCCATGGTGCGAATCGTCATCGATGCGGCTCGGGCTGCCGACGTCGACGAGGTGGTGGTCGTGGGGGGCTCGATCGATCTGGAACCGATCGTTCCCGATGATGTGACGCTGCTCCACAACGAACCCTGGGAGGAGGGGCAGGCGACCTCGCTTCGGGCTGCGGTCGCCTATGCCGAGATGCGTGGGCACAGTGCGATCGTCGTGGGGTTGGGCGACAGTCCCGGTGTCACGACCGAGATCTGGAACGCGGTCGCAGCAGTCGACGACGATCTGGCATCGGCTCGATACGACGGTGAGCTGCGTCCACCGGTCAAGTTGTCCGCTGCGATGTGGGCGAGTCTGCCGGTGAGCGGTGATGAAGGTGCTCGTGCGGTGATGCGGGCTCGTCCGGATCTCGTGCGTCCGGTGCCGGTCGAGGGCAACCCTCACGACATTGACACACTCGAAGACTTACGGCGTTGGAGTTGACGTGCAGATGAGCGACACGTTCTCCATCGCTCGTCCCTTCGACGATGCGTGGCAGCTTCTGCACGATCCCAGTCGCCTCGCCCCCTGTGTCCCAGGGGCACAGCTCACCGCAGTGCACGGCGACCGCTACGAGGGCATCGTGTCGGTTCGGCTCGGTGTGCTGGCGGCGCGCTTCGAGGGCAGTGCCACGTTCGACTTTGACGATGACCGTCGTCGGATCATCGTGCAAGCGACTGGTACCGGGAACCATGGGAACGCAGAGGCACACATCACGGCGCGCCTCGAGCCGTTGACGGACGACTCGACGCAGGTCAACGTCGACACCGAACTGCAGGTCGGGGGTCGCTTCGCCCAGTTGGGTCGCGGGGTCATCGCCGAGGTGTCGACGGCCCTCACCGCCCAATTTGCCGGCAACCTCGCAGCCTCCATCGACGTCGAACGACACCTCGGACGTGATGTGTTCGCTCCGGTCGGGGGCAAGCGGATCGAGATGCCCGAACCCGAGGCCCTCGATCTGCTCGATGCGGCCCGGCGACCGATCATGAAGCGGGTGATCCCGTTGGTGATGCTGCTTGCGCTGGGGAGGCCAACCGCACGACGCCTTCGCCGACGTCGGTCGGCCCGAAGGGTCGGCCGATGAACCAGCCGGTCGATCCCGTGGCCGATCGCGTGCGCGTGACCGAACTTCTCGGTCGCGAGCCTGCCGGGGCCTACGAGGTCGTGGTGCGAACTGCCGCCGGCGATCCAGTGGTGCTCCGCAACGCGCCCATCCTCGACGATGGACGGCCGATGCCGACGCTCTACTGGCTGGCGGGGGAGTACGAACGGCGAATCGTGGGGCGAATGGAGGGTGACGGAGGCGTGCGACGAGCCGAGGCCGATGTGGGGCTCGAAGCGATCGATGCGGCCCACCGTCGGTATGCCGTCGAGCGTGACGCCGAGATCCCTGTCGATCACGACGGTCCGCGTCCGTCGGCCGGTGTTGGTGGTACCCGAACGGGTGTGAAGTGCCTCCACGCCCACTACGCGTGGCATCTCGCTGGTGGCGACGATCCGGTCGGGTTGTGGGTCGCCGAGCGGTTCGCCGACTACGAAGACCGCACCGACCTTTCGGAGGAGCATGACCATGCGTGAGCCGGTGGCCGCCATCGACCTCGGAACCAACTCGACCCGTCTTCTCGTCCACGACGGGGAGGAGACGCTCGAGCGGTTGATGACCATCACTCGACTCGGCCAAGACGTCGATCGCACGGGTCGCTTGGCCGACGAGGCCGTCGAACGGGTTCTCGCCTGCCTGCGGGAGTACAGGGCGGTGATGGATCGTTTCGGCGTCACCCAGGTTCGCGCTGCGGCAACGTCTGCTGCTCGCGATGCGTCGAACCGAGACGACTTCTTCGATGCGGTCGAGCAGGTCATCGGTGCTCGGCCAGAGCTGTTGACAGGGCTCGAGGAAGGACAACTCTCGTTTCGCGGGGCCACCGCCGATCTCGACGTGGCCGACGGCCCCTTCTGCGTCTTCGACATCGGCGGGGGATCGACCGAGTTCGTGTTCGGTACCGAAGAGGCCGAGGCTGCGCTGTCGCTCGACATCGGGTGCGTTCGGCTCACCGAGAAATACGTCGAGCACGATCCACCTCGGCCTGAAGAACTGGTGGCATGCCTCTCGATCACCGAAGCCCACCTCGACGATGTCGCTCGAGAGATGCCCCAGACCGCACATGCTCGGACCTTCGTCGGGCTTGCCGGTACTGTCTCGGCGGCGGCGGCGGTCGAGATCGGTCTCGCTGACTACGATCGCGACCAGATCCATCACTTCCGCCTGACCAGAGAGGCAGCCGAGGACGTCTATCGCACACTCGTCACCGAGCGCCGCAAGGACAGGATCCACAACCCCGGCCTCGAGGAAGCACGCGCCGATGTCATCGTCGGCGGCATGTGCATCCTTGTGCGCATCATGCGGTACTTCGACATCGAGGAACTCGTGGTGTCGGAGTCGGACATCCTCGACGGACTGGTGTTCTCGCTGCTCGACTGATCGCCTCCGCCGCCGGCGTACGTCAACCGCGGGCTGGCGGTGGGTCGCTGGGTGGACCGGCGAAGAGTTGCGCCTTTTCGAGCCAGTCGGTAGCGATATCGCCGTCGAGTTCGAGGTCGGTGTCGGCCAGGTTCCGCCGTTGTGACGTGACCAGGCAGAAGTCGAGCGCAGAACCGGTGACCGTTGCATCGGCATCGTCAGGTCCCCACTGCCAGGTGTCACCACCGGGTGAGGTGAGCGAGACTCGGATCTCTCCGGGTGGCATGTCGAGACGACGATTGAGGTACGTCCAGCCGCGGGTGATGTAGCCGAGTTGGGCAATGTGGCGCAGGCGGTCGGTGGCGGTGCGCTCGGCTCCGACGGCATCGCAGATGTCTTGGCCATGGGCCCACGCCTCCATGAGGCGGGCGGTCAAAAACGATTTGGCCCCCATGGAGGGTCCGTACCACTCGATGCGGTCGTGTTCGCCACACGTCGCTGCAGCGGCTGCGAGTTCATTGCGGTGATGGCGCCAGTGGGCCAGGAGCTGTGCAGGTGCCATCGCCCGTGCTGGTCCGAGCGTCAGTGCGTCGCCGTCGGGGGCAGCCATCAGTTCCTTGCGGTGGATGTCGAACGCATCGGGGTCGCGAATTGCGAGCGCAGCGGCCATGTCGAAGAAGGCGAGGTGGCCGATCTGGTCTCGGATCGCCCAACCGGGTGAGGGTGTCGCCAGGTCCCAGAGATCGTCAGCAAGCTCGGCGACCACGGCATCGAGGGAGTCCTGTTCGGCGATCACGTCGGCAGAAACGGACGCAACGGTCGGCTTGGTCATGCTCGCAGTGTTGCATGCGGCGGATCGGTGCAGAGAACAGGGCCGACGCACGTGACGTCGTAGGGAGGTGTGACCGGCTCGGGGTCGGTCGGTCGGAGAGACCTGTCGTGGTGACCGCTACGCTCGCCAGATGCCAGATCGCCCGAATTCGGCGTGGTCAGTGGCCCGCTCGAATGACGACGACGCCCGCCACGGTCGCGTCCGATCGGCCGCCGTTGCCCTGTCGGCGCTCCCTGTCGAGGATCGATGAGTTCCAGCGTGCGGACCGAGGCGAACCTTCGGGCCTATGCGATCCATCAACGAGTCGTCGGCTCGTTGTTCTGGCTGCCGACCGTGCTGCTGTATCTGATCGACCAGGTCGGGCTCACTCGGGCGCTGCAGCTCGGTGCGCTGTACTACCTGACCGTCGTCGTACTCGAGGTGCCGTCGGGATGGTTCAGCGATCATGTCGGACGGGTCGCTGCGCTTCGGGTCACTGCGGTGGCGTGGATCGGTTGTCACGGATTGTTCCTGGTGGGTGGTCTTGGTGCGATCGCCGGGGCACAGGTGCTGTTGGCTGTCGGGTACGCGTTCCTGTCGGGAACGGATTCGACGTTTCACTTCGACGTACTCGATGCCGACGGGCGATCCTCGGAGTTCGAACGCAGGGAGGCACGGGTACGAACCGGGCTGCTCTATGCGACGGCGGTCACTGCGATCGCAGGTGGCTGCCTGGCCTTCGTCGACCTGCGACTGCCGTTCGTCGCTGCGCTCGGTGCGGCGACAGTGCAGTTCGGTGCAACCATGCGAATGAGCGAACCGCCCCGTTCACCCCGGGACGGGAGTTTCGCGTCGGATCTTCGTTCGATCGTTGGTCACCTCCGGCGTCCACTGCTTGCCTGGGTCACCCTCTATGTCGTGGTTGAGGTGGTCCTCATCCATCTCGTGTCGGAGCTGGCTCCGCCCTACCTGGCCATGGTCCTCGAACGGCCGAGCGACGATCCGGCCGGCGCTGCCGTCATTGCCGGTGCGTTGGCAGCAACGGTGGCTGCGGTCGGTGGCTGGTCGCTTCGCTTCACCGAATCGGCGAGACGGCGCTTCGGGCCTGGGGTGGTCTTGCTCGTGCTCGCCAGCGTGACTGCAGTCGCATCACTCACCATGGCGCTTGTCGTGTCGCTGCTGGTCCTGCCCCTGATCGTCTCGCGTGGCATCCAGATGGCAGCGACCCAGGTCATGGTCCCGGGCATCATGTCGCGACGGGTGGAACAGCACCATCGAGCCACGATGCTCTCGGTGACGTCGCTGCTCGGCCGCTGCACCTACGCGATCGTGCTCCTCGCCATTGCGGGCGAGTATCTGCCGCAGGTGCTCGAAACAGCTGCGGTGGTTGCGGTTGGCGCTGCGATGCTTGCTGTGGTCATGGCTCTGCGTCCGAGCGTCGCAGCCGAGTTGCGCGCCGAACGAGACGCCGTCTGAGAACGGGTACCGACCTGGGGTGTGGCGTCGCATCCCTTCGGGATAATTCGCCTGCCTCTGAATTACCCGGTACGGTCGACCGTATGCCCCGAACGTTGCTTGCGCCGGCCATGCGGTCGGCACTCGACACCAGCAGTGATCTGTACCTCCAGAATCGGGAGGACATGACCGAACTGCTCGACGTTCACGACGAACTGCTGGAGATGGCGGCCAACGCCGGCGGTGAGAAGGCCATTGCGCGCCACCGCAGTCGGGGCAAACTCCAGATCCGCGAGCGGATCGCAGCTGTGCTCGATCCCGACACGCCATTTCTCGAGATCACCCCGTTGGCCGGCTACGGGAGCCAGTACCACCTCGGTGGCGGCATGATCGCCGGCATCGGGATCGTCGCAGGCACTGAATGCGTGATCATGGGAAACGACCCGACGGTGGCGGCCGGAGCGCTCACACCGTACGCATCGAAAAAGTGGATGCGAGCGCTCGAGATCTCCCGCGACAACCGAATCCCCTACATCAGCTTCGTCGAATCGGCGGGCGGCGACCTTCGTCCCGGTGGAAGTGGCGGCGAACGCCAGGTGGCCGACGAGAACCCCCACGATGCGATCGGTTCCGCCGTGATCCCACAACACTTCGCAGAATCGGGCCGGTTCTTCTACGAGATGATCGAGCTCTCGAAAATGAAGATCCCGACCGTGTGCGTGACGTTCGGGTCGTCCACGGCCGGCGGCGCCTACCAACCGGGCCTCAGCGACTACAACATCTTCATCAAGGAGCAGACCTATGCCTTCCTCGCCGGCCCACCCCTGGTGAAGATGGCCACCGGCGAGATCGCGGACTCCGAGACGATCGGTGGCGCCCAAAAGCATGCCGAGGTGTCGGGCCTTGCCGAGTACCTCGCCGAGGACGAGATGGACGCCATCCGTCTGTGCCGTGAGGTGGTGTCACATCTCAACTGGCGCAAGCCCGACGCTGCGCCAAGCCTCGCCACCGAACCGCCTGCACTGGATCCCGACGAGCTCCTGGGCCTTGTCGGAAAGGATCTGGGCAAACCGCTCGACATTCGGGAGGTGATCGGTCGGGTCGTCGACGGCAGTCGGTTCGAGGAGTTCAAACCCCGATTCGGCACCTCGATGATCTGCGGCTGGGCATCGATCCATGGCTATCCGGTCGGTGTGCTGGGAAACAACGGCGTGATCTATCCCGACTCGGCGCAGAAGGCTGCCCATTTCATTCAGCTTTGCAACGCCATCGACACGCCACTCGTGTTCTTCCAGAACATCACCGGGTACATGGTCGGAACCGACTTCGAGGCCGACGGGATCATCAAGAAGGGTTCCCAGATGATCAACGCGGTCACCAACTCGACCGTTCCGCACCTCACGGTGATCGTCGGTTCGTCGTACGGAGCCGGCACCTACGGCATGTCGGGTCGGGCCTTCGGCAACCGCTTCACGTTCCTGTGGCCCACCGCCAAGATCGCCGTCATGGGGCCGAAGCAGATCGCCGGGGTGATGGCGCAGGTCCGGCGCGGTCAAGCCGAGCGTCAGGGCATCGACTTCGACGAGGAGGCCGATGCCGAGATCGTCGCTGCGCACGAGGCTGCGCACGACCGGGGCTCGTTGGCCCTTCGGGCCACCGGTGCCATCAGTGATGACGGCATCATCGATCCGAGAGATACCCGCGACGTTCTCGGCATGTGCCTGAGTGTCGTCCGCAACCGCCCGATCGAGGGCGCCGAAGCGTACGGAGTGTTCCGACTGTGACGACCCCGGTTCCGCTTGCGCCGCTGCACAGCGTCTTGGTTGCCAATCGCGGCGAGATCGCTCGACGAGTGTTTCGGACCGCACGGGCGATGGGAATGCGATGCATCGCGGTCTTCGTCGATGCCGACGCCGATGCTCCATTCGTCCAGGAGGCCGACGAGTCCATTCGCCTTCCGTCGTCGTATCTCGATGCCGACGCCATCCTCGCTGCGGCCACGGTGACAGGTGCTGCTGCCATCCATCCCGGCTACGGATTCCTCTCGGAGAACGCGGCCTTTGCGCGAGCGGTCATCGATGCCGGCATTCGCTGGATCGGACCCTCGCCCGACGTGATCGAGTCGATGGGCGACAAGATCGCAGCGAAGCGAATCGCCGTCGAAGCCGGAGTGCCGACGTTGCCGTCCTCGGAGGATCCGACAGCCGACGCCGACGTCGGCTACCCCCTGCTGGTGAAAGCATCGGCCGGGGGTGGCGGCAAGGGCATGCGGATCGTCGAGTCAGCGGACCAGCTGCACGATGCGGTTGCTGCGGCCAAACGAGAGGCGCTCGGTGGCTTTGGTGACGACACGGTGTTTCTCGAGCGGTATGTGACATCGAGTCGCCACATCGAGATACAGGTGCTCGGCGACAGCCATGGCAACGTCGTGCACCTTGGCGAGCGCGAGTGTTCGATTCAGCGTCGCCATCAAAAGATCGTCGAGGAGTCACCTTCGCCGATGGTCGACACCGAAATGCGCGCTGGGATGGGAGAGGCCGCCCTGGCCTTGGCTCGGCACATGGGGTACGTCTCGGCGGGAACGGTGGAGTTCCTCGTCGACGATCTAACCGGGGAGTTCTTCTTTCTCGAGGTCAACACGCGGTTGCAGGTCGAACACCCCGTCACCGAGGAGGTCACCGGCATCGATCTCGTGCGAGAGCAGCTGCGCATTGCGAGTGGTGCAGAGCTGGGGTACGGACAAGACGACATCACCTGGCGGGGATCGGCGATCGAGGTTCGTCTGTACGCCGAGGATCCCGACAACGACTTCCTGCCGGCCACCGGCACGTTGTCAGCATTTCGACCGGCCGACGAGCCGGGGGTTCGCTGGGAGAGCGGTGTCGAGCAGGGGAGCGTGGTCGGAGTCGACTTCGATCCGATGCTGGCCAAGGTGATCGCACACGGCCCCACCCGCACCGAGGCCGCAAGCCGATTGGCGCTGGCGCTCGAACGAATGCACCTCGGTGGTGTCGTCACCAACCGGGATTTCCTCGTTGCGACCCTTCGCAACGACGCATTTCTCGCTGGTGACACCACCACCGACTTCATCGTTCGCGTCGATCCGGGGAGCTCGCAGACCCCCGCCGACGTCGCCACTGCGGCCATCGTTGCGGCCATGTGGATGCAGGGCCGGAACCGGGCGGCCGACGAGGTCTGGGGGTTCGCGCCGGCCAACTTCCGGACCGGATCGTTGCCACCGCAGTATGTCGAGTTCATCCCCGCAAATGCCGCAGCGGCGAGCGACACGGCCGACACGCTGCGGATCGAATACACCGCACAGCGCGGTGGAAGCGTTGTTCTCGCAACGGGTGAGACGGTGCTGGTCCACGAGTGGACCCCGGACGACATCGAGGTCGAGATCGACGGGCGTCGGTTGCGAGCGCCGGTGACGCTCGCTGCCGATGTCGTCTATGTCACGCTCGGCCGGACGACCGTGTGCCTGCCGGTGAAGCCGCGGTTCACGGTCCCCGGTTCGGACCTGCCGAGTGGTGGTCTGGTCGCTCCGATGCCCGGATCGGTGGTCGAGGTCCGCTGCTCCGTCGGTGATGCCGTCACAGCAGGTCAGGTCCTCGTCGTCCTGGAGGCGATGAAGATGGAGCATCACATCGCTGCGCCCTTCGACGGCATGGTCACCGAACTCCTGATCTCGCCGGGGGGCCAGGTCGACAACGGTGCACTTCTGCTGCTGATCGAGGAGTTGGCATGATCCGGATCGCGAACTGCTCCGGCTTCTACGGCGACCGCCTCTCGGCCGCCAAGGAGATGGTCGAGGGCGGCCCGATCGATGCCCTCACCGGTGATTGGCTGGCCGAGCTGACGATGCTGATCCTGGCCCGTACGCAGGCCAAACGCCCAGGCTCGGGTTTCGCCCGAACCTTCGTGACCCAGATGGAACAGGTGATGGGGACCTGTCTCGACCGGGGCATCAAGGTCGTGTCGAACGCCGGTGGTCTCGACCCTGATTACTGCGCCGAAGCGGTGGCTGACGTGGCCGACACGCTCGGCTTGAAGCCCACGATCGCCTACGTCAATGGCGATGACCTGCTGCCCCGGCTCGACGAACTCCGTGCCGCCGGAGTGGAAATCATCGACCACGAGACCGGTGACCCGGTCGCGCCGATCGACTACATCTCGGCCAACGCCTACCTCGGTGCGTGGGGGATCGTCGAGGCCCTCGACATGGGTGCCGACATCGTCGTGACGGGCCGGACGACCGATGCCGCGATCGTGGCGGGACCGGCGGCGTGGCATCACGGCTGGGCTCGCGACGACTGGGACGCACTGGCCGGAGCCGTCGCCGCCGGACATGTCATCGAGTGCGGAACCCAGGCAACCGGCGGAAACTATTCGTTCTTCACCGAACTTCCGGGCATGGAGCGAACCGGCTTCCCGATCGCCGAGATCGAGGCCGACGGCTCCTCGGTCATCACGAAACACCCTGGTACGGGTGGGGCGGTCACGGTCGGGACCGTGACGTCACAGCTGCTCTACGAGATCGGTTCTCCCGGGTATCTGGGGCCCGATGTCACCAGCCGGTTCGACACGATGACCCTCACACAACAGGGCCCCGATCGGGTGCGGATCAGCGGCACCAAGGGTGAGCGTCCTCCCGACACCCTGAAGGTGTCGATGAACGCCTGGGGCGGATTCCGCACCGATGTCATCGTGGCGCTGACCGGACTCGAGATCGACGCAAAAGCGGAGCTCGTCGATGCAGCCTTCTGGGGTGCTGCTCCCTACCGTCCGGAGGACTTCGACAGCGTCAGTCGCTGCGTTGTGCGCACCGATCATGTCGATCCCGTCTCCAACGAAGCAGCAACCGCCCAATGGCGTCTCACGGTCAAGGACGCCGATGAACGCAAGACGAAGTCGCTCGCGCGAGGCATGAACGAACTTGCGCTCGCAACCATTCCCGGCATGTACGGCTTGGCCGGAGGAGGAGTGGGCAAACCGTTCGGTGTTCACACATCCGGCCTCGTTCCGGCTGATCTGGTCCCACAGCACGTCGTCGTGCTCGGCGGTGACCGGAGGGTGGTCGAGTCGGTTGCGCCTGCCGGTGGTGAGCCGGTCGATTCGCCATCGTTCGATCTTGTGCCGGCGCCCGTCGGGGAAACACGTCGGGTTCCCCTCGGCACCATCCTCGGGTCGCGCTCGGGTGACAAGGGAGGGAACGCCAATCTCGGTGTTTTCGCCCGGTCGGGTGCGGCGTACTCGTGGATGACCGTGTACCTGTCGACGGATCGGTTGCGCGAGTTGTTGCCCGAAGCGGCAGAACTTGAGATCGACCGGTTCGAGATGCCCAACATCTGGTCGATCAACTTCGTGATCCACGGCCTGTTGCAGGAGGGTGTTGCTGCGTCGACCCGCCAAGACGGGCAGGCCAAGTCGCTCGGCGAGTGGTTCCGGGCCCGTTACGCCGACATTCCGGTGTCGCTGCTGGCGGAGGACGGGTGACGATTTCGCTTCGCGACCGCTTGCGTCAGGTACCGGCCCCCGAGCCGGTGCTGAGCCGCAGGCGCGAAGCGGAGCTGACCGCTCGACAGCGCGAACTGCTCGACGAGCTTGGCCGCATCTTCGACAAGGGGTTCGTCGACGTGACGATGGCCGAACTCGCTGCGCAGCTGAACTGCTCGTTGCGGACGCTCTACGGTCTCGCCGAGGGCCGCAACGAGTTGGTGTTGATGGTGGTCGATCGCAACCTCAGAAAGGTGGGGCGGGTCGCCAACCGCGTCGTGAACGACGACATGACTGCGCTCGATGCGGTGAAGGCCTATCTCGGTGCCGCCACCGTTGCGGTGCAGGACATCACCCGCGAATTCGCCGACGACATGGCCACCATCCCCGAAGGCTCGGCGATGAATGCCGACCATTCGGAATACATCATCGCAGTGACCCGGGCCCTGCTCGACGCTGCGGTCGAACAGGGTGAAATCGCCGCCGTCGACACCGCTGCGGTGGCGCGCACGATCGCCGGACTCGGTCGGGAATTCGCCCGTCCCGACGTGTTGCCGCAGCTCTCGTCGTCGCCCAAGGATGCGGCCGACGCGATGGTCGACGTGGTGCTGCGAGGGCTCACCTCATGACGTGGTCTGCTCGCTGTCTCGACCGTCATGGCCCAAGCGATGATCGCTGCCCCCACGAGCCGCTGTTTCGACCGATGACCCACCCGCACCGACTCGAGGAGCAGTTCGCCGCATGACCGACACCGTCGTCCGTTCCGAGACCGTGGACGGGGTGTGCACCGTCACGCTCGACGATCCCGACCGCAAGAACGCGCTGAGCGCTCAGCTCACCAGCGAACTCATGGACGCGCTCGATGCGGCCGAGGCCGATGACGCGGTTCGCGTGATCGTGCTCACCAATACGGGAAACACGTTCTGCGCCGGAGCCAACCTCTCGGAACGATCGGGGCGCACCGATGCCGCCAAGCCCCTCCGCCGGGTCGACCCTGCCGAGTTGTTCGCCCGGTTCGGTCAGTCGGCGAAGCCCTACGTCGGCAAGATCAACGGTCACGCGGTTGCCGGTGGTATGGGTCTGGTCGCGGCGATGGACTACTCGGTCATGCTCGACACGGCAACGATGGGCTTCACCGAAGTTCGTATCGGTGTTGCGCCGGCCATGATCTCGGTCTTGTGCCTGCCGAAGATGCGAGCTGCCGATGCGCGTGCGTCGTTCCTGCGGGGCAATCGGTTCCTCGCCCCCGAAGGCGAACGTATGGGGATCATCAACCGAGCGGTCGGCGCCGACCAACTCGATGCGGTGGTCGACGAGGTCGTCGCCGATCTCGTGAAGGGGAGCCCCTCCGCGTTGGCTGCGACCAAGCAACTTCTGGCCACAGTGCCAACGCTCACCACCACCGACGGGTTTGCGTGGACGGCGCCACTGTCGGCACAGCTGTTCGAGGGCGACGATGCCAAGGAAGGGATGGCGGCGTTTCTGGAGAAGAGAGCCGCCGCCTGGATTCCGGAAACCTACCGATGACAACGCAGGACCACTGATGGACTTCGATTTCCCACCCGACGACGATCCCCGCCGATTGGCGGTCAGAGCATGGCGGGCTGCCAACCCGAACCCCTCGCAGGCCGACGTGCACGCTGCGGGTTATGTCGTGCCGCACTGGCCGGCGCCATGGGGTCTGTCGGCCGACCCCATGCATCAGATCATCATCCAGGAGGAATTGGAGGGCCTCCAGGTTCGCGACCCCCGAGGGCGCAAGCACGGCGGCAACGCAATCGGGATCGGCTGGGCGGCACCAACGATTCTCGCCGGGGGAACCGACGAGCAACAGGCCAGGTACCTCGATCGGATCTTCACCCACGAAGACATCTGGTGTCAGCTGTTCTCCGAACCGGAGGCCGGGTCCGACCTCGCCAACCTCGCCACTCGGGCCGAACGTGACGGCGACGAGTACGTCGTCAACGGGTCGAAGATCTGGTCGTCGGGTGCCCACGCTGCCGACATGGGGATCCTGATCGCCCGAACCGACCCGGAGGCCCCGAAGCACAAAGGCATCTCGTACTTTGCCGTGCCCATGGACACCCCTGGCCTGACGATGTCGCCGATCATCGACATGACCACGGCCCATTCGTTCAACCAGGTGTTCTTCGACGACATGCGTCTTCCGGTCGACTGCCGTATCGGCGAGGAGGGCGATGGCTGGCGTCTCGCCAAGGTCACACTCGCCAACGAGCGCGTCTCGCTCAGTTCGGCCGGGTCGTTGTGGGGGGCGGGTCCATCGGCGGCCACGCTCCTCGATCTCGTTCGCGCCGGCGGCGGCACCGAGCAGCCCGTCCTCCGGCAAAAGCTCGCAAAGATGCACGTCAACGCCGAGGTACTGCGCCTCAATAGACTACGCACGCTGTCGGCCAAGCTCAACGGCCGCACGCCCGGGACCGAGGCATCGATCCAGAAGCTGATGGCCGATGAACACGGTCAGGAAGTGATGGAACTCGCAAAGGAGATCACCGGAAGCGCCGGCATGCTGAGCGGTTCGGGGCCGATGGGGGCCATTCCGTCGGGCATGCGGCGCGGTGCGACCGAGATCAACCCGGCCGATGCCGAGGACCGGCAATTTCCCGACACCGATCCGGTGTGGCACTACGGCTATTTGTTCGCGCCCGCGTTGACCTTGGGCGGCGGGACGTGGGCCATCCAGCGCAATATCGTCGCAGAGATGGCGCTCGGCCTGCCCCGAGAGCCCGATGTCCAACAGGGCATGAGCTGGGCCGAGACCCAGCGACAGACCAGGTAGGGGAGAACCAACCATGACCAACACCCGATTGACTCGCGAGGAGTGGCTGGCCGCAGCCCCGCGCCGAAGTCCGGAGTTCGAGCAGGCCCGCTTCGCCAAGGACACCCCGAGGGCCGATCAACTGGCTATCGAGGACATCAACCCCTACAACTCCCATCTCTTTCGCCAGGATCGATGGCAGGAACACTTCGCTCGGCTTCGAGCTGAGGATCCCGTTCATTTCAACGAACTGGGTTCGGCGGGCCGCTATTGGTCGATCACAACCTGGGACGACGTCCGCGAGATCGAGGGTGACTGGAAGACGTTCTCGTCGGCGAGCGGCATCACACTTTCCCCGCCGGTCGGTGCGCCGGTCCCCGAGGACGCGTTGCCGTTCACGTCGTTCATCACGATGGATCCACCCGACCAGACCGATCAACGCAAGACGGTGCGAGGTGTCTCGGCACCGAGCAACCTCCGCAACATCGAGGACATGATTCGCAGCCGCACGATCGAGTTGCTCGATTCCCTTCCCGAAGGGGAAACATTCGATTGGGTCGACACCGTGTCGATCGAGCTGACCACCTTGATGCTGGCCACCCTGTTCGACTTCCCCATGGAAGACCGCCGCAAGCTCACCCACTGGTCCGATCTCGTGACCACCGTCCCCGATCCCGATTCCACCGATCCCTTTCTGACGCGGGAGGAATCACGAGCCGAACTGATCGAGTGCGTCGAGTACTTCGATGGCCTGTTCGAACAGCGCCGCAAGAACCCGGGATTCGATCTTGTGTCGATGCTCGCCCATGGTGAACCGACCCGAGACATGCAACCGATGGAGCACCTCGGCAACCTGATCCTGCTGATCGTCGGTGGCAACGACACGACCCGCAACACCATGTCGGGCAGCGTGTACGCACTCGATCGATGGCCCGACCAGTTCGAGAAACTCAAGGCCGATCACAGCCTCATTGCGAACTTCGTTCCCGAGGTCATTCGCTGGCAGACGCCTCTGGCCTACATGCGGCGTACCGCCAACCACGATGTCGAGTTCCAGGGCAAGCAGATCCGCAAGGACGATCAGGTGCTGCTCTGGTACATCTCGGCGAACCGCGACGAGGCCGTGTTCGGTGACGATGCCGATCGGCTCGTGATCGACCGGCCCAACGCCGATCGGCACCTGTCGTTCGGGCATGGTGTGCACTTCTGCATGGGCGCCCGCATCGCCGAGCTGCAACTGCGGATCCTGTGGGAAGAGATCCTGCCCCGATTCGAGCGAATCGAGGTGCAGGACGAACCGGAGCGGACGCTTTCGTCATTCGTGCACGGCTACACCCACCTGCCGGTGCAGGTGACCCGAAGGCAGCGACAAGGAGCACACGCATGAAGACCCCCATGACGGACATGTTCGGGATCGACGTCCCGATCTTCGCCTTCACCCATTGCCGTGACGTTGTGGCTGCGGTGTGCAAGGCCGGTGGGCTCGGTGTCTTGGGTGGTGTTGCCCACTCGCCCACGCAACTCGAGATCGATCTCGAGTGGATCAAGGCCGAGGTCGGGGACCGGCCGTTCGGCGTCGATCTGATCGTTCCGGCCAAATACGCGGGCAGCGAGCAGGGCGGGCTGAACATGGGGCAGGTTCGCGACCTGATTCCAGCCGAGACCAAGCAGTTCCTCGACAACATTCTTGAGCGCTACGACGTCCCACCGCTCCCCGACGACGACGGTGCGTCGGGTCGCGGCATCGGGAACGGCGGCGATGATCGCGCCGCACCGATGTCGGCAGAATCTCAGGATCCGAACCTCGACATTGCGTTGGCTCACGGTGCCTCGCTGATCGTGAACGCGCTGGGGCCACCGCCGCAACACATGATCGATCGGTGCCGAGAGGTCGGGGTGAAGACGGGTGCCCTTGCCGGCAAAGCCCAGCACGCCGAGCGCCATGTCAATGCCGGGGTGGATTTCGTCATTGCGCAGGGATCCGAGGCCGGTGGTCACACCGGCGAGATCGGCACGATGGTGTTGATCCCCGAGATTGTCGATGCGGTGGGCGATACGCCGGTACTCGGTGCCGGTGGGATCGGCCGCGGTCGACAGATGGCTGCAGCGATGGCCCTCGGAGCCGCCGGCGTGTGGTGCGGATCGGTCTGGCTGACCACCGACGAGGCCGAGACGCATCCAGTGGTGAAAGACAAGTTTCTCGCAGCGACGTCGTCGGACACCATCCGTTCGCGAAGCCGAACGGGCAAACACGCCCGACAGCTCAAGTCGGCGTGGACGGAGGAGTGGGAGAACCCGGAGACGCCGATGCCGCTCGGGATGCCGATGCAGATGGTGCTCACTGCCGAGGCGATTCAGCGCATCGATCGTGCCGCCCACAAGCAGGGTTCGGGTGCCGAACAGCTGTCGAACTACTTCGTGGGACAGATCGTCGGGAACATGAACGAGTCGAAGCCGGCGGCCCGAGTGGTGTTCGAGATGATCGAGGAGTTCATCGAGGCGACGCACGCACTCGCTGCTCAGTTGGAGGACTGACGAATCGAGGGCGGGCTTTTGGTGCGCCGTGGGCTACGGTCACCGGCCGTGACGACGCTCTTCGGCCGCCACGTCCTGCTTCGTCCTCTCGAAGCTGCGGACTTCCCCAAATGGCAGGAGGTCCGCCGTCGCAACGCGGAGTGGCTCACGAAATGGGAGCCACAGCAGCTCCCCGGCCAGCCAAATGTCGTAGAGGATGCGCAGGCGTTCTCGTCGCGTTGCTCGGCTCGTCAGCGAGAGCGCCAACTCGGCACCGGGTACGGGTTCGGGGTGTTCGCCAACGGCATCTTTGCCGGTGAGATCAATCTCAACTCGATCCAGCGGGGGCCGTTCCAGAATGCCTACGTCGGCTACTGGATCGACGAGGCGCTCGCCGGCAACGGCTACATCCCCGAGGCGTTCGTGGTGATCGCCCGATTCGCCTTCGAGGAAATCCATCTCCATCGGATCCAGGCGGCAGTGGTACCACGCAACGCAGCCAGTCGTCGGGTTGCCGAGAAACTCGAGCTTCGCGAGGAAGGCACGGCCCGGCGGTATCTCGAGATCAACGGGGTCTGGGAGGATCACATCCGGTTCGCCATGACGAGCGAAGACTGGGCCGAGCGGGGGGACGCCTTGGTCGAGAAGTGGATCGGCTTCTAGCCGCCGGTCACGCTGCTCAGGTCCCCGGGCCTCCGTCGTTGGGCGGACGACTCCGGCTCAAGAACGCACCGGCGTCGGCGAGGATCAGCTGGCCCGTGATGGCTCGGGCGAGATCGCTGGTCAAAAACACGGCGAGGCGGGCGAGCTCGTCGTGTTCGACGGCGTAGCGCAGTGGCGTGGACGCGGTGATCTCGGCGAATCGTTCATCGGTGAAGGCAGCGGCGACCGTCTCGGTCCGGGTGGTGCCCGGTGCCATCGCCAACACGCGGATACCGGCCGGACCGAGCTCGACCGCCATCGACGACACGAGGTGATTGAGTCCGGCCTTCGCCGCTGCGTAGATCGACGTGAATGGTGCAGGTCGTGTCGTTTCACCCGACGAGACGAAGAGGATGATCCCCCCACCCGACGCAGTCATCGCCTCGGCTTCGGCCCGTCCGCACAGCGCGGCCAGGACCAGATTCTGATCGATGATGTCGCGGTAGTCGTCACCCCGCCCGTCCACGAACGGTTTCGGCACCCGACCGGGTGGGTACATGCCGACGTTGTTGACCGCAATGTCGAGACGACCATGCCGGTCGACGATCTCGGCGACCATGGCATCGGGTGCGTCATCGTCGCGAAGATCGGCAACGTGGACCTGGGCCGAGCCGCCCAGGTGGGTGATCTCGGCCACGACCCGTTCGGCGTGTTCGTGTCGAACGTCGTTGACCACCACGTGAGCACCGGCTTGTGCCATCCAGCGGGCGACTTCACGACCGATGCCGGCACCCGAACCGGTGACCAGTGCGACCTTGCCGCTGTGGTCGATCGCGATACTCATGCGTAACGTGCTGGTGTCGAGGTGGTGGCCGACCGACCGGCTCGGCCACGGCGTTCGAGGCAGGTTCCGAGGTGGATCATCGGGGCTGGGTCAGCAAGGCGATCACGTCCTCGACCACGTCGTCGGCCCAGGCGCGAGCGGTGTCGGGATCGACCCCGCCGATCGGATGCCGGGTCTGCACGATTCTCAGGTCGGCTCGGTTCAAGCTGATGGCGACCTGATCGGTCAGGCGTCGAAACTGGTCGGTGGTCACGACCACCGTCGCAACGCCCATGGTCTCGAGTTTCACGGAATCGTGGACACTCCACGACGTGCAGCTGCCTCAATCGGCGGTACCGGTGAGGACGATCTCCACCTCTTTGGCGATGCCTTCCAGCACCTGATCCTCACAGGGGATCGCAGCGTTCTTGTGGTCTCGCCGAACCACCTTGGCCCCGGTCCGCGCCGTCAACCGGTCGGCGATGTGACCGAGCACGATGTGTGCGTTGGGCTTGCGGTTGTCGAGGAGCCCAATCTTCGCTCCGGAGAGCACAGAGATCGGCGCAGCACCGGTCACTGGCATCTGGCCGATGGTTCCCTCGGGTGTGTGGATCTGCACCGGTTCAGTGTCGCGCACGTTGGGCCTGTACCTTCCAATCGATGGACGGTATCGATCCTGCGTGGCTGGAGCCGACCTGGTTTCTCGACAGCGACTCACCCGAAGTCGATGTGTTTGCGGCGGCCGCGGGGGGCGCGTCGAGCGCCGCCACCGAGATGGCGATCAAGCTGTTCTACGCCGTGCGAGACGGGCTTCGCTATGACCCCTATGGAACCGATCGAGATCCTGGAAGCTATCGGGCGAGTGTGATCTGCCGAGCCGACACGGCGTGGTGTGTACCGAAGGCGGTGCTGTTGACCGCAGCGGCTCGCAACCGGGGTATTCCCGCTCGCCTCGGCTTCGCTGACGTGAAGAACCATCTGACCTCGGAGAAGCTGCGGGCATCGATGGGCACCGACGTGTTCGCCTGGCACGGCTACAGCGAACTGTTCCTGCGGGGTCGCTGGTTCAAGCTCAGCACTGCGTTCAACATCGAGCTGTGTGAGCGGTTCGGTACGAAAGCACTCGAATTCGATGGAACCGATGACGCGCTGATGCATCCGTTCGACGAATCGGGCAACCGCCACATGGAGTACGTGAAGCAGCGTGGGTCCTACGACGACCTCCCGCTCGACATGATCTTTGCCTCGTTCGCCGAGATCTACCCGACCATGGGATTCGACGGCGCCGGCGCTGCGGCAGCGGGCGACGAGGTGTTCGATTCTCCGCACTGACCGCAGATCGGGTCGGGTTGCAACGATCAGGTGGCGCGGCCCGCTGCGATCGACTTCTTCGGGTCGTAGAACGGCTTGTCGACGACCGAGGCCGGCGCAGGGCCGAGGTTGGTGTCGACGACGAGCTGCGTTCCCACAGCGGTGTGTTCGGTTGCGACCATGGCGAGCGCAATGTTCTGCTCGAGTCGGGGCGACCACACCGCCGACGTGACTTCGCCGACTCGTTCACCTGCTGCGGTGATTGGCCAGAACGTCGTGTTGGGTCCGGTCAGCGGGTCCATCTCGAGGACGAGGCCGACTTGGTGCCGACGCACCCCCTCGTCGCGAATGCGACGCAGCGCATCCTTGCCGATGAAGTCGACGTCGCTGTCGACCGCGACCAAGCGGTCGAGACCGAGTTCGAACGGGTTCGTCTCGATCGTTGCATCGGCGTGATAGCTGAGCATGCCGCCCTCGATTCGACGGATCGACGAGGTGTGGCCGGGTCGAAGGCCCATCGGTGCACCGATTGCCATGATCCGCTCCCAGAGTTCGTCACCTCGGCGTGCGTCCCGTAGGTAGATCTCGTACCCGAGTTCGCTCGACCATCCGGTTCGACTCACGACCAGCGGGATGTCGTCGAGTTCGGTTTCGCGGAGCCAGTAGTACTTCAGTTCTGTGATCCAGTCGCCGAACAGCGCCGTCATGATGTCGCCGGATCGGGGGCCTTGGAGCTGCAGCGGCGAGACGTCGGGCTCGCAGATCGTCACATCCATGCCGGCGTGGGTTGCCACACCCTGCGCCCAGAGAAGGATGTCGCTGTCGGCCAGTGAGATCCAAAAGTGGTTCTCGGCCAGGCGAAGCAGCACCGGGTCGTTGAGCAGGCCACCGTCGGCGTTGGTGATGAGGATGTACTTGCACTGGCCGACCTGCATGGTCGACAGATCTCGGCAGGTGAGGAGCTGGGTGAAGCGTGCGGCATCGGGCCCGGTGATCTCGACCTGACGTTCCACTGCGACGTCGCACAGAATCGCGTCGTTGACAAGATTCCAGAAATTCTGCTCAGGGTCACCGAAGTCCCGCGGGATGTACATGTGGTTGTAGACCGAGAACCCCGTCGCTCCCCACCGAACCGTCGCATCGAAATAGGGCGACTTGCGAATCTGGGTGCCGAAGCCGAAATCGGCGATGTCGTTCATGCCGAAAGGGTATTGGCTCGGGGCTAACTCGCGGGCCGGGTGATCAGGGTTCGACGGGCACGGTCACGCTGCGGGTCATCCCCCAGCTCGGGATGATCGAGCTGTGCTTGCCGGCACCCCCGATCACCACGATCTTGATGTTCGCCGCCGACTCCGTCATCGGCACCAGATCGTCGTCGGCGAGCCGTTGCATCCATGGCGCCCACGCCCGCAGGGCGAATGCTCGTTTCAGTTCGCCGACCGGCAAGCGGGCCTGGTTGAACAGGTAGGCCGACACATCGTCACGGGTCCAACCATCGGCAGCGCAGGCGGCGGCGTGCTCGGGACACATCGCCACGAAGTACTCGCCCTGACTGATCGGTGCGTTGTTCTGGCCGGTGGACGTCATGGCCGAGGCCACCTTGTCGAGGATTCGTGCCGGTTCGTCGGATTCCATGTCGTGCACGTTGTGCGGTGCTTCGCCGCAGTGGATCGTGATCGCAGACGGTGTGTCGACACCGATGCTGCGCGCATAGCCGCCCCAGGGCGACTCGTCGAGGTTCTCACCGACGCAGTAGGTGTACTTGGCGGGCCCGCCCTGCGTCGATGCATCGCCGGGGCCGGGCCGGGCCCCGGCGACGTGCAGGAGGATCAGGCGCAGTGCGCGACCAACCGTTGCGTTGGCTCGGTTCCCGGGGCCGAACGCGCCGAGCCCGGCGTTGAAGCCGCCGTCGGCAACCGCTCGGCCGTGCACGATCAGCAGTGGCGCAACCGGATGCGTGGTGGCGTTGACACCGCGAAGATTGAGATCGGGGTGCCCCAGCGCCCGGACCGCAGCCACGAGGACGGGGAAGTGCTCCGGCCGGCATCCGGCGAGCACGGCATTGATGGCGATCGTGCGACGCGTCGCTTCACCCGAGCGGGGGGGCAGCACTGCGATGACCTCGTCGGGATCGGCCGAGCCGAGCATGGCGGTGACCCGTTCGGTGGTCGGTGCCTCGAGCGGCAAGCCGTCGCCCCAGCCGTGTCGTTCGTAGATGTCGAGCACGGTCTCGCCCGATGCGACATCGACTTCGAGCATGTCGGGTTCCATCGTTCGCAGTCTGGCTCGCTGCGTTCGTCGGTGCCAGCAGCGCAGTGGTGGGCTCTCGGTGAACCATCGTCCCGGTGGCGTCGCCCGGGGCTCCTGGTGTTGGAACCCGATCAGACGATCGACGAGGCAACCGCAAGATGGACGGCATTGCCGCCGGCCCGCTTGGCCGCGTAGCTCGCCGCATCGGCCTCACGCAGTGCCGCCTCGACGCCGTCGGGCCCGAACGCAGCCAGACCCACGCTGACGCCGACCGAGAACGTTCCGTCCGGGGTGATCACCGTTGCCCCCATGACGCTGGTGATGAGCGACTGGGCGACCATCCGTGCCGCGTCGATCGAGCAGTCGTTGAGCAGAACGGCGAACTCGTCGCCACCAATGCGAGCCACGACGTCACGCGTCCTCACTGCTGATCGCATGGCGTGTGCCACCGACTGCAGCAGCGCGTCTCCTGTCTCGTGCCCACCGGTGTCGTTCACCGCCTTGAACCGGTCGAGATCGCAGAACAGCAGCATGTGTTCCCCGCCTGTCGCTGCGGCACTGTCGCAGGCGTTGGCAAATCCCGCTCGATTCAACAAGCCCGTCAGTGGATCGTGGGTGGCTGCGTGGGACAGTGTCTCGGCTCGTCGTGCGGCGGCCTGTTCGTCGCTGGCGATGACCAGCATGAACGATTCGAGCAGGAACACGAGCGCCAGCAGTACAAGCAGGCTCGCGAAGGGGAGTGACGGGTGGACCTGGGCGAGCGCTCCGCTGACCGGCGTAACGATGAGCTCCCACTGGCGACCGAACCACTCCATCTCGATCACTGCCGCCTCGATCGATCCGGCGATGCCGGCAAACGAGCCGACATCGCGTGCTGGCGATGCTGCGAGCGGTGCTCGGTCGTCGGTCACGTCGACCAGTTCGATGTCGACGTCGTCCCACAGCGACGACTGGAACGTCGATTCCATCAGATCGCCGAGGCGATACACGCCGACCATGAATCCATCCACGTCCGTGGCGGTGCCGAAACCGGCGCGGTAGGTGGGCAACAGCACCAACATGCCTGGCTGTTCGGAATCGCCCTGCACGAGTGTGATCGGTTTCGTTGCCGTGATCTGCCCAGTGGAACGGGCGGTGTCGATGGTGATCAGGCGATCCGGGTTCGAGGCGATGTCGAACCCGAGGGCAGCCCGGTTGGTTGCGATGGGTTCGATGTAGGCGACCACCACGTACTCGCTGCGGTCGCCGACAGCGACGAGGGAGCCATCGGGGGCCCGTTCGGTGACGGTGAAGTCCTTGAACCCCGACTGTGCTCGTTGGTTCTCGATGAATGCGTCGAGTTGGTTGGCGCCGATGATCGGGTTCCAGGAGACCGCCTGCAACGTCGGGTATCGAGCGATGAAGTTGTTCACGTACACCCTGAAACCGGCACTGTCGACGTCGGGCGACGCTTCGAAGAGGCTCCGCAGGCCGACGAGTACTTCCTCGTGCCGCGTCAGGTTCGCTTCGAGGGTGGCGACGGCATCCATGGCGACCGCGTCACGAGCGTTCTCGGCCGATCGGCGTTGGGCGTGCAGGGTCTGGGTGAGGGCAAGCAGTACTACGACGCCGAGGAACAACGGTGGTGCAGCGACCTTGAGCAGGCGACCGGAGGGTTGCCGGTTCGGTGAGGCAAGAACCGCCAGGAAGAAGGGTGCAAAGAGCACCGTTCCCAACGTGTCCCCGATCCACCAACCGAACCAGACGACGGCCCACTGACCGGGGTCGACGAGGTCGTTCACGATCTGTGTCGCGGTTCCGATCGTGGCGGCGATCGTGCAGGCCACGGGACCCATCACCAACAGCGCAGTCAGGACCCTGCGGCCCCTGGCCGAGCCGACGCTGTGCCGGTTGGCCCGGGTGACGAGGTGGGCTGCGACGGCTGCCTGTGCAACTGCTCCCGCCGCGATGGCGAGCGATGTCGACCACACAGACGTGCCGTCGATGTCGGCCCACAGCAGCCAGGCGCTGTTGGCAGCCACTGATCCGAGAAACACGCCGGGAAGCGCGCCACGACCGAACGTCAGGGTCGCGCCGGTCGCAAGGCCGGCCGCCGGCCACAGCAACGAGCTGAGACCGACTGCAGTGAGGAGGTGGAGCGACCCAACCGCAAGCAAAACGTACGCAGCAGCCACGGCGAGTATCACGCCAATGGTTTTCGCCGATCGCCAGGCAGTCGGGGAGCCAATCGGCCGATCGTCGAACATGACAGAGGTATCGGCGCAAACCACTGGCCACTGAACCAAATGTCCGTACTTAGGGGGCTCGATCAACTGGCCGACTGCCGTGCTCTAGCGTTGGGGCGTGACCCGAGCGTTGCAGCCCGTCGTCGTCGTGACACACCTGGTCGCGACCTGGTTCATGGTCGGCCTGATCTGGACGATCCATGTCGTGCACTACCCGCTCTTCGCCGAGGTCGGTGCCGCAACCTATGTCGAGTTCCAGGCCGCCCACGTCGATCGGATCGGCCCGCTGCTCGCCGTCCCCTGGGCCATCGAGGGACTGGCTGCTGCGATGATCCTGGTTGCCGCCATCACCACGCAGAACCGATCGTTCCTGGTCCCCGCGGTTCTGGGGGCCGTCGCAATGGGTGTCGTGCTCGTCGTGAGTGGTTTCTGGTCGGCACCGGCCCACGGAGAACTGGCTGACGGGTTCGACCCTGACGTCCATGCCCGCCTGATGCGCGCCGACCTCGTCCGGACCCTGGCGTGGACGATCCGTGGCGCCTGTGCCGTGTGGATGGCAGTGCTGCTGTTTCGAGAGCCGGACCCTGCGGTGCCGCCTGGCCCGTGATCGTTGAAGGGTGGCGGCTGGTGCGCGGCGATCTGGTTCGAGGGTGACGCTGATGCCAGAATCGGTCGCATGGCCCGGTCGCGTCGTCCGAATGTGCTGTTTCTGATCACGGACCAGCAGCGGGCCGACCACACGGGCTTCATGGGCAACGATGTGGTCCGCACCCCGAACCTCGATTCGCTTGCGGCTCGAGGAACGGTGTTCGAGTCGGCGTGGGTGAGCAACCCGGTCTGTATGCCGAACCGCTGCACGATCATGACGGGACGGATGCCGAGCAACCATGGGGTGATCTTCAACGACCGGTCGCTCGAGCTCAGCGCCAACACGCATGTGCGAAGCTTCCGAGCAGCGGGGTACCGCACGGCGCTGCTGGGCAAGTCGCATCTCCAGCACGGCATGAGCCGCAATTCGATGATGCCGACGAGCCAGGCCGGATCGATCATCTCGCCCTATCCGGTGGGCTGGGACCACTACGAGAACGACGAGCGGTACTGGGATGACCTTCCCGAGGCGCCCGACGACTTCTACGGGTTCGACCGGGTCGAGTTGTCGATCGACCATGGTGCTCGGGTGTCGGGTCATCACTACCGATGGGCGGTCGAGCGGGGAGCCGATCCTCGCCACCTGCGGGTCCCTCAGACCGCCGACAATCCGATGCGCCGGGGTGGTGATGTCTGGTGGCAGATCTACGACCCGCCCTACGACGAGGAACATCACTCGACGTCGTTCGTCGCCGATCGGACGATCGACTTCATCGAGGAGGCGTCGGCGGAGGGATCACCGTGGGTTGCGTGGGCGTCGTTTCCCGATCCGCATCACCCGTTCACCCCACCGGGGCAGTGGTTCGAACGCCACGACCCTGCCGACATGGAACTGCCTGCGACCTTCGATGATCCGATGGACGGCGCCCCCGACTATCTCAAGGCCTTCCAGCGCCGGACGGTGCACAAGATGCGGAACTGGGTGGCGATGACGGGTGCCACCAGTCCGGATGTCACCCGAGCGGCCATCGCTGCGAACTACGGGGCGATCGAGATGATCGACGACCGGGTCGGTCAGATCCTTGCGGCGGTCGAACGGCTCGGGCAGACCGACGACACGATCGTGGTCTTCACCTCCGATCACGGCGACATGATGGGGGACCACGGACTGCTGTTGAAGGGGTTCATGCACTACCGCGGCACCTTGCAGGTCCCGATGGTCGTCGTCGACCCCCGTCGCAACCCGGGTCGGACTGCGTCCCTCGCCAGCAGCATCGACCTCGGACCGACCCTGCTCGAGCTGGCCGACCTCGACGGCTACCACGGGATCCAGGGGCACAGCCTGGTCCCACTCCTCGACGACAACCACGCAGCGGTGCGCGACAGCGTGCTGATCGAGGACGATGTCGACGCGCCGGTCGATCGGGTGTCGTTCGCCACGTCGATCCGCACGCTGATCACAACGACCCATCGCTACACCCGCTACAACACCGGCGAAGACGGGCTCTACGAACTGCACTCCGACGACGACGAACGAACAAACCTGTCGGCGAGCGATCCGGCCCTTCGAGCCGAGCACGTCGAGGCGCTCACCGATGCACTGATCGCCCATACCGAGAAATCGCGGCACGCCCCGCTCGTCGAGGCCGAAGGGAACTGACATGACCACGCTGCACCCCCGCGGAGTCAACCATCTGGCGTTGTCGACCGCTGACATGAAAGCGCAGCTCACCTTCTGGTGCGACGTGCTCGGGCTGCCGTTGAAGGCCCTGTACTGGATGCACGGGGTCGACAACACGTTCCACGGCTTCGTCGAACTTGCCGGCGACAGCTATGTGGCGTTCGTGCAGCACCCCGACAACGCCGCAGAGGTCGAGTTCGGGGTCAGTCATGCCGACGGTGCCGGAGGCGGGGTCAGGGGTGGCACGATGCAACACGTGGCGTTTCACGTCGACTCGTTCGACGAGCTGCTCGCGATGCGCGACCGCATCCGCAGCAAAGGCGTGCAGGTGCTCGGTCCACTCGATCACGGGTTCTGTCAATCGATCTATTTCGAAGGACCCGAGGGTCTCAACCTCGAGGTCACCTGTGGCGAGGCGATCGACGAGCGGGCCTGGATCGATCCGGAGGTCGTGGAGCTGTGTGGCATCGACGCCGTCGAACTCGAGGCCTTGAAGGAACCGGCGTCGTTCGATCGACCCGCCGAGCCGGTGCCGCAGCCTGCCGGGCCGTTCCCCGGCAATGTTCGCGCCGAAAAGGGTGGGCCCCGCTATGCCCAGGTGATGGCATCGTCCGACGAGTTTGTCTGGGACCGGCTGAGCGTCACCGACCCGCCGGTGCCATCACGTGAGCACGGTGACGACACCACGTGACGGGTCGACGTCGATGCGATCGCCGGTTCGGATGTGGTCGAGACAGTCCTCGACCCCGATCACGGCTGGCAACCCCAACTCTCGCGACAGCACGGCAGCGTGCGACATCGGTCCGCCATGGACGGTCACGAGACCACCGGCGATGCCGAGCACCAGGTTGAACGCCGGTGAGGTGGCCCGGGTGACGAGCACATCGCCGGGTTGCATCGACGCAATGGCTTCTTCGGCTGTGTCTGCCACCCGAGCGATGCCGACGTAGGATTCGGTACCGATACCGGAACCGCTCAGCGGTGGGGCGTCGTCGGCTCGGGAACCGAAGACGGTGGCGATGACGGTCGTGACCATGTCCATCGCCTGCGCCATCGCCGGCGGGAGGAGATGCAACGGCGGCTCCTCGGGGTCGTCGCCGAGGTAGGGGGGTGGGTCGAGCCGTCGCTGAGACTCTCGTGTCGCCGCTCGCTCGGCGAGTACCGCCGCATCCGGCCCCGCTCCGACGGTGAGGAGCGGCCGGATCTCCTCCGGTTCGAGTTCGAACACGTGCGAGGCGTCGGCAGCGGCGCCTCGGTCAGCGAGGCGTCGGCCGACCTCGACGAGCGCCAGACGCAGAAGCCCGCCGGGCCACTCGATCGTCATCGGTCCGTTGTCGTCGCGCAGATCCATCGCGTCACATGCATCGGTCAGGACTCGGTCGAATTCGGTGCGATCATCAGCGTCGATCGTGGCTCGCAGCGCTGCCGCAACCGTGGCGGCGCTGGTGTCGGGGGTCGGCTCGGCGGCGGTCAGGATCGAGGCGAGGATCACCTCGGGGCGTTCGCCGAGGGTCGGCGAATCCATGTCGTAGCCACTGAACAGCACGCAGCCGTGCCGGTCGAGGTACTCGTCGACGAGCGCCCCTGCCCGTGGTGACGCGGCCCGCACGTCGCCGAGGGTGCGCGGTTCCACTCCGGTTGCCTCCAGCTCGGCTCGGATCGCGGCGAGGGCGCGTCTCGGCTCAGTCGTCGACGGCGAGGCTCCGGCCAGCGCTGCCAGTGCCGCAGCCGGTTCGATGCCGTGGTTGCGGCAGAAGACGACGTAGAGCCCGAGCGGGCCGAGGTCGTCCATGTGAAGTCGGTGATGCAGCACCGATGATTCGCAGACGTATGTGAAGAGCGCCTCGGTGTGGTCGCCGAGTTCGTCGTCGGTCAGCGTCGGCAGGTCGACCGACTGAAATCGACGATTCTGGGCTTCGGCCTCCGGTCGGGTCGTGTTGACCCATGTCTCGAGCGACAGGCGAAACCCTGGGTCGGCGAGCCGGGCGGCAGCCCGTTTCTCTCGGCGGCGCATCTCGGGGTGGAGGCGCCCGGCGAGCTTGATCACCCAGTCAGGAGGGGGGTTGGATGCCGGTCTGTCGGCGCCGAAGAGGGGACGGATCCGCGAGTACGCAAAGCCGTTGACGTTGCGTACCTCGATGCCGTCGGCGGGCACACCGAACTGGGCGAAGCCGTCGTGGTAGGCGGTTTCGAGACCGCAGCGCAGGATCTGGTAGCCGATCGGTGTCATGGCCGAGTCCCAGTGCGAGCGATCGAGTTCCCACGATCCCGGGCCGGGCGGCTCCCACGAGACCGTCATCGTCAGGGCTTGCTCGAGATGTTCTGCTGCAGTCGGGCGACCAACTCGCGAAACGGCGGTTGCTGCATCGACCACAGCTGAGGATGGACTTCGAAGTCGACCGCCTCCATCGATTCCGAGACCGTGTCGAGGGTGAGGATGGTGGCTTTGGTTCGGGCGTTGAGTTCCTTGTCCTGGCCGGCGGCGATCGCGGCGAGCGCAACTGCGTCGTCGACGAGCTCGGCGTCCTCGGCGACCTGCCAGGCGAGACCCACCTGCACGGCCTGTTCGGCATCGAGCAGCTGGTTGAACAGCACCATTGCCATCGTGGTGGAACGGCCGGTGATCTGGCGGAGCCGCCAGGTGTGACCACCGCCGGGATGGATCCCGATCTGCAGGAAACGCGACTCGAACCTGGCCCGCTCTCGAGCGGCCACGACGATGTCGCAGGCCAACACCATGTTCATGCCGGCCCCGACGGCGGCACCGTTGACCGCACCCACCGTCGGCAGGGGGCTGTGCGCGATGCGCAGGAACCCGTCGTAGATCGCGTTCATCTCCTCGGCGTTGCTGCCTGCCATGAGCTCGTCGAGATCGGCTCCGGCACAAAACCCCTTTCCGGCGCCGGTGATCACCAGAGCCCCGATGTCGTCGTTGTTCTCCCAGTCGTCGAGCACCGGGCCGATCTCGTTGTTCATGGCCAGCGAGATGGCGTTGCGGCGGTCGGGGTCGTTGAGCGTGAGGATGCCGACGCGGTCGCGCACCTCGGTCGTGATGAGACTCATGGCGCGAGTGTGGCATCTCGCGTCGGATGCAGGCGAGACGACCGGCCCTCGGTACGGTGACACCATGCCGTCCGTGGTCGACGCCGACACCATTGCTGCATTCGAGCGCGATGGTGCGGTGTGTCTGCGTGGGGTGTTCGACGAGTGGGTCGAGACCCTGGCCGACGGGGTGGCATGCAACGAGACTGCACCCGGCCCGTATTTCGCCGAGAACGTTGCGGCGGGGGAGCGGGGCCGTTTCTGGGACGACTACTGCAATTGGCATCGGATCCCCGGGTTCGAGCGGTTTGCGTTCGAGTCGGCTGCGGCTGCGCTTGCTGCCGCGCTGATGCAGACGGAGGCGGTGCAGCTGTTCCACGATCACGTGCTGGTCAAGGAACCCGAGACGCCGACGCCCACACCGTGGCATTCCGATCGGCCCTACTACTTCGTCGACGGGTCGCAGACCGTCAGCTTCTGGATCCCCCTCGATCCGGTGTCGACCGACACGACGTTGCGGATCATCGCCGGGTCGCATCGCTGGGAACGAGACGTGGTACCGGTGCGCTGGCTGGCCGGCGACGACTTCTACCCCCAAACCGACGACTATCTCCCGGTGCCTGACCCGGACGCCGAGCCCGGCCGCTACGAGGTGCTCGAGTGGGACCTCGAGCCGGGTGATGCGGTCGCCTTTCACTTCGGGGTCTGCCACGGCGCCCGGGGCAATCCTGGTCGAGCACGGCGCCGGGCGTTCTCGCTTCGACTGGTGGGCGATGATGCCCACTACGTGTCGCGACCCGGTCCCACCTCGCCGCCGTTTCCCGACCATGGCATGCGTGACGGCGATCGGCTCCGTCCCGACTGGTTCCCGTACCTCATCGGCGCTCCGTGAGCGGCTCCTTCCGTACGGCCCTCGAGGTCTTTCGCATACGGAACTATCGCCTGTTCTGGTTCGGTGGATTGATCTCCAACATCGGTCGCTGGTTTCAGACGGTGGCGGTTCCGATCGTCGTGTTCGATCTCACCGGCAGCGCGGCGTGGGTCGGGCTCGGCGGATTCGCCCAGATCATGCCGATGGCGCTGATGGGACCGTGGGGTGGGGCGATCGCCGATCGCTATCAGCGACGCAAGGTGCTTCTCGTGACACAACTGTTGCAGTCGTTGCCGGCGATCGGGATGGCGGTGCTGTGGTTCGGTGGGGTGCGATCGGCGGCTGCATACGTGGCGATGTCGGTCGTCGTGGGGGTGAGCGCCGGGCTCAACCTGCCGGCCTGGCAGGCGATCGTCGCCGATCTCGTTCCCCGAGAGCAGATGCTGTCCGGTATCACCCTGAACTCGGCACAGTTCAATGCGTCGCGCATGGTTGGCCCGGCTCTCGGTGGAGCGGTGGTGGCCGTGTGGGGGCCGGGTGTGGCGTTCGTCGTGAACGCTGTGTCGTACGGGGCGGTGCTCACCGGTCTTGCCCTGATGCGCTTCGATGTCGAGCCTGCTCGGCGGTTGGTTCCGATGCGCCCGATTCGCGACTTCGTTGCAGCGGCCACGTACGCGTTCGCGCACCGAGGTATCCGCACTGCGCTGTTGGCGGTCACCATGATCGGGTTCTTCGGCATGTCGATGCAGATGTTGTCGGTCACGGTGGCCGAGGACGTCTTCGATCAGGGTGAGCGCGGGTTCGGCTACTTCCTGTCGTTCGTCGGGCTCGGTGCCGTGTTGTCGTCGCCGTTCATCGCCGGTGCGGCCACACGCTTCAAGCGGTCGCAGATCCAGTCCTTTGCCTTCCTGCTCTACGCGGCAGGCTCACTCGTCATCGCGTTCTCACCGGTGTTCGCGGTCGTGCTCGTCGGCGGGTTCATGATGGGATCCGCTCATCTCACGTCGGCGAGCACCCTCAACACGGCGATCCAGCTCCAGGTCGACGAGACGATTCGGGCCAAGGTCTTGGCCGTGTACATCACGATGATGACGGCTACCAACCCGGTCGGTCAGTTGCTGCTCGGCCGCCTCATCGACGCAACCGATCCCCGGTTTGCCTATGCGGTCGCCGGGGGCATGTTCATCTCGATCGGCATGGCGTTGACGATCGGTGGCCGGCTGTCGGGCCTCGACGACGAGGTTGGCATCTACGAGCCGTCAGCCGCCGCAGAGGTGCACCCTTCCACGCCAGCCCCGCCCTCGAGCTACCGCTCGTGACGCGTCGGGCGGTGTGACGACGCGGTTCGTCGAAGGGTCACCAGCCGTCTTTTCGCGAGGTCACCAACCGTCACCAAGACCGGTCTCGTCACCGTCGTCGAGGTGGCGGCGACCGGCGTCACAGTCGGGGAGCGCAACACACCATCGACACGCCGGACCCGGTGAGGTCCGTGGTTCTCGGCTGCGTTTGCGGGTGTCGAGCACGCGTTCGATGCCGTCGACCACGCGGGCAACAGCCGAGTAGAGCAGCTCTTCGGTGACGGGTTCGGGGAGGAATCGCCCCTGGTCGAGGTAGTAGGTGGCCAGCAGCCGTGGTGGCGTACCGAGCCGGATCGCTTCGATCAGGGCGTAGAAGCGCAGATCGTCGAGGTGTTGGGGCGAGAAGCCACCGGTCTTGAGGTCGACGAGCACCTTGCCGGCGAGGTCGCCTTCGGCCTGACCGAGGGCAAGGTCGACCTTGCCGCTGAGCACGAACCGGTCGTGCAACTCGAGGCGAAGCCGGCTTTCGGTGACCGGTCGCCACTGGGCTTTGAGCGGCGGCCAGCATTCGAGGAACTTGACGACCCGGTCGTTGGCTTCGGCCCGAAGTTCGGCCCGCTCGACCTCGGTGCAGCCCTGAAGCCAGTCGGCGAGGCCGTCGATGCCTTCGGAGAGTCGGGCGATCGACTCGTCGACGAGGACGAGTGGATCGGGCTCTCGGCGCCAGTGGATCGACAGCTCGATCGCTTTGTGGGCGATGGTGCCACGGGCGAGCGGGACCGACCAGGCGAACTGGTCGTCGTCTTCGGCAAGGAATCGCTTCTCACACCCCATGATGCGGCCGAGGAGGTGCTTCGACACGAACATCGTCTCGTCGGCTGGGAGATCGGCAAGCATCGGCTCGAGTGCGTCGTCGAGTTCACGCCGCAGTTGATGACGCAGCGCAGCGTCGAAGCGGGGGCGTTGCTCACGAGGCGCGCCCAGCTGTGCGAGTACCTCTTCCTGGGCTGGGTTGAGTGGCGGGGTGGAGTCCACGTCGCGAGGTTGGCACACCGGTGCGGTCGAGGCGCTATGTCAGTGCCGGAGTGCGGTGTCACACCCCTTGGGCAAAGTGGAGATCGGTGGAAGCGACGAGTCTTCGGTTTGCTGCTGCGGCCCGTTCCCTCGGGCACGCAGCGAGATTGCGCTCTCTTGTGGTGCCCGGGTTTCGCTCTCCCCCGGGGCTCGAGGGTGTCCATCGGACGCTCCGGCGCCGAGGAGGGGTGCCGACCGTGGCGGTAGCGCTCCGAGGCCGCCCATGGTCGGCGGTGGTCGCCGACATGATCGAGGGTGTTGTGGTGGCCAACGGTCTGTCGGGCGCCAAAGCCGACCGGGCCCGCGCTGCGTTGTGGCTCGCCGTCGACGACTCGGGCGAGCTTGCTGCGGCGTAGCTCGTTCGAGACTGTGGGCATGGTGAGCGGGGTACGGTGCTGGCAGGCCCGGGTGGCGGAATTGGCAGACGCAGGGGGCTTAAACCCCCCGGCCGCTCCGGCGGCGTGTGGGTTCGAGTCCCACCCCGGGCACCAGTGGTGACCGAGGCCTCACACCAACGCGCTGCTTGGTAGCGCCTGTTCAATTGCGTTACCTTGACCGGTAGTGATGAGGTGAGGTTTCGTCGCAGGGCTTGGAGTACGCCACGATGTCAATGGTGCGGGCAACACGTTCGGGGTCAGCCTCGGCACCGGTGACGCAAGCCGGGTCGAATCCGACCGGATCCGAGCTCGGTGCGGCTATCCGATCGTCGTACCAGGGTCGGTTCACGCAGGCGGAACTCGCGGCTCGGTTGGGTGTGGCGCAGAACACGATTTCGCGCTGGTCGACCGGCGCGGTCGAGCCGTCGTTGGACGACATCGCTCGGATCGAGGATCTCTGTGAGGTTCCTCGCGGGAGCGTGCTGCGCTCGGCCGGCTATGTCATCGACTTGCGGACCGTCGAGGAAATGATCGATGCCGATGACAACCTCACTGCGGAACAGCGTGCGTTGCTCGTCACTGCGTACCGGACGTTTCAGCAGATCGATCACTGACTGCTGCGGGGCCACATCGGCGACCGCAGTGCCTCGTCGCCTTCAGACGATCGGTGGACGTCCGAGCCGCGTCAGCTTCCACACGGTCGACCAGCGGATCGGGCGGCGCCGGACCCCTGACGACCACCTCGTCGTCCATCCCGACCACCAACCCGCAAGATAGGCCCGACGGCACGCACCCGGCGCCCGCACGAACCCGGCGACCAGCCACACCGACACGTGCACGACGGCCACCGGCCAGGGCAGCGTGCGTCGCGCAATCCACACCCGGTTTCGGCCGGTCAGGCGCCAACCGCGCTCGTGGCGACTGATCTCGGTGCGCGGATGTCGCACCACGACGTCGGTGAGGTAGCGCACCTGCCAGCCGGCATCGGCGAGACGCCAACTCAACTCGATCTCCTCGTGGCCGTAGAAGAGATCGACGAAATAGCCACCCACCTCGTCGTACGCCTCCCGACGGATTGCGCACGCCCCACCCAAGAAGTTCGCCACCGAACCGCCGATCCCGGGGTCGACACCGCCGACACGGGGCACGTGGCGAGGATTGGTGGTGTCGTGCTCGTCGACGATGCGAAGCGATACCGCCCCCAGTGACGGGTTCTGTTCGAACGCCTGCAGCACCGACGAGAGCTCGCCGTCGACGGTGGCGTCGTCGTCGAGGAACCCGACAACTGCCGATTGGGTTGCCTGCATCCCAGCGTGTCGGCCGGCAGGGATACCGACGTTGTCGGCAAGGACGATCGAGCGAACATTGGGCAGCGCCGGTACTACCGCGGCCGGGGCACCGTTGGCGACGACCAGCACCTCGACACCATCGCTCTCCAGGAGTGAGTGCGCCGCACGCTCGAGCTCGCCCGGCCGGTCACCCATCGTGAGGACGACCCACTCGAACGTCGACGTTGCAGCCACAGGCGCAGCGTAGGCCTTCGGGTCGGCAAGGTCGCCGCTACGGCTTCGGCTCGTTCGGGGCGATCCCGGCGGCGAGCAGTCTCACCTCGGCATGCTCCCACTGGCGGCCGAGAATCTCGTCGACCTTCGGATCCCAGCGCTCCGGTGGGCCCGGATGTGGCGTCACCTCTCCGAAGACGGCACCTCGATCGGTGTCGTAGAAGTCGAGCCGGACGAACGGGATTGCGAGCTGTCGTCCGATTCGGGCCGCCGCCTCCACGATTTCTTCACCGCCGGCGGGGGCTTCCAGGGTCGGATCGCACCGGTCCGGATACTTCACCGGCCCGAGATCCTCCCATGCCGAGTTCCAGAACTTGAATCGCCAGGCCGATTGATCTGGCCGCCCCCCGAGCCGCCGCTGCATCACCACGATCGGACGGTCCCAGAAGCAGAAGACCTTGAAGTCGTCGGGCTGGGCGATCCGGTCGAGAAGTTCGGTTCGCGGACTCAGCAGTTCCTCCACACAGAATCGAGCTGAGACCAGTCCCCGGTCGACCAGGTCGCGAGCAGCACCGACGATGTCGTCCTGCGATTTGAACCCGCCGTCCATCAGGTCCCTGAAGCCGGCACCGGTGCGGCACAGCAGGAACGTTGCCCGGCTCGCAGCCCCCTGGAACGGCTTGAGGACGAATCGCTCCGGGAGCTTGTCCCAGTCGAGGTCGTCCACGACCGACACATCGGCGATCGCGGTTGGGGTCGCAACCCCCAGATCGGTCGCCAGCTGCAACCCAGCCAGCTTGTCGTTGAACGCCCACACCCGCTGGCGGTGCCCCTCGGCGTCGAGGAGCAGCTTGCGTCGCTTCGACTCGTGCAGCTTGTGCCGGTAACTCGGCCGCTCGACGTCACGACCCGCCCAGTCGATGGCGGGGAGACCGGCGGCCAGCAGGTCGATTGGTCCAGAGTCGTGATCCGTCGGTATCGCCGTCCGGAGCGCAGGACCGTTCGCGGTGCGCCGACGGCGGACGACCGCTCGAGCCGCCCGACGGGCCCACTGGCGAGGTGCGCTACCGATCACCGATTCACCGGGCCAGCCGTCGCAGTCCGGCGACGACCAAGTCGTAGAGGCGCGAGGTCCAACCGGACGATGCGTCATCGTCCACCTCCGCCTCCTCGCCGAACGGAACCAGTGACAGCGTGGCGGCATCCGCCCACCACACCCCGAACAACTCGCCGGCGACGACCGTCGGGTCATCGTCCGGTCGCACGAGCCGGGCTCGCCGGATTGCCCTCGATCGAGCGATCGTGATGATCTCACCCTCGACCCCGTCGACGAGCGCGTTCACCACCCCGACCGGGTGATCGGCGAACACCGTCGCAATCTGTTTGGCCGTTGCAGCCGACCACCGGATCCCGGCCGGCAGGTCGACCTGGACGAACGCAGGATCGAACTCGTCGCCCAATGCCGTGTCGGTCACGGCCGCATCGATGTCGGGCACTGCCTCCACACTGCGCCGGGTGGCCGCGGTGTCAGCGCCGCCGACGCGAACCCGGGCGGTCGGCACCACCTCTACCGGAGGATCGGTGGGTGGTTCGTCGCCCCGGAACCCACCGATCGGCAGCAGGCTCTCGAGGAACGGGGCGCGGATCTCGTTCACGTGTTCGCGGGTTGCAGGATCATGGAGGGTGCGCCGGCCCTGGTGCCAGTGGGTGGCGTCGCGGTCGAGCACGAAGATGGCGCCGTTGGTGTGCAATCGGTGCCCGAACGTCGTGTCCTCGGCTCCTCGGACGCCGAGCATCGGAAAGCCCCCGACCTGCGCATACTGCTCGGCCGACACGGCGATCGTCGCGCCGACGGTCACGCGGAAGGCGTCGATCGACTCGATCCGCAGATCGTCGAGCAGGTCGAAGCGTCGTTCGCGCCAGTGCTGGTCGTCGACTTGCACACCGGCGAAGTGACGCGCCATCGCGCCATCGGCCACCAGTCGGTGCAGGTCGTCGTCGCCGATCGCATCGGTGTCGACGAAGCGGCACAACCCCATCGGCACGACGAGTGGGCAGCGGTCGAACCACCGGGCGTAGGCCTCCACGACCTGGCGTTCGGGGATCACGTCGGCATCGAGGAACATCACGATGTCGCCGCTGGCCGCAGTGGCGGCGGTATGACGGGCGACACCGGCGCCGAACGGCAGGTCGTGGTCGCAGCGGACGACCGAGACTCGATGGCGCAGGCCGTGGGGTACGTCCACTGGCACAGCGGACCGGTCGTCACCGATCACGATCTCGATGAGGTCTGCCGGATACGTCTGGGCGTCGAGACAGCGGAGCATCCGGGCGAGGCCGGGCCCCGGGTTGTGGGTGGGGATGCAGATCGAGACGCGCGCCGACGGGGTCCACGAGGCATCCCGGTCGGGCACCAACGACGACCAGTCGTTTCCGACCACCTCGGCGCAGCGACGCGACCGACCGCCATCCGGGGCCAGGGTCACGACTTCGACTCCTCGCCGAAGCCGGCGAACGCAAGATCGAGCCCGGCCCGCTGTTCGGACCCTTGCCGGAGGAAGTATCCGTCTCCCGCCTGCCAGGTGTGCTGCGCCAGCGACGATCCCTGGCGGCGCAGCACATACCCGAACCCGTGGGTCCGGTACGTCGGGAGCCCGCGATCTTGCAGCGTGTCGATGAGTCGTCGGTCGACTTGCTGTGGCACTTTGGCCCAGCCGACTGCCACGAGGTCGGCTCGCGGGAGCAGCAGCGTCCCGCCGGCAAGGGTCACCGAAAGCCGTTCGGCAGCTGCGGCGAAGCGCCGGATCGTGATGTCGAGCGCCTCGAGGTAGACGAACTCGGCTGCTTTGCCGACCATCACGGCGCCCGAGTAGTCGAGGGCACGGACCAGGTCGGACAGGTGCTGTGCGTCGTACCAGTCGTCGTCGTCCCATTTGCTGACCAGGTCTCCGTCGGCGCAGCTCGTGAGGTCGTTCAACACCTCTCCGAGATTCATCGTGTCGTCGAGGCGACGGACGACGACATCGATCCCGCCAACGTGTTCGGCGATCGCGGCGTCGAGGTGAGCCGGCATCTGGGCGCCGTGCAAGCCGACGACGAGTTGCACGTCGACGTCGCGTTGGGCGACGACGCGATCGACTGCTTCGATGACCCGCTCGGGTCGGTTGGATGCGAGCAGCACCGAGACGGACGGCGTGGCCCGGACCTCGATGCCGGTGGCGGCACCGATCGAGCACCACTGGTCGCGTGGTGCGAATCGGGCCGATGCGGCTCGGCGGATGTCGATCGAGTGGAGCAGGCGCTGCCGTCCTTCGAGGAGGTGCTTGGGATCGCGAAGATCGACGTGTTCGACGAGTCGAGCGAGCTCTGGCCCGACGGCCTCGGCGACAGCAGGCCGGAGTGTGCCTCCGATGACCACCCCAGCACAGGCCAGCTCGGCGATCAGACGAACGAGGACGTCATCGGCCATGTCGGACGTGGCACCGACGTCGACGGCGCGAGCCCGCTGGGCGAACCGAAGCCGCCGTCGGACCGACCGGGCGTCGTACTTGAGCGGCAAGGCGTGCAGTACAACGACGTCGTTGGAGGCCCGCTCGGGGAACCGGTTGGGGCTCCAGCACGTCGGGTCGACCGGCGACGCAAGCCGTAACGGCTCGCCATCGGGTCGGTGCACCACGGCAGTACACCCGTCGTCGTCGATCTCGAGTCGGGGGGCGTCGGTGGCCTCCGAGGCACGCAGTGACACGCCGGTCACGAGAAGGCTCCGTTTGCGGCGAGCAGCGCCGCTGGTGACCTGTGCGTCGACATGGACGGTTGGTCGATGTGGTCGGCGCCGGGACGCCTGTCGACGGCGGGCTCGGAGCTCCAGGAGGAGCCGCCAGTTACCGGTGCGTGCGGCATCGCGTGCGACCGGCCGCAGTTCCAGCCATCGCAGTGCACGCTGCGCCAACAGCCGGGACCGCCAGGCGAACGATCGGCCGCTCAGGATGCGCCACCACAGTGGCGCCAACAGCGGCCCCTGGTCGCGGTTGGCCTGCAAGGGGATCCTGTCGTCGCCCGAACCGCGGCCGGGGTCGACGATGTGCCAGGGGCGTGCTGACGCGTCGACGGACGGGTCGTTCATCACCGGATCGTACTTTCTGTTCACCGATCGGCAGCACGTGATCCGTGAACGTGCAGGCCGATCCATGCGTCGTTGTGGGCGGGGTTCGCCACGACGACGTTGTCGACTCGGTGGTGGTTGGCGAGTTGTCGGAGCCGCCTCCGGGCGTAGTCGGGCCATGTCGCTGGCGCACCGGCGTGCTTCTGCCTCGAGGTGATCACCACCGTCTCGATGCCGAGCCGCTCGGCCAGCCGCGGTCGGCGGACCGTGATCACCACGATCGGAACGAAACCCGGCGCCCGGCGGCGGTGCCGCTCGAGCGCACGCAGGAGACCTTCGACCTCGTCGCTGTCGGCGCCGAGCGCCGCGACGAGGGTGGTGGTGAACGACCGGCGGTGCCCGGGCGGCACATCGGCCAGGACCGGAGGTGTGGGTCGGACATCGACCGGGGTGATCGAGCCGGGCGGCCCGCACAATTCGGCGAGACGACGCACGTGGGCGGCGTGCCCGAACCGCTCGGCGGCGAGCTGACGGGCCTGCTCCACGTGAGAACGCCGGCGCTCAGGATCGTCGCACAGGGAACGAACCGTCTCGATAGCGGTGTGGGGCGTTGCATAGAGGCAGGCCTCGCCGAAGATCGGCTCGAAATGTGCCGGCACCACGGCGGGCACCCCGACGGCGAGCGCTTCCAGAATCGTTCGTCCGAACGCCTCGGTGAGATCCGGGTGGTGGAAGTAGACGAACGCGTCGAGTCCAGCCAGGAACTCGTTCGGTTCGACGGACCCGAAGGCCGACACCTCCCAGGTGTCGGGCACGGCGCCAAGGACATCGGCGACCGGGTCGGCACCGCCGAGCACCTGAACCCGGACGGACCCGTCGACGGGGTAGGCGGCTTGCAGTTCCTCGGGGTCGGCCGGCCACTTCAGTCGATCCGGTCGACTGTGCCGACCGATCACGAGCCGGCTGTCGTCGCCCGGTTCGCGCAGAACGGATGGTTCCGTCGGCACGTCGATGATCTCGACCCAGGTGTTCTCCGACACCTCGACGTCGGCGTCGTCGTCGCCGAGCGCCGATCGGACCGCTGGGCTGACCGGGATCCAGACCGCCCGGCGACCGAGCGCCTCGAGGATGTTGTCGTCGACCGTCCGTGGTGCGTAGTAGGTGCCGTGTTCGTCGGCCGGAACCTGACCGACGGTGACGACGACCTGGTCGGCCTCGATGCCGAGGGGCCCTCCCATCGGCTCGCTGAAGACGATCGGGTGTTTGACGATCACCAGGCGGGTACTGACTCGTTCACCCGGCAGGACGAGGTGGGCCGGGCCGTCATCGACAAGGCCGCGGACCCGATGATCGACCGATGCACTCGGGCCGATCCGGGGGCTTGCGATGTGGAGGAGCCCCACCTGATAGCCGGCGGCGGTGGCTGCCGTGACTTCCTCGATCAGACTGCTCGAGGTGCCGCCGGGGAACCGCAGGTCGGTCACGATCAGCATGTCGAACCGTCGTACGGGTCGTGGCGCGGCAACGGCGTCGGCCGTTGTCGAGGAGGGTTCTCCTCGGTGGCGCAAACGACGACGGATCGCCTTCGCAACTCGCGGCCCCTGGCGGAGTGGTGCCTTCACGATTCGGCGTAATCGTCGAGCCGACGGCCTCACGGCGTCGGACGCCTCCGACGCCATTCGACGATGTTCCAACTGGAGGAACGATCAGAGATCACCGACGCACGGTACCAGGCTGACTGCAGTCGATCGCCGCTGTCTGGTGCAGCCTGAACCAGCGCCGGGTGGCGCCACCGCCTGCGACGAACAACCCGATCGATCAGTCCTGCGGGCCGGCGGGACGTCCGGCCGGCTCAGTGCATTGCTCGAGGGGTTTCGTCTGATTCGTCGGGTGGCTCGGTTGCTGGGGTCGTCTCGCCGGTGAACTCGGGCATGGTGG
>JAPOHW010000078.1 GCA_029979265.1 Actinomycetota bacterium | reverse complement strand
GCCATGAGCTGTTGCCGCAGAAGCGTCCCGACGGCAAGCGCCTGCAGATCTTCTCGGCGCCGACTGAGACCATGTCGGGCAGCAAACCCGCGAGGGCAGGCGAGCGGAAGGTGATGCCCGGCCTTGTCCTCTCGCTCGAGGGGATTGGCGGGAACGCCGAGTCGCAGCGCGAAATGAAACTGAAGATGGCGGACGACTTCGACGCTTCCGTCGGCGCTCTTATCGCCAAGGTGGCGGCGGAAGCCGCAAGCGTGCGCGATGCCGCCGAACGCATGTCCGAGAGCGCCGAGGCCGCCGGCACCCAAACCCAGAAGGTCGGTACCGCATCCAGCGAGGCGTCGGAAAGCGTTGGCGCCGTCGCCGGCGCCGCCGGCGGCGTCCGCGAAGAAGCGGGACGTGAAGCCTCCGCGCTCGGGGAAGAAGTCGAAGCGGGCGAGGACGCCATCTCTCCGCGCGCCGGAAAAAGAAGAAGAAGAAGCTCTCGAGGAAGGCGACGAAGAAGAAGGCCCGAGCCCTCCCGCGGCGGACTTCGAGGCCATGCTCGCGAAGGC
>JAPOHW010000077.1 GCA_029979265.1 Actinomycetota bacterium | reverse complement strand
GCAGTTGCTGACGCCCCGCAATCTGTCTCAGTGCGCTGTAGGCCAGTGCAAGTACGTGCTGATTACCAATGAAGCCGGCGGCATCCTGAATGACCCGGTGCTGTTGAGACTTGAGGAGAATCGTTTCTGGCTATCACTGGCCGACAGCGACGTGCTGATGTGGGCGCAAGGCGTAGCCACCCACGCCGGTCTCGATGTTGAGATTAGCGAGCCCGACGTCTCGCCGCTGCAGCTACAAGGCCCCAAAAGCGGTGACATTATGGCGGCGCTGTTTGGCGAGTCGATTCGTGACCTCAAGTATTACTGGCTCGATCATTTTGAGCTCGACGGTATTCCGCTGGTGATCTCACGCACCGGCTGGTCGAGCGAGCTGGGCTATGAGCTTTATCTCCTCGACGGTAGCCAAGGTGGAGCACTCTGGGAGAAGTTGATGGCAGTGGGTGAGCCCATGGGACTAAAGCCTGGTCATACCTCTTCCATCCGGCGCATTGAGGGCGCCATGCTCTCTTACCATGCTGACATGGATGCCCAGACCAACCCCTTTGAGCTTG
>JAPOHW010000076.1 GCA_029979265.1 Actinomycetota bacterium | reverse complement strand
GAGGAGATGGAGGACGTCCAGAGCGCGAAAGCGGGCGAGATTGTCGCGTTGTTCGGCGTCGACTGCAAATCCGGCGACACGTTCACGGACGGCAAGTCCAACGTCGCGATGACGTCGATGAAAGTCCCGGAGCCGGTGATGTCCCTCGCGGTCGCGCCGAAGACCCGGGGGGAGGCTGCGCAGTTCTCGAAGGCGCTGTCGAGGTTCCAACGCGAGGACCCGACGTTTAAGGTGCACAACGACGAAGAGAGCGGGCAGACGATCATCTCCGGCATGGGCGAGTTGCACCTGGACATTTACGTCGAGCGCATGAAACGCGAGTACGGCTGCGAGGTGGACGTCGGCGAACCTCGCGTGAACTACCGCGAGTGCATAACGCAGCGCGCGGAGTTTGACTACCTGCACAAGAAACAGAGCGGCGGCAGCGGTCAGTACGGCCGCGTCGTCGGGTACGTCGAGCCGCTCGAGGAGGGGAACTCCGACGTGGTCTTCGAGAACGGGATCATCGGGAACGCGATCGCGCCTGCGTACATATTAGCGTGCGATAAAGGGTTCAAGG
>JAPOHW010000075.1 GCA_029979265.1 Actinomycetota bacterium | reverse complement strand
ATGTGCAGCACCTCCTCCACCTTGTTAGGGTATGGGTTAGAGTTAGGGTTAGAGTTAGGGTTAGGGTTCGGGTTAGGGTTCGGGTAATAGACCTCCTCCACCTGCGCTCTCCAGGCGGCTTTCACGCGCCGCGAGCCACCCTCCATGTAGCTCGCGCAGATCTGCGGGAAGCGGCGGCGCATCTGGTCAGGGTTAGGGTTAGAGGGTTAGGGTTAGGGTTAGGGTTAGGGTTAGGGTTAGGGTCAGGGTCAGGGTCAGGGTCAGGGTTAGGGTTAGTTAGGGTTAGGGTTACGGTTACGGTTAGCTAACGGTTAGCTAACCCTGACCCTGACCCTGACCCTGACCCTGACCCTAACCCTAACCCTACCCCTAACCCTAACCCTAACCCAGGGCGAGGAGCCCCAGCGCACCGTGCCGCACTCGAAGAGGACGGGGTCGACGCCGCAGTAGTCGAGGCCCTGCACCGGCGCCTCCGCCCGCCCGTCCGTCAGGTCGATCCGCTGGTGCTGGAAGTCATGATAGCCCTTGTGCTGATCGAAGATGCGCTCGCGTTCTGGCATCT
>JAPOHW010000074.1 GCA_029979265.1 Actinomycetota bacterium | reverse complement strand
AGCCTGCTTTCTCCCGTGCTTTTTTTTTTTCACCCGCCTCTTTTAGGTACCTAGCTAATTTACGTACTCAGGTACTTATGTAGCGGCTTGGTGCACCTCCACAAACCACAAAACCACACAACATACAATCGAGCGCGAGCGAGCCATGTTGCTCCACACGGGCCGCCGCTTGCTCGGCCGCGACTCTCTTCGCCTCGGCCGCCTCCTCCGCCGCCTTCGCCGCCGCCGCCTCCTCCGCCGCCGCCTCCTCCTCCTCCGCCGCCGCCGCCTCCTCCTCCGCCTGCCTCGCCGCCGCCTCGGCGCGTGCCGCCGCCTCCTCGGCGCGCTTGCGCACTTCGGTCGCTTCCTCCTCTGTGCGCGCGAGCTTGGCCTGTGTGCGGCGCAGTGTGTCCTGCGACCTGGTTAGGGTTAGGGTCAGAGTCAGGGTCAGGGTCAGTGTCAGGGTCAGGGTCAGGGTCAGGGTCAGGGTTAGGGTTAGGTTTAGGGTTAGGGTTAGGGTTAGACCTCTCGAGCGCGTCGCCCAGCTCTAACCCTGACCCTAACCCTAACCCTAACCCTAACCCTAACC
>JAPOHW010000073.1 GCA_029979265.1 Actinomycetota bacterium | reverse complement strand
GAGCGCCCGTTCCACGGCGTCGCGTCGACCGGGATCGATACCGCAGGCGTCGAGCACCTCGGAGGTGGCGGTACGCCCGTCGAGACCCTCGACGGCCCGGACCACATCGGGGTGCTTCAAGAACACGAGTCGACGGGTGTCGTAGTGGTAGGCGAGGGCACCGAATGGCTCCGGTCGGATCGCCACCGCCGGGTCGAGTCGCAGGACGGTCGCGTCCATGATCGAATCGTCGGGCCCGGGATCAGTACACGCCGCACATGCCGTCGATGGAGATCTCCTCGACGAGTTCCTCGACGATCTCGACGGAGCGGTCGGCGGCGTCATCCGTGCTCGGAACATCCGCCGGGGTGGTGTCCTCGATGGTGGGATCCTCGGTGCGGTCCATGTCCGGAGGCTAACGCACCGCCGTTCGCCTCCCCGAGGGGTGGGGACTACTCTCGGGGTCGCCGCCGATGGGGCGGCCAGATCCGACGGGGGTGGATGATGAGAACTCGCGCAGCGATCCTGCGGGAAATGAACGCGCCGTGGAGCGTGGAGGAGATCGAGCTCGATCCACCGAAGGCGGGGG
>JAPOHW010000072.1 GCA_029979265.1 Actinomycetota bacterium | reverse complement strand
GCGAGATCCCGGTCTGAGTACTCGGTGGGGATCGGCCACGACGGACCGGCGGCCGGACGGAACAGCCGCTCGCGGAGGGAACGGCGGCCGTTCGGTCCGACCTCGGTCAGTCTCGACTCAGTCGCACCACGCGAAGAGCTCAGGGCTGGTCGTATGAAGCTTCACGACAGTGCCGAGTGAGAGGTACGAGCCTGCCGGAAGGTCGAGAAAGATAGGTCCGTCTTCTTCATCGGCAAGGGTGCTGTAGTCGATCTGCTTCTGGGCGGCAGCCTGCAGCAGGTCCAGCTCCATGAGCGTCCCAAGTCCGGCCTGCACACACGCACCGCGTTCGTTCGGCGCAGCAGCGGCAGCGGTCGCGCCGACAGCGAGGCCGACACTCATGCTGGCGGCGAGGGTGAGGGTGGCGATGGTCTTCTTCATGGTGCTCCTTCAACAGAACTGGCACGACGTTCGTGCTGCGACGTTGAACGGAGTCAGTCGGCCCATCGGATGCAGCAACCCATGGCAGTCGGATGGAGCTTGGCCTGACCTGGTCGTCAGCCCAGGGTCTCGACCGTCAGTTCACCGACGCCGTGGCGG
>JAPOHW010000071.1 GCA_029979265.1 Actinomycetota bacterium | reverse complement strand
CGTCGCGCGTTTCGAGGAGGAGGCGCTGGACGAGTCCTCGCACGACGCCAAGGTCACGGGCGAGATGACGCGCGCGCTGTACCACACGCAGATTAAAGAAATGCGCCGGGCGAACCGGTGGCCGGCGCTGTTCGCGGAGACGGAGACCAAAGACGCCGAGAGGGTGACGGAAAAACAAGAAGACGACGCCGACGACGACGACGCGTCGGACGACTCGGACGACTCGGACGACTCCGAAGGCTCGGAAACATACGTGGCGGGCTTGCGCCTGCCATTCGCACGAGTCGTCATGGTACGACCCTCGGTCGCAGGCGCCTCCTCGGGCGACCACACTGCCTCGTTGTCGTCCAGCACGCAAGACCGTCGCTTGCGAGGGCCTCGCTTGACGGCCGGCGCATCGGGCAGCGGATTCCGTTTGCGGTACGCGAGGTAGCCCGCCGCCACCGATGCGGCCTCCTCTTTGGTCGAATAGCTGCCGAGGTAGAGGTGCCGCCCGCCTTCGCGAAACCGGGCATCAAACACTGTCCCTTTGCGCCTATCGCGACGAAGGTGCACGCCCCAATAGCCGACCGTGTTGTGCTT
>JAPOHW010000070.1 GCA_029979265.1 Actinomycetota bacterium | reverse complement strand
TCTCCAGCGACGTGAGCTGCCCGATATCCGCCGGCACGCTCGTCAGCTGATTTTCGCCGAGGTGCAATTGTGTCAGCGCCGTGAGCTGCCCGATCTCCGCCGGCACGCTCGTCAGCTCATTCTCGTCGAGCTCCAAACACTCCAGCGATGTGAGCTGCCCGATCTCCGCCGGCACGCTTGTCAGCTTATTTTCGTTGAGGTCCAAACTCTCCAGCGAGGTGAGCTGCCCGATATCCGCCGGCACGTTCGTCAGCTGATTGCTGCCGATGCTCAACTCCGTCAGCGCCGTGAGCTGCCCGATCTCCGCCGGCACGCTCGTCAGCTGATTGCCGTGGAGGGACAACTCCGCCAGCGCCGTGAGCTGCCCGATCTCCGCCGGCACGCTCGTCAGCTGATTGCCGTGGAGGGACAACTCCCTCAGCGACGTGAGCTGCCCGATCTCCGCCGGCACGCTCGTCAGCTGGTTGTTGCCGAGGGACAACTTCTCCAGCGACGTGAGCTGCCCGATCTCCGCCGGCAAGAGCGTCAGCGCATTACGGCTAACGTTTAACTCCCTTAGCGCAGTCAGGCGCCCAACCTCAGC
>JAPOHW010000006.1:149702-158673 GCA_029979265.1 Actinomycetota bacterium | reverse complement strand
CTGCGCTCTGAGACGTTCGATCTCTGCGTTGGCAGCCTCCCTCTCCGCTTGCGCCGCTTTCAGCGCCTTCCGGCAGTCCTCCAGCTCACCGGTTCTCGCGTGTAAGCTGTTGCTCAACGAGTCTCTCAACGCGTCGACGGCGCGCGCTCTCTGGCCACCGTGTCGTTTGGCGGGGGAACGCCGTCCCTGGTGCCGCGAATCGTTTGGCGGGTCGATTTGCCAAAGCCTGTGCAGTGTCGTTCGAGGGCACCGACCTGCCCCGCTCGACGTGGACCGGGAACCCGGTCCGACGCGAAGTGCTTGCCATCGCTGACGCGTCGGCTGCTGCTCGTGCCGACGCCCGCAAAAGGCTCGACGTCTCTGCCGACAGGACGCTGGTGGCGGTCTTCGGTGGGTCGCTCGGTGCTCGCCGGATCAATCATGCAGTCGCAGACGCCGTTGCCGCAATGGGCGACCGCGCCTCGGTCGCCGTGCGGCATGTCAGTGGACGCCGCGACCATTTCGACCTCGTGTCCCGCACCGCCGGGCACGAATCGTTGGCCCTGCAATATGACCTTGTGGACTACGAAGACGACATGCCCTCGGTCTACGCCGCAGCAGATCTGGTGCTCTGCCGAGCTGGCGCGTCTTCGGTGGCGGAGCTGACCGTGGCCGGTGTGCCCGCCATCCTCGTGCCGCTTCCCGGCGCGCCTGGTGACCATCAGACCGCCAATGCTCGGGCACTCGTCGATGTGGGCGCAGCCCGACTTGTTCCCGATGCCGAACTCGATGCCGATCGGGCGAGATCCGAGATCGAAGCGTTGCTCGACGATCCGCGCCGTCGTGAACAGATGGCTCGTGCCGCCCGCACGCTCGCTCGCCCCGATGCGGCCGCTGCTGTGGTCGACGTGGTGACGACCCACGCCCGGCGACCTGTCCACGAGGAGGCAGCCTGATGGATCCGGATCTGAGCACACCCCGACGAATCCACCTCGTGGGTGCAGGGGGTGCCGGCATGGGGGCGATCGCAGCAGTGCTTCATGCGATGGGGCACACCGTGAGCGGGTCCGACCTCAAGGGCGGACCGGTCCTCGAGCGGCTTCGGGTCGAGGGAATGGAGATGCATGTTGGGCATGACCCGAACCACGTGGGCGACGCCGAGCTCGTTGCGATCAGCACCGCAATCCCTACGCACAATCCCGAAGTGGAGATGGCCCACCAACGCCAGGTTCCGGTCCTTCGCCGCAGTGATCTGCTGCCGCTGATCAGTGCGCAGCGCCGCACCATCGTCGTCGCCGGTACCCACGGAAAGACGACGACGTCATCGATGCTCGCCATGGCACTGGTCGAGGCGGGCTACGACCCCTCGTTCATCATTGGCGGTGATGTCAACGAGATTGGCTCCGGTGCCGTGTGGAGCGACGGCGACTGGTTCGTCATCGAGGGCGACGAGTCCGACCGTACCTTCTTGTCGCTCGGGGCAGAAGTGGCGGTCGTGACGAATGTCGAGCCGGACCATCTCGAGACCTACGGCAACGACCCTCACCAACTCGAGGCGGCGTTCGTCGAGTTCGCCGCCGCGGCAACCACCCGCGTGTACTGCGTGGATGACGAGGGAGCCCGACGTCTGTCGACGGCCGTCCCCGGCGTCACCTTCGGTACCGCCGCCGATGCCGACTACCGAATGGTCGACGTTGAACGGTCACGAGCGTCGATCTCCTTTCGGCTCGTGCACGGCACCGAAGACATCGCCCGTGTCGAACTACCGACCCCCGGGTTGCACAACGCCCGAAATGCAGCCGCTGCCATCGTGACCTGCCTGGTGATCGGAGCCGACGCAACCGATGCCGCCCGAGCCCTCGGAAGGTTCGGCGGGGTCGCCCGACGTTTCGAGTTTCGCGGCGTGGTCAATGGCATCACGTTCGTAGACGACTACGCCCACCTGCCCACCGAAGTCGAAGCTGTGATCCAGGCTGCCGCCGATGGTGGATGGGATCGCATTGTGTGTGTCTTCCAGCCGCATCGGTACAGCCGTACCGCCGCGCTGTGGCGAGACTTTGCGACGTGCTTCGACGGGGCCGACACCACCGTCGTGACCGACATCTATCCCTCTGGGGAGACCCCCCGCCCGGGCGTGACCGGCAAACTCGTCGTCGACGCAGTGCTCGACGCAAACCCATGGGCCTCGGTCGCCTGGATGCCCCGACTCGACGATGTTGCATCATGGCTCGTCGACCGCCTCCGGCCCGGCGACCTCTGTCTCACCCTCGGTGCCGGAGACCTGACTGGACTGCCGGACCAGGTGATCAGCCGGATCGATGTCCCGGGAGTGGCATGAGCGACGTCGATCGTGTCGTCGAGCGTCTCGTGGCCGCCTTGGGCGATCGAGTCCTCGTCGACGCCCCGTTCGGGGCGCACACGACGTACCGGGTCGGTGGACGAGCCGCCGCCATGGTCGTCGTCGACGACCATGAGTCGTTGAGCCGACTGGCTTCCACGCTTGCCGGAACTGGTGTGCCGGCGATGACCATCGGGCGCGGCTCGAATCTTCTGGTTGCAGACCGCGGGTTCGCGGGCATTGTCGTTCACATGGCGGGCGATTACGTCGGTATCGCTTTGGTCGACGAGACCACGGTCGTTGCGGGTGCTGCTGCGAAGTTGCCGGTGGTTGCGCGCACGACCGTTGGCTACGGACTCACCGGTTTCGAGTGGGCGGTCGGTGTGCCTGGTTCGATCGGCGGCGCTGTACGCATGAACGCCGGTGGACACGGGGCAGAGATGGTCGACTCCGTGCTCGACGCCGATGTCGTCGACTTGCGGGTGGGGGAGCGCACCATCGTGCCTGCGGCCGACCTCGATCTCCGCTACCGGGACAGCAATCTCACCCCCGATCATCTCGTGGTCGGTTGTCGGCTGGGCCTTACCCCCGGTGACGAACGCAAGGGGCAGGCCGCGATGGCCGAGATCGTGCAATGGCGACGTGCCAATCAACCCGGTGGGCAGAACGCAGGCTCGGTCTTCACGAACCCCGACGGCGCCAGCGCCGGTCAACTCATCGAGGCTGCTGGGGGCAAGGGTCTTCGGGTTGGAACCGCCGAGGTCTCCACGAAGCACGCCAACTTCATCCAGGCCGACGAGGGTGGTGTTGCCGCCGACGTCCTCCAGGTCATGATCGATGTCCGAATGCTGGTCGAGTACGCCCATGGCATCACCCTTCACCCTGAGACCCATCTCGTCGGATTTTCTGACGACGAGTTGCCGTGGCGGTCGTAAGGCCATGGACCCGCGGCTGCGCCAACGGCGGATTGCGGTTCGACGCGCCGAGGGGCGGCGCCGGCTCCGCGTCGTCCTGACCGTGCTCGTCGTCGGTGCTGCGGTCGGTGGCGGCTACGCCTTGACTCAGAGCTCCCTGCTCGACCTCGACGAGATACGGGTTGCTGGTGCAGACGGGAGCGAGGCTGAGGTGGTGCGCGGTGCCGCACGACTGGAGACTGGCACGCCCATGATCGAACTCGACCTCTCGTCGGCGACCCGGTCCGTCGAGGCAATCCCGTGGGTTCGGTCGGCATCTGTCGTGCGCAACTGGCCGGCCGGGGTCACGATCGACGTGATTCGACGGATCCCGGTCGCAGCGCTACGCGTCGGGGACAGGCCAGCCGTGCTCGTCGACGCTGACGGTGTTGCGATCGACGAGGTCACCGACGGTTCCGTGGACCTGTTCATAATCGCGATTGGTGCGAACGGTGAGCTCGGAGACGTGCAGACGCAGGCCCTTCCGCTTGTCGAGCTGATACAGATCATTCCCGCTGATCTTGAGCCGTGGATCGAGACGGTTGGTTTTGGACCCGGTGACGAAGGACTGGAGATCGACCTCGTCGGGTCTGCTGTGGCCGATCTCGGCGACACTCGGTCCTTGCCCGAGAAACTCGAGGCGCTTCGGGCGCTCCTTGCGTCGGTCGATCTTGCGTGCGTCGCCAAATTCGATCTCCGAGTGGCCGACATTCCTCTGGCCAAGCGCGACCCGGCGTGCGACGAGGGAGTTGCCGCCTCGCCATCGCTGCCGTGACCCGGCCCGTTTGCTCAGTGTCCGCACACGCGTGCCCTGTCAGGTATACCGTCGCCGGTTGCTGCGCAGGTGTACCGTTTACCGTGCGGTACTGCGCAACCAGATCGCTCCCCGTGAGGTGCCCAACGTGATGTCAGATCCTCAGAATTATCTCGCCGTCATCAAAGTTGTCGGTGTCGGTGGTGGTGGTGTCAACGCCGTCAACCGCATGATCGATGCTGGCCTGAAAGGCGTGGAGTTCATCGCAGCCAACACCGATGCGCAGGCGCTCCTGATGAGTGATGCCGACGAAAAGCTCGATATCGGCCGAGATCTCACTCGGGGGCTGGGTGCCGGCTCCGATCCCGACGTCGGGAAACAGGCTGCGGAAGAACACATCGACGAGATCCGGGAATCGCTCGCCGGCGCCGACATGGTGTTCATCACCGCAGGCAAAGGCGGCGGCACCGGCACCGGCGCTGCGCCGGTCATTGCCGAGATCGCGAAGAGTCAGGGAGCACTGACCATCGGTGTGGTCACTCGCCCCTTTGCGTTCGAGGGGCGCCGCCGCTCGGTGCAGGCCGAGCAGGGCATCCAGAAGCTGAAGGAGAAGGTCGACACCCTCATCGTCATCCCGAATGACCGCCTCCTTTCGGTCGCAACGAACGACACATCGGTTCTCAACGCCTTCAAGCTGGCCGATGAGATCCTGCTGCAAGGGGTGCAGGGCATCACCGACCTCATCACGACACCGGGCCTGATCAACACCGACTTCGCCGACGTGCGCACCGTCATGACCGACGCCGGGTCAGCTCTCATGGGAATCGGGAACGGACAGGGCGAGGGACGAGCGGTTGCTGCTGCTCGGTCTGCGATTTCCAGTCCGCTGCTGGAGGCTTCGATCGAAAATGCCCGAGGCATCCTGCTCAACATCTCCGGTGGCCCCGACCTTGGTTTGCTCGAGGTGAACGAGGCAGCCGAAATCATCCATGGCGTGGCGCATCAGGACGCAAACATCATCTTCGGGGCGGTGATCGACGATGAGATGGGTGACGACGTGCGTGTGACGGTGATCGCGGCTGGCTTTGACCGTTGGGACGATGGGGGGGTCCGGTCGGGGGCCTCGTCCGGCTCCGCTTCCGTTGTCGCAGAACTTGACAAGGTGATCGGTGAGACCCGTATCGCAGACGTGTTCGCCAGCGATGAAGAGGATGTCCTCGATCTGGGCGATGACGACTTCGACGTCCCATCGTTCCTCAAGTAGGCACGACCGTGCGGTTCCGGCGTGTTCCCGCCGGTGCCAACGCCGTTGCGGAGATTGCGTTCACCGATCGTGACGATGGCGATTTCCACGTCGATCGTGCGCACGACGACTTGAGGCATCAGGTGTTCGATGGTTCGTGGACGTGGCTTCGCCAGGTCCACGGATCGAGGGTTGCCGTTGTCGACCATCCCGGGGCCAGAGCGGGAGACGAGGCTGATGCCTCGGTTACCGGATCGTTCGGTGCCGTGCTGTGCGTGCAGACAGCTGACTGCGTTCCCGTCGTGCTCGTGGGTGATGGCGTGGTCGGGGTGGCGCACGCCGGGTGGCGAGGTCTCGTGGAAGGCGTTCTTTCCAATGCGGTCGAAGCAGTCGCGGCACTGGGCGGGGGGAGTCCGAGTGCCATGATTGGTCCGTGCATTCGCGCGATGTCGTACCCATTCGGTGAGGCCGATCTTGCGCGGGTCGAGGCGGCGGTTGGTGGTTCGGTCCGTTCGACGACTGCATCCGGGATGCTTGCGCTCGACATGGTCGCCGCAGCGTCTTGTGCCCTTGCTGCGGCCGGCGTTGGCCATATCGACGATCTCGGGATCGACACCGCCGACGACATGTACTTCTCGCATCGGGTGCGACGCGATGAGGGCCGTCAAATCACTGCTGTTCGAATGGTGAGTTCGTGACGCCGGTCGATCCGACCGAGGTCGCGAACCGTGCGGCAGCGTTACGCGCCCGCATCGCTGATGCAGGCGGCGATGACGTCACCGTGGTGGCCGTCACCAAGACCTTCGATGCCGGAGCGATCGATGCTGCGATCGCAGCAGGATTCGACGATGTCGGCGAAAGTTACGCACAGGAGACGCTGGCCAAACTCCCCGATGTCACCGGAACCCCCACGCTGCACTTCATCGGGCAACTGCAACGCAACAAGGTGCGGCGCTTGGCGCCCCATGTCGACGTCTGGCAGTCGGTCGATCGGCCCGAGCTTGCCTCCGAGATCGCCAACCGGGCGCCGAATGCGCGCATCATGGTGCAGGTCGACATCTCGGGTGAGGCGACGAAGGCAGGCGTCGATCCGCAGGACCTCGCCATGCTTCTCGATCACTCGCGCGAACTGGGTCTCGACGTCATCGGTCTCATGGGAGTGGCGATCTTGGCGGAGCCAGCGGCAGCCCGCCCCGGCTTTCGACAGTTGCGTTCGCTTGTCGATGCGCACGGGCTGCGGCACTGCTGCATGGGTATGACCGCTGACCTCGAGATCGCAATCGACGAGGGCTCCACGATGATCCGAGTCGGGACACAGTTGTTCGGTGAACGGGCACCGCGCTAGTGCCACCGACGACACGACCGCGGGGACTACTGTTTCGACAGGGAGGCGAACGGTGTCCATGTTGAAGAAAACGTTGATCTATCTGGGCCTCGGTCCCGACGAGGAGTACGACGCGTTCGACGCCTACGCACCGAATGCGGCTGACGATCCCGCAACACCTTCGGGGGGTCGGGTCGTCTCCGATTCCCGCCCTGTGGTGCAGTCGAGGACCGTCCGGCCGATCGATCCGGGGCGGTCTGGGTCTGTCCGAGTGGTGGAGCCGGTGGATCGCGCTCGCCCAACTGCGAGCCCCGAACCTGCCGTTGCAGCCTCCGACCCTTCCTCGGGTGCAAAGAACGCCGTGCGGATCGTCGAAAACCGGACGGCAACCCCTCACCATCTCGCACCCACAACGTTCAACGATGCCCAGGGCATCGGTGATCGTTTCAAGAGTGGACAGCCTGTCATCGTCAACATCCAAGGGGCGGAGCTCGATTTGCGTCGACGACTGATCGATTTCGCCAGCGGGCTCTGTTATGCGCTCGACGGCAAGATGGATCGCATCACCGAAACGGTGTACCTGCTCTCACCGGCAGACGTTGACATCGCTGAAGCTGATCGCCGCAGCTTCGAGTAGCAGCCATGATCATCGGATCGATTCTTTGCACGCTCGTATGGCTGTACTTCCTGATGTTGATCGGGCGGATTCTTCTGTCGTGGTTCCCGATCGATCCCAACGGGTCGATGGCGACTGTGGCGGGCTTCCTCTACCTGGTGACCGACCCGATCCTGCAACCGCTGCGGCGAGCGATCCCGCCGCTACGGATCGGCAATGTTGCACTGGATCTCTCGGTGCTGATCGTAATCTTCGCAATCAACCTCGTGATCCTTCCCCTCGTCTGCAGTCTTTGAGGATCGTGGTGGTTGCAGCACACAACGTGGTCCCTCACCGTCAGTTGCGCGTCTCGTAGGATTGAGAGATGGACGAACTGTCTCCGCTGTTCCAAGATGTCGAGTTCCGCGAGCGTTTCAGGGGCTATGACGTGGCTGAGGTCGACGCCTACGTCGGTCGTGTTGCTCGAGCGGTCGCAGCGGCTCAGGGTCGGATCACCGAACTGCAGCAGCGCGTGGATGCGGCTGAAGCCCGCAAGGCGGAGAATCCAGCGGAAACCGACAGTGCGGAGATGGTGTCGCGAGTGTTGGTGCTGGCTCAGCGCACGGCCGATGCGGCCGTGGCGGAAGCTCAGGATGAGGCTGCGGCGCTGCTCGATCGAGCTCAGGCCGAGGCAGTGGCGGTTCGTTCCGAGGCCGATGAGCATGCGTCCCGGGTCCGGGCGGAGGTCGAAACCGACCGTCGACGTGCCGCCGCCGCGGCCGAGGCAGCTGCGGCGGAGGCGATTGCGCACGAGCGTGCCCGGGTGAGCGAGGCGATCGCCGAACTCGAGCAGCACCGTGCATTCCTCACCGAAGACATCGACATCTTGGAGCGGCATCTGGAGGAGTGCAGATCGATCCTCGCTTCTTCGCTGGTCGGCCTGTCCGATTTGCTCGAGTCTCCTGAGTTGTTCCGAGTGCCTGCGATGCCCGCATTGAGCGGTACCGTCGCTCCGGCAGTACTCGACGAATCGGCGATGCAAGGTGGGGCCACCGAGCAGACAGCGGAGTTCGAGCCGATCGCCGATCCCATGGGCGCGGCAGAGCCGCAGGACGACGTCGATGAACAGCAGCTGCTCGAAGGTGCTGGTACGGACGATGCCGTTGACGATTGGATGGGCGACGCAGATGTGGTGGGGGAGCCCGAGCCCGACGACGCCGACACGTTGCGTCCGCTCCTTGCGAGTGATGTGGCGCCAGTTTTCCCAGCGACGGAACCCTCGGCGACCGAAGAGCATGCACCACCGCTCTTTGTGACGGCGGCTGATCTCGATGGCGGGGACTTCTCCGACGGATGGCGTCCGGACCCTTCCATCGAGCGCGAGCCCAGCAGCGAATCGGTTGCGGTGATTCATGATGCACAACTCCTCGAAGAATCGGCGGGATCAGTGGCGACCACCGCAGCTGATCCGTTTCTCGAGCAATTGCGCGAAGCTGTCGCCCGCGGGGACTCCGAGGAGATCGACGACGAGGCCCTGGCCGCCTTTTTCGACGATGGGGACGATGAAGGGAGCCGCTCGTGGTTCCCGCATCGTCGCTGAGTAGCGAAATCGCGCAACGATCCGCCGAGATCTCGGCGTCTACCTCTACACTTCTCGCCTCGCGAACCCCGTCGTCGATGGGGAACGGGACCGAAGGGACCTCGTGATGGCCAAGGTGAAGAAGGCGGCGGCGAAGAAGGTCGCGAAGAAAGCGGCAGCGAAGAAAGCCGTCAAGAAGGCGCCGG
>JAPOHW010000006.1:0-149603 GCA_029979265.1 Actinomycetota bacterium | reverse complement strand
GCCAAGAAGGCGGCGGTGAAGAAGGCGCCGGCCAAGAAGGCGGCGGTGAAGAAGGCGCCGGCCAAGAAGGCGGCGGTGAAGAAGGCGCCGGCCAAGAAGGCGGCGGTGCAGAAGGCCGTCAAGAAGGCGCCAGCCAAGAAGTCACCGTTCGGGAAAAAGTTCGTCGCTCAGATGGAGACGCGACTACTGGAGGAGCGGGCCAAGTACCTCCACTCCGAGGAGAACTACCGGGCCGAGGCCGACGCCCTGATCGAGGGACGCGAGCCGGGCGATGTCCAGTTCGACGAGGAGTCAGGCGAAGGCGACACGCTCGCCGTCGAGCGCGAGCGCGATCTGGCCCTGTCGGCCCAGGCTCGCCAAGCCGTCGAACAGATCGACGCAGCCCTTGCGCGCATCGAGGCCGGTACCTACGGAATCTGCACCGCCTCGGGCCTCGCGATTCCCCAAGAGCGCCTCAAGGCGATCCCATGGGCAGCTGAACGAGTCGAGTACAAGGTTGGTGGACTCGGCCGGCTGTGATCGGCAGTTCGGAGCTCCCACATGGTCGAGAGGATCGAAGAGACGGTTCCGGCAGCATTCGACGGTGATCGTGTCGATCGGTTCGTTGCTGCAGTCACTGGTGAGAGCCGCGCACGCGTGAAGGCCCTCATCACAGACGGGCACGTCACACGCAACGGCCAAACGGTTCCATCCGCTTCGCTGCGGATCGACCTCGACGACCGGATCGTGGTCGAACTGCAGCCGTTGGCCGACGAGCGGCCACAGCCCGACCCCGGTGTTCGGTTCTCGGTGGTGCACGAGGATGCTGACGTGATCGTGATCGACAAGCCCGCTGGCGTGGTCGTTCACCCTGGAGCGGGCCAGCGAGCAGGCACACTCGTGAACGGCCTGCTCAGTCGCTATCCCGAGATGGCCGAGGTCGGCGAGCGGCACCGTCCTGGGATCGTCCATCGTCTCGATCGGGGAACGTCGGGGGTGATGATGGTCGCCCGTACCTCAGAGGCGTACGACGTTCTCGTCGGTCAGTTGGCAGCGCACGAACCGGAGCGGGTGTATCAGGCTCTGGTGTGGGGTCAGCCCGAGCGCGACAGCGGGACGATCGATGCACCGATCGGTCGCTCCACCCGCCACCCGACGCGGATGACCGTCACACCCGATGGCCGTCCTGCGGTCACTCACTACTCGGTGCTCGTCCGCCACACCGTCCCGGTGACGACGGCGCTGCTCGATTGTCGACTGGAAACAGGTCGCACACACCAGATACGTGTGCACCTGCGAGCGATCGGGCACCCGATCGTTGGCGACCGCGACTACGACGGCGGTCGACCCGGCCTCGATCCGGGTCGACCGTTCTTGCATGCGCGCCTTTTGCGTTTCACGCACCCCCGTTCAGGCGTTCTGCTCGAAGCCGAGGCGCCGCTACCCGCTGACCTTGCGGAACTTCTCGCCGGATGTCGTTGACGAGTCAGGATGGCCAGGGCGAGTCGCCCAGCGCCATGTCGGCAATGTCGGCGAGTGAGAACGAATCGAGGAACTCACGCATGTGTGACCCGGCGGCGCCCCAAATGGTGAGCAAGACGCATTGCCCCTCGTGATTGCACGCCTCGTCGGTGTGCGGTTCGGCGAAATCTCCGGCGGTGATGGGACCGTCGACTGCTCGAATGATCTCGGAGAGTCGGATCTCGCCGGCATCACGGGCCAGGACGTAGCCCCCGCCGACCCCGCGCTTAGAGTGAACGAGACCTGCACCCTTCAGCGCAAGGAGAATCTGCTCGAGGTAGGGCTGCGGGAGCACGGTGCGTTCTGCGATCTCGCGCACGGAGGTGGGAGAGGACTCGGGATGCAGCGCAAGCGACAACAGAGCCCTCGCCGCATAGTCACCACGAGTCGAGACACGCATCGGGTGGACTCTAGAGCCTGGCCCCGGCGCGCGGTGGGCCGAGCGGCCTCGGTAGCATCGGCCAATGCTCGTCGACGATCCGGTGCTGCCCGACTGGGCCGATGGGTGTGTGACACAGCTCGTCCCGGGGCTGATCGGTGCGGAGCGGCTGCCGTCGGTGGCTCCTGCATCGCTCGTCGATGCTTCTGCGGTGGTACTGGTTGTGATCGATGGCTTGGGGTGGCATCAGCTTCAGCAGTTCTCGTCGCTCGCTCCAACGCTCTCGGCCCTCGAAGGCGGTCCGATCACCACGGTCGCTCCATCGACCACCAGCGCAGCCCTCACCTCGATCACAACCGGATCTGCTCCCGGGGAGCACGGGGTTGTCGGGTACCGGGTCGACGTCGAGGGGGAGAACCTCAACTGTCTGTCGTGGCGAACGCCGTCCGGCGACGCCCGCGACCGGATTGTGCCCGAATCGTTCCAGGCGGTCGAACCGTTCTTCGGCGAACGACCCGTCGTGGTCCAGAACTCGCCGTTTCAGAGGACAGGCTTCACTCGAGCCCACTTGCGCGGAACTCGGCAGCAGAATTGGCGGACGTTGCCGACACTTCCCGTCGAGGTTCGTCGAGCCGTCGCTGCCGGGGAGCCCTTCGTCTACGCCTACTACGACGGGATCGACAAGATTGCGCATGAGTTCGGCTTCGGCGAGCACTATCGGGCCGAGCTGACGACGGTCGATCGCATGATTGGCGATCTTGTGATGGCGCTGCCTCGCGGGGTGGCTGTGGTGGTGACCGCCGACCATGGGCTCGTCGACTGCACTGACGGTCACAGCGAACTGCATGATGACGTCTGGGCGCTGACGGATCGATCGTCAGGCGAAGCCAGATTCCGGTGGCTGCACGCGAAGCCCGGTCGAGCCCGAGATCTCCTCGACGTCTCGAAGCATCATCACGCAGACCGCGCATGGATCGTCTCGGTGGAGCAAGCGATCGACGAGCGATGGCTCGGTCCTGTCGTGTCCGACGCAGCGCGAACGCGGCTGGGTGATGTTGCGGTGGCGGCGCGTGATCACTGGTTCTTCGCCGATCGGGCCGATGCGACGCCACACTGGTTGATCGGCCGCCACGGCTCGCTCAGCGAAGCCGAGATGCATGTTCCGATGCTTTGTCACCTGTCCTGACCACCGAACCCGATGAGGAACCATTCCCGTGAGCTCCCCTGTTGATCCAGCCGACCCGCAGCCCCCGCGTCCCGATGTCGAACGGCCCGAAGTGGAGGTGGTCGATCCTGCGGAGGCCGAAGCGGCGATCGACGAGACGATCGATCACCCGGCCAAGGTGATGCGAATCGGTGCGATGATGCGCCAGCTCCTGGACGAACTGCGCTCGGCGGATCTCGACGTCCCGAGCCGAGACCGTCTCCGCGAGATCTACGGTCGCTCCGTCGGCGAACTCAGTTCCGCGCTCTCTCCCGACCTGGCCGACGAGCTGGGGCGACTGGCCCTGCCGTTCAGCGGAGACGAGACCCCAACCGCAGCAGAGCTCCAGATCGCAAAGGCGCAGCTCGTCGGTTGGCTGGAAGGGTTGGTCCAGGGGATGCAGGCAATGTTGTTCGCCCAGCAGATGGCAGCCCAGCAGCAGCTCCAGTCCATGCGGGCCGAGATCGGTTCGGGCGAGCCGACGGCCGGTGATCCCCGTCCCGGTACCTACCTCTAGAGGTCGGCGACCGATCGCGCGATCCGACTCGACCCTGCGCGGCTCAAGCGGTCGTCGATGGCACGACCGATCCCGGCTTCTCCGGTCAGTTCGGCGATGATTCGGGTTGGTGCCGCAACGTCGGCTCGACGAAGAACGTCGTAGAGATCGTGGGCGATGGCGTCCAGGTCGCTGCGCGATCCGAGCGGAACGAACGACCATCCCGCAGGAAGCTCAGGTTCCTCTCCCTCGTAGCCGAGATAGCGAACGTTCCCCGGTGGGGCGTGTGATGGATCGAATCCTGCGATCACGGTCGTGGTCGGGATGCCGGGGGAGTAGTGGCGTTCGTCGTGTCCGGGAGAGGCAATCGCGGTGTCGCTGGTCGTGTCGATCGAACGGACGGCGACATGGCTCGCGATCGACTCGAGGGGGATCGCGCCATGCCGAAGGACGACGGCCATGTCACCGTCGAAGGAGACGACCGTCGACTCGACACCGGCGCTACAGGGACCGGAATCGACGATCAGATCGATCCGGTCGCCGAGTTCGGCCGCTACGTGACTCGCTCGCGTCGGGCTGATTCGACCGAAACGGTTTGCACTCGGCGCGGCGATCGGAACACCTGCAGCAGAGATGATCGCCTGCGCCGTGGGATGAGCGGGGCAGCGAACACCAACCAGCGGCAGACCACTCGCCACTGCAGCGGGGACGGTCGGGTGACGAGGAAGTACCAGGGTGAGGGGGCCCGGCCAGTACGCATCGGCGAGGATGCGAGCTGGCGTCGGGAAGTCCCCGTCCACGACCTGAGGTGCCATCGCCAAAGTATCGATATGCACGATCAGCGGATCGGACGAGGGGCGCCCCTTGGCCGTGAAGATCGACGCCACGGCGGCGGTGTCGAGCGCATTTGCACCAAGGCCGTACACCGTCTCGGTCGGGATCGCGACCAGGCCGCCGGCCCGCAGCACCGATGCGGCTCGCTCGATGACGGCCGAATCAGGGTTGTCGGTTGGGCAGGGTAGGAGAGGGGCAGGCATCGGAACACCAGGAGCTTACGGGCCACTGGTCACGGGGCGTTGGGAAGGCTATGGTCGAAATCACAGCCGTGTGATTCGTCCACACGGTATCCACAGCCGTGTCCACAAGCAGCCAGGAGCAGTGCGTGGCGGACTCGTTCGCTCATCTTCACGTTCACACCGAGTACTCGATGCTCGACGGTGCCTCGCGCCTCGACGAGGCGATCGCAGCTGCGGTAGCCGATGGTCAGCCGGCGATGGCGATCACGGACCATGGCAACATGTACGGCGTTCTCGACTTCTACCGAGGCTGCAAAGACGCAGGGATCAACCCGGTCATCGGTACTGAGATGTACCTCGCCCACGAGAGCCGGCACGAGCGGCCGAGCCGACGTGGGAAATCCGATGACTCCGGTGGCGATGTCGGTGGCGGCAAGAAGCTCTACTACCACGCCATCATGCTGGCGGAGAACAACACCGGCTATCAGAACCTCATTCATCTCTCGTCGAAGGCGTATCTCGACGGCTTCCACTACAAGCCGAGAGCGGACTGGGAGACCATGGCCGAACATGCCGAAGGCATCATCGCCACCTCCGGGTGCCTCGGCGGTCACGTCTTGCAGTCGCTCATGAACGGCAACCAGGATGCAGCGCTCGAGCACGCCGCTCGATTTCAAGACATCTACGGTCGCGACAACTTCTTCATCGAGCTGCAGGACCAGGGGATTCCGGAGCAGCGCACGACCAATCCGCAGCTCCTCGAGATCGCAAAGAAGATCAAGGCACCGATTCTCGCCACGAACGACTCCCACTACACCCACCAGCACGATGCAGAAGCTCACGACGCCCTGCTCTGCGTGCAGACCGGCTCACTGCTGTCGGACGCCGATCGCTTCACGTTTCACGGTGATGGCCACTACATCAAGTCGGCGGGTGAGATGCGTCGGCTGTTCGCAGAGGTGCCCGAGTCGTGCGACAACACGCTCTGGATCGCGGAGCGCTGCGACGTCGAGATCGAATTCGGCAAACCCAAGCTTCCGGAGTTCCCACTTCCCGAGGGCTTCGCCACCGACACCGAGTATCTCCGTCACCTCACGTATCAGGGCGCCCATCGGCGTTGGGGGGTAAGCCTCGGTGCCGAGATCACCGAACGGCTCGACTATGAGCTCGGTGTCATCGACAACATGGGGTTCTCGGCCTACTTCCTCATCACGTGGGATCTCATCAGATTCGCCCGGGACAACGGCATTCGGGTTGGACCGGGTCGTGGCTCTGCCGCAGGATGCGCAGTCGCCTACACCCTGTGGATCACCGATCTCGACCCGATCAAGTACGACCTGCTGTTCGAGCGTTTCTTGAATCCGTCCCGCGTCTCGATGCCCGACATCGACATGGACTTCGACACCCGCTATCGAGACACGATGATTCGCTACGCAGCGGACAGGTACGGTCGAGACTGCGTCGCTCAAATCGTCACCTTCAGCCAGATCAAGGCGCGTGCGGCGGTGCGTGATGCTGCGCGAGTGCTCGGGTATCCCTATTCCCTCGGCGACAAGGTCGCCAAAGCGATGCCCCCGCTCGTCATGGGGCGTGACACGCCGCTCAAGTACTGCTTCGAGGAGCACCCGAAGTACATCGACGGTTTCAGATCGGCGAGTGAGCTGCGGGACATGGTTGCTGCAGATGCCGATGTCGCCCGAGTTGTCGACGTGGCCAAGGGGCTCGAAGGTCTGCGCCGCCAGGACGGTATCCATGCGGCTGCGGTGGTGATCACCAACGATCCGCTGACCGAGTATCTCCCGATCCAGCGCAAACCCGAGGCCGGCAAGCCGATCGAGGAAGCACCTGTCGTCACCCAGTACGAGATGCACGGTGTAGAGGACCTCGGCCTGCTCAAGATGGACTTCCTCGGGCTTCGAAACCTCGACGTCATCTCTGATTGCCTCGAACTCATCAAAGACATGAAGGGTGTCGACCTCGACATCGACGCGATCGAACTCGACGACGAAGCAACATTCGAATTGCTCAAGCGGGGTGACACCATCGGTGTCTTCCAGCTCGAATCGGCACCGATGCGGGCGTTGATTCGTTCCTTGGCGCCTACCAGCTTCGACGATGTCGCCGCGCTCGTTGCGCTCTATCGCCCCGGTCCGATGGCGGCGAACATGCACAACGATTACGCCGACCGCAAGAACGGACGGAAGCCGATCGAGTTCATCCACCCGGACGCCGAGGAACTCCTCGGGGACACCTACGGGTTGATGATCTACCAGGAGAGCGTCATGCGAATGGCGCAGAAGTTCGCCGGCTATTCGCTCGCCGAAGCGGACTCGCTTCGCAAGGCGATGGGCAAGAAGATCCGTGAGGCGATGGAAAAGGAGCGGCAGAAGTTCACCGATGGTGTGGTCGCGAACGGCTACGAGCATGCACTGGCCGTCACGATGTTCGACATCATCGCCCAATTCGCCGACTACGCCTTCAACAAGTCCCACTCCTACGGCTATGGCTACGTGGCGTACCAGATCGCCTACCTGAAGGCGAACCACCCGATCGAATACCTCTCGGCACTGCTCACGTCGGTGAAGAGCAAGCTCGAATCTGCTGCGGTCTACCTGAATGAATGTCGTCTGATGGGCATCACCGTGGAGGTACCCGACATCAACCGGTCCGAGTCGGACTTCACGCCGGTCCCGAATCCTGCGTGGGACGGGGGCCCGTATGCGCCGGGAAGCAAAACCAAGGGGGAGGTCTCGCCGGGCAACATCGTCTTCGGGCTATCCGCCATACGAAACGTCGGAGAGGGAGTCGTCGAGAAGATCATCGCAGCGCGTGAAGCGCATGGTCCGTTCGAGTCGTTCGTCGATTTCGTCGAGCGGGTCGAGATCGATGCGCTCAACAAGCGGACAATCGAGTCGCTCATCAAAGGAGGGGCCTTCGATTCGCTCGGCCACCCTCGCAAGGGTCTGCTCCAGGTGTACGAGCAGATCATCGACCTCACCGTCCAGCGCCGCAAGGAGCACGACATGGGCGTGATGTCGCTGTTCGGCGATCTGGACGGCGGACCAGCGTTCGATGAGCGTCCGGCAGTGCCGGAAATCGAATTCGACAAGATGCCTCGGCTGGCCAACGAAAAAGAGATGCTCGGCCTCTACATCTCCGACCATCCGTTGCTCGGCTTCGAGGCCCAAGTTCGCCGCAAGGCCGATACCGGGATCGCCGGCGTGGTCGAGCTGCCCGATGGCGCGATCGTCAAGGTCGGTGGTGTCATCACCAACCTCCAACGAAAGTGGACCCGGAAGGGTGACCTGATGGCAGTCCTCGAGCTCGAAGACCTCGAGGGCACGATCGAAGTCATGGTGTTCCCGCGAACGATGCAGGAGCACGGTCCGAAACTTCGAGATGACGCGATCGTGATGATCCGAGGCCGAGTCGAGAACAGCGACGATCTCCCCAAGCTCTTCGCTCAAGACATCGAGGTCGTCGAAGATCTGTCCGACAATCAGCCGGTCCGATTGCGGCTCTCACCGGAGAACCAGCGACCAGAGAGGATCGATGAACTGAAATCGATCCTCTCAGCGCACCCTGGCGACGCCCCGGTCGAGGTTCATCTGAGCGATCGTCAGATCTTGCGGTTGCCCGACGAGTTCGCCGTCGACAGTGCCAACGGGGTGGTCGCCGAGCTTCGGGTTGTCTTCGGTCCCGACGCGATCTTGGTCTGAAGGTCGGGGACCCCGACCTGGCGACCATGGATGCCTGGTGTCAGCCACTCCAGCGATCGGCTCAGCTGTGGGGCAGATCCTTGCTTCCCAGGTTGCGAAATTTGTCCACAGGGCTGAGACTGAATGATCGGATTTGGGCGAGCGAGTGGGGACGAAACGCATGGCTATCGAGGTCGAGACCAAGGACTGCACGGCGCTGAGCGACGCAGAGCTGGCCGAAATGGCCGACCTGTGCACCGACTCCCCGAATGCCTTCGAGGTCGGTCAACTTTCCAAGCAGGCCGAGGCGTGGGTCCTGTGCACGGTCGCCACCGAGGGTGGCAAGGTTCGGGGTTTTTCGTTCTGCACGCTCGAACGCATCGGTGGTACTCCGTCGGTCCTCGTCGGGGCAGGCCACATCTGTCGTAACACCAAGCGCGACACCGTTCTGCGGGCGGTCATGACCGACCAGATGCGGCGAGCCGTCCTCGCCTTTCCTGACGAAGACGTCCTCATCGGTGTGCAGATGAACGATCCGGGTGCGTTTGAGGCGTTCAAGAGTCTCGACGACATCGTTCCCCGACCTGATCACAAAGCATCGGGGGAGGAGCGGGCCTGGGGCCGCCGATTGGCCAAGCGGTTCGGTATCGGTGCGTCGGTCTACGAAGATCGTGCCTTCACTGCCCGGGGCGATGGAAGCCAGGCCCCTGTGCTCGACCACGAATCATCGAAGCCCGAGAAGACCGATCCTGCTGTTGCCGGTCAGTTCGCTCACCTCGATGTCGACAACGGCGACACACTCATCGCGTTTGGCTGGGCGATGGCTGAAGATCTCGAGAAACTCCTCTGATCCGACGAGCGTTGCGAGCGTGAATCCGGAGTTCGAGCGCGTCGTTCGACGGCGTCGCATGACCCGGTCTTTCACCGACGAACCGGTCGGAGCCGAGGTCGTCGATCTGGTGCTCGATCTCGCTCGGCGGGGGCCGTCGGCGGGGAAGACTGCGTCACTCGACTTTCTGGTCCTCGAGGGGACGCAGACAGCCCGCTACTGGGACACGACGCTCCCGCCTGCGAAACGCCCCACGTTCCCGTGGCCCCGGCTCCTCGATGCCCCCGTCCTGATCATCCCGTGGGTCGAACCCGCGGCCTATGTCCGGCGCTACAGCGAGGCGGACAAGGTGTCGACTGGTCTGGGTGCCGGGGAAGACGCATGGGACGTCCCGTACTGGTGGGTGGACGGGGGAGCAGCGGCCATGACCCTCTTGTTGGCCGTGGAGGCTGTCGGCCTCGGCGCCCTGCTGTTCGGGCTGTTCGAGCACGAGGACGCAGTTCGACGTGAATTCGGTGTACCCGATGGCATGCGTGCGATCGGGGGGATTGCGATCGGGCACGCCGCACCAGATCGACCGTCGGTGTCTGCGAGACGGAGGCGGAGCACGTTCGACGAGGTCGTCCACCGCGGTGTCTGGTGAGTCGGAGGTCGTCTGGCAGCTTCGTTGGTCAGGCGTGCCGCGGCAGCAGGCGTGTTCAGCGCCAACCGGCAACAACGGTGTTTCGACCCGCTGCCTTTGCCTCGTACAGCGCAGCATCGGCGTAGATCAGTGCCTCGGAGATGTCGCCATCGTTGCGATCGAGGAGACTCAGGCCAATGCTGGCAGTCACTGCGATCGGTTCACCTTCGTACTCTGCTGAGCGTTCCTCGAACCCGGCTCGTACTCGCTCGGCGATCGAGAGCGCTCCGTCGGGAGTCGTGTCGGGGAGGAGTACGAGAAACTCTTCGCCCCCGGACCGGGCGACGGTGTCACTGGCTCGGACACTGTCGGTGATCACGCCGGCTGCGTGGACCAGCACCGCATCGCCGGCAGCATGGCCGAAAGAGTCATTGACGGCTTTGAAGTGATCGAGATCGATCGCCAACACCGCAGAGCAGCGATCAACGTCGAGCGTGAGACGCTCGGCTTCGGCGGTGAGCCGAGCCATGAAGCTCCGCCGGTTGAGGAGCTTCGTGAGAAAGTCCGTTTCTGCCTCCTGTCGCATCTTGCGGGTCAGCTCGACACCATCGGTCACGTCTTCCAGTGTGGAAACCACCCGGTCGATCGCCCCATCTCGAAGAATCGGAGTTGCGCTCACTCGGAGCCAGACCCGCTCTTTCTTTCCAAGACCAACGGATGCACCCATGACCGTGCTGGCCGGGCGTTTACCAGTGCGAAGCGCGATCAGATCTGGATGCTCGTCGGCTGTGATGGACGAGCCATCCGGTGCGATCGCATCGAACAGCGGTTGCATCGCAGGCTGCGAAAGCACTTCCGTCAACGATTGTGTGAGGAGTCGGAGCGCTGCAGGATTGGCGTCGACCACCTTGCCGAGTTGATCCCGCAACATGATGCCCTGCGGGGCTTCCTCGAAGACGGTGCGAAAGCGGAGTTCACTCGATGCCAGGGCTTCTTCGGTCCGCTTCCGCTTGGTGATGTCGAGCATGATCCCCGTCCAGGTGATCGTGCCGTCATCGACCTGTCGAGGCACTGCCTTCAGCCCGACCCAGCGTAACTCGCCAACCCTGGTCGTGATCCGGTACTCGTAGTCGAGCACGGCCTGCTTCTCGAACGCGACGATGTTTGCTTGGGCGTAGCCCGGCAGGTCGTCTTCGTGCATGCAGCGGTTCAGAACCATCGGATCGTCGAGCACCTCTTTGGCGGTGAAGCCGTACAACGCTTCGATTCCGTTGCTCAGATAGGAAAACGACCAGTCGCCGTATGCGGATGATTCGATGCGATAGAGCGCGCCGGGGACTGCATCGGCAAGATCTGTGATCAGTTGGGTGTCTTCACTCATTGCTCGTTGGCAGCCCTCATCGTCGACCGGTGTCGACGCCCGTTAAGGGTACACATGACGAGTCGTTGCCGGCCGCGCTGTCGGTCGGTGTCGTCGAGTCAGGCAGCAGATTCTCGGTCGAGAAGCGTCGGCTTGTCGTTTCACCCGTCAGGGTGTCGCCGGATCTGCTCCAGGGCAGTGCGAAGGCGTTTGGAGCTGACCGGGTGCGCTGCGCCGATCGGTTGCGCAAACACACTCACCCGAAGTTCTTGAAGAGCCCAGGCGATCTCTTCGAGTTCTGCGGTTTGACCGCGTTCATCGACGAGCGCGGCATATTCTGCCTCGATGCGGTGAACCGTATACATCCGGTCGCGGTCTTTGGCGAGGGTGTCGGGCAGTCGCTCGACGCGATACTGCAGCGCGCGGAGGTAACGCTCGACGTCGGCGAGTCGCTCGAACCCGATCGCGCTGATGAAACCGTCGTAGACGAGTTGGTCGTGCTGATGGGTGATGTCGGTCACGGCGGCAGCAAAGACATCGTTGTCGAGGGCCGCCACGTCACGGGCCAGCTCGGTGGACCGCTGGAGAAGGTCGGTGGCCGATCGGACGACCGACTGCGCGTGGCCGGGGAGAACGTCATGCATCTGTGCGACGAGCTCAGCGTGGCGGGTACCGTCCCACGCCGGGCCTCCTGCGTCGACCATGAGCTGGTCGAGGGCAGCGACAACGCAGTCTTCGAACCACGCCTGCGGCCCCTCGTACGGACTTTGCATGACCACAAGCTTCACCTCATCGGTGAGCAGCGGGCGCAGAACCCGACCGAGCGGAGGGCGAGCCAGCGAGAGCAGGCGGCGGTTGCCCAACCACATGTGATCGGCTTGCTCCTCGGGCGTTGCGAAGAGGCGAAGCCCGACGGTGTCGCCCTCGTCGACAAGGGCTGGGTAGCTCGTGACGACCTGACCCAAATGCTCGGTCGAGATCGTGGGGGGAAGCTGGCCGAATACCCAGGTGGTTGCTCCGGTTCGCTCGAGCTCGTGCACGCTGGAGTCGAGCAACGCCCGTGCCTCGGCCAGAAAATGGTCCTTGAGGATCTCGAGATCGTCATCCTCGGCCAGGCTTTCACTACCGTCCACGACTCGGAAGTGGGGACGAAGATGGGTGGCCAACGACGATGCGTCGAAGTCATGCGGGCTGATAGAGATACCTCGGCTGCGCACTGCCGTCGCCAACTGCTCGAGCAGCGGTGGACCAGAGGGTTCGAGCTCGGCGAGGATCGCCGCAGCTGTCTCCGGGATTGGGAGGAGCGGCCGGCGGGCCTCCTTGGGAAGCGTGCGAAGCAACTCGACCACAAGTTCGTTGCGAAATGACGGAATCAACCACTCGAACGGTGCCGGATCGACGTTGGAGACGACCTCGAGCGGTATCTCGATCGTGATCCCGTCATCCGGGGCTGTGGGCGCGAATCGGTAGTCGACACGAAACGAGCGGGCACCCCAAGGCCACCGGTCGGGACAGGCATCGAGGCCGTCGAGGTCGACGCCGCGCAGCAACTCGTCGGCGGTGAGATCGAGCGCCTCGGGATGGTCTCGTCGATGCGTCTTCCACCAGCTCTCGAAGTGGCGGACCGACACCACGTGGGGCGGAATCCGCTGCTCGAATGCAGCCTCGAGCACGTGCTCGGCGATGGCGATGTCGCGACGCAGTCGCGCCCCGAGCTGGGAGATCTCTGCACGTACCCGGTTGTTGCGATCGACGAATTCGTGACGGTGATCCCATTCCCCGAGCACGAGGGCGTGACGAATGAAGAGGAGTCGGGCCAGATCGGGGTCGATTCGGTGCAGGTTGATCTGCCGGTCCGGAATCACCGGAAGGCCGTAGAGCGATGCTCGTTCTGTGCACATGGCTGCGCCACGCTCCGCGTTCCACCATGGGTCGGAATACTCCCAACGGAGAAGGTGTGACGCGCTGTGCTCGAGCCACTGTGGGTTGATGGGGGCGACCATCCGAGCCCGAAGGTGGTTCGTTTCGATCAACTCGGCGGCCATCAGCCAGGCTGGGGTTTGACGCTTGAGTGCGGATCCACTGGCGACGACGAAGCGGGCACCACGGGTGCCGCGATACTGCTGCGCGTCGCGGTCATAGAAGCCGACATGCGCGAGGAGGCCGGAAAGCAGTGATCGATGCACGGCATCAGGGTGTGCGGGATTGTCGTTGAACCGCAGACCCAGCTCGGAGCCGATCTGACGGAGCTGACGATGCACGTCCTGCCACTCCCGAATCCGGAGAAAATGCAGGTACTCCTCTCGGCACATCCGTTTGAAGCCATTCCCCGAACGTCCGCGTCGCTCCGCCTCGAGATGTGCCCACAGCAACAGCCATGACAGGAAGTCCGACGACTCGTCGGTGTAGCGGGCGTGGAGTAGCGCTGCTCGCTCCGCTGCTGCTCCACTGCCGGCTCCGGTTGGCCGGATCCGCGGGTCTTGGACCGAGAGGCCAGCCACGATGATGGCCACTTCGGCACAACATCCCTGGTCGTCTGCTTCGAGAAGCATTCGTCCGAGCTTCGGGTCGATGGGGATCGAGGCGAGCTGCCGTCCGAGTGGTGTGAGCCAGCTGTCGGTCCCGGCCCGGCTCGGGTCGACTGCATCGAGTTCCTCCAGCAAGGTGATGCCATCTCGGATCGCTCGGGTGTCGGGGGGATCGACGAACGGAAACGACGCTGCGTCGCCGAGCCCCAGCGACGCCATACGCAAGACGACAGACGCGAGGTTCGTTCGCTGTACTTCCGGTTCGGTGAAGTCAGCACGGTCCGAAAAGCCAGACTCGTCGTAGAGTCTGATGCAGACACCGGGCCCGAGACGGCCGCATCGACCCGCTCGCTGGTCGGCGGAGGCCTGCGAGATGTCTTCGATCGGCAAGCGCTGGACTTTGGTACGTCGGTTGAACCGGGAGATCCGTGCGGTGCCGGTGTCGACCACGGCATGGATGCCGGGGACGGTCAGTGAGGTTTCGGCGACGTTGGTCGAGAGGATGATCCGACGCCTGTCGTGGCGTTCGAAGATGCGCTGCTGTTCAGCGGGGGAGAGGCGGGCGTAGAGCGGGAGGACCTCGACGTCACGCAACGCGTTGCCAAGATGCTCTTGGATTTCCCGGATTTCCCGTTCGCCGGGGAGAAAGCAGAGAACGTCGCCTGGGGTCTCGCGCAGCAGCGTCCGAGCAGCCCGCTCGATGCCCTCGCTCACATCGATCGGCGTGCTGTCGGGATCATCGGGGTCACCGAGTGGCTGGTAGCGAATGTCGACCGGGTAGGTCCGGCCCGAGACCTCGATGATCGGGGCACCGCCGAAGTGGCGGGAGAACTTCTCGGTATCGATCGTCGCCGAGGTGATGACCACCTTCAGGTCGTCTCGTCGGTCGACGAGGCGGCGAAGATACCCCAACAGGAAATCGATGTTGAGCGTTCGCTCGTGGGCCTCGTCGATGATGACCGTGTCGTATCTGCGGAGGTCGGGATCGCGTTGGAGTTCGGCCAGCAGAATCCCGTCCGTCATCACCTTGACGAGCGTGCGATCGCTCACCTCGTCGGTGAAGCGGACGGTGTAGCCGACGAGGTCGCCGATACCGGTCCCGATTTCGTCGGCGACTCGTGCAGCGATCGAACGTGCGGCGAGTCGCCTCGGCTGGGTGTGGCCGATCATGGCTTCGACACCGCGCCCGAGTTCGAGACAGAGCTTGGGAATCTGGGTGGACTTGCCCGACCCGGTCTCACCGGCGATCACCACCACCTGATGGCTGCGGATCGTGTCGAGGATTTCGTGCCGGCGCTCGACGATCGGAAGGTCGGACGGGTAGCTGATCTTCGGCACACTCGAGCGGCGCTGCTCGACAACATCCCGGCGCATGGGAACAACGGTAGGCAAGAAATCGCCCGGCCCATCGTGATCTTCCGTGCCCTGAAGCCGACAACCAAACCCCCGTTGCGTTGGGCGCGGGAACGTCTCCGATTGCCGCACGCGCGTGCATCCCTCGGTCTAGGTTCCACGCAATGACCGTGCGCATCGATGTCACCGCCCCCGATGACCCCCGAGGTGCCCACGTAGTTGCGAATGCGCCGCTCGTCGGGGTGAGTGCACTCACTGCGTGCCGGGTCACCCGGGTGCATCATGTGGATGGTGATGTGACGCTCGAACAGCTCACCGAACTGTGTGATCAGGTGCTCGTCGATCCGGTCGTCGATGTGCGCGTGGTCGACGGTGTCACGCCCCACGAAGGCCGCGCGGTCGAGGTGGCGTTGATGCCAGGCGCGACCGATACCGACGCTCGTGAGCTCGAGCAGGCTGCTCGAAACATGGGACTGCCCGAGATCCGAGTCGTGACGGCCCGGCGCTATGACCTTCTGGGCGAGCTTTCCGATGCCGATGTTGCGACCATCACCCGGCGCTTGCTTGCGAACGACACAATCGAGATCTGGACCGAGGGCGAGTTGCCGGCCGAGTTCGCCGGGGTGGCCGAAGCCGACGTGCGGGTCGAACCCGTCCCGCTCGAGGGCCTGTCGGGGGACGAGTTGCTTCGACTCAGCCACGACCGGGTCTTGTCGCTCGATCTGACCGAGATGGAGGCGATTCAGCAGCATTTTGCGGCCGAAGGTCGACACCCCCGCGACGCCGAACTCGAGACGCTCGCGCAGACATGGTCCGAGCACTGTGTGCACAAGACGTTTCGGGCCATGATCGAACTCACTCACACCGCAGCGGACGGAACTGTCACCCACTCCCACCATGACGGCCTGCTCGCTGCGCTCCGGTCCGTCACCGAGGAACTCGACCCGCCCTGGCTTCGGTCTGCGTTCGTCGACGATGCCGGCATCGTGGCATTCGACGGCGAGTTCGACCTTGCGTTCAAGGTGGAGACGCACAATCACCCGTCGGCCCTCGAACCATTTGGCGGCGCCAACACCGGGGTGGGCGGCGTGGTTCGCGACGTCATCGGTGTCTCGGCCCGACCGATTGCGTGTACCGACGTGCTGTGCTTCGGGCCGGCGGACCTGCCCGAGGATCGTTTGCCGGAGGGGGTGCTGCACCCTCGACGGATTCGGGATGGTGTCGTGGCGGGCATCGGCGACTACGGCAACAAGCTCGGATTGCCCACAGTCAATGGCGCGGTCCTGTATGACGAGGGCTACACAGCCAATCCTCTCGTGTACTGCGGTGCGCTCGGCATCCTCCCCCACGGATCTCACCCGACCGAGCCACAGGTCGACGATCGGATCATCTCTCTCGGTGGCCGGGTGGGGCGCGACGGCATCCACGGTGCGACCTTTTCATCGGCGGGCATGGATGCTTCCACGGTCGACCATGTCGGATCTGCGGTACAGATCGGCGATCCGATCACCGAGAAAGGGCTGATCGAGGTCATCTCGCGGGCCCGTGATGACCAGCTCTATCACGCCATAACCGATTGTGGTGCCGGCGGTTTCTCGTCATCGATCGGTGAGATGGGCGAGAAGTTGGGTGTCGACGTCGACCTGTCGGCCGTGCCACTCAAGTACCCCGGCCTCCAGCCCTGGGAGATCTGGTTGAGCGAGGCGCAGGAACGCATCGTGATCGCAGTGCCCCCGGGCAGCATCGCCGACCTCGAAGCACTGTGCGCTGCCTGGGATGTCGAGATCACCGATCTCGGGACGTTCACCGGCTCTGCGCGTCTGGTGGTCCGCTACGGCGAGACTCCTGTGGTCGACCTTCCGATGGACTTTCTGCACGATGGGATTCCCCGACGTGAGATGCGCGCCGTCTGGGCCGACACGGCACCGAACAACATCGAGGTGCCGCCGCTCGATGCGTCGCACGTGCTCCGCCTGCTTGCTCATCCCAACGTCGCCTCCAACGAGGACATCATTCGCCGATACGACCACGAGGTGCGCGGTGGGACAGTGGTGCGCCCCTACGTCGGTCCTGAGGCTGATGGACCAGCCGATGCTGCTGTGCTGAAGCCACTCGGGACGGTGGGAACCAAGGCGGTCGTGCTCAGCAACGGCATCTGCCCGGCCGTCGGACATCACGACCCGTACGCCATGGCGTTGCTCGCCATGGACGAGGCGGTCCGGAACCTGGTCGCCGTCGGAGGCGATCCCGACCAGGTCGCCGTGCTCGACAACTTCTGCTGGGGGGACCCCACCAAACCTGACCGGCTCGGCTCGCTGGTCCGAGCCGTGCAGGGATGCACCGAAGGTGCGCGCCGCTATGCGATGCCGTTCATCTCCGGCAAGGACAGCCTGTTCAACGAGTTCGATGGGAACGCGATCCCGGGCACCCTGCTCATCTCGGCACTCGGGCTCGTCCCAGACCTTCACCGTGCGATCGACTCGGCCGGCATGGCGGTCGACGACGACGTCTGGTTCGTCGGTGAGCACCAGGCGGCACTGGGTGGGTCGCTGGCGTCGGAAGCCTTCGATCTCGGCGCGACGACTGTCCCGACTCCACTGGTGGATCCTCTCCCGCGCTATCGCGCCGTCCACGCCGCCATCGCAGCAGGTCTCGTTTCGGCAGCCCACGATTGCTCCGACGGGGGCCTCGCGGTTGCGGTGGCCGAGATGGCGATCGCCGCGCGGCTGGGAGTGGCCATCGATGTACCGGCTGATGGGCTCGATGCAGCCACGGCGCTGATCAACGAAGCACCCGGTCGATTGGTCCTGACGGCCAGTCCGGCAGACCGCTCGGTGGTGTCGTCGATCCTCCGAGAGCACGGCCGCCGAATCGGGTCGGTGACCGCCGATGATTCCATCCACCTGGGCGAGCTGGTCGTGCCACTCGACGCTGCCGTTCTCGCCAACACGAACGGAGTCGTGGTGTGAGCCGGCCACCGGTGCTGATTCTGCACGCCTCCGGCACGAACCGGGATGAGGAGGCGGCCCAAGCGATCCGACTTGCCGGTGGTCACCCGAGGATCGCGCATGTCAACGAGCTGCGCAGCGGTGCGGTGCGGATCGCCGATTACGCATCCGTGCTGTTGCCGGGTGGTTTCAGCTACGGCGATGCGCTGGGGGCGGGGGGTCGTCTCGCGCTCGAACTGCGTACGTGGTTTTCCGACGAACTCGCCCTTGCTGCCGAGAACGGAAAACCGATGCTCGGCATCTGCAACGGCTTTCAGGTGCTGGTGAAGGCAGGCCTGCTCCCCGGCCCGATGGGCGAACCACGTTCTGTGACGCTCACCGAGAACGCCGAGGGACGCTTCGAGTGTCGTTGGGTGACCCTCCGGGTGGAGTCCGCATGCCGAAGTGGCTGGCTCGGGGCGATCGGCGGTATGACGATCCGGTGTCCGGTGGCGCACGGTGAGGGTCGTGTGGCAGTCGCCGATCCGTCCACTGCTGCGCGCCTCGAGGATGGGCTGGTGGCCTTCCGGTACCTGGCCGATGGGCCTCGTCCGATCTCGAACGATCCGGTCCTCGCCGGCGGTGTCTACCCGGCCAACCCGAACGGTTCGGTCAATGACATCGCCGGGATCTGTGACGACGGCGGCACCATCGTCGGGCTGATGCCGCATCCGGAGGATCACGTTTTCGATTGGCAGCGTCCTTCCGGTCCGGAGGGAGGCTCGGGACTCCCGTTGTTCGAGGCGTTCGTCGCCGGCGCCAGATGACCATCGATCTCGGACCGGCGCTGGCGCACCCGTTCACCGGCGTGAGCCCCGCAGCTGTTGCCGATCTCGGGCCGCTCACCATCGGCAAGGTACGCGACATCGTCGATCTCGGTGACACGATCGCATTGATCGCAACCGACCGCCTCTCGGCGTTCGACCATGTGCTCGGGACCGTGCCGTACCGGGGCCAAGTACTCAACGAGCTGGCGGCGTGGTGGTTCGACCAGATCGCCGACCTCGTGCCGTCGCATGTGGTCGAGATACTCGACGAGAACGTGACGATCGGCAAGAAGTGCACGCCCTTGCCCGTGGAAGTCGTCGTTCGAGGCCAACTGTCCGGCTCGACGTCGACCGCGCTGTGGACGTCGTATGCGGCAGGCCAACGAACCATCTATGGCATCGACTTTCCCGACGGCATGTCCAAGAACGATGCGCTGCCCGAGGCAGTCATCACCCCCACCACCAAAGCGGGGATGGGCGGTCACGACGAGCCGATCACCGAGTCCGAGATCGTCGCGCAGGGACTCGTCGACGTCGAGCTGTGGGACCAGGTGCGATCGGTCGCGCTGAGCGTGTTCGAGCGAGGGCGCCGGGTGGCGGCCGCAGCCGGTCTCGTTCTCGTCGACACCAAATACGAGTTCGGTCTCGACGCCGAGGGCACGCTCACGATCATCGATGAAGTGCACACGCCAGATTCATCTCGCTTTTGGCGGGCCTCGACCGTCGACGAGCGACGAGCCGCCGGAGAGGAGCCCGAGAACCTCGACAAGGAGTTCGTGCGGCTCGCCTACGTGCGGGCCGGGTTCGACCCTTCCACAGGCGACGAGCCGTGGCCGTTGCCCGAGCAACTTTCACGCCAGACAGCCGGTGTGTATCAGGAGACGTTCGCAGCGCTTACCGGTCGCATCTTCGAGCCGGGGGACTATCCCGTAGCCGAGCGTGTGAGCGCTGCCCTGCACGCCGTTGTCGACTGACCCCAAAATCAGCGCAACTTCGTATCCAACGCGCGCCTCACCGACTGCGCGAGGATGCAGACTGGAGCGGGCTTCCGGGGAGGAACGGGTTCCGTGGCAGACGATCCGCGTGTAGGCGTGATCATGGGAAGTGACTCCGACTGGGACACGATGTCGCGCGCCGCTGATGTGCTTGCGCAGTTCGGGATCGCACACGAGGCCCGCGTCGTTTCGGCCCATCGATCTCCCGACTGGATGGTCGAATACGCACGTACTGCAGAGGGCAGGGGACTCGAGGCGATCATTGCGGGGGCCGGGGGCGCTGCTCACCTCCCCGGCATGGTTGCCGGCCACACGATCCTTCCGGTCGTCGGGGTGCCGATCAAGAGTCGGTCGCTCAATGGGATGGACTCCCTACTGTCGATCGTCCAGATGCCCGGTGGCGTGCCGGTTGCCACCATGGCGATCGGTGACGCAGGGGCGACCAACGCCGGATTGTTTGTCGCTGCGATGCTCGCCCGACACGACGGCGTACTCGCGCAAGCGCTTCGTGACTTCCGAGCCGAGCGAGCGGCGCAGGTCCGATCGATCGAACTCGAACGCTGATCCGATGCCTGCTGCACCCCTCGGTCCCGGAACCACGATCGGCATCGTCGGAGGTGGACAACTCGGCCGAATGCTCGCGCAGGCGGCCCGACAGCATGGGTACGGCGTGGCGGTGTTCACCGGAGGTGGCTCCGGTTCGCCGGCCGGTGTGCTCGCCGATCGCGAGTTCTCCGGAGACTTCGACGATCCGGATGAGGTTGCCGCGTTTCTCGCAGCGGTTGATGCGGTCACGTGGGAGTTCGAGAACGTCGATCCTGCCTTGGCCGATGCTGCTGAGGCAGCCGGTGTGCCGGTTCGGCCATCCGGGTCGATCATTGCCGTTGCTCAGGATCGGGAACTCGAGAAGCGAGCTCTCACCGATCTCGGCGTGGCGGTTGCGCCCTGGCGGTCGGCGACAACCTGCGTTGAACTCAAGGCGGCAGTCGACACGCTGGGTGCGCCGGTGATCGCCAAGACAGCGCGCTTCGGCTACGACGGCAAGGGCCAGGTCCGTATCGACGACGCCGCAGCGATCGGTGGGGCGTGGCAGACACTCGGCGGCTCCCGTCTCGTGGTCGAGTCGGTGATCTCGTTCGAGCGAGAACTCAGCGTGGTGATCGCTCGTGGAATCGATGGCGCGATGGTCGATCACGGCGCAATGGAGAACACACACGTCAACCACATCATCGACACCACCGTGGTGCCGGCCATGGTCGACGAGGCCACTGCCGAGGCCGCGCGCTCGACTGCCCGAGTGGTCGCCGAAGGGCTCGGACTCGTCGGCGTGATGTGCGTCGAGTTGTTCGACACCACTGACGGGATCGTGGTCAACGAGATCGCCCCGCGACCGCACAACAGCGGTCACTGCACCATCGAAGCGGCGTCGGCCGGGCAGTTCGAGCAGCAACTACGGGCCGTCACCGGCATGCCGCTCGGTGACGGATCGTGCCGTCCTGCCGCGATGGCCCAGCTCCTCGGAGATCTCTGGGAGTCCGGCGAACCCGATTGGTCGGCCGTCATGGGTCAGCCCGGGGTACACCTCCACCTGTATGGCAAGGGTGAGGCTCGGCCGGGCCGAAAGATGGGGCACCTCACGTGTGTGAGCGACGACCCGGCGCATGCACTGCAACGAGTACTCGAGGCGCGCGACGCGCTCACTGGAGGGTGATTCATGTACCCGACCGATGACCGACCCAAGGAGGAGTGCGGTGTCATCGGCATTCACGCTCCTGGTCGGGATGCTGCCCGACTCGGCTTCTTTGCGCTGTACACGCTGCAGCACCGAGGTCAAGAAGCGGCCGGCCTTGCCTCGGTCGACGAGGGTGTCGCTCACATTCACAAGGGGCAAGGACTCGTCTCGGCGGTCTTCAACGAAGAGAACCTGTCGACGCTGCGAGGCGACTTTGCGATCGGTCACACCCGGTACAGCACCACAGGTGGCTCGGGTCTGCGGAACGCACAGCCTTACATGATCGAGACGATCGACGGTCCACTCGGCATTGCCCACAATGGCAACCTGGTCAACGCAAACCTGCTTCGTCGGCAACTCCTCGAACGTGGCGTGGGGCTCCAGACATCATCGGACACCGAGGTGATGGTGCATCTGCTCACCGCTGCCGGTGGGGAGGACTGGTCCAATCGGATCAGGATGCTCATGGCGCAGGCCGAGGGTGCGTTTGCGCTCACCATCCTCACCCGCGATGCGGTCTACGGCGTCCGCGATCCTTGGGGATTCCGTCCCCTTGTGGTCGGCCGATTCGACGGTGGCCACCTGCTCGCCTCCGAGACGTGCGCGTTTTCGGCGATCGGCGCCGAACTGGTGCACGAGGTTCAACCCGGGGAGATCGTGCGACTCGACGACGGTGGGTATCACGTCGAACAGGGCGCGGTTCCGAAGAAGCGAGCGTTCTGCACGTTCGAGGAGATCTATTTCTCCCGTCCCGACTCCATCCACCATGGCAAGTTGGTGCATAGCACCCGTCAGAACCTTGGACGCGAACTCGCACGAGAGGCCCCGGTCCAAGCCGACCTCGTCGTTCCGGTCCCGGACTCGGGAACACCGCATGCCGTGGGATTCGCGCAAGAGTCAGGGATTCCTTACACCGAGGGTCTCATCAAGAACCGATACGTCGGCCGCACCTTCATCGAGCCGACACAACGGTTGCGAGAGACCGGCGTTCGCATGAAGTTCAACCCACTCGGCGACAACCTGCTCGGCAAACGAGTTGTCATGGTGGACGACTCGATCGTTCGGGGCACCACGTCAGGCCCCCTGGTGCAGATGCTGCGCGACGCAGGAGCGACCGAGGTGCACGTGCGCGTTGCCTGTCCGGCGATCACCGATCCCTGCTACATGGGGGTCGACATGGCGAGCCGTGACGAACTGATCGCCGGCAATCAAAGTGTTGATCAGATCTGTGAGCACATCGGCGCCGACTCGCTCGCCTTCCTGTCGATCGAAGCAATGATGCGGGGCCTCGAGGCCGACGCCGGGTTTTGCAACGCCTGTTTCACCGGTGAGTATCCGTTCGAATCCGAGCGGTTCGTGCAACTGACCCTCAATCCCAAAGAGCAGTTCGCAAACGTGTGGGGCGACTGATGGGCGAACGGATTCTGGTGGTCGGGAGTGGGGGACGCGAGCACGCACTCGTGTGGGGTCTGCTGCGCTCCACGCGCGTCGATCAGGTGATTGCAGCCCCCGGCAACCCTGGAATGGCGGGGGAACCCGGCTGTCTCTGTGCTTCGGACACGTCGGCATCAGACATCGATGGCGTTGTCGCCCTGGCCGAGCGCGAACAGGTCTCGCTCGTGGTCGTCGGCCCGGAGGATCCGCTGGTGGCAGGGCTGGTCGACCGCCTGCGCGAGGCCGGTTTCGCAGCATTCGGACCCTCTGCGGCAGCCGCACGCCTCGAGGGGTCGAAGTCGCACTGCAAAGAGTTTCTCCTTGCCCACGACATTCCGACGGGCGCTGCGGTCTCGTTCACCGATGCCGAGCAGGCACTCGCGTACCTCGACTCGCTCGACCACGTGCCGGTCGTGAAGGCCGATGGACTTGCGGCCGGAAAGGGTGTGATCGTCGCCGAGACCCGCACCGAAGCAGCCGAAGCCATTCGTGGGATCCTGATCGACGGCCGGTTCGGCCGAGCTGGACGCGAGGTCCTGCTCGAGGAACGGCTCACCGGCACCGAGGTGTCTGTGCTCGCATTCTGCGATGGCACCGACTACGCCGTCATGCCTGCCGCCCAAGACCACAAGCGTCTCTTGGTCGGGGATCTGGGCCCCAACACCGGTGGCATGGGCGCCTTTCACCCGTCGCCCATCGCCGACGCTGCTCTCCTCGAAACGGTGGCGCACCGAGTGATCGAGCCGACCCTTGCCGGTTTAGCTGCACAAGGGCGGCCGTACACGGGTGTCCTCTACGCCGGATTGATGCTCACCGACGCAGGGCCGAAGGTGATCGAGTTCAACTGCCGTTTCGGGGATCCCGAAACCCAAGTCGTGATTCCACTCCTCGAAACTGATCTCTACGACGTCTTCATGGCGTGTGTGGAGGGCCGGCTCGGATCCCTTGATGTCGAGTGGGCCGATCAGGCGGCTGTCACCGTCGTGTCGGCATCTGGCGGGTACCCAACGTCGAGTTCTCCACCGGCACCGATCAGCGGCCTCGAGGACGTGCCCGATGAATGCATCGTGTTCCATGCCGGGACCGAGCTGCGCGACGGCGCCATCCACGCCAGCGGTGGTCGAGTGCTCGCTGTGACTGCAATGAAACCGACGCTCGCGGAGGCCGCCGAGGCGGCCCATGCGGGCATCGCCGTGATCGAGTTCGAGGGCATGCAGCATCGCTCCGATATCGCCCGTGAGACAGCGCAGGTACGAACATGACCAACTACGCAGACGCAGGCGTCGACATCGATGCCGGGAACCGAGCCGTGAAACTGATGGGCGAGGCAGTGCGATCGACCAACACCCCGGCCGTGCTGTCAGAACTCGGCGCGTTCGGCGGTCTCTTCTCGACCGACGCTCTCGGCGAGGGTGCGGTGCTGGTTGCATCGACCGACGGTGTCGGGACCAAAGTCGAACTCGCAGCGCGGTACGGTCGGTGGAACGGAGTCGGCCAGGACCTGGTGAACCACTGTGTCGACGACATCCTTGTCCAGGGCGCCCGGCCGCTCTTCTTCCTCGACTACATCGCAACCGCGAAACTCGTTCCCGAACTCGTGGCGGAGATCGTGACGGGGATGGCCGAGGCATGTCGGGCCGTGGACTGCGCGCTTCTCGGAGGCGAGACGGCCGAGATGCCAGGGGTGTACACCGACGGTTCCGTCGACATTGCGGGCACGATCGTCGGGGCGGTGCATCGCGACGCGCTCTGGCCTCGAACCGACGCGATCGAGGTGGGTGATGTCCTGCTCGGGATGGCGAGTGACAGCCCGCACACCAACGGTTATTCCCTGATCCGGCTCCTCCTCGACCGTCGCGACGACGACCCTTCCGACGCATTTGTCGACTGGCTGCTGACTCCGCACAGGAGCTACCTGACCGATGTCGACGAGCTCCGTGCGCTCGGAGTCGAACCGAAGGCGCTCGCCCACATCACCGGCGGTGGTTTCTTCGAGAACATCCCACGGGTGCTCCCCGGCGGTGTTGCAGCTGAGATCGAACTCGGTACCTGGTCCGTTCCGGCCGGCTTTCGTCAGCTTGTGGAGTGGGGTGATGTTCCCGACACCGAATCGTTCAGGACCTGGAACATGGGGATCGGTCTCATCGCCGTCATCGATGCAATCGATGTCGACGCGGCAGCAGCGGCCGGGCACCGGGTGATCGGTCGGCTGGTGGCCTCCGACACCGGCGAAGTGACCCTGGTCGGGGATTGGCGGTGAAGGCCCGGCTGGTCGTTCTGGCGTCCGGCTCCGGGTCGAATCTTCAGGCGATCCTCGATGCATGTGCAGAGGAGCGACTCGAGGCGGACGTCGTGTTCGTTGTGGTGAACCGTCGCTCGGCGCGCGCAGCACAGCGTGCGCAGGAAGCTGGCGTTCCCGTGGCCTACCGGCCGCTGGGACCGTTTCGTGACGAGTTCCCCGGCGATATCCGCCGAGCTCGCGAGACCTACGACGCTGCACTGGCTCGCGAGATTGGGGAGGTGCAGCCTGACCTGGTGGTGCAGGCCGGTTGGATGCATCTGTTCAGTGCCGCGTTCCTCGATCGCTTTCCAGGCATGGTCGTCAATCTTCATCCGGCGATGCCGGGAGCGTTCCCCGGCGCGCATGCGATCGATGATGCCTGGGCCGCCCACCAGCGTGACGGACTCGACCACACCGGAGTCATGGTGCATCTGGTTCCCGATGAAGGAGTCGACAACGGGCCGGTGCTGGCGGCCCAACGGGTGGATATCGCCCACGACGACTCGCGTCGATCGCTGGAGGCGAAGGTGCACGCCGTCGAGCACGAATTGCTGGTCCGGGCGATCGGCGACTATCTCCAACGATGATGAGTGAGAACCAGCCCGCCGGTGTGTCCCTCTGGATCGCAGGTGCTCGGCCGCGCACCCTTCCGGCTGCGATCGTGCCTGTCGCCGTCGGCGCCGCCGCTGCAGTCGGTCACGAGACCGACGCTGTGTGGTGGCGGGCCGCGCTGGCACTCGTGGTGTCGCTTGCGCTGCAGATTGGGGTGAATTACGCCAACGACTACTCCGACGGGATCCGTGGCACCGACGATGCCCGGCGCGTGGGCCCCCTGCGCCTTGTCGGCTCAGGCCTGGCCGAACCGGCGGCGGTCAAACGTGCTGCAACCGTCGCCTTCGCCGTCGCGGGTGGGGCAGGGGCTGTCTTGGCCCTCGTCGTCGGCCCCGAACTTTGGGTGGTGGGAGCTGCGTGTCTGCTCGCCGGCTGGACCTACACCGGCGGCCCTCGTCCGTACGGGTATCTCGGACTGGGTGAAGTGTTCGTGTTCGTGTTCTTCGGGCTGGTCGCCACGATCGGCACGAACTACGTGCTGGTCGAGGAGATCACGTCGTTGTCGGCCTTTGCGAGTGTCAGTGTCGGCCTGTGGGCCACAGCGATCCTGGTGATCAACAATCTTCGGGACATCCCCGGTGACACGCAGGCCGGGAAGAACACACTGGCCGTGCGAATCGGTGCGCCTGCAACGCGGGTGGTGTACATCGCACTTCAGCTGTTGGCCCTCGCACTCGCAGTCACGACGAGCATCGTTCACGATCGCCTTGCCGGGCTGATGGTGGTGTTCGGTTTGGCCTTCGTGATCCAGGCCTGCGTCGATGTGGGAAAGGGCACGTCTGGGCAGGCGCTTATCAAGGTCTTGGGACTCACCGGTCAAGTCCAGCTGATCTCCGGCCTCGCCTTCGCCGCCGGTCTCGCCATCAGTGGTTGAGGAGACGCACGGACCGAGTGCTCGGCGTGTCGATCAGAGAGGCTGATTGAGTTCGACCTCGTTGCCGGACGGGTCCTCGAGAAAGGCCTGACGGCAGATTCCTGCGATCTCGCCGGTGCGGGCCGGTGCGATGCCGTGCGTTGCGAGTTCGGCCAGTGCTGCGTCGAGATCGTCGACCTGGACGGCGAAGTGCTGACCCATCGCTTCGGGTGGAGCAAAGCCGAGCAGATGAAGCTCGCCGGCGCCGTGCAGTGTCATCCACGCACCATCGAAGCCGAGATCCGGGCGTGGGACCTTGCGGAACCCGAGGGCCTCGTAGAACTCGACCGCTGGCGCAACGTCGTCGACGTTCAACGAGACGTGATGAAGCGCGCGAGCCACCATCACGGTGTTCCTCTGGTGGCGGTGAACAGGTGGGCACCCGAGAAGACGGTCCGCTCGACGTCGACGAACCCGGCCGCTTCGAGTTGGCGCTTCAGTTCGGGCCACGCAGGAAGATAGGCGACCGACTTCGGCAGGTACCGGTACGCCCGCCCTTCGCTCAGCAGACCTCCGATCAACGGTACGACCCGGTTGAAATAGATGCTGTGACCGAACCGGAGCAGCGGGTTTTCCGGAGGGGAGGCATCCAGGAAGGCGATCCGGCCGCCCGGGCGAACAACCCGGGCCACTTCGTCGAAGAAGCCCGGCAATTCGATCAGGTTGCGCAAGGCAAAGCCGCAGGTGGCACCGTCCACTGCCGTTTCGGCCAACGGCATCGACAAGATGTCGGCGTGCAACAGCGCTGCACCGGTCCGTGCCTCGGCGAGCATGCCCATCGACAGGTCGAGGCCGATCGCCACCATTCCTCTGTTTTCGATCTCGCGACAGAAGTCACCGGTACCGCACGCGAGATCGATGACCACCGAACCGGGCGGGAGGGCGAGTTGCTTCATGGACGCCTTCCGCCAGCGAACGTCGAGCCCGAAGGACATGATGCGGTTCACCAGGTCGTAGCGGGGTGCGATCGTGTCGAACAGCGACCGAACCTGGCGACGCTTCTGCTCACCGGACGGCAACGAATCCGGGTCGAGCGTGACGCCCTCGTCAAGGATCGGCGAGTTCGGACTCATTGGAACCACTGCTTCTGGTAGGACCGGCTCTCGGGATGAACCAGCGCCGCAAGAATGGCAATGTCGAAGAGCAGGCCGATCGGGTTCCAGCGCAGCATCTCAAAGAGATCGACCCTGCGGATGATTTCGAGACGAATCACGAACGGGGCAAGCGCAGCAGCGACGCCGAGCAGGTAGCCCCACTTGCGGGCGTTCGCAATGCCGTACGCACCGACACCGGCTCCGATCGTCATGAGCAGCACAACCAGGTACCGCAGGGGGAGCGCTTCGATCCAGCCCTCACCGACCGAGCGGAACAACACTGCGCCCACTGCGGTGATGTAGAGCAGTATCTGGGAGATGTAGAGCGTTTGAGGCTGACGGGGGTTGACGAACATTCGGTCGGTCACCGACCCATTATGCGTCCGGTGTCACGCTCAGCGTCGCCGCGGCGGATCGACCGGCTGACGCCCCGCACGCAACTGCCCGCAGGCGGCATCGATGTCGGTCCCGCGAGTGCGCCGTACTGTCGCGTTGGCGCCCCGGGCTTCGAGCGCAGCTCGAAACGCATAGACCCGATCGAGGGGGGTCCCGCGGGTCGGGTAGCCCGGCGTTGGGTTCAGAGGAATGAGGTTGATGTGCGCTCGGAGCGAGCGGGCATAGTCTGCGAGTTCCTCTACGTCGGACGGCCGATCGTTGACACCGTCGATCAACGCCCATTCGAAGGACACTCGCCGGTTCGTTGCGGCGCGATAGCGCGCGCATGCATCGGCGAGCTCGCCGAGGGGGTAGCGCTTGTTGAGCGGAACGAGCGCATTGCGGTCGGTGTCGTTCGCCGAGTGGAGTGACACCGCAAGATTGACCGGCAGTGCTTCCTCGGCGAGGCGTTCGATGCCCGGGATGACGCCGACGGTCGAGATCGTGATGTGGCGGGCACCGATCCCCAGGTCGTGATTGAGTCGTTCGACTGCGCGCCAGGTGCGGTCGTAGTTGGCGAAGGGCTCTCCCATGCCCATGAAGACGATGTTCGACACGCGGCGCGGGGCCGACTGGCGGCGGGCGCGAACGACTTGCTCGACGATTTCCCCGACCGACAGGTGTCGATCGAACCCCGACTGCCCGGTTGCGCAGAAGCCACACGCCATCGCACAACCGGCCTGCGAGGATACGCACACGGTGGTGCGGTCGTCGTAATGCATGAGGACGGTCTCGATGTGATGGCCGTCGTGGAGTCGCCAGAGCCACTTCACCGTCTCGCCGTCGTCGCTGACCGACTCGTGTTCGGGGACGAGTCCGAGGGGCAATTCCTCGGCGAGACGGGCGCGGAGAGCCTTCGGCACATTGCTCAGCTCCTCGATCTCGGGTCCTCGCTCGTGGATACCGGTCCACACCTGCTCGACCCGGTAACCGGGCTCCCCGGTAAGCAGTTGGGCGAGCTCTTCCCTACTCGGGTCGTACCGGAGCATCGGCGCGTCCCGATGGGACCGCCCGAGGATGACAGGGCTGCTCACGGCCACTCGAGTTCATACGCTCGATCGGTGTGGTGCCGGGAAAATCCGATGGCCGCATAGGTGGCATTCGCCGGCTGGTTGTCGGACTCGACATAGAGCATGCCATGTTCGAGGCCTTGCGCAGCCAACCACTCGAGCCCCGCGAGCGTCATCGGTCTCCCCAGCCCCTGGCCATGGTGTGAAGGGTCGATGGCGATGACGTAGATCTCTCCGAGATTCGGCTCGATGTCGCGATGGATCTTGGTCCAGCAAAAGCCTACGAGGGCACGACCATCTCGGTAGAGCCGGAAGCCCTCGGGGTCGAACCACGGTTCAGCCATCGTCGCTTCGACCGCTTCCGGTGTGAGCCCACCTTGCTCGGGATGCCAGTGAAATGCACGGTTGTTGACACCGAGGAATTCGCCGAGATCATCGGGGGTGTAGGCGGACGTGGCGAGGCCACTCGGTTGGTTCGGGAGGGGGCAGCGAAGCTGCCAAAGATCGCGGTACTGCCGAAAGCCCAGTGCAGTGGCGACAGCATCGGCCTTGTCGTCGACATCGCGAATCCAGAGCTGCACGGGACCCCGGTCGAGGGCGGCAAGGGTCGAGACGATCTCGGCGTGGATGTCGAGTGTGCTTCGGGTTTCCGGAACCACGATGCTCCAGCGGAATGGGCCCGGCGTGGGGCCGGCGACGTCGAGAGTCACGATGTCAGGGTACCGACTGGGGACCGTGCCAAAAGTTCTTCGACACCGGCGGACGATTCGCCCCCCACCAGGTCAGGGGAGGATGGTCTTGTCGGGGACGATCGAGGTGACCCCGAGCGGACCGAGGCGGTCGGCGGCCCTGCCGCAGTTGGACTGTGTGGCGCCACGTATCGCGTGTATCGTGCCGGATTGGCCGAGCACCCGCCGCTCGGCCAGCAAGGCGACATGAGGGATCCGCCGCCCTGTGTCGCCGGCGGCCACCCCCTCGGGGGTGGCCGCCGTCATTTTCCGGCACACTTCAAGGTGTGCGACGGGTGAGGACTGCGCTGATCGTTGGAACGGTTGGCGGTGTGGCAGTGCTGCTCAATGCTGCGGTCGGTGCTGGCGAGATGGAAGACGTGTTGCTCGACCGAGGTTGGCTCGGTCCTGTCGTGTTCGTCGTGGCGATGTGGGTGCTCCAGCCGATGCTGTTGCCCGGGCCCGTCTTCATGATCCCCGCCTCGCTGGTCTGGCCGGCGCCGGTGGCGATTGCCCTCGCCTGGATCGGCAACATGGGGGCAAGCTTCGTTGCCTTTGCATTTGCGCGATGGGTTGCTCGTGATTGGGTTCAGGACCGGTTGAGCGATCGTCTCCGGGCGTGGGACGGTCGACTGACCCGAGGTGGTGTTCGAGAGGTCACGTTGTTTCGGATCTTCACCGGCCAGATCACGCCCGCCGACTGGCTGCTCGGAGTCAGTTCTGTTCGGTTGACACCGTTCGTCGTCGGGACTGCGATCGGGATCATCCCGAGCGTGGTGATCGTGGTCCTGGTCGGGGCGTCGGTGGGTGACTGGCTGTTTGCCGAATCTCTCCGGTGGGGAAGCGTGCTGGGGCTGATTGTGTGCGTCACCATGCTCAGCCGAGTGCGCGCCCGACGTCGCGCAGTCGGCGCTGCACGGTTGTGAGTTGACGCTCGATCTCGTGCAGGCGGCCGACCACCGGATCATCGGGATCCGCCGTCCGTCGCTCGGCGAGCGTCCCGATGCGCTGTGCAGCGTCGGCGATGACAGTGGTGAGCGAAGAGATCTCGGCGGCGTCGGAGTCCATCCCGCAGTGTGCCGGAAACCATCGGGTGAGCGACAGCCCCGCCGGTAGCGTGTAGGGGTGCTCCGCCGTATCGACCTCCGCACGTCCAGTGCGGCTCTCGAGGAGGTTCTGCCCCGTCCGACGAGTCCGTCGGACGGTCCTGTCGACGCCGTGCGCGAGATACTTGCCACGGTTCGTGCCGACGGTGATGCGGCGGTTCGTGCCTACACGGAGCGGTTCGATGGGGTGTCGCTCGACACCCTCGTCGTCGATGGGGGGAAGATCGAGGCCGCCATCGATCGGGTCGATCCCCGCGTGCGAGGAGCTCTCGAGACGGCGGCGGAACGAATCCGGGCGTATCACGAGGCGCAGATGCCAACCGATGTCTCGGTGGACCACCCAGGGCTCTCGGTCCGGGGTCTGCATCGGGCAGTCGAACGGGCTGCGTGCTACGTCCCCGGTGGGCGGGCGATGTACCCGTCGACGGTGCTGATGACGGCGATTCCCGCTTCGGTCGCAGGCGTCGACGAGATCGTGCTGTGCGTGCCGCCGGGCCCCGATGGAGCCGTGCCCGATGTCGTGCTCGCCGCCGCTTCGATTGCTGGCGTCCACGAAGTCGTCTCGGTTGGAGGCGCACAGGCGATTGCTGCGGTTGCGTACGGCACCGAGTCGATTCGGCCCGTCGATGTCATCGTTGGCCCGGGCAACGTGTTCGTGGCGTTGGCGAAGCAGGAAGTTGCCGGTCTGGTCGGTGTTCCCTCGTCGTTCGCCGGTCCGTCGGAGGTTGTGGTCGTGGCCGATGGTTCGTTTTCCGCCGACTATGCAGCGGTCGACGTGATTCTGCAGGCCGAGCATGGACCTGACGGACTGGCGTGGTTCGTCACATGGAACGAGGACTTCGCCGACGAGGTTGTGAATTCGATCGAACGGCTGGTTGCAGCGGCCCCCCGGCGCGCCGAGATCGAAGCAACGCTGCAGTCCTCGGGCGTCGCAGTGATCTGTGCCACGGCCGAGCAAGCGATGGCGGTCGCCAACTTCATTGCACCCGAACATCTCGAGTTGCAAACCGCTGACGACGATGCGCTGCTGGCTCTTGTGCGGCATGCCGGAGCCGTCTTTTGTGGCGCCTACGCGCCTGCGTCCATCGGCGACTACGCAGCGGGTCCCAGTCACGTGCTGCCCACCAGCGGTACGGCCAGGTTTGCTAGTGCCCTCACCGTGCGTGACTTCATGAAGGACCTCCATGTTGTGCGGGTCGCACGTGAAGGTTTCGAAGCGCTCGCCGAAACGGTGGAAGTCCTGGCCGGTGCCGAAGGTCTCGACGCGCACGCTGCATCGATCCGTCTTCGTCGGGGAGCGACAAGGTGACTCGTCCGCAACCTCGAGCGTCGATTGCGTTGATGGCCGGTTACCACTCGCCCCAGATCGACGTGGCCGTGCGCCTGAACACCAACGAAAGTCCTGAGCCACCTCCGGCCGGGTTCGCCGAGGCGGTCGCCGAGGGAGTCCTGGCGATCGACTGGCACCGGTATCCCGAACGAGCGGCGAGCGAGCTCCGTGCCCGTATCGGAGCGACCTACGGGCTGTCTGAAGCACAGGTGTTCGCCGCCAACGGCTCCAACGAGGTGCTCCAGACGCTGCTGTTGACATTCGCAGGCCCGGGTCGCGTGAGCGCCGTGTTCGAGCCGACCTATGCCCTGCACAGCCATTTGAGTCGGGTGACGGGCACCACCGTGATCCAGGGTGAGCGGGCTGACGATTTCTCGATCGATCTGGCCGAGGTCGAGCGGGTCGTGACGGATCACGAGCCCGACGTGGTCTTCCTGTGTTCCCCCAACAACCCGACTGGTGTTGTCGACACGCCCGACACGATTCGTGCGGTGCTCGAGATGGTGAAGGGCAGTGGCGGCCTGCTCTGCGTCGACGAGGCCTACGGCCAGTTCTCCGATTTCTCGGCTGTCGAACTGTTGGACGAGGGCACGCCGCTCGTGGTGAGCCGTACGTACTCGAAGACATGGGCAATGGCGGCGGCTCGACTCGGCTATCTCCTCGCCCCCGACTGGGTTGTGCGCGAACTCGACAAAGTGGTGCTTCCCTATCACCTCGACGCAATGACCCAGATCGCCGGGACCGTTGCACTCGACTATCTCGATGCGATGCATGACCGAGTCGAACGACTGGTGGAGGAGCGAGGTCGTCTCGTCGAACGACTTGCAGACCTGCCGCTCGAGGTCTGGCCATCGGGAGCCAACTTCGTCCTGATTCGCCCTGCGAATCACGACGGCAACACCGTGTGGCAAGGTCTGGTCGATCGTTCCGTTCTCGTCCGCAACTGTTCGACGTGGCCCCGCCTCGACGGATGCCTGCGGATCACGATCGGGACACCAGAAGAAGATGACCGTCTGCTCGATGCTCTCACGGAGGTCCTTGCGTGAGTCCTGCCCCTGCCCCCCAGCGCACTGCCACCTGCGAACGCACCACGAAAGAGACTGCGATCGCGATCGTGCTCGACCTCGACGGTTCCGGCGCAACCGACATCGAGACCGGTCTGCCGTTCTTCGGGCACATGCTCGATCAACTCGGCCGTCATGGCGGTTTCGATCTGAAGGTCCATGCCCAAGGTGATCTCGAGATCGACGCGCATCACACCGTCGAGGATGTCGGGATTGCGCTCGGCGAAACCTTCCGTGCGGCGTGGGGGGACAAGAAGGGGGTGCGCCGGTTTGCGTCGAACACCGTGCCGCTCGACGAAGCTGCCGTCGAGATCGTCCTCGATCTCTCGGGACGCCCGTACCTCCACTACGCGGTCGAATTCCCCGGAGAAAAGATCCTCGGTGACCCACCCTTCGATCCCCAGTTGGTCGAGGAGTTCTGGCGTGCGTTCGTCATGGCATCGGGCATCACGCTCCACGTCGTGATGCACCGGGGCCGTAACACGCACCACATCGTCGAGGCGACGTTCAAGGGGGTCGCTCGGGCCCTACGAGACGCCGTCCGAATCGAGTCCGACACCATGCCATCCACCAAAGGCACGCTCTGACGTGACCCGGCCTCGCCTTGCGATCCTCGACTACGGGATCGGGAACCTCCACTCTGCGCTCAAGGGATTCGATCATGCCGGTGCGACGGTTCGTCTCACGGCCGATCGAAGAGACATCGAGGCGGCGGATGGCGTGGTCCTGCCAGGGGTGGGAGCGTTTGGTCCCTGCGTCGACGCGCTGCGGACGCGCGGGATCGACCAGATCGCCCTTGAGCGGGTTGCATCCGGCGTCCCGTTCTTCGGGATCTGTATCGGTATGCAGCTGCTCTTCAACGGCTCCGAGGAGGCCGATGGTCACAGCGGACTCGGCGTGTTCGACCGTCGGATCGTGCGGCTGCCTGGTGGCGTCAAGCGACCACAGATGCAGTGGAACATGCTCCGGTATTGCGATGCCGAACATCCGATGTTCACCGGCTTGGGGGAGGAGGCGTGGGTCTACTTCGTTCACTCCTACAGCGCCGAACCAGGAGACGATGTGCTCGCCACCTGCGCCTACGGCGGTGACCTCGTGGCCGCTGTCGGTCGGGACAACGTCTGGGCGTGTCAGTTCCATCCGGAGAAATCCGGGCGCACCGGTATTCGCATTCTCGAGAACTTCGTCGCGCTCGCTGGAGCGGCCTGATGCTGCTGTTTCCTGCCATCGATGTGCGGGCCGGCCGCTGCGTGCGACTCCATCAGGGCGACTACGGCCAGGAGACCGTGTACGGAGATGACCCGGTCGCGCAGGCCGTGGCGTTCGCGAAGGCGGGTGCCGGCTGGATCCATGTGGTCGACCTCGACGCAGCCCGGACGGGTGTGCCCGTGAATCGTGCCGTCGTCGCTGCGATCGCCGATGCCGTCGACGTGCCGGTGCAGGCCGGCGGGGGAGTGCGCGACCTCACCGCCGCCGAAGCGCTCTTCAGTTCGGGTGTCGAGCGAGTCGTCGTCGGCACAGCGGCACTTTCCGATCCGGCATTCGTCGGTGTTCTGGCCCGTGATCACCGTGTTGCGGTTGGGCTCGATGCAAAGTCCGGTGAACTTGCAACCGATGGTTGGCTCGTGGGGTCCGGTCGCAGCGTCCTCGACGTTGCCCGTTCGTTCGCCGACGTCGGTGTCGATGCCTTCGTCGTCACCGACATCAGCCGTGACGGAACACTGCAAGGCCCTGATCTCGAAGGCTTGCGACAGGTCGTGGACGCAACGCCTGTCGAGGTGGTTGCAAGTGGCGGCGTGGGGTCCCTCGAGGACCTCAGCGCGTTGGCGGCACTCGACGTCTCCGGGCGGCGGCTCACCGGAGCGATCGTCGGGAAAGCGGTGTACGAGGGCCGCTTCACCGTCGCAGAGGGCGTCGCAGCGCTCCGGGGGCAGGTGTGACCGTTCGTGCCGTTCGGGTGATCCCGTGCCTTGACGTCGACGGTGGGCGTGTGGTGAAGGGAGTCAATTTCGTCGGAATCCGAGATGCCGGCGATCCGGTGGAACTGGCCGCTCGTTATGACGAACAGGGCGCCGATGAACTCGTGTTCCTCGACATCACGGCGTCGTCGGGCCAACGCAAGACGACGGTCGAGATGGCGCGTGCGGTCGCTGAGCAGGTGTTCATCCCGTTCACGATCGGCGGCGGGGTCCGCACCGTCGACGATGCCCGACAGTTGCTGATGGCCGGAGCCGACAAGGTGTCGATCAACACCGCTGCAGTCAAGCGCCCCGAATTGATCAGGGAAATCTCCCGGGAGTTCGGCGCGCAGTGTTGTGTGGTCGCGGTCGACGCACGGTCGAGTGGCGACACGACATCGGGCTTTGAGGTCTTCACCCATGGCGGTCGAACCCGGACCGGCATCGATGCGGTCGAGTGGGCGCGGGAAGTGGTGCGCTTGGGAGCGGGAGAAATTCTGCTGACGTCGATGAATCGCGACGGCACCAAGGACGGCTTCGACATACCACTGACGTCGGCCATCACCGGTGCTGTCGAGGTGCCGGTCATCGCCAGTGGTGGCGTCGGTCGCCTTGCGCATCTCGTCGAGGGTGTTCTCGACGGTGGAGCTGATGCTGTGTTGGCTGCCAGCATCTTCCACTTCGGGGAGCACACCGTTGTCGACGCAAAGCGTGCACTGCACGATGCGGGCGTGACGGTCCGCCCGCCAGGGAGTTAGTCGGCGAGGATTTCGGTCACCCGGGCTGTGACGGCGGTGTGGGATCGGGTGAAGAAGTGGTCGGCGCCGGCGATCTCGGTGATGTCGACCGAGTGCCAGGTCGCGGTTTCGGCACGAAGTGCCGACGCGGGCCGAAGGTGGTCGTCGCTCCCGGCGAGGAGGTGGGTGGGCCGAGGATCGTGTGCGGCGACGAAGTGTTCGAAAATGGTCAGGACCGGCGCCGAGCAGATCCAGCGCTCGATTCGCTGATCATCGATCGCGAGGGCCACGTCGGCGCCGAAGCTGTAGCCGCCGAGCACCACCCGGTCGGTGGCGTCCACCGAATCGAGCACGGCGACCACATCGGCTCGTTCGGGGTTGCCGCCGCCATGTTCGCCAGTGGAGTCACCGGCCCCACGGAAGTCGAAGCGGACCGTCTGCCAACCGGCGGCAACCGATCCTTCGAGCATGGCAGTGACGACCGGATCGTGGCGTGACCCTCCGAATAGGGGGTGCGGGTGACACACCACGAATGTTCCGACCGGGACGGTTGGTGTCACGACATCGGCAGCGAGTGTCACCCGGTCATCGACTCGTATCCGGACCGACTCGTGCTCAGGTTCCATGTGGGCACGGTAGCGGTAGCGTTGTGCTCCGTGACCGCCGAGAAACAACCGCTCCACGATGACGACCGCCTCCCGGTCAAGATGCTCAACGACCGAATTCTCGTCAAGCTGGGGGAGGCCGACGGGGAGCGTCGCAGCAGCGGTGGCATCCTGATCCCGGCCACTGCCCAGGTCGGCAAGCGCCTCACCTGGGCCGGGATCGTCGCAGTCGGCCCGAACGTTCGGAACATCGAAGCTGGTGATCAGGTGTTGTTCAACCCTGAGGACCGCTACGAGGTCGAGGTGCACGGAACCGACTACATCGTGCTGCGCGAGCGCGACATTCATGCAGTCGCAGCGGAGCGCCTCGACGAGGGCTCGACCGGCCTCTACCTCTGACTCGGCTGTCGCGCTGATCCCGTCAGGGCTGTCCAGCGCGCCCGGACACTCGCCTCGGCCGGATCGTGGTGTGCCGAGAGCGACTCAGGGATGGAGCGGGGCTCGGTGGTCAGCCCACCGGTACTCGGCCTCGAGTTGCGTCGCCAGCTGCAGGAGGAGGTCCTCACGGCCGTAGGCGCCGACGAACTGCATGCCGATCGGGAGTCCGTGCGACGATCGGCTCAGCGGGAGTGAGAGCGCAGGCTGCCCGGTGATGTTGAACGGCTGTGTGAGTTGGCTGTAGTGCAGCGTCGTGTTCTGCACAGCCAGGAGGTCGTCGCAGTCCGGTGCCATCTCGCCCAGCCGGGGCGCAGGCCGAAGGCAGGTTGGCGTCAACAGGATGTCGAAACCATCAGCCCACCACTGGGCGGTGTCACGGCGAAAGGTCATCATCGCTCGTTGTGCCGCAATCACCGCCACCGGGCTGATGGCCGCGGCCCGCTGCGCAATGAAACGGGTCCACGGTTCGACGTCGCCTGCATCGATGGGTCGTCCGATCTCTCGTTCGATGGCGGCAACACTGGCCGCAGTACCGGCAGCAAGGGCAGGGCCCCATGCGGTGATACGGGACTCCTCCAGCAAGGGCGCCGGAGCGCTCCGTTCGACGGTGTGACCGAGCGACTCGAGTCGTCGAGCGGTGGATCGAACGGCCTCGGCGACCTCTGGGTCGATCTCGGTGTTGCTTCGTATCGCATGGTCGAGGAAACCGATCCGGAGCGATCTGACCTCGTGAGTCGCCAGTAGCCGGTACGGCGCTCGTGGTGGGGGAGCGATGACGCTGTCCCCGGCCCGTGCGCCCATCGTGGCATCGAGGATGGCGGCGCTGTCGCGGACGCTGTGCGACACCACGTGCTGGACACTGTTGCCCGACTCGTCGAGTTGTGGGCCCATCGAGATACGACCTCTGCTCGGCTTGAGCCCGACCAGGCCACACAGCGCAGCAGGGATCCGGATGGAGCCACCTCCGTCGCTTGCGTTCGCAGCAGGGAGCACCCCTGCCGCAACGGCCGCTGCTGCGCCACCCGACGAACCTCCCGTACCGTGGTCGAGGTTCCAGGGATTTCGGCTGGGGCCGTAGGCGAGAGGCTCGGTTGTTGCGCCGGCACCGAGTTCGGGCGTGTTGGTTCGACCGAGCGAGATGAAGCCTGCGGCCCGGTATGCCTCCACGAGGTAGGAATCGCGAGTGGCCAGCGTTCCGCGGTCCTTGAGAGCCTGAACTCCCTGATGGTGAGGCCGACCTGCCTCGCAGGCCCAGAGGTCCTTCATGAGCATCGGTACCCCGGTGAAGGGTCCGCTCGGCAACCCTGTCTGCACCTCTGCACGCGCCTCGGCATCGTGGCGATGGATGACAGCGTTGATCTTCCCATCGATCAGATCGAGACGCTCGATCGTCGATTCGAGCACCTCGGCCGGTGTGACCTCGCCTTGGCGCACGGCGGTGGCGAGTGCGACGGCGTCGAGGCGGGCGAGTTCTTCGTGCATCGGGGCGAATCTAGGCACTGGCTGTGAACCGAACCCAATACGCTGCACACCATGTCCGATGTGAACGCGCTCGAAGAAGGACTGACGGTGCAGCTCGATTTCGACAAGGTCGCAACGATCGGTCGGGCCGGGCACCAGGTCGTCCCGGTCGTCCTGCAGGATGCCGATTCGGGGGACGTGCTCTTCATCGGGTACGCCAACGAAGAGGCCTACCGTCAGACCCTCGCGCGTGGTTCGGCGGTGCTCTACAGCACGTCTCGGGAGGAACTCTGGCACAAGGGCGCCACATCGGGCGACGTGCTCGATCTCGTCGAGGTGGCGGTGAACTGTGAGCAGAACAGTCTGCTCTACAAGGTTCGCAAGGCCGGTGCCGGTGTCTGCCACACCAGGAATGCAGACGGGACGACGCGCCAGACGTGCTACTACCGCTCCGTCGACGACCCCGAGACCCTTCGCTTCGCCTGATCGATGCAGATCCGCCCGACACCGGACGAGTTCAAGGCCCTGGCAGCCGACCATCGCGTCGTGCCGGTGTGGTCCGAAGTGCTGGCAGATCTCACGACGCCGGTTGCCGCCTTCGCTCGGGTGGTCGGAGATGGCGAAGGCTTCCTGCTCGAGTCGGTCGAGAATGGCGACACCTGGAGTCGATGGTCGTTCATCGGTCGTAATCCGCAGGCCACGATCGTCTCCAAAGACGGCAAGCTCGAGATCCACGGAGAGGTGGGTATCGAACTGCCAACCGACCAAGGCATGTTGCACACCCTGGAATGCCTGCTCGATCACTATCGCTCGCCGGAACTCGAGGGCCTTCCACCGCTGCACGGAGGGTTGGTGGGTTATCTGGGCTACGACGTCGTGCGAGAGGTCGAGCATCTGCCCGAGGTTCCTGACGACGATCTTGGTCACCCTGACGCTGTCGTCTCCATGATCGGTGAACTTGCCGTCTACGACCATTGGAAGCAGCGCGTCACCCTGATCGCCAACGTCTTCGTCACCGATGACACAGACCTCGAGGCCGCCTACGACGATGCCGTTGACCGCATCGGTCGTATTGCGGCTGATGGTGCGAAGCCACTGGACGAACCGCTCATGGCGCTCCCCGGGCTCGATGATCCCCTTCCCGAGGTGACATCGACCATGGGCGAGCGGGACTACTGCGACGCAGTGGAAGCGGCACGCGACTACATCTTGGCTGGTGACATCTTCCAGGTGGTGCTGTCGCAACGCTTCGATCTCGACGTCGATGCAGACGCCTTCGATGTGTATCGGGTCCTGCGACAGGTGAATCCAAGCCCGTACATGTACTTCCTGCGGCATGCCGATCTCGAGGTGGTCGGCGGATCACCGGAGCCGATGGTCCAGTTGCTCGGGAGTCGGGTGATCAGCCGGCCGATCGCCGGCACCCGAAAGCGCGGAGCGACCGAGGAGCAAGATCGAAAGCTGGCAGCCGAGCTCGTCGAGCACCCCAAAGAGATTGCCGAGCACGTGATGCTCGTCGACCTTGCTCGCAACGACGTCGGTCGGGTTGTCGAATTCGGGTCTCTTCAGATCGACGAGATGATGACGCTCGAGAAGTACAGCCACGTCATGCACCTCACCTCACAGGTGTCCGGCGAGTTGCGGTCGGGCAAGACGGCGATCGACGTGCTGCGAGCCACGTTGCCCGCCGGGACGCTGTCGGGGGCGCCGAAGGTGCGGGCCATGGAAATCATCGACGAACTCGAGCCGGTGAAGCGGGGGCCCTACGGTGGCGTTGTCGGGTATCTCGACTTCTCCGGGAACATCGACACGGCCATCACGATCCGAACGATGCTCATCAGTGGCAACCGAGGATCGGTTCAGGCCGGGGCCGGCGTTGTCGCCGACTCGGTGCCCGAGGACGAGCATCTCGAGTGTCAGAACAAGTCCAAGGCCCTGTTGGCTGCGATCCCTGCGGCGCGCAAGATGACCGCCGCCCGACGGGGAGTGCTGCGATGACCGTGCGCGACACCGTGCGAGTCCACGGCCCCGACGCAGCCAGGTATCTCCAGGGGCAGATTTCCCAGGACGTCGACTCGCTCGCTCCGGGTGACACGGCATGGTCGCTCATCCTCGAACCCAACGGCAAGGTTGCGTCGTGGTTCCGGATCCACCGGCTCGATGCCACCGACTTCTTGCTCGACACCGATGCCGGCCACGCCGATGGTCTGGTCGCCCGGCTCGAGCGATTCAAGCTTCGCACCGATGCCGCGATCGAATTCGTCGACACAGCGATTCCTGTTCCTGTCGTGTGGCCCGGTGCCGACGACCCGTCCGACGAAGAGCAGCGGATCCGTGCCGGCATGCCGCGGCTGGGTGCCGAGCTCACCGGCGATACGATCCCAGGGGAGGGTGGTCAGCGCCTCATCGATGTCAGCGTCAGCTTCACGAAGGGCTGCTACACGGGCCAGGAACTCGTGGCCCGCATCGACAGTCGCGGTGGGAATGTGCCGCGTCCGGTGCGCGTCTTGGTTGCGCAAGCGCCACTCGAGGTGGGAGCGGTGGTCGCCGCCGACGGTGAGGATGTCGGGCGGGTGACGTCAGCAGCAGGCCTGGTGGCGCTCGCGCCACTGATGCGCAAGGTCGAGATTGGAGACACGGTGTCGATCGGTGGCGTCCCGGCGATCGTCAGCGCGCCTGCTGAAAGCTGACCACGAACTCGGCACCACCCATGGCGGAGCGTCGAGCGGTCACCGAGCCTCCCATTCGCTCGGTCAGATCCCGCACGATCGCCAGTCCGAGTCCGGACCCCGACTCCTTGATCGCCGGATTCGCAGCTGCGGTGTACAGCCGTTCGAAGACGTGGGGCAGATCGTCGTCGTCGATTCCCGGTCCGTCATCGCCGATGGCGAAGTGGACGCTACCCGCGCCGGTCCAGAGGGTAAGCGACACTGTGCGAGACGCGTAACGGAGTGCATTGCTGGCGAGGTTGGCAACGATCTGCGCAAATCGATCGGGGTCCACATCGATGGTCACCTCGTGGTCGGGGAAGCGAGAGAGGAGCTCGATCCCGCGGTCCGACGCATCGGGTTGGAGGCCGTCGATGACCGAGCTGATGGTCGATCGCGGGTCCATGCTGGAGTGGTGTAGCGGAAATTCCGTACTCTCGAGCCGGGCGAGCAGCAGCAGATCACCCACGAGCCGTTCCAGACGGTTCGCCTCCTGCTCGATGATCTCGCCCACTCGTTCGGGTTGGTCGACCGCACCGTCGGTCAGTGCCTCTGCGTAGCCCTTGATCGATGTCAAGGGTGTGCGGAGATCGTGACTGACCGACATCAGGAATTGGCGTTCGAGGGCATTGGCTCGTTGCAGACTTTCCGCCATCTGATTGATCGATGCCGTGAGTTCTCCGACCTCGTCGCCGCTGTCGGCAGCCTCGACTGGTACACGGGCGGTCAACTCCCCGTTGGCAAGACGTCCGGTGACATCGCGGGCTTGACGAATGGGTTCGGTCAGGCGGCGGGAAAGGCGGACGGTCACCACAAATGCAATGCCGATGGTTGCCGCCGATGCGACGAGGAACCAGCGAAACGCCGGAGGCAGGGTCGGGTCTGCGTCGGTGGTCATCACCAGGAGCCCCGGAATCCCCTGGCGGGTTTCGCTGCTTCGAGCCGCCCAGATCAACTCGCCCTCGCGATTGCTGATCGTCTCGCCGATCCGGAGCGATGTCAGATCGAGATCCTCCACTGTCAGGCCCTCGGGGAGTTCACCGATCGGATCACCGTTTCGGGGGAGAACCAAGAGGCCGATCCCATCGACCGAGATCGATGCGGCTATGTTCCGAAGCCGCTCTCGCAGCGTCGCTTCGTTGTCCCGAGCGGTGCGGACGAGCGTCAACTCGTCCAGCAGCCCGCCGATCGCCTCCACCTGCTCCCGCAGATCCTGTTCGGCATCGGCTCGACTGGTGACGTTGGTCAGCACGATCGTTCCGATCCCGGCAAGGAAGAGCGCGGCGACCACCAGACCCACGATGGCGATGGCAAGACGACGGCGCATGTCAGTCGAGCCGGTATCCGACGCCCCAGACGGTCTCGAGCACGAGTCCATCGCCGAGCTTCTTTCGCAGTTGCCGCACGTGAACGTCGACGGTGCGATCGTCACCGATCCAGCCGTCGCCCCAGACGGAATCGAGCAACTGTCGGCGCGAGAGCGCCAGCCCTCGGTTCGTGCTCAGATGCAGGAGCAAGTCGAACTCTCGAGTCGCAAGTGCAACGGCTGCACCACCGACGGTCACCTCTCGTCGGGCCGAGTCAACGATGATGTCGGCGCCGAGATCGATCGGTTCGGGCCGCTCGTCATTGCGGGCCAGTGCGGCCGCCTCGGTGCGTCGCAAGATTGCCTTCACCCGAGCCACGAGTTCACGGGGGCTGAACGGCTTCGTCACGTAGTCGTCGGCGCCGAGTTCGAGTCCGAGCACGCGGTCGACCTCGTCGTCGCGTGCGGTGAGGAAGATGATCGGAACGTCGGATTCGGCACGGACACTGCGACAGACATCGATGCCGTCGAGTTCTCCGGGAAGTCCGATGTCGAGTATCACCAGCTTGGGCCGGCGGAGGGCAACGATCTCTAGCGCTCGCTCACCGGTCGGTGCCTGATACGGCCGGTAGCCGTCACGCCGCAGATAGAGCTCCACCAGGTCGGCGATGTTGGGATCGTCTTCGACGACGACGATGACGGGTTCTTCGCTCACCCACTCATCTTCGCTCACAGGTGTTAGCGAACCGTGAACAAGTACCGTTCGATTCGTGAACGGCCGTAGCTCCAAGCACTACCAGGTTCTCGGCGTTGCCCCCGAGGCATCGATGGCCGAGATCAGGCGGGCCTACCTCATGGCGGCGCGAACCGCTCACCCCGACCTCCACCACGACTCGGAATCATCCCGTCGCGCGGCTGAGGACCGCATGCGCCGCATCAATGAGGCGTGGGCTGTGCTCGGGGATCCGGACGAACGGGCTGCGTACGACCGGCAACGGCTCAGAGCTGCGGCACCACAGCCCACACCCCGGCACCACCGGTCCCGTCACAGCGGGGACGCCTTTCGACCCTTCGACGACGGTCCTGACGAGGCGTTCGACGATGCCGATGATCGGCCAATCACCGACAGTGCGTTGCCGAGGTGGCTCACGGTTGCGCCAGCCGTGCTGTTGCTCGGCGGACTGTCTTCGATTCTGTTCGGCGCGATCCTCGGGACGGGACAGGTGATCGGCCTCGGTGTGGTGTCGATCGTGGTGGCAGGCGTACTCCTGCTCGTTGCGGCTCCCATCGTTGCGCTCGGCCGAGCTGCGCGTGGCGAGCGACGTACCGGTGCCTGATTCGCGCGTTCGGTACGCCGAGCCCTAGCCTTCGACCATGTCGAAAACTGCGATGATTGCCAAACTTCCGCTGAAAGAAGGCGCCCGCGACGCCTTTCTGACTGCGTACGACGCCATGAATGCCCAGGTGGCACAGGAGGCGGGAACCGAGATCTACATCCTTCACTTCGACCGCAAAGACGACAACGTCGCCTACATCTACGAGCTCTACCGAGATGTCGATTCGCTGAAGCTCCACGGCGGGACCGATGCCATGAAGGCGTTTCAGACTGCGATCGGCGACCTCCTCGGCGGTGCACCCGAGCTGATCAGTCTCACCCCCGCCACCGGAAAGGGTCTCTGAACCCTGCCAGCGACCTACCTCGATCGCATCCTCGAAGCGCATCGAACAGCGGCACGGGCCGACGTTCGAAGTCTTGATTCGCTTCTCGAGGACGTAGCGGATCTCGACCCGACTCGCGGCTTCCGCTCCGCGCTGACGGCTGCGTCCGAGGGAGTCGCGATCATCAGCGAGATCAAGAGACGCTCCCCGTCGAAGGGAGATCTGTTCGCTGACCTCGACCCCGGTCTGCTTGCCAGCACCTATGAACGAGGGGGCGCAACGTGTCTCTCTGTCCTGACAGATGAGCAGTGGTTCGGTGGTTCGGTCGCGGACCTGCGGACGGCGCGGACTGCCGCCTCGCTCCCGGTCATCCGCAAAGACTTCACCGTCGATGCCCGCGACGTGGTCGACGCTCGGCTCATGGGGGCCGACTGCGTGTTACTGATTGCGGCCGCCCTCGACGACGCAGAGCTGCGCGATTTTCGTGCGCTCGCCAACGAAGTCGGTCTCGATGCCCTCATCGAGATCCACGATGAGGCGGAGCTCGAACGGGCACTCACCGCCGATGGTGACTTGATCGGGGTCAACCAACGCGACCTCGTGACGTTTGCGGTCGACCAGCAGCGGGCGGTGCGCTTGGCACCCCAGATTCCATCCGGTGTCGTCCGAGTCGCCGAGTCCGGTGTGCGAGATGCGAGCGACGCTGCAGCGCTGGCCACAGCTGGCTATCACGCCTTGTTGGTCGGTGAGATGTTGGTGAGAAGCAGCGATCCCGCATCGGAGATACGCCGGCTCCGCGGCCTCGACTGACCACTGGAGTTGCCGAGGAAAGCCGATCCCAAGACGGCTGACTCCGGGTAGCGTCATCGAGGTGTTCGTGAAGATCTGTGGTGTGACGACCGAGGAAGATGCCTTGCTCGCTGTCGCCCTCGGAGCTGATGCGCTGGGGTTCAATTTCGTCAACGGTTCCACTCGACAGATTGCACCCGACCGGGCGCGTGAGATCGTTCGCCGGCTCCCAGCGGAGACGCTGACCGTCGGGATCTTCCGGGACGAGCTTCCGGGTCGGGTCGTCGAACTCACACAGCGAGCCGGGCTCCGGGCTGCCCAACTCCACGGCAATGAGTCTGCGGAGCAGACCCGGCACGTGCGCTCGCTCATCCCGATCGTGATCAAAGCCTTTCCGGCTGGACATCCCGGACTCGGTCGCCTGGCCGACTTCGGAGCCGACGTCGTGATGATCGACGGAGCCGAGCCCGGCAGTGGCGAGGTCTTCGACTGGAGCCTCGCCGAAAGCGCGCCGACTGCAGGGCATCGGGTGCTGTTGGCGGGAGGGCTTCATGTGGGCAACGTCGACGATGCCATCGAACGGGTACAACCCTGGGGAGTGGACGTCGCCACCGGCGTGGAGTCGGCGCCAGGACGCAAGGACGCAGTCAAGATGCGTGAGTTCATCGCCACCGCAAAGACGGCCGGCGAGCGCCTGCCTCCGGTGGACGGTGACGCGTCGTATTCCCCTCAGGCTCCCTACAACTGGGAAGAGGATTTCTTGTCATGACCATGACCGACCCAACGGCAACAGGACGCTTCGGCGACTTCGGGGGCATGTACGTCCCGGAGACCCTCATTCCAGCGTGCATCGAGCTCGACAAGGCCTTTCGTGAGGCATGGACAGACCCGACGTTTCGTTCCGAGCTCGATCATCTCCTGACGACCTATGCCGGGCGCCCGTCACCACTGACCGAGTGCGCCAACCTCAGCGAGGAACTGGGTTGCCGGATCCTGCTCAAGCGGGAAGATCTCAATCACACGGGCAGCCACAAGATCAACAACGTGCTCGGTCAAGCGCTTCTTGCGAAGCGAATGGGAAAGACGAGACTCGTCGCCGAGACCGGTGCCGGCCAGCACGGGGTCGCCACTGCAACTGCGGCGGCACTGTTCGACATGGAGTGCGTGGTCTACATGGGCACGGTCGACATCGAACGCCAAAAGCTCAACGTGTTCCGGATGAAGCTGCTCGGTTCCGAGGTTGTTGCCGCCGAGAGCGGATCACAGACCCTCAAAGATGCGGTGAACGAGGCCATGCGGTACTGGGTTTCGGCGGTGCAAGACACCCACTATTGCCTCGGCTCGGTCATGGGTCCGCACCCCTACCCCTGGATGGTGCGTGAATTTCATCGGGTCATCGGAGATGAGGCGCGTGAACAGTGCCAGGCGCTTCTCGGTGGCGCGCCCGACGTCGTGGTCGCCTGCGTGGGGGGCGGGTCCAATGCGGCAGGCATTTTCGCCGGTTTCGCCGACACCGACGCCGTCCTGGTCGGGGCCGAACCGGCCGGCGGTGCAGCCGTCGGGAGAGCGGTCCCTGGGATCGTGCACGGCTCGAAGAGTTATCTGATGCAGGACGAGTGGGGACAGGTACTCGAGGCGGAGTCGATCTCCGCCGGACTCGACTACCCGGGCATCGGCCCGGAACATGCGCATCTCGCAGCCAGTGGGCGGGCCCGCTACGAACCGGTCAGCGATGCTGAGGTCGTGGAGGCGTTCCAGCTCCTTTCGCGCACGGAGGGGATCATTCCGGCGCTCGAGTCGGCCCACGCCATTGCATGGATCGCAAAGGCAAAGGACGAATTCCAGGGCAAGTCCGTTCTGATCAACCTCAGTGGTCGCGGCGACAAAGATGTGAATCAGATGATGGACATCCTCCAGTGACAGGTGCCATCGAGACGGCACTGCGTGCCCGTCGCAGCGATGGTGGCAAGTGCCTTGTGCCGTACCTCACCGGTGGGCTGGGTGACGACTGGCTCGAGACCGTCATGGCCGTCGCCGATGCGGGTGCAGATGCGATCGAGATCGGTGTGCCGTTCAGCGACCCAGTCATGGATGGGCCCACGATCCAAGCAGCCAACGATCGTTCGCTCGAGGCGGGTACGACACCGCAACGGATTCTCGACGCACTTCGTGACGCCGATATCGGTGTCCCGATGGCGGTCATGACCTATGCAAACGTTGCCTACCGCATGGGGTGGGAACGGTTCATGAACGAACTCCGTGCCTCGGGTGTCAGTGGGTGCATCCTTCCCGACATCCCGCTCGAGGAAGCCGACGAGTGGACGCAGGCGGCAGATGATGCAGTCGTCGAGACGGTGATGTTCGCCGCTCCGACCTCCCCGGACGAGCGTCTGCCTCGGATTGCGGAGCGGGCTGGCGGATTTGTCTATGCGGTCGGGCTACTCGGGATCACCGGTGTACGGGCCGATCTCGCTGCGTCGGCTCTCGAGATTGCGGGGCGAGTGAAAGCCATCACCGAGAAGCCGGTACTCGTCGGTGTCGGGGTTGGTACACCAGCGCAGGCGGTCGAGGTCAGCGCGGTTGCCGATGGCGCAGTTGTCGGCTCTGCGATCGTCCAGCGCATGCTCGATGGTGCCGGGCCCGAGGGTGTCGCCGAACTGGTGCACGACTTTCGTGTTGCGCTCGACGCCTGACACGCACGTCAACCTGCGGTCTGTCAGCATGGGTCCGGAAAGGCTTGACCTGGTGGCTGGGCTGTGGATCACGATCTGATCATCATCGGTGGGGGTGCGGCCGGGTTGGGTGCTGCGCGGGCTGGGCAGTGGAGCAACGCCGATACGTTGCTGATCACCGACGGCCCCCCCGGCGGCGATTGCACGTTCACCGGCTGTATTCCGTCGAAGACGTTGCTCAGTGCTGCTCGCGACGGCATGGGATTCGTGGACGCCATGGCTCGGGTGCGTTCGACGGTCGAGCGCGTCGCCGCAACCGAGTCGAGCGATGTTCTTCGCTCCTCGGGTATCGAAGTCATCGAGGGTCGGGCCTCGCTCGCCACGCACGACACCGTCGTCGTGGGGGAGCAGCGGATCACTGCCCCCCGTATCGTGATCGCAACGGGTGGGCGCCCGTCGCTCCCGCTGATCGCCGGCATCGACACTGTCGACGTGCAGACCAACGAGACACTGTTTGCGCTCGATCGGCAACCTGCGACGCTCGCGATCATCGGTGGGGGCCCGATCGGATGCGAGATGGCTGAGGCATTCGCCCGCCTCGGGACCTCGGTCACGCTGTTCGAGGCCTCGACCCGATTGCTTCCCCGTGAGGAGCCCGAGGCGTCATCGATCATCGAGTCCGCACTCGGGGTGCTGGGTGTCGATGTGCGAACCGCGACGTCGGTCGAGCGGGTCGACAGCGCAATCCGCGTGCACACGGCGACCGACTCGGTGGAGGTCGAGGCGCTCTTGGTCGCAGTGGGACGGGTTGCGAACACGGGGGGCCTTGCACTCGACGAACTCGGAGTGGCGGTCGACGACCGTGGGTTCATTGCAACCGATGCCCGGCTCCGGACCTCGCTGCGAGGTGTGTACGCGGCCGGAGATGTCACTGGGACGTTGTTGTTCACCCATGCTGCCGACGAGATGGGACGCATGGCCGCCAGCAATGCGCTTGGGAAAGGCTATGGCGGTCGCTACCGGACCGATCGCACACCCTGGGTCACGTTCACGGCACCCGAGGTCGCTCGCATCGGGGTGACCGAGGCCGAAGCGGCGGCGATGGGTGGCCGGGTTGCGTACCTTCCGTTGCGCGAGATGGATCGAGCCATCACCGACGGTGCCGAGGAGGGTTTCATCAAGCTGATCGCTGGCCCGAAGCTCGTCTCTCGTCGCGTCTTCGGTGGGCGGATCATTGGCGCAACGATCGTGGCGCCCCGAGCCGGTGAGATGATCAACGAGGTGGCGCTCCTCATGCGCTTGGGCGGCTTCACCGGTCGTCTGGCACAAACGGTGCATGCGTACCCGACGTGGGGGTATGGCATCCAGAAAGCGGCTGGGCAGTTCTTCGGTCCAGTCGACGGGCGTGAGGCGGGTCCGGCTCGAGCCTCGTGACGTCCCTCGACGCAGGGTGGTTCGGTCTCCGTGCCGGTTGTCCCGAAACGCCCACGTCGTTTGGTAGGGCCCATCGCAGAGGCATACCGTCCATGGATGCCTGATCTTCTCGTCGAGCAGCGCGGTCACGTGATGATCGCGACCATGAACCGACCGCAGCGCAAGAACGCCATGACCTTGCCGATGTTCGGCCGAATGCGCGATGCATGGAGGGAGGCGAGCAGCGACGACTCCATCAGGTGCATCGTCTTGACAGGTGCCGGGGGAGACTTCAGTGCGGGGATGGATCTCAGGAGCCTTGCTGGTGACAGTGACGACGGGGACGACTGGGATGTCGCCGGCGCAATGGCCGAGCATGGAGCAGCCTGGATCTATGAGGGCCTGACCAAGACCTATCGTCCGACGAAGCCGATCATCGCGGCCGTCGAGGGGGTGGCGATTGCCGGTGGTACGGAGATTCTCCAAGGTACCGACATCCGGGTTGCAGCCGAGTCGGCCACGTTCGGGGTGTCGGAAGTCCGCTGGTCGCTGTATCCGGGGGGCGGGTCACCGGTCCGACTTCCACGTCAGATCGGATATGCGGAAGCAGCCGACATCCTCCTCACCGGAAAACACATCACCGCCACCGAGGCGAAGGCGATGGGCCTGATCAGTCGGATCGTGCCCGACGGGACTGCATTCGACCATGCGATGGAGGTCGCCGAGATCGTTGCGTCCAATGGCCCACTTGCCGTCGAAGCGGTCCTGCGAACCATGCACGAGACGTCTGGGATGACCGAGGCGGAGGCGTGGGCCCATGAGGCGCACTACGCGGATGAGGTCATGCGTTCCGAGGACGCCAAAGAAGGACCTCGGGCATTCACCGAGAAACGCGCCCCGAACTTCCAGCGGAAGTGATGTGCTCAACCGGTGTTGCGAAGTCCTGCCGCCACCCCGTTGATCGTCAAGAGCAGTGCCCGCTGCAACCGCGCTTGCTCGGCGTCGTCGGCCGAACCGGCCCGGCTTCTGGCCAGGAGATCGACCTGGAGGAGGTTGATCGGGTCGAGATAGATGTCGCGGACGGCGAGGGTTCGTCGCAGGATTGGCAGATCGTCGAGCAACACGCCCCCCGTGAGTCGGTGCAGCTGGTCGACCGTGGCGGTGTGTTCGGTGACGACCTGATCGAAAATCCCACGCAACGATGGCGCGACGAGGTTCGTCACATAGTGGCGGGCGATCGCCAGACCGGTGTTCGCAAGTGTCATCTCGACATTCGAGATGAACGTGCGGAAGAACTGCCATTGCTCGTACATCTGGGAGAGATCATCGCCGTGTCCGGCATCCACTGCGGTCCGCAGGGCGGTGCCGACACCGAACCAGCCAGGGATGATCTGGCGTGACTGGGTCCAGCCGAACACCCAGGGGATGGCGCGAAGATCCGAGAGCCGGTTGCTGCCATGTCGTCGAGAGGGCCGCGAGCCGATGTTCATCGCCCCGAGCTCCTCGACCGGCGTGGACGTCGTGAAGTAGTCCACCAGGCCGTCCTGCTCGACGAAGGCGCGATAGCAGTCGAAGGCGGCGGTCGACATCATCTCCATGACGTCGTTCCAGCGAGCGACGTCGCTGGGAGAGCTCCGCGGCGTTCGGTGGGCGATCGATGCTTCGACCACCGCCGAAAAGGCAAGGTCGAGATTCCGATTGGCGATCTCGGGAAGCCCGTACTTGTCGGCGATGACCTCACCCTGCTCGGTGATCTTCACTGCCCCCCGAACAGCGCCAGCCGGCTGGGAAAGAATCGAGGCGTGGGTCGGTCCACCACCGCGGCCGACCGTGCCGCCGCGTCCGTGAAAGACGGTGATGGCGATGCCGAACTCGTCACTGATGTCGGCGATCGTGCGGAGTGCCTTGTGGATCTCCCACTGCGACGTCGTGATGCCTCCGTCCTTGTTGGAGTCGCTGTAGCCGACCATCACCTCTTGCACATCGCCGCGCAGCGCAACGAGTGTGCGGTAGGACGGCAGCGTGAACAATTGGCGAAGCACGCCGCCGACGGCCCGAAGGTCGTCGATGGTCTCGAAGAGCGGAACGAACCCCAGACGTGCCACACCGGCCGACAGGTCGACAAGGCCGACGTCGCGCGCAAGCACCGCCGGGGCGAGGATGTCGTCGACACCCTGGGTCATGGAGATGATGTAGCTCTCGATGATGTTGTCGCCGAAGAGATCCATGCGCTCGCGCATGACTTCGAACAGCAGTCGGGTCTCGTCGGGGTCGCCGGTCTGAAGTGCCGCAAGCGGACGAGGTGACGCCAATTCCTCGTCGAGTAGCGCAGCGCGACTCGAGTTGTCGAGCGATGCGTAGTCGGTCCCGATTGCAGCGAACAGCCGGGCCAGCGCCGCATGGTGCGCATCACTGTGTTGACGGATGTCGAGGGTTGCGAGGTGAAAGCCGATCAGGCCGACGAGGCGACGCACGCGTGCCAAGCGCCCTCGGGACAGAAGCTCACCGCCTGCGGCTTCGAGCGAGCGAGCGATGACGGCGAGGTCGGCGGCGAGTTCGTCGGGTCGGGTGTAGGCCTGAGGGCCGGGCGGATGTTCCGAAGCCGAACGCAGTCGTTCGTGCATCACCGAGAGACGCTGACGGTAGGGCTCCCCGGCAGAGAGTGCCCGAAAACGTTCCCGAACCTCGGGGAACGCTTCATCGTCGGCATCGAGCTGCGCTTGAAGCTCGTCGGAGATCGCCCGCACTGCGGAGGAAACACTGAGTTCGGCAGAAAGGCCTTCGATCTCGCTGATCAAGAGCCGTAGCGCTCGTGCGCGTTGGAACGCAAGGACGTCACAGGTCGTTTCGGCGGTCACGTTCGGATTGCCGTCTCGATCACCCCCGACCCAGGAGCCGAAGCGCACAGGTTGACTCAGCGGTTCGAGTTCGTAGCCGTGCGCCATCAGCGCTGCATCGATGTCGTCCAGGAGCTCGGGTACGCCAGCCTCGAGCATTTCGCCAAGGAAGTAGAGGATCGACCGGGCCTCGTCGACAGGGTCGGGTTTCTCCCGTCGGAGCTCGTCGGTCTGCCAGATCGTGTCGAGGAGCTCGTCAACCCGTCGATCGATGCGCACAACCACCGACGCCTCTCGTTCGGTTTCCCGCTGCTCGATGAGCGTTGCGATCTCCGCGAGTTTGTCGAGGATGCTGCGGCGCGACGCTTCGGTCGGATGGGCCGTGAAGACCGGGTAGAGCTGGACGCGATTGGCCACCGCAGCAATCTCCTTCGGCTCGAAGCCGTCCGCCACCAGGCGGTTGACGGTCTCGGCGAAGCGTTGGGAGCGCGCCGTGCGATTTTCGGCCAAATCGTCGATGCGGTGCACCTGTTCTGCAGTGTTGGCCAGGTGGAAGTAGGTCGTGAAGGCCCGAACGAGCTCGATTGCACGCACGACCGGTGTGTTGCGCAGCGAGTCGGTGAGCGCATCGCCGACGTGGTCGTCGCCGTGCCGGAGGGCACGGGCCAAGGCTCGGATCTCCTCGACCTGTTCGAGCAGATCCGGACCGACCTGGCGGACCAACGCCTCGCCCAGTTGGCTTCCCAGGCGCCGGATGTCGCGCCTGATCGCAGAGTCGAGAAGCTCTAGGTCATCGGCCACCCGACGACCCTACCGTGCATCGGTTGGACGCCGTCCGAACAATCGATCGCCTGCGGTGACACCGGGAAGGGTCGGTTGCACGCCGTGAATTCCGGACCATGCGGCAACGCGATCGAGCACGATCTCCTCGATCTGCGCCCAGGTCGATGCCCTCGGCCCGTCCATCGTTCGGTTGTAGGGCTGATCGAAGACGATCACCTCGTTACCGGCCCGCCGCAGCGCCGAGACGTTCCCGGGCGAGTCGTCGATGTAGAGGTCGGCCTCCACTTGGGGCTTTGCTCCGAGAAAGCACAGATCTCGGTAGGGGATGTGGGCGGCATCGAGCCACTCGACCGTATCGGTCACCGCCGTCTGGTGGCCCCAGTTGACATAGAGCCGATGCGTGATGATTCGGATCCATACGCCGGCGTCACTCAAGCGCCAGAGGACCTCGGCGGCGTCGTCAATGACCGCAAGCGTGCGAAACATCCGCTTTTCGACGACGGCATATCGATGGTGATCCTCGAATTCGCCAGGACCGAACCCCCACTCGGCAAAGTCCCAGCCCCGTTCGAGCGGCAGTGAGCTCTCGTCGACACCGAGGCGATCGGCGACGATTGCTCTGAAGCCGAGGGTGTGTTCGGCACAGACTCCGTCGAGATCGACGCCGAGGACGAACGCGTCAAGCTCTGCCATCTCAGGCGGCGGTCAATCCGCCGTCGGCGCTGAGAATGCTGCCGTGAATGTTGGCCGCCTCGTCACTGGCGAGGAAAGCGAAGAATGCCGCAATCTGATCCGGCGAACTCGGGGTCCGATAGCCGATGTGGTTCTGCATCAGGTTGAAGTCGATGTCCTCGGCAAGTTCGAAGTTGTGGACAAGGGGTGTGTCGATGCCTCCGGGTGCAATGGCATTGACCCGCACACCGGTTTTGACGAACTCCATCGCAAGGGCTCTTGTGAGGTTCACGATGCCGCCCTTCGTGGCACAGTACGGAACGGTGTAGGCCTGCCCCATGAGTCCTGCATTGGATGCGATGTTGATGAGCGTGCCCGAACGTTCGATCAGGTGGGGCATCGTCGCTTGGGCGATGAAGAACGGACCCTTCAGGTTCACGGCGTTCAGGAGGTCCCACTCGGCCTCGCTGACATCGGCGACATGGTGTTGCTTGGCAATACCGGCGATGTTGCCGACGATGTCGATTCCGCCGAATCGGGTGACACAGTCGGCCACTGCTGTTTTGATCTGATCGACATCGGCAACGTCGACGACCTTCGTCGTCATCGATCCGTCGGACCCGGCGATGGTCGAGCGTGTCTCGTCCATCCCTTGTTCGTCGATGTCGACGCCGAACACCGATGCGCCCTCGCGGGCGAGGCGAATCGCCGTCGATCGGCCGACGCCGCTGGCAACACCGGTGAGGAAGGCAACCCTGTCGGAGAAACGAGTCATCGACGCGGATCGTACCTCTGGGGGCTGCCCCCTGCGATTCGTGCAGCCGTTGCCGGTTCGCCTACCGTCCGGGGCCGTGACCGAGCCGACCGATGTGATGGCCGCCCTGCGGCGGGTGATCAGCGCCGCTCGCGTCGCCGACCTCGACGCAGTGTCAGAGGAAGATCTGGCATCCAGCGTCGTCTCGTTGGAGGCGGTCGCCGAACGGCTCGAGCTCGAAGCCGTGGACGAGGTTCGGATGCAGAGCGCACTCCGCACCGGCGAGCTGCAGGAACGATTTGGCTCGGTGAACAGCGAGCGTCGATCGCATGTGCTGGAGCTCGGTCTCGAAAACTTCTTTCCGTACAGCCCATACATCGGAGCGCTGAACCCGGTCGCTCCTCCGATCGAGTTCCGAACCGTGCCTGGGAAGGGGTGGGTGGAGATCGAGGCCGAGCACGTCTTCGGCGCAATCCACAACGGCCCTCCAGGGTCAGTGCACGGTGGAGTCATCAGCGGTGTCATCGACGAGCTCCTGGGATCGGTGTGTGTGATCAACGACGTGAGTGGATTCACCGGCACGCTGACGATTCGCTACCGAGCGCCTACGCCCCTCGATCAGCCGATTCGGATGCGTGGATGGATCGAGCACGTCGACGGGCGCAAGGCATTCGCCGCTGCGACCTTTCATCACGGCGACACGTTGTGTGCGGAAGCCGAGGGAGTCTTCATCAGCTTCCCGGCTGACGTGCTGCCTTGACGGCGAGGAGGGAGCTGACGGTGTCGACCACCGATTCGAGCGGTGCTGTCGCCACAACAGACCACACGTCGGTCTCGTCCGGACCGGGACGTTCGAGGGTGGCGAGTTGGTCGTCGAGCAAGCTGGCCGGCATGAAATGATCGGCTCGTTGGCACAGTCGCCGCTCCAGCACGTCGCTCGGGACTTCGAGAAACACGAAACCGATCTCGATGTCGCCGTCACCACGAAGCTGATCTCGATAGGCCCGCTTCAGCGCAGAGCAGGCGATGACGGCACCGTCGGATCCGCGGAGGGCGTGGGCGACCCGCTCGAGCCACGGAGCCCGGTCGGCGTCGGTCAGGGGTTCACCGGCGGTCATCTTGGCAAGATTGGACGCAGGATGAAGATCGTCAGCATCGACGAACGGAACTCCGAGGCGTTGGGCGAGCTCCGTGCCGACCGAGGTCTTGCCTGCCGCCGAGACCCCCATCACCACGACTCGCCGACTGGTCGTGGCCACCGTCAGGCGTAGATGCCGACCGGGGAATCCCACTCGGCAAGGTCGGGTTCCACCCCCAAGCCAGAGCCAGTCGGAATCGGGATCATTCCGTCGCCTGGTTGCACTGCAGGGGTGAGGCAGCTGTAGGCCGGCTTCTGGTACGGATACGAGATCCAGGTCCCCTCGTAGAACGGATCAGGAACGGTGGCACCCATGTGGACGGTGGCTGCAGCGGTGAGATCACCACCCCAGGTGTCGTCGATCGTCAGAGGGATCCCGTGAGCGACGCAGAGATCGCGAACCGTCCGTAGGGGAGTGAGGCCACCCACGCGCGACAGCTTCATGCCGAAGCCCTGTGCCACACCCTCCACGATCGCCTTGGTGATGACGTCGAGATCGGTGGTGCATTCATCGAGAAAGAGCGGATGATTCAGTTTCTCGGCGATCGCGCGGTGCTCGTCGTAGGTACGGCAGGGGTTTTCGATCGAAAGACGGACATCACGACAGGCGAGGCTGAACTCGATCGTGTCGCGCATCGTCCAGCCCCGATTGGCGTCGACGAGCAGTTTGGTTGACGGGGAGACGGCATCGGCGACTGCTCGGGTTGCCTCGATGTCGTGGGCCAAGGGTCGTCCGCCGACTTTGATCTGGAGTCGGGTGTACCCCGCAGCCTCTCGCTGGCGGGCTGCGTCTGCGGTGCGTGAGGTGGTGTCGGGCATCACCCCGAAATAGGAGCCGACGGCGCTGCGATCGGTGCCACCGAGGAGGTCGCACACGCGCTCACCACGGACTTTGCCGAGCAGGTCCCAACAGGCCACATCGATGGCGGACTTTGCGTAGTTGTGCCCAGTGAGCGCTCGGTCCATGGCCCGTCGGACCAACCCGGTGCGGAGGGGATTGACACCGAGGAGTGTCGGTGCCATCTCGGCGATGGCAGCTCGGGCACCGAGCGCATGCTGGGGCTGGTAGGTGGGGCCGAGCGGTGTGGTCTCGCCGAAACCCGACAGACCCTCGTCGGTCACCAACTCGACGACGGTGCTGTCCAGTGTCGATACGGCGGATATGGCCATCTGGTAGCGGCCGTCGGCAACCTCGATGCTGTGCCGATAGACCCGGATCTGGGTGATCTTCATCGGCGTACTCTGCCGCACTGATGGCGAGGCTGCTACCCCCAGGCGTCGTGGTCGACCGCCTCGGACCACCAGGCGCGCACTGGGGTGTCATCGACATAGCGGTAGGTCAAGCTCATTCTGGGTGGAGCGTGGCGCATCTTCGGAATCGAGTGCTCCCAGTGGTGCTGGCAGGCACCGCCCATGACGAGGAGGTCGCCGGAGTGCAGGACGATGCGCCGGCCTGGGCCGCCATGCATGGGACGGAGTCCGAAACGACGCGGTCCGCCGAGGCTGACGATCGCAACGATGGGATCGACCGGCCGGGTTCCGACGCGATCGGCGTGCCATGCCACACTGTCCGAGCCGTTGCGGTAGTAGTTGACAACGCCGGGTCGAAGTCCGGGGCCGTAGCGACGCTGGAGTGCATCAACGACATCCCTGAGCGCTGGACGATCGGCGACGACGTCGGCATCGAGGTGGGCATGGAGGCGGGGTTCGTCGACGATGCGCCCGTACATCGGGCGGCAACCGGTCCGCCAGCGGAGCGTGGTCGCCAGATCGGCCAGCAGCATGTCGGCGCCATGGAGCCATCCATGCGCGTGGTCGATCCAGCTGTGCTCGTCGAGGTGCTGACGCTCCACTGCGACGGTGTCGGACACCCCGGGCGGGCCGCTTCCGAACAACGATCCCTGATAGGCGAGCACGTGTGGAGTGTAGCGAACGTACGTTCGCCTCTTCGACCGAGGTGGTCGACCTGAACCGACTCCGACGGAGAGGTGTCTGTGCGGGCTAGTTCAGCCAGGGCTCCTCGGGATAGTGCCGTAGCAGCCCGACCGCACCGGGCTGACGGCCGACGACCTCCCACCAGAGCGTTTCGGGTTGGGGATGCAAGATGTCGTGGGCTCGGGCCTCGACGACGAGCCATGCATCCCCGTGCAGTTCGGCCTCGAGTTGGCCGGATGACCAGCCGGCGTAGCCACCGAACGCTCGCAGGCCCTGGAGGCCGAGAATGTCGGAGGGGTCCGCATCGAGGTCGATCGTCCCGATCCGACCGCTGACGGGGCTGAATGCGGTCGGTGTCACGGTGCCGTTCGCCACTGCAAGTGAGATGACCGACGACGGCGATACGGGCCCGCCACGATGAACAACGGCCGGCGCGGCGGCGTGTGCGCCCCATTGGTCGAACAACTCGGCCATCGGCAGCTCCGAAGGTCGGGTTAACACGACCCCGAGCGCACCCTCGGGGTCGTGTTCGAGCATGAAAATGACCGTGAAGGCGAAGTTCGGATCGGTCATGGTCGGGCTCGCGACCAGAAGGTGGCCTCGGGTTGTCACCGGGCCATCTTCGCGTGTGGGAGCATCATTTCCATGGCTGCCAGTCCGCCGGTCGTCCTGACCATCTCTGCCCACGATCCCCTCGGAGGTGCGGGCATCGCCGCCGATCTCTCGACGTTTGCTGCACTCGGGGTGCACGGCACGGTTGCTGTCACGGCGGTGACGGCACAGCGACTCGGATCAGTGGACCGAGTGGAGCCGACTGCGCCCGATCTCCTCGAGGCGCAGCTCGACGGCATCATCTCGAGTTTGCCGGTCGCCGCAGTCAAGGTCGGGCTGTTGGGATCGGTCGAGGCGGTGAGGTTGATCGCCGACCGCATCATGTCCGGCCGTTTGCCTGCGCCGGTGGTCGATCCGGTGTTGGTCGACGGCCGGGGTGGTCGGTTGGGTGATACCGGCATCGAGGTTGCACTGCGGGATCGCCTCTTTCCGCTTGCTGCCGTCATGACACCGAATCTGCGCGAGGTTGCGGTCCTGACCGGAACCGATGTGCAATCGCCGGCAGACGTGGAGTTGGCAGCTCATGGGTTGGCCTCCCTCGGTGCCGGGCTCGTGGTCGCAACCGGCGGAGCCGTCGCCGGTGAGTTCGCGGTCGACGTCGCCGTCACGGCCGATGCCGGGGTCCATCGCGTCGAGGCGCCGTGGATCGACACGCCGCACGTTCGGGGCTCCGGCTGTACCTTTGCGGCGGCGACGGCCGCCGGCCTCGCCCTTGGTGACGAGCCGTTGCAGGCGGTCGCTCGAGCCAAGCAGTTCGTTTCGCAGCGACTCGCTGTCTCGAGGTGGCCGGGTCTCGATGGCGTTGGACCCGTCGCCCACTGGTTCGATTCTCAGTCGACGTCCTCCCACCCGTCGCCGTAGTGGAATGTGAGTTCTTCTGTCGGCTCGATGTCGCGGAGGGCAAAGAGTCTCGGTCCGTCGAACTCGGCGTTCGGCGTACTGCTGTGGTTGAGCCAACGGAGGACTCCGTCGCCGTCAATGCCGGAGAAGGTCCCGTTGTCGCCCTCGACCCACAGGACATAGGTGCCGTCGACGTCCGTCGCCCGGCCCGTGTACGTGCCGATGAATGCACCGGCTGGGATGAACCGGGTCGCGAAGCACCCTTTGCCGTGAATCGTCGAGTCGTTGACCTCGACCGGTGTCGGCTCATCTCTCATGGCGGGGGAGGTGGTAGAGCGTGGCGGGCTCCTGGGGGTCGATGCGGGTACGGCCGTCGGTGATGGTGGAACGGGCGACGGCGGTCTCGGCGAGTTCTTCCAGGTCGGTGCGGGCCGGGTCGCAAAGAAAGCTGTCGATGGAGGAAGCGCTGGGAAAGCTCATCACGAGGATGGCGTCGGGCTCGGTGGCTCGGCCGGCAAGTGGTTCGATGCGTCGGACCAGGTGGGCCCGGTGACGGGGGAGGAGCGCCACCAAGGCGGTGAGGTACTCCTCGAACCGGGTCGAGGCGGTGGCCCAGAGGTACACCGTGAGTTCGATCCGTGCTGCCCCGCTCACGGAGTCACCGTAGCGCCGTCCACGCGAGGAGTCGGGCCGCGCGTCAGGCGTCCACTCGGGCGAGCACTGCCTTCAAATAGGCACCTTCCGGGAACCCGATCGGATGGTCGAGGTCATGGGCCGGGCGGGCCTCGATGTCGAGGTGGCGCGCGGCGCGCTCTGCGGCAGCTTCAATCGTGGCCTCGAAGCGACTGCGGTCGACTCGGCTCGAGCAACTGGCTTGAAACAGCATGCCCCCGGGTTCGACGAGACCGAGGGCGAGGTGGGTGAGGCGGGCGTAGGCCCGGAGTGCGCCAGGGACTGCGCTGGTGCGGGATGCGAACGACGGGGGATCGACGACGACGACGTCGTAGCGTTCTTGTCGGGCGGTCAACGCCTCCATCACCTGGAATGCATCCCCGGTCGTGGTCCGGTGCTCGACCGGTGCGTTGCCCGCCACATGCCGCCTTGCGGCCTCCGTTGAGTGAGGGGACAGGTCGACCGAGTGGACGTGGCGAGCGCCGCCGATTGCGGCATGCACGCTGAAGCCGCCGTGGCAACAAAAGACGTCCAGCACCCGTGCATCGGCTGCGTGGGCGCCGACCAGAAGCCGATTCGCTCGCTGGTCCAGGAAGTAGCCGGTTTTCTGCCCGCCGATCGGGTCCGCAGTCATCGCAGCGCCTACCTCGAGGAACGGCGTCGGTGTGGGCGGTGCCTCGCCGGCGATGACTGCGCCGTCGTGGCACCCGGTGGGCGTGGCGTCCTGAAGCGTCCGGGCCAGACGCAACACGACGCTCGCGGGTTCCCAACAGCTCCTGATTGCATCGACGATCGCTGTCAGGTGCGCAAACCAGGCCCCGCTGTAGAGCTTGACCACGACCACATCGGCGTACCGATCGATGACGAGCCCCGGAAGGCCGTCGTTCTCTCCGTGGACCAAGCGACAGCCCGTGACCGCCTCATCGTCGAGCAGCGGACGACGTCGCTCGGTGGCGAGTTCGAACCGACTGCGCCAGAACATCTCGTCGATGGTGAGCGGCCGACCGTGATGGAGCACTCGGATCCGAATGGGCGATGCCGGGTCCCAAAGCCCGATGGCGACGAAGTTTCGCCGGTCGTCGAAGATGACGGCCAAATCTCCAGGCGCGCCGTCATGGGACACCGATGTGATCGATGCATCGAACACCCATGGGTGACCCCGTCGTACGTGTTTGAGTGCGTCCTTCGTGACTCGAACGGCCAGGCGCTTCTCACCGGGGGAAGAACGTCCGTCGCTCATGGAGCGAGGATACGGCGCCGTCTGGACCCCCGGGGGCGGGTGAGGAGCCTCGGAGTCCACGACCCGACCAGAAAGGATATGTAGCTTTACATAACGAAGATTTCCGGCGGTCTTGAGCTGGGGACTCCCGTCTGTGTTGGGTTGAACTGCCGCCTGCCAGCTAGAACCAGGGGTATGACCGCACAGATGCCCCCGACCGATGCTGACATCGCAGCGGCGGTTGAACGGTGTCGGCCGCTGATCCGGCGCACACCGGTCGTCGAGTCCGTATCTGGAGACCTCGGGCTGGATGTCGGGGTTGCAATCAAGTTGGAGTCGATGCAGTACGCCGGTTCGTTCAAGGCCCGAGGGAGCCTCAACAACGCCCTGGCATCCGACATTCCTGCATCGGGGCTGATCGCTGCGTCGGGCGGCAATCATGGCATTGCGGTTGCCCGAACAGCCCGTGTGCTCGGGGTGCCCGCCGAAATCTTCGTCCCGAGCGTCTCGGCCAAGGCGAAGGTCGAGCGAATTCGAGCCCAGGGAGCCACAGTGCACGTCACCGGTGCGCTCTACGACGATGCACAGGCGGCGTGCGATGCCCGGGCGGCCGAGTCTGGTGCCCTCAACATCCATCCGTACGACGCAACACACACAGTGGCCGGGCAGGCCACTTTGGGCGTCGAACTGGGTGAGCAAGTCCCCGATGTCGACACGGTTGTGGTTGCGGTCGGCGGTGGTGGGCTGGTGTCCGGGATCCGTCTCGCCCTCCCCCGCACCCGCATCGTGGCTGTCGAGACCCCGACGTGCAACGCGCTCCATGCTGCGCTGGTAGCCGGTCGGCGGGTGAGCGTCTCACCTGCCGGTGTCGCCGCTGACGCACTCGGCGCGAAGACGGTCGGGTCTCTGCCGTGGGCGGTGCTCGCCGGAAACGTCGACAGTGTGCTCGTGTCGGACGCAGAGGCCATGCGCGCTCGACAGGCGCTGTGGGACGAGCTGCAGGTCGCAGTCGAACCTGCGGCGGCAGTTGCGCTGGCTGCGATTCGTTCGGGGGGATACGTGCCGGCCGTCGGGGAACGCGTGGCGGTGATCGTGTGCGGCGGCAATGTCGACCCCAGCGACCTCGTCACCGGGTGACGATCGCCGACCGGAAGGTCGCTGCACCGTCCCCTGGGCGATACTGTTTTCGCCGTGGCACGACGGCTTGACATCGAACTCACCTCCGACCGCGGCGACGGGCAGTGGACTTGGCGCGCAGCGGGGGCAAAAATGCCGAAGGGGATCGTCGAGGTGGCACTGCTCCCTGACGGGGCTGCCGTCGGGGATGTGCTCAAGGTCGAGGCGGAAGCCGACCTCGACGGTCTGTCGATCTCGACGGTGTTCGCCCCGAAGGGCCCCCGCAAAGAGGCCGAGCGGCTCGAATTGCTCGGTAGCACTCGCGACGAGCCCCTCGTCACCCAGGTGCTTGCACCGAAGGGCCGTGGCCGAGGTCGCGAGCGGAGCTCCGAGGATCGTGGCCGTGGTCGCGGACGCAACCGGAACGAGCGTGGTCGTGATCGCACTGCGCGTGGTCATGAGCGCGGTGGTCGCAGCGGTGATCGGCGGGGTGGTTCCGATCGTCCCCGACGCGAGCGCCCAAAGCCTCCGGCTCGCCCGAAGGCCCCTCGCCTTCGACCCTCTCGCAACCATCGCAAGGCTGCGCTCGACGCGTTGCCCGAGCTGCAGCAGCAACTCGCCGAGGAGGTGCTCCGCGGCGGCGTCCCTGGAGTTCGCCAAACCATCGACCGGATGAACGAGCTGGCAACGGCGGAGGGCATGCCGAAGATCAAGCGGGACCCACTTGTCGCGCTTGCGGAGCGGCTTGCGCCTGCGCTCAGGGCTGCTGAATGGCGCGATCGGGCTGAGGCAGCGGTGGCCGGAATCGAGACCATCGATCTTCGCGACATCCGAAGTGTCGTTGCAGCGGCTGACACCGCCGCTCGCGACGAGGAGTCTCGCAAACTTGCCGAGCAACTCCGTACCGGGCTGAATGTACGGACCGAGGCGGATCATCAGGCCTGGCGTGATGAGCTTGCGAAGAATCTTGCGGAAGGGCGTACCGTTCGAGCCCTGCGTCTGAGTTCGCGACCACCCAAGGCGGGAGCACCGCTGCCGACCGACATGGCCGAGCGGCTCGCCGCAGCGGCGTCGGAGGCGCTCACCAGCGAGGTGACCTCGGATCGCTGGGCGCTCGTGGTGGATTCCATCGCGTTTTCCCCGGTGCGATCGCAGGTCACCGCCCAGGGAATTCCGGCGTCTCCGAGTGAGGAACTCTTGAAGTCGATGAAGAAGCTGGCTGGTCGTGTGCCCCAGCTTGCCGTCCTCTTCGGCATCGAGGCCCCTGCGCCCAGGTCTCGGGGTCAGCGACGGCCGACTCCCCCACCGCCGCCAAGCGAGCCGTCGGCTGCTGTGTCGGAAGCGACACCGCCGGAGACGGTGCCGGCTGACGCTGCTGTCGACGAAGAGGAATGATCCACTTCGACGTGCAGGGCCGCATTGGGGTGATCACGCTCGATCGACCCGAGGCTCGCAATGCGATCAACGCCGAGATGGCCGAGGCGATCGAATCGGCCCTCGATCGTCTCGAACACGACGACGAACTCTGGGTGGGGATCTTGACGCACAACGGTCCAGCGTTTTGTGCAGGTGCCGATCTCAAGGAGATTGCTGCCGGTAACGCAGACGGCCTGTGGACGAAGCGGGGCGGGTTCGGTGGCATCGTTCTGCGAGATCGTGTGAAGCCGTTGATTGCAGCGGTCGATGGTCCCGCAGTCGCAGGTGGAACCGAGATCGCCCTCGCCTGTGATCTGCGGGTTGCGTCGACCGAAACCATGTTCGGGATCCCTGAAGTGAAGCGGTCGCTCGTGGCAGCGGCCGGAGGTTTGGTCCGCCTTCCCCGCGCGCTGCCCCCGGCGATCGCCATGGAGTTGGCCATCACCGGAGACACGATCTCGGCCGAACGCGCTTACCACTTCGGCATGATCAACCAGCTTTGCGAGCCCGGTGAGGCTGTCGACGGCGCACTGACGTTGGCCGAACGCGTGCTGGCCAATGCGCCGTTGGCAGTTCAGGCCAGCCGGCGACTGATTCTCGACGCACCCGAGCAAACCGACGCAGAGGGGATGCGGGCTGCGTCGGCAGCGATGGCAGCCCTTTCTTCCACAGTGGATTATGCAGAGGGGCCACGAGCGTTCATCGAAAAGCGGAGCCCTCGCTGGAAGGGCCATTGATCATCGAGTGATGCCATTGGTCCGCAAGTAGTCCAGCAGGCCCGGCACCAGTTCGATGTGTTCGAGGTGCTCGAGCGGTACCCAGGCAACGTCGGCTGCGTCGTCGCCTGCGGTCGGGTTGGTCGATCCGATGATCTCGACGAAGTGGTTCGCTATCAGCAGGTGATGGGCCGAGCTGATCCGCTCGGCGATGGCGATCAAGGAGCCGGTGACTGCGTCGAGTGCTGTCTCCTCGGCGACTTCTCGAACGACAGCCTCCGCAAGGGTTTCTCCCGGCTCGACTCGGCCCCCGGGAATCGACCAGCAGCCGGCTGACGGCTCAGTTGCTCGCTCGATCAACAGGATCGCACCATCGACCACGGCGACAGCACCGACAGCCACGGTGATCAGGCCTGTCACGGTTCGAGGGAGCGATGGACCTCGATCGCCCGGGCCACAAGGCCGAACGATTCGAAGAAATTCTTTGTGCTGCGATCGCCGGGAAGTGCCAGAGAATCAAGACCGGTGTGTCCCCTCCCCCGGGCCCACTGTTCGACAGCGGTCAGGAGCTCCTCTCCTACCCCGACACCTCTGGCATCGGGGAGGACGTAGAGGTCGGTGATGCGTGAGATCAGAGCATGGCTTCGGAGGACGAGTTCGTGCGCTGCGGCGTACCCCACGACCGTCCCGTCGATCGTTCCCACGAGTACGAGGCGTTCGGTTGCGACGAACTCGCGGGCGAAGGCGACCGCCAAGGGCTCATCTCGCGTCTCGAGCTCGGCCCAGATGCGGCCGCCCCGTAGCGGTCGGAGTTCTTCGATGGCGGCGCGGGCAAGGGCAACGACGACGTCCAGATCCGACTCGGCGGCTAGGCGTGCGCCGAGCTCCATATCAACCCCGACGTTGACGGATGCGGTTCAAGACCGTGCTCCGATTTCGGTGTTCTCGCTCGAAGGATTCGATGACGTCGAGTTCGTGGTCGTCGAGTTCAGCGACGAGACGAACGATCTCGACCGCGGTGAGATCGGCGTAGCCGGCGATGGGGAGATCGTCGCTCTCGGTCTGGCTGGGGGCAGGGGCCACTCCAGCTGACTCACCCCCGAGAAAGCTTGCGAGTGCGTCGCTGATCTCGTTGATCACTCTGCTGGCCTCGGCCTGGCTGCGCTGTGCAGCGACGGTACCCGCCAGTCTGGTCAGGGCGACCTGACCTCTCCCCCGCTCGGCAAGCTTTGGGATCATCTCCTTGGCCTCGAGCGCCAGCCCGAGCGGTGCGTAGACGAGGAGATCGAGAAGCCGCTCGGCCAGTTCGTCGTCGTCGGAGTGCGTCATGACGCCGGTTCAGACCGGCCCGCCGCAGTGCGGGCATTCACCGTCGTTCACTGCGGTGCTGTTGACGAGCAGAAAGCAGTTCGGGCACAAGAATTCATTGTCCTGTCGGGCTTGCACCGGCTCGGCGTCCCCCGACGCAGCCGTCGGCTTTTTCGCTGGGCCAGACGCCTCGTCCTCGTCTTCTTCGTCTTCATCATCGCCGGCGGCAATGCGATCCTTCAAGATGGCATCGAGATCAGCTTCGACATCGTCGTCGTCTTCGTCTTCGTCGTCATCGTTGGACGGTCGCGCCGGTGTGGCGACGTCATCGTCTTCGTCGTCATCATCGACACTGTCGTCATCAGCAAACTCGTCGTCGAGTTCGTCGTCGAGTTCGCCGTCGTCGAGTTCGTCGTCGTCGAGTTTGTCGTCGTCGAGTTCGTCGTCGTCGAGTTCGTCGTCGGTGGTTTCGTCGTCAGCCATCGTGCACCTGAAGTCGGGGGATGCGGCGGAGCATAGACATTTTCGGCTCCGGAGCAACGTCTCACGCACGAAACTCCAAGGAACGCGACGCCGGGACCAGGCACCGGTCGTCTCAGATCGAACTCAATCCCCTCCGCTTTGCCTCCGATGCGAGCTCGGCATCAAGGCGTCCGAGTACGGGTTCGACCGAGTGATCCACGAAGTTCATTGCCTCCGCCACAGCTGCGTGGCCGGCGACATCGCGTATCGCGGTATGCATGCGCTGGCAGACTCGACGGTAGGCCTCGTGGCCTTGGGGCCCCGTACGAAGTTCGAGCATGTGCATTGCTTCGCGGGCATTGAACTGCATCGAATAGCGGATCCGGTATGCCAAGGACACGGCGTACGAGGCCTGGTCCGGGTGTTCGTCGAGGAGGGCATCGTGGAGCTCGGCCGACCGGCTCATGACTGCGTCGAACTCCGAGGCGAGTCCCGCGGCGTCGACGGCTGCGGGACGAACGTACCCGTGGCGAGGTGACAGCGGTTGCCAGTCGATCGTGAGCATGCGGTGACGCTGGAGGTCACGAAAGGCCCCGTAGTCACTCAACACGTCGAAGCGATAGTCGGTTCGCTCGAAGGCGCGACCGGGCCGGTGGCGCCGGTTTTCCCGATTGCCGACGTAGGCCTTGATCACATCGAGGCGCTCATCGACGGTCATACGACGGACTCGGGCTTCGACGGAGGCTTCTGACAGCGACGTGTGGGGGTACAACATCGCAGTGACCATCTTGATCTCACCGTCTGGATCGAAGTCGACCAACTCCACCATGTCGTCGGCGACCGGCCCTCCGGTTTCGTCACCGAAAAACCGGTCGGCCAAGGCGTCCATCGAGTCTCGGACGTCGACCATGTGGCCACTTGTCCGGATGCCCCGCTCGGGAAGATCCACCCGTTTGAGAAATGACGGTACGACCTTGCGCAGCTCGGTGAGCATCAGGTCGGCATAGGCGCGCGCCTCGGGCAGTGGGTGGGCTCGCATCCGCAAGAGCAGTGCCTCATAGGCCTGGCCAGTGCCGTAGATGCCGACATTGGAAAGTGACGAGGACGGCAACATTCCTCGGATGGAGTCGAGCGCCCGAGCCTTGATCGCTGTGCGATACGCGAAATCGCTGTCGCCGGGTTGTTTTGGTTGGGCCGCTCGGAAGAACTCCTGCATCTGAGGGATGAGATCCGAGTACGAATCGAACATTCGATCCATATCGGCGATGTACCGAGCGCCGAGGGCGTTGGAGAGAATGTCGGGATCCCGGTAGTAGCGGTAGCGGCCGCCGAGGCGTTGGTCGTACGCGATATAGCGGGTCGACTGCTCGAGATAGGACATGAGTCGGCCCCATTCGAGCACCTTGGTGAGGACGTTCGATGCCTGTTCGCACGCAAGGTGTACGCCACCCAGTTGCGCAACCGAGTCGTCGCCGTACTCGAAGAAGACTTTGTCGTAGAGCTCTTCGGCCCGCCGCAAGCCGATGGTGGCATCGATGGTCTGGTCGCCCTCGATGTCCAGTTCTCCCACGAACTCCTTCAGGAAGAGCCGACGGAGGCTGAGTGCTGTGCGTGAGTACCGGGCGAACAATGCCCCTTTGACAACTTCGGGCAGGTTCACCAGCGCGAAGACTGGCTGATCGAGATTCGTGAAATACCGGCGGAGGATGTCGGCCTCGTCGGCGGTGAACTCTTCAGCGATGTAGACCGTCATCGGTCGATGACTCTACGGCGTGAGAACGCAGCCATGGCGGATTCGGTCGAGCCGAACCTGGCGGGATGCAGTCTGGTTGGTCGGGTGGTCGTCACCACGGGTGCGAGACGTTGCCCGGATCCGCGCGAGGGTGGCGAATGATCGCTGGCGATCACACCCAAAGGTCGATGGCATCGGGTTCGACCCGAATGCTCAGTGCGCGCGCCGATGTGGTCAACCGCCCGTCCAGATAGATGTTCGTTGGTCGCTCGAACTCGAACTGTGCGGCTCGCACGCGGCGAACCGCGATGTTGGGATGGGGAATGTGCGTGCCACTCACCATGCGTCGTCTTGCCTTGATGCGGTCGGTGACCGGCATGCCGGCCACCTCGACGGTATCGAGTCGACCATCACCGGGGTGCGCTCGAGGGGCAACGTTCCACCTTCCGATAAACGCCGCATTTGCGGCGACGACGATCCCCCCGCGAAACCACGAGCGCCGGGCCACGAGGTGCGACAGGAACCAGTGCAGCGTGCCGTCGATCAGAACCGCTCCGAGATCCACCTTGACATGGAGTGCCTCTTCTGCAGCCTTCAGGTCCGGTGATGTTGAGCCGCCGAGCGTTCGGACGAGATCACCGCTGGTGAGTCCGAGTGGCGGAGCGTCAGCACCGGTTCGACGCGTTCTGCTGATGAAATCGAGTGCTTCGCGCGGATCGTCGAATACCCGCAACTCGTCGGGGGGTCTCGCCCGCTCTCCCCAGTCGCCACCTCGCTCGACGGTCATGTGAGTGATACCGAGCCGGAGAGCGCAACGACACCACGGTGAATGCTGTCGGCCGCCTGGCGAGCGCGGGTGCGGGTCGCTGCTTTCGGTGCAACTGCGGCGACCTGGCGCAGGAGGTCGATCAGGAGCTTGACGTTGCGCACGAAGTCTCCCGCCGTCATGTCGGGCTCGCTGTCGAGAAGGATCTCGAGCGTTTCGCCGGCTGCCCAGGCATGGGCGACAGGCGCAAAGCCGGCATCGGGTCGTCGGGTCTCGGTCACGTCGGCGTGCCGCTCGGCCTGGCCGACCGTGTCCGACAGTTGCTCGAGTTGCCGCCAGCGCGCACGGGCGTCACGAGATGGCAACCATGGCTCGGGTGCTGGTGTTGGGTTGCGGTGCTCGTAGGTGAGACATGAGACGAGTGATGCGAGTGCGGCCGGTTCGAGATCGTCGAAGAGGCCGGCCGTGACCGCCTCGGCGATGAGCAGATCGGTTTCGTGGTAGATCGAGGAAAGGATGTGGCCCTTGTCCGTGACGGTCCAGTTCTCGAGGTAGCCGAGATCACGGAGCACATCGCAAATCGAATCGAAGTGGTTGGCGATCGACGCCGTATCACTGCTGGCACGTTCTTCGAGCCTCGTCACTTCTTGGCGGGCTCGCTCGAGGCGCGTTCGGCGATCAGGCCGACGTCGGACGTGGCGAGTCTTCGGACGCGAGGACGTGTTGCGTCGGATGCGACGTGCAACGTCGTGGCGGTAGTCAAGGCGCTCGGGGGCCATCGGAAATGGGAGATCGATGCTGCCGATCGTGTCGGGGGTGTTCTCCAAGTCGGCGAGATCCCAGCGCATCTCACGACCCCCCTCGCTGACGAGTCGAATTCTGGCCCGGCCTCCCTTTCGCCAACTGACACCGAGGACGGCGCAGCGGTCTCCGTGATCGTCGAGGACCACGTCGCCCGGCCGGAGCTTGCTGACCGCATCGGCGATCGCCTCGGGGGTTCCCGCCGGACGCATCTCGAAGTCCCCTTCGGGCTCTTCGGCCTCGAGCGACGCAAGGCGCGTTCGCGCTTGGGCGAGGCGCAGTTCGAGCCGCACCGTCCCCGCATTGGTCTGGTACTGAGCGAAGGATGTGCCAAGGAGTGCTCGGGCGTCCTGCGGGCTGCGACGTTGCAACAGGTTGACCGCCATGTTGTAGGTCGGGCGGAAGGCGGAGCGAAGACGAAAGCTTCTGCTGCCTGCGAGCGAGGCAATCTGCTCGAAGTGGGTGAACGGTGACCACGGCACGACCGCATGGCCCACGGTATCGATACCGCGACGGCCGGCCCGCCCGGTGAGCTGCGTGAATTGTGCTGCGGTCAGAACCTCGTGGCCCTCGCCGGTGAACTTCGTGAGTTTGTCGATCACCACGCTACGGGCGGGAAGGTTCACGCCCAGCGCCAGGGTTTCTGTGGCGAAGACGACTCGCACCAGCCCTTCGGCGAATGCGAGTTCCACCGACTCCTTGAAGGCCGGCACCAGTCCGGCGTGATGACTTGCGATTCCCCGCTCGAGACGGTCGAGCCATCCGGCTGTGTCGAGCGCAGCGAGATCGGCCGCAGCCAGTCCCGCAAGTCGGTCCTCGGCGATCGCTCGTATCCGAATCGCTTCCTCTCGATCGGTGTATCGGGCGCCCGCTCGTTCCAGTGAAGCTGCCGCCTGGTCACAGCCCTTGCGACTGAAAACGAACCAGATGGCTGGGAGCAGATCATGTTCTTCGAGGTGATCAAGCACGTCCAACTGGCTCGGGCGGCCCCATGGCGTTTTGTTCCCTGATCGATGCCGACCTCGATCCTGTCGACTGCGTCGGAAGTCAGGGTCGAATCGAGGCCCTTCGCGGTTGGGTTCGCCGTCGACGAGCGTTGGGAGCACGTGGAGGCGATGCCCACGCTTGTCGGCGACCATGTACAAATGCTCGAGGGCAACCGGCCGTTTGTGCTCGACGACACACCCGGTCTCCCCTCGTATCGACTCGATCCATCCGGTGAGCTCGTCGGTGTTCGAGACTGTCGCCGAGAGTGCGACAAGCCGCACGTGGGGCGGCAGGTGGAGGATGACCTCTTCCCAGACCGGACCTCGGAACGAGTCTTCGAGATAATGGACTTCGTCGAGCACGACGAAGTCGAGGTCATCGAGCTGGCGTCCCTCGTACAGCATGTTGCGCAGGACCTCGGTGGTCATCACCACAATGTCGGCATCCGGATTGATGGCGTTGTCTCCGGTGAGCAACCCAACGCGATTCGATCCAACTCGTGCTGCGAGGTCGCGGTACTTCTGGTTCGAAAGTGCCTTGATCGGCGCGGTGTAGAAGGCCCGTCTGCGCTGTGACAGCGCCAGATCGATGGCGTGCTCAGCGATCACGGTTTTGCCGCTGCCCGTGGGAGCGGCAACGAGTACCGAACGTCCTGCGTCGAGATGCTCGATCGCGTCGAGCTGAAATCGGTCGAGCTCGAAGTCGTGCGTCGGGCTGCTCACGCCAGTGGTGCGGCGCGCTTACGAGCTCGTCGCGTGCGGATCCAGCCGAACGCAATGGAGGTCTCGTAGAAGAGGTACATGGGGACCGAGAGGACCATCAACGTGAACGGGTCTCCTGACGGCGTGATGACTGCGACGAGCACCACGATGCCGACGATTGCATACTGGCGTCCCTTGGTGAGGGTCCGGTACTGCACGATGCCAAGGAGTTGCAGGAAGATCAGCAGGATCGGGAATTCGAAGCCGATGCCGAATGCAACGATCATCTTGATCACGAAGCCGAGGTAGTCCCCGGGCGCAAACAGTTCGGTGAAATCGTCACCGCCGACCTCGCCCAGGAAGGTGAGCGCCCGCGGAATGCTCCAGTATGCGAGTCCGGCGCCGAGGAAGAACAGCAGGACACCGCCCATGATGAACGGCACGGCATACCGCTTTTCGTGGGCGTAGAGCCCGGGAGCGACGAAACGCCAGACCTGCAACAGGATGATCGGGAGCGCAACGATGACGCCGCCATATCCTGCGACGGTGAGTCGGACGCTGAACGGCTCGAGTGGGTTGCGAACGTAGAGTTGGCACTCGTCACCGGTCTCGAGGGTGTCACAGTACGGCTCCAGAAGAATCGCGATGATCTCGGGGTAGAGAATCCATGCTGCGATCGCGCCGACCCCGATCGACACGAAACTGATGATCAGTCGCCGCCGAAGCTCCGCCAGGTGCTCCATCATGGTCATCTGGCCTGCGTTGCCATCGCCCCCAGCGTCAGGCATCGAGCTCACCGGCATCCGGCGGGTCGGTGCTGCCGGCCGTGTTGTCTCTGTCGTCAGCGGTGCTCGCTGCCGCCTCGTCTCGGTGGCTCTGGGCGGGCTTCACCCGCCCCTCCCCTGGCGGCGTCATGTCGAACGGCCCGTTGGCTGTCCGTCGGAGGTCGTCGATGGCCTCGATCGGCTCCTGCATGGCCTCCCGCATCTCGCGTTGGAAGCCTCCGGACACACGGCGGACTTCGTTGATTGCCCGCCCGACCTGTCGAGCTGCTTCGGGGAGCTTGGTCGGCCCGAGAACGATCAGGGCGACGAAGAAGATGACGAGGAGCTCACCCGAGCCGAGGTTTCCCATCGAGAAGCATGCTACCGACCGATCGAGCGGTGCCGAGCCCACCTGTCGCCGACCCGAAGCGACGCACGCTCGTGCAGCTCGGTGGCTCGATCAGCCATCCGCTCGGCCGATCGCTCGACGTCGTCGATGGCGACGGCAGCGGCCTGCGAACGCCGCAGCACCCTGCGCACCGCCGTCAGTTCGGCGCCGACCCGCTGGAGACCGACCGTCAACACGACCAACGATGCCACCACTGCCAGCGCGGGGGTCAGGCTCAGCCAGGTCACACCTGGTGACCGTAGCCCGTCAGGTGCTGAGAAGAGCGTCGAGGGCCTCGTCCCATGCCGCCGTGTCGTTGATCTTGGCGTGGAATTCGAGCACGTCATCGTGGGTGATCGGGCGGCCGACCTTGATCTCGTCCATTTCAGCCGGAAGGCTCCACGTGTCCATCTTCACACCGCTAGCGACGAGGAGATCAATCGTTCGGGGCTCGGCGCCCTTCACGACGGTCATCGCACAGTCCGGGCACCGGAAGCTGTACTCGCCTCGGTTGTCGCTGTCGCAGACGCGGACACGAACGTCAGCTGTGGTCAGCTCGATGTCTCCACATGTCTCGCAGCTCGCCCGGATGGTCGCCATGATGATCAAACCTCGTTGTCGTGACTCCAGAGGTCTTCGGCATGTAGGCCGTAGTACTTGAGCACTGTTTTCTCTGCGAACGCGCAGATTTCTCGGGCACGTCGATGGGGATGAGCCGCCAGCTGTGTTTCTGGCGAAAGGAAGTGCCACGATGGCGCCCATGACGACTCGGATCGGCGCACTGTGGTCACCGCCCGTGCTTTTCGCGCACCGAGGCGCCCGAGCCAATGCCCGCGAAAACACGATCGAGGCATTCGAGCTTGCCAAGCGTCTGGGCGCAACTGGCATCGAGACCGACGCTTGGATCACCCGAGACGGAGAGGTCGTGCTCGACCATGACGGTCATGCCCGGCGCTTTCCCCGCCGATGGATCGCCGACGTGGATCGAGCAGACCTCAACACGCAGATCCCCACCCTCGACGAGTATTACCGTGTGGTCGGAACCGACCTACCCCTCAGCATCGACATCAAGAATCCGGCAGCGTTCGACGCCGTGGTTGCCATCGCTCGCCGGCACAGGGCGATCGATCAGCTCTGGGTCTGTCATTCCGATCTGGACTGTCTCGTCGACTGGCGTGATCGTGCTCCTGAGTGCCATTTGGTCAACTCCACGTCGCTCGAGAAGCTGCCGGTGAGCGCAGAGAAGCGAGCGGCGGAACTTGCGGCGAACCGGATCGAAGCGATCAATCTGCGTCACGGTGAGTGGACCGGTGGGCTCACGACGCTCTTTCACCGCTTCGATGTGTTGTGTTTCGGCTGGGATGCGCAACATGAGCGGCAGATCGCCCGGTTGATCGATCAGGGCATCGACGCGGTGTACAGCGATTTCGTCGATCGCCTCGTCGCCGTCGAGGCCACCTTTCGCTGACCTCGGTGCCTAGAGCAGACCGAGGTCGTCGAGCGGCCAAACCTTCAGAAAGGCACGACCGACGATGGAATCCTCGTGCACCGGACCGAAATGTCGACTGTCCGTCGAGTTCCGCCGGTTGTCCCCCATCATGAAGTAGTAGCCCTCTGCGAGTGTGCAGGTGTCCGAGGCGGGCGGGTTACTGCAACCCTCTGCGTCGATGGGAATCGCGCCACTCGCCGTGTCTGCACCGTCGACATAGGGTTCTTCGAGACGGCGGCCGTCGATGTAGACCGCGCCGTCGGCGAAGGTGATCGTCTCACCGGGAGTGGCGATGACCCGCTTGATGAACTCGTCGATGGGGCCACGGGCTTGAGCAGGTCGATCGAACACGACGATGTCCCCCCGAGCCGCCTCGCCGGTGGCGTAGCTCAGTTTGTACACGAGCACGCGGTCGTTGATGTCGAGTGTGTCCTGCATCGATCCCGACGGAATGAAGAACGCCTGCATCAGAAACGCCTTGATCAGGAGGGCCACCGCTAGTGCGCCGACCGCAACGGCCGTCCATTCGATCAGGGAGCGAAGCGCCTCGTTGATTCGCCGGCCCAGTGTGGCCTCAGTTCGCGCCGATGTCGGGTCCTCGAGAGCGTCTCGTTCGAGGGACGACGACGCATTGGCCGTCGAACGAGGTGAGCCACCGTCAGTCACGGGGGGACCCTATCGGGACCTGGACCCGAGAACGCGGCACGAAGGATCAGCGATACCGATCCAGGATTCTGTTGGCGGCCTTGCGCCGAAGATCGAGGTCCAGCGGCGGACCAACGGCAAGGAGCTCGGCCGCATCGCCGAGTTGCAGCAACAGACGCTCGAGCCACGGCGATGCCGTGACAGCCATCTCGACCACGAGAGCATCGCCTGTGTCGTCGACCCGTTCGGTCGGATACTGCTCGATCACCCAGCGTTCGCTGGATTTGAGCCGCAGCTGCACCCGCGGGTCGTCCTCGGACGGCGTGAAGGATTGGCCCCTCGGTGTCGCGTGTTCGATCGGCTGTGGGGTCACGGCCATGGACGTGATCCGATCGACGCGGAACGTTCGTTCCTCTTCGGCTGAGTGACACCAGCCGCTCAGGTACCAGTTGCCCTGGTCCGAGAAGATCTGCCCAGGATCAACCCGTCGCCGACTCATTTTGTCACGGCCGTAGGCGTAGTACTCCAGCTCGACCTGGCGGCCCGCTCCGATTGCGTTCCGAAGCTGTTCGAGCGTGTCGGCGGGTGCCGAGCCGAGGTGAACATCCACCGCCCCACGCCCCGTGTCCCCGAGGGCAAGTTCGAGTTTGGTGAGTGCCCGAAGCAATGGCGAGGCAGCCTCCTCATCGGATCCCTCACGCTCCGTGAGTGCAAGAACCGAGCGCCCGGCTGTCAGGAGCCGAGTCTGGTCTTCCACGGAGAGCCGCAACGGACGGGAGAACCAGTCTGCGTAGCGGATGTGGACGCGATCGTTGCTGAGTTCGACCTCGATCAAACAGTCGGGGGTGAACGGATGCACCCCCACGAAGAACACGATGTCTTGCAGGTCGGCGAGAAGCTGCTCCCGGGGGTAGGCGTATCGCTCGACGATGTCGTCGATGTGGGCGCCAGCAGCTTGTTCGGTGACCCAGGGGATGACCGCGAGTAACCGTGCAAGCCGTTCCCGAGCGGTCAGCCTGTCACTCATGTCTGTGCCTCCAGCCACGTAACGAACTCGGCCCGCAGCTGGGGCGGTCCGATCACCTCGGCGTGTTCGAGGAACGACAGCACGAAGCTGCGGAAGGCTTCGACGTTGCGAACCTGGAGGGTCGCAATGATCGACCCGTCGTCGCCACGCTCCACATCGCCGAGCAAGAACCGGGCGTACGCCGCCTGGTCGGGATCGACCCGCACGGTCGCTTCGGTTGCAGGCCCGTCGCCGAGCTCCCAACTGCGAAGTTCGAGCGGGTCGGCAACGATGCCGACCGGCTCGTTCGCCCTGCCGGCCAGGCGAACATCGCTGCCCAACCGGTCCACGCGGTAGAGCCGATCGGCGGCCCGGTTCCGATCCCAGCCGTGCAGGTACCAGTGCCCGCGCGAGAAGGAGACTCGCCAAGGCTCGACCGTCCGTTCCTCTCCGTTGTAGACGAACGAGACGGCCTGTCGATCCGCTGCTGCGCTGATGAGGGTCGAGAGCGCATCGGGGAACGGCACCCGACCAAGCTGTTCTCCTGTTGTGGAGCCGCCTGCTGCGCCGATCTTGATCGGTCCCGTCTCGTCGCCCTCGACGTGCACAAGGTTGGTGGCAAAATTCAAAGCTGCGAGCTCATCCGGCTCGAAGTGGAGTCCTGATCCGGCGTACTCGTCTCGGTCGATCCGGTAGCCGTCGATTGGGGGATCCACACCGGGCACGGTCTCGACTCGAAGTGGCACTCCCAAGCTCCGGAGATCGTCCTTGTCGCGCTCGAAGGTTCGTCGAAAGCTTTCTCTCGCCTCGGGGTACCCGCCGATACGAACGCGAAGTTGATCGGCGGTGAGGGGCCGATCGGCATCGAGAAGGGCGGCAGTGAGATTGAGGAGGCGTTCAAGCTTGTCCATCAGTGTGGCTTCACAGTGAGGCGATCAGTTTCTCCACCCGTTCGTCGTGCGCCTTGAACGGGTCCTTGCACAGGACGGTTCGCTGAGCCTGATCGTTGAGCTTCAGGTGGACCCAGTCGACGGTGTAATCACGCTTTCGATCCTTGGCTCGCTTGATGAACTCACCACGCAGTCGCGCTCGTGTCGTCTGGGGCGGAGTCTCCACTGCCTCGGCAATCTCTGTGTCGGTCACGATGCGCTCGACCATGCCTTTTTGTTGCATCCGGTAGAACAGGCCGCGCTTCTGGTTCACGTCGTGGTATTGGAGATCGACAAGGGACACACGGGCATCGCTCAGCGCAAGATCGTGACGCTCGCGGTACGCCTCGATCAGCTTGTACTTGATGACCCAATCGAGTTCTTTGTCCAGGGTCAGCGGGTCGTCCTCGATCGCGGTGAGACAGTGCTCCCACATGTCGAGTGCCATCTTCTCTTCGGCGTCGAGGTCGTGGTGCTCGGCGAACCGGAGCGCACGGTTGAGGTACTCGGACTGAATGTCGAGAGCCGAGACCTCACGTCCATTGGCGAGTCGCACCCGTCGCCTGCAGGTCATGTCGTGGCTGATTTCGCGGATCGCGCGGATCGGATTCTCGAGCGTCATGTCCCGCAGAACGACCTGCGGTTCCTCGAGCATCCGAAGCATCAGTGAGCACGCACCGACCTTCAGGTAGTTGGTGTACTCGCTCATATTCGAATCGCCGACGATCACGTGGAGGCGCCGATAGCGCTCCGCATCGGCATGAGGCTCATCACGTGTGTTGATGATTGGGCGGCTCCGGGTGGTCGCCGACGAGACGCCCTCCCAGATGTGTTCGGCCCGCTGACTCACGCAATACATCGATCCACGCGCCGTCTGGAGCACTTTGCCGGCGCCGGCGTAGATCTGACGGCTCACCAGGAATGGGATCAAGACCTCTGCGTAGGACGCAAAGTCATCGCGACGGCTTGTGCAGTAGTTCTCATGGCACCCATAGCTGTTGCCCGCAGAATCGGTGTTGTTCTTGAACAGGTAGACGTCGCCGTGCACCCCTTCGTCGTCGAGTCGTTGCTCGGCGTTGTTGAGCAAGGACTCGAGGATCCGCTCCCCCGCCTTGTCGTGTACGACGAGTTCGCGCACGCTGTCGCATTCGGGGGTTGCGTACTCGGGGTGACTCCCGACGTCGAGGTACAGCCGAGCGCCATTGGCGAGGAACACGTTGCTGCTTCGACCCCACGACACAACCCGCCGGAAGAGATACCGCGCCACCTCGTCGGGACTGAGCCGGCGTTGACCGCGCAGTGTGCAGGTGACCCCGTATTCGTTTTCGATTCCGAAGATTCGACGCTGCACCCCGCCAACCTAACCGGACCGAGCCGACTGCGGGGTATCAGCTGGGAGCCTCGTGTCCGGCCCAGTGCGCGCTTGTCGCACTGGGCTCAACCGGCGATGAGTTCAGCAATTTCAGGATCGAAGAGGCGGCGGAAGGCGCGTCGCTGTTCACCGCGTTCCAGCACTGCCACCTCGAGGGAAGCCGGTTCCAGCGTTCGGTCGGGGCCGGCAAGCGCATGGACCGCTCGCTGGAGCCCGTCGGCGAGGGTGACGCCAGGCTCGAAGGTGCCGAGCCGTTCGCTGATGGCTTCGGTCTCTCCGCCGAGGACCACCGCCATGTCTTCGTCGACAACGGTGCCGTCGTAGAGGATGTGAAAGAGCTGGTCGTCAGCACCGTCGGCAGCATGGCCGATCTCGGCCACCAAGATCTCGACCTCCATCGGCTTCATCTCGTGGGTGAAGATCTGACCGAGGCTCTGGGCGTATTGGTTGGCGAGGCTTCTTGCGTCGACGTCCTCACGACTGAAGGCGTAGCCCTTCATGTCGGCGTGACGTACCCCTGCGATGCGGAGCTGGTCGAACTCGTTGTACTTACCCACACCGGCGAATGCGATTCGGTCGTAGATCTCACTCACCTTGCGCAGCGTCGAAGAGGTGTTCTCGGCACAGATCGCGATGCCGTGCTCGAATCGGAAGGCGACGAGGCTCCGACCACGGGCGATGCCTTTGCGTGCATAGTCCGCTCGGTCCTTCATGACCTGTTCGGGAGCGACATAGAAGGGCATGTTCATCTCGATCAACCTCCCCGTCGACGTTCGATCAGTGCCTGCGTGCGCTCGGCAAGGTCGCTGTCCCCGATTCGGTTGTAGCCGTCAGCAGTGATCGTGGCGACCACTGGATAGATCCCACGAATCAGGTCGGGTCCGCCGGTCGCCGAGTCTTCGTCGGCGGCCTCGAAGAGGGCCTCGATTGCGAGATCGATGACCCGGTCGATGCTCATGTCGCTGCTGTAGCCGAGCTTGACGACGGTGCCCGCGTGCAGGCTGCCGCTTCCGGTGCTGGCATGGTCGGCTTCCTCATAACGGCCACCGGTGATGTCGAACTCGTAGAGTCGACCTTCCTGTCGGGAGAGGTCGAATCCGGCGAACAGAGGCAGGACCGCCATCCCCTGCATGGCCATCGGCAGATTGCTGCGGATCATCTGGCTGAGTTGGTTGGCCTTGCCGTCGAGGCTGAGCGCGGTGCCCTCCACCTTTTCGTAGTGTTCGAGTTGCAGCTGGAAAAGCTTGACCATCTCGATTGCCGGGCCGGCTGCCCCGGCGATGGCAACCCCGCTGTGGCGGTCGGCGGGAAAGACTTTCTCCATGGTGCGTTGGCTGATGAGGTGGCCGGAGGTGGCCCTGCGGTCGCCGGCCATGAGGACACCATCTGCGTATCGGATGGCCACACACGTGGTGCCGTGACGGTAATCCTCGGGGGCGAGGCCACCCGGAGAAGCGGGAGGAGCAAACCCACTGCGCCGCAGCAACTGGCTGAAGTCGGGTCCTGGGTCGTCCTGAACGCGAAAGAGCGGCAGGTTCACGAGTTACTGGCCACCCTTCTGGATGTAGCTCTTCACGAAATCCTCGGCGTTGGTCTCGAGAACCTCGTCGATCTCGTCGAGAAGATCGTCGAGTTCTGCCTTCAACTCCGCTCCCCGTTCAGAGGCAGCCGGTGTTTCCTCGGTGTCGGAATCGCGTTCGCTGGTGGGTTTCGGGACTTGTTCACGTTCGGCCATGGTGTTCTTCGTTCCCTCGTTCAGTTCCCAAGGCGGCGCAGCAACTCGGCTGCGCTGTCACTTTCATCGAACAACGTACCCACGTGTGCCTCGGTCCCGCGCATCGGTTCCATCATGGGGACACGGCGAAGCGCCTCGCCACCGACATCGAACACGATCGAGTCCCAATTGGCAGCGACGACGGCATCGGGAAAGTCGCGCACGCAGCGACCGCGGAAGTACGCGCGAGTGTCGCTCGGCGGAACACCGATCGCGGCGGCCGCATCGTCGTCGTCGATGAGTTGTTCGAGACCGACCCGCCAGGCCAAACCGCGCTCGGGTCGCATGTCGGTGTACTGGATGTCCAACGCCCGCACTCTGGCGTCGGACCAGGACAGTCCATGGCGTTCCCGATAGCCGTCGAGCAGCCGGTACTTCGCAACCCAGTCGAGTTGGTCGGCGAGTTCCATCGGGTCGCGCTCCAGACCGGTGAGCACCAGTTCCCAGCGCCGCAGTACCTCCGGTACCCACGCTCCACCGAGTGCCTCGAACCCGTGATCTTCAGCGTGCTTGCGCGCCAGGTCGAACAGCTCCCACTGCACCTCGAGTGCGGTGACGGTGCTGCCGTCGGCGAGCGGCAGCGCTTCGCGCAGGCTGAGGTCGTGACTCACGTGGCGCAGCGACGTGACCGGCGCCTTGAAGAGGAACTCGGTCGGAATCGCTCCGTCTTCGACCAGCGCGAGCACGAGTGCGGTGGTTCCCACCTTCAGGAATGTTGCGACCTGCGACGGGTTTGCGTCTCCGACGATCACATGGAGCCGTCGGTACTTGCGGGCATCGGCGTGGGGTTCGTCGCGGGTGTTGATGATGGGGCGTTTGAGGGTGGTTTCGAGCCCGACTTCCTCCTCGAAGAAGTCGGCTCGTTGGGTCAGTTGGTAGTGCACCTCGTCGGTTCGCTGACCGGGAAGTTCGGCACCCACCTTGCCAGCGCCGGTGAAGATCTGACGGGTGATGAAATGCGCCGTGCAGTGGCGCACGATCTCACCGAATGGCGTGTCGCGGCTGACGAGGTAGTTCTCGTGCGTGCCGTAGGAGTTCCCTTTCCCGTCGGAGTTGTTCTTGTAGAGGACCAGTTCCTGACCTGCAGGCAGGAGGTCGTTGGCGGCTGCCATGGATCGCTGAATGATGAGTTCACCGGCACGGTCGTAGCGCACCACACTCAGCGGATCGGCGCACTCTGGCGTGGACATCTCGGGGTGAGCATGGTCGACGTAGTAGCGGGCACCATTGCGAAGCACCGCGTTGACCAGGTGGGTCTCGACCTCTGGCGCCATGGCGCCCATGGGGCTGAAGCCGCGAGCATCGATGTCGGGGTGCTCGTCGATGAAGTCCCAGGCAATGACGTCGGAGCGGGTGTCGGGCCGGTAGCCCTCCGACGCGAGGAAGGCGTTGATCAAGAGCGACGAGGCGGTGATCGGATTGGGTTCGTCGGTTCCTCGGTGGACGATGCCGTATTCGGTCTCGATGCCCAGTGTTTTCGCGATTGCCATCGGCGCGACCCTACTCAGCGGGTGTAGGAACGAGCGTACCGTTGGCCCAGATTCGTCAGGACCTCGTAGGCGATCGTGCCGGCTGCAGAGGCGACCTCGTGGATGGTGAGCGTCTCGCCGATCAGCTCGGCCATGGTTCCGGTCTCGACGCGCACGTCGGCAGGCAGGTCGGTGATGTCGACGGTGAGCAGATCCATCGAGACCCGTCCGACGATGGGAGCTCGGTGGCCGCCGAAGGCAACCCAACCGACGTCGGAGGCGGCGCGGTGATAGCCGTCTCCGTACCCGACCGCCAGGGTGGCCAGCCGGCGTTCACCGACAAGTCGCCGAGTGGCGCCATAGCCGACGGTGTCACCGGCTGCGGCGGTGCGAATCTGCAGCACCGGGGCGGTGAGTGTGACCACTGGTGAGACGACCAGTCGACCATCGGGAGTGGGGTCGACGCCGTACAGCCCGATCCCTGGGCGTACGAGGTCGAAGTGGTAGTCGGGTCCAAGTCCGATGCCACCGGAGTTCGCCAACGAGGCTCGTCCGGTCGGGAACTGCTTGCGTAGCTGCACAAATCGTTCCCGTTGGCGGCGGTTGAGCTCGTGCGAAGGGTCCTCGGCACACGCAAGGTGACTCATGACAGTGACGAGTTCGATGCCGTCGAGTATCGACGGATCGTTCACGATGATGGCGGTCTCGTTCGCGTCGAGTCCGGTGCGATTCATGCCGGTGTCGATGTGCAGCGTGCCTGCCCGGCTGTGTCCGTCGCTGCGAGCGTGGCGCGACCACCGCTCGACTTGCTCGAGCGAGATCAACACCGGCACGAGGCGATACTCGTCGAAGGTCGCTTCGGCACCGGGGCCCACACCAGCCAGCACGTGGATGTCGACATCGGGGAGCAGGTTTCGAAGCGCAATACCCTCCGCCGGTTCGGCAACGAAGAACTCGCGACAGCCGACCTCGGCAAGGGCTGGAGCGACATGGCGTACGCCGAGGCCGTAGGCGTCTGCCTTCACCATCGAGGCGACGGTGGAGCGGGGCGCAAGGGCACGGAAACGCTGCCAGTTGGCCTGCAGCGCGGTCAGGTCGATGCGGAGTTCGGCGACGGTCACTCCCACCTGCATTCCGCCATCTTGGCCTGGGTGCAATGCCGCTGCGAGCCGTCAGAGAATCTGCGACAGGAAGAGCTTGGTCCGGTCCTCTTGCGGGTTGGTGAAAAAGTGTTCGGGGGTGCCGGCCTCGACGATCTCACCGGACTCCATGAAGATGATCCGATCGGCAACCTCGCGTGCGAACCCCATCTCATGGGTGACGACCATCATGGTCATACCGCCGAGGGCAAGTTCTTTCATCACGTCGAGCACTTCTTTGATCATCTCGGGATCCAATGCCGACGTAGGCTCGTCGAAGAGCATGATCCGCGGTTCCATCGCAAGGGCGCGAGCGATGGCCACGCGCTGCTGCTGACCACCGGAAAGCTGGCCGGGGAACTTTTCGGCCTGCTCGGGGATGCCAACTCGCTCGAGCAGTTCGCGCGCCTGGCGTTCCGCCTCCGCACGGGGACGCTTCCGGACCCAGATCGGGGCCAGGCTGATGTTGTCGACAACCGACAGGTGCGGGAACAAATTGAACTGCTGAAACACCATGCCGACTTCTGACCGGATCTTCTCGATGTTGCGGGTGTCGTTCGTCAACTCGACACCATCGACAACGATCCGGCCACTCTGGTGTTGTTCGAGCCGATTGATGCAGCGAATCCAGGTCGACTTTCCCGACCCCGAGGGACCGAGTACGACGACGACCTCCTGCTCCTTGATGTTTGCAGAGACCTGGTTCAGGGCCTGGAAATCTCCGTACCACTTGTCGACACCGTCACAGATGATGATGTCGTCGCGTGCGGCCAGTTCGTCGCTCACGGCCGCCGTTGCATCGCTGAAGCTCATGGTGCATACCTCGTGGAGTTGTGGTCGGGTGTGACGTCAGTCGTGGGAGAGGCGAGTCGGAACGAACACAGTTGCCGCATCAGTGTTCTCCGACGCCGAGATGGCGCTCGAGTCGTTGGCTGAACTTGGACATGCCGTAGGCGCCGATCCAGTAAATCATGCAGACGAAGAGGAGACCTTCCATCCGCACACCGAGGAACACGGTCTGGCCGGGGATCACCGAGTTGGCGACTCGAAGGAAATCGATGATGCCGATGATGGCGAGCAGCGATGTCTCTTTGAAGGTCGAGATGGTTGCGCCGACCAACGGCGGGATCGAGACCCGGAGCGCCTGGGGCAACACGATGAAGCCTGTTCGTTGCACGGTGGTGAGCCCGAGTGCATCGGATGCTTCGTACTGTCCGCGTCGCACCGCCTGAAGGCCACCCCGGATGTTCTCGGCGAGGTAGGCAGCCGAGAACAGGGCAAAGCCCAGTCCGGCGGCTGCCAGCTGTTCGATCTCCATGCCGTCGGGAAGGAAGATGTTGAGGAACGTCGAGAAGAAGAAGAGGATGGTGATGAACGGCACCCCTCGCACGGTCTCGATGTAGATCGTCGAGAGGACGCGGAAGATCGGCAGCGTCGACGTGCGTCCCAGGGCCAGAAGGATGCCCAGCGGGAACGAGAAGATCATCGTGAAGACTGCGATGTACACCGTCACGAGGAAGCCACCGACGAACTCGTCGGGAGCATCCACGGTCGATGGCGCGTTGATCATGGTGACGAGGTAGTGCAGCATCGCCATCACACCTGCCCACGCGCAGACGAACCGAAGACGCTGCGATCGCTCGCCGGCAAAGTTGTGCGCGGCGAGCGCCACGAGGGCGAGCAGGAGGAAACTGATACGGGCCTTCTGGAGCATCGGATACACGCCGAAGAAGGCGGCAACCCAGTTGAAGATCGCAAGACCGAACAAGCCGACACCGACGATTCGGCCGGCCTCACCCACGCCTGGTTTGGTGAGGAAGAAGAGTACGGCCCCGCCTCCGATCATGAACCCGAGTGCCATCGGCAGGTCGGTCGACACCACGTGGGCGTAGTCGATCTGTGGGTCGCGCAAGATCACCCAGAAGGTGATGAACGGTGCCAACAGCCACGAGAAGTTGACCACGACTCGAATGGATCCTGCCCTGTCCGTCGTGGCGAGCCGCTGTCCGAGGAGATAGGCGCCGGTCAGGACGAGCCACATCACGGTCCAGGGAAGCTTGGCACTGTCCTTGACGGTCCGCCCCGGCTCGATGATGTCACCCTGCTGGCCGTAGTTGCCCCAGTGGAACCACCACAGCGTCGACACGGCAAATGCGAGGACCCCCAACGTGAAGGGAACGGCGCCGACGAAGGTCGTGCGGCGTTTGACGTCACCGAGGACGACCCAGAGGGCCAAGCCGACGGCGAACAAGATGACCCCGACGAGCCACCACCAGCCCCGGTCGGCCATTGCTGTACCGAATGACTCGCGCACCGGCTCGAAATCGGCATCGAGCAGGACCTCGCCATCTGGCGAACGTTTGGCATGAGGCTGGACCAGCAGGATGCCGGCGATCACTGCGCCTCCCCATGCCATGCACCAGGTACTGATGCGCTTGAGGGAGAAGCCCTGCCCGACCATCCGACTCAGCCCGAGTGACAGCCCGGCGAGTGCCAGCACGATCCCCAGGGTCACCCAGATGCGTCCGTACTGGCTGCTTGGGTAGGTAAAGGTGAACAGCGCGCGCATGTTGACGCGAACGGCGTCCCACTCTCGTTCGTGGCTGAATGCCCAGTTGAGGAGTCGTTGGTAGGCCAGAACGCCCGCAAGACCGAACACGATGGTGAGGACGGTGTTCAACACCGAGGAGAAGAGGTTGACCTTGAGCCACTCGAGCGGCGGGAGGCTGGGTTCGTCGGGCCGACTCGCCGCCTCCTCGGCCTCGCGCTCGTCGGCGCTGGCAATGAGCTCGGCGGTCCCTCTGGCAAGGTGTTCGAGTTCGCTGCTCATCTCAGCGCTCCACGATCTTGAGGCGGACGTTGAAGAAATTGACCACGACACTGATCGTGAGCGAACAGGCCAGGTAGAAGAGCATCCAGATGATGAAAACCTCGAGACTGCGACCCGTCTGGTTGAAGATCGTCTGACCAACCTGGACGACGTCGGTGTAGCCGACTGCGATGGCGAGCGATGTGTTTTTCGTGAGGTTGAGGTACTGGTTGCCCAGCGGTGGGAGGCTCACCCGGAACGCTTGGGGAAGAATCACACGGCGCAACATGGTGGAGCGCCGCAAACCGATGGCCTGAGCCGCTTCCGTCTGGCCTTTCGGGACGGCAAGAATGCCTCCGCGAACGATTTCGGCGATGAAGGCGGCGGTGTAGAGGACGACTCCGAAGAACACGGCCGCGAACCCCTGCGTGAGGTTCAGGCCCGATGGCCCCATGTTGGCGAAGTTCCCGCGCTTTTCGATGTCGGGCATGCCCACGCTGAATGGGGGGTCGTCGCTCACGCTGCTGCGTCCCTCCCCGAACTTGTTGGCGAGCACGTCGAAGAGATCACGCCCCGAATTCACCAGCCAACTCGAGAGTCCGGGCCACAACACGAGGAAAACGACGCATGCGATCGCGGCCGCAATCCCGGCAAAGATGACTCGGAACCAATCGTCGTCGGTGAGCTTCGCCGAGTCGCCGGGGGTGCGGCGTGCATCGAAGAAGCGCTTGATCCACAGTCCGGCTGCGACGATCGCCGCTGCACACAGAAGCAGTTGGACCAGGTTCGGAGGTGTTGCACCGATCAGATCCCGAATCGGGGCGAAGACGGCGTCGCCCACAAAGCCGAAGATCGGATGGATGAACCAGCCGACGGCACCGAACGCGGCGACGACGCCGAGCGCAGTGAGCACCGGGTAGGTCTCGCGGCCGGTTCGATCTCGGGCGGCGTAGCGTTGCCTGGCGATCCAGCGCGCAGCGAAGCAGCCGAGCACCATGATGATCATCCACTGGTAGAAGCCGTCAGCGATGTGGACTCTCGGTACCGAGAAGCCTTTGTTCGAGACGTGCAGTACGCCGTTCCACGGCCCCTGGGTGACCTCACCGCTCACCGGGTCGACGTCTTCGCCGAACTCCGGGAACACCACGGCGATGGTCACGAAGAACAAAATGATGTGCACGAGAAGCGGAATGTTCCGCATGTACTCAATGAATGCACTGGCCAGTTTGGCCACGAGCCAGTTGCTGGAGAGGCGACCGATCCCGATCAGCGTGCCGAGAATGGTGGCGAGAGCAATGCCCGCAATGGCCATCCGAATGGTGTTGACCATGCCGACCCAGAGGGCGCGCCCGCCGGTTGCCGGGTCGGTGTCGATGCCCTCGCCCAGTGAGATGGCGGGATCGACCTCGAGAAAGCCGAAGCCGGTCTGGATCGATTTTGCCCGCAGACTGTCACCCGCCTCACGAACGAGGAAGGCGATGGCGAAGAGCGTCACCGCAAGCGTCGCGACCTGAACCAGCCACTTGACGACGGTTGCATCACGGTAGAAGGGCGGCTTGGCCGACGCAGCGACCTGAAGTGACGGTTGTGTGTCGGTCACCGAGAAGCCCCCCAAGACAGCTCTGTCAGACGCGCGACGCCACGTCTGGTGGCATCGCACCGGTCACGGCCGCCCGGCAACGTGACCAAGGTGTCCAAACGCACCTCCGGGCCGGTTTCGACCCGGAGGTGCGTTCGGGATGTGTTCGTACCGAGCGGATCAGCGCGCCGGCGGCGGGTACATGAGACCGCCGTTGGTGTGCAGATCGTTGACTGTGCCCTCGAGGGTCAGACCGAGTGGCGCGAGGTGACGCTCCCACAGGTCGCTGTAGGAACCAACCTGCTTGATGACCTGGTAGAAGGCGTCCGGGGCAATGCCCATGGCGGACTGCACCTCGTCGTCACCGACACCGAGGATTCGGCCGAGCTCGCCCTCGGCATCGAGGAAGCTGTCGACGTTGGCCTGGTTCACGCCGTACTCATCAGCGATGAGCATTGCGTACACGGTCCAGTTGACGACGTCCGCGAAGCGGGACTGGTTCTGGCCGTAGGTCGGGCCGAGCGGCTCCTTGGAAATCGGAGCACCCGGGAAGATGACCCACTCCTCACCGGCGGGCTGCTGTTCGGCCTTCCGCCCGACGAGGCCGGAGCCGTCGGTGGTGATGACGTCACACGCGCCGTCGATGAAGTTCTGCGTGACGATGTCGAAGTCTTCGAACGTGTTGAGCGTGATGGTGATACCCAGCAGGTCCGCAGCCTCGGCGATGTTCTTTTCGGTCGTGGTGCCTGCGTTGGTGCACACGACTGCACCGTCGATGTCGGCAACACCACTGGCGTTCGAGAAGCCGTCGCTTGCTCGGGCCATCAACTGCTGACCGTCGAAGTACGTCGTGGGACCGAAGTCCATACCGACGTCGGAGTCACGGCTCTGGGTCCAGGTGGTGTTGCGATGGAGCAGGTCGACCTGACCGGTCTGAACGGCGGTGAAGCGCTCCGCAGCCGTCAGGCCGATGATGTTGATCGCCTCGGCATCGCCGAGGATCGCCACCGCTGTCGCACGACAGAAGTCGGCGTCGAAGCCCTGGTAGATGCCGTCGGAGTCCTGAACGGCGAAGCCGATCGAGACGGTCGAGACACCGCAGTTGAGTTCGCCACGGTCCTGGATCTCGACAAGCAGGTCGCTGTCGCCCTGCGTTGCCTCGACGGTGTCGTCGCTGCTGTCGTCAGCTGCGTCGTCAGCCGCTGCGTCACCACCGTCACCGTCGTCATCGCTGCATGCAGCGGCAACGAGAGTGAATCCGAGAATGACGGCCAGAAGCCGGAGCAAGAAGTCCTTGCGCATAGTTGTATTCCTCCAGTGTTGTCCCGCTCGGGACGGGCCGAGGATAGTCGCCAGAATCGGACGACGAAACCGGACGGCCTGCTGCGCCCCGGTGCCCGGGTCGTGTGGAGACGATCTGCGGCGTTCGCTAGAGGTATTGGCCGGTTGTCACGGAGTCGATCGACTTTCCGCCCCCAGCATCGTCATCGTTGCTGATCAGCGTCCGCACATAGACGATTCGCTCACCCTTCTTGCCCGAGATCTTTGCCCAGTCGTCCGGGTTGGTCGTGTTGGGAAGGTCCTCATGCTCCTTGAACTCTTGGCGAATGGAGGTCAGGAGGTCGTCGGTTCGGATCCCGCGACTGCCGGTGGCGATCTGCCGTTTGATTGCGAGTTTCTTGCCGCGACGGACGATGTTTTCGATCATGGCACCGGAACTGAAGTCCTTGAAGAACATGACTTCCTTGTCCCCGTTCTGATAGGTGACTTCCAGGAATCGGTTGGCGTCGTCGTCCCGGTACATCTCCCGAACGGTCTCCTCGATCATCGCCCTCACCGCCTTGTCGGGATCGCCACCCCCGATCGTCTCGACCATCCCGGCATCGATCGGAAGGTCGGCGGTGAGATAGCGACCGAAGATCGACGAGGCTGCTTCCTCGTCGGGGCGTTCGATCTTGATCTTCACATCGAGGCGACCGGGGCGCAGAATTGCGGGGTCGATGAGGTCCTCGCGATTGGACGCACCGATGACGATCACGTTGCGGAGTGTTTCGACACCGTCGATCTCGGCCAGAAGTTGCGGAACGATCGTGGACTCGATGTCGGAGCTGATGCCGCTCCCTCGGGTGCGGAACAAGGACTCCATCTCGTCGAAGAACACAATGACCGGCCACCCCTCCTCGCTCTTCTCGCGAGCACGTTGGAACACGAGCCGGATCTGGCGCTCGGTCTCACCGACATATTTGTTCAGAAGCTCAGGGCCCTTGATGTTGAGAAAGAAGCTTCGGGCCTCGTCGCCGCCCGACACCTCGGCGACCTTCTTTGCGAGGCTGTTCGCGACCGCTTTTGCGATCAGCGTCTTGCCACAGCCAGGGGGCCCGTACAACAGAATTCCCTTGGGAGCGGGAAGGTCGTACTCGGCGAAGAGCGCCTGGTGAAGGAAGGGCAACTCGACGGCATCGGTGATCTGCTCGATCTGGACATCGAGTCCACCCACGTCGGCGTACGACACGTCGGGTACCTCCTCGAGGACGAGGTCCTCGACCTCGGGTCGAGGGAGCCGCTCGAGGACGATGCCGGCGCGGGGCTCGATCAGGACGGTGTCGCCGGAGCGCAGTGGCGCAGCCCGCACTGCATCGCTGAGGTCGACCACACGGTTCTCGTCGGCACGCCCGACGACGGTCGCCCGCACACCGTCGTCCAACAACTCCTTAATGGTGGCGACCTCGCCGGTGCGCTCATGGCCTCGGGCCAGCACGACATTAAACGACTCGTTGAGGACCACTTCCTGACCGCGTTCGAGGGTGCCGCGCAGGTCGGGCTGAACGGCAACCCGCATCTTGCGACCACCGGCGTGCACGTCGATGGTTTCGTCGTCGTTGATTCCGAGAACGGTTCCATACCCCGATGGCGGCTGGGTGAGCTTGTCGACTTCGTCACGCAATGTTGCGATGTGCTCGCGGGCCTCTCGCAGCGTGTAGGAGAGTTTCTCGTTCTGTGAGACGGCCTGCGCCAGCTGGCCCTTTGTCTCCATCAGGCGCTCCTCGAGCGTTCGGACCCGCTTCGGTGAATCCTGGAGGCGCCGGCGCAGGGCAGTGACTTCGTCTTCCAGCCCGGCGGCGACCATCCGCAAGCGGTTGATCTCTGCCTCTGCGCTCTGGTCGTCCACGGAACCCTCCGTTCGTCCGATGCGGCCTCACCCTAGACCGGGCGACATCCTTCTGGGCAGCGCTGCGAGACGCAAGCGCAGGACCGCACTGCGCCGTCACCGAGGATGACAGATCGTGCATCGCCCGTGTCGTGAGAGGCCCCCGTCCGCCGATACACTCTGGAGCGACTCCGCGAGCCCGAGGGTTGGGTGAGCATCGAAGTGTGAGGATGAAACGCACATGAAGGTTTGGATCGACCAGGATCTCTGCACCGGAGACGGACTGTGCGAGGAGATCGCCCCCGACGTTTTCACGTTGCTCGATGATGGGCTGGCCTACGTGAAGGAAGGCGACAAGATCTTCTCGGATCCGGGTGGACCGGAGGGTCTCGCCGTCGTGCCGGCTGGCCAGGAAGAGGCCACGATCGAATCCGCCGAGGAGTGCCCCGGCGAGTGCATCTTCATCGAGGTCTGATCTTTTCGATCAGCTGAGTCCAGATCGCAGGCGAAGGGGGGCGACAGCCCCCCTTCGCCGCGTCCGGGGTCTACGGTGCCGCCATGCGCATCGATGAGCTGCCACCGTCCGGTCACGAGTTCCTTCGAGGGGCGCGCCTTGCGACGGTCGTCCGCCACGGCGACCCCTACCCCCAGGCAGTACCGGTCTGGTTCGACTGGAACGGTTCGTCGATCGAGATCTTCTCGCGTCCCGATCGGCCGAAGGTCGCACAACTCGAAGCCGATCCCCGTGTCTCGGTGCTCGTCAGCGCTGAGGTTGCCGAACCGGTGTACTGGGTTCGGATCGACGGTGAAGCCGAGATCGACGATGACGCCGACGCACTCGTGAACAGGTTGTGTGACCGCTACCTCGAGCTCGGAACGCCGGCCCACGATGCGCTGCGGGCCGACCTGCTGGCCAATGCGGGAACGTGTGTGCGCATCACGATCCGTCCTCGGCAGTTCCATCACTTCGTGTCGTGACACCGCAGGGAGGCACGGTCACTGGCTGGCCGAGCCCGTTCTCGAGCAGGTCTTCGACCGGAGCGGTTCGCAGTGCGTACCCGACGCTGGCATCGCGCGTCGTCGACATGTAAACGATGCCGACAACTGTGCCAGTCCCATCGATGAGCGGGGCGCCGCTGTCGCCCGACTCGATGTCGGCCGCGAGCAGATAGGAGGGACGCCCGACGCGTTCGTCGGTTCCGACGGCCTCGATACGTACCGTGACCGGGCGGTCGACCCTGAATGGCGTCACCTCGAGTTCGGGACCCTGCTCCCACCCGAACACACCACCGGTGGTACCGTCGCCCGCGGTGCCCAGCGGCAGCGGTTCGAAGCGAAGACCTTCGACTCGCAACAACGCAAGGTCGTTGTGAGCATCGAACGCCACGATGTCAGCCTCCGTGCGGAGTCCCGACCCGACTTCGATCGTCGGATCGTCGACACCCACGAGGACGTGGGCATTGGTGACGATGATGTCGTGGGCGATGGCAAACCCACTGCCTTCGGCTGCGCGACCGCAGGAGATACCGAAGACGCGAACCGTCGATGGAGCGATCCGAGCGACCTCGCTCGCCGAAAGTCCGTGCGATGCCGGTGGTGGACCAGGATCGGGGGGATCTGCGAGCGGGGGACGCATTGTGTCCGACCGGTTGCCACCGCACCCTACGCCCACCAGTGCCGTCGTGAGCAGAACGGCAGCCCAGCATCGCCTCATTCAGCAAGGAGACGGGCGTGCGTGAGGAAGCCGGTATGGGCGACCATGCGGTGGTCCGGTCGAACGGCAGTGCCCTGGACATGCCAGCCGCGATGCATCACCTCCAGTGTCTCTGCCATCCCGAATCGGCTCTCCTCGAAGGCCTCGTGGAGTTGGGACACCTGGATGATGCTCGGCGTGTAGGCAAGGAAGATACCGCCACGCCGAAGCGCCTTCTCTGCGTGTGGCACGACCTGCCAGGGCTCGGGAAGGTCGAGCACGATGCGATCGAGGTCCTGCTCGTCGATGCCCTGGTAGACATCGCGCACGTAGGTCGTGTACTTGGCGAGACCGTCGGGCCCAAGGAATCGGCCCACGTTCTCGCGAGCCGTTGCCTCGAAGTCATCGCGGAGTTCGTACCCGGTGATGTGCGCCCCGGCCCGCAAGATGCCTGTGGACAGTGCTCCGGAACCGAGACCGGACTCGAGGACGTGGGCTCCCGGAAAGATGTCGGCCTGGATCAGGATCGGCCCGATGTCCTTCGGATACACGACCTGCGCACCACGGGGCATCTTGAGCACGTAATCGGTGATTGTCGGCCGCAGCGCAATGAAGACCATGCCCCGACTCGAGCGGTAGAGCTCCCCCTCGGCGCTTCCGATCATGTCGTCGTGCGGGAGCACCCCCGAGTGTGAATGGAACTCGCCGCCGGGGACGAGGTCGATGAGGTAGCGCCGTCGCTTTCGATCGACCAGCAAGACCGGTTCACCGGCCCGTAGAGGTCCGCTGCGGTTCATGCCGCTCCGATCTCCGGGTCGCACGGGGACTCGGACTCGAGCCTGGGCAGAAGCGACGCTCGAACGAGTGGATCGTCGAACTGCGGTTCGCGGGACGGACAGCGACGAACGACCGTCACGAGCGCCGACCCCGCCGCGCCGGTGCCTCGACGTGTCGGATCTCGAGGGCGGCTCCGGGCCGAAGCCGCTCGGAGAAGGCAACCACCATCTCTCCCCGCTTGGTCAGTGTGCCAAGCACCTGCGCCAGCCGGCCAAGCCCGAACACGACCATCCAGAATCGGTCCCCGCCGAGGAGACCCCGGCGGATGCTGTTGTGTCGGACACGCTCCTTGATGGAGGCCGAGCTGAGGCTGCGGGGCATCAGATCCGCCGGATCTCGACCACGGTCGACTTCGTGGTTCCGGCCCGCCGGCCGGCGAGGTAGGCGAGGATCATGAGGAGGAGGCCGATACCCACGACGGCGGTGAGGATCTTCGGTTTTGCATCGTCGACCTGCCCGTGAAGTTCGTCGACAAGCTGGCTGAAGCCCTGCTCGATGTCGTCTCGGGTGATGGGAGCATCGATCTCGTTCGACATCAGAGCGTCTTCTTCCGGATACGAAGACCGAGCAGCACCATCACTGCGATGAGCACGGTCATGGTGAGCAGATACGGCACCCACGACAGGTTGCCGGTGAAGTTGGTGCCCGTCTCCTCCTGAAGCACTCGAAGCAGCGCGAGCGTCATCGAAACACCGCCGACGACCAGCAGCACACTGCCGAGCAGACCCATCCCCACCCATCTCCCCGAACCCTTGAGGGGATCCAGAGTCTGCTGGCGGGCGTAGGCCTTGATCAGCTCGAGCTGGTCGGCGATCCCGTTCTTCTCGGCCATGGGACAATCATGGTACCGGTCAATCCAAGCCGAGAGCGTCGAGTGTCTGCCGATGTTCGTCGATCAGTTCGGCGGCCCGGGTTGCTCGCGTCGCTGCGTCTGGCATTTCAAGGAGTTGCAGCAGGTCGAGCGGACCCAGGCCGGCGAATGCGATCAGTTGCCAGATGGCCTGTCCGGGGTCGTCGGACAACTCGGGTACGGCCAGTTCGAGATCGGGCCGGTGGCTGGCCACCATGGCAATGAGGGCGTCAACCACCGTCCGCAGTGCGACGACGTGTTTGTCGAGGCCGGGGTCGAGCGGATCGGGCCAATCCGAGACGAGCGCTTTGGGATACGGATCGTCGTCGAGCCAACGATCGATTCGGATCCGTCTCGTTCCGGTGGCGAGAACTGCCCAACGCCCGTCCGGCTGCTCTTCGCTGCGGACGACTCTGGCAACCACGCCGACATCGCTGCGGACGTCGTCACCACCGACTTCGCGCCCACGGGCGATGCCGACGATGCCGAACTCGGGTTCGTCGAGCTGCGCAAGATGGCGGCCGAGGACCCGGTAACGGGGCTCGAAGAGATGCAGCGGAATGGGTTGGCCCGGCACGATCGCTGACTCGAGCGGAAACATCGGGAGGTCGTAGCTCGATGTCATGTCAGTCGCCCACCGGTGTAAGGGGCGAGAGCTCCTGGAGCGCCGGACCGTAGGGGTGCCCGGTGATGGCATCGAGGAGCGCGACCTGGAGCGGGTTGCAGAACTCGAACGGACCCACGGGTTCGGTGTCGTCCGGGGCTCCTTCCGGCACCGTCAGGCGTCCGGGATCCTCTGCCAGCATGACGAATGTCAGTCGTTCGCCGTTCTCGGCGACGTAGGTGCCTGCAATGCCGGTGGCATCTCCGTCGGCGGTGGCGAAGACACGCAGTGTGCCGGCACCAGCTCGAGCGCAGTGGGCGACATTGGACGTGGTCGGTTTGCGGAGGATCGCCGCGCCGATGCCGGATGGGTCGTCGATCGTGGCGTGGATCATCTCGCAGCTCGTGCGATTCAGGGACGATCGGCCCGAGCCGTCGGCATAGATCGTGGAGTTGCTGAGGATGTCGAACGGCAGTCCGCTGAGTTCGAACCCGTCACGCACGAGGCCCAGGATGATCCCTGCCCGCTCCGGTCCGCCGCCGAGCCGGATCCCATACTCCTTGAGCAGCATTTCGGCTGTGGTGGCATCGATCAGGCTGCGCTCGATGATGTCGATCAGTGGTGGGGAGTCGATCGTGGCAATGGTGACTCGCTCGGCGAGGGGGGGAGCCTCGCCGTCGGCGGGACTGCGACGCACCGTGAATCCGGCCGCCTCGAGGAGGTCGTCGAAAATGTCGGCTGCCGACACCGCAGGATTCGCCGATCGCGTGTTGGCCGTCTGGTCGAGCTCGGCAGGCCAGCTGACGAAACCATCATTGAGGAGCAGTGCCGACATCGGACCGACGGACCCGTCGTCGGGACCGCTCCAGATCTTGACGGTCGTGTCGTCGATCGTCAGCTCGTCGTCGAAGTAGTCCCGTTCGTTCGGTGAGTACTTCGTCTCGTCGCCGATGATGCGCCCGTCGATCGACACGATGTTCGCTGCCTGCAGTGCCTCGATGGCATCGCTCGTCAGCGTGTCCCAACTGGTGTAGGCCCGTCCGTCTCGGAATCGAGAGATGTAGTCCCAGCTTGCCAGTCCCGGGTCGCCCGATCCGATGATCCAGATGTCCCCCACCAATTCGAAGGTTCCCAGTTCCTCGTCGACCGGCACGAGTTCGGCACTCGTCGAATAGGCGATCTCGGTCCGAAAGCCCTGCCCGCTGCCGGCACTGTCGATCAGGGTGGCAGTGATGAAGCGATGGAGCTCTGCCGCCCGGATGGCGGTTTCGGTGGAGGACGCTGCGAGTCGCTCGTCGCCGCGGGTCACCAGCACACAGGCTTGTTCCGGCCGATCGCCGGTGGCGAGCACCGTGCCGATCGAATCCGTGAGCAGCAGGTCCGACGTCGGGGCCCGCAACCAGCCGGGCGCCCGCCGGGCGCTGAACATCGGTGTGGCGAGCGATGCTTCGTCGGAGACGGCGGTGGCGACCCCGGGGTCTGCCGCCTCGTTCGCGTTGTTCATCTGGATCGATGCTGCGATCACGATGAACAACAGGAGCGCAGGAAGCAGGAGACGCCGCATCGGTGGAAAGGCTAGGCCGAACAGCTGGCGAGAGGGCGGCGCGCCGTCAGCCCGGATGATCGACGTGCGCGCCCGGTGGCTCGAGCGCAGACCGGAACAAGGCCCGGATGTGGGCGAGGAGTTCGTCGAGTGCTGCGTCGGTGAGCGGATCCCGGTCGAGCAGGCCGGCGATCAGGGGGGCGTCGCTGAAGTACGACAGGAGCGCTCCGTAGCCGGTCAGCAGAAGTTGCTCCGGGTCATGACGACGAAACCGACCCGCATCCATCTCGCGTCGAAAGTACTCCGACGCCCGGGCGAAGAGCGGCTGGAGCGCAACCCCCAGTTCGACGTGACCGAGTTCCCCGCCGGCGAGCGCCTCGCGTCGGACCAGACGAACGAAGTCGGGGTTGGCCCTGAAGAACTCGAAGCCGGCTGTCAGCACATGGTCGAGTTGCTCCCAACCGGTTGCGACGGGGTTGGTGACGGCCGCCTCGACCCGCTCGTACCATTCGGCCAACGCCCGCTCGAAGACCTCGCGGTACATCGTTTCCTTCGTCGGAAAGTGGTGGAGCAGACTCTGGCGGCGAACGCCGACCTCGGCCGCGATGAGGTTGAGCGATGTGCCCTCGAAGCCTCGCTCGGCGAACAGATGCTGTGCCGCGACGATGATCGCATCTCGCGTAGCGGGGCCACTCATGACGGCAAACCCTAGTGGCGAGTGCTCGTGGCCTCGGTAACGTGCGGCCACATGGAGATCATCGCCGCGTTGTTCATCGACGAGATCGACCTTCGCCAGGTTGCCGGTCCGGCCACCAGGATCGACCTGAGCGGTGTGCAGTTCAGTGCTGCTGCCCCCGCTCCCCTGCCGTTCACCTGGGCTCCACACCTTGTCGTGATCATCCGTTGCCCGGAACACGGTTCAGGCCAGGGCGTTCTCGAGGTGACGTATCACCGCGGTGACGAGCAGATCGCACGCAACGTTCAACCCTTCGACGTCGAGCCCGGGAAGTTCACGTATCGATTGGTTCGGGCCGAGATGGACTTCGTCGAGTACGGCACGGTCGAGGCCCGCTGTCGGATCAATCACGATCCACCCATCACGGTTCCGTACACGATCCTGCCACCCGAGGCGGACTGATCGACCGATGAGCAGCTTCGGCGCAGCACTTTCGGAGCATCCGGACGCAGCTGCGGCGGTCGGTGAGGTCGTCGGTGCCGTGGTCGAGCGGGTCGGAGCTGGACCCGACGTCGCTCTGCTCTTCGTGAGTGGTCATCCTGTTGCCGATTTCGACGACATTGCGTCTGCGGTGCACGAGTTGCTCTCGCCCCAGACCATGATCGGCGCCACTGCGACCGCTGTGATCGGCGGCAACCTCGAAGCCGAGGAGGGTCCGGCCGTGTCGCTGTGGGTGGGCCGCGTGGGGCGCGCGGAGGCGGTTCGGCTGGAGACGATTCGCAGCGACGATGGCACGGCCGTCATCGGGATGCCCGACGATGCGGCCGTTGGCCAGCGCACCCTCATCTTGGTCAGTGAACCGTTCTCCTTTCCGGCTGATGCCTTCCTCCACGCCAGCAACGATCAGTACCCTGGACTCGCCATCGTCGGCGGCGTGGCGTCGGAACCCGGTGGTCCGGGCAGCAACCGGTTGTTCGTGGACGGCTCGTTGCACACCGATGGTGCGGTCGGCCTCCTGTTGCCGGAGGGCCTTGGCGAGTTCACGGTGGTTTCGCAAGGGTGTCGCCCTGTGGGAACCCCGCTCACCGTCACCGACGCCACGGACAATCTGGTGCGGGGTTTGGGCTCTCGGCCTGCGCTCGAGCGTCTGAACGAGCTCTACGAGAGCGCCGACGATGCCGAGCGGAGCCTGATCTCGAACGGATTGCACGTCGGGCTCGTCGTCGACGAACACACGGATGCGTTCAGCCGTGGTGATTTTCTCTTACGCGGGGTGATCGGTGCCGACCCGGCCGAGGGTGCGCTGCGCATCGGCGCTCGGGTGCCGATCGGGACCACGATGCAGTTTCAGGTGCGAGACGGTGACAGTGCCCGCTCCGATCTACGGGAGATGCTGAGAACGGTCGACGCGGATGCAGCACTCGTGTTCTCGTGCAACGGCAGGGGATCTCGCCTTTTCGGTGAGCCCGATCATGACGCGAGGGCGGCTGTCGGAGCAGCTGATCCCGCCACGGTCGCCGGGATGTTCTGTGCAGGCGAGTTCGGACCGATCCGCAACCAGAACCACATCCACGGATTCACCTCATCAATGCTCTTCCTGTACGGATGAACGAGTGCAGCAGCCTGCGGGTCGCGGGCCGGGTGTGCGACCGCGCGCTCGTCGGCGCGGGTAGGGTCGGCGGCACTCCGGGGACGTCTCGGAGGGGAGTGGGAGGACCTACGTGGACGACTTCGACGCCCGCGCGATCAACACGATCCGCGGCCTTGCGATGGATGCACCGCACGCCGCCCGCAGCGGACATCAAGGCACGGCAATGTCGCTCGCCCCTCTTGCCCATGTGTTGTTCAGTCGCGTCATGCGTTACGACGCCACAAGGCCCAACTGGTTCGATCGCGATCGGTTCGTCCTGTCGTGCGGTCACGCCTCCATCTTGCAGTACGCCCTGCTGCACCTCGCCGGCTTCGGGCTGACGCTCGACGATCTCAAGAACTTCCGTCAGTGGGGCTCGGCCACGCCGGGCCATCCCGAGGTCGGGCACACGGTCGGTGTCGAGGTCACGACCGGACCGCTCGGACAGGGCGTGGCGAACATGGTCGGCATGGCGATCGCCGAGGCGCAACTCCGGACCCGCTACGGGGCAGACGTCGTCGATCATCATGTGTTCGGGCTGTGTGGAGATGGTGACCTCGCCGAAGGGGTGAGCCACGAAGCGGCGTCTCTTGCCGGCCATCTCGGTCTCGGCAAGATCGTGCTCTGTTACGACGACAACCGGATCACGATCGACGGAGACACCGATCTTGCACTGAGCGATGATGCGGCGGGGCGATTCAGGTCCTACGGGTGGCACGTCGAAGAGGTCGGGGCGATCGGCGAGGACTGCGATGCGTTGGAGGCTGCCGTTCGCCGCGCCATGGCCGTCGCCGACAAGCCGTCGCTTATCGTGCTGCAGACCGTGATCGGTTATCCCGCGACCGAACATGCCGGCACGTCGCATGCCCACGGGTACGCGATCGTCGATGATGAGATTGCTGCCACGAAACGCCGAATGGGTATGCCCGATGCGCCGTTCTCTGTCGACGACGAGCTCCTCCAGGCGTACAACGCAATCGGACGACGAGGTCGGGACGCTCGGCAGGCGTCCGAAGCTCGTCTCGCAGGATTCGAGGGCGATCGAGTTGGCCTCCGGGCGCAGCTCAACAACACCGGCCTGCCCGGCTGGGACGAGGTGCTGCCCACGTTCGACACCGGCGCCTCGGTGGCAACACGGAAGGCATCGAACGCAGCGTTGCAGGCACTGGTCGAGACGGTTCCAGGACTCACCGGTGGTGGCGCTGATCTCACCGGGAACACCGGCACGGTCATCAAGGATCACGGCGTGTTCTCTGCGGCCGATCCCGGCGGTCGGCAGATCTACTTCGGGGTTCGTGAGCACGCCATGGGAGCGATTGCAAACGGCATGGCACTGCATGGCGGCGCAATTCCGGTTGTCGGCACGTTTCTCGTCTTTGCCGATTACATGCGTGGGGCGGTGCGGCTTGCTGCCCTTTCCCAGGCAAAGACGATCTTCGTCTGGTCCCATGACTCGGTCGGGGTCGGTGAGGACGGCCCGACCCACCAGCCCGTCGAGCACGTTGCGTCGTTGCGGGCGATTCCGGGTCTGCGAGTCATCCGCCCGGCCGATGCGAACGAAACCGTGGCGGCGTGGAAAGTAGCGGTCGACTCGAGCGGCCCGACTGCGCTCATCCTCTCGCGTCAGGATCTTCCGGTGCTCGAGGGCACCGCACACGGTGACGTCAGCGCTGGGGCATACGTGATTCGTGAACTCGACGACGCTGCGATTTCCCTTGTCGGCACGGGCAGCGAGGTGTCGCTGTGCATCGAAGCTGCTGACGTTCTGCGAGATGAAGGTATTGCTGCACGAGTCGTTTCCTTCCCGTCCTGGGAGCTGTTCGACAACGCCGACAGTGCCTACCAAGCGTCCGTGATGGTGCATGGGATCCCCTCCCTTGCCGTTGAAGCCGGTATCTCGCAAGGGTGGCATCGATGGGTCGACGATGTGGTCTCCATCGATCGTTTCGGAGCATCCGCGCCTGGCAGCACGGTGATGCGCGAACTTGGGTTCGACGTCGACAATGTCGTCGCCAGGGCGAAGGTTCTGCTCGGCGTCTGATCCCAACTGCGACCAGGAGCGACCCGATGACCCGGCTTCACGATCTGCACGCCTCACAGGGCCAGTCGCCCTGGCTCGACAACATCCGACGGGGTTGGCTCACCAGCGGTGAGCTCGCCGGCTGGGTCGATCGGGGGGTCCGCGGTCTCACCTCGAATCCATCGATCTTTCAGAAGGCGATCGAGGGCAGCACCGAGTACGACGAGCAGTTCCGTTCCTCGATCGCTGCTGGCCTCGACCTGGAGGCCAGCTATTGGGAACTCGTCACGAGTGACATCGGTGCAGCTCTCGACATTCTTCGGCCCGTCTACGACAGCTCCGGAGGTCTGGACGGCTACGTGTCGGTGGAGGTTGATCCCGGACTTGCCCGAGATGCGGTCGGCACCGAGGCTGCTGCGCGCGAACTCGACACTCGTCTCGCCGCACCGAATCTCTACATCAAGATTCCGGCGACGAGCGAGGGGCTGGTGCCGATTCGTCAGATGATCGAAGAGAAGCGGTCGATCAATGTGACGTTGATCTTCGGCCTCGAGCGTTACGCCCAGGTGATGGAGGCCTACATCAGCGGCCTCGAAGGTGCAGAGGGGGATCTGAGCGATATCAGCAGCGTTGCCTCGTTCTTCATCAGCCGGGTCGATGTGGAGGTCGATCGGCGCCTCGACGCGCTGGGTACGCCCGAAGCTCGGGCGCTGCGGGGAAAGGCGGCCATCGCCAACGCCAGGCTCGCCTACAACCTCTTTCGGCAAACGTTCTCCGGCTCCCGCTGGGAAGCGCTGGTTGCGCGCGGCGCACGAGTCCAGCGACCACTGTGGGCGTCGACCTCGACCAAGAATCCGGAGTATCCAGACACCCTGTACGTGGACGAACTCATCGGTCCCGACACGGTGAACACCCTGCCTGACAACACGCTCGAGGCATTCGAAGACCATGGTGTGGTTGCTCGAACGATCGATGTTGGACTCGATGACGCTCGTTCGACGATCGAGCGTCTCGCCGAGCTCGGCATCGACATGGAGGCGGTCACCCAGCAGTTGGAGGACGAGGGCGTCGCTGCGTTCGAGAAAAGTTTCGACGAACTCCTCGGTGTGCTTGGTGAGAAGGCATCGGAGTTCGGCTGACCGACCACGGGGTTGGCAAACGCGGGTTCGGCCCTAGCATGACGGGACGGGAACTGCGATCCGGACGATCGCAACATCCCGCGGGTGTCTCGCCATCGGGAGCACCTAGCGCACCGAGCACGGTTTCGGCCGTCGAAGGTGCCCTTCCCTCCTGCGATTCGCGTGCGTTGCAGCCCGCGACGTGGATGTTCTGAGGAGCCATCGTCACTCTTACCCCCGACCGGGCTGTGTTGTCGCCGTCGTTGCTCGATGATTTGGCACAGGCCCACCTCGACGGACGGGCGACCGACGCCGAGATTCGACTACTCGAAACCAACCGAGACGCCTGGATCGGCAGTCTGTGGCGTCTCCTGGACCGCGCCGAAGAATCCCTTGCCAGCGCTCGTCGCACGGTCAAGGGCACAGCGCGTGCCGTCGTCCTCAGCGACCTCGACGAAGAGTGCTTCAAGATCGACGCTCAGCTCACCACCCTCACCGGCCCGCCTCGCGAAGATGAGCTGGCCCCCGTGGTGGCTGAACCAGAAGCGTCCGATCCTGACCCCGAGCCATACGTCGGTACGATGCAACTGCAGCTCTCCCGTACCGACGGCCGGATCGTTGCCTGGGCCGCAGGGCACGGTGTACGAGGGGAACACCACGATCGCCTCCTCGAGCGAATCAGGGTGCACGGTGGTGGGGCGGTGACCTGGGACGAACAGGCAACGATGAAGGTGCCCGGCAGTGGACGGGTGTCGACCGTCTCTGCGCCGGTCTCGTCAGCGCTCGGTTGGCTGGTTGCATTGGCCGACACCAAGGACGACGCGTCTGTCGGTGCGAGTGCCACGTGGATGGGACAGGCCGCAGCCATCGCCGTCGAGATCGTTGCCCAGGGTCGTGTCGTACCCCAGCTCGTCCAGGCCAAACGTCGACGCAAGGACCGTGACCGTGCCGCCGATCGTGGACTGTTCCGCCTTCGTTGGCTGCCCGCGCTGGTCGACCCTGAACGGCTGGAGCGTCTCGCCAGCTCGATCCCGGGCGCTGCCATGGCCGGCGCCCGCGAACAGGACCGGACGAAGTTTGCGCTTGCTGCCCTCGGCGACCTGACCGACGCAATCGTGACGGTGGGTGCGGGCCAGATCGAGTCGCCCGCTCCCCCGCCGAAGGTCATGACCAAGGCCGACGTTGTGGAAGCGACCCTGTGTCATCTCGATGGCACGACCTTCGAAGCGCCGACGAAGTTCGGCGGCGATGTCGTGCGCCGCCTGGCTGCGTGGGCCCAACCGGTTCTCGGTGCAGCCGAGCGGACACTGGTTGTTCATCTGGATCCACCCGATTCCAGCAATGCCTGGCACGTACGGGTGCTTGCGCGAAACGACGAGGATGAACTCGAGCCCGTCGAGGTGGCGCTGGCCACCAGCTCGAAGTCGCGGGCGAAGACCACCGCGTTGCAGCTGGCCCGCCTCGAGCGGCTCTTCCCCGAACTGCTCCGGTTGGGTGGTCGTCGGCGGGGCGAAGTGATCCTGTCCCAAGACGAGGCCTGGAACCTGATGACGACATCGGGCGACACCTTGCGGGCCTGCGGATTCGAGGTACGAGTGCCGGCGCTCAAGCGGCAAAAAGCGGTCGCCTCGCTTCGCCTCACCTCGGAGGCCGACGAATCTGTGGTTGGGGCCCAGCAGCTTGCCGACGTGCGCTGGTCTGCGGTCTTCGACGATGTCGAACTGACAGCAGCCGAGATCGCACAGCTCGCTCGAGAGGCTCGTCCGCTCGTCAAGTCGCGGGGCCAATGGGTCGAGCTCGACAAGGCTGATCTGGCAGAAGCAGCCGCTGCCTTGGCGGAACGAGCCGACACCACCAAACTCTCCGGTGCCGACATGCTCCGCCATGCGCTGGGGCTCGAAGGGTCGCCGCTCGCTGGTGGGGTCAACATCGTCGGTGGCGGATGGGCAGCCGATCTGCTTCGCAGCGTCGAGTCATTGCCCACCGATCCGACCACAACGCCTGAGGGGTTCTCGGGGGAGCTCCGGAGCTACCAGGCCGATGCCCTGGCCTGGCTGCAGTTCCTCGACGATGCCGGCCTCGGCGGGTGCTTGGCACTCGACATGGGCCTCGGCAAGACGCCGACCATGTTGGCGAGCATCGCTCTGGGCCGCGAACACGGTCCTGCGCTCGTGGTCGCGCCCCCAGCCGTTGTCGGAAACTGGGCGTCGGAGGCCCGCAAATTCGTGCCTGATGTGAAGGTTCTCGTGCACCATGGCGGGAACCGGAAGAAGGGCCCAGAACTTGCTGCGGCCGTCCGCCGAGCGGAACTCGTCATCACCACCTACGGGACCGCTGTGCGCGATATGGATCAGCTCGCCGAGTTCGAGTTCGGCAAGGTCGTGATCGACGAGGCGCAGGCGATCAAGAACCCGGCAGCAGACACGAGCCGGCAGCTGCGGCGGCTACAGGCCCGTACCTGCGTCGCGCTCACCGGCACTCCGATCGAGAATGGACTCGGGGACCTCTGGGCGATCATGGATTGGGCGAATCCAGGTCTGCTCGGCCCACGGGCGCCGTTCATTGCCCAACTCACACCCACGACCAAGGGCAAGCAGGGTGACCAGGGCGAGGCAGCACTTCGGGCGCTCAACGGCATTCTGGTCTACCGACGAACAAAGGCCGAGCCCGCAATTGCCGAAGAATTGCCGGACCGCATCGACGAACTCGATCACTGCGCCATGACACCCGAACAGATCGGTCTGTATCAGGCCGTCATCGACACGCTCGTGGCGCAGACCAGCGAGAACGAACCGGGGACCCCGGAGCGCAAGGGCGCCGTGCTTGCGGCAATCACTGCCCTCAAACAGATCTGCAATCATCCGGTCAACTACCAACCCGATGAGCTGGGGCTCGAGGGGCGGTCTGGCAAGCTGACGAGACTCAACGAGATCGTCGAAACCGTTGTTGCTGCGAACGAGAAAGTCTTGATCTTCACGCACTTTGCGTCGTGGGGGGAGAAGCTTGCGGCATATTTGAGTGAGCGCACGGGCCTCGACATCGCCTGCTACCACGGTGGACTCGGTCGCTCGGCGCGCGACACGCTGGTCGACCGTTTTCAGTCCGCCAACGGTGCAGGAGCGATGGTCTTGTCGCTCAAGGCTGGTGGGACCGGACTGAACCTCACGGCGGCCAACCATGTCGTTCTCTACGACCGGTGGTGGAACCCGGCGGTGGAAGATCAGGCTCGGGACCGGGTGTGGCGTATCGGGCAAAAGAACACCGTGATCTGTCATCGGTTGATCTGTCCGGGGACGATCGACGAGCGGGTCGAGGAGGTTGTGGCCGGGAAACGTCAGATCGCCGATATCACCCTTCCGAAGTCGAGTTCGATCGGTGATCTGGATGCGGCACAGTTGCAACAGGCACTCGGCATCGACGCATCGCTGCTTCTCGATGCCGAGCCGGACTCGGAGCGGTTGGACGAACCCGAGTGCTTGGATGGGGAGGTGTCCGCATGAACCAAGGTCAGGGTCGGCGTCGAGCCCGGGGGCGAGGAAAACCGCCGAGCACTGGGTCGGTGAAAAGTGATCAAGCAGGCGGACAGAAGTCCCGCAACCGGAGCGAACCGAAGGTCGATCCTCTGCAGTTCTGGGGTGATCCCGAGCTGCTGCCCGATCCGATCTCGGCGGTTCGCTCCGTTCCCGACGTGAAGGCCGTTGTGCAGTCCCTCGGGCGCGTTCCGCTGACGGGGCAGGAGACGGCGGCTGAACACTGGTTCTCGCTGGTGTACGAGCGGGCTGCGGTGCTGGCTGGAGCTCTTGCAGCAGCGGGTGAACTCGAACAGCTCGCCGAGGTGACCGACCCCGACTAGGTATCGAGCGCTCGTTGGTCGGTCGGACCAACAGGGTCGAACTCGGGCCCTCTCACTCGAGCAAAGTCGGTCTGTTCGGCGTCCGGTCAACTACGATCGTCGCCGTCATGGGAAGGATCGTGGGGAAAGCAAGCCTGAGGATCGCTCTGGCCGTTGCGACCGTGGGAGCGATGATCGCCACAGCAGCACCGGCAGGCAGCGTCGCCGGTTTCGGCGATGTCGCCCACGGGCAGTTCTATGCCCCCGCCGTGCAGTGGATGGTCGACGAAGCGATCGCGCTCCAATCGAGTACGGGCTGCTTCCTTCCCGAGCAACCAGCCTCACGGGCCGAAATTGCCCTTCTCATCCACCGGTTTGCGGGTGAGCCCAGCGGTGGACACGAACCCTTCAACGACGTCCAACCCGGCGAGCTGTATGCGGATGCAGTTGCGTGGATGTACGAAGCCGAAATCACCCTCGGAACGGGACCCGGGACGTTCAGCCCCCACCGGCCCGTGACGCGGGCAGAGTTTGCCGCCTTCCTTCACCGTTTCGCTGGCGAGCCGGCAGGGGTTGCAGTGCCGTTTGCGGATGTCGACCGGGGTGTCTGGTTCGCCGGTCCGGTTGCGTGGATGTATGGCGCAGGGATCACCAAGGGGACCTCGGCGGTGACCTTTTCGCCGTACCGCTCGGTGACCCGGGCCGAGGTGGCGACGTTCCTCTACCGCTTCGCCGGTGAGCCTGCAGTGCAGATCGACACCACGGGTGTGTGTGGAAGCGAGGTGGACGCCTCGACGTCGCGAGCGGAAGCCGAGTCGCTGACGCTGCTCAATGAACTCCGCGCGTCGCTCGGACTCCGGGTTCTCGAGCGGGACCCACTGATGGACGCCTATGCGCGCAATTGGAGCCGTGAAATGCACGACATGGCGCGTGTGCAACACAGCGCTGGTCCCTACAGCGAGAACGTCGCCTGGTGGAGCGCCAGCGGTGCCACCCCGGAGGAGGCGGCGCTGCGGTTGCACGCGCTCTGGCTGGACAGCGGTGGGCACTACGCGAACATGATCGACAACAGCTACTCCTCGGTCGGCGTCGGCTTCTGGAACGGTCCAGGCGGCTGGTTCGTCACCCACGTGTTCTCGGCCGCCTAGGACGGCCTGTTCCTGCCCCGCAGGCCCGTCTGTTCTCCGCTCGCATCGAAGGTCAGTTGCATATCGCAACCGACCTCCGTAGGGTGCGGCCCGTGACGCTGACACCGGAAGAGGATTGCTCGATCCAGCGGACGCTCGACCTCATCGGCGACCGCTGGACGCTGCTCATTGTTCGTGATCTCTTCCGAGGGGTCCGGCGCTTCTCGCGAATCCAGAGAGACCTCGGTATCGCTCGGAATCTGCTCACCGATCGTCTCGGTCTGCTCGTCGAAGCGGAAATCGTCGAGAAGACGCCGTATCAGGAGCGCCCGCTTCGCTACGAGTATCGACTCACGGCCAAGGGTCGTGCCCTCAGCCCAACACTCGTGGCGATGATGCGGTGGGGTGACGAGTGGTGCAGCGGTGGCGTGGCGCCCACCGAGCTCGTCCACCACGACTGCGACACCCGCCTCGAACTGCAGTGCTGGTGCACAGCGTGCAACGCTCCGGTGACACCCACCCAGATCGCCTCGCGCCCTGGGCCCGGCCGCATTCTGAACGCTGCGGAGTCTGCGCATGCTTGATCTCGACGAACTTGTCGGCGCCGACTTGTTGGCGGCCGCTCGTGCCCGCCGAGACGAGGCCTTCGGGTCGATCGTGACCTACTCGCCGAAGGTTTTCATTCCCCTCACAATGCTCTGTCGGGACAAGTGTGGTTACTGCACGTTTGCCCAACCGCCGGCTCGCCTCGACGCCCCCTACCTCACTCCCGAACAGGTCCTCGACATCGCGTCGGTCGGTGCCGACCGAGGCTGCCATGAGGCACTGTTCACCCTTGGCGAGAACCCGGAGGCTCGGTATCCGGTCGCACGGGACTGGCTCGACCGGCATGATTACGAGTCGACGATCCACTATGTGGCGGCGATGGCGCAGCTCGTTCTCGACGAGACCGGGCTCCTTCCCCACGCCAACACCGGGGCGATGAGCGCCGAGCAGCTCGCCCTGTTGCGCACCGTTTCGCCGAGTCAGGGGATGATGCTCGAGTCGCTACGTACCGATCTCGACTGTCATCGTGGGGCTCCCGACAAGGTCCCGGCCCGCCGCCTCGCAACGCTCGACTGGGCCGGTGAGCTGCAGATCCCCTACACGACTGGCATCCTTGTCGGGATCGGTGAGAACCGGGCCGACCGCATCGAGGCGCTCCGGGCCATCGCTTCGAGCCATGAGCGCCACGGGCATGTGCAGGAAGTCATCGTGCAGAACTTCCTGCCCAAGGCGGGTACTGCGATGCACCAGGCTGCGCCGTGCCCACGCGATGTCTATCTCGAAGCGATCGCCCTCGCCCGGCTGATCTTGCCGCTCGACGTGCACATCCAGGCCCCCCCGAATCTCTCCGACGACTTCGGTGACCTGCTCGATGCTGGAGTCTCTGATTGGGGTGGGGTCTCCCCTGTCACTGCCGACCACGTGAATCCTGAGCGTCCGTGGCCCGAACTCGAGCGGCTTCGAGCGGTCACCGAATCGGCTGGACATGTCCTCGCGCCACGGCTCACGATCCACGCCACCTATGCCCGTGAGCCCCAGCGTTGGCTCGACCCGCAGTTGCACTTCGCCGTGGCGGACCGCTCCGACTCCGACGGTTTTGCTCGTGACGATCCAGGCTCGGTGTGGCCCGAGCGCACCATGGAACGAGCAAAGGTCGACGACGGTGCCGAGTTTGAACTCACCGGGACGATCAGCTCGCAGTGGTACGTCGGTACCGGTGGCGATCCACAACAGCTCGTTCCCGGCGAGCCCTGCGCAACCGGTCCCGTCGCCGAGGTTCTCGACGGCGTCCGTGCTGGCGACGATGTCGGGTTCGACGAGATCGTGACGTTGTTCCGGGCCCGGGGCCGCGAGGTGGCCGCAGTGGCCCAAGTGGCTGATGCACTCCGGCAGGAAATCGTGGGTGACATCGTCACCTGGGTCGCCAACCGCAACATCAATTACACCAACGTCTGCACATTCAAATGCCGCTTCTGCGGATTCTCCAAGGGCCCGCTGTCGCTCAATCTGCGCGGCACGCCGTACCTGCTCACGCTCGACGACATTGCGGAGCGAGTCGTCGAAGCGGCAGCGGCCGGTGCAACCGAGGTCTGCCTCCAGGGTGGTATCCACCCCGACTTCGACGGTGACTATTACATCGAGGTTGCGCGTGCCGTGCACGAGGCGGTGCCGGGCATGCACATCCACGGGTTCACTGCACTGGAGGTGACCGAGGGAGCGAGACGAAACGGCGAGCCCCTCGCGGAGTATCTGACCCGCCTCAAGCAGGCTGGGCAAGCAAGCTTGCCGGGGACTGCGGCCGAGATTCTCCACGATGAGGTTCGTGCCACACTGTGTCCGGACAAGATCGACACCGAAGAGTGGCTCGAAGCCCACCGGACTGCGCATGCGGTCGGCCTCGGTTCGAACGTGACGATCATGTTCGGGTCGATCGAACGACCCGAACACTGGGCTCACCACATCATGCGAACACGTGCGCTCCAGGAAGAAACCGGTGGTTTCACCGAGTTCGTCGGTCTGCCGTTCGTCCATATGGCCAGCCCGATCTATCTCCAGCGCAAGGCTCGACGGGGCCCGACATTCCGCGAAGTGGTGCTGATGCATGCGGTGGCACGAATCGCCTATCGAGGTCGGATCGACAACATCCAGGGTTCGTGGGTCAAACTCGGATTCAACTCCATCACCCAGCTGCTGCAGGCGGGGGCGAACGACCTCGGCGGAACGCTGATGGATGAGAACATCTCTCGAGCGGCAGGTGCCGATCACGGAACCGAGGTCACACCGGAAGACTTCCGTAACGTCGTCGAGCCGCTCGGGCGGACGCTCGTCCAGCGAACAACTCTCTACGGGCGTCCTGATCTCTCCGGCCTCCCGCTCGAGCCCGGATCTCGCACCCGAGTTCGGATTCCTGTCGCTGGAGACTGACCCAGCACCCGTCCGTGCGGACGCCGCCAGGAGGAGCGCTACGGTCGTCTTCGTGACCGAACTCCCCTCTCACTATCGAACCGGTGACGATGCGCTCGATGCCGAGATCGCCTCGCTCGTGCAGCGGGTCGACCCCGCCGATCAGCGGCTGGTGTTCGAGATGGTCGTGACTGCCATGCGGCTCAGCCGAGAGGAAGCCGATCGCGGTGACCTCAAGCTCGTCACTGCCGCCATGAAGGAACTGCGGTACAGCTTCGAGGTCTTCGCGCCCTTCGCCGGAGTTCGGAAGTGCACCATTTTCGGGAGCGCCCGCATCCAGTCCGGCGAGCCCGCCTACGAGTGTGCTCGGGCAGTTGCGGCCGAGATCGCTGCTCAGGACTGGATGGTGATCACCGGTGCCGGCCCGGGAATCATGGAGGCTGGTCACGAGGGTGCTGGGGCAGCGAAGTCCTTTGGCGTCAACATCGTCCTGCCGTTCGAGGCGGCAGCAAACGATTTCATCGCCAACGATCCGAAACTCATCAACTTCAACTATTTCTTCACCCGCAAGGTCATGTTCATGAAGGAGTCACACGCCTACGTGCTCCTGCCAGGAGGGTTCGGCACCATGGATGAAAGCTTCGAGCTGCTCACCTTGATGCAGACCGGCAAGACGCCTCCCGCACCTGTCGTCCTGCTCGATCCTCCCGGAAGTTCCTACTGGGACCACTGGTACACGTTCGTCACGACCGAACTCGGCGACGGCGGTTTGATCTCACCCGACGACATGCGACTGGTGAAGGTTGCCTCCACGGTCGACGAAGCGATCGAGGAGATCTGCAGCTTCTATCGCACCTATCACTCCATGCGATTCGTCGGTGATCGCCTCGTCATGCGGCTCAATCGTTCGGTTGGTGATGAGGAGCTTGCGATGCTCACCGAGGAGTTCACGTCGATGATCCTCCGCGGCGGCATCGAACGTTGTACTGCGACGGATGCAGAGATCAGAGACGACGATCACGTTGCCCTGGCCCGGATCGTCTTCGCGTTCGACCGGCACAAGTGGGCGATGCTGCGACAACTCATCGATCGGCTCAATGAGTCATCCCCCGACGTCTCCCGCTAGAGCCCCCGGTCGTCGGGTTCGGCCAGAAGGTGGATCGCTTTCTCGACGGCCCGGCGAGCGCGGGTGAGACGCTTTTCGTCGACTGGGTATTCGGTGCCACCTGCATCGATCGACTCTCGAAGGCGAATGATGGCAAGATCGGCCAGTTCCTCGGCGATCGATTCCAGCCGGCTGCGGATCTCGTCGAATTCACCTGCCACGGGTCGTACCGTACCGGTCGCCTTGTACCGTCCACCGGCATGAGTGAGATTCCCGTCGACCTCCACGAGTGGGTTAGCTTCGACGACGACGACGGCGATACCTGGCTGTTCGATGTCACATTTCTCACGTCGAATTACGGCTGTATCTACGGCAGAGGGTGTCCCGGCGTGTTCACCGAGCTCGCTCCCGAGTACGAGCACGGCTGTTGCACCTATGGTGCCCACTTCGTCGATGGAGAAGACCGTGCGGCCATCGAAGCACAAGTCGCCCGGTTGGAGCCTGGTGAGTGGGAGCTGGCCGAACGAGCCGAGGAGATGGGTGGACCGATCCACCAGAACGACGAGGGCGAGTGGGTGACCCACACGATCGATGATGCCTGCATCTTCCTGAATCGCCCGGGCTTCGAGTACGGAGCTGGATGTGCTCTCCATCAGGCTGCACTTCGCCGAGGGGAACGGCCCCTCGATTGGAAGCCGGACGTGTGCTGGCAAGTGCCGATCCGATTCGACGAACACACCGACGACAACGGTCACACCACCTACATCCTTCGCGAGTGGAAGCGCCGTGACTGGGGCGAGGGCGGGCTGGAGTTTGCCTGGTGGTGCACGGACGACCCCTTGGCCTTCAACGAAGACCGTCCGGTCTGGAAGACCTCGCGGGACGAGATCGTCGAATTGATCGGCGAAGATCCGTACCGCCACTTCGTCGACGTCATCACCGCCCGTGAGGGCGGAGGATCGGCGTCGCCGAGCGCCGTGTACTTGCCCCACCCCCAAGTGCGCCGGTGATGCCCCGATCGTGTGCTCGTCACCCGTTGGATGCAGGAACCGTGCTCGTCGGCGTGTTGTCGCTTCTGGTCGCACTGTCGATGGACGCCCAAGCGCTCTTGGTACCTGACGCGGTGCCGCGAATGAAGTAGGAAGGCTCCGTGAAAGGGACCATCACGCCGTTGGTTCGAGGCACCGATGTCCGCATCCTGGCGGCATCAGTCCTCACCGGCGTCCTCGTTGCCGTCGTCGTTGCGATCTTCGACGCCCTGACCGTCGAGGTGGTCTACCACTGGCTCCTCCAACAGGACCTCGCGGCCCAGGCCGCAGCCCCGGTGGTTGGTGCCGTGCTGGCCTTCATGATCTTGCGCTGGCTCGCGTTCGGCGCTGCGGGTTCGACGTCCGACGAATACGTACGTGCCTTTCACGACCGACATCCGTCGATCCCGCTTCGCGAAGTTCCCGGCAAGTTGATGGCAGGTGTGGCAACGATCGGTCTGGGTGGGGCAGTCGGTCTGGAGGGTCCGTCGATCTATGCGGGCTCAGCGTTGGGGCTCGGTGTTCATTCCCGACTGGGGTCATGGCTTCAACGCGACGAGGCTCGCCTGCTGTTGACCGCTGGAGCAGCAGCGGGCGTGGCGGCCGTGTTCAAGGCCCCTGCGACCGGGGTCATGTTTGCGATGGAAGCTCCGTATCGAGATGACGTCACACCACAAGCGTTGCTGCCGTCACTCCTCGCCGCTGCGTCGAGCTATGCCACCTTCGTTGCCCTCGTCGGGACCGAGCCCGTCATTCCCCTGTTGGAGGAGGATTCGGCGTCGTTCCTCAGTGTGCAGGCAGTCGATCTCCTCGGCGCGCTGCTCTTGGGAGTCGGTGCCGGCCTCGGTGGTCGAGGATTTGCCTGGTTGGTCCGGCGGGCAAAGGGCCTCGGGAAGCAGCTACCGGTCGGACGCCGGTTGGCCATCGGCGGGGCTTCACTCGCTGCGCTCGCCGTCGTTTCCGACGAGGCGTTCGGTGCGCCACTCACGCTTGGCCCGGGTACCGATGCCATGGCGTGGGTGGTCTCGGACCGAACGTTGCAGCTGATCGCATTGCTGTTCGTGTTCCGGATCGCTGCGACCTGCGCCACGCTTCTGGCCGGGGGTATCGGGGGCCTCTTCATCCCACTTGCTGCTCTCGGCGTGGTGATGGGCGAGTTCGTCGGTACGGCGCTGGGCGAGGCGGAGACGACGCTGTACCCGATCCTCGGGCTGGCAGCCTTCCTCGGCGCTGGCTATCGGGCACCGATCGCTGCCGTGATGTTCGTCGCGGAGTCGACCGGTGGTGTGGGCTCGTTCGTCGTGCCGGCTCTCGTCGCCGCTGCGGTCAGTCAACTCGTGGCCGGGCCAGCTTCGGTGGCCGACTACCAGCGAGAGCACCGGCTGGGCCATCTCGAGCGCCGGTTCACGCTCCCGCTCTCATCGATCTTGAGCACCGACGGGCTGACCGTTCCGCCCGACGCAACGGTCAGCGAGTTCGTGTACTTCCACGTGCTCGCTCGCCGAGAGAAGGTGGTGCCGGTCGTGGATGGTGGGCGTTATCTCGGATTGGCCCGACTCGACGACATCAGCGACCTCGACCGCGAGGACTGGGAGCGGATGACGGTGCGCGAGATCATGGCGACCGAACTGCCGAGCGCTCGGCCATCGTGGACACTTCGTGACGCCGTCGCTGCCATGGAGGCATCAGGCACCGACATGCTGGCGGTGTGTGACGCAGACGGCGGATTTGTCGGGATCGTCGACGCGGACGACATTGTGAAGCTGGACGAGATCTTGGACGAGACCGGCGCCTGACCCGCCGAAGCGAGAGTGTCAGTCGTCGTCCGCGACGTCGAACTCCTCTGCCCATGCAGCATGCTCAGGCTTGATGTCGTACTCCTCGTCGTCGGAAAAGTCCTCGAGAAGTGACTCGAAATCGCCGTCGTGCGAGCGCTTCAACTCGCGGGCTTCTTCATAACGCCGGTGTCGACCTTTCTTCACCGCTGTCTCTCCTGATCGCAGACGTCAAGGCAGCCACTCTAGCCTGCGATGACATGGTGCCAAACCCGCCCGGTGGACGTACCGGGCGGCTCAGGAGACCCTGCGATGACTGCGCTCCTCCAGGACAACGCTGCCGTTCTCGAACGCCAAGGCGACATCGCCGGAGATCAGGCGTTTGATCGGTTCTCCGGCCATTCGGGCCCGCCATCCACTGGCGAGCCGTGCATCGTCATCCCCGCGGACGAGTGCTTCGACATCGGCTCGGGTGGCCAGGAGCGCAGGATCCAACTGCTGATCTCGGGCCAACTGGTTCACCCATGCCGCAACCAGCGCCACCGCTGGACGCAGATCGCGAGTGTCGTCTCGACGCTTCTCGGGACGCGGTGGGCGCCAGTCGGCATCGATCCCCTCCCCGACCGCAAGCAGGATCCGCTCACCGATCGCCCCCCGGGCGACACCCTTGTCGACGCCTCTGACCTTTGCGAGTTGGTCCACCGAGGTCGGTACCGTCTGCGCAATGGCGACGATCGCGATGTCGGACAGAATGAACCGAACGGGCTGATCGATCTCGGCAGCTCGGCGCTCTCGCCAGGCTGCAAGTGAGCGGGCGATACTCAGCGCACCGCCCTTCAAATGTCGGACTTCCTTGATCCTCCGCCATGCTTCGAGTGGCTCGCGCGGACCGCGATCTCGGGACCGCAGGATTTCACACTCCTGCGCTGCCCACTCTACTCGCTCAAGGGACGCCAGTTGGGCGACGAGGGCATCGTGAATCTCGAGCAGGCGCTCGACGTCTGCGGCGGCGTAGTCGAGCTGTGCCTTCTTGAGGGGACGTTCGAGCCAGTCGGTGAGCCGGTTCGACTTCGGTAACTGCACGCCCAGCTCGCGCTCGTGCAGCGCCGACAGCGACGGCGTGGACATGCCCAGAAAGCCAGCAGCGATCTGGGTGTCGAAGAGACGCCTCGGAACTGCGCCGCATGCAAGCTCGAGCACCTCGAGGTCCTGCGCTGCCGCGTGGAGAACGGCGAGTGAATCGCTTTCCATCAGCGACCGCAATGGTGAGAGGTCGACCTCCAGCGGATCGATGAGCACCAGTTCGTCACCCCATGCGATCTGGAGCAGTGCCACCTTCGGCCAGTAGGTCCGCTCCCGGTGAAACTCGGTGTCGAGGGCGTAGCGCTCCTCGGCGGCGAGTTGATCGAGGGCCGAGGCGAGTTCCGCGTCGGTCGCAATGAAGCGATAGGGGGCCATCATGTCAGGGTAGCGAGGGGTGCTGACGCCAGTGTCGATGGCTCAGGTCACCGTGTCATCGGGAAGGTCGGCAGTGGTGTCGGCATCGACGTACGCAGCTGCGTTCGACCTGTCGATCTCGAGACGACGAACGGACAGGTCGCTCACCGCATGACGAGGAGCTCGCTCTCCTCGGGCGAAGGCCGCTTCGAGTGCGGGGAGTGCTCGCAACGACCAGACGGCATGTGTCCACTGCGGTCTGTGGTCGACAACGGGGACGACCACGTCATCGTCGCCACGTTCGTCGGCCAAGCGTCGAATCTCGCAAGCCGACGGCACGACAAGATCGCAGCTGAGGACCGCGACAGCCTCCGCCGTTGGGGAGAGCCGAAGCGCGGTGACGATGCCGCCGAGCGGTCCTTCCCCGGGGTGGAGATCAGGCTCGGCCCGCAACCGCAGGGAAGCGATCCGAGCACTGTCTCCACCAACGACCATCACTGGGTCAGCACCAGCTGATCGCAAGGCGTCAGCGACGTTGGCGACCATCGGACTGCCCGCGATCTCGATGAATGCCTTCGGACGTCCCATGCGCAGGCTTGCGCCGCCGGCGAGGACAGCACCGGCAAAGGTCATGAAGGCGGCCACTCCGGATCGAGTTGCCGCAAAAAGAGGCTGCATCGCTCGTCCTCGTCGGTCTCGCCGATACTTGCAGCAGTGCGTTGCAGCCCGGCAAGCGCTCGGAGGAAGCCGCGATTCGTCTCATGGCGCCAGCGCACGTATCCGCTTCCTCGCCAGCCGTTTGCCCGGAGCCGGTCGAGGCCCCGGTGGTAGCCGGTCCGGTATGCCGCATACTTGAGCGCTGGTTCGTCCACCTCGTCTCCCAGACTCGCCCAAGCGGCGAGGAATCGGGGCCACCGAGCGCAGACCGACGCAATCGCTGTGACCGGATCCGGGGCAGTAGCTGCCGCCTCGAGCGCGGCAAGCGCCTCGCCCGGTTCGGGATCGAGAACGGTCTCGGGAGGACCCGATGACGACAGATTGACAGGACGATCACTCATGACGCCGAGCCTAACGACCCCACGGCTACGCTCCGGCAGTGCTTCCCGACTGGCTCAGCGCCGAGCGTCTGCAGTGGATCCTGCTGGGGGCGATCGCACTCAACATCGTTGCGATCTACCTCGTGGCGAAGTTCGTGCGCAAGCTCATCACGAAGTTCCTGCTGTTCGTATTGCTCGTCGGCCTCGGGTTGTCGTTGTGGATCCAGCGCGACGACCTCCAGGACTGTGTGAACACCTGTGAATGCCGGCTCTACGGGCAGGATGTGGAGGTCCCACCGGAGCGGCGGCCCGACCGATGCGCAGAGGTCGACGACTAGGGCGCGCGCTCGATCCGCAGCACGTTCGTGGCGCGAGCCCGCGAGTCGTTCCCGGCCAATACACCGACGAGCTCTCCGGAGCGGACGAGACCCTCGGCCTCGGCGAGCCGCAGGGCCTCGCCAACCATCTCTTCGTTGCTCCCACCCTTCGACATCAGCATGGGCGTCGTACCCCAGCTCAGCGTGAGTTGCTGCACCGTGGCTTCGTTCGTTGAGAAGCCGAGGATGTTCGCCTCCGGCCGGAAGCGGGCCATCGAACGCACGGTGAAGCCCGACCCGGAGATACAGATCACGTTGCGAATACCGAGCTCGGCCGTCGCCCGCCATGCAGCCATGGTCATGGCATCGGTGACCGACGCAGGCTCGGCACTGTCATCGGTCATCCGAAGCGCTGCCAATTTGCCGGCCCATGCCTCGTAGTCCATTTCTTCGTCGGCACGACGGGCGATACGGCTCATGGTGCGAACCACATTGACGGGGTCGCAGCCGATGGCTGTCTCACCGGACAGCATGACGGCCGACGAGCCGTCGAACACTGCGTTGGCAACGTCTGACGCTTCGGCGCGGGTTGGGGCGGGACTACTAACCATCGATTCGAGCATCTGGGTCGCAGTGATGACTGGGCGACCACCGGCGATGCACTGCCGAATGATGTCCTTTTGGAGGTGGGGAAGATCTTCGAGACTGCACTCGTTGCCAAGGTCGCCCCGAGCGACCATGACGGCGCCAGACGCCTCGATGATTCCAGGGAGGTTGTCGACCGCAGCTCGGGTCTCGATCTTGGCGATGAGCAACGGGCCGCGGGGATGCGGCTCCGTACCGATGCGCCGCATGTCGTGGGCGGACCGGACGAAGCTGACCGCCACCATGTCCACGCCGGCCTCGACGAATGCGTCCAGCGCAACGAAGTCCTCCGGGGTGGGTGTGGGAATCTGCAATCGCTCACTCGGTACGTGTACGCCGGGGCGGCCGCGAAGCGTGCTTCCGTGGACGACGTCGGCCAGCATCTTGTCGACCTGCTTGTCGGTGATTTCCAAAATGGCTCCACCGTCGCCGATCGTGAGTCGATCACCGACCTGGATGTCGCGCAGAAGTTGCTCGTAGTCGACCTCGATGACGTTGTTCGTCGAGGTGTCGTCCCCGACCCGGAGTTCGATGGCGCTCCCGGTCGGGAGGTCGATCCCGGTCTCACCGAAGTTCCCGGCCCGAACCTTTGGCCCGGGAAGATCGACGAGGATCCCGACTCGGTGCCCTTCGTCCTGGGCGACGGAGCGAATCCGATGGAAGCGCTCCAAGCCCTCATCGATCGTGTTGTGCGCCAACCCGAGCCGGGCAACATCCATGCCCTCTCGAATCAGGGCTCGCAGTGTCGCTTCGTCGTCACTGGCGGGGCCGATGGTCGCGACGATCTTCGTACGGCGGTGCATAGCGGTCAGCTTATCCAGAGGCGCGCAGGGCCAGGTTCAGTTGAGGCGGGCGGCAAGTCCGGAGGCGCGTCGGCGGAGCCGGTCATCTCCCCACTGGTCTGCCAGCCGGCCCAAAAGTGCGGCAGCCTCCCCGAAGCGACCACGTCGCTCGCACAGCGAGGCGAGGACTCGTTGGTCGCCGCGCAATTCGTCAGGCAACGCCAGTCGCAGGTCCAGCACCCAGTCGAGCTGCCGTGGGTCGCGTGAGGAAAAGGAGTTCTGCAGATTGTTCAGAACACGGTTGACGATGTCGGACGGTCCAGCAGCCGGGACCATCTCGTCCGAGCGCCCTCCTCCGACCACCTCTCGACCCACTGCCGACCGCTCGACGATCACACCCCGGTTGAACGGATCGCGGTAGTCCATCGAGACCGGATCGAGCACCAGAAAGTGTCCCGGCGCCCCAATGGCCTGGATGGGCACGTCCAGACGGCGGGCCACGGCGATCAGCACCACCGACAGGGTGATTGGGATTCCGAGACGGCGTTCGACCACCAGGTCGAGCAAGGAGTTCTGGGGGTCGTAGTAGTCCGCAGTATCTCCCCGAAACCCGCCGGAGCCGAACACGGTGTGGCAAATGGCGGCCAGGTTCATCTGTGACACATCTTCTGCGAGCCCGTCGAGGCGGGTGTGCAAGGTCTCGATTGTTGCGACCGGCTGCGGCCGGCATGCGGCAACCCAGAACAGCGCGTCCTCGATGGGTACTGCATCGGGGTCAGCGGCGAACTGTCGCAGGGGTTCGGGGAGATCCACACCTGTACGGTAGCCCTGACCCGGGCGTCGACTTGGCTAAGGTTCGGCGGTGCTCCATCCCTTCCTGACCACCGAAGGTCCGGTCGGTTTCGCTCATCGAGGCGGGGCTGGACCGCACCCGGAGAACACCGAACGAGCCTTCCGCCACGCAATGGACTTGGGCTTCCGCTATCTCGAGACCGATGTGCACGCAACGGCTGACGGTGTCCTGGTGGCATTTCATGATGACCGCCTCGACCGAGTGACCGATCGGGCTGGAGCGCTCGATTCGCTGACGTGGAGTGACGTCTCCCGGGCTCGGGTCGACGGGACCGATCCCATCTTGCGCCTTGAGGAGATGCTCGAGGCGTTCCCAGATGCGCTCGTGAACATCGATCCCAAGGCCTGGGCGGCGGTCGAACCATTGGCGTCAACGCTCGTTCGGATGAATGCCCTCGAACGGGTTTGCGTCACCTCGTTCAACCGACGGCGGACACGAGCAGTCAAGAAGCTCGCAGGTGATCGACTGTGTACCGGCGGGGCTGCCGGAGCGGTTGTCGAGTTGTATGCAGGGGCGCCGCTGGGAATGCTCGATGATGTCGATGTCGTGCAGCTGCCGACCCGGGCCCGTGGTCTGCAGATCGTCAACGAACGACTGGTGCGCCGAGCACACCGCCGTGGGATTCATGTCCACGTCTGGACGATCGACGACGCCGACGAAATGCACCGCCTCCTCGATCTCGGGGTCGACGGCATCATGACCGACGAGCCGGCCATTCTGCGGTCGGTCTTCCTCGAGCGGGGCATCTGGTCGAGCTGACGACCGACGTCTCGAACTGCGTGCGAGGGTGGCACGTGATGAAACGGTGGACAGCTCTGGGGAAAGAGCGGCGGCTGCTGTGGATAACCGGTGGGAATCACGCTGCTTCTTGTGGATTTCGTGAAATGCTCTTGTCAGCGGCCCGACCATGTCACAAGATCCTCCTGTCGAAGCGGACGAACCGAAGCACAGGCCTCGAGCGGTTACGACGAGCGCAAGCTCCGAATGAACGATCGAGACCACGCCGAGGGGCTGGAAGCGGAGACACCGATTCGATCAGGCAGAGTCCCTCGGGACGAAGCGGATCGGCCGGAGACGCCGCCGACGCGGTGGAATCCCTACCGGGATCACCTGACGAGGGTGAGAGCGAATTGGGAGTCTGCCGAATCGCACCATGGTGATCTCGCCGGCAATCCTCGATCGCACTGCGGAGTGCGGGAAGGGGCCGGTGAGCACTTCCACGGTGAGGGGTCAGGGCTACCGATTCAGGGGCCGCTCCGACGGGAGTGGAACCGGAGTGGGTGGCTCGGTACCGCCGGGTACCGGAGGCTGATTCAGATCGGGCGGGGTGAGAGACGTTCTCGCCACGTCAGGTCAGGTGGTGATCCTCGTACGGGGTGACCGCTCGAAAGTACATCGGGGCCGTCGGGTCCGAGATGTCAGGTGAACGGGTCGTTCGAGGCCCCGAGAAGTTGAGTTCGTGCAAGCGGGCGAGGCTACTCGGGGCCTCAACCTTTTTGGGTTCGGGACAACTCGTCGGCACAAAGATGTCGGCGACGCCCGATGTGCTGTGGGAAGATCCCGGCGTGAGCGACCTAACGATCGAGTGTCCGAGATGTGGTGTTGCTGCCACGGAGACCTACTACGGCCCCTGCATGTCCTGTCGGACCCAGTTGCGAGCAACGCTCAGGGGTGATGCCGTCGAATCCGCGCCTGCCGAGTACGAGCCGAAAATGAACGTGACGCCGAACGCAGTTGCGCTGAAGGACGACTAGACGAGCACGTCGTCAGGTGGTGGCCCAAACCGCCCGCGGACGTAGTCGCGGATGGCCTTGATGCGACCCCGCGGTGACCAGTGCAGACCCCGCGCCGGGGGATGCATCATGCCGAGTGGGAGCTGGATGACGGCAACGCCGATCCGAAACCACGCATGTCGCCGTCCGAAATGGTCGCGCAGCATGAGGAGGGTGTTGCGGAGTTGCAGATAGGCAACCCGTTCGATCGAGGCGCTCATCCCGGGGTTGCGGACGTGCGCGCCACGGATCAGCCCACAGGTCCAGCCGTGGGCTTTCGCGCGCAGTGCCAACTCCGCCTCTTCGCAGTACGCGAAGTAACGCTCGTCGAACAGGCCCACCTCCTCGATGCACGCCCGACGAACGAGCATGAGGGTTCCATGGGGATAGTCGGAGGGCTCGAACCCCTCCTCGACCGTGGGTTCGGCATCGATCGTGCCGAGGAACGGATCAATCACGGGGACGTTGCCATCGCCGACATCGGCGGAGGCTAGGCCGACCCATGGACGATCTCGAACCTCGTCGAGGATTCGTTCGAGTGTGTCGGGCTCGGGAAGGGCGTCGTGCGGGGCAAGTGCGAGCCACTCGGTGTCGTGGGTCCGAAGCCAGCGACGAATACCGACGTTGCCACCCGGCCCGAACCCGAGGTTCGCCCCGGCGACAATGAGTTCGGCGTTGCCGATCAGTCGGGGAAGGACCTCGACCGTGGCGGTGTCGCTCCCGTTGTCGACCACGATGACCTGGGTCTGAACGGTTTGCGAGGCGAAGGAGGCGATCGTCCGCTCGATGGCATCGGCACGGTTGCGGTGGATGACCACGACGGACACGGGTGCGTGTGACATGCGGCCCGAAGCCTATTCCCACCGCCGCTGAAGCATGCCCCGAGCAGCTACGCCGATCGGCGAGGGCACCGCCTACCGCTGCGGCACGTCGGTTGGCGTGATCGGCGAAGGGAGCTCGGTGTCGCCCATGAGCCAGCGGTCAACCGCAGCGGCCGCCGAACGTCCCTCGGCGATTGCCCAGACGATCAAACTCTGGCCGCGACCCATGTCTCCGGCGACGAAGACACCCTCGACGTTCGTGGTCCACGAATCGTCTCGGGCCACGTTGCTGCGGGCGTCCAGATCGACACCGAACTGGTCGATCAGTGGTCCTGACTCAGGACCGGTGAAGCCCATCGCCAACAACACCATCTGCGCAGGAAAGTGTTGCTCGCTCCCCGCAACGGGCTGGAAGGTCGCCCTGCCGTCGTGCACGACCTGTTCGACTCGCACCGTGTCGAGTCCTGCGACGTTGCCATCCTGGTCACCCACGAAGCGCACCGTGTTGATGCTGTATTCACGCTCGCCCCCTTCTTCGTGGGCCGAACTGACCCGGTAGATCATCGGCCACGTCGGCCACGGGTTGGCATCGGGGCGGGCGTCTGGAGGTCGAGGCATGATCTCGAACTGATGGACGGATGCCGCTCCGTGGCGATGGGACGTGCCGAGGCAGTCGGCGCCGGTGTCGCCACCACCGATGATGATGACGTCTTTGCCGGTAGCCGAGATCGGTGGATGCTCGAAGTCGCCCTCCTGCACTCTGTTGGCCCCCGGCAGGAAGTCCATCGCCTGGTAGATCTACCCCAGGTCTCGGCCCTCGATCGGAAGATCGCGGGCTTGGGTTGCCCCGCACGCCAAAACGATGGCGTCGTGCTCGGCTCGCAGTTCGTCGGCAGAGATGTCGATCCCGACGCAGATACCGGTCCTGAACTCGGTCCCTTCGGCCTCCATCTGCGCGAGTCGTCGGTCGAGATGCCGCTTCTCCATCTTGAACTCGGGAATGCCGTACCGCAGGAGCCCACCGATTCGGTCGGCACGCTCGTAGACGACGACACGGTGGCCTGCACGGGTCAGTTGCTGAGCCGCGGCCAGGCCGGCCGGTCCAGAGCCGACGACCGCCACGTCCTTGCCGGTCATCGATGCGGGGCGGATCGGTACAACCCATCCCTCGTCCCATGCCCGATCGATGATCTCGACTTCGATGCGCTTGATCGCGACCGGTGGTTCGTGAATGCCGAGCACGCACGCGGCTTCGCACGGAGCCGGGCAGAGGCGTCCGGTGAACTCGGGGAAGTTGTTCGTCGCATGCAAACGATCGATGGCATCTCGCCACAAGCCCCGGTAGGACAGATCGTTCCAGTCCGGAATGAGGTTGCCGAGCGGACAGCCGTTATTGCAGAACGGGATGCCGCAGTCCATGCAGCGGCTTGCTTGGGTTCGAAGCTTGTCCTCGGGGAAGTCCTCGTAGACCTCGTTCCAGTCACGCAGACGCACCGGCACCGGGCGATGGGCTGGGAGCTCTCGATCATGCTTCAGGAAGCCTCGCGGATCACCCATCGTCGCCTCCTCAGCTCCGAGCAGCGGCCATGACCGCTTCGGTTTCGTCTCGACCCTCGGCCCGCGCAGTCGCAGCAGCCTCGAGGACCCGCTTGAAGTCGGTCGGCATCACTTTCACGAACTGGGTTACCGAGGTCGTCCAGTTTGCCAACAGCCGGGCTGCGACTTCGCTGCCGGTTTCGTGGCGGTGCATCTCGACGCGCTCGCGCAGCCAGTCGATGTCGTCGGCATCGGGTCGCTCGAGGGCAACCATTTCGTGGTTCGTGCGGATCGCAAGAAGCTGCTCGGGATCGTGCACGAATGCGATGCCACCCGACATTCCAGCGGCAAAGTTTCGGCCCGTGGGGCCGAGGATCACGGCCCTGCCGCCCGTCATGTACTCGCAGGCGTGGTCGCCGACCCCCTCGACGACAGCGACCGCTCCGGAGTTGCGAACGCAGAACCGCTCCCCCACCTTGCCCCGCAGGAACGCATCCCCTGCGGTGGCCCCGTACAGGATGACGTTGCCGGCGATGACGTTGTCTTCGGCCACGAACGGTGCATCGCTCGGGGGACGCACAACGATCCGTCCACCCGACAGTCCCTTACCGACATAATCGTTGGCATCGCCTTCGAGCCGCAGCGTGATCCCACGCGGTACGAATGCACCGAGGCTGTTTCCCGCCGAGCCGGTGAGATTCACCACGATCGTGTCGTCGGGAAGTCCCGCACCACCGTGGGTACGGGTGACCTCGTAGCCGAGCATCGTTCCGACCGTGCGGTTGATATTGCGGATGGGCATGTCGATCGTGACCGCTCGACCAGTCTCGATTGCTTCAGCCGCATGCTGGATCAATGTTTGATCGAGGGCGAACTCGAGACCGTGGTCCTGTTCCTTCCACTGGTGACGACGGGCCTCTTTGGCGATGTCAGGCAGGTGGAGAATCGGTGAGAGGTCGAGGCCATCGGCTTTCCAATGTTCGACGGCTGCGGTGGTGTCGAGCATCTCGACCTGACCGATTGCCTCGTCGAGCGTGCGGAAGCCGAGCTGTGCGAGCAGTTCCCGGACCTCTTCTGCGATGAACTCGAAAAAGTTCTCGACGAACTCGGGTTCCCCGCTGAACTTCGCCCGCAATTCGGGATTCTGGGTTGCCACACCCACCGGGCAGGTGTCGAGGTGGCAGACACGCATCATCACACACCCCATGACGACGAGGGGTGCAGTGGCGAATCCGAATTCCTCTGCGCCGAGCAACGCGGCGATCATGACGTCGCGTCCGGTCTTGAGCTGGCCGTCGGTCTGGACGACGATGCGGTCGCGAAGATCGTTCAGGAGCAATGTCTGTTGCGTCTCGGCCAGGCCGAGTTCCCACGGAGCCCCGGCGTGCTTGATCGAGGTTTGGGGCGACGCGCCGGTGCCTCCGTCGTGCCCTGAGATGAGGACGACATCGGCGTGGGCCTTCGAGACGCCTGCGGCAACGGTGCCCACCCCGACCTCTGCGACCAACTTCACATGAATACGAGCGCGAGGGTTCGCGTTCTTGAGATCGTGGATCAGCTGTGCGAGATCTTCGATGGAGTAGATGTCGTGGTGCGGCGGCGGGCTGATGAGGCCGACACCGGGCGTGGAATGCCGGGTCTTTGCGATCCAGGGGTAGACCTTGTGGCCCGGGAGTTGGCCTCCTTCGCCTGGCTTGGCGCCCTGCGCCATCTTGATCTGGATGTCGTCGGCGTTCACTAGGTACTCGCTGGTGACACCGAATCGCCCGGATGCAGCTTGTTTGATCGCCGAGCGGCGCAGATCGCCGTTCTCATCGGGCACGAATCGCTCTGCATCTTCGCCGCCCTCGCCGGTGTTCGACTTGGCCCCGAGACGGTTCATGGCGATGGCGAGCGTCTCGTGGGCCTCGGCGGAGATCGAGCCGTAGCTCATTGCCCCGGTGGAGAAGCGCTTCAGGATGCTCGACGCAGGCTCGACCTCGTCGAGCGGGATTGGCTGACGCTCCCCGAAACGGAACTCGAACAGGCCGCGCAACGTGCCGAGCTTCGTGGACTGGTCATCGACGCGGCTGGTGTAGTCCTTGAAGATGTCGTAGCGCCCCTCTCGGGTCGCATGCTGGAGTTTGAAGACGGTGTCGGGGTTGAAGAGGTGGTATTCCCCTTCGCGGCGCCACTGGTACTCACCACCGACGTCGAGTGTGCGGTGGGCGCGCTCGCTGGGATTGGCCGGGAAGGCCCGGGCATGGCGACCGGCGACCGCCTCGGCCAGGACGTCGAGACCGACACCGCCCAGCCTGCTGACCGTGCCTGTGAAGTACTCGTCGACGACCGAGTTGTCGAGACCGATGACTTCGAAGATCTGTGCACCGGTGTACGAGGCCACGGTCGAGATACCCATCTTCGACATGATCTTGAGGATGCCGAGCCCCGCAGCCTTGATGTAGTTCTGATGTGCTGTCGTCACGTCGAGCCCCTCGAGCCCGAACTCCCCGGACTCGATCATTGCGGTGACGGTGGCGAATGCAAGGTACGGGTTGACGGCATTGGCCCCGTACCCCAGCAGGGTTGCGATGTGATGGACCTCGCGAGCATCGCCGGCCTCGACGACGAGTCCGACGCGGGCCCGGGTCTTCGTGCGCACGAGATGGTGATGCACCGCGCTGCAGGCCAGCAACGACGGAATGGGGTTGTTGACGGCGCCGTCACCACGATCCGAAATGATCAAGGTGGTCGCACCGCCAGCGATCGCGTCGTCGGCCTCGGAACGAAGGCGATCGATCCCCGCTGCCAGCGCAGTTCCGCCCGCGGCGGCGTCGAACCGGGCCTCGAGGACGACCGAGCGAAACCCGGCCGGTCCTTCGTTGCCACCGAGTGCAGTGATCCGCGCGAGTTCGCTGTCGGTGATCACGGGATTGTCGAGGTGGATTGTTCGGCACGACTCGGGACCGGGGTAGAAAAGATTCCCCTCCGGACCCACGCGGGCGAAGAGCGACGTGATGATTTCTTCGCGAATGGCATCGAGGGGAGGATTGGTCACCTGAGCAAAGAGCTGCTGGAAGTAGTCGGCGATGTGCCGGCTTCGTTCGGACAGCACGGCAATCGGCGTGTCGGTGCCCATGGAACCGATTGCCTCTTTGCCGTCTCGTGCCATCGGCGCGAGGAGGAGCTTCTTCTCTTCGATCGTATATCCGAACTCGAGTTGCAATTGGGTGACGGAACTCTCGCCGCTGTTTCGCTCGGTGCCGGCTGGGAGGTCGTCGATCGTGACGAGTTGCCGATCGAGCCAGTCGCGATAGGGACGTCGTCCGGCGATCCGAGCCTTCACCTCGTGGTCGCGAATGATGCGACCTTCGCTGGTGTCGATGAGGAACATGCGTCCCGGCTGGAGCCGTCCTTTTTCCACGATCGTGCTCTGGGGGAGGTCGACGACCCCGACCTCGCTGGCCATGACGACCAGCCCGTCGTTGGTGACCCAGTAGCGACTCGGACGAAGGCCGTTGCGGTCCAGTACCGCGCCCATCACCGTGCCGTCGGTGAATGCGATCGAAGCCGGGCCGTCCCAGGGCTCGATTCGGGTTGCGTTGAACCGGTAGAACGCCCTGCGATCGTCGTCCATCTCGGTGTGGTGTTCCCAGGGCTCCGGGATCATCATCAAGACGGCTTCCTCGAGTGGATAGCCGCCCAGGACGAGAAGTTCGAGCGCCTCGTCGAAGCCGGCGGTATCGGAGGCACCCGGTGTACAGATCGGGAACGCCCGTTCCAGGCCTGGCAGGTGCGGAGACTCGAGCAGTGCTTCTCGCGCCTGCATCCAGTTTCGGTTCCCTTGGATTGTGTTGATCTCGCCGTTGTGCGCGACGAAGCGATACGGGTGCGCGAGCGGCCACGAGGGGAAGGTGTTGGTCGAGAACCGGGAGTGCACGAGCGCAAGCGCGCTCTCGACCCGCTCGTCGAGCAGGTCGGGGTAGAACGCCGCAAGCTGTGGGGTGGTCAGCATTCCCTTGTACACCACGGTGCGAGCACTCAACGACGGGAAGTAGACGCCGTTGTGGGCCTCGGACGACCCGCCCATCGACTCACCGGTCGTCCCCGCCGTGGCCTCGATCCTGATTTCGTGCTCGATGCGCTTGCGAGCGATGAATGTCTTGCGGTCCAGCTCGATCCCTTCCCCACCGTCGCAACACTCCACGAACACCTGTCGAAATGTCGGCATCGTCATCAGCGAGGCCGTCCCGAGGATCGACTGGTCGACCGGCAGCACCCGCCAGCCGAGCACCCGCAGTCCCTCCTGGTCGAAAATTGTCTCGACCTGGGCGGCGGCTGCATCGGCCACTGCCGGGTCTTGGGGAAGGAACGCGATCCCGGTTGCGTACGCTCCGGCGGCTGGCAGATCGAACGAAACGACGTCGCGGTAGAAACGGTCAGGGGTCTGGATCAACAGCCCTGCGCCGTCACCGGTGTTGATGTCGGCGCCCTTTGCGCCTCGGTGCTCCATATTGCAAAGCGCACCGATCCCCTTCGCAACGATGTCATGGCTGGCACGGCCGTAGATGTCGCAAACGAAGTTGACGCCGCAGCTGTCGTGCTCGTGGCGCGGGTGATAGAGCCCTTGCGGGGAGGGGAGATCTGGATTCGAGTCGGTGATGGCCACAACAGTCCTCCGGAACGACGAGCGCGACGCTCTCGAGTTCGGAGCTGGGACGACATTGGCCCGGCTTCCAGCTGTGGAAAACCTAGCGAGTTCCAGCGGTGTGGGCCAACCTGGCGCGGTGTGGGCCAAGATGGAGGCATGCTCCCTGCCGATCCCGGTATCGCGTCCGCCCTCCTCGATCTGTTCGATGCGAGCCCGTCGCCGTATCACGCAGTTACCACGATGAGACAGATGCTCGAGGCTGCAGGTTTCGCCGACGCCCCACCCGGCAGCGGTCCGGTCGGCCGTTGGTATCGCATCGACGGTGGCTCGCTGGTGGCGTGGGTGGTGAGCGCCGAACACCATGGGGCAAGCCCCCTGCGACTTGTCGGCGCACACACCGACAGCCCCAATCTTCGTATCAAGCCACAACCCGATCGATCGGGACCCGGAGGCGCGCGGCAGCTCGGGGTGGAGGTCTATGGCGGCGTGTTGTTGAACTCCTGGCTCGATCGTGACCTGGGACTTGCTGGCCGCGTCGTGGTCGAAGGGTCCGATGGTCCCGAAGAGCGTCTGATGCGTGACCAGCGTGCGTTGCTCCGCATCCCCCAGCTGGCAATCCATCTCGACGGCGACATCCGGCAACACGGGCTCAACCTCAACCCTCAACGGCATCTGTCACCTGTGTGGGGACTCGGCGAGGGTCCGAGTTTCGCCGAGTACCTCGCGCAGCAGGTCGGTGTCGCCACTGATGCGATCCTTGCATTCGACCTCATGGCGTACGATCTGACGCCGGCGGCACTGACGGGCTTGGGTGACGACTTTCTGTGCACGGCACGTATCGACAACCTTCTGTCGTGTTTCTTGGCGGTCAGAGCTCTTGTGGCGGTTGCTGATGCGCCTGGTGCTGCGATCCCGATGATCAGCCTGTTCGATCACGAGGAGGTCGGCAGCGTCTCGACGACCGGGGCCGCATCCCCTCTCCTGCGTCATCAGATCGAGCTGCTGCAATCGGGACTCGGCACAACGGTCGCAGATGCAGCGACCGCTCGGGCCGCAAGTCTGGTGCTCAGTGCCGATGGCGCCCATGCGACCCATCCCAACTACGCCGACCGCCACGAGCCCGAGCATCAGGTCAGCCTCAACGGCGGGCCGGTGCTGAAGATCAATGCAAATCAACGTTACGCGACCGACGCCCGCTCGGCAGCTGCCTTCGTCGCTGCCTGCCGCGCCGCTGATGTTCCGTTCCAACGGTTCGTGAACCGCACCGATCTGTCGTGCGGGTCGACCATCGGGCCAGCCACTGCGGGTGAACTTGGGATTGCTGTCGTCGATGCGGGCTGCCCCCAATACGCCATGCATTCGGCTCGCGAAACCGCCGGCGCGCACGACCCGGGCTGGTTTCAGGCGGTGCTGGAGCAGGTGCTTCGCACCTGATCACGGCAGACGCGCGCGGGCGGCTCGGGTCGGTGCGGCGAACATCAAAAGGATGGGGAAGAACTCGAGCCGGCCGATCAGCATGTAGGCCGAGAGCACAAGCCGCCCAGGCTCGGTGAACGCCTCGGTGAAGTTCGCAGTTGGCCCGGCTGCACCGAGTGCAGGGCCCATATTTCCGAGTGCGCTGACGCAGGCCGAGATCGATTCGCGCAGACCACCGCCGACAGACGTGAGCAACAGCACCCCACTGAGTACCAGGAGGGCGTAGACGACGAAGAATCCCGCCATCCGGCTGATGATGTCCTCGGGTACCGCCACCGACCCGCGCTTGACGGGGATGACCGCCCGGGACTGCTGGGAACGACGAATCGAGCGGATGCTGTGGGCAAGGAGAACCTGCACTCGCATGACCTTGATGCCTCCCGCTGTCGACGACGTCGAGGCCCCGACCACGAACAAGAAGAGCAGGATCATTTGCGCTGCCGGCAGCCACAGGGCGAAGTCTCCTGCGCTGCCTGGGCCAGTCGCGTTGCCGAAACCGGTGCTGGTGGCCAGCGTCACCACGTTGAAGACCCCAACACGAAGGGACTCCCCAACGGTGAAGCCCCCACCGAACCAGAGGATGCCGACCACCAACAGCGTGCAACCGGCCAGCATGACGATGTAGCCGCGAAACTCGGCGTCCGACCGGTATGCGCTGCGGTCTCCGCCTTGCGCTCGGAGGTGAAGGGTGAAGTTGGTGCCGCACACAATCATGGCGAACACGAGTGCGATCTCCACTGCGATGCTGTCGAAGTGTCCGATACTCGTCTCGTGGGGTGAGAAGCCACCGGTCGACGCCGTCGAAAAACCGTGCGCAATGGCGTCGTACACCGACGGTCCGGGAATGATGATCAATGCGATGGCAACCGCAAAGGTGAACACCACGTAGGTCGACCACAGACCCTTCGCCGTTTGCTTCACCCGCGGTGTAAGTCGCTCCGACACTGGACCTGGTGACTCCGCCGTCAACAGGTCGAGTCCACCCACGCCCAGGTATGGCAGCACCGCGATGGCAAGCACGACGATCCCCATTCCCCCGAACCACTGGGTGATCTGTCGGTACATGAGGGTGCCACGTCCGGGAATCGAGAAGTCGGTCAGCGCAGTCGAACCAGTCGCGCTGAACCCCGAGGCCGACTCGAAGATGGCGTTGACGATCTGGCCCGAGGTGTCGATACCGGCAACGTCGAAGGTGCCTCCCAACAGGTAGGGCAGCGACCCGAACCCGGTCACCATCAGCCAGGTCCAGCCGACCGCGGCAAAGACATCCCGTGCGCGTGCGTCTCCGGGTTGCGTCGACCCGAAGAGAACGGCGCCTACGACAAAGGTGATCAGAGCCGAGAGGAACAACGCGCCGGTGTCACGATTCGTCGAACCCAGTTCGACGAATCCGCCGACCACCATGCCGACGGACACCGCGGCCAGCGCTGCGCCCATCACGTTGAGCGTCGTCGACGTGATGCGTAGACCCGTCACGTGCAACTCGGTCGCCCTGCGGACCCGCCCCGATCGCAGGACGTTCATCGCCCCACCCGAAGCAGCCGGCGACTCTCTCGCACGAACCGCGCCTTCGCTTGCAGGAGTGATGCCAGGGCATGCAGGAGGGGAAGGATGGTGAGTCGACCGGCAAACATGCCAGGAATCAGGATCAGTTGGCCCCAACTGCCCAATGCGGCCGCATCACCGGTCGGCCCGGTCAGCGGCGACGGCCCGAAGGTCGAGATCGCCGAGATCGCTGTCCACAACGAATCGACAAGCTCACTCCCGGCAAGCGCCAGCAGAAACGCGCCAACTGCACACAGGCCGAAATGGGCGATCTGATAGCCGGTCAGATCCTCGAGTTCGTCTTCGCCGACGGGGCGACCGCCGTGGGTCACCGCAATGACGGCACTGGGTTCGAGTTGCCGGCGAACCTCCCGCACCGCAAAGAGCACGAGGAGCCACGCTCGGATCACCCGAAGGCCGCTCCCAGCCGACGCGCCCATTGCGCCAGTTGCGACGGCGATGAGCAGGATGGCGAGTGCTCCCGGGGGGAACAGCGTCCAATCGACAACTGCCAGGCCTGTCGTGCTCGATGCGCTCGCTGCGGTGAACAACGCATCGCCGACGGACACGTCATCGACGACCAGCACGAGATAGGTCGTGATCGTGGCGACGATCGTGGCGTAGACCCGAAGTTCGGGTGATGCGAGAAACCGTCGGTGGTTCCCCCGAACCAACCAGAACAGTGCGAAGAAGCTGACACCAGCAGTGAACATGAAGACCGTTGCCACGCTCTTCGAGGCAGTGTTCATCGTCAGGAACGAGTCCGTCGTGTCGGTGAAGCCTCCGGTCGAAACGGTGCTCATCGCATGGATCGCAGCCGATCGGAATCGCATGCCGGACAGGAGATAGGCGGCGAAACACGCAAGACTGAGCGCAACGTACAGTCGCACCACGCGGCGACGACCGATCTCGACCGTCGGGACCAAGCGATCGGCCCGGCGCCCGATCCCCTTCGGTATCTGCACCCTCCCCTTCATCGTGCGGGGCAGTGCCACCACGACGGTGAAGAGTCCGAGGAGCCCCCCAACCCACTGTGTTGCGCCTCTGTACAACGCAACCGGCAGGGATAACCCCTCGGGGTCGAGCGTCGTGAGGGCAACGGTGCTGAAACCGGCGGCTGATTCGAACAGTGCGTCCTCGACGCTGTCGATCGCGCCGGTCGCCAGGTAGGTTGCCGTGCCGAGGAGCACCAAGATGCTCCACGTCGACGCAAGTCCGGCCAGGATCCGTGCCGTCGCAGTGTGCTTGCGTCGAACCAGTCGTCGACGCCCGACGAGTCCGACACCGAGCGACGCGCCCGAGATCACAGCGATGATGATCGAGTCGACCGCGTTGTCGAGGATCCCGATGGCAGCCGACGCCAGCCCGGCGATACCCACCTGGAGCAGTCCGTCCGAGATCGCCAACCTGCTGAACGAATCGCGCTGCGTCGAGCGGAGTGGACCTTCCTCGGTACCGGTGACCCGGCTCACCCGAGAACGCCGTGGACCTCGTCGACGGCACCGGGCATGGCTACGACGACGACATGGTCATGGGCGCGCAGCCGGCTTTTTGCGCGCCCGATCTGGGCGTTGCCATCACGCACGAAGGCAGCGATCAATGCGTCCTTGGGCAGGCCGAGCTCGTTGATCAACGCGCCGTCCGCCGGACTGTGTTCTGCCACCTCGAGTTCGAGGATCTCGGCATCACCGTGAAGGAAGGTGGCAACAGCTGCGACACCCCCGCGCACGAATCGGAGGACACCGTTTGCGGTGGCGGTCCGTGGAGACAGGGCCACGTCGACGCCTGCCCCCTCCACGAGCGGGAGCAAGGCCAGGCGATGGAGCACCGCCACCGTCTCCTGTGCCCCTCTGGCTTTCGCGTACAGGCACGCAAGGATGTTGGCGTCGTCCTCGCCGGTGAGCGCAACGACCATCTCGAACCGAGCGATGTCGGCCTCCTCGAGGAGGCCGTCGTCGGTGATGTCACCCTCGAGCACCAGACAGTTCTCGAGTTGCTCGGCCAGCTCACGCGCCCGAGCAGGATCGCGTTCGACGATAACAACGTGAACACCACGGATCGTGAGGCTTTCGGCGAGGATCTGCGCGGTGCGGCCACCACCCAACAACATGACGCGTTTCGGCGCCGAGCGACCGAGGCCGAGCAACTCACCGACGAGCTTTCCCGCAGTCCGTTTGGCGACGATGCGGACATGATCGCCGCTGCGAAGCCGGTGATCTCGACGGGGAATGATCGTCTCGTTGTCGCGGCCGATGGCTGCCACCATGAAATCCCAGTCGGGTTCGAACTCCGTGCCGATCTCGCCAAGGGTGCGATCCACGAGCGGAGCATCGGTTGGGAGTCGTGCGCCGATCACGAGTACCTCGTCGTTGACCATGTGGGCGACTTCGTCCGCGCCGGGGAAATCGAACAACTCGAGGATCTCTTGGGCCGCCTCTGCGTCAGGGTCGATGAACAGATCAGCACCGGAGGCCGATCGGACGTCCGCTGCGGAGTTGCTGCGGAGGTCGGCCGCCTCGATGCGGACGATCGTCTGTGGTACGCCGAGCGATTTGGCAAGCATCGACGAGATCAGGTTCACCTCGTCGTTCGCAGTCACGGCGACGAGCAACTCGGTGTGCTCAATCCCCGCCTTTGCCAGCGTGGTGGGGTGCGTGCCGCTTCCGGCCACGATCAACACGTCGAGCTCGCCCTCGAGCCGCTGCAACTTGCGGGCATCGAGATCGACGAGCGCAACGTCGTGCTCTTCCCGGCTGAGACGATCGGCGACGTACGAGCCGACCTCGCCGGCTCCGACTACAACCACGTGCACGGGATAGTTCTATCTGCTCAGCGGGCCGAATGGGGGTCTTGATCCGAGAGATCGGACAGCGAGCCCCGACAGTCGATCAGCTCGTGCGGCGTGACAACCGCATCGAGTGGTTGATCCCATGGTTCGACGGGTACCTGCTCGACCTCCTGAAAGCTGTAAGCGATCCCGATCATCAGCGGCCGGCTCGCGCCGATCTCACCCATCATCCGGTCGTAGAAGCCCCCGCCCTGGCCGAGGCGTTTCCCCGTGCGATCGAAGGCGACAAGCGGGGTCAGGACGACCACGTGACGCTCGAAGGGAACCGACGCGCCATCCTTCGGTTCCTCGATCCCGAAGTTCCCGATGGTGGACTCCGTCGCAGGACTCCAGGGGATGAACTCCAAGCGCTCCCCCACAACGCGGGGAACCGTGACCACTGCGCCTTGCTCCCCAAGCCGGATCAGGGTGGTGTCGATGTCGACTTCACCCCGGGTTGCCCGGTAGCCGGCCACGACTGCGGCACGGTTCAGGATCGGCACCTCGTCGAGTTGAGCCATGACGGCCACCGCTGCTGCGTGTCGCTCGCCATCGGCGAGGGAGGCGCGGCGCTCGCGCAGCTGACGACGAAGGGCCGTGCGCCGATCGGCGAGTCCGGTCATGCCAAGATCCCAGGGGCCGCGGTCGAGCCAGGGCGCTGGTGAGGAGACCCGGTCGGGGCCCCTCACCAGCTGCGATCGACAGACCTCAGACGAATGCGCTGGCGAAGACCAACGAGACGATCGTCATCACCTTGAGCAAAATGTTCATGGCCGGTCCGGAGGTGTCCTTGAACGGGTCGCCGACGGTGTCGCCGACCACAGCAGCCTTGTGGGGGTCCGAACCCTTGCCACCGTGGGCCCCCGCCTCGATGTACTTTTTGGCGTTGTCCCAGGCGCCACCGGCATTGGCCATGAAAATGGCGAGCGCAAATCCGGTCACGAGCGCACCGGCGAGGAGCCCGCCGAGGGCATCGACATCGATGAATCCGACGACGAGGGGCACGACCACGGCGAGCGCACCGGGAACGATCATCTCCTTGAGCGAGGCATCGGTGCTGATCGCCACGCAGCGGGCGGAGTCGGGGACCACACCCTCCTGGCCCTCACGCAACCCGGGGATCTCTCGGAACTGCCGGCGAACTTCCTCGATCATCGCGGTAGCGGCGCGACCCACGGCGTCGATGGTCAGTGCCGCAAAGAGGAACGGGAGACCCGCTCCGATGAACAAGCCGATGAAGACGTCGACATCCCCGACATTGAGGCTGAGAGCACCGCCCTCCTGGGCGACGGCCAGCTCGAAACTCTTGAAGAGAGCAAGGGCGGTGAGGGCGGCGGAGCCGACGGCAAAGCCCTTTGCAACCGCTGCGGTCGTGTTGCCGAGCGAGTCGAGCGCGTCGGTCACCTCACGTACCGATGGATCGAGTTCGGCCATCTCAGCGATACCTCCGGCGTTGTCGGCGATCGGCCCGTATGCATCGACCGACACGACTACGCCAGTGGTGGCGAGCATGCCGATCGCTGCCACGGCGATGCCGTAGATGCCGCCGCCGGCGCCGAGCGTCTGCTCGCCACCCCAGTACGCAACCCCAACGCCGAGGAGAATCAGTCCGACCGAGGCAGCGACCGAAACCATGCCGGCGCTGATGCCGGCGAGCACTGTTGTGGCCGGACCCGTCTCGGATTGAGCTGCGATCTTCTTGACCGGGTTGAAATGGTCGGAGGTGTAGTACTCGGCGGTCTTGCCGAGCGCCCAACCGACGAGCAGGCCGCCGATCACCGAAACGGCGAGGCCGTACTCGTCACCCGGCGCATCGCCGAACATCCAGTAGGCAATGGCAATCGTGCCGAGCACGGTGAGGCCCATGGCGACATTCGTCCCCATGTGCAGGGCTCGGCTGAGCGCCTTGGAGTCGGTGCTGTCACCGCCTTTGACAAGGAAGGAGCCGAGGATCGAGGCGATCATGCCGACGAACGCGATGGCGATCGGGAACATCAGCAGCTCGACGACTCCCTCGGTGCCGGCTTGTTCGGCGGAAAGCCCACCGGCGACAGAGAACGCGGTGAGCGCGATGGGGGCGATGATCGAGCCTGCGTACGACTCAAACAGGTCGGCGCCCATACCGGCGACGTCGCCGACGTTGTCACCGACGTTGTCGGCAATGGTTGCCGGGTTGCGGGGGTCGTCTTCGGGGATGCCCGCCTCGACCTTGCCGACGAGATCTGCACCGACATCGGCGGCCTTGGTGTAGATGCCGCCGCCGACGCGTGAGAAGAGGGCAATGGTGGACGCACCGAGCCCGTAGGCGGTCACGATCTCGAATGCCTTGTCGGCTTCGAGCCACTCGACGAACAACAGGTAGGTGAGCATCAGACCGGCAAGGGCCAGGCCGGCAACGGCGAAGCCCATGACCGCGCCACCGCGGAAGGCAATGGGGAGCGCCCGCGATGGGCCGTCCTTGGCCGCCTCTGTCGTTCGGGCATTCGCCATCGTCGCCACCGTCATGCCGACATAGCCTGCGGTTGCCGACAGCACTGCGCCGATGACGTAGCTGACCGATGCCAGTGGGTCGATCACGACTGCGATCAGGACCAGCATCGCAACGGCAAACGCAGCAACCCAGGTGTACTCCTGTTTGAGGAATGCACGGGCACCCTTTTGAATCTCGGTCATGAGGAACTGCATGCGTTCATTGCCCGCAGGTGCTGCCTCCACGGCCTTGTAGTAGTAGCCAGCCAAGGCAAGCCCGGCGACTGCCGAGATCAAGGCCATATATGGTACGGCGCTCACGTTTTCTCCTGTCGTAACCCGTGAAACAGACCATGGGACGCTACCGACAAGCGGGTCCGGCAACAAGCATCTGCCCATATTCGCTGCCATGGCAGTCCCCCAACGCCTGATCGGCGTGCACGTGCGCCTCCCGAACAAGACCGCAGGGAGTGAGCGTCAGTCGCTGCTTCGCCGCCGGTGGTGCCGATGCCGCCGGTCTTTGGAACAATGTGCGGGTGGATTCCCGCGCTGCGATGGTCGTGCTCGGACTGTCCGGCTCACCGTCGTGGGCGGAGATCCGGGTGGCGTACCGTTCGGCCATCCGACACGCCCATCCTGACGCGGGTGGGGACCCGACGCTGGCCGCAGAGGTGAACCGAGCATTCGAGACGCTCCGTGCGGCGACGAGCGACGGCTCCGTGCCGCTCCAGGAACCACAGCGTGCACCGGTCGCTCGGCACGCTCCAGCGACCCCGCGCGAGGTGCTCGACCACGATGATCCCGTCGACGTCCTGCTCCGCCTCGCCGACGCAGCGCACGAGATCGGTGAGGTGGTGTTCGTGGATCCGACCTCGGGCCTGATGGAAGTCGTCGTGGGCGAACCGCCAGGTGTGGGCCAGCTTGCGGTGCATGTCGAACTCGACAACGCCGATCATGACGGCGTCCCGGTCGCCTTTACGCTCGACCGTCTCGGAATCGCACCAGCCCCACCAATCCACGAAGTCGTGAGCGAACTGATGGGCCGGTATCGGCGCCGAACGGGAAGGCCTTCCTAGCGGACCGTGGTCGGCCCGAGGTGCTGCAGCACCCGCGCTGCGACTCGGTGTCCGGCGTGGCAGGCCGCAACCGCATCAGCCCCGGTCCGCCGCGACGCCAGGAACCCGGCGAGAAAGCCGTCGCCCACCCCGGTTCGGTCGCGGATCGTGGTCACCGGCGCCACCGGAACCGATTCCGCCTCTCCCGACGTTTCCAGCACCAGGGTCGGCCGAGCACCGGCCGTGACCACCGTCGTTCTCGCCCCGGCGAGTGCTTGGCGAGGCTGGCATCCGACGGCGTTGTGCTCAGCCCGGTTCAGCACGACTGCATCCGGTCGGATGGTGCGGATCAGTTCCATGAACGCATCGACCCCGAGGAGTTCGAGATCGGCCGTCGACGGACCGCTCACGACGATCGGAATCCGACGCTCGGTGACCGAGGCCAGCAGGCCCTCGATCGCGCTGGCGAGCGGGTCCTCGGTGAATGCCGATGCCGCCAGGTACAGCTGTGTAATCCCGTCGAGGTCGAGATCGCCGAGGGTCGTCGGGCCCCGCGAGGCGCCGCGATCGACCAGCCGACTGCGCACGCCCAGCCCCACGGTGGTGACGATGACGCCGGTTGCTCCGGCGTGGTGGACCTCGACGTGGACGCCCCGGGAGCGGACGTCCTCGGCAAGGAGGTAGCCGACTGCGTCGTCGCCGACCTGGCACACCAGGCGCGGGGTGCCGCCCATCTCGGCATCGATTGCGGCCACATTGGCTGCCGATCCGCCGCGAATCCGGGCACTGCGCACCTGTGTGTCCTGGCCTTGGACGGGTGCCTCTTTCAGTTGGACGAGGATCTCTTCGACGAGGTCGCCAACCGCCAACAGCATCGGCAAAAATCTAGCTGCTCTCGAGGCCGGACTCGGGCCGAATCAGGGTCTGGTGGCCATGGGTCCGGTCCGATCTCGTAACGGACCAAACACTTCGGCGAGCAGACTCGCAGCGTCGGACTCGGCGGCGGACCGGATGCCATCGGCATCTTTCTCGGCCCGCTTCAAGACCTCGTCCACGCTGCGTCGAGTGGCGCGAAGGACGAGGTCTTCTTGCTTTGCAGCGAATTCGGCTGCCTGCAGACGAATCTCCAGCGACGTGAGCGAGGCCGTGAGGTGCAGCAACATCTCGTCGACGTCTTCTCGGTGGTACCCCAAGAGGCGTCGGCGAAAGGCCTTCTTCGGCGGTGGCGTGTCCTCCGGTTTCTCTTGGCCTTTTCCAAACACACGAAGCGCCATGGATCCTCCCTTGTCGTCATCGTAGCGGTACCCGAGCGCTCGGCCGGTGTGCTGAGACCTAGGGCAAAAACGCGACCGGATCCTTGGGGATCCCGTTGACCCGCACCTCGAAATGGAGGTGCGGTCCGGTACTGAAGCCAGTACTTCCGATCTCGCCGACGAGCTCACCCTGGTCGACCACATCGCCGACTCTCGCCCGAATCACCGACATGTGGGCGTACAGCGTCGTCACCGTGCCATCGCCATGCACCATCACGACGGTGTTGCCGTAGCCGCTTTTCCATCCCGCAAAGATGACTCGACCATCCTTCGAGGCCCAGATCGGGTTGCCGGTTCTCGACCCGATGTCGACACCCGTGTGCTCGCGCACCGTCCCGAAGATCGGATGCAGCCGCGGTCCGAACGCCGAGCCGATCCGGCCGGCCGTGGGCATGATGAACCCCTCGAGCGATGCCGAGCCGGGCCGCAGCCCCGTGGCGGCCGCAGTCTCGGCGCGGATCAGCGCGGTGAACTCCTCGCTGGCCTGGGCCCGCTCGTCGGCCTCCAGCAACCATGCATCGATCCGGGAAGCGAGCTCGGCCTGCACGTCGAGTTGCAGCGCCCGCTGCTCCTGCAACACGGCGAGTTCGTCCTCGAGGCTGGCTCGGAGTCGATCGGCTTCCTGTTTCGCTGCTTCGCCGAACGCCACATTGATCTCTCGGGCCGACCGATGCGCTCGGAGATCGTCGAGCAGATCGCGTTCATTGCCGGCAGTGAAGTCGAGCATCGCAATGCGAATTGCCGTCTGATTCACATCGCCATCGGCCAGCCACGCCTCCAAGCCGCTCTCACCGGTCCCCACATAGGCGTCGACCGCTCGCACCCGTATCTGGGCGATGGTCGCCTCGATGGCAGACTCGGCATCCACGGCCAACTGCTGGCGTGCGCGGACCTCCGCCTCTGCCGCAGCGAGCGCCTGCTGGGCCCCTTCGACCCTCGCCACCTGAGCATCCACCAGCGCCTGAATCTCGAGCAGGGTGTCTCGGATGACCTCGGCATCGGCCCGCAGCAGGTCGATCTGTTCGAGCGCTGCCTGCTCTGCCTCTCGAGACGCTTCTCGCTGGCGACGAAGGTCACTCAGGTCGCCAGCCCCGCCAGCGCTGGAGAACAGCAGCATCACGGCCACGGTGACAGCGGCACCGACGATGAGAGAACGGGAGAACGGTCTACGCATAACAAGGGGCCCGCCCCCGCACGCTAGTGAGACGACGGTGCCAGGTGGTGACAGCTGCCGTTGCCGCAGCGCAGAGGCGTGCTTGACTGCGTCGGATGTCGGATCTTCCCCCTGATCCCCGCTCGATCCACGTCTCGTCCTCGGCGTCGGGTCGCCTCCGAGCGGGCGACTCGATGCAGGAGGCAGCTGACCCGTCACGGCGGCGCCGATGGCGGAGAGTGCTTGTGTTGCTGGCCCTGCTGTTGGCCGTACCTGCCGCAGGGTTTGCCGTCGCCGCTCATCTCGCGTGGAGCGGCGTGGCGCGTGCCGACCTTGCCTCGACCATGGTCGGTGCTTCCTCCGGGACGAACTACTTGATCGTGGGGACCGACGCTCGCTCCGGTGTTGCCGCCGATATCGAGAATGCCAACGTGATCTTCGGGCCGGCGGTGGAGGGCGAACGCACCGACACGATCGCTGTTCTTCGACTCGAGGGTGATCGTGTGTCACTCCTCGCCATCCCGCGCGACCTCTTTGTGCCGCTCGCCGGCGGAGCTTCGAATCGCATCAACGCCGCCCTTGCGCTGGGTGGGCCGACCGCGCTCGTCGAGACGGTGCAGGGAGAACTCGGTATCGGCATCGATCACTATCTCGAGGTCGATCTGGCCGGCTTTCTCGCACTCGTCGATGCGCTCGGCGGTGTCACCGTCGACTTCGCCCATCCTGCGTTCGACGCACGTTCCGGGCTTGCGATCGATGCCGCCGGGCCCGTACGCCTCGACGGCTCGGCCGCACTCGCGTACGTGCGTTCCCGGCGTTACACCGAACTGATCGACGGAGACGCCGTCACCGACCCGACCGCCGATTTGGGACGCGTCCGGCGCCAGCAGCGCTTTCTCGCTGCGCTCATGGATGCGCTTGGGACCGAGCGCAACCCGTTCGTCCTGCTCGGCACCCTCCGGGCAGTGGCCGGCACGCTTACGGTCGATGACACAATGACGGCGCGTGACGCGGCGACGCTCGGGCTGGCGCTCCGAGGGGCTCGGCCACTCACCGCCACCGTTCCCACCGCCCGCTACATCACCTCGTCCGGGCAGGATGTGCTCGTCCTCACGCCCGAGAGCGACACTGTGCTGGCCGACTTTCGGGGCTGAACACTACGGTCGACGAGATGAGAGAGTCGACACCGACGACCATGGCCGGTTTCACACCCGAATGGCTGACCCACGTGCTGCGCCACGGTGGTTTCATCCCGGCGTCGACCACCGCCACGTCCGTCACCCATGAGGTCCTCGGCCAGGGCGAGGGCTTCATGGGGGAACTGGCCCGCCTGACCGTTGGGTACGACGGTGAGCCTGGTCCCGCAACGTTGATCGCCAAGATCCCGACACAGGTGGCCCACAACCGAGCCCGTGGGCGTTCACTCGGCGTGTATCAACGCGAAGTCCGCGTCTATGCCGACCTGTTGCCCGACCTGCCCATTCCTGTGCCAAAGGTCTACGCCGCCATCTACGAAGAGACTGGCGAGGAGCCGGCAATCCTCGAACAGATGCGCAAGGCGGAGAAGCTCCCCCTCTGGCTGCTGCGAATACTGGTTCGACGAGCGGCATCGAACGCCGACGTCCCGCCGACGGTGCTGTTGCTCGAGGACCTCGGCGCATCGGCAACGGTGGGTGATCAGGTCGCCGGTGCGTCCATCGAGGTGGCTGCCGGCGTGCTCGAGACGCTGGCGCGCTTTCATGCCGCATCGTGGGGGGTGACGGACCTGCCCGACGAGCCCTATCTCCAAAGCCCCATCGTGATCACGCGGATTCTGCACGCCGGCTATCGCAACAGCTACAAGCGGTTCATCGAGCAGATGGGTCATCTGCTTTCACCACACACGATCGATCTGTTGCGTGCGGTGAAACGGACCGGGATCGCACGGCGCCGGCGGTTGTACACCGAGCCGCCGCAGTGCCTGCTCCATGTGGACTTCCGGCTCGACAACCTGTTCTTCGACGACGACGAACAACTCGCCTGCGTGATCGACTGGCAGACGTCCACCCCTGGTCCTGCGGTGTACGACCTCTGCTACTTCCTGACCGGGTCCCTTGCAGCAGCCACGGCCGAGTCCGACATCGACGACCTCATTGCGCGCTACCACCAGTGCCTGCTCGCCAGCGGCGTGACCGGCTACTCACTCGAGCAGCTGCGCAGCGACTACGACGACTGTCTCATGGTCTTGCTGGAAGGCATGCCGCTCGGCGTCGATGACCTCGAGTTCGGAGACGAACGCGGCCGTGAGCTGATCGAACGCTGGATCGAACGGCTCGACGCTCGGGTACGCCACATTCCGGCCTAGTCTCGGCCGCATGTCCGACGCTTCGATCTCCCCGATCTTCGAGCCCGAGCGGTGGTCCCCCGTCACAGCGGTCGGCGAACTGCACGACCTGACCTACCACCGCGCAAACGAACAGGGTACCGTTCGCATTGCGTTCGATCGGCCCGAGGTGCGCAACGCCTTTCGACCTGCCACAGTCGACGAGCTCTACCGCTGTCTCGACCACGCTCGGATGACTCCGGACGTGGGCTGCGTCCTCATCACCGGCAACGGTCCCTCGCCCAAGGACGGAGGGTGGGCGTTCTGTTCGGGTGGCGATCAACGCATTCGCGGTCGGTCGGGTTATCAGTACGCCGACGGCGAAACTGCAGACACTGTCGACGCCGCCCGTTCCGGTCGACTGCACATTCTCGAGGTCCAACGTTTGATTCGGACGATGCCCAAGATCGTGATTGCGGTCGTTCCCGGCTGGGCGGTTGGCGGCGGGCACAGTTTGCACGTGACGTGCGACTTGACCCTCGCCAGTGAGGAGCATGCAATCTTCAAACAAACCGACACCGATGTTGCGAGCTTCGATGGCGGCTATGGCTCCGCCTACCTCGCCCGGCAGATCGGGCAGAAACGAGCGCGAGAGATCTTCTTCCTGGGACGCAACTACACAGCACGCGAAGCGCTCGAGATGGGGATGGTGAACGCCGTCGTCCCCCATGCCGACCTTGAGAAGGTGGCGCTCGAGTGGGCGGCCGAGATCAATGCAAAGAGTCCCACCGGGCAGCGAATGGCGAAGTTCGCGATGAACCTCATCGATGACGGCTTGATGGGTCAGCAGGTGTTCGCCGGTGAGGCCACTCGGTTGGCATACATGACCGACGAGGCGGTCGAGGGACGCGATGCCTTCCTCGAAAAGCGCGAGCCGGACTGGTCTGCCTTCCCCTGGTACTTCTGATCGGCCACTCGTGGGCGACCTCGGCGATCCCGATCTCGTTCTCCGGTTCTGGAAGCCGTACGACTGCCTCAGCGCCTTCACCGACCGTGAGGGCCGAACCACCCTCACCGACTATGTGTCGGTTCCGAACGTCTACGCGGCGGGGCGGCTCGACCGTGACAGTGAGGGCCTCCTGCTCCTGGCGCGATCCAAGACGCTGCGCGGCCGCCTCACCGACGCTGCGATCGGGCATCCCCGCACCTATCTCGTCCAGATCGAAGGCGTGCCGTCACAGCAGGCGTTGGATCGTCTGGCCGCTGGCCTGGACCTCAAGGATGGCCGCACTCGTCCTGCGATCGCCGAGCGGGTCGAGGGGACCCCTGACCTTCCGGCGCGTCCGGTCCCGATACGCGTCCGAAAGACCGTTCCCGATTCATGGGTTCGCCTGACGTTGACCGAGGGAAAGAATCGCCAGGTGCGGCGCATGACCGCAGCAGTCGGGCATCCGACCCTGCGGCTGGTGCGCTGGTCGATCGGTTCGGTCACGCTCGACGGGCTCGTACCAGGCGAGTGGCAGGCTCTGAACGCAAACGAACGCCGGGACCTCCGAGCGGGACTCAGGGCCCCTCGAGCCGCCAGTCGATCGGATCCTCCCCGGCGCGCTCGAGCGCCTCGTTCGCAGTGCTGAACGGCCGGCTCCCGAAGAATCCTCGGTGGGCCGAGAGGGGCGACGGGTGTGCAGACTCGATGATCGTGTGGCGGCGCCGGTCCACCAACATTCCCTTCTTGCGAGCATGTGCCCCCCACAGCATGAACACGACGGGTTGGTTGCGCCCGTCGATCGCACGAATGACTTCGTCGGTGAAGGTCTCCCATCCTCTTCCCTGATGACTGGCGGCTTCGTTGGCCCGCACCGTCAGCGTGGTGTTGAGCAACAGCACGCCTTGGCGTGCCCATGGCCGAAGGTCACCAGAAGATGTCGGAGCGATGCCGAGATCGGCCTCGAGTTCGTTGAAGATGTTGACGAGCGACGGAGGAAGTCGCACGCCCTGGTCGACACTGAAACTCAGCCCGTTGGCCTGCCCTGGTCCGTGGTACGGATCCTGACCGAGGATCACGACCTTCACATCGGCGAAGGATGTGAGATGCAGTGCTGCGAACACATCGTCATGCGGTGGGTAGACCTCCCCCGCCGCTCGCTCTGCGGCCACGAAGTGCAGGAGTTCACGCCAGTACGGCTTGTCGAACTCACTCCGGAGGATCGGATTCCAGTCGGTGATCGGCGCCATCGACCTCGACGGTAGTCGTCGTGTCTGAGCAAGGTGATCGCCCCCGTCGCCGGTCGACACCGTGCCGTTGGGCGTCGATACCTGTTGCGTTACGTCCGCTCCTCGCGAACCCCGATGATCTGCCTCGAGCGGTCCCCCGAAGTTCGAGCTCGGGGTGCGAGAATCGCAGCGTGAGCGACTCTGTCGACATCGATGCCGAGGTGAATTGGCTCAGCTCGGATGATCTGGAGACCGTTCGCGGCCGAGTGCCGATGGTGTACGTGGATGCGGTTCCGGTGCGGGTCGACTCCATTGGTGAGGTGACCCATATCGGGCTGCTCCTCCGAGCGATGGCCGACGGCACGATCAGCCGAGCACTCGTGACCGGTCGGGTCCTGTTCGGTGAGCGGATTCGACATGCCTTGCTCCGTCATCTCGAAAAGGATCTCGGACCGATGGCGCTCCCGCGGCTGCCTGCCAACCCGACCCCCTTCACGGTTGCGGAGTACTTTCCCGATCCATCCGTGTCGGGGTATCACGATCCGCGACAGCATGCGGTGAGCCTGGCCTTCGTGGTGCCCATCGATGGTGAGCCTTCTCCGTCACCCGATGCGCTCGACTTGACCTGGGTGACGCCGCGGGAGGCGATGAGCCCCGAGGTGATCGCTGAGATGACCGGGGGGCACGATCGACTGTTGCGTCTCGCGCTCGGCCACACCGGCCAGCTCCCGTAATCGCTCCCTGACTGCGGATAAGGCCTTTCGGCACGGCAGGCTGGGGTATGGAACGTCGCGACTTGCTCATCATCGGTGGAGGACCTGCGGGTGCCGCTACGGCGATTCGGGCCGCTCGGGGCGGTGCGACGGTCCGCCTGTTCGAAAAGGGAGAGAAGGGGCGTGACAAGGTCTGCGGCGATGGACTCACGCCTCGCGCTGTTGCTGCGCTCGATGAGCTCGATGTCGATCTGACCGACGCCCACCGCATTGCCGGGCTCCGCATGATCGCCGGGAGGACACAGCGGGAATTGCCCTGGCCGGACAACGGCCGTTTCGCCCCCCACGGCGCGGTCTGGCCCCGCCGGCGCCTCGATGAGCGGCTCATCAGCCTCGCCGGCGAGGCTGGTGCCGAACTGGAGTTCAACGCCGACGCCGTGCCCATCCTCGACAACGGTCGGGTGGTCGGAGTCGAGGCCAATGGCCGTCGGTGGCGAAGCGACCTCGTCGTGGTGGCCACCGGAGCGCCCGGCAACGTCGCTCGGATGCTCGGTGCCGAACGCGACCCCGACGAACCGTTCGGACTCGCCATCCGAACCTACGCCGCATCACCCCGTCATGCCGACACGCACCTCGAGGCGTGTCTGACGCTCAGGGACGAGCACGGTACTCCGGTCCCCGGATACGGCTGGATGTTTCCCGCTGGAGACGGCACCGTGAACATCGGCGTGGGCGCACTGTCGACGATGAAGGGCTTCAAGAAACTCAATCTCAACAAGCTCCAGGCCAGCTACCGATCGCTGGTCGAAGAGTCGTGGGGATTGGGGCCCGACCTGGAGCGTCCTCGAGCGTGGCGTCTCCCCATGAGCACATTGAAACGACATGGCCCTGGTTGGGTCGCCATCGGTGATGCAGCCGGCCTGGTGAACCCCATGAACGGCGAGGGCATCGATTACGGGCTCGAATCCGGCATGCTGGCGGCCGACCTGTTTCTCTCCGATCCCGGGACGACACCGGACACGTACGACCGGCTGATCGGGCAGCGTTTCGATTCCTTCTTGCGAACGGGACGCCGGTTCAGTTTCCTGATCGGTCATCCATGGATCTTGCGAAGTGGACTTCGGCTCGCCGTAGGCACCCAGGGCATCGCCAACATCACGCTGCAAGTGATGGGCAATCTGGTCGATGATCAGACACCGGGTGCGGCAGGCCGCGTGCTCCGAATCGCCGACAAGACGTTGGCGGTGGCAGACCCGATTTTGCGTCGAACTCGAGCTGCGGCGTAGGACCGACTCACGCGCCCTCGGGCGGCATGGCATATCCGCGACGCCGGCCGATCGCAGCCGGGTCAGGGAGTATCGTCAGCGAGCCGCGCCCGTACTTCAGCCTCCAGTTCGTCGAGTGACCGAACGATGACATCGACCGATTCAGCGATCATCAGGTTGACGACTTCGTCGTCGAAACGGCGCCGCCAATCGGTGAACAAGCCGATGACGGGCGTACCCTGCGCCACTGCGTAGCCGATCTCCCACGCCGTCCCGTCATCGGTCGTGACACCGTTGAGGTTGGCGACCACCAGGTCGGCCCATTCGATGGCGTCGAGGTTGTTGCGATAGATCGCCGAGACAGTCTCCGGGGTCTTGCTCGGATTGTCGCGATGCGGCAGGAAGGTCGACGCTCCAGCACGGGCAAGACGCGCGTCCATCACCTCCATGAACCATCGTTCACCCTCGTCGAACAAGGGACCGGCAACATAGACCCGACGAGCCATGCTCCATCTTGTCCCAGCGCAGCGACGCGGTGTGGTTCTGCTCGGCAATGCCTGCCCCATCGGAGGGAACTAGCCTTGACGCCATGCGCGACGTCACGCCCGCCGAGGAAGAACTGCCGCTGATCATCTCCGTGGACGATCACGTCATGGAACCAAAGGACCTGTGGCAGCAGCAGTTGCCACCCTCCAAACGCGGCCGCGGGCCACGGGTCGTGCAGGAGAAGGTGCGCCTGAAGTTCGAGGGCGGTCACTATGGATTTGATCGCAATCATCCAGATGGCCATCTGTGCGACCTCTGGTTGTACGACGATCTCGTGATCCCCACCGGATTTCTCCATGGTCCCGCAGGCGTGCCTCGCGAAGAACAGCGCAATGTCGCAGCGACGTATGAGGATCTTCGACCGGGTACCTGGAACCAGACCGATCGCCTTGCGGACATGGACCTCAACCATGTGTCGGCTGCGATCAACTATCCGAACGTGTTCCCCCGGTTTTGTGGGCAGGGATTCCTCGAGCGGGAAGACAAGGAGTTCGCACTCGAGTGTCTCCGCATCTACAACGATTGGATCATCGACGACTGGGGAGGTGGTCCGGGCAAAGGCCGTCTCATCCCGCTGACGCTCGTTCCCCTGTGGGACCCGGTCCTCGCAGCAGCCGAGGTTCGACGCTGTGCAGCAAAGGGGTCGTTCGCCATCGCCTTTTCGGAGAACCCGTCGAAGCTCGGCTGCGCGACGATGTATTCCGGCGACTGGGACGTGCTCTGGCAGGCGTGCGAAGAGACCGATACCACCGTCTCGATGCACATCGGGTCCTCATCGTCGATGCCGACCACCTCGGCCGATGCGCCGCTTGCGACCTCGATGTCGCTCTACGCTCAGAATGCGGAGGGCTCGATGGTCGATTGGGTGTTCTCGGGCACACTGCAACGCTTTCCGACCATCAAGATCGCCTATGCCGAGAGTCAGGTCGGTTGGATGCCGTTCCAGATGGAGCGAATGGATTCCGTCTTTCGGGAGGGCCGCGGTGGCGTGGGCGGCAGCGGACCGCTGCCGAGTGAGATCGTTCGGGGCCGGGTGTTCGGCTGTATTTTCGACGACCTCGTGGGCCTGAAGCAGCGGGCTGACGTCGGACTCGAGCAGATTCTGTTCGAGACGGACTACCCCCACTCGGACGGAACCTTTCCGCACAGCCGCAAGGTTGCGCACTCGATGTTCGCGGCGGTCGGCATGAACGAACAGGAGTGCTACCAGGTGCTGCGCGGCAACGCGATCCGGGCGTACGGCTTGCACCGCTTCGGCATCACGACGTAAGCCAATTCGGCTGCGATGGGGAGCGCCCCACCCGCCGGTCACCAGTGGCGAAGATCGACGGCGAACTCGTCGATGACCTCCTCGCCGTCGACGAGCCACATTCGCTCGTGCTTGGCAACCGTTGGGTCCAAGTGAGCCGGATAGAGGTGGGTTCGGTCGCCGACCGACCACACTGAGAGGTCCTCACACCGCAAGGTGGTGTGCTCGTCGCTGCAGAACATGACCTCCCCGTGGGGCCAGGTCGGGTTTCCGTGGTCCATCCCGAGCGCCTTGAGTCCTGCGTTCACGACGAGCCATCCGGCGGGATTGACCGACAGCACGGAGCACTCGAGTGTGAGTGCAAGCTGGAACGGAAGGTCGAGCGAGTCGTACTGCGTGTCACCGAGCAGAAAGGTGCCGGCCTGGATTTCGTTGGCCCACGTGTTGGTGTCATAGGTGCCGGTACCGCCGGCCGAGACGAGATCGCCACCGACAGCATCAGCGGCGGCGAGCAACATCGCCATGGACCGTTCCACCTTCCGGATGCGGCTGGCCCGGTCGGACACCATCATCAGGTGGCCCTCATAACCCATCACCCCACGGACATCCATCCCGGCGGCGCGGGCGCGGTCGGCAAGCCGTCCAGCTTCATCGGGCGAGCACCCACAGCGGGGTAAGCCGACGTTGACGTCGATCACGAGCCGTCGAACGCCTGCCGCAGCTGCGCGGTCGATGGTCTCCTCGCTGTCGGCGGCCGCGGTCACCGCAGGCTCGATCGCAGCGAGTCGAGCGAGCTGGTCCGGGTCGACGATCTCGTTGGCCAGCAGAAGATCCTCCCCGAGCCCGGCGGCCGCCAACCCCTCGGCCTCGCGCACGGTTGCGCACGTGAATGTCCGATGACCGGCGTCGAACAACCGCCGTGCCAATCCCGTTGACTTGAAGGCCTTGACGTGGGGTCTGAGACGACGGCCCGGCAGGGCCTCACCGATGGTCGCGATGTTGTGGTCGAGCGCGGCGCGATCGATGACAAGCGACGGTGTAGGCAGTTGCACGCCGATCACCGTAGACGCACAGGCAACCGGGCCTACCGCTTCGCCAATGCGGCCGCAGGCTCGACGTAGGTGAGACCCTGCGCATCGGCCACGTTGCGTTCGGTGACCATGCCGGCACAGACGTTGAGTCCGCCGAGCAGATGTGGATCCTGGAGCAGGGCGTCATGCACCCCGTGTCGGGCGATGGCCGAGGTGAAGGGAAGCGTGGCGTTGGTGAGCGCATAGGTAGAGGTCCGCGGGACACCACCGGGCATGTTGGCAACGCAGTAGTGGACCACGTCGTCCACGATGTAGGTCGGTGCATCATGAGTGGTCGGCTTGCTCGTCTCGAAGCAACCCCCCTGATCGATGGCCACGTCGACCAGCACACTGCCGGCCCGCATATTCGTGACCATCTCGGCGGTGACCAACTTCGGTGCTGTTGCACCCTTCACCAGTACGGCACCGATGACGAGGTCTGCATCAAGCACGAGTTCCTCGATCGCTTGCGTGGTGCTGTACACCGTCTGGAGCGCCGATCCGAATCGCCGGGAGAGTCGATCGAGCACGTCAAGATTGCGGTCGAGAACGGCTACCGCGCTGCCGAGCCCGTGGGCCATCTCGATCGCGTTTTCCCCGACGACTCCCCCACCGATGACGACCGTTTTGGCCGAGTGCACCCCGGGCACGCCCCCGAGGAGAAGGCCTGCCCCGCCGTTGGTCGCCTCAAGGCAGTGCGCGCCGGCCTGAATCGACATGCGTCCTGCAACCTGCGACATCGGTGCCAGAAGAGGGAGGCCCCCATTGCGATCGGTCACCGTCTCGTAGGCGATACAGGTCGCGCCGCTTGCGATCAGCTCGCGGGTTTGGGGTTCGTCGGGCGCAAGGTGCAAGTAGGTGAACAGGATGTGGTCCTCGCGCAGGAGTGCCCGTTCAGCAGCCTGCGGCTCCTTGACCTTTACGATCAGCTCGGCATCACCCCAGAGCGCCTCAGGCGAGTCCGCAATCCCAGCCCCTGCATCGACGTACTCGGCGTCGGCTACCCCGATCCCTGCGCCCGCACTTGCTTGCACGGTGACGCGATGGCCCTGGCCGACGAGTTCGCGCACGCCGGCGGGCGTCAGACCGACCCGCCGCTCGGCGACTTTGATTTCCTTCGGGACTCCGATGTGCATGGCGCCAATGTAGAACGCACCGACTGGCGATGTTCTCCATTCTTCAGCGCTGCTATCATTATTTATGCACGAATCATGTGCGTAGTGGCCTTTGCAAGGAGTATTCCAGCGTGATTGCGCTCGACCGTATCGACCGCATCATCCTCGATCTGCTGCAGGCCGACGGGCGGATGACGCACGCAGCCCTCGCCGAGCAGGTCCATCTCTCACCGTCTGCCTGCCTGCGGCGGGTGAAGCGACTCGAACGAGCAGGAGTCATCGAGGGATACCGGGCGGCGCTCGCCCTCGAGCGGGTGGGTCTGGGCACCACGGTGTTCGTCGAGATCTCCCTGACCAGCCAGCAAGAAGGTCACCTCGACGAGTTCGAGGCGGCAGTCATGGACGTGCCGGAGGTGATCAGTTGCCACCTGATGGCCGGGGACGCCGATTACCTGATCCAGGTCGTGGTTGCCGATGTCACCGACTACGAGCGAGTCCACCGAACCCGAATGGCGCGCCTCCCCCATGTGGCGAAGTTGAAATCGAGCTTCGCGCTCCGAGGTGTCGTCACTCGCCCCGGGCTGGCCCTTGCGTCAGAGGCGCTGCGGGAGGTACGTGACGTAGACAGCGGTGAGTAGTGCCAAGCAGGCGAGACAACCGTAGTAGAGCCGAAAATCCCCGACCCACAGGGCGATCGCACCGAGACCTGGGGCAGCGATCAGCGCCGTTTCCCGCCACGACGAGAAGACGGTCGTCATCGTTGTTCGTTCCCTCGGTTTCACGGTTCGCATGAAGGGGATGTTCCCGACGACGTCGAGCCATGATGCCCCCAGCGCGCCCGTGACCCAGAATACGAGGCCGAGCGGCTCGGCCTCGCCGAGCGCAGCGAGCGCTCCCATCGAACCGGCGATGACGGCGAAGCCAGCGATGATCACCGTACGGGTCGACGTGCGCTCGACGACCGTGAGCACAAGCGGGCTCAGCAGGAGCAGTGCGGCGGTGACGGAGACGATTCCCCCGGTCAATTTCTCGGGCAGATCGGCTTCGAGGACGTAGAGCGGGCAGTAGAGGAACAGTGCAGACCAGAAGATTCCCCGGGTCAAGGTGACGCAGTAGGCGATCCGGAGGTAGCGCTGGCGGAAGTAGCGGGGGATATTGGCCAGCGGCGACGGCGCGACAGACTTCGGGGTAACGAGCACCGGGTTGGGGCCAAGACGAAGCTTCCAGAAGTACGCGAGTGCTAGAGCCATGACCGCACCGGAGACCAAGAACGGCAACCACGGTGCCACCTCGGTGTACAACGTGATCGCCAGTAACGGACCGATCATCCAGGCCGCACCGTTGTGGACCATTCGCCGACCTTCGTTGCGGGCGAGGTCCTGCTTACCGATGTAGTCCATGATGAACAGCGAAATCAGGACGGCAAAGATCGCCGACTGGGTGTTTGCCAGCGCCACGGCGATGACCAGCAGGGGGC
>JAPOHW010000069.1 GCA_029979265.1 Actinomycetota bacterium | reverse complement strand
GACGAGCGGGTTCTTTGGGAGTGTAGAGAGGTGCGGGCGCGTCACCACCACCTTGAGCGCGGCGTAGAAATCCAGCGCGTCCGCCTCGCACAGAGAAGCCACAGCCTCGAGCGCGAGCGAGACAGACGCGGGCGGCGCCGACGGCGACAGGCACTCGCGCAGAGGCCCCGCGAGCTCCGTCGCGGCGCTCTCCACCAGCCTGACCGCGAACTTGGCCGCCCTGTACACGGCATCGTCGTCGTCTCCCTCGTCCTCGGTATCGTCGTCCGCACCGACGAGTCTTTTCGGCGAGGGCGTCGTCCCCCGCTCATCCGAGGATCCGAGAGGAGCAATTTTGGGTCGCGCCGCGTCGAGAGTGAGCGCGTAGAGCGCACCCCCGGGAGCCGTCAGCGCTCGAACGTCCACGAAGAAAAACACGCTGAACCCGAGATGGTCCGACGACGACGTTTGTCGCCTCTTCGTGCGCCGCGATTCAAACGCGCAGACGCTCACCCTGGACGTCTTCGACGAGGACGGCTTTCCCGGGAAGGAAGACGACTTTCTGGGGACGTACACGGTGTCTTTCGCGGACCTCGTGAGGTCGGAT
>JAPOHW010000068.1 GCA_029979265.1 Actinomycetota bacterium | reverse complement strand
GGAGGGCGATGCCTTGGGCGCGATGTTCGAGCGCCCGGTTGCGTCCGAACAAGGTAAGCCGCCGAGAGAGGAGGGCGCCGACGCGTTCGCAGCCGAGCGCGACGCGGACATCGACGTCAACGAGTTGCCGACCGCTCCGGCACTCGACGATCGCGAGCTTCGGCACGCGTGGGCGGCGCGCCGCGTCGAGCTGCCGCTTCGACTGCTGCAAGCGCCACTCGACCGCGAAGCGGATGCGCTCGACAGTGCGCTCGGCGAGGTCGTGGACACGCTCGTCAAGTGCAAGCTCGGAGAGGGCGACGCGACGCGCCGCCAGCGCCGACCGGCAGGGACGTGCACCTACTACGTTCCGGTGTGCT
>JAPOHW010000067.1 GCA_029979265.1 Actinomycetota bacterium | reverse complement strand
CGGGCAGCTCACGTTGCTGAGGGTGTTGTACCTCTGCGGCAATCAGCTGACGAGCGTGCCGGCGAAGATCGGGCAGCTTAGGGCGCTGACGGAGTTGTACCTCCAACACAATCAGCTGACGAGCGTGCCGGCGGAGATCGGGCAGCTCACGTCGCTGACGGAGTTGAGGCTCAACGGCAATCAGCTGACGAGCGTGCCGGCGGAGATCGGCCACCTCACGTCGCTGAGGGAGTTGGAGCTCCAAGACAACCAGCTGACGAGTGTGCCGGCGGAGATCGGGCAGCTCGCGTCGCTGAAGTGGTTGAACCTCGGCGACAATCAGCTGACGAGCGTGCCGGCGGAGATCGGGCGGCTCACGTCGCTGCGGAAGTTGTACCTCGACCACAATCAGCTGACGAGCGTGCCGGCGGAGATCGGGCAGCTCGCGGCGCTGATTAAGTTGTACCTCAACTACAATCAGCTGACGAGCGTGCCGGCGGAGATCGGGGAGATCACGTCGCTGCAGGAGTTGTGGCTCAACAACAATCGGCTGACGAGTGTGCCGGCGGAGATCGGGCAGCTCACGTCGCTGGAGATGTTGTTACTCCACGGC
>JAPOHW010000066.1 GCA_029979265.1 Actinomycetota bacterium | reverse complement strand
GTCGAAACCCACATTCACGCATGGGATTGCCTCGCTGCGGTGTGCTTGATCGAAGAAGCCGGGGGGCGGGTGTCGGATTTCGTCACCGAATTCGGTGTGCAGGGAGCCGGACCGCTCGTCGCTGGCTCACCGGGAGTCTTCGACCAATTGGTGCAGTTGATGCCCGTCGCGGTCCGTCAAGCGTGACCGGTCCGAACGCTTGCTCGCCATCGACTCGATCGGTCAGTCGCGGCGCATCAAGGTGAGGTGCATGGCATCGGTGCCGTGCAGGTGAGGCCACAGCTGCACGTGCGGCCCCGGACCGAGGTCGGGCACGTTCGGCAGAAACTCTCGAGCGTCGAGAACCTGGACATCATCGATGTGAAGCAGCACCTCCTCGACAACATCAATGGTCTCGGCGATGTGGGGAGAGCAGGTGACGTACGCCAGGACACCTCCGCTTCTCAACGATGACAGCCCGGTGGCTAGGAGCCGTCGCTGCAGGGATGCCAACTCGCTCACGTCCTCGCGGTTCCTTCGCCACCGAGACTCGGGTCGACGCCGCAGCGCCCCTAGTCCTGTGCAGGGAGCATCCAACAGGATTCGATCGAAGAA
>JAPOHW010000065.1 GCA_029979265.1 Actinomycetota bacterium | reverse complement strand
ATTGAGGCTGTTGGACCTCTGCAACAACAAGCTGATGAGTTTGCCGGCGCGGATCTGGCAGCTCACGTTGCTGAAGGAGTTGGGCCTCGACGGCAATAAGCTGACGAGCGTGCCGGCGGAGATCGGGCAGCTCACGTCGCTGACGGTGTTGGACCTCGACGACAATCAGCTGACGAGCGTGCCGGCGGAGATTGGGCAGCTCACATCGCTGGAGGCGTTGCGCCTCGGCCGCAATCAGCTGACGAGCGTGCCGGCGGAGATCGGGCGGCTCACGTCGCTGGAGGAATTGCGCCTCGGCGGCAATCAGCTGACGAGCGTGCCGGCGGAGATCTGGCAGCTCACATCGCTGGTAGACTTGCACCTCAACCACAATGAGCTGGAGAGCGTGCCGGCGGAGATCGGGCGGCTCACGTCACTGAAGGGGTTTGTCCTCGGCGGCAATAAGCTGACGAGCGTGCCGGCGGAGATCGGGCAGCTCACGTCGCTGACGGTGTTGTACCTCCACGACAATCAGCTGACGAGCGTGCCGGCGGAGATCGGGCAGCTCACGTCGCTGGAGTGGTTGAACCTCGGCAGCAATCAGCTGACGAGCGT
>JAPOHW010000064.1 GCA_029979265.1 Actinomycetota bacterium | reverse complement strand
AGCGCATTGGCGCGCTGGCGAGCGAGGCTGCACAGTCGAGCCGCGCCAAACTCGCATCGGATGTCGTGCGAGCAAGTGACAAGCTCGCCTCGCCTCGTCTGCAAAATGTGAGACAGCCGAGCGCCAGGGCCAACGAGACCGTTGGCGAGGACCACTTTCCCCCCGAACCTGAGACGACAACGCAACGCAAAGTCCCGCCAACACCCCAAACCGTGACGACCACCACGACCACCACGACCACGACCACCGCCACCGCCACCGCCACCGCCACCGCCTTTCCCCGCGGCGTCCGGATCGAAGTGAAGCCCAAGGTGTCGCGCAGCTCCATCGGCATCCAGGCCGCCCCCACCGGCTACACGCGGTACTTTTTCTCGGACCTTACCATCGACCGCGCCATTGCACCCGTGCTTGCAAGCTCGGGGCTCTCCCCCCACCTCCACTCGCTTCATCCCGATGCTCGGGCACTCGTCGGTGGACGGAGCAACGCCAAAGAGATGTCCGCCGGGCCGTGGTTCCACATGCACTTCGACGTGCGCATGGCGGCGGCCGAGGAGCTCCTTTGGCTCCCTGCCGTGCCGGCGCGCATCGTCCACGAG
>JAPOHW010000063.1 GCA_029979265.1 Actinomycetota bacterium | reverse complement strand
CATCTGCACATGGCAGCCCGCCGCTCTGAGCTCGCATATCTCAGCCGGCACGCTCGTCAGCTGATTGTGGTCGAGGTTCAAGTGCGTCAGCGACGTGAGCTGCCCGATCTCCGCCGGCACGCTCGTCAGCTGATTGTGGAGGAGCTCCAACCACCTCAGCGAGGTGAGCTGCCCGATCTCCGCCGGCACGCTCGTCAGCTGATTGCCGCCGAGGAACAACACCCTCAGCGACGTGAGCTGCACGATCTCCGCCGGCAAGCTCGTCAGCTGATTTTTGTCGAGGCTCAACCACTCCAGCGACGTGAGCTGCACGATCTCCGCCGGCACGCTCGTCAGCTTGTTGTCGTCGAGGTACAAATGAATCAGCGACGTGAGCTGCCCGATCTCAGCCGGCACGCTCGTCAGCTGATTTTTGTTGAGCCACAACTCCGTCAGCGACCTGAGCTGCCCGATCTCCGCCGGCACGCTCGTCAGCTGATTCTCGTAGAGGTTCAAGTGCGTCAGTGACGTGAGCTGCCCGATCTCAGCCGGCAACGCTCCGGTCAGGCCAAACACTTCCAAGTCGAGCTCCACCACCCGGCCGTTTTCCATCTTCACC
>JAPOHW010000062.1 GCA_029979265.1 Actinomycetota bacterium | reverse complement strand
GACCACCTCGTCGACACCACAAACGACATCGACCGCTGCCGTCGCCTCACGCGCGACATATCGCTGCCGTACTGGAACACGCAGCTCCTCTTCCTGCGCAACCTGCTCAAGGAGGCGTGCGACGGCACCGACGCCGCTGCGTGCGACAAGGCGTGCAGCGATTGGTATGAGGAGCGTGGCGCCTTCTCGCGCATCTGCACCTCCGACCTGACGGGCGCCGACTGCGCCGAGCCCAAGGACGACGGCTCCACATTCCAGAATCGCACCACAAACGACGTCTATTTCTGCGAGCCGCCGAGCCCGCCGCCTGCGCCGCCTCCCTCGCCGCCGCCATCGCCGCCGCCATCGCCGCCAGCGCCGCCGAACTCGCCGCCGGCGCCGCCGCCGGCACCGCCGGCGCCGCCGTTCCCGTCACCACCCAGCCCCGTGGATTGGGGCTGGGGATTACTCGGCGGCGACGACGTCGACTGGTGGCTCGACGTGCTGGCCGCGGTGAGCAACGGCGAGATGCCGCCCGAGGACGAGGAGCCGCTGAGCGAGCAGGAGCAGGCTGCCGTCGTCGAGTGGCTCTCCACCGAGAGCCAGCGCGCGTCGCGGGC
>JAPOHW010000061.1 GCA_029979265.1 Actinomycetota bacterium | reverse complement strand
CGCATATACGAATGCTCAGGGCGATAACTGTGACAATTCCTGGATCAAAGTCATGTTCAAGCCAGACGGAACGATCTGGGAATTTGAGGTGGACGAGGCGTCCTGTACGACGGCCTCGAATACAAACGTGGGGAACTACATTGACGGGTCCATTAGGCCTTGGGATGCCATCGTCGGTAGTGCTCCAGAACCCAACGTCTCCTACAACGACTAGGTCTCCTCTATAGCGCGCAGCACGATGGCCTCATGCGCATGGCTGAGGCTCTCGCGTGTGGCCCCGGCAGGATTCGAACCTGCGACGCACGGTTTAGGAAACCGATCCATGAGTGAGAGAACACGGCACGAAATGATGTTTTCCCTCCTGGATTGAGGTAGTGAGTGTCATCAAGTGACATGTTGTGGCAACACTGTTGGCCAACAAATGTCCAACAAGGAACCCGCTCATGCGACCAGTTCGCAATCACGACTCTGGCCAACTTCAGCTGTCGGTGCGAGGGCACGCCGGCTGCTTCTTCAAGCAATGACTGGGGGAGCGCGGTTGGCCTGGAAATTGGACTTCCGGGACTGTGCCCCGGGGGTTGTTTAGACGCACCCCCACAGTGGCATTCCACTATCT
>JAPOHW010000060.1 GCA_029979265.1 Actinomycetota bacterium | reverse complement strand
CCGATCTCCGCCGGCAGGCTTGTCAGCTGATAGCGGCCGAGCTCCAACCCCGTCAGCGACGTGAGCTGTCCGATCTCCGCCGGCACGCTCGTCAGCTGATTGCCGCTGAGGCACAACCTCTCCAGCGACGTGAGCTGCCCGATCTCCGCCGGCACGCTCCTCAGCCGATTGTCGCTGAGGCCCAACTCCCTCAGCGACGCGAGCTGCCCGATCTCCGCCGGCACGCAAGTCAGCTGATTGCGCTCGAGGTTCAAAATGTCCAGCGACGAGAGCTGCCCGATCTCCGCCGGCACGCTCGTCAGCTGATTGCAGCCGAGCTCCAACCTCTTCAGCGACGTGAGCTGCCCGATCTCCGCCGGCACGCTCGTCAGCTGATTGTCACCGAGCTCCAACCTCTCCAGCGATGTTAGCTGCCCGATCTCCGCCGGCACGCTCGTCAGCTGATTGTTATCGAGCCCCAACCACGTCATAGACGCGAGCTGCCCGATCTCCGCCGGCACGCTCGTCAGCTGATTGTCGCGGAGGACCAACTTCGTCAGCGACGTAAGCTGCCCGATCTCCGCCGGCAACCTCGTTAGCTGGTTGAATAAGAGGCGCAACTCCTCCAGCGACGTGAGCTGC
>JAPOHW010000005.1 GCA_029979265.1 Actinomycetota bacterium | reverse complement strand
TTCGGTGGCCGATCCGTCATCGTTGATTCACGGACGTGACGCCGATGAGATTCGAGCGTTGCTCGACGCCAAGGGTCGACGTGGTCCGGCACGGTTGCTCGACTTCATGCTGCAGACAGGACCGTACGGTGCGGCCTTCGGAACGAATACGAATGGCGCGAGCCTCGATCTTCTTCTCGCCAATCCGCATGGCGTCGACTACGGCGCACTGCAACCGCGGCTTCCCGATGCGTTACGGACGCGTTCGGGTCGTATCGAACTCGCGCCCGACGAATTGCTCGCCGATGTCGTTCGTCTCGAAGCGTCGATCGACGAACTCGCTGCGCGCGAGCTCGTGTTGGTCGGTCGACGACACCTTCGTTCGAACAATTCGTGGATGCACAACATCGAGGTTCTGGTGAAGGGCAAACCCCGCTGCACTCTTCATGTTCATCCCGATGACGCGCAGCGACTCGGTGTGCGCGACGGACATCCGGCGCGCGTGGAGTCGCGGGTGGGTCAGCTGGATGCCGTCGTGGAAATCACCGAAGACATCCGCCCGGGGGTCGTGAGCCTGCCGCATGGATGGGGCCATGGTGTCGCGGGAACCCGACTTCGCGTGGCCGCCGAGCGGGCCGGAGTGAATTCCAATGTGCTGACCGACGACCAGGCCCTCGACCCGCTGTCGGGTACGTCGGTCCTGAACGGGATTCCGGTCACGGTTGTCCCCATCTGAGGGCCGTTTCTCCACAGCCCCTTCCACAGGCTTTTCCCCATAAAAATCGGCTAATTCACACGGTTGTCCACTTCCTTCCCACAGGGGTTCGGCCGTACCGTGGAGACGTGACACAGGGGTGGCTTCCGAACCGTGGCGAGGGGACTCGCGAGGTGCTGTCACGGTGGTCAACGGGTGATTCCGGGGACTGTCGTGGGCGTCGGATGGGCAGCTGGATCGGGCGGGAGTTCGATCTGAACCTGCGGGGGACGCCACCCCTGTGGATCGAGACCTCGACGATTCTCACTCTCACGGCCACGAGGAGATGGCATGTACGCAGGGACTTCGCGGAGGATCGTTGACATGGCTGTAGTTACACTGCTGTAATCTCACAACCACTTGTGGTGGGACGCGAGCCGGGGGGACGTAACCACCACATCTTGTGTTCTCCTGAATTCATTCTTCAACCGACCGACACCCGATTTCGACACCAAAAAGGACCTGCTATGTCTCTCGCACCTGACCGCCTCGCCATCGGCATCAACCGGCATTTCACAACGGCGGGGGTGCACCCCTATGAACAGGTCGAGTGGGAGACGCGAGATGCGCGTATCTCGAATTGGAAGGACGGCTCGGTTGCTTTCGAGCAACTCGGCGTCGAGTTCCCGACCTTTTGGTCGCTGAACGCCACCAACATCGTCGCTCAGAAGTACTTCCGTGGCACCCCGGGAACGCCCGAGCGCGAATCCTCGTTGCGTCAGGTGATCGACCGGGTGGTCGACACCATCACCCAGTGGGGTCGCGAGGGCGGCTATTTCGTCGACGAGTCCGAGGCAGCGGCGTTCAGTGACGAGCTGAAGTTCATCCTCGTCACCCAGCGCGCCGCCTTCAACAGTCCGGTGTGGTTCAACATCGGCGTGAAGGGCGTTCCACAGCAGGCGAGCGCCTGCTTCATCCTGGCCGTCGACGACACCATGGACGGAATCCTCAACTGGTACCGCGAAGAAGGCGTGATCTTCAAGGGTGGCTCGGGTTCGGGTATCAACCTGTCGAAGATCCGGTCCAGTGTCGAGTTGCTGAACGGAGGCGGCACGGCCTCCGGTCCGGTGTCGTTCATGCGTGGAGCCGATGCCTCGGCCGGAACGATCAAGTCGGGCGGCAAGACCCGCCGCGCAGCGAAGATGGTCATCTTGAACGTCGACCACCCCGACGTCGAAGAGTTCATCTGGTGCAAGTCGAAAGAGGAGAAGAAGGCGCGTGTCCTGCGCGATGCCGGATTCGACATGGACCTCGACGGATCCGACTCGTTCAGTATCCAGTACCAGAACGCCAACAACTCGGTTCGCGTCACCGACGAGTTCATGCAGGCCGTGGTCGACGACGCAGATTGGTCGTACCGGGCTGTCACCGACGGCTCGCCAGTGCGCACGGTTCGTGCTCGTGACGTGTGGCGTCAGATCGCTCAAGCATCGTGGGAGTGCGCTGATCCGGGTCTGCAGTTCGACACCACGATCAACAAATGGCACACCGCGCACGCCGAAGGTCGTATCAACGGATCCAATCCGTGCAGTGAGTACATGCACATCGACAACTCGGCCTGCAACCTGGCGTCGATCAACTTGCTCAAGTACCTCGACCAGTCGGGCAACTTCGACGTCGAGGCGTACAAGCACACGGTCGAGACGGTTTTCACCGCTCAGGAGATTCTCGTCGGCCGAGCCGACTACCCGACCGAGAAGATCGGCGACAACAGCCGCAAGTTCCGTCAGCTCGGTCTCGGTTATGCCAACCTCGGGGCGCTTCTCATGGCCCTCGGCCTTCCGTACGACTCACCTGCCGGACGTTCGTGGGCGGCGGCTCTCACGAGCCTCATGACTGGCCATGCCTACGCCACCAGCGCTCGCACGGCCAGTCGTATGGGACCGTTTGCCGGTTTCGCCGAGAACGAGCGCTACATGCTGAACGTTCTGCGCATGCACCGCGACGCCAGCTACCAGATCGAGAATGCAGACGTGGTGCCGGCCGATCTCGTGCGCGCCGGACAGGAAGCCTGGGAGTCGGCTGTGCGTGATGGCGAGGAGTACGGAGTGCGCAACAGTCAAGCCACCGTTCTCGCCCCCACCGGCACCATCGGACTCATGATGGATTGCGACACCACAGGTATCGAGCCCGACCTCGGTCTCGTCAAGATGAAGAAGTTGGTCGGTGGTGGAACGATGGTCATCGTCAACCAGACCATCCCGTGGGCCTTGCGTCGTCTTGGTTACGACGCCACGCAGATCGACGAGATCATTGCGTACATCGACACCGAGAAGTCGATCCTCGGTGCCCCGCACCTGAAGGCCGAGCACGTGGCCGTGTTCGCCTGCTCGATGGGTGACAACACGATCCATTACGAAGGTCACGTTCGCATGATGGGCGCAGTCCAGCCGTTCTTGTCGGGTGCGATCTCCAAGACCGTCAACATGCCCGAGGAAGCCTCGGTCGAAGACGTCGAAGAGCTCCACCTGCTGTCGTGGGAACTCGGGCTCAAGGCCGTTGCCATCTATCGTGACAACTGCAAGGTGGCCCAGCCGCTCTCGACAGCCAAGAAGGATGGAGCCGACACAAGCAGCTCCTCCACGGTGACCGACTCGGCCACTCAGGTGATCGAAAAGATCGTCGAGAAGGTCGTGCAGAAGCCGGTGCGCCAGAAGCTGCCCCGTAGCCGCAAGGGTCGCACCTTCGAGTTCCGTGTGGCCGACTGCAAGGGATTCGCCACCATCGGCGAGTACGAGGACGGTCGTCCCGGTGAGGTGTTCCTCACGGTGTCGAAGCAGGGTTCCACCTTGTCGGGCATCATGGATGCCTTCGCCAAGAGCATCAGCTATGGCCTGCAGTACGGCGTGCCGTTGCGAGCCTTCGTCGAAGCGTTCGTCAACATGCGCTTTGAACCCGCCGGAATGACTGACGATCCCGACATCCGTTTCGCCTCGTCGATCATGGACTACTTGTTCCGCCGTCTCGCTCTCGAGTACATGAGCTACGACGAGCGACAGGAGCTCGGCATCTTCTCGGTCGACGAGCGACTGCAGCCGACGTTGCCAGGTGTCGAGGAGTCGGCCGTTGAGTCGTTCACCGGCAGTGAAGTGGTCGCCGACCCGAAGAGTATTCCGTCGGTCGACGAACTCGTCACGCAGATGGAGATGGGTATCGCCCCGCCGGCTCCCGTCAGCGACATCTCGGCCGAGATCGATCGCCCGAAGGTGCGTCACGGAGACTCGCCCATGTGCATGCAGTGCGGTGTGAGCATGGTGCGGGCCGGTTCGTGCCACGCCTGCCCGTCGTGCGGCACCACGAGCGGCTGCAGCTGATGTGAAACGTCACCAACGTTGGGTGGAAACGCCAGTCATAGGTGGCGAAAGACGTCAGGAAGCTTGGTGTTAGGCGAGTAGTGCGTCAGTTGATCTGAAGCGATTCTTTGACGTCGACGGTCACATCGAAACGAGCGTGGCCACGCGCGAAGTATCGGATCCATCCGGTGTTGATCGCCCAGTGGAGGAGCCACAGCGGTGGTGATCGTCGGATCGATCGTGCGGTCGCGGCGTTGCCGTTCGACCGATGCAGCCGGGCCCGTCGACGCCTGAGGGTCAGGCGCGCAGGTCGACAACGCTGCGTCCCTGCGCCTTGCCGGCGAGGATGTCGGTCAGCACGCCGTCGAGGTCGCCGAGGCCGATGGTGCGTCCGATCGCGTCGAGATTCGAAGGCTTGAGGTCGGTGCCGATCCGTTCCCATGTCTGACGTCGCCGGTCCATCGACATCTCGACCGAGTCGATCCCGAGCAGATTCACGCCGCGCAGGATGAACGGCAGCACGGTGGTCGCAAGACCGGGACCACCGGTGAGACCGCTGGCGGCGACCGAGCCGCCGTAGTGGATCTTCTTGAGCACGTTGGCGAGGGTGACCCCACCGACGCAGTCGACTGCCCCGGCCCAGATCGTCGACTCGAGCGGCCGCTTGCCCTCCTCGGCGAGTTCGGCACGGTCGATGATCGACGCGGCGCCGATGTCGCGCAGCCAGTCGGCGGCATCCGACTTGCCGGTGCTCGCCACGACCTCGTACCCGAGGTTCGACAAGATGTCGACCGCTGTCGATCCCACCCCGCCGGTCGCCCCGGTAACGAGCACCGGACCGGAGTCGGGCCTGACGCCGTGGTCCTGGAGGGCGATCACCGACAGTGCAGCGGTGAATCCCCCGGTGCCGACGATCATGGTCTCGCGGGTGGTCATCCCGGCCGGGACGGGGACGAGCGTGTCGCACGGGACTCTGGCGTACTGGGCGTATCCACCATGACGCGCGACGCCGATCGGGCCACCATGGGCCAAGACCTCGGTACCGGCAGGCATTCCCGGAGCGTCCTCGACGAGAACCCCGGCGAGATCGATCCCGGGAACGATCGGGGAAATCCGGGCCACCTTTCCGGTGGGGGTGGAGGCAAGGCCGTCCTTGTAGTTGACGCTCGACCAGTGGACCTCGACCAACACGCCGTCGACCGGGAGCTCGTCGACTGCCATGGGGACCACCCCACGGTCAACGGCGTCGCCCTCGGTCAGGGCCCGGAACGCTGCGAAAGTCTCGGTCATGACGACGACGCTAGTGGGATCCTGCGCGATCGTCGGCATTGCTATTCGTTGGGCCATTGCCTACCGTGCCGCCTCGTGGACGTGCTCGAACGTGTCAGGGAGGCAAAGCGCCGTTGGTAGATGGTCCCGCTCAGCGGGCGGATCGCGAGCGTTGACCGGATGTCGGAGGTGTTCGTCGCCAACGCCGATGCGATCGAGGCGCCCACCGAGCGACCAGGCGATCGAGTCGGCCGGGTCGAAGAGACAGGCGCTTCCGTATCGGTCTGCATCTGACAGTGGTGTTGTCTAGGCTCGCCGGAATGACACTCGACGATCTGCTCGCGCGTGAGGGCATTCGCGACCTGGTTGCTCGGTACAACTCGTATGGCGACACGGGCAAGTTCGATCTGCTCTTCGAACTCTTCGCCGACGATGCCTTGATGGAGGTCGGCCCGACAGGTGGTGAACGCTCGGTCTACGAGGGACTCGAGCAGGTCAAGTTGATCTTCACGGGGGCGCAGGGGCGCGTCCGGGCCCAGGACGAGCGGGCGGCGACCACCTACATCCGCCACTTCACGGCGACCCACCAGATCGACCTCGTCGACGCTGATCATGCGACGGGCCGCTGCTACTTCGCCGTCATCATCGGCGATGCGGTCGACACCCGCGGTCTCGACCACTGGGGTCGATACATCGACGAGTACGTCCGGATCGAAGGGCGGTGGAAGTTCGCTCGTCGACGGGTGTATGTCGACGGGCAGACCCCCGGGAGTTGGTTCGCCGGCGAGTGAGTTCCTGGCCGATTTGACGGTTTCGTCAAGTACGGGCGACGCTGTCAGCATGGAGTTCACATTTTCCGCTGGGGACGAAGCGTTTCGCGCCGAGGTACGGGCCTGGATGACGGACCATCTGATCGGCGAGTACGCCGCGCTCGGCACGGGCGCCGACATGGGTGAAGGCGACGAGCTCGAGGTTCGGCGGGCCTGGGAGCGAGAGCTCGCCGACGGAGGCTGGGTCGGCATGGGCTGGCCGACGGAGTACGGCGGTCGTGACCTGCCCTTGACCCAGCAGATGATCTTCAGCGAGGAGTACGCCCGCGCCGGAGGGCCGCAGCGCGTCGGGTTCTTCGGCGAGCAACTCCTCGCGCCGACCCTGATGATGTTCGGCAGCGAAGCGCAGAAGCAGCGGTTCCTGCCACCGATCCTGCGAGCCGAGGAGTTCTGGTGTCAGGGTTTCAGTGAGCCCGATGCTGGATCGGACCTCGCCAATGTGAAGACGAACGCTGTGCTGGTTGGGGATGAGTGGGTCATCAACGGGCAGAAGGTGTGGACGAGCCTCGGACACATCGCCGATTGGGTCTTCGTCGTGTGCAGGACCGATCCAACCGCAGCGAAGAAGCACGAAGGGATCAGCTTCCTGCTCTGCCCGATCGACCAGCCGGGTGTCGAGATGCGCCCGATCACCCAGATCACCGGCACCGCTGAGTTCAACGAGGTCTTCTTCGACGATGCCCGCACCTCGGCCGATCTCGTGGTTGGGCCGATTGGACAAGGTTGGAAGGTGGTCATGGCCACGCTCGGTTTCGAGCGCGGTACGGCATTCCTTGCTCAACAACTCCGGTTCGCCGAGGAGTACCACGCGGTCGTCGCGTTCGCCCGACGCCGTGGTGTGGCCGACGATCCGGTCGTGCGCCAGCGCCTCGCCGAGGCGTACATTGGTCTCGAGATCATGCGGCTCACCGGGTTGAGAACCGTCAGTAGGATCCTCCAGGGTGGGGTGCCTGGCGCCGAGTCGTCGATCGGCAAGCTGCACTGGTCGAAGTGGCACCAGCGACTCGGCGAGTTGGAAATGGACCTCATGGGTGCCGACGGTCAAATCCTCGCCGGTGACGACGATGAGCGCGACCCCGACCATCGACTCCGCGACATGCAGTACACGTTCCAGTTCAGCCGAGCGCATACGATCTACGCTGGTTCGTCGGAGATCCAGCGCAACATCGTGGGGGAGCGCGTGCTCGACCTCCCTCGCGAGCCTGGTTGACGGTCGCTCAGGCGATTGCAGACCCAAACACCGACGTGGAACGGATCGACGCAGCGGGGGCTCCGTCTTCGCAGATCGACACGTCGCACACCATGAATCTGTGGGTGGAGCGCTGGAACAGCTCATTGACCTGGCCGGCCGCGACCAGGCGGGCACCGTCTTGGATCGGTCGGTGTAGGTCGACCGTGACACCTGCCTGCACCCAGTAGCCGCCGTCCTCGAAGGCGACATTGTGGCGAATGATCGCGTTGGCGGCACTCGCCAGCCAGGCGGGGTGCGCCCAACCGTTGCGACTCCACGAGTCGGCTCGTTCGAGACCTTCCGTGAAGCGCAGGTCTCGCTCGGCGACATGGTCGAACCCGATCGGATGGAACTGGTAGCTGTCGAGTAGTTCGGCCACCGGGGGGACGGGGTGAGGTTCGCTAGGTGGCCGCCGGCTCGACGTGAACGGCGCCGTGGGGCCAGGCCGAAGAACGCCCGTGGCGAAGGTGGTTCCATCGGACCCCCTAACGATGACGTCACTCGACTTCGGACCTCGCTCGGTCGTGATGGTGAGATCGAGACCGGCGATGAGTTGGGCCCGGAAGCGCATGTCGATCGACCCGTGTCGCGCCCACGATTCGCCCCAACGGTCGATGCCGTCATCGGTGCACCACGCGAGTGCGACCACACCCATGATGTGGTCTCCCAGGTCCGATGACTCGCAAGTCCCGACCGGATATTGGGCCATGCCCAGTCCGTCGCTCACTACTTGGCGAGCGGTGCACGTCATAGCGTCAGCGGTTGATCGCTTTGGGCACGTGGAGATGGGCGTCGAGTCCGGCAAACTCGGCCGGCCGCCGCTCCTGGAAGCTCATCACGCCTTCCTTGAAGTCAGGGTGCACACCCATCTCGGACATCAGGACGAGTGACCGTAGACGCGACTCCTCGGCGGTCCGCTCCCAGTCGTCGAGCACTTGGCGTTTGATGTGAGCCATCGAGGCGGGGGAGCAGTTCGCCACCAGATCATGGGCGTACGCGAGCGTGGTCGGTAGCAACTCGTCAGGTTCGACGACCCGGTTGACCAGTCCGATCTGCCGTGCCTCGTCGGCCGAGATCACGCGAGCAGACAACAGTAGATCCATTGCGTTCGCCGTGCCGATCAGTCGCGGGAGCATCCAGGACAGTGAGTTCTCTGCGGGGAGTCCCCGCCGAGCGAACGAGGTGGTGAACTTCGCTCGGGTCGACGCGAAGGCCAGGTCGAAGCTCGCCAGCTGGACGAACCCGATGCCTGCGCAAGCGCCGTTGATTGCACCGATGACGGGCTTGGGGATCTGGCGCGCGGTCGTCATCGGCCATCGTCGATGCATCGCCGAGGGGGTTCCAGCTTGTGCGGACTGCTCGAGGATCTGGAGATCCATACCTGGGCAGAACGAGCGTCCAGCGCCCGTCACCACAATCGCTCTCACGTCAGGATCGTTCGCCGCCGCGATCAGGCTGCCGAAGTAAGCATCCTCGAGTGCATGGGTCCACGCGTTGTTGCGCTCCGGCCGGTTGAGGGTCAGGACCATCACCCCGTCGTCGTGTTCGCGTAGCAGCTCGTCGAAGTCCGGGTAGTCGGTGATGGGAGTCGTGGGGTCAGTTGACGTCATCGTCAACTACTCTGCCATATCAGTGATGAGAGCGGTCGTGTGCAACGAATACGGGCCGCCCGAGTCGCTGGTGGTCGTGGAGTTGCCGGCGCTTTCCGCCGGTCCAGGGAGCGTTGTCGTCGACGTCGCCTATGCAGCGGTCAACTATCCCGACGTCCTCATCATCGATGACCGCTACCAGGTTTCCGTCCCAACCCCGTTCGTACCCGGTAGTGAGTTCTCCGGGGTCGTGACGGCCGTAGCCGACGATGTCGGCACGGTATCGGTCGGGGACCGGGTCTTCGGCGCGTCGATGACGGGCGCCTTCGCTGAGCAGATCGTGGTACCCGCAGGAGCGGTGCGTCCAGTGCCCGCCGAGGTCGCACTCGACGTGGCCGCAGGCTTCTGGGTGGCTCACGCCACGGCGTACCACGCGATCCGATCAATCGCCGAGGTCGCTGCCGGGGACCGTGTCGTCGTATTGGGTGCAGCGGGAGGCGTCGGACTCGCTGCGGTCGAACTGGCGACGGCGTTGGGTGCCGTCGTCATCGCCGGCGCCTCGACCGATGACAAGCTCGAACTGTGTCGCGTGCGGGGAGCTCACCACACTGTCAACTACGAGCGGGCGGATCTCCGTACCGCGTTGCGTGACCTGTTCCCAGATGGTGTCGACGTCGTGCTCGACCCGGTGGGTGGGCCGCTCGCCGAGCGAGCGCTCCGGGCGCTTCGCTGGAAAGGACGCTTCGTCACCATCGGCTTCGCATCGGGTGAAATCCCGCACGTTCCCCTGAACCTCGTGCTGCTCAAGGGCTGCGTTGTCAAGGGCTTCGAGATCCGTACGTTCTCACAGTTCGAGCCTGAGCTCGCCGCTCGGGACGAGCGCGAGTTGATCGAACTCTTCGCCACGGGGCTTATCGCCCCGCACATCTCCGCTGTCCATGACCTCGAGGACGTTGCGGCGGCGTTGTCGGCCGTGGCAAGTCGACGTTCGACCGGCAAAGTGCTCCTTCGGACAGGTTCTGCAACGCGATGACGGAGATCCTCTTCCACTGCACCGGCAACGCCACTCGCTCGGTGATGGCGGGGGTGGCGCTCGCCTGGCTCCGTCCGGACATCCGCGTCAAGATGGCAGACACGCTGATCGTCGACGGCGTGCCGACCAGCTTCCGCACCCGGGTCGCGCTCGAAGACGTGAGTCTGTCGCAGCCCGCTCATCGGAGCCGTCAAGCTGGGCGAGTCCATTTCGAAACCGCCGACCTCGTGATCGGGTTGGCACCCGAGATCGAGTTGGAGCAGCGGGAAGAGGTTGCCGATCCAGGCGGCTGCGAGGTCGACGTCAGCGTTGTCCATGATCGCGAGGTCGCGAGCCCCATCGATCGCTTGGCGGAACTGCCGTGAGTCAGCCTGCGAGTACGGCTGTTTGGGCCGGGTCGAGGTACTCGTCCACTCGAGCCACCAATCCGTTCTCGGTGAGCGTCACGACGATGCAAGAATTCACGTTCAGCGGCCCGCCCGGTGCCGTGCCTGTCATAACGGTCTGCGACACGAATCCGCTCGGCGTCGCGAGCAGAGCGACATCGAGCCATGCCAGGTCCGGAACGGTGCGGTGCAACCACGCAATGGTGCGAAGCGTCCTTTCGGTGGGCACCTCGATGCCGTCGAAGTTGTGCCAGGTCACCGCGTCGGGTGTGCACAAGGCGGTATACGCCTCAGGGTCGTTCTGGCGGCTTGCCGCCGCGAAGCGCCGGGCGATCGCCAGCTTGTCGTCGTCGGAGAGTGCGTTGGTCATCGGCGACCACGCTGTCACAGAAGGAGTCGGAACATGAAGTTCGCGGTACAGCACGGTGTCGGCGACGCCCGATGGACGCCGGCGATCATCTCGCCACAGGAGGTGACTCGTTGGGCGACCACGGCGGAACGGTTGGGCTTCGACGCAATCTCGTTCACCGACCACCCGGCGCCCTCGGCGCGCTGGGTCGAGTCTGGTGGCGAGGGTGTCGCCGACCTCTTCACATCGCTCGGCTTCTGCGCCGCTGTCACGTCCTCGATCCGGATCCTCACCTACGTGCTCCTTCCGACCTATCGCAACCCGTTCGTCACGGCCCACCAGGTCGCCACCCTCGACCATCTGAGCGGCGGCCGCGTGACGGTGGGAATGGGGACGGGCTATCTGAAGTCGGAGATGTACGCACTCGGTGTCGACCCGGACAACCGACGGGAGCGATTCGAGGAGGCGATGACCGTCTGCCAGAAGGTGTGGGCAGGTCAGGACGTGACGATCGAGGGGTTCGGCTACTCGGCGCGAGGTGTCCGGTCTGTACCGTCGTCACTCCAGCGTCCGCACCCACCGTTGTGGTTGCACGCCAATACCTCCTGGGCAACGGACTGGGTCGTCAGGGAAGGCCAGGGGTGGCTGGGGATGATGGTGGGGGAGGAGCGGATCGGCACGCTGCGCACCGTGGCCATCCCGACCGTGGAAGCTTTCGCCCACCGGGTCGACGACGTCCGACACCGTTGCGAGGCCATGGGCCGGGATCCGGCGACGCTCGACATCGTCAACACGGGCATCTGGAAGATGCTCGACGTTCGTGATCGACCTGATGCCGAGCAGATGCGTGACGACGTCGGCAGGCTCGCCGAGATCGGCACCGACTGGATTGCGTTCAACCTCTGCGGTGATGATCCTGAGGCCTCGATCGAGTCCCTGGAGTGGTTCGCCGCCGAGGTGGCGGACCACTCCTGAAACCGCCCCCAAACTTCAGCGGCCGGTCAGTGCCTTCTGATTGTCGCGCAGGGCTTTGCGCATGTCTGCCTCGCCGAGATCGACGAAGTCGCCGATCCATCCTCGAGGCGTCGCGAGACCCTCGGGATGCGGCCAGTCAGAGCCCAGCAGGATCCGGTCTGCACCGTGGACGTCTCGCAGGTTGGCGATGTTGTCCTCGTAGAACGGAGCGATCCAAACGTGCTCGCGGAACGACTCGACCGGGTCGCGGCGGAACAACTGTGGCGTCTTGCCGTACGTGACGCGCAATCGGCGGTGCAACTCCGGCACCCAGGCTGCGCCGAGTTCGAGTGTGGCAATCTTCAGCGCCGGGTGCCGATCGAACAGGCCGTGGCAGATCATCGCCGCCATCATGTCGAAGATTGGACGTTCGATGGCGACCGATAGGACCTCGGTGAGTGGCGTCGACTTGAGGCCCGTGTAGCGGGGGCTCTCGCCCCAGTCAGCCAGGTACTTGGTGTAGCCGGCGTCACCGGCGTGGATGGCGACCAACGTGCCGGACTCGGCGACCTTGGCCCAGAACCGGTCGTACTTCGGATCGGCAGGCGACGATGGGCGGCCGTGCGGGCTCGCCACCGGACCGGCCTTCATGATGATCATGCGAGCGCCGAGCGCGAGCACGCGATCGAGTTCCTCCTCGGCTGCTCCAACGTCGATCAGGGTGATCATCGGGCCGGTGATGATGCGACCGTCTCGGTCGTAACCCCAGTCTTCGTCGAGCCAACGGTTGTAGGCGCGAAAGACAGCGATCGCGGACTCTGGATCCTCTTGGAGCATCTCTTCGATGCCGAGACCCATGCTTGGAATCAACCAGGCCTGTTCGACGCCCTGCTCGTCGAGCTTTGCGATTCGCAGGTCGCGATCTCGGTACTCGGGTTGGATCGGTTGCATCGTGACGATGTCACGGAGCTCCTTGGCGTCGTGGTTCTCAGCGCGGAAGTAGACCTCGAGCGAACCTGGTGCTCCGACCGGATCGTAGGTCGGGTTGGGGACGACGGTGAGTTGCTTGCCGTGGATGATCACCGTTTTCCGGCCACCGATATCGGCCCACTTGACCACACTGCGGTACTGCGGCTCGAGATGGCGGGTCAGCGCATCGGCGGGCTCGTAGTAGTGCTGGTCGGCGTCGTAGATCGCGTAGTCGACGTCTGTACCAGTGGTACTCGGGTTGATGTCGAGCGTCGTCATCAGTGTTCCTCCCGGCAAGATGCGGTGATTCGTGAAACTTGACACTATCGTCAAATGAATGGACCGTCAACTCGTGATACCTCTGTCGGCCGCTTCGTGAAGCACGATCACGCCATGACGCACGTCGGTCGGCATCCGCTCCGCGATCAGCATTCCGCCGACGAGCTGCTGGCGTTCCTCGAACTCGAGCGGATCGACCCGAACATCTACCGCGGAGTTCCCGGCATCTGGCCGGAGGATCGCGTCAGCTTGTACGGCGGCGAAGTGGCGGCGATGGCATTGCGAGCCGCCGCCGAGACGGTTCCGGGGAACCGACAGCCGCACTCGTTGCACGGCTACTTCCTCCGTAGAGGGGATCACAAGAAGCCTGTGGTGTTCATGGTCGACCGTGACCGCGACGGTCGGTCGCTATCGGCTCGCCGCGTGGCCGCGATGCAGAACGGGGAGGTGATCTGGGAGATGGCGTGCTCGTTCAGTACTCCCATCGAGGGCCCCGAGTACGTGCAACGCCCGACTGCTGGGCTCCGTCCGCCGGAGGCGTCGCCGCCATTGGTGCGAGCCTGGTGTCCCGTGCTCGACATTCACGTTCCTCCCGCCCCGGGCGACGACGCGCCTTTCGACGGCTCGGTCGATCGGGCATGGATCAGAGTCAACGTCCCGCTCCCTGACGATCCGATCGTCCATGCGTGCATGCACGCCTTCGCCTCCGACGTGACGGCCGGGTTCGGCGACCTCCGGATGTCGGGTGTGCCCGCGGGCGGTCCGAGCATCGACCATTCGCTCTGGTTCCACCATGCCAGCCGGGCCGACGACTGGGTCGTCTACGACTGCACCCCTGCCAAAGTCGGTTCGCACCGAGGCCTGTACACGGGTAGTGCGCACGATCTCGACGGAAATCTCGTCGCGATGCTGGCCCAAGAGATGTTGCTCCGACCGCCGAAGGAGGAGGACCGGTGACCGAGACGCGTACCGTACTGATCACGGGTTGTTCGAGCGGCATCGGGTTGGCTGCAGCGGTGAAGTTCGCCCGTGGCGGCGACATGGTGATCGCAACCATGCGCGACCTCGACCGCGCTGGCTCCCTTCGTCAGGGGCTCGCCGATGCCGGTGTATCGGCGGACATCCGTGTGCTCGACGTGTCCGACGACGCCGGGACGGCGTCCGGACTCGAGGCCGTTCTGGCCGATCACGGCGGGATCGACGTCGTGATCAGTAACGCAGGCATCGGCATCGACGGTACGACCGAGGAGTTGTCGGTTGATGACTTCCGTGCGTTGTTCGAGACCAATGTGCTCGGTGCTGTACGTCTGATCCACGGTGTCATGCCGGTGTGGCGGTCACGCCCTGGCGGGCGCTTCATCGCCGTGTCGAGCGTGTCGGGTGCGATCGGCCAGCCGTTCAACGACGCGTATTGCATGTCGAAGTTCGCGCTCGAGGGACTGCTGGAGTCGTTCGCCCCGGTGGCCGCGCAGTTCGGTGTCCACGTCTCGTTGGTCGAGCCCGGGCCGGTATCGGGTGTGTTCGTCGACAAGTCGCGCGGACCACAGCAGCAATCGAGTGACGGCCCGTACGCGGAGCCGCGCGGCAGGTTCCAGGCTGTGCAGGACTCGGCATTCGACGCAGCGCAGACCAACGACGAGATCGCCCAGTTGCTATGGGACGTCGCAGCGGTAGACGAGCCGATGCTCCGCTATCAGACGAGTGAACTGGTGGAGAAGATGGTGGGCCTGAAGTTCAAGGACATGAGCGGTCAACGAGTTCTCGGCATGACCAGTCGCTGGATCTGATCAGACGTCTCGGGTGCGGCGCCTGATGAAGTCGGCGACTGCTCGTGGGTACGCGAGTCGGTCCGGTCGGAACAGATCGTGTGATGCGCCCGTGATCGTCACCACCTCGACACCGGGTATCCGGTCCCGGTACTCGTCGAGGGCGTCGCCGTCGAGGATGCAGCCCTGTTCGGTGCCGGTCGCCACCAGTACTGGGAGCCCGGTGGCTGCGAGATCGTCGTGGAGGTCGCGATCGACGGACGCTGCGAACAACGAGGGGATCACGTGCGGCTCCACCCGATCCACGAGTGGCTTGCCGCGGAAGCGACCTGCCATGACCTGCTCGGCCACGGCCGCGTCCAGGGCGTGCTCGCACGGCCAGTAATCGCCGATACAGACGCTCGCAGCACGACCAGGGTCGGCGAGGACCACGTCGAGTGCCCAGGTCGTGCCGCGCGAGAACGTCATGGCATGGAACCGCTCGACACCTTCCTCGTCGAGGACGGCGCGGAGATCGTCGGCGTGGTCGGTAGCGGTGTACCCGCTCGTTGGTGACTCACTACCACCGCGACCGCGCACCTCGATCACGAGCACGCGCCGGGGGGAGAAGAAGTCCAACACCTCGACGTACTCGTCCGCCTGATCGGTGAAGCCGGGTGACAGCAGGATTGGGAGTCCGACCGGGTCCGAGGGCGAGTTGTCGAGGTATCGGATACGGACGCCGCTGCGCCTAGTGAAGGACTCCCTCACGTCAGATCGGTGATCAGCGGCGCGTACCGGTCGATGAAAGGCAATGTCGTAGCGGGATCGTCCCAGCCCTCGCGTGCGGCTCCGATCACACAGCGAACGACGCCGAGCTCCCGGTACGAGTGGAGCGTCTCTGGTGTCGGGTCCCCGAAGGTGACCAGCGAGATCGGGATCTCACGGCCCGCCTCGGCTGCCAGCTCGCGGAACCTGGCGATTCGTTTGGGCACGTTTCCCAGCGCCACGTCCATCGGCATCCACTCGTCCGCCCACCTGATGGCGTGTTTGGTGCCGAGAGGTCCTCCTGTACCCAACAGGACGGGAGGGTGGGGCCGCTGGATGGGCTTGGGATACGACCACACCGGGTCGAAGTCGAAGAACTCTCCGTGGTACTCGGAGTCTTCGTCCGTCCAACACGTCCGGAGCGCGGCGATGCACTCCTCGGTGGCCCGGTACCGCTGCGCCCAGGGGACGTCGGGGCGGTGATTGGCGAGCTCCTCCTCGTTCCAGCCGACCCCAACTCCGAACAACAGCCGGCCCCCGGACAGGTGGTCGAGGGTGGCCACAGACTTCGCGAGGTCGAGCACGTGGTGCTCGAGCACGAGGCAGACCCCAATGCCGATCTGAAGCCGCTCGGTCGCCTGTGCGGCCATCGTGAGCGAGACGAAGGGATCCATCATGCGGCGGTACTGGTCGGGCATCTCGCCGCCCGACGGATAGGGCGTGCGACGTGATGCAGGGATGTGTGAGTGCTCGCCGATGAAGAACGATGTGTACCCGCGGTCCTCCAGCGCTCGAGCGAGCACGTCGGGTCGCACGTCTTCGGGGGTGTTCATCGACGAAAATCCGAGTTCCATGGATCGACCCTCCAGGTCAACGTTGTTGATGGTCAGCGGGGTTCGCGCGGTAGGCCGAGGTTTCGCTCACCGAGGATGTTCTTCATGACCTCGGTCGTGCCGCCGGCGATCGTCGATGCCCGACTGGTGAGAAGTCCTCGGCTTGCTTCGGGTGCGAGTCCGGCGATCGCGTCGAGACCCGCGAGGTCGCACCGGACTTCTGCGTAGCGCTTGCTCAGCGTCGACCAGGTCTGTTTGATCAGTGAAGCCGCTGCGCTGGCAGCGGCGACGTCGTTGATGTTGGCAAGGGCGCGTTCGCCCATCCACTCGAGGATCCGAGCGTCGGAGTACAACGTCATCACCTGCTGGCGGACCGTCGCCGATGCTCCAGCGACCTCGGGTGAGAACGTCAACTCTTTGATGTCGTTGGCGAGCTTGCCTGCGATGCTGATCACTCCGGCGCGCTCGAACCCGAGCGTCGCCATCGTGATCCGCCATCCCTCGTGCAATGGTCCGAGCAGGGCGGACGCCGGCACGAACATGTCCTCGAAGAAGAGTTCGGCGAACTCGGATTCCCCGTTGATCTGCTGGATCGGTCGGCGGGTGAGTCCCGGCGTGTCCATCGGGACCAGCAGTACCGAGATGCCGGTGTGCTTCGGGGCGTCGGGGTCGGTGCGGACGAGGAGCATGCAGTGTGAGGCGTGCATGCCGATCGACGTCCAGACCTTCTGGCCGTTGACCAGGAAGCCGTCCTCGGTGATGTCAGCTCGGGTACGAAGCCCTGCTAGGTCGCTACCGAAGTCAGGCTCGCTGAATCCTTGGCACCAGAACTCGTCACCGTTCAACATGGCCGCCAGGTGAACCTTCTGCTCATCGGTGCCGAAGGCGGCAATTGTGGGGCCGACGTTGTTGGTGCCGAAGACGGCGACGCGGTTCGGCGCGTCGACTCGAGCGAACTCTCGGTCGCAGGCGAGTGTGTCAACGACGCCGAGCCCGCGTCCACCGATCTCGACCGGCCACTGCGGTGCACCCCAACCGGCCTTGCCCAGTTCGCGTTGGAAGTCGGCGAGGGCGTCCCACTCCGTGCTGTCGCCCCACTGCTCCCGATGCCGCTCCATGATCGCCTCGAGTATCGGCCGCAGTTCCGCCGCGTGCGGATTGATGGTGTCGTCGTTCATCCTCAGCCTCCTGCGGCTTCGTCGATGCGGTGGAGTTCGTCGGGGATGAGGGTGACCCACGCGCTGTCGATGTTGTCGTCCGCGTGAGCGACATCAGAGGTGCCGGGGATCGGCAAGATGTTGGGAGACCGATGCAGGAGCCACTGCAAGGCGACCTGCTGCAGCGTGGCCCCGTGTGCCGTGGCGACGTCCGATGCGACGGCGCGCACCCGTCGGCTATGGAGGAGGATGGGAGCCCACGGCATGAATCCAATGCGGTCGGTCTCGCACGCCGCAATCACCGCGTCGCTGGCGCGGTCGCCGGCGTTGTACCGATTCTGCACGGTCGCGACGGTGCAGTGTCGCTGCGCGAACGCGAGCTGCTCGGCAGTGACGTTGGAGATGCCGATGTGGCGGATCTTGCCAGCCTGCTGGAGTTCGACGAATGCCCCGATCGTCTCGTCGTAGGGCACGAACGGGTCTGGCGCGTGGACCTGGTAGAGGTCGATCGTGTCGACTCGCAGCCGACGGAGGCTTTTCTCACACTCTTCGCGAATGTGCGCTGGGTCCCCCTTGGCCGGCAACGTGATGTGTCCCCGTTGGATCTTGCCCGGTAGGTAGCCCGCTTTCGTGGTGATCACCAAGTCGTCGGGGTAGGGGTGGAGTGCCTCGGCGATGATTTCCTCGGACTCGCCGTAGCCGTAGATGTTGGCCGTGTCGATGAAGTTGACGCCGCGCTCCACGACACGCCGGATCAGGAGGCGAGCGGTGGAGCGATCGCGCACGCCATCTGAGTCGCGGGCGCCGGAGATGCGCATCGCACCGAACCCAAGCCGACGGACGGTGAGATCGCCGCCGATCGTGAAGGTTCCGACGACATCATCGGTGAGTATCCGGTCGGTCACAAATCTGACAGTAGCGTCAACTCGTTTCGCGGTGCGAACCCGATGCCCTTGGGCGCGTCGCCGCCTACTGGTTCGCAGTACACGGTTGCGATGAGTGAAATCAAAAGGCGGAGCGATGGTGGCCGCCATCGACCGCGATGTAGTGGCCCGTGAGGTAGCCGGCGAGATTCGAGCACAGGTACACGATCGTCGACGCGATCTCGGCGGGCGAACCGAGGCGACCAGCGGGTACGCCTGCCTCGTCGATCATCCACGCACGCCGCTGTTCGGAGTCGGTCAGGCCCTCGTGGTGCTCGAGGTACCACTCGGTCGTGCGGGTCGCGATCCACCCAGGCGCCACTGTGTTGATGGTGATGCCAAACTGGGCGTACTCGTCGGCGAGGCTTTTGAGCAGCCCGACCGTCGAAGGTCGGGTCCCGTTGGCGACGGTGTGCGGCGGATTGTTCTGTGGTTCTTTCGCGGTGGCTGACCCGATGTGCACGAAGCGGCCCCACCCGGCTCGCTTCATCCCCGGTAGTACGGCCCGCAGTATGTGGACCTGACTCATCGTGTACGTGCGGAAGGACTCCACGAATGCCTCGTCGTCATCGATCTCCTCGAAGAACCCGCGTACGTGGAAGTCGGCCTGGGTGATCACGATCTCCGGTGGACCGAATGTCTCCGTGATGTCGGCGACCGCCCGGTCGATGTCGTCCTTCGACGTCGCGTCGGCCGATACCCCGATCGCCTCCCCGCCGCGCTCGGCGATGGCTGCGACGGCGCGGTCGATGTGCTTTCGGGAGCGCGCCACGACTGCGACTCGGCAGCCTTCTGCGGCGAGCATCTCGGCCGCCGCGCGTCCCATCCCCTTGCTGCCTCCGACCACGAGAGCGACCTTGCCGGCGATGCCGTAATCCATCGATGTTCCTCCTCAGCCGGTGTGGGTACCGGCCCGTAGCACGATGCCCGGTCGGGCATCGGTGAACTCGGTCCCCTGCACGATCTCAATGCCGTTGCAGAGGACGTGATCGATGCCGTTCGCTTCCGCATAGAGGCGCGCGGCGCCTGCGAAGCAGTCGTCGAGGTCCTTGGCGGTGACGGCGAGCACGTTCCAGTTGAGCGGCGCCTGCGCCGCGAGTGCCATCTCGGCCAGCAGATCGGCGACCTCACCGTCAAAGGTCCCGATGGTGGGGATGAATTCGAGCGACGTCCCGGGGAAGTCCGCGAGGACCCCGCACAGTGCGATGAGTTCGTTGCGGCTGGCGTAACGGCTGGGCACCATGTTCTGCTCGGTGTCGTTGTGCGTACTCGACCATGACGAAGAGAACCCGATCGCGCCTGCCGCCAGGCCGGCTCGGAGGAGGTCGCGCATCGCGTCGATCTCATGAGCCTCTGCGGTCCGACGCTTCGCGTCCGGGCCCATGACGACTCGGCGGACCGCAGAGTGCCCGACCTTGAACGCTGTGTTGATCGCGGTCGTCCCGTCGATCGCGTCGAGGTAGTCGGCCGTCGACACCCAGTCCCACGGCACCCCTTCCTGAAGGGAGCGCAGCGGCATGCCCTCCATGCGGCTGAGCATGCGCATGAGGTAATCGGCGTCGGCAGGGTCGTCGCCAAGTGGCTGCACACTGAAGCCGCAGTTCCCCGCTATCACCGTCGTCACACCGTGCAGTGGTGACGGCGACACAGTCGAGTCCCAGAAGACTTGGGCGTCGATGTGAGTATGGACGTCGATGAACCCGGGGCTGACAATCCGTCCACTGGCATCGATTTCGGCGTTGGCTTCGGCGCCGGAGAGATCGCCGATGGTCGCGACGCGGTCGCCGATGATGCCAATGTCTGCTCGTCGGCACGCGACGCCGGTTCCGTCGATGAGGTCTCCGCCCCGAATCATGACGTCGTACACGATGGTGCTCCCTTGCCGTCAAGAAGAGTCTTGCCGATCAGAACGACTCAGGAGATCCCGAAGCGTTCGAGTCGGTAGCAGGCGATCGCGTTGTCGCGCACGATCATGCGGACCTCCTCCGGGGTTAGCTCGGTTCGCTGGATCAAACGCTCGACGACTGCCACGGAGTTCGGCCAGTTCGAGTCACCATGCGGGTAGTCGACCTCGAACATCAGTTGGTGCATCGGGAGGTGGTGGCGCATCTCCATGCCAACGAAGTCGTCGACGAGACAGCCGTACAGGTGGCCATCGACGTATTCGCTCGGTGGCTTGGTAAGACGACCTTCTAGACCCGAATAGCCGCGGTGCTTGGCCCATGCCGCGTCGAGTCTTTCGATTGCATAGGGCATCCAGCCGATTTGCCCCTCGCTCAACACGACCCGGAGTTCGTCGAATCGCTCAAAGACGCCGGAACAGAGCCAGTCGACAAGTGCTCGCTGTGTGCCCTCGTGCAACAAGGAGAGGCTCGTCACCATCGGCGAGTCGGGCCCGGTGATCGGAAACGTGGATGACGATCCCACGTGACAGTTGACGTTGGTCTCGGTGTCGACACAAGCCGCCCACAGCGGGTCCCAGTAGTCGGAATGGATGCTCGGAAGGTCGAGCGCCGGTGGGCTCTCGCTAAAGGCGATCGAGGTGTTGCCTTTAGCGGCGCAGCGCCGGACCTCTGCAGCAGCGAGGGTGGCGTCCCAGAGCGGGACAAGGGTCATCGGTAGCAGTCGGCCGGAACCCACCCCGCCGCACCATTCCTCGATCATCCAGTTGTTGTACGCCTCGACACACGCGAGGGCGAGGTCCTTATCGGACGCCTCCAGGAAGGTTTGTCCGCAGAATCTCGGCACGGTCGGGAAACAGAGCGACGCCTCGGTGTGGTTGGCGTCCATGTCTTCCAGGCGCGCGGCCTGCTGATGGGTGCCCGGGCGCATCTCGTCGTAGAGCATCGGGGCATTGTCCGCCGCACCGCGGTCAGTGCCTGCCGAGGCGAGCCCACCGACGAGCGGCATTCCCGCGCCGTCGTAGACCCATATGTCAGCCCACACGGCACCGTGGTCGTCGGACGGCCTGAAGTACTGCCGCCGCGCCGAGAACCGGACGTGCCCTTTCTGGCGCTCGACCCGTGGGCCGTCAGCGCGATGTTTCGCCGGCAGCCAGCGCTCCCACAGGTCGGGTGGTTCGACGACGTGGTCGTCGACCGAGATGAGCCTCGGAATCGACATCACGATGTCCGTGTCACGTCCATGCATTGCTCGATGTGGTCCCGGCGCAGGGCGTCGAGGGCAGCGGTCATCCGGCCTCAGTCCTTGTCGATTCCGAGGATGGTGATCGCGCTGACTGCGGTCGGACCGCCGACGTTGTGGGCGAGGCCGAGCCGGGCGCCGTCGACCTGGTTGGTCGACTGGCCGCGGAGTTGTTCCCAGATCTCGAAGCACTGAGCCACGCCGGTCGCTCCCGGTGGGTGCCCCTTCGCCTTGAGGCCACCCGACGGGTTGATCGGGATTCGGCCGCCGACGTAGGTCTCTCGGTTCTCGATCATCTTCGCGGCACCCCACTTGTCGCAGAAGCCGAGGTCTTCGTAGTTGATGAGCTCGACACCGGTGAAACAGTCGTGAACTTCCGCGACGTCGACGTCACCGGGCCCGATCCCGGCCATCGCGTACGCCTGCTTGGCGGCCTTGACCGTGGGCGGGAACGTCGTCATGTCGCGCTTGTGCTGATGCATCACGCGGTCAAGGCCGATGCCCGTGCCGCGTACCCAGACCGGTGAGTCGGTGTACCTGTCGGCGAGCTCCTCGGCGACAAGGATGACGGCAGCACCACCATCACTCTGCGGTGTGCAGTCGTAGAGTCCGAACGGCTCGACCACCATGGGGGCGTTCAGGACCTGCTCCATCGTGATCTCGAACCGCATCTGCGCCTTGGGGTTTGTCACCCCGTGGTGGTGGTTCTTGACGGCCACCATCGCAAGATGTTCCCGGGTGGCGACCGGGGATTCGTGGAGGTAGCGGGCGGCGTGTAGCGCAAAGTTCGCCGGCGCGACGAGGCCGAGTGGAAAGTCCCAGGCGGCGTCGCGGGTCATGCCCATCCAGTCCCAGAAGGTGCTCCTCGAAGAGGTCTCGCGAACCTTGTCGGCACCCACCACGAGCACCACGTCGTACATACCGCTGGCGATCGCCATCGCCCCGTGTCGTACGGCGTCGTTGCCGGTGGCGCATGCGTTCTCGAGGCGGGAGACGGGGATGTCGAGGAGGCCGCAGGAGTCGGCGAGGATCCCGGTGGCGAACCCATCGGTCGCGACGAGCTCACCGAACCAAGCAGCCTGGATGTCGTTTCGGTCGAATCCCTTGTCGACCGAGTTCACAGCCTCGGTCACCGCCATCGGGACGATGTCTTTGATGCCCAGCTCGAACAGTTCACCGAAGTCCGTCATGCCGGCGCCGATCATTGCGACTCGTCGCATCACGCAGCTCCCTTCTGTTCGGCCTGCGCACTGTCGGGCAGGAATCCATAGCCGTAATCAGGGACCCCCTGGCGGACGGCTACCAGGCGGAACACGAGCCTGCCGGTGTCGCCGATAGCGACCGAACCCGGTGTCGCCCCAGTGAGCCGGACGAGAGTCCGCACACCGGTGTCGCCCAGTTCGACGATCACCACCGTGTAAGGACTGATGAGTCCGGGCACCGGGACCCGGATCGTGGCGACGCTGTAGGCCTCACCGCGGCGGGGGAGCGGCACGAGCGTCGTGGGCTGCTCCGAGCCGCACTCGATGCACCGGTGGCGGGGCGGGTAGGAGAGTTCGCCACAGTCCGCGCACTCGGCCGCTGCGAGTCGTAGCTTGGCGTCGAATGCCCGCTCATAAGCCGACAACGAGATCGATACCGAGGCGCCTGGGGCGAGCTGGCCGCCGGGCCGTGGTCGAGCGGGCGGCTCGTCGCGGGTGACGAGCACGTTCCCCTCACCCAGTCGGGCGACGACGAGCGTCGCTTGCTCGACGGCGAGCACAGTGCCCGATGCGCCTTGCTCGACGAGTGCGGCGAGGGCGAAGCCGATCGCACTCGCTCCGGTGGTGACGAGCTTCGGAGTATTGCCGTCGCAGACCGAGCCGGCTTCCCGTGCGGACAGGCCGGCGGCAGCGATCGGTCGGGGGTCGCCGAGTCGGGCGAGTGATTCGTTCACGCCCCGTTCGCGCAACAGCCGAGGGTCGGCGTAGTCCGAGGAGTTGCCTCGGGCATCCCGCGTCGTGACGGGCATGCTGCGTGTGACCCGGCCGGCCAGTTCGACGGTGGCTCCGCTACGACCACAGAGCACGGCGCTGGCGCCGGCCGAGCCGGCAGCATCCGAGCCGATCACGAGTGTTCCGTCGGTCGCATGGGCGATTGCGTCGAGCACTGCCGGCGAACCACCGATGATCTCGCGGATACGGACACCGTCGTCGCAACCGAGGCCTGCGAGAAGTGCGGCGCCATTACCACCTTCCAGTAGCGGGAAGTCGCGACTGACGAACACGACGTCGCCGATGATCGACGGGTCGGTGTCGCCGAGTGCTGCGAGTCCTGCGGCGACGGCCAGTGTGACGGCGTCCTCGTCGTCACCGACGGTGCGGGCGCCCTCGTTGCCCCATGGTGGCAGCGCGGTGCCGATACGACTGATCGAAATCATGCGTGCGATCATAACTTGACATACCTGTCAGAAACAGGGTCCAACGGAGGAGCGATCATGGATGCGGACGAGACACTCAGCGATACCGACATCGTGGAGCGCGTGATTCGTGCTGTCGGCGAGTTGGACATCGCACGTGCTCGGGACTGGTTGGCTGACGACATGGTGCTCGAACTGCCTTTTCGAGGTGGTGGGCACCCACGGACGTTGCTGGGTGCCGACGCGCATGCCTTCATGGCGTTGTTACCGAAGATCTTCGACCGTATGGACTTCACCGACATCGAGGTCCACGGCCCAACGCCGACCGGCGTGATCGTGGCTGAGTACGCGAGCAACGGTGTGACGAAATCCGGCGCCTCGTACCCCAACTCGTACGCAGCCTTCTTCGAGGTGGAGAACGGTGTGGTCGTACGCTGGCGCGAATACTTCAATCCGGACGTGATCGTCGCCGCCGGCCTGGGCTGAGAGGATCGGGCTGACCGTGGTCAGCGGAAGATCTCGCGTGGGCGTTGGACGAACTCGTACGGGATGCCGGTCGGGTCGCTGATGAACGTGATCCACATGTCGGGGACCGGCGTGCCGCTGAGTTCGACCTGCATCGGCGGTCGATCGAACACCGCGCCGTTGCTCGTCAGATAGTCGTACGAAGCCCGCGTGTCGTCGACGCCCAAGGCGGCCCGGAAGATCCCGGCGTGGAACGGGTCAGTGGGGTGTGCGCCGTGGCTCGCCGGCGACGTCCACTCGATGAGGCGAACCTCGAACGGCTCGTCGGGGAGTCGCAACGAGGCGACCTCGGCCTCGACCACTCCGTCGAGTCCTGCGAAGGCGCCGTCGGTGAACGCCGTGCGTGCGATGAGTTCGAAGCCGAGCATCGCATAGAAGGGGAGCGACTCGTCGATGTCGGACACGTTGATGCGCAGATGGTGCATCTGCGACTCGCCCTCCGCCAGCGACGGATCCTCGACGATGTCGAGTGTCACGCCGCGCGGGTCGCGCACAACCGCCGATCGGGCGTCAGTCGGTGACGAGCCGTCGGCGACGACGGTGCAGCCGAGTGCACTCAACCGCGCCAGTGAGGCATCGACCGAAGGGACGGCGAACCCGAGCGCATTGATGCCGAGCTGCAAAGCGTCTGCCGGTGGCTCGCCGACCGGTGTCGGGTCATACCATCCCTGGACCTCGATCGCCGGGCTCGTACGCGGCCCGCGCCGGTCGTAGACGAAGTTGCCGATCGACCGGACGTCGTAGTCGAGTCCGAGGATCGCTCCGGAGTCGTACTGGTCGGTGGTGCGCATGACCTGCTTCATGTCGAGCCCGTCGACCAGGAAGCGGGCCACTTCCTGGTCGTCGGCGCAGCAGTAGCAGATGTGCAGGAACCGGCGTGCCGGCTTCTCGATCGAGAGCTCGCTCATACAGCAGAGTGTAACTTGACACAAGTGTCAGGCCGGCAGTTGAGCGCGGTCGAACGACGCGATGACGAGACGCTCATAATCTGGTCGAAGGGGAATGCCATGCGTATCGAACCGATTCCGTACGACGAACTGCCCGAGGCGACACGGGCGATGAAGGAACCCGGGACGGCGTCCGGTACGTGCACGACGACCGTGCCGCTGCAGATCGTGGCGACAGAACGGCGGCCGAGGTGAGCGAGGCGAAGCGTTCCTTCTGCCGGATCTGTGTTGCGTTGTGCGGCATCGAGGCCGAGGTCGAAGGTGACACGGTCGTGGCGGTCCGCGGCGACGACGAGCACCCGTTCAGCAAGGGATATCTCTGTCCGAAGGGGCGTGCTGCGGCAACAGCCCATCACGCGCCGTCTCGGTTGAGCGGCGCCCGCATCGGCCGTGGTGCCCAGCGTCGACAGGTGACGATCGAGGAGGCCCACGCCGACCTCGCTGACGCGATGTCGAGCATCATCGCCGAATACGGACTCGGGTCGATCGGGGTGTTTCACGGCACGGGGGCTTTCGCCGACTCGCTGGGGAACTTCGCAGCGCGTAAGTTCGCCAAGGCTCTCGGCACCAACCAGGTGTACAGCACGGCCACCCTCGACGCCATGGCGAAGACCCTCGTCGCCGGAGAGATGGCGGGCACACCACTTCTGATGCCGAATATCGACGAAGAATCCGGTCGCTTGCTCGTGTTCGTCGGAATCAATCCCGTGGTGTCCCACGGGCACGCGACCATGTTCCCCGATCCGATCTCGAGGTTGCGTGCTGCGAGGGGGCGGGGGCCGGTCTTCACGCTGGATCCGCGGGTGACGGAGACCGCCAGGCTGTCCGATCATCATCTCGCGCTACGTCCCGCTACCGACTTCGCGGTGTTCGCCCATGTGATCCGAGAACTGTTCGCACGTGGCGCAGTCGACGAAATCGAGCTCGCAGCACGGGCCAGCGGTGCCGACCGGCTCCGCTCGATTGTCGAGCGATTCGACATCGCCACGGTCACGGCGTTCACCGGTCTGCCATCGGAGCAGCTGAAACAGTTCGTCGACGCCGTGCAGGAGGCCGGACGTTTGGCGATCCTCACCGGCACTGGCTCGTCGATGAGCCCGACCGCAAACCTTGGCGAGTGGATGGCGTGGGCGCTCATGGTGGTCACCGACTCGTTCGATCGGCCCGGTGGGATGTGGTTCAACCCTGGCGTGTTCTCCCGATTCGACCGGTTCGAGACCCTGCCGAGTGTCGCACCGGACGAACCCGCACCTCCGACTCGCCCCGACGTGGCGCGCTGTGGCGGGGAGTGGCCGGCATCGCTGATTTCCGATGAGATCGAGTCGGGGCGGTTGCGGGCGTTGATCGTCTTCGGCGGCAATCTGGTGACCGCGATCCCTGATGCGGGCCGGCTGGCGGCGGCACTCGCAGAGATTGAGGTGCTCGTCGTGCTCGACGTGGTCGACAACGCCACGACCGATCTCGCGACCCATGTGTTCGCCACCCCAAGTCAGCTCGAGCGCCCGGACATCATCTCGCTCGAAACGACTGCGGCGTTCCGCTACCAGCACTACACCGATGCGATCGTGCCCGCACCCCCGGACCGGCCGGAGATGTGGAGAACGGTGGCTCGCATCGGCGCAGGTATCGACGTGGAGGTGCTGAGGAACCGGTATGGAGCCCTCGATCCCGAGGCGGCGACGTCGGACGACGTGTTCGCCATGCTGGTCAGAGGCGACGGCGTCGCCCGCCTGCGCGACACCGGAGGCCTCGTGATCGAGGGTGGACCGGCCTACGACTGGGTTCGTTCGCGATTGCCGAACGGTCGGTGGAACCTAGTGCCCGATCGACTGGCGGACCAGTTGTCGGAGGTGGAACTCGAACCGCGCAGCATCGACGAGTTGGTCCTCATCCCCCGACGGCTCGTCAAGCGCATGAACTGGCAGGTCTTCCGCGAAGGAGAGACGAACGAGGCACTGCTGCATCCGAGCGACGCAACGAGGATGGGCTTCGCCGACGGCGACCTCGTCGAGATACGGACAGCGATCGGTGAGATTCGAGTGCCGGTCAGGGTGACGAACTCGATCGTCGCCGGATCGGTCTCGGTCGTCCATGGTTTCGACGACAGCAACGTCAACACCATCCTCGACCGCACCGTCCTCGACCGATTGAGCGGCATGGTTCAGTTGTCCGCGGTGCCGGTCACCTTGGTTCCGGTCCCGCTCTCGCCTCGGGGCTCGTGACGAGCTCTACGTGACGCTATTGTCAGATCAGCGGCCGTCCGAACCGTCGACGGCTCGAATCGACCTGAACCTGGAGGCGCCATGCCCTACACCCCAACCGAGCACATCCTCGTCGAGCAGGAGGGAGCCGTCGTCACGATCACGCTCAACAACCCCGACATGATGAACGCGTTCCTCGACGACATGCACTCGGCGATGCGCGAGATCTGGTGGGATCTCAGTGAGGACGACTCCGTCAAGGCGGTCATCCTGACCGGAGCCGGTCGGGCGTTCTCTGCTGGCGGTGACATCCCGGCCTTCATCAAGAGCTACGAGGACAACGAGTACCGCCGCAAATCGTTGCGCGGGGCGAAGCGGCTGATGGAAGCCCAGGCGGAGTTCCCCAAGCCGGTCGTGGCGGCGGTCAACGGACCCGCCGTGGGACTCGGACTCAACCTTGCCTTGATGAGCGACATCGTCTACATCGCGGACTCGACGTTCATCGCCGACACACATGCTGCGATCGGCTTGGTCTGTGGCGACGGCGGCGCCGTCTTCTGGCCGCTCCTGATGGGCATGCTCCGCTGCAAGGAGTACCTGCTCACTGGAGATCGCATTCCGGCGGCTAAGGCGGTGGAGCTTGGGCTTGCGACCAGGAGTTTCCCGGACGAGGACCTGTTGGCTGAGGCTCGCAAGATGGCCGAGCGCCTTGCGTCGCTTCCGCACCAGGCGGTGCAGGAGACGAAGCGAGCGCTCAACCTGCACCTTCAGGACTACATTCTGCGCGCCGCTCCATTCGCGCTTATGGCCGAGTCCGAGTCGTTCACGACCGACGACATCCGCGCGACGATCGACAGCTTCTCGAAGAAGAAGAAGTAGTCGTCACGACGGGTCGCTCGCCGACGCCCATGCAGTCACGAGTTCGTCACTCGTGACAATCGTGGCGATCATCGCGATCGAGTTCTGCAGGATCGACTCCCCGTACTCAACGGGGATGCCGACGACTGCGTCTCGCACCACGACGACCTGGTAGCCCAGATCGAGCGCGCTGAGCGCGGCTCCCATGATGCCGAGGTTGAGCGAGACGCCCATCAGGACGATCGTCCGCGTGCCGAGATTGCGGACCACGGCGTCGAGTTCGGTGCCGGTGAACGGCGTCATGCCGTGCATACGGGGCACTTCGATGTCGCTGGGTTGAACGCCGAGTTCGTCGACCAGTTCGCAGCCCGACCGACCTTGATCGGTCGGGCTGTATCCGACCTCTGCTCGGCGCTTCTCGGCCATCGCGAAAATTCGGCAGTTGACGGCCTGGCCGGCGCCATCCGGGCGCTCGCGCATGGTCGCGTGCACAACCTTGGCGCCAGCCGCTCGTCCGGCGCCAAGCACCTTCCCCGCGACGCGGAGGATGCCAGTCTCCTCGACGACGAGTGGGAGGACCGGTAGCAGCGCTTCGTCGCCGACGATGCCCTTCTGCAGTTCCATCGTGACGATCGTCGTGTGTGCCGGGGCGACGAGTTGGTCGAGTGTGGGCATGGCGGTTCCCTTCGGGTGAGGAGGTTCAGGGTCGGAGGATCTGGCCGCCATCGACGTGGATGGCCTGACCGGTGATGAAGTCGGAGTCGTTCGAGGCGAGGAAGACAGCGACCGGGCCGATGTCGCGCCCGACGTCACCGAATCTGCGGAGCGGGATTTGCTGAGCCAGTTTTTCGCGAATCCCGGGTCGAGCCTCGAAGAATGCTTCTGCTGAATCGGTGACCATTGTGGGGACGATGACGTTGACGCAAATGTCGTATTTGCCCCACTCGGCCGCTGCGGTCCGCGTGAGTGAGCGGATCGCCTCCTTGGTGGCGTTGTAGGCGGCGGTTCCTTTCATGGCACCGATCCCGTTGCCTGACCCGAAGTTGATGATTTTGCCACCCCTCTCGCGGAGGTGGGGGAATGCTGCTTGCATGGCGAACAACGATGCTTTGAGGCCGGTCTGGAACGTGTGGTCCCAGGTGTCTTCCGGGAAGTCCTCGAGTGCTACGAAGCCCGGCGAACCAGCCGGTGCTGCCTTGGTGCCGAAGCCCTGGGCGTTGTTCACCAGGATGTCGAGTTGTCCGAAGTGGCCAACTGTCCGTGCGACCATGTCGTCGATTTGGTCCCGCTCACCGACATCGACGGTGAGGCCGAGCGCCGTGCCTCCCGCCGACTCGATCGTGCCGACGACCGCCTCGACCGTGGCAGGGGTACGGGAGGCGACGACGACTCGAGCGCCCTCCTTGGCGTAATCGAGCGCGATCACTCGCCCGATCCCGCGCCCGGCTCCCGTGACGATTGCTACCTTGTCGTCCAATTTGCCCACGTCAGTTCTCCACGTTCCTCCCGTGCAGGCCCGGCGAGTACGTGCGGCCTGCTACTTGACACCCCCGTCAGAAACCTACCGCCTGTCGACATGAGCGAATCGATCGAAACTCATCTTCGTCGTCTGGAAGACCTTCAGGCCATCAACTAGCTCTTCGTCGACGACGGGGAACACCTCGACAGCGGTGACTTCGATGGGTACGCAGACCTGTTCGCCGAGGACGGTGAGGTGTCGCTCGGACCGATGGGCCGCGCGCAGGGCCCTGCCGAGATCGAGTCGTTGATGATGAAGCTGCTCGCCCCGAGCGTCGGCAGTACGTTCCACATCGTCAGCAGCCACATCGTCATCCGCGGCGCTGGGCGGTCACCATCCGTGTGGGGTAGTGGCGGGGGAGGGCGGCGAGACCGTATCGAGGACGTAGGTTCTCGGTGGCCTCATCGTCGAGAACGTCGAATCCGTACCGGTCGAGGGTTGCGTACATGTCGCGCAGCCCGGACTTGAGGGGTTCGCCACCGCGGCGGAGATCTCGGGAGATCGACTCGGTCGCCCGCTCGTAGTCGCTGCCCTTGAACCACGACATTTCCGCGTAGTCGGCGACCATCCGGCTCCCAGGTGGTACCGACTCGGCCATCTGCGCGACCACGCTCTCGGCTTCGTCCGGATCCAGGTACATCGAGACTCCTTCCCAGACGACGATCGTCGGTGCGGAAGGATCGAAGCCGGAGTCGACCAGCGGCTCGACGAACCGCTGTGCAGCCAGATCGACCGGTACCGCGATCCGCTGGGCGAGCGGTTCGAACCCCATCAGCATCTTTGCTTTGTCGTCGAGTGTTGCAGAGAAGTCGACCTCGAAGAACGTCGCTGCGACGTCTAGCCGGTACGCCCGGGCGTCGAAACCGGCGCCGAGGAGGAGGATCTGTGGGCGGCTTGATCCGTGTGTCGTCACGAAGTCGACGATCGCCTCGTCGAGGTATCGAGTCCGCAGGCGAATGACGTTTTGTAAGTTCGGGTCGGCTCGGGCAGCGGTGATCGCCTCATCGTCGGCTACGAGACGGGCGAAGGGATCGTCGATCAGGCGCTCCTCATCAGGGAGTTCGGCGGCCAACATGCGACATGCTGCGACCAGGGCCGCGCTCCGGCTCGGCCCTCGGCCGGATGTTGATTTCGCTACGCCGTCGACCACCAACTCACCATAGTTGACGGAATCGTCAACTCAGCGTCCTCGGTGTCGCTCAACTTGACGCAGTCGTCAAGTTTCGGGCGGTGACGGTATCTTCGCCCTTCATGGTTCCGATCGGCCTCCACGTGGTGCGTCATCATGTCGACGCACCTGGGCCGCCGGTCGTCCTGGTGCACGGTGCGCCGGACCGTAGCAAGAACTTCGCCCACGTCGTGCACCGCCTCACCGATTTGCCCGTGACGGTCTATGACCGGCGCGGGTACGGACGCTCGGTCGATGCTGCGATCGCACCCGACGGCAGCGTGCTCGGCGGATTCGAGGTCCATGCCGCCGACCTGATCGACCTGCTCGACGGCACCCCGTCGGTGGTGGTGGCGCAGAGCGCCGGCGGGACGATCGCGATGTTGGCCGCCACGATCGCACCCGAGCTGTTCCTGGCGCTCGGGGTGTGGGAACCGCCGATGGTGCCGTACGACTGGTGGGTCGGCGCCGAGGCGATGGAACGAACGATGGCGTGGACGCGCTACGACGACACCGAGCAGCTGGCCGAGGACATGAATCGCTCGATCCTCGGCGACGACCGCTGGCAGACGTTACGCGACTCGACGAAGGCGATGCTTCGCGGCGAAGGGGTTGCCTTTCGTGCGGACATGGCGTGCCAAGCCGCACCCCTGTTCGACGTCGAGGATCTGAAGGTCCCCTTCGTCGCCGGGCACGGCACCGAGATGCCCGCCGAGTTCGTCGTCGCAAACCGACGCCTCGCTGAGTTGACGGGAGCCGAGATGTTCGTCGGCGATGGGGTCGACCACTTCGCCCACCTCAATGCGCCGGACGCCTGGGCGGAGCTCGTCCGTCGTACTGTGGCGCTTGCCGCGGCCTGACCGACTGGTCGACGACAGCATCACTCGGCGTGGGTGACACCCGATGGTCACGCTTCCGCTGGTTGATCACCCTCCCGGAGAGGTGTGTCCCACCGGTCGAGACTGGCGACCTCGTGAACGGGTCGACGGCGGAGTGAACCGTGATGCCCCTGGGGCCAGCCGACGATCGCAAGTCCGGCAAGGCGCCACGCTTCGGGGATCGCGAGCGCGTCTCGGAACTCGGGCTCGGAACCGACGTGCCAGCCGGTCACGCACGTGCCGAGTCCGAGGGCGCGAGCGGCGAGGAGGAAATTCTGCATCGCCGGGAAGATCGACGCGCCGAGCGTGAGCGATGGTGTGCTCGGCTGGTCGCGGACGCAGAACAGCACGGCGGCGGGCACCGAGGCGGCGCCGTCGTGCAGTGCGAACATCGCTCGGGAGTTGCGAGCGCGAGGAGTGTCGTCGTCGGGTTCAGGTCGCTGGAGTCGGTAGACGCGCTCGATCGTCTCCAACGCTCGGGCGGCGCCGATCGCCAGGGCCTCGCGCGCCTCGGGCGACGTCATCACCACGAAGTGCCACGGTTGCTGGTTCCCGCCCGATGGCGCCCAGGTCGCGGCCTGGATACAGCGCGCCAGTACGTCGGGGCCGACCGGTTCGTCACGGAACCTGCGGATGGTGCGGGCGGTGCTCATCGCCTCCCAGATGTCGTCGGTCGGCGTGCTGGTCACGACGTCTCCTGCGATGTGTACCGGGCACGGAGCTCATGCTTGAGCACCTTGCCCATCGGATTGCGGGGGAGCTCCGGCACGATCTCGAGCTGCTCGGGGATCTTCTGCTTGGCCAGCCCACTGGCGATACAGTGCTCGGCCAGCTCGGGGATCGAGATCGAGTCGACGCCGGTCGCCAGCACGACGAGCGCACACGCCCGCTCGCCGGTTCGTTCGTCGGGGAGGCCGATCACCGCCACATCCGCCACTGCGGGGTGGGCGGACAGGACGTTCTCCATCTCTTGTGCAGACAGGTTTTCCGCGTTGCGAATGATGATGTCTTTGAGCCGGCCCGTGATCCGAACGAACCCGTCGGCATCGATGACGCCCAGATCGCCGGTTCGAAAGAAACCCTCGCGATCGAACGCTTCCTCGTCGAGCGTCGGATCGACGTATCCCACCAGACGTTGCGGGCCTCGAACCAAGAGTTCACCTTCGGCGCCCGCCTCTACGACCTCTCCGTCGAAGCCGACCACCTTGATCTCGCAGCCCGGCGCCATGCGGCCGACGGTGCCCTCGAACTTCTCCGGCGCGTCGCCCTGGCCGAGGCTCGTCGCGGCGGGAAACTCTGTCAGCCCCCACTGGTTGTAGACCGGACTGGCGAACACTCGCACGCATTCGGCGTTGAGCTCGGGCGTGATGGGCGCCCCGCCTGCTTGGAGTTGCCGGAACCGTGTGAAGAGCGGCTCGTCGCCGTGCCGGCGTTGTGCCGCCAGGTAGGCGTGGAAGAACGGTGTTGCCGAGCCGAGGATCGTCGTGCCGTGGGCGGCCATCACGAGTGGTGTCGTGACCGGATCGAACGACTCGATGCACAGCAAGACCCCACCGACGCGGAGGTACGAGGTGAGCAGCATGATGCCGCCGATGTGGGTGAGTGGGAACGGGATTGCGAACACGTCGTCCTGGTCCAGTCCGAGCCGTTCGATTTGGGCGTTTGAGGCTGCCATGACGGAGGCGTCGGTGTGCATCGCGCCCTTCGGGGTAGCGGTCGTTCCCGATGAGTAGTAGTACCACCGCACCGCCGAACCGGGGTCCAGCGGTGCGGCGAGTACGGACGGATCGGCCCGCGGCAGTCGGAGGGTCTCGTCGCCGGTGGTGCTCGTGTCGAGCACAGTGCAGGACTCGGCCGTCGCGTCGAGGGCCATCGCGGTGTGATCGAAGTTCCGGTACGTTCCCGGCACGATCATCCATCGGCTCCCGACCTGGCGGGTGATCTGGGCCACCTCGGTCCGTCGAAGGATCGGGATGATCGGATTCTGCAGTGCGCCGAGTCGCGTCAATGCCGCCATGAGCACGGCGGCCTCGATCGTTGTCGGGAGCTGCCAACTGACCACGTCGTCGCAACGGACGCCTAACTCGAACAGTCCGGCCGCGACCTCCTCGGCGAGCGATCGAAACTGCTCGAAAGTGAGCGTCCGGTCGGCCTCGTCCGCAATGAACCGTCGGTCTGGCGTCGCCGCCGCACGGTTCGCAATGAGCTCCCACCAACTGGTTCCGATGGACAACGCATCGGTCATGTCGATTCCCCCCGGTCGGCGATCCTGCGAGGCCCCCGATGAGAGCGCCAATTGACGATTGTGTCAGATTGGGTGGAGGATCACACGTCCAGGAGGTACCCATGTCGAACGAGACCGTCGACGAGCCGGCGAACCAGTCGCTCGGCGACATCAGGACCCTGACCCCAGAAGAGCACTGGCAGCACTTCGAGAAGTCGTGGATCGCGCTGCAGAGCTACACCTACCTCGGCAAGGGTACGCCATTCCTCGACGTTGGCGTCGACCGGGAGATCATGCCGTTGCGGCATGACATGCGCAACAGCACCGGCGGAGTCATGGCGGCGCCACTTTGCATCGCGTCGCCCGAGCCGTGGTGGCGGGACGATGAATGTGTGCCCGCACCCGTCACGATGGCGTATGACGTCCTCGACCCCGCGCACGACGTGAAGCGGTTGGAGGTGCTCCGAGAGGTGGTCAGCATCGGTCGCCAGATGGGGTTCAGCCGGGCACGGATCGTCGACGCCGACGACCACGAGCGGGTGATCGCGATGACGTCGGGGAGCGGCGTGAGCTTGGGTGACGTTCCGCCCGGCTTCTACCTCGTCGACAACCCCGTCACTCAGCTCGACGACTCACCCGACCTCCCGAGGCTCCGAGACGTGTTCGGGGTGCTCGACGGACCCGACGGCACGGTCGAGATCTCCAAGGTCACGCCGGCGCTGTCGTCGCCGCATTCGGCGCTGCACCTCGGCCCGATCAATATTGCGATCGAGGCGGCGGTGACCGACGAGCTCGAGCGCGTCACCGGCACGGCTGACTTCCAAGTCGAGACCTGGCACGTGATGTTCGTGAAACCGGGCTACCTCGGCCCGTTCCGCGCCCGCGCCACGGTGGTCGGCGCGAGCGGGTCACGGGTTGGCGTCGAGGCCACGATGGTCGATGTCGGTGCGGGTGGCCGCGTGATCGCAACGGTGAATGCGTCCTTCCGACGCGTCGGGGGCTGATCGTGGGGGTGCTCGATGGAGTGCGGGTCGTCGACCTCGGCGGCTCGGTCGCCTGCCTCTCGGCCACCCTGTTCCTCGCCGAAGCCGGTGCTGATGTCGTCATGGTCGAACCACCGGGTGGGTCGCCCCTACGGGCACGTCCAGGATTCCGGACCTGGGGACGGAGCAAATCGAGCATCGAGCTCGACATGAGCTCGCCGACCGGTCTCGACGAACTCGACGCAATGTTGGCCGCGGCCGACGTCGTGGTGCACAGCCTTCGACCGAGCGAGACGACCCTGCTCGGCCTCGACGACGCGTCGCTCAGCGTCCGTCACCCGCACCTCGTCGTCTCGTCGATCCTGGGTTGGCCAGTCGGCCACCCCGACGCCGACGCTCCCGTCGACGACCAGCTGACGCTCGCACGCCTCGGCGTGCTCGACGAACAGCTCGGTGCACGGGGGGAGAGCCCGATCTACGTCCGCTTCCCGCTCGGCACGTGGACCGCCGCCTGGCTGTCGGTCATCGGGGTGACGAGTCGGCTGCTCGTCCGCGAGGAGACCGGCATCGGCGGCCCGGCACACACGAGTCTCGCCCAAGGTGCGCTGGTGCCGATGATGATGCACTGGTCGCGAGCCGAGTCGCCGTCCGATCTGCTCGCGATCGGTATGCCGAAGGACAACATGCGCGCCTCGCTGTTCGAGTGCGGCGACGGTCGGTGGATCCACGTCATGCCACCCGAACCGGCACAGACGCCGCTGATGCAGGAGGTATTCGCGGAACTGGGCCCGGCCAAGGTCGCCGTCGAGAACGAACGGCTCCACGGCCAAGGCCTGCCGGGCTGGACGAACTGGGGCGCGATCACCGAGGCGTTCCGGCATCGGTCGAGCGACGAGTGGCTGGCCGATCTGTGGGCGCACGACATCCCAGCCCAACCCGCCGTCGGTCTGGGCGCGATCCTGAGCGATGAACAAGCAGTCGCCAACCGGTACGTCGTCGACGTCGACGACCCCGAGGTCGGTCGTGTCTCGTTGGCGGGCCTGCCCCTGACCCTCGATCCGCCGGCCATGGTCCGCGGCCCGGCGCCGTCGGCGCCAGGTGGCGCGCCTGACTGGTCGCCTCCTGGATCGGCGGGGCGGGACCGGCCTGCGGTTCGTCCTGCCGGAGGCTCGTCGCCTCTCTCGGGCCTGAAGGTGCTCGACTTCGGGAACTTCCTTGCGGGACCGCTCGGCCCGATGCTGCTGGCCGACCTCGGCGCGACCGTCGTCAAGGTCGAGGCCACCACGGGCGACCCGATGAGGTGGGCCGACTGGCCCTTCGCCGGCTGCCAGCGCGGAAAGCGGGCGGTCGCGCTCGACCTGAAATCGCCAGCCAGCCGTCCTGCGGTCGAAGCGCTGATCCGCTGGGCGGACGTCGTCCACCACAACCTCCGTCTGCCGGCCGCCCGACGGCTCGGACTCGACCCGGCGTCGATCCGCGCCGTCAACCCGGAGGCGATCGTCTGTCACGTCAGCTCATACGGGCCCGCTGGTCCTCGGGCCGACTGGCCGGGCTACGACCAGATGTTCCAGGCCAGCTGCGGCTGGGAGGTCGCGGGTGCCGGTGAGGGTAACCCTCCGATGTGGCACCGGTTCGGCTTCATGGACCATCTCTGCGCCATGTCGTCGGCGGCCGGAACCCTGATGGCGCTGCTGCAGCGGGTCCGGACCGGGCGCGCGACCGACGTCGCAGCGTCGTTGCTCGGCGCCGGCACGATGACCAACAGTGAGACGTACCTACTGGCCGACGGGACTCTCGCACCCGCGCCGATTCTGGACGCCGCCCAGACTGCCGTCGGCCCGGGCGAACGGATCGTTCGACTCGTCGACGGATGGATCGCGATCGCGGCGACGACGACCGATCAGGTGGCGGCGTTCTGCGAGGTCGCTGGCGTGGGCAACCCGGACCAACTCGCTGATGCGCTGGTGACCCGTACGACATCGGATGTTCTCGACGCCCTGGCCGCCGTCGAGGTGCCTGCCGCCGCCGTACGTCGCGGGCAACGCGGTCCGTTCTTCGACGACCCCGACCATGTCGCAGCCGGACTGGTCGCTACCTACACCCACCGGCTGTGGGGCCGGTTCGAGCAGCCAGGAGCGCTGTGGAACTTCGGTGACCTCGACGTCCGACTCGATCGAGCACCGCCAGTGCTGGGCGAGCACACGATCGAGGTGTTGCACGAGGTCGGGGTGGACGATGCGTTGATCGAGGAACTGCTGACGACCGGCGCAGCGGTCGATGCGAACGGAGGAACCGATGGACCGAACGACTGACCGGCGACTCGGCCCGTGGACGCCGGCGACCCTGGAGGAGCGGCTCGACCGCATGGAGTCGTACGCCGCCATCCAACAGCTCGCCTCCCGGTATGCGCGTGCTCTGGACGCGCGCGACATGGACACGGTCGTGTCGATGTTCGATCCGAACGTGCAGGTCGGATCGGAGCGACGCGGTCGCGAGGCCTTAAAGGAGTGGATGAGTGCGCTGATGAGTCAGATGCGCACCTCGGTGCACCTGGTGTGCAACCACGTGATCGATTTCCACGACGCTGACCGGGCGAGTGGTGTCGTCTATTGCCGTGACGAGCTCGAGCGCCCCGACACGGGGGAGTGGTCCGTCGGCACGATCCAGTACCGGGACGACTACGAGCGCATCGACGGGGAGTGGTGCATCACCCGGCGGCGCCTTCACCGCTGGTACCTGGTCGACGCACTCGACCGGCCGGAGCCGGGCAAAGGTGTCAACGCGTTCGCTCAGATGCACGAACGACCGCTGCCAGGTGCTGACGCGAGTTGGGCGGCGTTCTGGGAGCGGACGGAGTGAGGCGTCAGGGCTGCGGGTGCTCGGTGACGAGCGCGAAGAGCTCGTCGGCGCCCCGTTCGACGACCGTCGAGCCGAGTTCGCGGCGCCACTGCTTGGTCGTGCCCCACTCCTGACGCCACGACCACAGACGCCGGGTGAGTTGATGTAGCGGGTACTCTCGCGTAACACCCATCGCACCGTGAGCCTGATGGGCGGCCCGGGTGCCGATCGTGATCGCATCGTCCACGACGACGCGGGCGGCCGCGATCTCGTGGAGGCTGCCGCCCCGAGCGAACGCCCGCACAGCGACGTCTGCCGCCATCTTGGCCCGGACGGCGCACTGGGCGACCGTGACGAGGTGGATCTGGACGGCCTGGAACGACGCGACCGATTTGCCGAACTGGCGGCGATCGTTCGTGTAGTCGACGGTCAACTGCGCCATCGACGCCAGGGCGCCGGCGGCCATGATCGAGCGTGACAGGGATCCGCGGTGGCGAATCGAGTTCCACGGCGCGCTGAGCGACAGGTCGTCCGAGATCTGCGATGTTTCCCAGTCGTTCGCGGGGGCGTCGACAACGACAGTGTCGCGAGCCTCACCTGCGAGGTTGTAACCGGGGACGATGGTCACCTGATCGGGACGGAGCGACACCAGGTGGATGCCGTCCGGTCCGACCGGCATCAACGTGACGATCCGGTCGGCGTGGCGCGCGAACGCAACCGGAGCGTCGAGCACCAGGCGTCCGTCGACGACCCGAGCACCGGTGGTCTCCGCCACCGCGACCGGTCCTGCCGGCAGGTCGAGCCCTGCCTCGGCCAGCATCCAACCGCCGACCATCGCAGTTTCCGCCACCGGAACGGGTGCGGCGTGGCGCCCGATGGCGTCGAGGATCGCAGCGAGGTCGTACAGAGTGCCTCCCGACCCACCTTTGGCTCCGTCGATACCCACCCAGGGGAAGCCGACCTCTGCCAAAGCTGCCCAGACGGTCGATGACCACCCAGTGCTCTCGGCGTGCTCGATCTCTCCCTGTGTCGAGAGGTCGGTGAGCAGACGCTCGACGGTCTCGGTGACCAGTGCATCGGCAGTGTGAGTAGTGGTCACCGAGATGATCCTGACGGGCGAAGGCCTTTGGCGGCCACCGAGCGAAGCACCTCGTTGGTGCCGCCACGGACCGTGAACGACGGTTGTGTGAGCGCTGCGGTCATGAGGAGGTGTCCGAAGACGGAGCTGTCGAGGGTGTTCGGCGCCTCGTCGAGGTAGGCGAGCACGGCCGTGACGACGTCCTGCTCGAACCGGGTCCCCATCTCCTTGACGAGCGATGACTCGATTGCCGGGGCGCCACCGCGGTCGATGTCGCGGGCGACTGATAGCGAGAGGTGGTGCAGTACCCAGTAGTTCGCGACGGCATTTCCGAGCAGGTCGAGCAGTTCCGGTGACGGGCGCGCATCGGTGTCGGATGCTCCGTCGCGTCGAAGCAGTTCCTCGACCAGGAGGTACGAACTGAGCCAACGGTCGGGTCCGCCGCGCTCGTACGCGAGTTCGGAGGTGTTCTGAGCCCACCCTTGGCCGACCTCGCCGAGGACGCGGTCGGCGGGTACGTAGACGTCGTCGAACACGACTTCGCAGAAGTCGGCACTGTTGTCGATGAAGGGAATCGGTGTCGCCGTCAGACCTGGCGATGCCAGATCGATGATGAACTGGGTGAGTCCGTTGCGTTTGTCGCCCGACTCCTCGATGGGGGTCGTGCGAGTGAGGGCGATCACGTAGTCGTGCTCGTGCGCCATCGTCGTCCAGATCTTCGTTCCGCTCACGACCCATCCGTCGCCGTCTCGGACGGCTCGGGTCGAGAGCGATGCAAGGTCGCTCCCGCTGTCGGGCTCGCTCATCCCGATGCAGAACGAGAGTTCGCCCGAACAGATGCGGGGCAGGAACGTCCGCTTCTGCTCCTCGGTGCCGAACTTGGCGATGACCGGACCCGATTGGCGGTCCGCGACCCAGTGATGGCCGACCGGAGCTCCCCAGCGGAGCAGTTGTTCGGCCACGATGAAGCGATCGACGGCCGAGCGGTCGTGACCGCCGTACTCCGTCGGCAGAGCCATCCCGAGCCAACCGCGCTCGCCGAGCTTGCGGGAGAATGCTGGATCCTTCTCAGCCGAGAACCCGAGTCCAGGTCGGTAGGTGCCATGAGGGAGTTCCTGTTCGAGGAACTCGATCACCTCGACCTGAAGGCGGCGCTCCTCGGTGGTCAGATCGACGGGTTCGAACTCGATCACGCCGGCCTCACACCCGCTCGATGATGGTGGCGGTGCCCATGCCGCCCCCGGTGCACATCGTGATCAGAGCAGTGCTCAGATCACGCCGCTCCAACTCGTCGAGCGCCGTCTGGATCAAGATGCCGCCAGTGGCGCCGATCGGGTGCCCGAGCGCAATCGCACCACCGTTGACGTTGACCTTGGCGGGGTCGATGCCGAGGTCGCGCATCGTTTTCATCGGGATCGCGGCGAACGCCTCGTTGATCTCCCAGAGGTCGATGTCGCCGACGGTCATGCCGGCGCGTTCCAGGCACTTCTGCGAAGCCGGGCCGGGAGCGGTGAGCATGATGACCGGTTCGGCACCGGCGACGGCGGTCATGACGATGCGGGCACGAGGGCGGAGGCCGTGGGCCTTCGCGTAATCGGGCGACGCGAGCAAGAGAGCGCTGGCGCCGTCGACGACACCTGACGAATTGCCGGCGTGGTGGACGTGTTCGACCCGGTCGATCTGGGGGTAGACCTGCTTGCACATGTCGTCGAAGCTGGCGTCGTACCCATCGAAGACGTGAGTGCCCATCTCGGCGAAGGAGGCCTTCAGTTGGCCGAGGGCCTCGACGGTGCTGCCGGGACGGGGGTACTCGTCGACGGCGAGCGCAATCGAGCCGTCAGGGTTGTGGATCGGCACGACGCTTCGGTCGAAACGGCCCTGCGCCATCGCTGCGGCGGCACGGTTCTGACTCTCGACGCCGAACGCGTCGACGTCCTCGCGGCTGAAGCCCTCGATGGTGGCGATCAGGTCGGCGGAGATCCCCTGGGGGACGAGAGGGAACATCTCTCGGAGCGCAGCGTTGCCCGACGTGAAGTCGGGCGGCGCGTTGTCAACTGGCCAGCGTGACATCGACTCGATGCCACCACCGACGACGAGTTGCTGGTGCCCGGCCTGGATTCCCATGGCCGCGAAGGTGACTGCCTGCTGCCCCGAGCCGCAGAACCGGTTGAGCGTGACGCCGGGGGCCTCGACCGGCCAACCGGCGGCAAGGACAGCCATGCGTCCGATGCAGGCAGCGTGGTCACCGGCAGGATTGCCGTTGCCGATGATGACGTCGTCGACGTCGCTTGTGTCGATGCCGGTCCGACTCGCCAGAGCATTCAGTGTCTGGCCGAGCAGTTCCTGGGGGTGGATGTGGTGGAGCGAGCCGTTCGACTTCCCCTTGCCCCGGGGCGAACGGACACCGTCGATGATCCAGGCTTCACCGCTCATGACGGGAGCCCTCGGCGTCGGTCACGGTCGTCATCAGCTCAGTTCCGACATCTTGGTGCGCGGCTGCGCTTTGGCGAGGAAACTGCGAACCATCGCTCCGACCTCGGCGGGATCGGTCGGAGGTTGATCGGTGTGGGGTCCTCGGCGCCATCCCTCGGCGACGCCGAGGATCTGCCCGGACGATTCGATGACCTGCCCAGTCACGTCAGAAGACTCCTTCGACACAAGCCAGACGGCGAGCGGAGCGACCCACTCGGGGCCGAACCGGTCGAGCATCTCGTCGGGCAATCCGAGGTCCTCGGTCATGCGGGTGAGCGCTCCCGGGGCGATGGCGTTGGCGGTCACGCCGTACCGGGCGAGTTCTTCGGCAGCGATCTGCGTGAACGAGGCGATGCCCGCCTTCGCGGCGCCGTAGTTGGACTGGCCCATGTTGCCGTAGATGCCGGACACGGAGGTCGTGTTGATGATGCGGGCGTCGTTTGTCTCGCCGTTCTTGGCTCGCTCACGCCAGTACTCGGCGGCTATGCGGGTGCTGGCCCACGTGCCCTTCAGGTGGACCTTGATCACTGCGTCCCATTCCTCCTCCGCCATGGAGAAGAGCATCCGGTCACGAAGGATGCCGGCATTGTTGATGACGGCGTCGAGGCCGCCGTACGTGTCGATCGCCAACTGCACCATCGCCCGCGCATCGTCGAGCGAACTGGCATCGCCGAGGTGGGCGATGGCCGTTCCGCCCGCTGCCGTGATCTCGTCGACGACGTCCTGGGCCGGATTGGTCGCACCTGCCTCACGTCCGTCGCGCGATCCGCCGAAGTCGTTCACGACGACCTTGGCCCCATGGGAGGCGAGCAGGAGTGCGTACCCGCGGCCGAGGCCGCGACCTGCACCGGTGATCGCCACGATTCGTCCGTCACACATGTTGGTAGTCACGGGCGAGAGCATAGGTGACCTGACGATGGTGTCAGAAACCGGAGCCCGTGCGTGCCGAGCTTGATCTGACAGTAATGTCAACCCCTGGGGACAAGTCGTGACGATGGTGAACGAACCGTCGCTGGAGTGAAGGGGTGTTCGATGTCGGTAGCGAACAACCAGGAGTGCGAAGGCAGGGTGGCCCTCGTGACAGGAGCCAGTCGCGGCATCGGCGCCGCGATCGCCGAACGCCTCGCCGCCGCAGGCGCCAGCGTCGCGGTGTCGGCCCGGACGATCGCCCCGGTCGACAAGTACGAGGGTTCGCTGCAGGAGACCGTCGAACGGATCACGGCCGGAGGTGGCACGGCAGTCGCCGTCCAGGCCGACCTTGCCGTCCAGACCGACCGGGAACGTGTCGTCGCCGAGACGGAGTCTCGACTCGGGCCGATCGACATCCTCGTCAACAACGGTGCGATCACGTACTACATGCCGTTCACCGAGTTCACTGAGAAGCGCTTCCGGTTGATGTTCGAAGTTCAGGTCCGCGCGCCCTACGAACTGGCCCAGATGGTTGTTCCGGGCATGCGCGACCGCGGCGCCGGTTGGATCCTCAACATTTCCAGCCGGGCTGGCATCCATCCGCAAGGCCCGCCGTTCCTGCCGCTGTACCGGGAGTGGGGCTTTTCGGCCTACGGCATGGTGAAAGCTGCGCTCGACCGTTTCTCGACCGGTCTAGCCGCCGAGGTGTACGAGGACGGCATCGCCGTGAACTCGTTGGCGCCTTGGGACAACGTGGCCACCCCCGGAGCGAGCACCCACGACCTGGTGGACGACTTCGCTCTCGAGGACATCTCGCTCATGGCTGAAGCTGCGCTTGCCCTGTGCAGCGGTGACCCGAGAACCCTGACCGGTCGCGTCGCCTACAGCCAGCCACTGCTGGCCGAACTGCAACGCCGTCCTAGCTGATCGATGGTCGCCCGGTCTCGCGGATGCGCGAATGTTGGCGGAGCACGGCACTCTGGCTGACAGCCCCGAGCAGGGTGCCGTCCTCGGCCCAGAGTTCCGCACGGCCGTAGCCGAATCCATTGATCATCTGTTGCACGTGGACGGACAGCAGTACCCACTCCGTCTCGACCAGATCGCCCACCCGAATGGTGTTGTCGAGGCTGTTCCCGGCATAGGGCTTGCCGGACGCATCGGCGAACCCGAGGGGCATGAAGTCGCCGATGAAGGAGAGATCGGCGACCGTCGTCACCTGACGTCCTGTCCAGCATCGGATCCACAGCGCGAACGATCCGTCGCCGCGACCACCGTTGGTCTCGATCTCGTCGAGTTGGCGCCCGAGAGCGAGGCGGAACTCGGCAAGGTCCCCCAGGTGGCCGCGACCCGACTCGAAGAACCGGTAGCGCTCACATCGATCGGGCGGGGGCACGTCGGGCCGGGAGCACCAGACGCCCTCGCACTCGAACTCTCGCCGCCCGAGTGCGCTGTAGGCCGTCAGAATCTCGCGACCACTGCGCGACAGGACACAGCGTGCCTGTGTCGTGTTGTGGCCTGCGACCTCGATGGTGACGTCGATGTCGATCGGGTCGGTGCCACTGGCGAACGACAAGTACTGCGCCGTCGCCCAGATCGTCGGCAGTCCGGTGACCAACTCCATGGCCGCCGTGGCCGCACCGAGGCCTGCGCCGCCCTGGAGTGTGTCGGCGGGTGTGAGGAGCAGCCGGGACGGTTGCCAAGCGAGCCGACCGTCGACCGCGCCCGACCGGAGTTCGAACTGCGCGATCGCCATCAGTCGACTGCGTCGGCGATGGCGAGCAGGGATCGAGCCGTTTCGCCGATCACGGCGGCACGGTCCACGTGCGCAGCGTAGAGATGCACGTAGCTCCAGGTTCGCTCGAGCAGGCTCGCTGCCACGAGCCCCAGGACGGCGGGGTCGTCGGCCGGGCGGTCGCAGAGGTCGGCGAGCTGGTTGCCGAAGGCCTTGCAGATGCCGAGATGCCGCTTCATGCCCACGACGCGGATCTCCTCGTCGTCCTGCGCCGCCTGGGTCCAGGCGAATGAGAAACTGCCGTGCACGTCGAGGAATCGGAAGTAGGTAGTGACGAACTCGGTCATCGCCCCGACAGAAGCTTCGCGGTCGGCCAGGGTGCTGACGATCTCCAAGGCGCTACTGGCAGCGTGCGCGCCGACGGCCAGGAGCACATCGCGCTTGGAGGGGAAGTAGGTGTAGACGGACGCCCGGGACACGCCCGCGACGCGGGCGATCTCATCGATCGTCGTTCCCGAATAGCCACGGGTCATGAACACCTCGCGCGCCGACTCGATGATGCGCTCGATCGTTCGCTGAGCGCGAGCACCGAGCCCGTCGGCGGGTTGCCTGATCGTGGCAGCAGTCAAGAACGTGGGATCGCCGTCGGCGACGTCCGCTTGGGACGTTGTGCTGGCACGGACCATGGACTTGACGATACTGTCGAGTAGGGGTCTGTGAGGGTTCATGCCGATTCGCCACAGTCGAGCGCCGATCAGCGGGGAGAGATCCGTGGAACACATCAGTATCGCCGTCGAGGACGGGGTCGCGGTGGTGACCCTCGATCGCCCACCCGTGAACGCACTTGCCAACCAGACCTTCGAAGAAATCACCGCGGCAATGTCGCAGCTCAGCGCAGGGCGCGAGGCGTCGGCCATCGTGCTCCGAGCCGCGCCCGATTCCAAGCTGTTCTGCGGGGGTGTCGACCTCCAGGATTCACCTCGTCGCCACCGGCCGGACGGTCGTCCGGAGGACGGTGCTCCACAGGGCGATGCCCGCGACCAGATCGATCCGGGCCGGAGCCCACGCGAATGTTTCAACTCGATCTACGAAAGCGGACTGCCGGTGATCGCCGAGGTCCACGGCAAGTGCATCGGTGCAGGGGTGGCGCTCGTGGCGTCGTGCGATCTGGTCGTCGCATCGGACGATGCGAGTTTTGCGCTGACGGAGATCAACGTCGGCGTGCTCGGCGGGGTGCGACATGCTCAACGCCTGTGCGGGCCGTGGTTGGCGAAGCGTATGTTCCTGACCGGTCAGTTCGTCACCGCCGACGAGATCTACCGGCGTGGAGGCATCGAAGCGGTCGTCGACCGAAGCGAGCTCCACGACGCAGCAATAGATCTGGGTCGGACGATCGCAACGAAGAGCCCGATCGCAGTCCGGCTGGCGAAGGAATCGGCCAACCGTGTCGAGTCCATGTCTCTGTATGACGGGTACCGGACCGAGCAGGATTACACGCAACGCGTGAAGCGCCACGCCGACAGTGACGAGGCCCGAGTCGCTTTCGTAGAAAAGCGGGGGCCCCGGTTTCGCTGGGAGTGACGAACGCTGACGCTGATCAGCGTCGCGGATCTGCATCGAGCAGACGGTCGACGACGACGATCGCGACACCGCCGGTCACCTCGGGTGCGATGACGAGGCTGGTGTCGTCATCGCGGTGAATCGGCACACTCGCTGCGGCGAGCGACGCTCGAGCCGTGGCCAGGTCGGGTACCAGTACGCCGAGGTTCGAAGTTTGCGGGCGGTGATAGGTGTGGCCCCAGAGCTGGCGACTCTCGACAGCGCTTCGGGGCCTTGGGTAGAGCGCGATCGGTACGTCTCCCATCGAGACCGTCGCCGCGGGGGCGCCCGCGATCGGGCGATCGGCCACGGTGAACCCGTGGCCGATCAGGTCGGCGAGACGAGTGGCGGATGCGGCAGGGTGGTCGACGACCGCTCCGGCGAAGGCCATGTGGGTGACCTCGAGTAGGGGAGCGACCACTGGCGGTGGCATCGGAGCGCCGAACCGTGGGTCAAGTGCTTCCTCGTCACCGAACCACTCGATCACCACATCGCCGGTGTCGGCAGGATGGGTGAACACGATATGGTGCCCGATTCGCGAGGCGATTCGAACGTCGTTATGTTCCAGGAACGAGACCGTCGCGTCGATGTCTTCGACCTGCACGGCGATCGAGCTCATGTGGGACCCGAACCGCTGCACGAACCGGTCGACCGCTCCTCCGTCGACGATCGGCTCCCCGACCTCGATGGTGTTGTCGCCGACCCAGGCCATCCCACCCCGGCGCCCGATTGCAGGGTCCTCCAGGCGACTGTCCTCCAGAACGCGGAGCCCGACGAGTCGAATCAGCGCATCACGGGTGCGCTCGTAATCCGCGACCATCGCAGTCGCATGGAAACACCAGCGGACATGGTGTCGGCCGGTCACCAGCTCACGTGTTCGGCACTTGGAACCTGGCGCCGTTCCAGTAGTCACGCTGCTTGCAGATCTTGCCGTCGCGTAGCGAGCCGATCGAGACTCCGCGAACGCCCATCGGTTGCATCACCCACTCGACGGCGAACGCGTCACCACTCACCACGTCGCCGACGTGATCGAACTTCGCGTCGGGAACGTTTTCGAAGGAGGCCTGGACGAACTTGCGCATCTGGGCGATGCCCGTCGCTCCGTGCTCGATCGTGGTGTCCTCGTAGACGACGTCGTCGGTGAAGAACGCGAGGACGCCGTCGAGATCGAGGTCGTCCCACGCCCGGAAGTAGTCTCGGAAGAAGGTGCTCATGGTCGCTCCAATCTGGGTTCTTTCGGCAGGTCGAGGATGTTCTCGGCGATGATGTTTCGTTGTACTTGGCTGGTCCCTGCATAGACCGTGCCGCTGCGCGCGTTCATCAGCAGTACGTCGATCCAGGAGTTGGTGGAGTTGGCTGCACCGGGTTCGTCGGCCCGGAAGTGCTTGAACGGTTTGCGGCCCTCTCGGACCATAGCCTGAGCCCCGAGAAGGTCGATCGCCAACTCGGTGGCGACCTGGTGGTACTCGCTCCAGTACAGTTTTGAGATTGAGGCCTCGGGTCCGATCCGACCGTCGCGTAGCACCTGGGTGAGGATCCGGTACCCGAGGATCCGCATGATCTCGACCTTTGTGTGGCACCAAGCCAGCCGGTCACGGATCACGGGGTCGTCGGCACGCCCGACATCGCGGGCGAGTTGAACGATTCGATCGAGTTCGGCGCGGAAAAAGATCGGGTTAGTGGCAGCTTCCTCGCCTCGTTCCAGTCCGAGCAGGCTGTTGGCGACCTTCCATCCCTCGTCGATCGGGCCGATCGTGTTGGCGACGGGCACGCGGGCGTCGGTGTAGAAGACTTCGCAGAACTCGTCGTCACCCGTCAACGTACGGATCGGCCGGACTTCGATGCCTGGGTTGGGCAGTTCGCAGAGGATGAACGAAATCCCTCGGTGCTTGGAGGCATTCGGATCGGTACGGGCAAGGGTGAACACACCCGTGCCGTCCATCCCCCGTGACGTCCAGATCTTCTGGCCGTTGAGCACCCAGTCGTCCCCGTCCCGTTCGGCTCGCAGCTTGAGGCCGGCGAGATCGGAGCCGGCCTCGGGTTCGCTGTACCCCTGCACCCAGGTCGCGTCGCCGGAGACGATGCCCGGCATGTACCTAGCCTTCTGCTCCTCGGTGCCCCAGGCGAGCAGCGTGTTGCCGAGCATCTTGATGTTGGTGGTGTCGGCGATGCGGTAAATCGGCGCACCAGCGAGTGCGAACTCCTGGGCGAGGACGACCTGGTGCAGCTTGGTCAGGCCTCGTCCCCCGTACTCGACGGGCCACGTCACACCGATCATGCGGTGCTCGGCGAGGGTACGTCGCCAGGCGTTGCTGAAAATCTCGGCCTCGTCGCGGTCGAGAGCGCCGAGTCCGCGCCAGTCCGCTGGAAGATTTGCTGCGAGGAATGAACGGACCTCCGCGCGCCAGGCCTCGGCCTCGTCGGGGAACCTGAGATCCACGGGAACGACCGTCAGAGGGACCCGATGCGGGGGACCAGACGTGTTGCTTGCAGTCGACTGCCGATCTCGTGTTCAAGGGTTCGCCAGTCGCCGAACATCCGGTCGAGCGTGTAGGTCCGCCGCAGGTAGGCGGGGAACTCGTGCTCGAAGGTGAAGCCGATCGCTCCGTAGCACTGCTGGGCCTGGGTGCACGCGAACTCGGCGGTCTGGCCCGCCATGCACTTGGCGACCGTTGCCGTCCACGGGTCGCCGTCGAGTCCTGCCTCGGTGATCAGGTGGCCGGCCCCGACGACCATCGCATGGGCGCTCGCGAGTCGGTGCTGAAGCGCTTGGAACACGCCGATCGGCTTGCCGTACTGGACGCGGTCCTTTGTGTACTCGACGGCCGACGCGATCACGTGGCGGCCGATGCCGACCAGTTCGCACGCGACGAGCCACCGGCCGTGTGCCTGGAGAGCCGCCCACGTCGCCTCGTCGACGCTCACCTCGTTCTCGGCGCCGGAGCCGTCGACGAGGGTGAGGTGCCCGGGTCGGCCGATGGAGACCGATGCCGATGACGCCCCGGTCAACTCGGAGTACTTCGAAGCCAACGAGGGTCCGAGGGCGTCGGCGCCTGAGAGAGTGTCGCCCTTGATCTCGAACAGTGTGCGCAGCGCGGTCGCTGGGTCGGTGTCGACGACCTCCTTCCAGCCAAGGTCTGCGAGGCGGTCGGCGAGCGGTCTCGTGGACTCATCGGTCAGGACATGACGCAGGCTGCTGCGCAACATGTCGATCATGTCGGGGTCGAGGGTGGTTCGGGTGTCGTTTCTCATGTTCGTTCCCATCGGACGTGGTTCAGTCACGCGGCATGCCGAGCACACGCTGTGCCACGAGAGTGCGTTGGATCTCGAGCGAGCCACCGTAGATCGGCGCCGCCCGACTGAACATGTACTCGCTGAACAGCCAGTGGAAGTCGGGGTCGGTTTCGAGTCGTCCACCGAGGTGCTCGCGAACCGTGTTCCAGGTGGCGGTCTCGGCGTCGATGAGTAGGAGCTTGTCGATCGACACCTCGGGTCCGAGCGATTCCTCGCGGGCGAGGCGTTCGACGGTGTCGCGAGTGTGGAGTCGCAAGGCTGCCGCCAAGGTGTAGGCGTGGCCGATCGAGGCCGAGTGCCGCTCGTCGGTGGGAGCCCACGCGAGCATCTGCTCGAGTCGCTTGTGGAACCGGCCCTGCTGGAGCCATCCCCAGGCGCCGCGTTCCCACTGGAGCATGTACATCGCAACCGCCCACCCTTGGCCGAGTTCGCCGATGACTCGTTCGCGCGGTACGTAGGCCCCGTCGAGGAAGATCTCGGAGAAATGGTTCTCGCCGTCCTGGGCGCGGATCGGTCGGACATCGGCGCCGTCCTGGTCGAGATCGACCAGGACCATCGTGAGGCCCTTGTGGCCGGGACCACCGGATCGCGCCAGCAACACGGAGCGGCGCGAGAGGTGCCCGAATGTCGACCACACCTTCTGGCCGTAGAGCCGAAAGCCGTCGCCGTCGGGTTCCAAACGAGTCCGCAGGGATGCGAGGTCGGACCCAGCATCGGGTTCGGAGAACGCCTGCGCCCAGGTGTCGTCGCCGCGCAGGAGACCGGGGAGGAGCTCGTCGGCCAAGTGAGGCGCGAACACCAGCAACACCGGAACGAGGATCTCGAGCGTGGTGAACGGTTCGGGGATCTGGAAGTCGAGGTCCCACAGGGTCTGGAACATGGCGGCCCGGAAACGCGGGTCGCCACCGAGCCCACCGGCCGACTCGGGCCAACCGAGGCGCGACCAACCTTCGTCGAAGATCAGTGCCTGGAACCCTCGGAGGTGCTCGGCGGCGTGTTCGAGGCTCGGTGCCCGGTACCCGACGTACGTCTGGGCGCGAGGGTCGCTCGCGAGGAAGTCGGCCAGCGCGGCCGCGTAGTCGGCTGGGGTGGCGAAGGTGTCGGCGGCGAGTGCGGACATCGGGGTGCTCCAGTCAGAAGTAGGTCTCGGCGAAGCCCTGGATGAACTCCTGGGCCATGGGGTGCGGCCCCTCGGGGCCAGGAACGACGATCCACGTGGCGCCGATCTCACGGAGCCGGCCGAGCGCATCGACGTGACGCTCGACCTCGCTGGCCAGCTCGTAGACCGATCGGTCCGTGTAGGCGATCACCAGGTCGAGCTCGGAGAATCGGTCCCCGGCGTATTCCTTGAGCAGTTCGAGTCGGGCCACGATGTCATCCGAGGAGGTGACCTCGGGCGAGCGGACCGTGGAGAACATGCCGGCTGGGCCGGTCAGCGGCATCCATCCCTGAGCACGTTCCGCGACCCGCCGAAGGGTGAGTTTGGCGTTGCCGCCGATCCAGATCGGGATCGGTTGCTGGATCGGAGCGGGCCGGCCGATGATGCCGCGGCAGTCGAAGTGGGTGCCTTGGTAGTCGAACGGCTCGCCCGACCAGTGGAGCGGGAGCACATCGAGCGCCTCGTCGAACAAGGTGTTCCGCTCCTCGAAGTCGACGCCGAGCGCAAAGTACTCAGCCTTGAGGTATCCGGTTCCGACGCCGAGGATGAACCGGCCGTTCGAGAGTCGGTCGACGGTCGCCGCGGACTTCGCCAGCGAGGCGGGGTTCCGGTACGGCAGCACCGCAAGATAGGTGAGCAGCCTCAGCTGCGACGTCACCGCAGCGACGTGTGACAGCGCAGCGAACGGGTCGAGACTCTGGTGGCCGCCGGTCGCGAGCCACTTCGCGCTCGGCGCCGGGTGCTCGGTGAACGCAAACCCGTTCCACCCCGACCGTTCGGCGGCGACGGCCAGGTCGGCGACGGATCCGGCGTCGAGCATGTCACCGTCGGTCCCGTGAAAGTCGGGGTACTGAAAGACGAACTTCATCCAACGGTTATTCTATCTGACACAAACGTCAACTTCGAGAGTCGAGCGAGGGAGAGCGGTTGTCATGGGTCGTCAGCCGACGATGTCGCGCTCGAGGAGATCGGCGACAGTGGCCGCATCGTTCAGGTCGGCCGGCCGCCGTCAGTCGAGGAGGCGGCGATGCACTGCCTGGCCCTCCTCGAACGCGGCTCGGAACTCGGTGCCGACGTCGTCGGGGTCGAGCAAATCGGCCTCGTGGTCGCGGATGACCTCGGGGGTGAGATTCTCGTCGTCGAAGCCGTCGGTCACGCGCATTGCGAAGCGCGCGACGCGGCCGCCGACCGCGCTGAGGACCTGCCCGTTCAGGGTGCAGTCCTCGTGCGCCAGCCAGGCCACCACGGGTGAGACCCGAGCCACATCGAGTCGACGGGACCAGTCGTCGCCTTCGCCGGTCTGCCAGGACTTGGGCGCGATCTTCGAGGCGGCCGACATGGCGGTGTAGGCCATCGGCCCGATCGCGTTGACGTGGATCCCCAGCTCTGCGCCCTCGAGCGACAAGCTGCGGGTGAGCCCCCAGACCCCCGCCTTGGCCGAGGCATAAGCGCTCGAACCCTTGACGCCGAGCAGTCCCGAGTTCGACGTGGTCGACACCACCCTGCCGTACCCCTGGGCGGCCAAGAGGGGCCAGGCCGCATGGGTCACGAGGAACGTCCCGCGGAGGTTCACCGCGATCATTCGATCCCACTGCTCGACGTCGAGGTCGCCGAACGGGGACGACCGCAGAATGCCGGCGTTGTTGACGACGATGTCGATCCGCCCGAACTCCCGTCGGGCGGTGTCGACGGGAGCGGCGGCGCCGGCCTCGAGCGCGATGTCGCTCGCCACGGCGGTCGCTGTGCCGCCGGCGGCGATGATCGAGGCGACGACGGCCTCGGCCGCGTTGCCGTCGAGATCGTTCACGACCACGGCTGCACCCCGGCTCGCCAGGAGGCGCGCATGCTCCGCTCCGATACCGGTGCCGCCGCCGGTTACCACCGCAACGCGCCCGTCGAACCGCAAACTCCGCATGTGGTGCAGTCTTGTCCAGCTGCCTCACCCGCGTTGAAAACGAAGTTTGCGAATACCACTATGATCGTCACGTCATCGAAGCCGCGGCAGGCTTCGCTCATGATGAGGGGGTCACCATGGGACCGTTTGCAGGACTGCGCGTCATCGATCTGTCGCCCAACCGGGTCGGCGCACAGGCGAGCCAAATCTTCGCCGACTTCGGCGCTGATGTGATCCAGGTCGAGCCTCCTGATGGGGCGATCATCCGACGCCATGCCGCCTATCCGTTCTGGGCGAGGGGCAAGCGGAGCATCGTGCTCGACCTGCAGCGCGACGACGATCGAGCGACGTTGAAGTCGCTCGTCCGACACGCCGACGTCTTCATCGAGACCCAGCAGCCGGGTCGACTCGACGCGATCGGTCTCGGCTACGCCGACCTCTCGGCCGACAATCCGGGGCTGATCTACACCTCGGTCACCGGATTCGGCCGCCAGGGCCCCTATCGCGACGCGCCCGGCTACGAGGGACTTGTCATGGCCAAGCTCGGCGGATTCCAGGCCTTCGAACGCATGAATCCGCACGACGCGCCACCGTTCGTGAACGTCCCGTTCGCTTCGTTCGCCGCCAGCCAGGTCGCGATCCACGGCATCCTCGCAGCGCTGATCGAGCGACGCAGGAGCGGCAGCGGACAGTGGGTCGAGACGAACTTGGCGCAGGCGTTCGCCACGCTCGACACCTGGGCATGGTTCGAGTACCTGATCGCTGACCGCTGGCCGGACGCGTTCACCAAGACGGCCTCGTACGACGAGTTGGGCCGCCCGGCGAGTCCACTCACGTTCATGTTGATGATCGCCCTCACCAAGGACGGCTCATGGTTGCAGTTCGCGTCGGTGGCTCCCCACCTCTATGCGGCGTTGATGCAGTCGCTCGGTCTGGCGTGGATGTTCACTGACGAGGAGTGGAAGGGGATGCCGGTCCTCGAGGGACGGCCCGAGAAGCGACAGGAGCTGTGGACGAAGATGCTCGAGGCGGCGCGTTCGAAGACGCTCGCCGAGTGGACCGAGGTGTTCGACGCCGACCCGAACGTGTTCGCCGAGCAGTTCCGCAACGGCCCGGTCGCCCTCGACCACCCGCAGCTCCTCCATGACGGGTTCACGATCGAGCTCGACGACGTCGAGCGGGGTGCCGTCCGGCAGCCGGCGGCGATCGTCAAGGCAGCGAGCACCCCGGCCGATCTCACACGCAGCGCCCCGAAGCTCGACGAGCACCGGGACGCGATCCTGGCGCTGGCGGCCGAGCCGGTCGAGCCCGCTGCACCCATGGCCGACAGCGGTGATCTCCCGCTCGCCGGGGTCACGGTGCTCGAGTTGGCGACCCTGTTCGCGGCACCTCACGGCACCACGATGCTGACCGACCTGGGCGCCCGCGTCATCAAGGTCGAGCCGATCGCCGGCGACCGGATCCGGATGATCCTGCCGTTCCCCGAAGCCGGCGGGTTCAAGGTGATGCAGGGCAAGTCGAGTATCTCGATCGACCTGACGACCCCCGAAGGCGTCGCGATCATCCGCGAGGTGGCGAGCACCGCCGACGTCGTCGTGCAGGGCTACCGCGCCGGTGCGATGGCCAAACTCGGCCTCGACTACCAGAGCGTCAAGGCGATCAATCCCGACGTGGTGTACGTCAACGCACCCGGCTACGGCGTCGACGGTCCGTACGGGGCGAAGCCGGCGTACGCGCCGAGTATCGGCGCTGCGTCGGGTATCCCGCTCGCGAACGTCGGCGCGACGGTCGAAGAGCGCGCCGACCTGACGATGGACCAGATCCAGGACGCAGCTCGGCGACTGTCGGCGGCGAGCGCTTCCGCCAACGCACAAGCCGATGGGTTCGCGGCGCTCGGGGTGGCGACTGCCATCCTGTTCGGACTCACGGCCCGTGACCGGGGTGCTGGAGGCCAGGAGTTGTTCAGTTCGATGCTCAACACCGGGTGCCACGCCATGTCAGCGCAGACGGTGACCTATCCGGGTGCGCCCCGCGAACTGGCACCAGGCACCGACCTCCGAGGCCTCGGGTCGCTCTACCGGATCTACGACGCCGCGGAGGGCTACGTGTTCCTGGCCTCCCACACCGAGTCGGAGTGGGACGCGCTGGCGGGGGCCTTGGCGCCGTACGTCGACCTGGCCGGCGACCCTCGCTTCGCCGACCGCGAGCAGCGGCACGCCAACACGAGTGCGCTCATCGAGGTGCTGGCGGGCGTGTTCGTGCAGCGAACGGCGAAGGAATGGGAAGCAGATCTCCTCCCGCTGGGCATCGGCTGTGTCGAGGTCACGACCGGTCTGATCGAGACCAAATTCTTCGACGACGGGTTCGGCCGGGCCAGCGGGTACGTGGCCGACGTCGTGCATCCCATCCTCGACGACCACATCCGCCTCGCGCCGTACCTTCGGTTCTCGCGTTCTCTCACCCAGGCCCCGCCAGCGGTCACCAACGGACAACAGACCGACGAGATCCTCGGTTCGCTGGGCAAGACGCCCGAGGAGATCGCCGATCTGCGTGCCCGAGGGGTGCTGGGTTGACCGGCCAGTTCACCGGACGCGTCGCGCTCGTCACCGGTGGCGGGCAGGGCATCGGCGCGGCGACCGCGATCGCGCTCGCCCGCGACGGGGCCGACGTCGCGTTCAGCTACCGGCGCGACGAAGCGGCTGCGGCGGAGACGGTCCGAGCAATCGAGGGCCATGGGCGCCGGGCGCTGGCGATCCGGGCCGACATGGGTGATGCGGCCGCCGTACTCGACATGGTCGATCGGGCGCGTCAGGAGCTCGGAGCGATCACACTGCTCGTCAACAACGCTGCGTACACCCACTTGATGACCGCCGACGAGCTCACGCCGGAGCGGATGCGACGCTTCCTGGCGACCAACATCGAGGCGCCGTACCTTGCGACCTGGGCGGTTCGCGCCGACATGCGGTCTGCGGGTGGCGGTGCGGTCGTGAACGTCTCGTCCCTGAGTGCGACCCGACCGAACGAGATGATGGTCGGTTACTCCACGTCCAAAGGGGGACTGAACTCGTTCGGGCACGCCGCTGCTGTCGCCCTCGCCGCTGACAGCATCCGAGTCAACACCGTCGCTCCCGGCCTGATCATGACACCGCGCGGCAGCACGGTCGACGCCGAACTGATGCAGCAGTTCACGGCCGACATCCCCATGAGTCGTGGGGGTGAGCCCGAGGAGGTGGCCGAGACGGTCGTGTTCCTCCTGTCGGACAAGGCGAGCTACATCACCGGCGCCCATCTCGCCGTCGCAGGCGGGGAGTGATGGCCGAAAACACCATTTTCAATTTCCGCGTGAACATGGTACGTTGCCGTCGGTGACGACGCTGTCTGAACGCTGAAGGGGGTGCAGAGTGCGGATCGGGGTCGTGTCGGACGTTCATGGCAATGCTGCCGGTCTTGCTGTCGCGCTCGAACGGATGGGTGACGTGGACGAGTTGCTCTGCGTCGGGGACATCGTCGAGGAGTTCCGCTTCGACAACGGGGCGGTGGAGATGCTTCGCAGTCGCGACGCCCGGTGCGTCCTCGGGAACCACGACGTCGGACTCCTCGGGCCGCACGGGATCAGCGCTCGGTCTGCCGCGCACGTGGACCCTGTCCTCGTCGAGTGGCTGGGGACCCAGCCTCTCACGATCGACACGATGGTGGAAGGCCACCGGTTGGTCATGACCCACGCCAGTCCCTGCGCGCCGCACACCCAATACGTCCTGCCGATGTCGGCGGAGATGCGACGGATCCGGCACGTCGACGCCGACGTCGTCGTGATCGGGCACACCCACCGCCAGATGGTCCACCGAGTCGGCCGCCCACTCGTGGTGAACCCCGGTTCGGTCGGTCAGGCACGCGATCCCCGCAACGGTCGTCGGCTCTCCTACGCGGTGATGCAGGTCGACCGCGATGGCATCGAGGTCGAGATCGACGACTACACCGTCCCGATGTCGGACGGCACCATCCCACATGATCTGCCCGCGACCGTGGGCCCAGGAGGAACCAGTTGAACACCATTCGCGACAAGTGCGCCATCGTCGGAGTCGGCACCACCGAGTACTACAAGCGTGGTCAGTCGTACCCGGAGACCGAGCTGTCGATGGCCTGCACGGCGATCCTCGCCGCACTCGACGACGCAGGTCTGACGATCGACGACCTGGACGGTTTCTCGATCTACTCCAGCTCCTGCGATCCAGCGACAGTGGGCGCTGAGCTCGGCGTGCCCGAGATCCGTTGGGCTACGACCACCACCTCGGGCGGTGGCGGGTGTGTCGGTGCTCTCGGCGTCGCCGCAGCGGCGATCGCGACCGGTCAGGCCACCACGATCGTCAGCCTGATGACGCTGCAACAGCTCAACAAACGCCTGGGCGGATCCGCTGTGGGCGGCATGCTGCAGTACGCCATGATGTCCGAGGGCGGTAGCCCCTACGGCGGGAGCGGCATCGCCCCGTCGGCTGCGTTCACCGCGAACAACGGCCTGTTGTCGCCTGGACACAGCTTCGCTCAGATCACCAGTCGGCACATGCACCTGTACGGAACGACCCGAGAGCAGATCGCCGAGGTTGCGTTGTCGAGCCGTCGGAACGCCTCGACGAACCCGCGTGCGCTCAGACCCGAGCCGCTCACAATCGACGACTACTTCAACGCCCGTATGATCAATGACCCGCTGTGCCTCTTCGACTACACGATGGAGTCCGACGGGGCGGTCGCGGTGATCACCACCTCGGTCGAGCGTGCCCGCACCCTCAGACAGCCTCCGGTGCTGATCAGCGCCGCCAGCCACGGTGGAGCCGGACGTTGGGGGCCTGCGCTCTTCAAGTACTTCCAGACGCCTGATGAGCACTTTGCCACCTCTGGGCACCGTCCGGTCGCCCAGCGGATGTACGAGATGGCGGGTGTGGGTCCGTCCGATGTCGACGTCGCCTTGCTCTACGACCACTTCGCTCCGATGGTGCTGATCCAACTCGAGGATTACGGCTTCTGTCCGATTGGCGAAGGCGGTCCGTTTGTCGCCGATGGCAACATCAGGTACGGAACAGGGTCGATCCCCGTCAACACCCACGGGGGCAACCTTTCCGAGGCGTACATCATCGGCATGACGCACGTACGCGAAGCCGTCGAGCAGTTGCGCGGGACAGCCGCCAACCAAGTCGAGGGCGCCGAAGTCGCCCTCGTGACGGGAGGGCCGGCCGGCCTGCCCGTCTCCGGAGCCATCTTGCGGAAGGACGTCTGATCATGGCTGGAGATTTCGGACCCCTTACCAAGGGCGTGTTCCCGACGATTCTGTTCGAGACCCACGCCGACGAGATGGCCCAGCCGTTCTGGGACGCAGCCAAGGACGACCGGCTCGTGTGCCAGCACTGCACGGGGTGCGGGACCTTCCGCATGCCGCCGTCGCCGTTCTGCTTCAAGTGTCAGTCGCGCGACCACGATTTCCGAGAGTTGCCGGGCACCGGCACGATCTACAGCTTCACCGTTGTTCGGCATCCACTCCACCCCGACCTGATCGACTGCTGTCCGTACGTGTCGGGCGTGGTCGAGCTCGACGGAACCCAAGGTGCCGGCGCACGGATGCTCGTCAACATCATCGACGTCGACCCTGACACCGTGAAGATCGGTGACCGTGTCGAGATCGTCTTCGAACACGTGAACGACGAGATGTCGACGCCGCGATTCCGTCCCATCACATCCTGAAGGAGCCACCATGAAAATCTGGGCCAACTCCGGCGACTCTCATCTGGTCGAGCCGGACGACCTGTTTGCCTCGAGCCTGCCGAAGGATCTCGCCGATCGAATGCCGCGGTCCGAGAAGGACCCGGACGGAACGCACGAGACGCTCCACATCGACGGGCAGGCGTTCCGGCGACAGATGCCCAAGGTCACCGGCCTCACCGACGTGAACGGACTGACCGTCGAAGAGCGAGCCCCGGGCGCAAACGACATGAGGCTCCGTTTGCACGATCTCGACCAGGAGGGGATCTGGGCTGAGCTCGTCTACCCGTCGATCGGCATCTGGATGTCGTCGATCCAGGACCCGAAGCTGCTCGCCGCCGGTTGTGCGGCGATCAACGACTGGGCGTTCGAATACCAGCGCTTCGATTCACGCTACGTGTGCACGGCCACGATCCCACTCCTCGATGCCGAGCACGCCGTCGCCGAGATCCACCGTGTCGCGGACATCGGGTTTGCAGCTGCGTACTTTTCGGTCACCCCGGGTCTTGGCGCCCGCGACTGGCACTACACCGACGACTGGGAACCGGTGTGGTCCGCGATCGAAGAGACCGGTCTCGTCGTCGCGTTCCACATCGGCACTGAGGCCCATGATGCCTCGACGATGCACGGTGCCTACTTCCGTGGGCCCGGCGGGGCACTGATCAACTACATGGAGACCACCTACGGCGGGCAACGGGCCATCACCAAGATGATTTCGTCGGGGGTCTTCGACCGGCATCCGGGCATCAAGGCGCTGGTGTCCGAAGGTGGCGCGACCTGGGGCCCGTTCGTGGCCGATCGACTCGACGAGGCGTACCGTCAGCACCAGTCGATGGTGAATCCGCAGCTACGGCGTCTCCCGAGCGAGTACCTGTACGAGAACGTGTACGCCTCGTTCCAGCACGACCGATCGGCGGTCACTGCGATGACGGCGATGGGGTGGCGGAACGTCTGTTGGGGCAGCGACTACCCGCACATCGAGGGTACGTTCGGCCACACTCAAAAGACGTTGCACGAACTATTCGACGACGTCGACGAGGCATCGATGCGTCGGATGACCGTCGGTACGTTCGAGGAGTTATTCCCTCACGTTCCACCAGCGCCCGCCAACGGCACCGACGCACCCGGCGCACGGTGACCGAACTCGTTGAGTGCAGACGCGACGGCCACATCCTGGTCGTCACCCTTCAGCGGGAGGAGAAGCGCAACGCGGTCGATCGTGCTCTGGCCAACGAGCTGAGTGCAGCACTCGACGAGCTCGATGACGACCCGGACCTTTGGATCGGCGTACTCACGGGGGGGCCGACGTTCTTCTGCGCGGGTAGCGACCTGACCGCTGGCGGCGATTACGTGACCGAGCGCGGGGGCGAGTACGGGATCATCAGACGCCGGCGCACCAAACCGCTGATCGCAGCCATCGAAGGTTTCGCGCTGGGGGGCGGAATGGAGATCGTGATGGCCTGCGACCTGGTCGTGGCGTCGACTGACGCTCGTTTCGGTCTGCCTGAGGTGTCGATCGGCGTCGTCCCGACATGTGGTGGACTCTTCCGCGGTCCGCAATCGCTGCCGCTCAACGTGGCGCGTGAACTGATCCTGACCGGTGAACCGATCTCAGCCGAGCGCGCCCACTCGGTGGGTTTCGTGAACGCGTTGGCCGAGCCCGGCTCGGTCCTCGCCACGGCGACGGCGATGGCGCACCGGATCTGCCGGAATGCGCCGCTGTCGGTCCGGGCTTGCCTGGCGGCGGTGAACGACCGGATCGCCGACGACCATGAGCAAGGCTGGGAGCGTACCGACGCGGCAACGAGGGCGATTGCCGGGGCCGCCGACGCCGAAGAGGGCGTGCGCTCGTTCCTCGAGAAGCGCCCGCCCGAATGGCGGGGCCGTTGAGATGAGCGACACCTTGCAAGCCGTGGCTCGCCAAACCGACGTTCGGATCGTCGTGCTGACCGTGGCCGGCGATCGTTTCTTCTGCCCCGGAGCGGATCTCGACGCTTCATGCTGCGATCTGAACGAACTTGCGCCACCGATACCCGACCGCCGCGACCCGGAAGTGGCGGACCTCCTCCACGAGATGCCAGCCGAGACGATCGCCGCGATCAATGGGTCCTGTGCCGGCGCCGGGCTCGCCTGGACCGCTGTCACGAAGCTCCGCAATGCGTCGTCGGATGCGCTCAGGTCGATGAAGTCGAACTTCGTTGGGACCGAGCGACTGTGGTTCGGCGACTTCGTCGCCCTCGAGAGCGAACGCTTCGCCGCACTCGTGACGGGACCGTCACTCCAGGAAGGTATTGCCCGTTTCCTCGATCGAAGGGAGCACTGATGTCCGCACTCGAATTCCCCCCAGCGCTCGACGACGCCGAGCCCTACGACGAGTTCGCGCTGGTCGCTGAGAACGCGGCCGAGATGAGCGTCGCGTGGCCTGGTCCGCACGTGCCGCGTCGAGCGTCGGTCACGCTCGGATCGGGGCAGATGCTCAGCGTGATCCGTTGGGGCGATTCCGATCCCGAGGTCGTGTTCCTGCACGGCGGCGGACAGAACGCCCACACGTGGGACAGCGTGATCGTCGCCCTCGGTCGACCGGCGCTGGCGATCGACCTCCCCGGCCACGGGCACTCGGATCGACGTAGCGACGGCAACTACGGGCCGTGGGAGAATGCGATAGCGGTCGCCGAGGTGATGGAACGGGTGGCGCCGAGCGCCGCCGGTGTGGTCGGCATGTCGCTCGGTGGTGCGACGACGACCCGCCTGGCGGCCACTCGTGCCGACCTCGTGCGCCGCGCAGTGATCGTCGACGTCACGCCATCGGTCAACGATGAAGGTCGAGTCATGACGCCCGAGCAGCGCGGCACCGTTGCGCTGGTGAGCGGGCCGCCGATCTACGAATCGTTCGAGGCGGTCTTCGATGTCACGATGGCGGCATCACCGTTCCGTACCGAACCCGGGGTTCGGCGCGGCCTCCGGCACAACATGGTTCGACTCCCCGACGGGCGATGGCGCTGGCGCTACGACCTCGGCGGCGCGGATCGGACGGACGTGTCACGTAGGTGGGTCGACTTCACCCCGATGTGGGACGACGTGGACACGATCACGGTCCCGACCATGCTGATGGTCGGCGGAGAGTCGGTGTTCGTCCTCCCCGAGGACGTCGACGAGTTCCGTCGGCGCCTCCCCAATGTCCGGGTCGAGTCGGTCCCTGGTGCCGGTCACGCGATTCAGAGCGATCAGCCGGCGGCAATGGTGGCGCTCCTCGACGATTTCCTCTGAAGCCGAGACCGGCGTGCTCAGTGACTGCTTAGGTATTCAGCGAACACGTCCATGTTGCTGAGTTCCTCGGACGTCCCCCAGAGGGTGATCTCGCCCCGGTTCAGCACGTATGCGGTCTGTGCCATGTCGAGGGCGCGATGGACGAACTGGTCGACGATGAGCAACGAGGTGCCCTTCTCGGCCACGATCCTGTGCAAGAACGCGAAAATCGCGTCCACGATGATCGGAGCCAGGCCCAGCGACGCCTCGTCGACCAGGATCAGACGTTGGTCGCGGGTGTAGGTACGGGCCATCGACAACATCTGCTGCTCGCCGCCCGACAGCGTCCCGGCCAACTGTTGGAGGCGCTTACCGAGTACCGGGAACGCCTCTGTCGCCCGCTCGATCGCTCCCTCCTCATCGCCCGCGTCTGCCTGCATGAGGAGGTTCTCGCGCACGGTCAACCGCTTGTAAATGCCTCGTCCCTCAGGGATGTGGCACAAGCCCTTGCGGGCACGCCGATTGGGTTGCAACTCGGTGACGTCCTCACCGAACAACTGGACGGTTCCCGAAGTCGGCTTGACGAGACCCGAGACAGTCTTGAGCAAGGTGGACTTCCCCGCTCCGTTGGGGCCGATGAGCGCGACGACCGACCCTGCCGGCACCACGAGTTGTACATCGCGCAGGATCGTCGTGTTCTCGTATCCGGCAGTCACGCCTTTCAGTTCCAATGCGGGCACAGAAGTGCTCTCGCTCATGACTGGGCTCCCTTCGATTCGTGCTGTTCGTTCCCGTCAACCGGTTCGGCGTGCTCATGGGATTCATGGGTGCGTTCTAGTTCGGCGGTGTGAGAGGTCTCGGTGCCGAGGTAGGCCGCCTGCACGTCAGGGCTCGTAGCGACCTCGGCCGACGTGCCCTCGAAAATGAGACGCCCGAAGTCGAGCACGTAGATGTACTTACACACGTCCATGACGAGCGACATGTCGTGCTCCACGAGCAGGATGCCGCACCCCCGCTCGCGGACGACAGATTGCAGGATCTCGCCGAACCGTGCCGTCTCGTCGTGGTCGAGGCCCGATGAGGGCTCGTCGAGAAGGAGGATGTCGAAGGGACCAGCGAGACAGCGGGCGAGTTCGACGAGTCGTCGCTGACCGGTGGAAAGCGCCCCTGCCTGTGTCGATGCCAAGTCAGTGATCCCACAGAGCTCGAGCGCTTCGGCGGTCACCAGATCTCGGACCTCGATGTCGGATCGGGGAGCGAACACCTGGCTGAGCACCCTGGCTCCGGCCTGACTCGATTCGCGGCCGAGCGCGACGTTGTCGGCGACGGTGAGCGACTCGCACAACTCCATGATCTGGAACGTTCGGCCGAGCCCTTGACGGGCGCGACCTGGTGCCGAGGTTTTCGACACATCACGACCGTGCAACGTGACCCTGCCGGACGTCGGGCGGTTCAAACCGCTGCACGAATTGAACGTAGTCGTCTTGCCGGCGCCGTTCGGCCCGATCAGGCCGGTGATCCGGCCTACCGGTGCCCGGAGTGTGACCTCGTGGACGGCGACGAGTCCCCCGAAGCGGACCGTCAGTTCGTCGATCGCCAGACCTGGGGCACCCCCAGTAAGGACGTCGGGCACCGGGCGCCGCAGGTCGACCTCGCCCGGAGAGACGGGTCGGCGCGTCCGGAGATGACTCGGGCCGAACTTCGCTTCGAAGAACTGCTGGAGTTTCGGCGGCATCCCGTGAGGTCCGCCCTGGAGTGCGATCACGATCGAGAAGAAGCCGAAAATGATGGTCAGCACGTGCACGGTGTTGTGCCCCTCGATGTAGGCCGGGATGACTTGCGTGACACCGGCAAAAATCGCGTACCACGGCACTCGAAACGGCGCCAGGGCGAGAATCGCGATCAGCACAATCGAGTTGAACGACGAGTAGTAGATGCTCTCCGCCGAGATCTGCTGGGTGGCACCGGCTTGGAGCGCTCCACCGATCGCGGCGATGTAGGCGCCGATGCAGAACACGATCACCCGCGAGGTGTTGACGCTGAGACCGAGCGTGGAGACCGCTCGGGGAGATTCACCGGTCGCTGCGAGGATACGGCCAAGTCGGCCGCGGTTGATCGCGGCGATCACGATTACCGCGGCGAGGACGAACGCAAGGACCACCCAGTAGTAGGCCCGATTCGAGTCCGCCCAGCTAGGCCGTGGAGCCTTGCGGCCTTCAGCGAGCAAGGTGAACATGAACGAACGACGGTAAAAGACCCGCTCGATGAGTAATCCGAACCCAAGCGTCGCCAGGGCAAGAAAAAGGCCGGAGAGTCGGATCGATGGAATCGCGACGAGCGCACCAACGGGCACTGCGATCAAGCCGGCGAGCAGTACTGCGACGAACCATGGGAACCCCACGTCGACGTGCATTTGCGAGAACGAGACTGCGCCGATCGCCATGAACGCGGCCGTACAGAGCGAGACGATGCCGGCGGTCCGCACCAGCAGGCCCAGTGACAACATGACGAGCGTGACCGACAGGGCGGTGATCCAATACGGGTTGAGCTTCGACTCAGTGAAGAATGGGACCGCCGCCAGCACGGCGAACACAGCCGTCCCAACGCCCAAGCGGAGCGAGATCGGTCCGCGCCATTCGAGGGCCGGCCGAGCTTCGGCGGCCGACGGTGGTGCGAGCTTGTGCTTCGGTGTCGCCAGCATCACGATGATCAGGATGATGAACGGCAGGCCCTTCGAGAGGCCGGCGATCGTCGGATAGGTGATCTCGTACTTCGTGAGGATGGACTCGCCGACGCCGACCACCAGGCCGCCGACGAACGCAAGAGGAATACTGGCGAAGGCGCCGATGGCCGCTGCGCCGAACGTCTGCACCACCAGGAAGGTCAGGGTGATCGCGTTGAGGCCGAGGAAGGGTAGGATCAGTACACCGGAGAGCGACGCCAGCGTCGCTCCGATGATCCACGAAGTACGCCGGACGCGGGTCGGGCTGATGCCCTGCAGATCAAGCAGATCTGGATCGTCCACTACGGCACGCATGGCGATGCCCAAACGTGTGAAGCGGAAGAGCACGTAGAGCGCGATGACGACGATCAGTGCGATCGCGCTCACTGTGACCTGCGAGTAGCGGATGTTGACGCTTGCGAAGCGGAAGAAATCGTCACCACTCGGGAGGTACGTGGGCCGTGCCGCCCTCGTGTCGGAGCCGTATTTAAGTGTTCCGATGCCCTGGACCAGCAAGATGAGTCCCACTGTCCCAACGACCTTCCACGCCGTGCGCTGGTGCGCGAGCACACGTGCGATGCGTTCCATGACGAGTCCGAGCACAGGGCCAACCACCAGGATGGACACCACGGCAGAAAGCTTCCAGTCCCAGCCATGGTCGTAATGCATCCAGTAGAAGACGTAGGCGGCGGCCGTGGCCAACGCTCCATGTCCGAAGTTGAAGATGCCTGACGTCTTGTACGTCAACACCAGTCCTGTCGCGGCAAGCCCGTAAATGGACCCGAAGGCGATGCCCGCGACGATGAACGGCAGAATCGATGACACTGCGTACCCCCCCCTTTAGTTCCAGTAAGGTTGGCGGATTTCTGACGATGCTGTCAACTCACTCGTGGGCAACGTTCACGTTGGGTCTCTCTCAAATGAGGTCTAGATATTGTCTCGGCGAGGTGATACGATTGTCAGAAATGCGTCGTGGCCCGGTCGCAGGCCGGTTAGACCACGCCGCAACTAGGGGAGGGAATATTTAACGTGATTTCACGCAAGCAATACCGCAACAGAGTGGCAATTGCTGCTGTGGCAGTATTGTCGCTCACCGTTGCATCATGCGGTGGCGACGACAGCGACAGCGACACCGCACCGGCCACCGAAGCCCCGGCTGCGACGGAGGCCCCGGCTGCGACGGAGGCCCCGGCCGCGACGGAGGCCCCGGCCACTGAAGAGCCGATGGTCGCCGATGGGACTCCGATCAAGATCGGTCTCGTGTATTCCGAGACCGGCCGAACCGCCAGCACCTACGGCATGACTGATGGTGTCGCCAAGGCGTGGGCTCGGTGGGTCAACGAGGAGATGGGCGGCGTGAACGGCCACCCCGTCGAGATCGTCGCCGAGGACGGAGAGTCCACCGGCGAAGGCGCTGTCGCCGCCGCTCAGAGGCTGCTCGACGCCGGAGTCGTTGGCATCCTTGTCCAGGACTCGACGGCCGAGAATGCGATCGCTGAGACGATCACGGCCGCTGGCATCCCGATGATCGGTGGTACGGCCAACAACCGTCCGATGGACACTGCCGATGCTCATTGGCCGAACACGTACTTCGTGACCTCACCGTCCAACCCAGCGACGGCCGCCTCGACGATGGTCGCTACCAAGGGAGCGGGTCTGTCGTCCTTCTCCGCAGCGGTGTGTGCCGAGGTCCCGGCGTGCGCTCAGGCCGGCGGGCTGTACGGGATCGTCGGACCGATGATCGACGTGGAGTACAAAGGGCTCGTGACAGTCGGTGCTGCCGACCCGAGCTACACCGCTCCCTGCCTCGAGCTGAGCAACCTCGGTGCCGAAGTGATCAACCTTGGTCTCGCTCCGCAGACTGCGCTCTCTGTGATCGACGAGTGCCTGCTTCAGGGATTCACCGGCGCCTTCTCAGCGGCGAACAACAGTGTCACGGCCCCCGACTTCGAGACGCTCGACATCCGCCTGGTCGGTGCCCTGAACGGCTTCCCGTGGTGGGCGGACGCCGAGCCGGTGCAGCTGTACCGTGACATCAACGAGAAGTACGGCGATGGCGACGACGTTCGCAACTCGTCGGCGACGAGTACCTGGTCGGCGCTCGAGCTCTTCCGCAAGGCGATGGGAGAAAACGGCCCGGCTGGCGACGCCGACGTCACTGCTGCCGACGTGATCAGCGTGTACCAGGCCATCTCGGGTGAGACTCTCGACGGCCTGTTGGCCGCACCGGTCAGCTACGTGGCCGACGGCTTCCAGCCCGGTCTGAGCTGCTTCTGGATGTTCGACATGCAGGGCGGCAAGTTCTCGTCGACCAACGTGGGCGACTCCGGCAACGGAGCCTCCGGCGACCTGCAGACGAGCTGCTTCAGCCTCGGCTGATCGATGTAACAACTACGCGAAAACAACGAGCAGGAGCCGGTGGCCACGGTCACCGGCTCCTGTTGCGTTCGGCGCCAGGACTCCCATGTCGATATGGTTGACGGCCGTGTCAAGTTCGTTCCCGATCTCGACCTCGATGCCGTCGGGGCACGGAGAGGAACGACTGCTGAGCCGGGAGTTCTTGACGCTCGCCGCTGCGACGATGCTCTACTTCGTCGGAATGGGGGCGTCCAACCCGCTGATGCCGAAGTTCGTCGTCGAGGAACTCGGTGGTACCGAGGCGACCGCTGGCCTCGTGATGGGAAGTTTCGCTGTCGCAGCACTCTTCACTCGGGTCGGATTCGGACGGCTCGGAGACCGCCGAGGCGCCAGGCGCTTGCTGGTGATTGGTTGCGTCACGTCGACGCTCGGGTTGTTGCTGCTGCTCGTCGCCGACACGGTGCCGCTTGCGATCGCATCGCGTCTGTTCATGGGGACCGCCCAGGCAGCGTCGATGACGGGTTCCACGGTCCTCGCGATCGACCTTGCGCCCGAATCGCGCCGTGGGGAGGCCGCGAGCTACATCCTGGTGGCATTCCACCTAGGCCTCGGGTTCGGTCCCGTGATTGGCGAGGCCATTTTGAACGCCTCGTCCTACGACACGGTCTGGCTCGTCCTCGCTGCCTTGGCGTTGGTCGGGGCTGCCGTGTCGATGCTCCTTCCACACCGTCCGGGCGATCTGGGTGGACCGCCGTCTCGGTGGATCCATCCCAGCGGGTTGGCTCCCGGGGTCGTGGCCGCGTTCGGCGTCGTCGGGTTCGTCACGTTCAGCACGTTCGTGCCGCTCTACGGCCCTGAGATCGGGCTCCAGCGCATCGGTTTCGTCTTCACCGTCGCATCGCTCAGCATCGCTGCCGTGCGTATCGTGTTCGCTTCGGCACCAGACCGGTTCGGTCCCGTCCGAACCGGCTCCACGGCGCTCGGCTTGTCCGCGTTCGGGTCGGTGATCGTGGCGATGTGGTCGGTGCCCGCAGGAGTGTTCGTCGCGGCTGCAGTACTCGCTGGCGGTATGGCACTGCAGACACCGTCATTGATCCCGGTCGTGGTCGAAGGGATCGCACCGGGCGAGCGGTCCTCTGCGATGGCGACGTTCACGATGCTCATGGACGTGTCGATCGCTCTCACTGCACCACTGATTGGTCTGATCGTGAGCGGCGTGGGCTATCGGACCGCGTTCTTGACGTCTGGGGCGACGTCGCTGATCGCGCTGGCGGTCCTCGGCGGCCGACTAGCGCCCCGATGGCGGATGCTCACCGAGCAACGTTCGGCGAGCAAATGACGGCGTCGAGTTGATCGAGCAGGGTCGGGACCTCGGCCAGAGCCCGGAGTGCATCATTGAGGTGAGTGCACCCGTTGACCTTCGCAAGTCGTTCGAGCACGGTCGTACGCAAGGCCGCGACCGGAGTGCCGATGACGGCGGTTGCCGTCCCGACGGCATCTGGGCAGGTCAGGAACGGCAGGATTCGCGGATCGGGATCGACCGATGTGACGAGCATCGAGCCAGGATCGACGGTGGCCCGCAGGATGTACTCGTGGACCGCGACCCGGCCATGGTCGGGGTCGCCCATCGAGTCCTGGAACCCGGAGTCGATCATGATCGTGCCGTCGACCGGGTCGCGCCACACGTCGATCCTCCGCGCCCGCCGGAATGAGACGTCGGGCAAAGTCGCGAGTTCGTGCCAGCCATGGGGGTCGTCGTCGGTCGTCAGCTGCGGAACGATCTGAACCCGCTGGGACGCGAGCCCACTGCGCTGTTCGACGAGTGCCGAACCTCCAGGAGCGAATCCGATGCACACGCCTTCCATGTCAGGACGTGGGCGATCTGGATCGACTCGGACCCATTCGTCCGTCCACCGCGACCAGGCGATGCCCGCCACGAGTGAGGCGCCCGAGATGTCATCGAGCAAGAGATACAACGGCGTGCCGGCCTCGAGTTCGTGTGGCACGAACTCGGCCAGTGCCGACCGAAGGTAGCCTCCCCCACGGCAACCGACGAGGTCGTTGATGCCCGCTGATTCCGGCGTCGCGGCGATGTTCTCGATCAGCCGGTTTGCGCCGATTCCGACCTGCGTCGTAGCGGCGCTAACGGTCACAGGCGGATCGGCGTAGGATTGGGTGACCGCGTCTCGCGCCCGCCCCGTCAGTTCGAGTTGGGTGCCCCACCCCCCTGGCCAGGTCCCATCGATGGTCGATGTCCGCCGGATCGAACCGGCGCGACGGCGTGGCGCGGGACCGGCTGGACCGTTGACCTCCTGGAGCGGATCACGCTGTGGTGAGCGTCCGCTCACGAGCGCGAGCCCTTCGTCTGGAAGCGGATACCGGCGTCGAGGCGGATCGTCTCGCCATTGAAGTACGGATTCTCGATGATCGCCATGGCCATTCGTGCGTATTCGTTGGGCTGACCCATGCGCTTAGGAAACGGGACCATCGGTCCCCACTCGGCCTCGATTGCGTCGAGTGACTGGCCGTAAGCAGGTGTGGCGAAGACGCCGGGAGCGATCGTGCCAACCCTGATGCCGACGACTGAGAGATCGCGTGCCGCCGGAAGCGTCATTCCGATGATGCCGCCCTTGGCGGCACCGTAGGCGACCTGTCCGATGGTGCCCTCGTAGCCCGCGATCGATGCGGTGTTCACAATCACGCCGCGCTCGCCGGTCTCGGGGTCCGGGTCGTTCCTCGACATCGCCGACGCAGTGAGGCGAAGCACGTTGAACGTGCCGTGCAGGAAGATCTGCACGACTTGCATGAACGTGTCGAAGGCGAGCGGGTTACCTTCGCGGTCGAGTGTCCGTCCGCCGCCCGGCCCACCATGGGTGTCGACAGAGACCCGCAGTGGGGCCATGTCCGTTGCTGCCAGGATTGCCTCGCCGAGGCTGTCCTCGGAGAGAACGTCGGTCTTGACGAAGACGGCGTGATCGCCGAGTTCGGCCGCTAGGGCCGAACCGGCGTCCTCCGCCAAATCGGCGATGACGACCATCGCGCCGGCGGCGACGAGTCGCCGAACGGTCGCGGCGCCGAGCCCGCCGGCACCCCCGACGACGAGAGCACTAGAACCAACGAGTTGCATGCGGACTCCTCAGGGTGACGGCACTGTCAGAACGTTACTGCGAACGGGTCAGGTTGATCGCAGCCGAGACCGGAGATCCACCTTCCGGACCTTTCCGCTCGGGGTGCGGGGGAACTCGTCGACGAACTCGAGGTGTTCGGGCGTCTTCTGCGTGGCGACGCCGATCGACGCAAAGTGGCGACGGATCTCGTCGAGATCGAGTGTGTGGCCGTCCGCCAGCCGCACGAAGACGGCGACGCGCTCGCCGTACTTCTCGTCCGGCCTGCCGACGGCCGCCGCCTCGGTGACGGAGGGGTGCTGCATCAGCAGGTCCTCGACTTCCTTGGACGCGATGTTCTCACCACCTCGGATGATCACGTCCTTCTTGCGGTCGGTGATCGTGAGGAAGCCATCGACATCGAGTCGACCGATGTCGCCGGTGCGGAACCAACCCCCGGGTAGGAACGACTCAGCGTTGAGCGCTGGGTCGGTGTACCCGACGAACAACTCCGGGCCGAGGCTGACGATCTCTCCGTCCGCGCCCACCCCTACCTCCTGGTCGTCTTCGTCGAGGAGGCGGATCACATTTCCCGGGGTGAGCGATCCGTCGGTGCCGCAACGCTTGTGGAGGGGATGAGCCGGCGTCCCGGTACTGATGACCGGGTGCTCGCTCGAACCGTACGCGCGGTACACCGGAAGGCCGATTCGGTCAGCACGCTCGACGAGGTTGGCCGGGACGCTCGCTGCGCCGACCATGTAGTTGTCGATTGTCCTCAGGCTTGTGCCCTGCCGTTCGGCTTCGTCCATCAGCGAGGCGAGGTGAACCGGGGCTCCGGCCGTGGTGGTGATGCGGTGTTCGTCGACGAGTCTCGCCGCGAGCGCAGGATCCCACTGGTCCATGACAACCGTGGAGGTGCCGAGGACGAACATCCGCAGGAGCCCGAGCACCCCGGCGATATGCCCGGCGGGGAACGCAGCTAGGTTCACTCCTCGTCGGTCGCCGAGCGCGGCGGCGGTTGAACGGATCTCGGCGATGAGGGTGTTCGTCGTATGTTGCACGCCCTTGGGATCGGCGGTCGTGCCCGAGGTGTAGATCAGCAGGCAACGATCATCGGGCCGCGTTGTCGGGAGGGAGGCGATCGGGTCGTTGTTCGCGACCCGACGCCAGGGGATCGCTCCACGAGGTCCGTCGTCCCCGATCACCACGACGTGCTCCAATGAGGGCAGGTCGACCAGGGCGTCGAACCGCTCGCGGTAGTCGATGTTGCGCCACCGGTCGGGTAGCACGAGCACCCGGGCGCCGGACTGGCGCAGGATGAAACTCACCTCGTGTGGTCCGTAAATGTGGATGATCGGCACGACGGTCGCGCCGAGCATCAGGGCAGCCTGGTACGCGAGAGCGCCTTCGAGCCAGTTCGGCACCCAGACAGCGACGATGTCGCCGGGTCCCACACCGAGTTCGGCGAGGCCGGCCGCCACGCCGAGCCCGCGACGGTGCAACTCGCCGAGCCTGATCGATGACGGCTCGGGACCCCCGACGAAGTGCATCGCCGTGTGCGGGAACGACTCGGCTCCGACCCGGAGGTGGTCGGCGATGGTTTCGTGACCGTAAAAGCCTTCGCGGTACCACTGCTCGGTCAACGTGGCTCGGTCGTCGGACAGGCTCATCGAGTCCGGCGGCGCTGGGCAGCGAGATCGGTGTGACGGGCGAACATGGTCGCGGCCTGGCGGGCGAGCTCGACCGGAACCCGGGGGAAGAGTGGGAGTCCGTCGGAGCGGGAGGGGAGGGCCACGGTGACCGTCGCGTAGGCGGTCTCGGTGTCACGTTGGTTGACCATGTGGAGGTCAATGTCGACGACCTTCTGGCCGTCGGCCTCGCGCTTCGCGACGATGCTGCCGGACAGGAACTGGGTGTCGCCCATGTAGTTGAACTTGCGGATCGAATCGTTCATGGCGATGATGCAAGCGTCGTCTCCGGCCCAGTCCGAGACGTGGTGGTAGAACCAACACTGGCGTTGCACCCCGTAGTCGTAGGCCATCGGGTTGCCGATTGCCTTCGCCCACTCCGAGTCCCAGTGCAGGCGTTGGGCGACGTCGTACACACCTTGTGCGTTCTTGATGTAGAAGGGCGCGATCCGCTTGCGGTTCTTGTAACCGACGCGGCTCGAACGCAGTCCGTACGGGACGAACCCGTACCCACCGGCATGGAACGCGATCATCTCTGTGATCGTCGTAGGGCCCTTGACCATCGGGTCGAGTTCGTCCCCGATCTCGACGTCCTCCCAGTACCGCTTCTCTGCGCCTCGAGGGCGTTCTTGAGCGTAGATCTCGTCGATGCGCTCGTAATCGGCGTCGGTGTAGTGAGCGGGCTCGATCGCTGCGTACTTCCCCAACGTGCGCGACTCCTTTCGTTCGGTGAGCACCCGGAGGATGCGATACACGCCGAGCACCTCGCCGAACTGGTTGATCGCGACGTCCCGACTCACCTGGATCACCGAGCGCCCGGCGAACTCGGACTGCTTGGTGTCAAGCGAGTCCTCGCCACGGAAGCTGTAGATCCGGTCGCCCGGTCGGAGCGGGCGGTACCACTCCCACGTCCCGCCGGAGACGAACACGTGGACGCCTCGGAACATCCCCTTCGTCTGCGCTTTGATCTCAGCCGGGATCGGGTCGCCGAGCATCGGCGTCTTGATATGACCGATCTGGGTGCCGTGGCCGATCTGCGTCCCCCATCGTGTTTCGAGGCCGTAGTCGGCATCGGTGTACAGCGGATTGTCGTCGCCGACGCCGAGCGACCAGTTCCGGAGTGCGTCTTCGGTGGCGACGGAATTGAGTTCTCGCTGCTTGGACGCCACGTCGATGCCGAGCAACAGCTGGGCCTTGACGATGTCCTCATCGGTCAGTCGGTGCTGCAACGCCTTCTGGAACTCCTGCTCGAGTTCCGCGTCCACTTGCAACGAGTCGTGGGTCGGGCGGGGATCGCCGCTCACGAGGTCGTCTCCATGGCGGCGACGTACTCCTCGCGGATCTTGCGCTTGTACAACTTGCCGGCCTCGGTACGAGGCAGATCGGCGCGGAACTCCCAGCGCCTCGGAACCTTGTAACTGGCGAGACGCTCCTTACAGAAGGAGGTCAGCTCCGTCTGGATCTCGTCGCTCGGGGTCACGTCGGGCGTGAGTTGGACGAGGGCGGTCACCGTCTCGCCCCAGTCCGGGTCGGGGATGCCGATGACCCCGGCGTCGTGCACCGCCGGGTGCTGCAGGAGGGTGGCCTCGATCTCCGCCGGATACACGTTGGTGCCGCCGGTGATGATCATGTCCTTGGCCCGGTCGGAGATGAACAGGTAGCCGTCCTCGTCGAGGTGTCCCATGTCGCCCAGACTGAATCGTTGCCCCCGAAACACCGACTGCGTCTGTTCAGGATCGTCGTGGTACGAGAACCCGACACCGTTGTCGAGGTAGATGTGGCCGACCTCCCCGGGCGGGAGCTCGTTGTCGTCGTCGTCGAGGATGGTGATCCGCATCCCCTTGATGGCCCGACCGACCGTGCCCGGCTTCTCGAGCCAGCGATGCGGCTTGGCGATCGTGGCGGCGCCTTCCATGCCGCCGTAGGTCTCCCAGATCACGGGCCCCCACCACGCCATCATCTGCTCCTTCACCGGCCGTGGACACGGCGCAGCGGAGTGCACGATCGAGTGCAGGCTCGACACGTCGTACCGGTCGCGCACCTCTGCGGGGAGTTGCAGCAGTCGGTGGAACTGGGTGGGCACCATGTAGCCAGTTGTGACGCGGTGTTGTTCGATCAGTTGCAGCGCACGCTCAGGGTCGAACTTGGGCATGATCACGAGCGCATGGCCGACGTTCAGCCCGCCCATGTAGTAGCTGTGCGACCCGCCGTGGAACATTCCCGTCGACACGAGCATGGGGCCGCCGAAGGGTCGGAAGTCGAACGCCCGACCGAAGAGCGCTGCGTCGTTCGCGATCTCACCGACGTCTCCGTCGGGGATCGGTCGGCGGACGCCCTTGGGTTTTCCGGTGGTGCCCGAGGTGTAGACGAAGAGACTGCCCGGCTTGCGGTCGGGCGGCGGGGTGCGCGGGAGGTCGGCCCTCGCATCGGCCAGCGACAGCCGACCGGGGATCGAGCCGACGGAGAGGACGACGAGTTCCGGTGCCACGGCGTCGAGTCCGTCGAGCAGTTCGGCGAACCGTTCGCCGACGACCAGGACTTTGGCGCCCGAGTGCTCCATGATCGCTGCGAGTTCGTTGGCGGTCAGGTGAGTGTTGAGGGGGATGAAATGGAGCCCCGACTCCTGTGCGGCGAGGGAGCACTCGATCAACGTGGTGCCGTTGTCGGCGAGCACGGCGATGACGTCTCCGTGCTCAGCACCGAGCGATCGGAAGAGGTTGGCGAGTTGGTGTGCGTCGCCAGCCAACTCGCCGTACGTCCTCGACCCGTTCGCGCTGTCGAGAATGGCTGGCGCGTCGGGTGAGTCTTCGGCGATCCACCAGAAGCCCAGTCGTCGGTCCCACGGATGATCCATGAGAAAATATTAACCCATTTACGGCCAGCCGCACGAAGCGGTTGGTCCCCGGGCTCCTCGGCTTGGCGGGAACATAAATCTTGACCTATTTTAAGGGTATGGCTGACGCCCACGTGTCGATCGAAGAGTTCCGAGCCGAGGTCAGGAGGTTCTTCTCGTCGCGGTTCGAACTGCTCGACCCCGAAGCGGATGACGAACGCGAAGACGTGATCGCGCGGGCTCCGGACGGACACCAGGCATTGGTCGACCGAGCCCGTGAACTCCAGAGCGAGCTCGCCCGAGCCGGACTGTCCGGTGTTCACATCCCGGTCGAATTCGGCGGGCGCGGTCTGAGCCATGCGCACGCCAGGGTCGTCGACGAAGAGCACCGCAGGTACGACGCGCCGTCATTGCGCCCGCTCGGCATCGGGATGCACCTTGCCGTGGCAACCTTGCTGGCCTCGGGAACCGAGGAGCAGAAGCGACGATATCTACCTGCCCTGGTCAGCGCCGATGAACAGTGGTGCCAACTGTTCTCCGAACCGGACGCCGGGTCGGACCTCGTGTCGCTGCGGACCCGAGCGGTTCGTGACGGCGACGAATGGGTGGTCGAGGGGCAGAAGGTGTGGTCGTCGTACGCTGCCAACGCGCATTTCGGACTCCTGCTCGCCCGGACCGACCCCGATGCCCCCAAACCCCACGTGGGCATCACGATGTTCGTCCTGCCGATGAACGCCCCGGGCGTGACGGTTCGCCCACTGGTCGACATCGCCGGGGGATTGCACTTCAACGAGGTCTTTCTCGAAGGCGTTCGTCTTGGCCACGACAAGGTCATCGGTGACGTCAACCAGGGCTGGGCAGTCTCCCAGGGCACTCTCGGTAGCGAACGCTCGGGTTACATGGGTGGATCGGGTGGCGGCCGCCGACTCAGACAGGTCGTGCGGGCGGCTCGCGCCGCTGGTTCGATCGACGAACCGGTCATCCGGGACCGGATGATGCGGGTGATCACAAACGAGCGCCTCCTCGAGTGGGTCCGCGACCGGTTCGTCCACGGAACGTTGGCAGGTGGCCATCCCGCCGCAGGATCGATGATGAAGCTTGCGGGAGGTTCGCTCGAGCAGCAGTGCGCCGAGCTGATTGCCGATATCGCCGGTGCCGCGGGGCAGGCGTGGGATCCGACCGACCGGGATGGCGACGTGGTGAGCCACGACCTCAACGCGACGCGTCAGGCTCGGATCGCCGGTGGCACCCATCAGATCCAGCGCAACCTGCTCGGCGAACGGGTGTTGGGCCTGCCACGCGAACCGAAGTAGTGGCTAGGCGCCAGCGGCGATTGTGACCAGTTCGTTCGGGTCGCGTTCGCCGATCGTGTACTGCATGGTGGCCTGCCAGTGTGCGGTGGCGCCGGCGTCGTCGCCTTGGACGATCAGGCGAAGCAACTTGCGATAGCCACGGACGGCACGACGCATCAACTCCGGATCTATCGAGTCCATCCGACGCGTGTAGTACTCGCGGAGCATGCTCTGCAACAGTCGCGTCAGCGTCGCCAGCGTGCTGTTGCCAGAGGCCTCGACCAGCGCCTCGTGGACCCCGACCGCAGCCAGGCCGAAGGCGATCCCGTCCCCGCGATCCGCGACGTCGGACGCGAGGTCGATGGCCTTGGTCAGATGCGTGAGATCGACCGTGTCGCACTGGCGAGCCAACTGGCCGGCAATCTGCGGTTCGATCATCTGCCGAGCTGCGTCTAGATCACCCACAGTCGTGCCCTGGAGCTGCAACACCGTGGCGAGTGCCATGGAGATCGGCTCGAGATCGGGGTGAGTGACGACGGGTCCACCACCTCGACCACGGCGGATCTCCAGCAGGCCCTGTGATTCGAGGACCCGGAGCGCTTCGCGGAGCGTCGTGCGGGCGATGCCGAATTGGGCGGTGAGGTCGTCCTCGGGCGGCAGTCGTTGTCCTTCGACGAGTTCCCCGGCCACGATCCGCTGACGTATCAGATCGGCAACGCCCTGGTGCACCTTCTTGTTTGCGCCCGGAACCGACATCGAGATGAGTCTACGATTTCGCGGTGGACGCGCCGTCACCCTCCGACCTCCCCGACTTGAGCAACGAAATGGTGAGGTTCGAGGTCGTCGACCGGATCGGCGTGATCACGCTGACCCGCCCGGACAGTCGGAACGCCCTGCACGACGACATGCACGGCCCGATCGCGCGCACCGTCAGCGGGTGGGTCGACGATCCGGACGTCGGCTGCATCGTCTTGACCGGCGAAGGAAACGCGTTCTGCGCCGGAGGTGACGTTCGGGTGGGCAGCGGCCGCCGGACCGACGGGACGACGCCCTCCCTCGACGAGCGGGCGGCGTTTCTGACCTCCTGCGCGCAACTGTCCGTCCTCCTGCACGAGGCGCCGATCGTCACCATCGCCGCCGTCAACGGGCCCGCGGTCGGCGCCGGTATGGCGCTGGCGCTGGCCTGCGATCTCCGCATCGGCGCGGCATCGGCCCGGTTTATCGGAGGGTGGGCGAAGCTCGGGTTTTCGGGCGACTACGGCGGGGCATGGTTGCTGACACGTCGCGTCAGCCCGTCCGCCGCGCTCGACATCTTGGCGTCGAACCGGACGGTCGAGGCCGAGGAGGCGCTGAGGCTCGGGATGCTCGATCGTCTCGTGCCCGACGCCGACTTCGCCAGGGCCTGGCGAGCGTGGGCAGGCACCTTCGCCGAGGGGCCGCAGACGGCGATCGCGCTGATGAAGGCAAACGTGGCCGATGCCGATCGGCTTTCGCTCGCCGACGCAATCGCCATCGAGTCGCGCCGCCAGATCGAGACCGGGCAGACGGCCGACCACCGCGAGGGTGTGCGCGCCTGGGTTGAGAAGCGCCGCCCGACGTTCGGCGGGCGGTGATCAGGACCGCTTTGCGCCCGTGAGGATTGCAACTTTGCCGTCAAGTCGGAAGTCCATCGTTGCCCCCACGGTCGAGTGCGTTCCTCCGAATACACGGTAAACCGAACCCTCTTTGAGCTCGGGCTCGGAAGTGGGGATCGTCGTGGCTTCACACATCGGGGAGATGGCTTGTTGCCAGACGACCCATCGCCGGGCCGACGAGCTGGGTCATCCGCGCGACCTGCCCGGCCGCATAGGGCAGCAACTCGGCCGCGCTGAGCCGGCGAGCGCGAACGAGCTTCAGCAGTGCAGTCGCCCCCTCCCGGACCGATGCCGGGCGGTCACCCAGCAGCCGTTCGAGGTCATCGAGTTCGGCGCGCTCGTGGCGGTCCCCGGCGCGGTCGACCTCGCGGAGGTATTTCGTGACCCGGGCCAGACCCTTGAGCAGCCGATCGGCCCACGGGTCGTCGATCGCCGGGCCGATGCTGTGGCGCATCTGGTGGAGCGCCGCATCGAAGTAGAACGTGTCGTCGGTGTCGGCGAGCTCGGGGAGCGCGACGTCCGGGAGCTCAATGCCCATCGCGGTGGCGAGCGCTTCGACGGTCAGGCGGCGGTGCAGGGCGCCGTAGATCAGGCGATTGCCGTACTCAGCTCCGAGGTCGGGTTCGGTGCCGGCGCGCTCGGCTCCGAGGGTGGCGATCCGGAGCTCGGCGAACAGGGCGTGATATCGGATCCGATCCCGATCGACCGCGACGCCGATCGCTTCGGCGTAGCGTTCGAGGAACCGTTCGAAATCGGGAACGGGCTCTTGTGCGTTGCGGGTGCCGACCCACGCGAGGTCCTCCATGGGATCGCCCAGATGCCCGAGCTCGAAGTCGAGTATGGCGGTCACGCGGTGACCGTCGTGGAGGAAGTTGCCAGGTCCTGTGTCGCCCTGGACGAGCGACGGAGGGGTGTCGCCGGTGTCGGGCACGTGGTCACGAAGCCAGTGGAAGCACGCGGTCAGTACCGGGTCGGGTGTTGCGGAGTCATCGAGTCGGCGTTCCCACAGGTCGAGCTCGTGGTGGACTGCCTCGACGATCGTCGACGCCGGCACCAGGCTCGGCAGGACGAGCGTCGTTGGGTCGGCGGCGTGCAGGCGGGCGAGCCAGGGAGCGAAGTCGTCGATGATCTCGGTCTGCGCGGCGAGGTCGAGTCGAGCGAACGAGGCGTCGCCCGAGGATCGCTCGAGGAGCACCGCTTCGAGTTCGTCGTGCACGCCGAGCACGCGGGGGCTCGGCAGTCCGATCGAGTTCACGGCTGTGTAGATCTCGGCCTCGCGTCGTAGCGAGTAGTGCTTCGAGGGCTCCGGCTCGATTGCGTCGGCCCGGAGGAACCACCGTGCCTCGCCGGCAAGCAGGACGTCCCACGCTTGGTGGCTGCCACCGCCGGGTCGCCGCTTCAGATCGACCGCTGGCACGCCGACCACAGTCGCGACCCAGCGTTCGAGCTCTTCCCGGCGTGGTTCGAGTGACATCGACATACGCCAAAACCGTAACCTGTTTTCCATGGCAGCATCCGACGCGGCGCATCAGTTCGACACGATCGAGTTCGAGGTCGGCGACCACGTTGCGACCATCACACTCGACCGTCCCGATCAGTTCAACTCGTTCACCGAAACGATGTGCCGGGAGATGCAGCAAGCGTGGGGCATCGTGCGCGAAACCGACGAGATCCACGTCGCGGTCCTGCGTGCCAACGGCGATCGGGCCTTCTGCACGGGGATCGACGTCAAGGCCGGGATGTGGTGGGCCGACCAGAACGTCTGGAACCACGCCGACCCCGGCGAGTACCTCGGCCCGCGCACTAACAAGGTCTGGAAGCCGGTGGTCTGTGCGGTGCAGGGGATGTGCGCAGGCGGTGGCCAGTACATGGTGAACGAGTGTGACATCGTGATCGCCTCGGACACCGCCACCTTCTTCGATCCGCATGCGAACGGCGGCATCGTGTCGGCGCTCGAGCCGATTGGGATGCTGCATCGCGGGGTGCCGCTCGGTGAGGTGCTGCGATGGGCGCTCATGGGCACCGAGGAACGGATCACCGCCGAGACGGCGATGCGGATCGGGTTGGTGACCGAGGTCGTGCCGTTCGACGAGCTCCGTGCCCGCGCTGCCGACATCGCTTCGCAGATCTCGGCACGCAACCCGATTGCGATCCAAGGCACGGTGCGGGCGATCTGGGAGTCGATCGAGATGCCTCCCCACATGGCCAAGCAGAACGGCCTGGCATACACCCACATCGGCAACAAGCCGGCCGCCGACCGCCGGGGCGAGCCCCGGGTGAATCGCCCGCCGACCTTCCGTTGAGCGAGCTCCATCCGGGGGCAGAGTTCGCCGGACGACAACACCGACCGTCCCGTCGAAGTGGTGGCGCCCGACCCATGTCAGCGCGTCAGGCCGCCTGGGACCGGGCTCCACGGCTCGACCCGGCGGTCAAGTCGCCGGAGTCGGTCGGCTCACTCGGGCTTCAGTCGATCGATCTCGTATTCGAGCATGCCCTGCAAGTTGTTCACCGGTGGCGCGGGGAGGATGACCTCACCGTGCTCACGGCTCGGGAGCAGGATCGTGGCCTTGCCCGGGCTCGTGACGACGCCGCGCTGGTTGGTGCATCGGATGACGAGGTCGACCTCGCTGCGGATGCCCTTCGACGTTTCGACCTGCCGTTTGTCGGCCACCTCACCCGTCAGCCAGGTGGTGTCCCCGATGAAGTTGAAGCGGCGGTGCTGACACTCGAACTTCCAGAGCCATGCGTCGTCGCCCATCCAGTCGGTCACGAGATGGCACAGCCAGGTCTCCCGCAGGCCGCCGTAGTCGTACGACGTCGGTAGGCCGAGCTCGCGGGCACGTTCTGGCTCCCAGTGCAGACGTTGCACGGTGTCGGGGATGTTGAGCTGGTTCGGCGGATAGAGACCGGGTGCCTTCTTGCGGACCTTGTACTCGATCGCGAAGTTGCCGGGCGGGGTGAGCTGCATGCCCCAGCCGAGGTGCCAGACGACGATGTTGGTGGTCGTGAGTGGCCCCTTCACCTTCGGGTCGACGACGTCGCCGATTTCGACGTCTTCGAAATAGCGCGGGTTGGCGCCCCGCCTGGTCTCGGCCTCGTAGGCGGCATCGATCTCGGCGAGCTGCTCGGGGATGTAGGGCTCGGGGAGGTCGTGCTCCTTCTTGCGTTCGCGCGACGTGTGGCGCTCGGCGTTGATCCAGGTGCCGCGCTGGATGGCGTGCAGGTCTCCGTGCTGGTTGGCGTAGATGAAGTCGTGCGTGATGTGCGCGGTCCGCCCGCCGAACTCGCTCCGCTTGTCGGCCACACCGGCCTGAGCGCGCAGACACTTCAGCCCGTCGCCGAGCTGGAGTGGCCGCCACCACTCGAACTCCATGACGGCTTGGTACGACCCGAGCCCGGCGAACGGGTCGCCGCGCAGGAGTGCCTTGTTCTCGGGCGGTACCGGTCGCGGTGACGCGTCCTCACCCATCGTGTACGGCCCGAAGGTGGGCGGGCTGATCACGCCACCCCACCGGGTGTTCGCGGCGTAGTGCGGGTCGCAGTAGAGCGGGTTGTCGTCCCCGTACCCGTACGCGAAGTGACGCAACCCGTCCCGTGACACCTCGAGGTTGTGTGGAATGTTTGGCAGTGGCTGCGGGATACCAATGCGGGAACGTGATCGCTCGAAGGATTCATCGGTGAGGATGCCGTAGGTGGGGTCGGAGGTGTCGGTCATGAGGTGGACTCCTTCAGTAGATCGACGATGGATTCGTTGTAGGCGGTCATCCGTTTCGGAGAGACCATGAACGACGGTGGGGAGTGGAAGCGGAGCTCGGGGAGGCGTCGACGCGCTGCGATGCGATCGCGTGCCTCCACAGTGGTGCCGTAAATCGCGATCGAGTCGAGCATGTCCTGGGGCACGGCTGCGGCCATACCGTCAATGTCCTGGCGTCGAAACGCGTCGCGCACGGCTGCGACTCCGGAGTCCCAACCGTGCATCGAGGTGAGGGTGTCGTACGTCTTTACCGTGACGTAGAACGCCACCATCAGCCGAGCGTCGCGCTCGGCGCGACCGGGGTCGTCGTCGTTCACAGAGGTGATCACCCAGCCCCATCTGCGGAGGGTGCTCGGGTCGCGGCCAGCCGCGACCGCACCGACCGCGAGGTTCGGGTCGATCGTCTCGTCCCACCAGCGGTCGGTGAACAGGCCGTGCCCAATGATGCCGTCGGCTACGCGTCCAGCGACGCGCAGCATGCCCTCGTTGAACGCGCCGAGCACGATCGGCACGTCGATCAGTCCGAGCACCGGAGCCATGATCGCAGCATCGATCGGGTAGAACTCGCCGTCGTGCCGGACCGGCCTCATGTTCGGCGCGATGAGGTAGGAGCGTATGGCGCCGACCATGTCGGCCATCCGCCCGAGTGCCCGATCGGCGGGCGTAGCGAACCACGACTCGTTCATCCGGCGGGTACCAGAGCCCAGTCCGAGGAAGATCCGACCCGGCGCGAGCTTGTCGCAGTGTCGGACCGCCGAAGCGTGCACGAACGGCGAGCGAGCGAATGCGTAGGCCACGCCGGGTCCGATCATGGCGGTGGTGGTGGTGGTGGCCATCTCGGCCAGCGACACGTAGGCGTTTCGGTCGGCGAACTCGCCCGAGCAGAACGCCTGGCACCCCGCCCGCTCGGCGACTCGTGCGACGTCGGCGCCCGGCCACGGCATCGCCCATCCCGCTTCGGTCATGAGGCGTCTCCCATCAGGGCTCGGTTGTTCCAGCTCAGAACTCGCCCGTCGGGGGCGAACCGCAGCCACCGCATGCCGGCGCCGTAAGCCGCGGCGACACGGTCGGGCATGTCGGCCGGATCGGTGCGATGTCGGTCGTACTTGCGGTGTATCTCGACCTCGATCCGGCCCAGCAGATCGCCGTCGGGCTCGACGATCTCGACCGTTCCGGTGAAGTGCACCGCCTGGAGGTCTTGCCAGGCGACGCCGCTTTCGACGAGGAAGGAGGCTCGGGGGTCGCGGCGCGCCCGATCGAGCTTCTTGCCTCTGGTGTTGACGTAGATTCGTTCGTCGACGGCAGCGAACCACAACGGCATCGCGATCGGGACGCCGTCGCGGCGAAGCGTCGTGAGGATGCCGGTGTGGGCGTCGGCGACATACGCCCAGATCTCGTCGTGGCTGAGTCGGAAGCCGGGCACGTCAGGACCGCTTCAGGTCTCGGAACGGGACGTCGTTGTCGTTGCCGGGCTCGCGGGGGAGTCCGAGGGAACGTTCCCCGATGATGTTCCGCTGGATCTCGTTGGTGCCGCCGCCGAGCGACGGGGCGAAGCTCGACAGGCAGGCCCGTTGCACCTTGCCGTTCTCGCGGGCGTCGCTGCCCATCAACATGCCGTCCGCCCCGATCAGCGACATCGACAGGTCGCGGGATCGGTGGGCGAGCATCGCGAGCGCGAGCTTCATGATCGACCCTTCGGGACCCGCCTTGCCGCCCTTCGCGTTGTCGCGACTGCGTTGTCCGGTGAGTCGGTAGACCTCGCTCCGGACGTAGTAGTCGGCGACGCGGTCTCGGACGACCGGGTCGTGCGAGAGTCCGAGGTCCCGCGCCAGGTGAATCATCGACTTGGCACCGAGCATGATGTCGAAGCGCTTGTTCGGGTCACGGGCAGCCTGTTTCGACACCTCGATCAGATCGCCGACTCGGCGGTCGAGGTTGCCGGACAGCGAACCGGCGCGCATCTCGACCAGGCCCTTCGGATAGCGCTTGCCGACCGAACCGCGCTCGTAAGTGAGCGTCGTGCGAGCGACGTTCCAGCCGTTGTCGATGCCGCCGATCACGTTCTCGACGGGGACCCGCGCCTCGGAGAGGAAGACCTCGCAGAACTCGGCACCACCGTTCATCTGGACCAATGGGCGCACCTCGACGCCGGGCTGGCGCATGTCGATCATCATCCAGGTGATGCCAGCGTGTTTCGGGACGTCGGGATTGGTGCGAGCGACGAGCATGCCCCATTCGCTGCTGTCGGCGCTCGAGTTCCAGACCTTCTGGCCGGTGACGACGAACTCGTCGCCGTCGCGTTCGGCCCGGCATGCGAGGCTCGCGAGGTCGGAACCGGCGCCGGGCTCGGAGAACAACTGGCACCAGGCGTTCTGGCCGTTGGCGATCGGGGTGACGAAGCGTTCTTGTTGCTCCTTCGTGCCGTGGGCGAGGAGCGTGGGCACTCCCATGTTCGGTGCGTTGCCGGTCGGCGGGCCGATCACCCCATGGCGGCCGAGCACGGTCTGGATCGCGGCCGCCTCCGCGGCTCGAAGCCCTCGGCCACCGAAGCCGCTCGGCCAGTGAGGGAAGGCGTATCCCGCATCGGCGAGTCGCTGCCACCACTCGGCCAGTGTGAGGTCGAGGTGCCAGTTCGCCTCGACCCAGGCGCTCACGGACTCCGGGGTGCTCATGGCTAAATAGGTTAATATATTTCCGGACTCGGCGTCGAGTCGTTCTGCACTGGACCCTGGGGAGCACCTCGGCGGTGAACAGGTCGTGAGTCGCCGTGACCTCCGATTCCGGGCAGGCGAAGCTGCACAGCAGGGTGTCGACACCGGCATCGGCGAACTCGGCAAAGCGAGTGAACACATCGTCTGGCGTTCCCACGAAGGCGTACTTGCTGACCAACCGGGAAAAGTCCTGGGCGTACGTGGTCGAGAGTGCCTCAGCCGCCCAACGTTCGGCGACCGACCGGTCCTCGTGCACACATCCCCACATGAACAGGCCTGGCCGGACCGGCGCTCTGTGCTCGCGTCGTGAGGCGATCGTCGAGAGCGACGAGGCGTACATCTCAGGCGTGTACATGTGCGGGAACCACCCGTCGCCGAACCGTGCTGCTCATCGCATCGCCTCCTCCGACCAGCCCGACACCCAGATCGGTGGCGGCGGGGACGCCGCACGCCTCGAACTCCGCCGTGATCTCGCCGCCGATGCCTACTCCCAAGTGATCTCGCCCGCCCGCCGCGGCCGCGAGCCAGATAAACGAGTTCGTGACCGGAACGTTGAACGACACGTGCTCTCCAACCGTCGCGTATCAGTATCCCGCCGCCCCCAGCGCAGCCGCCTCACCGGCGGGATCCGAAGCCGACTGAAGCGTGAGTCCGACATCGAGGTGCACTTCCGGCGCCCTACTGCGCCGTCGACATCGTGTAAGACGGTCCCATGGGAGAGCTCGACGGCAAGGTGGCGATCGTGACCGGGTCCACGCGAGGGATCGGTCGTGCGATCGCCGAACGATTCGCGAGCGAAGGTGCGACCGTCGTCGTCCACGGTAGGGACCAGGCGACGTGTGCCGCGATCGCTGGCGCGATCCCTGGTTCGGTCGGGCACGCCGGCGATATCTCGATGCCACGCGTCGCCGACGAGCTCGTCGCCGTCGCCATTGCGGAGTTCGGGCGACTCGACATCGTGATCAACAACGCTGGCGTTGCGATCGACAACTTCGTGACCGGTGTGACCGATGAACGTTGGGATGCCAGCCTGGCGACCAACCTCAGCGGACCGTTCGCGATGCTGCGTGCGGCCACGCGGGTGATGAAGGGATCGGGTGGCGGGGTCGTGCTCAACGTGATCTCGTGGGCGGGTGAGCGCGGCAACGTCGGTCAGGTGGCGTACTCGGCGTCCAAGGCCGGCCTGCACGCCGTCACTCTCTCTGCGGCGAAGGAGCTCGGGAAGTTCGGCATCCGCGTCAACTCGTTGTCGCCCGCCGTCCCGACCGACATGACCGGCGAGATGGACGAACGTCTGCAGAAGATCGCCGCGTCCCGACGTCCGTTGAAGATTGAGGGGACGCCGGTGGACGTGGCCGAAGGTGCCCTGTTCCTGTGCTCCGAGCGCGCTCGGTTCGTCACGGGTGACACCCTCCACGTCGACGGCGGACTCCATCTCAACTGACCACCCGTCACGAAAATGGGTTAACATTTTCCGGTGGACCTTGACTTCGCGAGGGACGAGCTCGCGTTTCAGGAGGAGGTGCGGTCCTGGCTGAGCGATCATGTGCCGACCGAGCCCCGTCCACACGGCGACGGCCCCGACAGTCGCGAGTTCGATCTCGCCTGGCATCTGCCGAAGATCCACGGGGCGATGGGGTTCACGAGCGAGGCTCGCCCGCACCGCTACGTGCATCGTGCCCATGTCTCGGGAGGTGTTTCGGGTCGCGCGCGATGTTGCTCGACCGCATCATCGGTCGAGACGGAGAGGACGGGTCGTGACCGGTCGTGACGTCGTCGTCGAGCGGCTGCGGTCGCTGTTCCGGGACCACTCTGTCGAGCAGGCGCTTCAGTTCACCGAACCGGCGGGGAACGGCGCATCGCAGCGCTGGTTCTCCTGGGGTGACATCGGCGCGTTCGCGATGGTCGTGGCGACCGAATTCGATCGCCATTCGGTGCCACCGGAGGCATCGGTCGCAGTGGTGATGCGGCAGCGGCCCGTCCTGGTCGCGAGCGAGTTGGCGGTCTTGTCGGCCGGCCGGACGGCTGTACTCCTCTCTCCGCTCCAGGCGGACCGCTCGTTGAGCGCCGAGATCGTGGCGACCCGCCCGGTCGTCGTGGTCGCTCACGCGGCAGACTGGGAGCGAGACGGCGTGGCCGCCGCCGTCTCCGCATCCGGTGCCGTGGGGATCGTCGTCGATGACGAGTTCGGCGTGCACGTCCGCTCTTGTGTCGGGACCGAGCGACCAGGCCCGGAGCTCGGCGCGGCCGTAACGGTGCTGACGAGCGGTACGACCGGTCCGCCGAAGCGGCTCCCGGTCGCGTGGGACACCTTCGTCGAGCTCGGTGGCGGGTCGCGAGGCCGGGATCCGGAGTCGGGACGAGGAGCGCTGATCCTGTCGCTTCCGTTGGTGACGTTGGGTGGCCTGTTGGCGATGGCACGGCTGGTGTTCGGAGGTCGGCCGATGTCGATGACCGAGCGGTTCGATGTGCACACCTGGGCGGCACTGGTGAAGCAGCACCGTCCCAAGATCATGGGCGCACCACCACCGGTGGTGAAGATGATCCTCGGTGAGAACATCACTCCAGATCACTTTGAGGGGGTGACCGCCTACATGACGTCGTCGTCGGCGATCTCTCCCGAAGTGATCCGTGAGTTCGAGGATCGATACGGCATCCCGGTATTGCTCGGGTACGGCGCGACCGAGTTCCTCAACAGTGTCACAGGCTGGACGCCTGATTTGTGGGCCGATTTCGGTCGCTCGAAGATCGGCAGCGTCGGGCGGGCGTACCCCGGTGTCCAACTGCGGATCGTGGACGGTCTGCTCGAGGTCGACCCACCGCAACGCGCCGAGGGCTTGCCGAACGGGTGGCTGCGAACGGCAGACCGCGCCCGGATCGATGACGACGGGTTCGTCTGGATCCTGGGGCGTGCCGACGGAGTGATCGTCCGCGGGGGTTTCAAGGTCGATCTTGAACTGCTCGAAGAAGCGTTGCTCGAACACCCGGGCGTGTCGGCGACCTGTGCGGTCGGCCTCCCCGACGATCGACTCGGTGAGGTGCCAGGGGCGATGGTGGTCGCTGACGACTCGGTGACGGACACTGACCTCCTGAGGTGGTGTCGTGACCGACTCCCGCCGTACGCCATCCCGGTGGTGATCGAACTCATCGACTCGCTACCGCAGACGTCGACGTTCAAGCTGCACCGCGCCGAGATACGAGAGTCGCTGATCCAGGCACGAAGAGGAGCGCATCATGTCGAACCGTGAGGAGTGGCAGCCCTGGCTCGACCGGCTCGCTGGCGAGCGCGATCGCTCGAAGCGGATGGGCGGAGCAGAACGGCTGGAGAAGCACGCGTCCACGGGCAAGCTCAATGTCCGCCAGCGGGTCGACGCGCTGTTCGACGAGGGCACCTTCACCGAAATCGGCTCGCTTGTCGGTCACAAGGAGGAGTTTCCGGCGGACGGCTTCGTGTGCGGGTTCGGAGAGATCGACGGCCGAACGGCCGCCGTCGGGGCGGAGGACTTCACGATCAAGGCCGGATCGGTCGGGTCCGGTGGTTCGTACAAGCGTCACCGCATAGCTGAGCTCGCCGTTCAGGAGGGCGTCCCGATCGTCTGGATGAAGGAGGGCGCTGGAGCCCGCATGGGCGCGCGAACCTCGACCCCGGCGCGGGTGCCGAACGACCTCGAGCCGATGGCGGACTGCAAGGGCGAGGTGCCGGTGGTGAGCCTCATCCTCGGCGTCTCAGCCGGACACGGTGCGTTGAGCGCACCGATGTCCGACTTCGTGGTCATGACCAAGCAGGCGGCTCTGTTCACCGGCGGTCCTGATCTGGTCCGGGCCGCCACCGGTCAGGAGGTCACCGCCCAGGAGCTCGGTGGTTGGAGAGTCTGCGTCGACATGGCGGGCACGGTGCACAACGTCGCCGAGGACGATCTCGAGGCGATCGACCTGGCGCGGGCGTATCTCGACTTCTTCCCGTCGAACCGGTACCGGGTACTCGGTCGACGGAACGGTCCCGACTCCGGTCGCCGCGAGACTCCGGCGCTGCTCGACATCATCCCGCCCAACCCTCGTCAGCCGTACGAGGTCCGTCAGGTCGTCCACGAACTCGTCGACGAAGGTGACTTCTTCGAAGTGCAGCCACGGTACGGCCGTGCCCTCGTGACTGGCTGGGGTCGCGTCGGGGGCCAGGTCGTCGGCTTCGTCGCGAACAACCCCGCCTTCGGAGCCGGTGCGATGGATGCTGCGGCGGCGATCAAGGCAACCGATCTGATCGAGACTGCCGATACGTTCGGGCACCCGGTGATCTTCCTGCTCGACAATCCAGGGGTGCTCGCCGGCACCGAGGCCGAGCAGGCAGGAGTTCTGAAGTGGGGCGGCCGGATGTATCTGGCGGGTCGGCGGTTGCGCACCCCGAAGATCAGCGTGTTGATGCGAAAGGGTTTCGGGTTCGGTCTGGTGACGATGGCTCACATGCCCCACGACCGACAGACGCTCACCTTGGCACTGCCGAGCGCGAACATCGCATCGATGCCCGCGCAGAGCGGCGGGAGGACGGCCAACCTCGATGATGAGACCCGGGCCAAGATCGAACAGGCCCAACGTGGTGGACCCTACGGGCTGGCGGATCGCCTCGGCATCGACGAGGTTGTCGACCCCCGCGAACTACGCAACGCCCTGATCGCCGGCCTCGACCTCGCTGCCACGCGACCCCGATTCCGCTAGCAGGGGTGCCGTCAACCGACTCGCAACGCCCGCAGCATCCGGGCAAAATGATCGGTGCGCCAGCCGTCCTGGTCTTCTCCCCAGCCGGTTCGGCTACTGCCGTCGGAGGTGGTCAGGTCCCATCGCATGAAGGCATTGGCGCCATTTCCGTGCTCGCAGTTGTGGCTGAGCGCCACACCTTCTGCCTGCATCGTCCGGCCTTCGCGGTCGACGAGGTCAACCTCCATGTGGGCGCTCCAGCCGGTGTCGGGATGGCGGTAGTTCTTCATCCTGCTCTTCGACGTGTCGAGGCGAGTGAATCGGCCGTCGAGCAGCAGCCAACCCATGTTGAGTGGTGACCACCCGTTGGCAGTGCCGTCCTGGGTGCGCACGAAACTCAAGAACCCCGTGTCGCAACCGGCTGCAGAGTTCGACGGATCCCAGGCGTGTCCGAAGATGTACTGGATCCGGCCCCGTCCGCGTTCGCGTTCGATCTCGCGCCAAGCCGGGCCACCGGGATCGGCGACGCGAGCCTGTGGTCGCGCTGGGGGTTGGGCGCCGTGGGAGTGGTGCCGGCTGCGCGGACCCCACGTGCGGTCGCGGACCGAGTAGCAGTCGAGAGGAATCCGTTCACCGTCGAGCACCAGTTCCCCGGTCAGGTGACCGAGTTGGTCGATGTGCGGGTTGTGCACGCACGGCGCCTCGCCGGGGGTGAAGCGGTGGGGTGGATGCACGCTGCGGTGCTCGAACTCGATCGCGAACCGAGCTGCCGGGTCGGCGTAGGCGACGTGGTAGTCCATCAATGGTTCGAGGACCTTCATGTTCCAGCCACCTTCGGGGAAGGTGACGTCGCGGAGATCGACCGAGAGCGTCTCGTCAAGGTCGGCTCGCTCACCCCGTGGGGTTGTGCCGAACGGGACGTCGGATGCGATCCGGTAGTACGCCATTCTCGCCGGATCCGCACCCCGTGGGTCCCAGAGGAAGACACGCCACGTCATCGTGCCTTGGTTGGTGTGACGCCCGGCGTGTAGCCATCCTCCGATGCGTCGTTCCGGGACCGAGAACGAGAACCATGCCGTCTCGAACCACGAAGAATCGGGGACGGTCGGTGGATGGTACGCGTCATCGTCGAACGTGAACGGTGTGTCCTCGGTGATTTCGGTCATCACTGCCTCTCGTGGTGCTTCGTCAGAGTCGGTAGGTGCGTGCGGCGGTGTCGTGGAACAATGCGGCGCGCTCGTCGCGGGACCAGCCGTCGGTGATGAGGTCGAACGCCTCCCACAGCGTCGCGTAGCTCATCGACAGCTTGTCGACGGGGAAGTTGCTCTCGAACATGCATCGGTCGGGCCCGAAGGCGTCGATCGAGAACCGGATCGCGTCCCCCCACAGGTCCACGACCGCATCGGGCTCGAACGGTTTGCTGCGGTCGACACCAGCATCCCGCCGGCGGCGACCGAGATACATCGGCATGCCGTGTCCACCGACCTTGAGAACGACGTTCTCGCAGCGGGCGACCTCGGACAACAGGTTGCGCCAGGTGGCGTGGGTGGCAGTGCGATCGTGGTACGGGCCGAGGGTGATCGGTCCGCCGAGGTGATTCAGGACGATCGTGGCGTTCGGGTGGGCCCGGGCGAGCGCGATCAGGTCCGGGAGTTGCGGGAAGTACATCCATGCGTCGAACGTCAGGCCCATCGACTCCAAGACCGTGAAACCCCGGTCGAACCAAGGGTCGAGTAGGAGTCCCTGGCCCGCGTACGGGACACTGGGACGGATTGACGAATGGGCGTCCCAGGTCGCGCGCTGGCGGATGCCTCTGAACCGACCCGTGCCGGCATCGACGTGGGCTTCCAGCATCTCGATGGTTCGCGGTCCGAGCCGCAGGTCCCCAGCTCCAACGATGCCAGCGATGATCGAGGGTCCGTTGGCGACCACCCATTCGGTCTCGCCGATGACGCGAAGGTGTTCGGGGCCAGAGGAGCGGTACCAGGCGTCGCATTCAACGAAGACGGTGTTCGAGACCTGCGGGACGGTAGCTAGGTCGGCGAGCAACGTGTCAGGTGTGTATTCCATGCCCGACACCTCCCAGAGGTGGAGGTGTGGGTCGCAGATGCGGTCGGGGAGCGTCACACGGGCTCCTCGTTCACCTCGCGTACCAGGTCGAGCATGCGTGCCAGGGTGTCGAGTTTGTCAGTCGGCGACTTGCCCATGGGCTGGAGGCGGAGGTCGGTCACTCCTGCGTCCCGGTAGGCCCGAATGCGGGCGCGGACCATGCCGTCGGTGCCGATGAAAGAGGACAGAAGTGCCATCTCGTCCGGTACCGCATCAACGGCCTGATCGCGGTGTCCGGCAAGCCAGAGTTCGCGCACCCTCGCCGCTGGTTCGGCGTAGCCGATCCGCGAGTAGGCATCGTGATAGAAGTTCATCGTCGGCGCTCCCATTGCGCTGAGTTGGAACGCGAGCGCGTTCTTGCGGGCGCGCAGCGGGCGCTCGACGTCATCGGTGAATGCGACTGGACCTCCAGCGTCGATCTCGAAGTCTCCGTCGTCAAAGATCGATGTCGGTCGTCCGGCGGCCTCGGCGCCGGCGCGGAGTTGGTCGAGGTAGTAGGCCGAGGCCTCGGGAATGAAGCAGGTGCCTACCCAGCCGTCGGCGGCGGCCCCTGCGAATTGGAGCGCCCGGGGGCCAAGGGTGGCGAGGTGAATGGGGATGTGAGGTCGTGGTGGCTGACCGATCCGGAGCGCTTTGCCGAAGCCGGTCCCCCGCTCCGGTGGAAGCGGTAGTTCGATCTGGTTGCCGTGGTACTCGATCGTCTCGCCCGCCAACGCCAGGCGGATCACCTCGACGCTCTCCTTCAGGCGTTCAAGGGGACGTCGGTAGGACTGGCCGTGCAGGCCTTCGACGACCTGCGGACCACTCGCACCGAGTCCGAGCATGAACCGGCCGTTCGAAACATGATCGAGGGTCATCGCGGTCATGGCCGTCATCGGTACGGCCCGGGCCGTGACTTGCAGGATCCCGGTCGCGAGCCGGATCCGCGACGTGAGTGCGGCAAGGTAGGCGAGCGGCACGACCCCATCGGTACCCCAAGCTTCCGCCGACCACACGGTGTCGATCCCGAGTCGTTCTGCATCGACGACGTGCTGTGCGGTCTCAACGAACTCCGGGGAGTCGCTCCAGACGAAGTCGGCCAACGTGATCGCGGTGCGCAACCTCATCACTCGAACATAGGTGATGATTTAGGGGGCGACCGAGCCGGTCAGCGTCGTCAATCCGAGCAGCCGAGTGCGCGCAGGCAGAACTCGACGGTCTGCGACTGATCGAGTTCACGGTTCGGCACCGGGAGTCCGGCGGCGTGGAGCGCGACGACAGCAATGAGGTCGGCGACGGTCGCCGTGTCGTGCGCCGTGAACGAGCCATCGGTCACGCCGGCTTCGATGGCTCCGTGGAGCGATTCGACCAAGGTCTCACGTGCGCGGGCGGTGACGGCGTCGGTGCCTTCGGCGCGAACTCCGACGACCGAGCCGAGCAGTGCAACGCGCTCGGCTCGGCGCGGCGAACGGGTGAAGCCGAAGATTTCGTCGATCCACCACTCGACGGCCTCGCGGGGCGAGGTGGCGTTGGTCAGGCGCTTGGTGAGGCGCTCGGCGGCCCACTCGCCGTCTCGTAGGTACATCGCGTGGATGAGCGAGTCCTTGGAGTCGAAGTGCCGGTAGAACGACCGCGTCGACACCCCGGCGTTCGTCAGGATGTGGACGATCGTGAAGTCCGGCCCATGGTCACGCAGGGCCGCGTACGCAGCATCGAGGATCAGCTGGCGCTCGGCGCCGTCGTCGAACTGCCGGGGCCGCCCGACTGCTCGCTTCCCGGTTACCTGCACCACCTCCGCCATGGGGGCGATCCTACGCAGCAAGCGCAGGCGGTGGGCCGACCTCCGGGAAGAGATCGAGAAAGGCTCCGCAGGTGATCCGGTATCGCGTCGCGTCGTCGACGCCATCGAGCAAGCCGTGCAGCGTCTCCTGGGTGTGGCCGTAGGTGCCTTCCATGTGGGGGTAGTCGCTCCCGAACATCACGTTTTTGTAGCCCATAGCCGTCACGGCGGCGACGGCGGTCTCATCGTGCTGGAACGATGCGTAGACCTGGGAGTAGAGGATCTCCTTTGGGCTACGGCTGAGTTTGGGCTTGACCATCATGTTGTGCTGGCGATATCCCTCGGTCATTCGGTCGCCGAGGAAGGGGACCCAGGTGGCACCACCCTCGGAGACGAGGACCTTGAGGTCGGGGTGGCGATCGAGGGCGCCTGACGCGACCATCTTCATGGCTGCGCGCTGACCGGAGAACGTCGTCTCGGTGTAGTTGAGTACGGCGCCGCCGGGACCTCGGTACGTGATGCCGATCTGCTCACCTTCGGTCATGTGGACCGGGTCGGTACCAATGTGGAACGCGATGACCATGTTCGCCTCCTCGGCTGCCGTCCAGAAAGGTTCCCAGTCGTCGCGGTTGTAGTCGGGGGTGAGTCGAGGAGGAGTGGTGGGTAAGAAGACGGCCCGGTAGCCCATCTCGGCGGTGCGCTCGAGTTCGGCGACGGCGTCGTCGATCGAGAGCATCGACACCTGGGCCGTCGGCACGAGTCGCGGCGAGACGCTCATGACCTCGCTCTTGCACCAGTCGTTGCTGACCTCGATCGCCGCGCGGAGGGCTTCACGGGTGGTGAACGACGCGTTCCACAGGCCGAGTGATGGGAACACGACCTCGCCCCAGACGCCCTCTTCGTCGAGGTCGACGAGTCGCTGGGACAGATCGAACGCGCCGGGTGCGCGCATCGACGACTTCGCGAACTCGAGTTGTGCTGCGTTCGGGAGTTTGCGGCGGAACGACTTGCCGTCGACGTACACCGTCTCCCATTCGCCGTCATCGTCCTTGACCGCATGGGGCATCAGGTCGGCGAACTGCTTCGGGACGTTTTCGCGCCACAGATCGTCCGGTTCGATGATGTGCGAGTCGCCAGAGTTCGTCCAAATCTTGTCCATCTGTGCAAAGTAGCGGAATCCGACGAGTTTGGCAATAACGTTTGCAAAATTGCCGAGACCCTCACGAACCTTGGATCGCGGCGAGCACGTCGGGTGGCAGTGTGTTGCCGAACCCCGTTCCCGGCCAGTTGAACCAGCCGGAGCACGCGAACGTTCCACCATCGGGGTGCAGTGTGGTCCCGGTTATGTAGGAGGAGAGCCCGGAGGCCAAAAACACAACGGCGTTGGCGATGTCGCTCGGGGTGCCGAGCCGGCCCATCGGGATCGAGACGCGAACGTTCAGCGGATCGAGCAACGGGTGAGAGTCGGCGTCTCCCTCGCCGCCGATGCCGATCATGTTCGGCGTCGGCGCGAGGTCGGGCGCGACACAGTTGACCCGGATCCGATCGGGTGCGAGCTCGACGGCGAGCGTCCGGCTGAATTGGGCGACAGCCGCTTTCGCCGCCGAGTACACCGCGAAGTTCGGGGCGGCTCGATACCCCTCGATCGTGGTGAGACTGACGATGCTCCCGCCGCGGCCGCCGGCGCGCATCGCCGGGATGGCACGGGAGGTCGCGTGGAGGACGTGGGTGAGGTTGGTGCGGATCAGAGCATCCCAAGCCTTTGGTGCCTGCTCGCTGAACGGTGCCCGGAAGGTGCCGCCCACCACATTCACCAGTGTGTCGAGTCGGCCCCACCGCTGCGCTGTGGCGTCGAAGAGCGTGTCGAGCACAACTGGATCGCGCGCATCCCCGACTTGCACGATGGCGTCGTGTCCGGCGTCGGTTAGTGACGCCGCCATACGTCCCACTGCTGCTTCGTCGCGGTCAACTAGGGCGACGCGGACTCCGTTCGCCGTCAGGTCTTTGGTGATCGCCTCTCCGAGACCACCCGCACCGCCGGTCACCACGGCGACGGTTCCCTCTAGTTGGGCTCGCTCATTCCACCAGTCAGCTCCGGACACCGTCGCTCGCTTTCGTCAGTTGTTCGATCAGGACCCGCTTGAGGATCTTCATCGTCGGATTGCGCGGGAGCGCGTCGACGAGTTCGAGCTGCTCGGGGATCTTCTGGGTCATGAGCCCGGCTGATCGGCAGTGCTCGGTCATCATCGCGAACGTCAGCGGATCCGCGCCTGGTCTCGTTTCGACGACCGCGCACACCCGCTCGCCGCGCTGGTCGTCGGGGAGGCCGACCACGGCGACCGCCCCGACCGCGGGGTGGCTGCTGAGCACGTCTTCGACCTCGCGCGGGCTGATGTTCTCACCCTTGCGAATGATCAACTCCTTCGAACGGCCGGTGATCACGATGTGGCCGTCCTGGCGCAGATGTCCTCGGTCGCCGGTGCGGAAGAACCCGTCGGACCGAAACGACTCGGCGGTCTGTTCAGGCCGAAGGTATCCCTTGGCGAGCATCGGCCCCCGAACGAGGATCTCGCCGTCGATTCCGGCATCAACCGGTTGCTCGGCACCGTCGACGATCAGTACCTCGCATCCGACGACCGGAGCCCCATCGGTGTTGGCGAGTTGCTCGTCGGAGTCGCCGACCGCGCCACACGCGATCATCGGGCATTCGGTCATCCCGTAGCCGTGTCGGATCGTCGTCCCCGTCTGCTCTTTGGCCCGCCAAAACAGTTCAGCGGGTTTCGGCGCTCCACCTCCGCACATCGTGTGCATCTTGGGTGTCGGGCTGGCACCGAGCCGCGAAGTCTCGTCGAGCAATGCGAGATAGTGCGCGGTGCTGCCACCGAGATGGGTCGCTCCGACCTCGGAGAAATAACGGAAGGAGTCCGACGGCGAGAACGTCTCGGTGAGCGCCGACGCCATTCCCGTCCGGAGCATCATCACAAGGTTGTCGGGTCCGCCGATGTGCGCGTACGGGAACGGTAAGGCGTTGACGTCCCCGGTCGAAGGTTGCAGCGCCTCGGCGATGCCGATACCGCCGGCGATCAGTGACCCATCCGTGTGGCACACGGCCTTGGGCTCGGAAGTGGTTCCCGACGTGGCGTAAAGCCATCGAACCTCATCACCGTCGCCTGGCGGCGGAGGGAGTCGCGCCGGGTCCCCCTCTGGGAGTCCGTCGTACCCCTCGAGGATTGCACACGGATGCTCAAGTGACGCCCGGGCGGTTTCGGCCATCGACGCGTAGTCGAAGCCGTTCCAGAATCCAGGCTGGAAGAACCAGGACGCGCCGGTCGTGCGCAGGAGGGAGGCGACCTCACGTTCGCGGTAGAGGTGGATGATGGGGTTCTGCACCGCCCCGAGACGCGAGAGCGCCATCGAGAGGACGACAGTTTCGATCCGAGTCGGCAGTTGCCATGCCACCACGGAGTGATCGCCGATACCGAGGTCGTGAAGCCCGGCTGCTACGCGTTCGGTCCACGAGACGAACTGTGCCCACGAGACGCGGCGGCCGTGTTCGTCGGCGAGCATCAATGCATCAGGGTCGATTTCGGCGCGTCGAACGAGCATCGACCACAGGGTGGTGCCGACGACCGGAGCCATGGGTACATTCTGACAGAAGTGTCAGAATCCGCATGCTGAGAGGTCGTGATGGATCTACAACTCCTTGAAAGATCGTTCCTCGTCGTCGGCGGCACCGCCGGGATGGGCCTGGCGGCTGCGGAGGCGCTCGCGGTCGATGGCGCCGCTGTGGCCGTTGCCGGCAGGGATGCCGGCCGCGCGGGGGAAGCGGCCCGGCGGCTGCTAGACCTCGGCGCGGCGGCCGCGTACGCCGTCGTCGGCGATGGAAGCGCCGAAGGCGGCGCAGCACGACTCGTAGCAGAGGCCGCTTCGCTACTCGGACAACTCGACGGCGTGGTTGTGACAACGGGGCTGATCGGGCACGAACCGATCGAGATCCCCGACGAGCGCTGGCAGAAGGTCGTCAGCGACGTCTTGCTCGGCACCACCCGCGTCGTGGAAGCGGCGCTCCCGCACCTGGTCGAGAGTCGGGGCTCGATCGTCACCACGGCGGCGTACTCGATCAGGGCCCCGGAGATCGCGCGCCTGCCCTACGCGGCGATGAAGAGCGCAGTGGCTACGTTCACGAAGGGCATTGCGAAGGCGTACGGGAAGTACGGTGTCCGGGCGAACTGCATCGCCCCCGGGGCGATCGAGACGGCGGCGCTGACCGCCGTGCGTCGTCAGGTCGCCGACGCCAAGGGCATTCCGTACGACGAGGCGCTCGAACGTGTGATGGCCGAGGACTGGGGACTTGACATCGCACTCGGGCGGCCAGGTCGCCCAGAGGAAGTCGGAGCGTTGATCGCATTCCTCCTGTCGCCCGTCGCCGGGTACGTGACCGGGGCACTCGTGAACATCGACGGTGGCACGAACTTCTAGCGGCCTCAGTCAGCGAGCCGTGGGGTCGACCAGGATCTTGACGTGACGGTCGGCGTGGTGGAGGAGTTCCTCGAGTCCCTCCTCGACAAGTCGATCGAGCGGGATGTGGTCGCTGATCAGAACGTCCGCGGAGAACGTGCCCGACGCGAGCATCGACAGCGTTGCCGGGAAGTCGATCGCCGGCTCGTACGTCATCGTGAACCGGACGTCGATCTCCTTGGCCATGGCGACGCCCATGTGGATCGCTGCCGGTTCGCCCCATCCCGCCACGCTCACGAGCGTTCCCCGCGGGCGGAGCGAGCGGATGCCCTGGTTCAGCGCGTTGCTGTTCGCGGTTGTCTCGAACACGACGTCGACACCATGACCGGTCGTGTCCCGCACGGCCTGGCGTGGGTCGTCGACCGTCGGGTCGACCACGGCGGTCGCGCCGAGGCGGGCCGCAGCGAGCCGACGGGCTTCGGACGGTTCGGTCACGATCGCTGTCGTGGCGCCGGCGGCGAGTGCTGCCTGCAGGACACCCAACCCGATCGGACCTGCACCGAGGACCATTACGCTCGCTCCGAGCAGGTTCGGTGCTCGTCGCACGGCGTGCACTGCGACCGCCATCGGCTCGGTAAGCGCTGCATCGACTACGTCCAGGCCGTGGGGCACGACGAACGCTGATCGCCGCGACACGGCCACCAGCGGAGCGAGTCCTCCGTGTAGGGGCAAGCGGTCCCCGCCGTAGAGGCCGAGGCTGCGGCACATCTGGGGCAAGGAGTGGTGGCAGGCGTAGCAGTTCCCGCACCACTCGATGGGAGCGATCGCCACCGGTGTGCCGATCGCGAGGTCGTCGACACCGTCGCCCAACTCCCGCACTGTCCCGGCGAACTCGTGACCGAGGACGATGCCGGGCAGATGCATCGTCGCGCCGCCTTGCGATGCGCCGACGTAGGTGTGGAGGTCGCTCCCGCAGATGCCGTTCCTGGAGACCTCGATGATGATCTCTCCAGCCCGCGGAGTCGGCTCGGGGACCTCCTCGACTCGGATGTCTCGAGGGCCGTGGTAGACGGCGGCCCTCATCGGTCGCCCATTGCGACTCGGAGGTGTGCGCGGTGCTCGGGTGCTGCGACCTCGACGATCCGCTCCGCGCGTTCCCGGTCGCCGATCCAGCGCAGATCAGCCACTCCGTGCTCGGTGACGAGCAGGTCGACATCCGATCGTTGTGTCGACACCTGATCCACGGTGGGGACGATCGTCGACTCGCCCGACGCGGTGAGCGAGCGGACGGCGATGATCGAGAGGCCGCCAGGCGAACGCGACGCTCCAGCGCAGAAGTCGCTGTGTCCCCCGACGGCTGCGATGATACGGCCGCCGATTCGTTCGACGTTGACGGCGCCGTCCAGACCGACCTGCAATGCGGTGTTGCATCCGACGAGTCGCGGCGTCGACGACAGCGAGGTGAGGTCGTGGGTCTCGGTGCACGACGTCAGTCGCAGCATCCCGGAACCGGCCAGCCGTCGGATCGGCTCCCCTCCCCAGGCGTAGGCAGCCACGACGGGTTCCAGGAGGAGCCTGCGATCATGGATCTCGGCCATCGAGTCGGTGACGAGACCTGAGCGGATGGCGACCGGCCGGTCGAGGGATCTGGCGATTCCTTCGCCAATGCCGCCAGGGCCGAACTGCAGTGTGGGGTCTTCGGGAAGGAGCGAGGCGACGAGGGAACCGATCCGGAGATCGATGTCGTCCGCGGGCCGTGATGCCGCAGGTGAGGTCGCCGGTGCCGGCGGCCTGCCCACCGTGGCGACGATGTTGCCGTCGATCAGCGGACCGCCGAGGTCGACGCCCTGGTCGTCGACCTCGACCACCAGGGCGGATGCGTGCCGAGCGAGCACGTCGGCCCAGCCGACCGACGACCCGAAGGCGAGACGGTCACCACGCCACACGCCCGTCACAACTGCGATGTCCGGCGGGTCGTCCTCGATCATGCTCGGCACGGCGCTGAGCCGGACCGGGAGTGCGGTCACCCGCCCCTCGTTGACCGCCTTGCCGAGCCCGTAGCCGGCCAGGACCGTACGTGCGCAGAAGGACGGCTCGTCGATCCAGGAATGGCGTTCGACCGTCCAACCCAACGTCACGCGAGCTGCGTCAGGCGGTGCGCCAGTTGCGGCGAGAACGTCGGCGGGACTCGTGCGCGGAGCGTCGGCGCCGTCGGCGTACCACAGGTGCAATGACATGGTCGATCGCTCAGACGAAGGAAGCGGAGACAGGGTGATGTTCCGACGCTGGGGATGTGGCGCGTCGGAACATCACCGTGTCAGGTTCGTCGAGAGCGCGGCTCAGCTTCGGGGGAAGTTGTAGAGCTCGCGGGCATTCAGCTCGACCATCTTGTGGACCTCGTCGTCGGGCACGTCGAGGAAGAGCTCGCTGTAGTGCTTCCGGCTGTTGGGCCATAACGAGTCGGAGTGTGGGTAGTCGACTTCGACCGTGATGCGGTCGATGCCGATGAGGTCCCGCGTCTTCACGCCGAACTGGTCGTCGATGAAGCAGCCCCAGAAGTGCTTGTCCATCAGTTCGGAGGGGCGCTGGTCGAAGTCGATGTCCTGGTACCACCGGTGACGCTCCCATGTGTAATCGATGCGCTCTCGGATGTAGGGCATCCAGCCGATGCCGCCCTCGGCGAGCACGAACTTCAGATTCGGGTGCTTCTGCAGGACCCTCGAGAACAACAGGTCGGACACCGTCCACATCAAGTTGGTGGCGAACAGCGAGATCGCCACTGCGAAGGGAGCATCATCTCTGAGATTGCCCGAGATGAGGTCGTCAGTGCTCTGCGCTGCCAGACCGAACGAGGGGACGAAGCCCGATGAACCGAAGTGGAGCGAGATCGGCAACCCAGTCTCTTCGAGCGCGTTCCACATCGGCTCCCAGTGATCGCTGTGGAACGACGGTAGCTTGAGAGGAACGGGGGACTCGGGGAACGTGATGCCCTTGGCCCCAGCGGCCGCGACGCGACGGATCTCGGCTGCGGTCTCCTCGACGTTCCACCACGGCACCATCGCGAGCGGGATGAACCGATCCGGGTACGGCTGATACCACTCCTCGATGTTGAAGTCGTTCCAGGCAGCGATGCACAGACGGGCGAGTTCTTTGTCTTCTGCCTTTGCGAGAGAGCCGCCGGCGAAGCCCGGGAACGATGGGTAACAGCAAGCGACCTGGACGCCGTCGACGTCCATGTCCTCCACCCGGGCCTTGGGGTCGTAACAGCCCGGGATCATCTGGTCGTAGCGAACCGGTTCGAGTCCGTAATCCTTCGGCTCCTTCCCGGCGACCGCATTCAGGCCGATGTACGGGAAGATCCCTCCGGCGTACTGCCATACCTGAGCGCCGCCTTGGATCTCGACGATCTTGGGGCATTCATCTTGGTATTTCGACGGAAGTCGGTCGCTGAAGACCCTCGGGTGTTCGATGAGGTGGTCATCGACGGACACGATGTGCATGTGGTCCTGAAGTGGCAAGGTTCGGTCCTCCTGGCAGGCGCAGCATCGTACGTGGTTCAATGCTCGTCATGGATACATCCCGTCCAGTAGACCACGAATCTGACGTTTCTGTCAACGCAGCGGCTGGAGTTGGTGCGGATGACGATGTTCTCGTCGCACGCCCCGACGACGAGGATCACGATCTGCTCACGTTTGGTGAGGCAGGTGCTCGTCTGAGCGAGGAAGTCATGAAACAGCAGCGGATCATCCAACGGTTACGCGAGGAGGGCGCGAGCGACGAGATCGTGGCCGGGGCCGAGAGTCGTCTCGTGGCCCTCGAGCGGGCGCGCTCGCGTAACAGTCCTCCCTCGCTCGACGATCTCAAGTCGTCTGGCTTCTTTGGCCGTCGATGACCGTCGCGCCTCCGCTTGTCGGAGACCACGCCACGGTCGCCGACGCGCTCGAGGCCGCCGCAGTCCAGCATGGGTCCCGAGTCGCGTATGTCGGTGGCGGTGAGCGGCTGACGTTCGAGGGGTGGCATCGACGTGCCGACGTGGCGGCCAGAGTGCTCGTCGAGTCGGGTGTCCGCCCGGGAGACGTTGTGGTCATGATGCTGCCTTCCACGCACGACTACGCGATCGCTTATGGAGCGATCATGCTCGCCGGAGGAGTTGCATCGGGAGTCAACTCTCGGCTCGGGCGCCGCGAGATCGACGCGGTCCTCCGCATCGCTCGCCCGCGCGTCGTGATCCATGATGCGGCCACGTTCGACATCTCGCCCGACGAGATCGCGTCGCAACTCGAGTCGCCGGGTGCGAGGGTGGTCGATCTGGCCGAGCTCGTTCGTTTTGGAGGTTCAACGGGCTTGGGCTCGAACCGGCCGCGTCGGGAGCCCGGCGACCCCGCGGTGATCATCTGGACGAGTGGGACGACGGGTGCCCCGAAAGGTGCATGGTTCGACCATCGGGGTCTTCACGCCGCAGTCGCTAGTGCCGGCGTGATGAGCGCTCCGTACGACGTGAAGTTGGGCGGCACTCCGTTCCCGCACGCGGGCTACGCAGCGAAGCTATGGGACCAGCTCGCCTGGGGGACCACAAACGTGGCGGCGCCGACGCCGTGGCGGGCAACCGACATGTTGCGCCTCCTGGTGGAGGAGCGGATCACGGTCGCCGGCGGCGTCCCCGCGCAGTGGGCAAAGCTGCTCGAGGAGCCCGGACTCGCTGACGCCGATCTGTCCCATATCCGTGTTGGGCTGGTGGCGACGGCACCGGCCTCACCGGAACTCGTTGAACGGGTGAGCACCTCGATCGGGTGCCCGCTGGTGGTGCGGTACGCGATGACCGAGTCGCCCAGCATCACCGGCACCGAGCCCGACGACGACCCCGATGTGCAGTTCCGCACCGTGGGCCGGCCGCAGCGGGGCATGGAGGTTTCGATCGTCGATGAGAGCGGCGTCGAGTGCGCCCCGGGGCTCGTCGGTCGGGTCCGAGTCCGAGGCGCGTGCCTGATGCGTGGGTACTGGAACGACCCCGAGCGAACAGCGACTGCGCTGGGTGCTGACGGGTGGCTCACGACCTCCGACCTCGGGTGTTTCGACGAGCGGGGCAACCTCGTGTTGGCCGGGCGCGCCGACGACATGTACATCCGTGGTGGTTATAACGTGTACCCGCTCGAGGTCGAGAACACGCTGGCGGAGCATCCGGCGATCGAGCGCGCTGCGGTCGTCGGACTGCCGGTTCCGGTCATCGGAGAGATTGGCGTCGCGTTCGTCACGCCCACCTCCTCCGCCGAACCGCCGTCGTTGGCCTCAGTGCGGGCATGGGTCGGTGACCGGCTCGCCGACTACAAGGCACCGGATCGCCTCGTCGTTGTCGACGAACTGCCTCTCACTGCCATGATGAAGGTCGACAAGGTCGAGCTCGCCCGACGAGCGGCCGAGACGACCGACGACCGAGAACAACGAGGGAAATGATGGCGAACCGAGTGGACCTGCCGGCTGTTGAAGACGAGTCCCGTCCCTACTGGGAAGCGGCTAAGGCTGGCCGCCTCCTGGTCAAGTCGTGCAACTCGTGTGGGGAGGTGCATCACTACCCACGCCCGTTCTGCCCCTCCTGTTGGAGCGAGGACGTCGAGTGGTTGGAGGCGAGCGGCCGCGGCACCGTGTACACATACTCGATCGTGTTCCGCAACGACCTGCCGCCGTTCAACGAGTGGGGCACCTATTATCCAGCGATCGTCGAGCTCGACGAAGGCCCGCGCCTGATGACCAACCTGGTCGACGTCGACGCCGACGAACTGCGGGTGGGGATGCAGGTTGAGGTGCGTTTCCGCGACCTCACCGACGAGTGGGCGGCGCCCGTGTTCACCGCCCGTCGCTGATCGTGCTGGCGGCCGATCGGTACCGGGTCTAGGCTCAGAACTTGACGAACACGTCAAATTCTGAAGCTAGGGGCCCGAGCTATGCAGATCGACGACTTGATCCTGGTGAGCATCGATGACCACGTCATCGAACCTCCCGACCTGTTCGAGAACCACTTGCCTCTGAAGTACCGCGACCAGGGGCCGAAGTTCGAGCGGCTCTCCAACGGCGTCGATCAATGGGTGTTCCAGGGTGAGGTGATGGGCACCGTGGGGTTGGGTGCCACGGCGTCGTGGCCACGTGACGAGTGGAACTTCGATCCAGTCGGCCTCGCCGAGATGAGGCCTGGTTGTTACGACATCCACCAACGCGTGCGCGACATGGATGCCAATGGGGTCCTCGCGTCGCTCAACTTCGGCACGGCGGTCGGCTTCGCGGGTGCCTGGCTGGCTGGCAAGCCGGATCTGCATCTTGCGCAGATCGCGGTGTCCGCATACAACGACTGGCAGATCGACGAGTTGGCCGGTTCGTATCCGGGTCGGTTCATCCCGCTGTGCGCCCTACCTTTGTGGGACACCGATGCATGCGTCCTCGAACTCGAGCGCATCGCTGCCAAGGGGTGCACCGCAATCACCTTTCCCGAGACCCCATATGCCAACGGGTTGCCGAGTTTCTACGGCGACCATTGGGACGGCGTTTTCGAGGCTTGCGAACGTTTGGGCATCGTGGTTTCGATGCACATCGGTGGGGCGTTCAACCTGCTCTCCCGGCCCGAAGGGGCTCCGCCCGACCAGCTCATCGTCCTGGCGGCGCAGTTGTCGGGGGTCGCGTTCACCGACCTCGTCACCTCTGGGACGTTCCGGAAATTCCCTGGCCTCAAGGTCGCTTTGTCCGAGGGCGGGATCGGCTGGGTGCCGTTCATGCTCGACCGGATGGACAAGCACATGTGGAACCAGTCGTGGACGGGGCTGGACATCGGGGCGGCGTCCGCCACGGAGATTTGGCAAAAGAACTTCCTCGGCTGTTTCATCACCGAGCCGACGAACCTCCGATTGGTGGATCGCATGGGCGAACACACCGTGGCGTGGGAGTGCGACTATCCCCACAGTGACTCGACCTGGCCGTCGTCCCCCGAGAAGTTGATGGCCGAGTTCGTGGAGGCCGGCACCACCGATGGCCTCATCCACAAGATCACCTGGGAGAACGCCTGTGCGTTCTACAACTGGGACCCGTTCCGCCACACGTCGCGCGAGCAGGCCACGGTCGGCGCCCTGCGTGCACTCGCCACCGACGTCGACACCAGCGAGACCCGCAAGGCCGAGTACCGCGAGCGCTATGTCACTGCTGCCCGCGGCTGACGTCGGATCAGCCTTGATCGCTCTCGGCGTGACCTCGCCGCTGACGACTGACCGTTGTGTTCAGCGCAGCCAGCCGCGCTCGCCGAGTTCGGGGTAGAGGACGTCTTGGTCCCAGAGGAGTCGGCCGGTGACCTCGTGGGCGCTCATCAACGCGACTCGAATCGTCGCCTCGGCGAATTCGTCGGGACTGGCCCACTCCGTTTCGCTGGCCGCGGCGTAGAGGTTGCCGGGCGTGACGATCGGCGCGCTCGGCGACAGGAGGTTGACGGCGATCCCGTGCGGCTGCATCTCGATCGCGACACATTGCGTCAGATGCTGTAGCGCCGCCTTGTTGCCCCCGTAGGCGATCGGTCCGTGGGAGCCGGCCCGATCATACGGACCCTCTCCGGGCATCAACCCCGCAACTGAGCCGATGTTGACGATCGATCCAGTTCCGCCCTCGATCATGTTGGGAAGCGTCAGCTGCATCAGCCGATAGGACGCGAACAGGCCGACCGCCAGGTGACGCTCGAACCCTGACAGTGGAAAGGTCAGGAACGAGCCGAGTGGGGCCGATGGTGAGGCGGCCGGTCGGCCCGGCGCAGCCTGGGTGGTCCGAGCCACCTCACCGCGCGGCGGTCGGCCCGGCACGGTGAGGGCGGCATTGTTGACCAGGAGATCGATGGGCCCGACCGCGGCTCGAGCCGACTTGTACGCCCGCTCGACCTCGTCGGGTGACGACAGGTCGGCGGCGACCGCCACGGCTCGACCCCCTGCTGCCTCGATCTCGGCAACGGTGTCGTGGATCGTCCCAGGTAGGCGTTCGTCCCATTGCGACTCGGTCCGAGCGACAACCGCAACGGTGGCCCCCTCAGCAGCGAACGCGAGGGCGATCGCCTTACCCAGACCGCGGCTCGCTCCGGTCACAAGTGCTGTTCGGCCCCTCAGTCGAGCGCCAGCGAGAGGGGCCATCAGTCGGTGCCGAGCAACATCGTGCCGTTGGAGCTGAACCAGCCGCCGGTACCGCTCACGCAAGCGATTCGAGCGTCGGCCACCTGGCGGTCGCCCGACTGGCCGCGCAGCTGCTTGGTGGCCTCGACAATGAGGAACAACCCCCGCTGACCCGGGTGGCACGCTGACAAACCTCCACCGTCGGTGTTCGTGGGGAGGGAGCCGCCGAGTCGCAGGCGGCCGTCCTCGACGAACGGTCCACCTTCACCTTTCCCGCAAAAGCCGAGGTCTTCGAGGGTGATCAGCAGCATGTAGGTGAACGCGTCGTACAGCTCGCACACGTCGACATCGGCCGGTGTGAGGCCGGCGCGCTCGAACGCCAACTTGCCGGCGATCGCTGCTGGCCCGGTCGTGAAGTCGGCCCACTGTCCCATCGAGATGTGCGACGTGCTCTCTCCGGTGCCGAGGATCCAGACGGGCGAGCTGGGGAGGTCGGCAACGCGATCCTCGGCGACCAGGATCACGGCGGCGGCGCCGTCTGAACGGATGCAGCACTGGAGCTTGGTGAACGGGTCGGCGATCATCGAGCCCGACAACACGTCGTCGATCGTGATCGGGTCGCGCTCGAGCGCCTCGTGGTTCGTCGCTGCGTTGAAGCGCGCCGACACGGCGATCTCGGCCAACTGCTCGATCGTCGTGCCGTACTCGTGCATGTGGCGACGCGCCGCCATCGCGTACTTCGATATCAGCGTGTGTCCGTATGGCGCCTCCCACTGCATCGGGCCTCGGGCGCCCCAGTCGAGATTGGCGGTCCGAAGTCCCTTGCGGAGATCGGAGCGTGCGGTCGAGCCGTACGCGAGCAGGATGACGTCGGCGTGTCCGGCGCTGATTGCATCGGCCGCGTGGGCCGCCATGACTTCCCAGGCCGCGCCGCCGACGGCCGTTGAGTCGACCCAACGAGGCGTGATCCCCATATATTCGGCGACGTCAACCGGCGCCATCGTGCCGAGCCCGGTGGAGGCAAAACCGTCGATCTGGTCGACAGTCAGGCCGGCGTCGGCGAGTGCACGACGTGACGCCTGGGCCATCAGTGCGTAGGGCGTGGAGTTGGGCACCGTGCCGACATCGGACAACGAGACCCCGGCGATGGCAACGCGTCTGCTCATGGCGGCCAATGTAGTTGACGGTGTTGTCAGATCCGCCTGCTGCGACTCCGGACTGAGGACCGGTCAGTGGTCGTCGGTCTTCGTGCCATCGGGCATGGTGAGCCCGAGTTCTGCTAGGCGGGACCGGAGAAAGACGGGCGCGTCCTCGGGAACACCGGCCTCGCGTCGTGCCACTGCCTCTCCGACCTCGTCCCACACGTGACAGGTGTTGATGCTCTTGCGCCACATGTCGTCGTCGTGTCGGCGGCGGTCGAGGATCGGATCGGGCAGGCCGTCGATCTTGGCCTGGGCAGCGCGCATCGACCAGAAGCACTGCATGGCAATCGGGGCCATCGCCTGGAGCAGTGCCGTTGTGTGCGTGCACCCACGCGGACCGCCGAACAGGTCGCGCACCCTGTGCGTGAAGCCCCGAGCGATCGACAGGCCGATCAGCTTGTCGTAGTGACCGATGATCGATGGACACTCGTGGCGCGGGTACGACTCGAAGTGGGTGTCGACGGCGACGATCTCGAGTTGCGGGAACCGGACCTCCAGCGAGATCTGCATGTGGTGGATCGTGATCGGATCCGGATCGATCTGCAGGTACAGGCCCGGCGGCTTCTGGTCCCGGACAGCTCCTTGGATGAGGATCCGATCGGCGGCCAGGCGGAACGCGCGCACCCGGTACTCGCGGTCGTGGAGGATAGGGAGTGCCCCATCGGGTTCGGGCGGCAGGATCGAGTCGGTCGCGAAGATCGTCACGATCGAAATGTACGCAGAGCGAGTGGGTTGCGCCATGATCGCGGCATGACGAATCCTGCAAGCACTGATCTGTCGGTGACCGTCGGCGACGACCACGTCGCCATCATCGAGTTCGACCGAGCCCCGGAGAACTACATCGACGTGGGGCTGGCGACGGTGATTGCCGACGCCGTCGAGTCAGTCGAGCGTGACCTCGACTGCAGGGTGATCGTTCTTCGGTCGAAGGGCAAGCACTTCTGTGCGGGTGCCCGCTTGAGCCCGGACGCGGATGATCTGCCCGGCGACGACGGCAATCCTTTGTACGACCAGGTGGCACGGATGTTCGACGGAAGCGTGCCCATCATCGCCGTGGTGCAAGGCGCGGCTATCGGCGCAGGGTTGGGTCTGGCGTTGGCCGCCGATTTCCGCGTGGCGTGCCCCGAGGCCCGATTCGGAGCCACCTTCGCCCGGCTCGGCTTCCATCAGGGTTTCGGCCTCACCGCGACGCTGCCGCGTGTAGTCGGCGAGCAGCGGGCGACCGAGATGCTGTACACGGGGCGCCGTGTGACTGGCTCGGAGGCGGCGGAGATCGGCCTGTGCGATCGGCTCGTCGACGCGACCGAACTGGGTTCGGCGGCGCTGGAGTTGGCCCACGAGATCGCCGAGTCGGCACCGCTCGCGGTTCGGGCAATCCGTCGGACCATGCGGGGTTCGCTCGCCGGTGAGGTCCGCGCAGCGACCGCCGTCGAACACGCTGCGCAGCAGGTCCTCCGACGGACCGACGACTACCGCGAGGGTGTCGCCGCCACGGCCGAGCGGCGCGCTCCGAACTTCGTCGGGCGGTAACGAGCCAGCGCCGCGACGCCACTAGCGCTTCATCTGACACCTGTGTCAGAATGCGGGCATGTCTGAAGCCCTCATTGTCGCCGGCGCTCGTACCCCGATCGGTCGGGCCCGTAAAGGGTCGCTCGTCGACGTCGACGCCCAGACCCTGGCGATCGTCGCGCTCGGCGAGACGATCCGGCGGTCGGGCATCGACCCCGACCTCATCGACGACATCGTCCTCGCCGAGTCGATGCAAGGCGGCGGCGTCATCGCTCGCTATGTCGCTCATCGGCTCGGCCTGAAAGAGGTGCCTGGTCTCGCCAACAACCGACACTGCGCTGCCGGCCTCAGCGCCGTGCAGATCGGCGCTGCGAGCATCCGCGCGGGGATGGACGGGATCGTGCTCGCCGGAGGTACCGAGAGCCTGAGTTCCACGCCGCAGCTCCTCAAGTCGACGCCGGCCTCGGCGCGCGAACCGAAGCCCTGGGCGCCCGAGTCGCACCCGGACGGCCCCGAAGCGCCGGCGTGGGACATGAGCATCACCGTCGGCGAGAACACCGCCCGCGAGGCCGGCATCACCCGAGAGCAAGCCGACGACTGGGCCTTCATGTCGCACCAGCGCGCTGCCGCAGCTGTGTCGAGCGGCCGCTTCGATGACGAGACCGTGCCGGTCGAGGTGTCCGACGGCAACGGTGGGGTCCGGCTGTTCGCCCGCGACGAACACCCTCGTGGGAGCACGACACGCGAGCAGTTCGCCGAGATGGACGTGCTACACCCCGAGCTCGAGGGCGCCACGGTCACGGCAGGGAACGCGTCGGGTCTGAACGACGCCGCGGCAGCCGTCATGCTGATGAGTGACTCGGCTGCCGCCGAGCAGGGCGCAACGCCGCTCGCACGGATCGTGTCGTGGGCATCGGTGGGCATCGACCCGGTGTTGACCGGGCTGGCACCGACCAAGGCGATTCCGAAAGCCCTCCATCGTGCCGGCATGAAGCTCGATGACGTGGATCTGTTCGAGATCAACGAGGCGTTCTGCTCGATGGCGGTCGCATCCACGCGGATCCTCGGGATCGACCACGCGATCGTCAACGTGAACGGCTCGGGGTGCGGCCTCGGCCATCCGATCGCGGCGACCGGCGCGCGCATGGTGGTCAGCATGGTGCACGAGTTGCGCAAGCGGAACCAGAGCGTCGGCTGTGTCGCGATGTGCGCCGGCGGTGGCATGGGTTCGGCATTGATCCTGGAGCTGCTGTGACCGACGTTGCCGACGACATCCGCCGTGATGACGCCGGCGGCGTGATCACGCTCACCTTCACCCGCGACAACAAACTGAACGCGGTCACCGACGGGATGCTCGACGTCATGCGCGACGCGGTGCGCGACTTGGGTGACGAAGAGTCTCACCGGGCGCTCGTCATCACGGCAGAGGGTCGGTACTTCACCGCCGGCAAGGACATCGGCGAGATGGGCGAGCAGCCGGCGTCCGGCGTTGCGTTGCGCCGGAACTACCGGCGATTGCACGAGCTCTTCGACGAGATGGAACGGCTCGAGAAGCCGATCGTGCTGGCCGCGCAGGGTCCGTGCCTCGGCATCGGGGTCGAGATGGCATCGTCGTGCGATTTCCGGTTCGCCAGCGACCGAGCTGTCTTCGGATTGCCCGAACTCCCGAACCTCGCGGTGTTGCCCGGCTCCGGCGGGATCAGCCGGTTGACCCGGCTCGTCGGACCGCACTGGGCTCGGTGGGCGGCGATGGCGGGCGAGAACGTCGACGCCGACCTGGCGCGCACGATGGGCTTCGTCCACCACGTCTTCCCCGACGAGTCGTTTCACGCCGACGTCGACGCCTGGGTGCGCAAGTTGATCGGCATGTCGGCCGAAGCGCTCGGCCTTGCCAAGGTCACGATCGATGCCGCGGCCGACTCCGACCGACGTACGGCGCGCCACATCGACAGGATGGCGAACACGATGTTGCTGCAGACCCGGGAACATCTCGACAAGATCGAGGCGTTCATGAGCCGCAGCAAGCGCTGAGCGCTACGCCATCAAAAGCTTCACCTCCAACGGTGGCAACTCGGTCGCCCAGTAGCCGGGCTCGGCGCCGGTGGTGTCGGTCAGCCGAGGAGCGAACGGCCGAAGGGCTGCATCGGGTGGTGTTCGGCCATCGCCGAACCCACCGGGCCCATGAGGGCCTTGTAGCGGCGCCACCGACGGTTGAACAGCTCGACGAGTTGCCGGTCGTGGGCCCCGTCGTCCGTGAGCACGAAGCGCTCCAACTGGGTCTCGCAGTCGTTCCAATCGGCGGACCTGGCGCCGGTCAACGCTTCGACATCGGCCCGGTCGAGCTCCATCACTTCGGCGCCGATCTGGTCGAAGCGTTCGAGGTGCCGAGCAAGACGGAACGCAATCCGGATCTGGTACTTGGCGTACGGATCGTCGACGTGGATCGAACGGAGGGAGCTGGACAGGTGCTCGTGCGGGGCCGTCACCGGCGAGACTGTCGGATCGGGGATGTCGACATCATCGAGGTCGATCTCGAGATATTCGGCCATCGTTTCGACCGCGTGCAAGTTGGTCTCGCTCACCCAGTGTGCGTACGTCATGTAGTCCGTTGCCGGCACCGGCGCGGCGAGCGGACCGTGGAACGACAACTGGTTGGTCAGCGTGAAGAACAGGTGATGCCATTGGATCGCTGCGAGGTCGACGGGTGTGCCACTGATCTCCTCGTAGCGCCGGTAGAGCGTCGCGAAGTCGCCATAGGGGATGACGGTGTCGCGCATCCGCCACGCGGCGAGATCCATCATCGGATCGCCGAGATGACCGATCTCGACGTCCATCACGGCAACGATCCGCTCACCGTCGTGATGGAATTGGCCCGAATCCCACACGACCGGTGCCTCTCGGCGGGACTCCGGCATGGGGTGGCGCCGGAGCCACCCGAGCACGAACTCCATCAGGGGGTCGGGACGGACCTTGGTCGATCGAAAGACCCGGTCGAAGCGCCGGGTTCCGACGAGACCGGCATCGGCTGGTGAGCGCCCGCGCACGATGCCCGCTTCGACGAACGGTTCGATCGGCAACGCGTGAATTCGTGCCAGGACGTGCAGATAGTCATCGACGATCGACGTCCGGGTCGCATCGTCGACGCCGCTGAAGTCGGGTCGACCGGGGACAGCCGACATCGCGTAGGCGCGAGGCTCGTCGCACCATCCGTACACGTGAGGGACCGGGATGCCCTGCTGCTCGAGCACCGCCTGGAAGCGCATCTCGTGGTCGAGTGGGAACACCAGCGGGCAGTCGGAGCGCTCACCCCGGACAACGACCGTTTCGGATTCTCCCGCCCGGTCGATTTCGACGAACCACATCGGGCGCCACCGCGGTTGGCGTTCCCACGTCTGAACCGTGCCGCCGAGTTCGGCTTCGAGCCAGGCGATCACGCGCTCGTCGTCGCCGCGGACGGCATCCGCCCAGGTCTCTGTTGTCATAGTGTTCTCTTCTCTCTGTCCGTGCCCGCGTCCGCCACGCCGATCTGACATTACGGTCAAGTCTTGGGTTGGGCCGCCCGGGTTCGTCGAACGACTCGTCCCACGACTGGTCGTCGGGAAGGTCCCAACAACTGGCGTAGAGCTCGTCGTCCGGTGCCCAGACGAACACGGGGCGTGCCGACGACATCGACTGGTACCGTTCGAGCACCTCGGTGTCGGAGGTGCTCGAACATGACGTCGTGCGGGTCGACGTGAGCGGCTCGGCGTCTGACCATCGGGCGCGGATCATCCTCAGGGCCAGTACTGCTCGCGCAACTGTCGCTTCAGCAACTTGCCGGTTGGGAGGCGCGGCAGCTCGTCGACGAAGTCGACGGTGACCGGGCACTTGTAGTGCGCCAGCTTCGACCGACAGTACGCGATCAACTCGGCCGCGAGCTCTGGTCCGGTGGTGCTCGGATCGGCAGCGATCACGATCGCTTTCACCTCTTCACCAAGATCGTCGTTGGGGACGCCGATGACGGCGACGTCGTTGACCTTCGGATGCATCGCGAGCTCGTTCTCGACTTCCTGTGGGTAGATGTTCACCCCGCCCGAGATGATCATGTGGGAGGCACGATCGGTCAGGTACAAGAACCCCTCGTCGTCGAGGTAGCCGATGTCACCGAGCGAGCTCCAGCCCTGGCTGTTGTAGGCGCTAGCGGTCTTCTCGGGGTCGTTGTGGTACTCGAACCTGAGATCGGACTCGAACCAGATCTGACCTGCTTCGCCGCGGGGGAGCTCCTCGCCGTGCTCGTCGAGGATGTGGATCGTGCCGAGCAGCGGCACGCCGACCGAGCCGGGATGTGCGAGGGCCTGCTCGCTGTCGATCGCACAGAACCCGTTGCCTTCGCTGCCTGCGTAGTACTCGTTGACGATCGGACCCCACCAGTCGATCATCTGTCGCTTGACCCCGACCGGACAGGGCGCCGCGGCGTGGACCACCTTCTGGAGGCTCGAGTGGTCGTGCGCCGCGCGTTCCTCGGGGGAGAGCTTGAGCATGCGGATGAAGTGCGTCGGCACGAACTGAGCGTGGGTCACGCGATGCTCCTCGATCAGTTCGAGACACCGCACCGGGTCGAACTTCTCCATGACGACGACGGTTGCACCGAGACGCTGGGCAGCGGTCGACCAGCCGAGCGGGGCGGCGTGGTAGAGGGGAGCGGGGCAGAGGTACACGGTCTCGGAGGAGAAGCCGTACATCATCTGGATCAGGCCGATCAGGGCGCCGCCGCCTGAGCCGAACGGTTGGGGGTTCCACGCCGGCTTGATCCCCTTCGGTCGACCCGTCGTCCCCGAGGAATAGAACATGAAGTTACCCTCGACCTCGCCGTCGAGCGGCTCGGCCGGGTAACGCTCGATCTCGGCTTCGAAGCTGGCGTAGCCGTCGATCGTCCCGTCGACCATGAGCTTCACCGAAACGTCGTCGAGGTGACCGGACAGCTCGGCTGCGACGTCCTGCAACGCCGACGACACGACCACGGCGGTCGCACCGCAGTCCTCGATGATGTAGCCGGCCTCGTCGGCCTTGAGGTGCCAGTTGATCGGTGTCGTGTAGAGGCCGGCGCGCTGCGCACCCCAGAACAGCTCGAAGTACCTCGGATGGTTCTCAAGCATGACGGCGATGTGATCACCTGGCTGGAGTCCTGCAGAGCGCAGTAGTCGTGCGAACTGCATTGACCGTTCGTCGAGTTCGCGGTAGGTCACGGTCGCGCCGGTGCCGGCCATGATCACCGCCGGCACGTTCCCCCTGGCCGCGACGTGCGCGCCTGGATGCAGCTCGGTCATCAGTGCCGTCCCCTCCTCGGGCGTTCGTATCAACGTAACACCGGTGGATCGTCAGATCCCGGCGATGGCATTGCCGTTGATGCTGAAGCCACCATCGGCCGTCACGAGCGACCCGGTGACGAAGGCGGATTCGTCCGAAGCCAACCAGGTCGCGCAATGGGCAATGTCGGAGGGGATTCCGAGGCGGGTCAAGTGCCCGGGACCAACTCCGACGCCGGTGTCGGCCTTGTGGGAGATGACCCGTCCGACCACGATCGTGTTGACGCGGATGCCGTGCGCGGCGTTCTCGACCGCCAGGCTGCGGGTGATCGCGTTGATCGCTCCCTTCGCGGCACCATAGGCCGCGAATCCGGACATCCCGACGACCGATTGGGCGGACGAGATGTTGACCACGCTGCCACCACCGGCCGCGATCAGATGGGGTATGCCGTACTTGCACGCCCAGAACACATTGCCGGTGACAGTTCCGGTGATGATGCGATTCCATTCCTCGGTCGTGTAGTCGATCAGCGGCTTGACTTGTTGGCTCACTGCGTCGGTGGGCGCTGCGTTGTTGATCAGGATGTCGAGCTTCCCGAACCGCTCGGCGACGGCGTCCATCACAGATTCGACGCTGGACTCGTCGGTGATGTCGAGTGGGAAGAACTCGGCGTCTCCGCCGGCGTTGCGGATGCCCGCCACGACCTTGGCACCGCGATCGACGGTTCTCCCGGTCACCCCCACCTTGGCCCCTTGCGCCGCGAACATCTCGGCGATCGTCCGGCCGATGCCACGCGTCGACCCGCTGACGATCGCGACCTTGCCGTCGAGTCGCCCGCTCACGGCGTGCCCCCGTTCTTGCTTGTGTTGTTCGTGTTGGCGTTGGTCATCGTTGCTCCATGGGTTCGGTGTCACGGTGTCACGAGCTCGGGGGTTCAGGTGGCCTGTCCGCGTGCGGGGAGTCCCCGGCGGGCGGCGTAGTGACGATCGAGATCCGGTACGGGCAGGTCGAGTCGGCGGGCCAGCATCTGTGCCGTTAGGTTGCCCTCACCCATCCGGTTGTCGGGTGGGATCCGTCCGGCGGTCACGCCGATATCGGCCATCCGGATCACGGTCACGGTCAGCACCCAGGCGCAGTAAATCTCGTACCAGTCCGGGTCCGCAACGGAGGTGCCGGTGAGTTCCTCGTACCGTTCGATGGTGGCTGCGCGCGACGGGTAGGACGGGAGGGGCGCAACCCCGTGCGCATCAGTGGTGAACTCGTCGAACGCGAGCCACCAACCGAGGTCGATCGCAGCGGGCCCGATCGAGGCCAACTCCCAATCGAGAACGGCAGCCACCCGGCAGCGACCGTCGAACATCAGGTTGCCCCAGCGGGCGTCTCCCCAGAGCAGACTCGGCGGACCAGCAGCGGTGGGCACGTTCGACACGAGGTACTCGAAGGCTGCGTCAGTGATCGGGTAATCACGATCGCGCTTGGCCCACTCGTACCAGGTCGAGGCATGGTCAAGGCGGGAGTGGAGCGAGGTCCCGTGCACCCCGTCGGCGAGGAAGCCGATGTGGTCCTGCCAGTCGACGGCGTGGACCGCACCGATCGCTCGGAGTGCTGAGTCCCAGGCGACGGCTCGTTCATCGGGTGTGCGCTCGGTCAGCCATCCGGTGGCGTGGATGGAGGGGGCGCCCGTCGGCACGGTGCCGGGGACCCGTTCCATCACAAAGAACGGTTGGCCGAGCACAGATGGATCAGACTCGGCCCAGAGTGGCCGGGGCGTCGGGACATCGTCGATGTCAGCGAGCGCGGCGAGGATCCGGTGTTCTCGGAGCACGTCGGCGTCGAGGAAGATTCGATTGCCCGGTACCTGCATGCGCAGGACGAGGTCGATGGAACTGCCAGGCCATCGCGCCGTGAACGGCAACGTAACGTTCGAGTTGCCGGTGGGGACCGGGCCGTCGAAGTCGCACGAGACGGCGCCAGGCGCGTCGACCCGCTCGCCGAGCCAGAGCTCGAGTCGCTCCGCGAGTCGAGAATCGTCACCGGTGGTCGGACGATCGGAGCTCATCGGACGCCGTCCCGCTCTTTGATTGCACGCGCCAGTGGGGGCACGGCGTCGGCGTCCAACCCGTGCAGCAACACGTTCGTCGCCCCGGACCGGAGGTACTCGTCGATGCGGGACGCGCACCGGTCGTACGAACCCGAGGCCGTGCCGTTCAGCAGCCAGCCTCCGGGAAGCTCGGTGCTGACCTTCGCCAGTTCGCCGACCGGAATGGACTTGAGCTGGTGATATTCCAGTCCGTCGAAGCGAGACCGGATCGTCGCTAGTTCGGCCGGGTCCCACCCGTTCGCAGCGACGATGGATTCGCCGAGTCCGGCAACCAGGAGGTACCCGAGGCCGCGAGCACCGACCACCTCGTCGAACTGTGGCTCGCCTGCCGGTCGGTCGGGCGCGGTGATCACGGTTGCGTGGATCTCGACCGCATCGGGGTCGCGTCCCGCCGCCGCTGCCGCCCGCCGAACGGCGTGCGCCGAACGCTCGACGGCGTCGGGGGAGAGAAGTGGGTGGAGGATCACACCGTCGAAGGCCTGCCCTGCGAGCTCGAGAGTTCGGGGTCCTATGCCCGCCATGAGCAGACGCGGGGCAGGGACGTCGGCGATCTCCATGAGTCGCAGGTCAGGGAACGTGCCTGCTGGCCCGTGGTACGAGACCCGTTCTCCTGCCCAGAGCCGGCGCAGAATGTCGACGGTGTCGGCCAGCATCACCGACGTGGGTACCCGAACACCGTACGAAGTCCAGCGCCCGGCTGAGCCACGTCCGAACCCAAGTGCGAATCGGCCGCCGCTGAGGCTCTGGATGGTCTGGCCGAGCGATGCCAGCGCGATCGGATGACGGGTACCAATATGGGTGACTGCGGCGATGAGGCGAGTGGTCGTGGTGATCTGGGAAAGTGCTCCGGCGATGGCTCCCAGGTCCTTGGTGGCATAACGCTCGCCGACATAGATCGATCCGAGACCACTCGCTTCGAGTGCCCGAGCCTGGTCGATGGCCGGTCGGGCGTCGACTGGCCCACCAGGGAGCACGTAACCACCCAGTCGTTCGAGCGTGGCGGCGTGTCTCATTGCGGCTCTCGGGGAAGGCCCAGCACTCGTTCGCCGAGAATGTTGCGTTGGATCTGCGACGTCCCCGCATAAATGGTGTCAGCCACACCGTTGTAGAGGGCACCGACCCACGACGCTGTCGAGTTCGGCGCCCCCGGGTCGTCCGCCCGGTAGCCGCGGACCGGTGGTCGTCCCTCGACGACCATCGCCTGAGCACCGAGGACGTCGATCGCCAGGCGCGTCACGTCGCGGTGGTACTCGGACCACTGGAGCTTCGAAATCGACGCCTCGGGTCCGATCGTGCCGGTCGTGAGCACGCCGGTGAGGATCCGATAGCCGAGGTAGCGCATCGTCTCGACGCGGATGTACGCATCAGCGATGCGGTCGCGGATGACAGGGTGGTCGAGTCGGCCGAGTTCTCGTGCCATCTTGACCAGGCGGTCGAACTCGGCGCGGAACTGGACGGGGTTTGTGGCTGCCTCGTCGCCGCGTTCGAGGCCGAGCAGGCTGTTCGCCACGGCCCACCCGTCGTTCACCCGGCCGACGACGTGGTCGATTGAGGTGCGCGCGCCGTCGAAGAAGACTTCGTTGAAGTCGGGGGCACCGCCCATCTTGCGGATCGGGCGCACTGTGACTCCGGGCTGGTCCATTGGGACGAGGAAAAAGGTGATGCCTTGGTGCTTCGGCGCCTGCGGGTCGGTGCGGGCGAGTACGAAGATCCAGTTGGCCTCCACGCCGCGGGTCTGCCAAATTTTTGAACCGGTGATGACGTACTCGTCGCCGTCACGCACCGCTTGTGTGCGAAGACTGGCGAGGTCGGAACCACTGTCGGGTTCAGAGTAGCCCTGGCACCAGAGGTACTCGCCCGAGAGGATCTTTGGGAGGAAGTGACGCTTTTGTTCCTCGGTGCCCCAGCGCAGCAAGATCCCGCCCACCATTTTCATACTGAAGGTGTCGCTGGCGCCCATCGCTGGTACGCCCGCCTTGGCGAGCTCCTCGACGAGGACGACTTGTTCGACCTTCGTGAGTCCGCTTCCGCCGTACTCGACCGGCCACATCGGTGCGAGCAGTCCGTGCTCGTGCAGCTTGACTCGCCAATGCTCCTGGAATGCGAGCGCGTCGGGCTTTGCCAGTGCGCCAATGCCCTCCCAGTCGGGCGGCAGGTGCTCGGCGAGAAACGCCTGCACGCGCTCACGGAAGACTTCGGACTGCGGGGGGTAGCGGGGGTCCATCGGGTTCCGGTCTCTCTCGGATCACTGGGGGGCGAATGGGGGGAGCGGCGGAAGCTCCGCGGAAGGGTCGAGCGGGGCGAAAGCCGGTGGTCGCTGTTCGACGAACGCGGCGACGCCCTCGGCGAAGTCGGGGTTGTCGGGGCGGTTCAAGCGCAGCATGGCCTCGAACCACCCGTAGTTGGCATCGGTGTAGTGCCGGCTCAGGTCGCTCCACACCTGGCGTCGGATGGTCGCCATCGCGACTGGCGAACTCCCGGTGGCGAGCGCGCGAGCGTACGCCTGGGCGTCGGCGAGGACGTCATCGGTGTCGCATACCCTGCTGACGAGTCCGATCGCCTTCGCCTCGTCGCCGTTCACCGGCCGCGACGAGAGCAACAGGTCGAGTGTCCACTCGATTCCGATCATTCGAGGCAGGATCCATGACAAGCCGTACTCGGCCGGCACGCCGAGTTTGGCGTAAGCGGTCGACAGCTTGGCCTCGCGGGCCATGAAACGGATGTCGCACATCAGTGCCTGGACGAGGCCGATGCCCGCACATGCACCATTGATCGCAGCGATCATCGGCTTCGGGATGGTGAGAGGGTAGTGCTGGGATCGGCGCCCCTCGAGGCGCAGCCCGACCGGCCCGGCGGCTTGCTCGAGTCGTTGCGAGTCCAGGCCGGGGCAGAACCAACGTCCCGCACCGGTGATGACGATCGCTCGTACCGACTCGTCAACAGCGGCGCGGTCGAGCAACGAGAAGTAGTGAGCCTCCATGTCGGGACTCCACGCGTTGCGTCGCTCCGGGTGGTCGAACGTGAGGGTGCACACACCGTCGTCGACCTCATAGCGAACCAGGTCCGTCGAACTGCTCATCGTCTTGCACCCCGAAGTAGCCAGCGGATCGATCGTTCGAGCGATGACGGGTTGGCAGGGCGGGTGTCAAGTAGCCAACCGCCGAAGAGGTTCTGTAGTGCGAGCAGGAGTTGGTCGGCGACCGTTTCGTCGAACCCGCCGAGGATGAGGAATCGACGGACGGTCTCGGTCGACTCCGCCTCGGCACGTGACTTCCTTCGCGTCGGAAGCACTCGCGCGGCGACTCCTGGGTAGCGGGCGAAGGTGCGGTCCATCTCGAGTAGGACGGCGACGACTCCGTCGTCCCAGGCGACATCGTCGTCGAGTTCGTGTCCGACGTTGCGATTCACCTCGGCGGCGACACGTTCGCAGAGGCGGTCGAGTAGGTCGTCGCGGTTCGAGACGTAGTGGTAGATCGCCGGGCTCGAGATTCCGAGTGCGTCGGCCACGGACTTCACGGTCAAGCCGTCGATGCCGTGCTCTTCGAGAAGTGGCATCGCTGCATCGAGGATGGCGGAGCGCGTCAACGGAAGTGGCTGTGTGCCACCGCGGTTGCGCTTGATCGGTTCGGTGCTGGTCGTCGTTCCCATTTGACTCGGACCATTTATGCATATTCAATGGTTTGGGTCAAACGGGCCGGGACGTCGCCGGTGACCGCGGAGGGAACCCAATGTTGGACAACGAGCAACTTCAGGCGGCGGCGTCGACGATGGCGGGCCTGCGTCCGATCCCTGTTGCAGTCACCACGACCGATGGCACTCGATCGAACGGGCTGATCTCGCTGTCGGGCGGTCCCGCCAGCATCGTGCCCGAGGCGCCGCGAGCGATGGTGGGCATCACCAAGTACAACTTCACGCACGATCTGATCGCCTCTGGCGGTGTTTTCGTGATCCACGTGCTGGGCAACGATGACGACCTGATCGATTCGTCGATCGAGATCATCAAGGCGCTCGGCGGCCGGTCGGGGCGCGACGGTGACAAGCTCGCTGGCCTTCGAGTGGGTACTGGTGCAACAGGTGCACCCATCCTGCTCGATGCGTTGAGTTACGTGGAGTGTCGAGTGACCGGGAGCTACGACAACGACGAGAACACGACGTACTTCGGCGACGTCGTCGCCGCAGCACGCTTGCACCGAGGCGGAAAGCTCGACATCGGAACGGCGTGGAGCCGACTCGGCAGCGCCTGGACCGCACAGTACGAACTCGACCACGAACCGCAGATCGCGCATTCACGGTCGATGCGCGGGCTTCCATCGAAACTCCCGACCGAGGAGGTGCAGGTATGAGCGGCTGCCCGGTCGCCCATGGGTACGACCCGCTCGATCCGGCGGTCGTGGCCGATCCGTACCCGACGTTCAACCGTCTACGCGATGAGGGCCCGGCCTTCTACCTTCCGGATCTCGACCATTACATCATTACCCGGTATGACGACATCGAACAGGTGCTGCTCGATCGTGAGACTTGGTCGGCGTCGAACGCCTCGTCACCGCTCAACCCGGTGTGCGCCGAAGCTCAGGCGATCCTGAAGGCCGGCTACCACCGCGTGCCGACGCTCAACAACAGTGACCCGCCACGGCACGGCCCGATGCGCAAGGCCGTGCTGACCACCATGTCTCCCCGGCGCCTGAACGCGCTCGAGCCGCACCTGCGCGAGTACGCGGCGAACTTGGTGCGGGGCTTCCTTGACGAACCGGTGATCGACCTGGTCGACCGACTGGCGTTTCCGTTCCCCGGCTACGCCGCGTTCAGTCTGCTCGGATTCCCCGAGAAGGACACCGAACGACTCAAGGACTGGAGCGCCAAGCGAGTCCTGTTGACCTATGGCCGGCTCGGCGACGCCGAGCAAGTCGAGATCGCCGAGATCATCGTGGCGTTCTGGAAGTACTGCGAGGACCACGTCGCTGCCCGCCGCGCCGAGCGAGCCGATGATCTCACCTCCGACCTCCTCGACTACGCCGACAAGCGGCCCGAGCAGGTCAACGACTTCGACATCGTGAACATGGTGTATTCGATGGCGCTCGCTGGCCATGAGACAACCTGCAACACGATCGGAAACGGCATGCGGGCCCTGCTGAGCAATCGCCAGCAATGGAAGGCGTTGGTCGACGAACCGTCGCTCATCCCGAATGCGGTCGAGGAGATCCTCCGGTACGACGGGCCGGTACTCAACCATCGACGCGTTGCGAAGGTCGACACCGTCGTCGGGGGAGTGGAGATCCCGGCCGGCGGCAAGGTGATGATGTGTTTCGCTTCGGCAGCGCACGATCCCGCCCACTTCGAGGATCCCGAGACGTTCGAGGTGTCGCGAGAGAACGCCGAACTTCATCTTGCGTTCGGTAAAGGGCCCCATTTCTGCTTGGGAGCTGCGCTCGGTCGGCTGGAGGTGCGCATCGTGCTCGACCTGCTGACCACGCTGGCGCCACAGATGGAACTTTTGCCGGACCAGGAGTTTGTGTACAGCCCGAACGCGTTGTTCCGTGGGATGCAGGCGATGCTGGTCGCACCTGGAGGCCTCACGTGAGTCCGGATGCAACGGTGGACGAAGAGAAGTTCGAAGCAGCGCAGCGGGTCATCAAGGTGACCGCATTGCGCGGGACCCCCGTCGAGGGCGACAGCTGCGCGAATTGCTATTACTACCTCGAGCCGGGCGAGCCATTCGCGTTCTGCTGGCACGACAAGTTCCAGATGCTGGTCGGTGCCGAATGGTGGTGCCAGCACTGGGAGATGGCCGAAGCCTGACCATCATGCCGCTCGACCTCGCCGCTCACCTCGACCCCGCCACGACAGCGGTCGTCGCGCTCGAGGTGCAGGAGAACTTGCTCCTCCCGGACCACGCGATGATCCCGGGGGTCGCCCTCCACGCCGAGACGATCGGACTGGTCGACCGATTGGCCCTCCTGTACGGAGAGGCTCGTCGTGTCGGCGCCCTGGTGCTGTACGTCGTCGACGACCGGCGGGCCGACGGGCTCGGGATGGCGGACAACCTGATGATCAGTCGGTCGGTCAAGGACCGCAGCGAGTTCTTCGTACACGGTGACATCATCGGACCACTCCGACCGCACGAGCGTGACATCGTGATCCGGCGCGAGCACGGGATGACCGGCTTCTACACGACTCCACTTGATGCGTATCTGACCAATCTGGGGATCCGCACCGTGATATTGACCGGTGTGTCGGCCAACATCGCCGTCGTCGGTACTGCGATCGAGGCGATGAATCACGGCTACCGGGTCATCGTGCTGAGCGACGCGATCGCCGGCGACCCTCCCGAGTACGTCGAAGCGCTCCTCAGGTACACGATTCGCAACGTGGCACTCGTCGCCCCGACGCAGCAGGTCCTCGACCACTGGGTCGAGTGTTGATCCCGTGAGCGAGTGGGTGCTCGGACCCGACCGCCCGTACCCGTCTAGGATCGAACCGCTTCCCCAGCGACTCGAGGACGTCACAGCGCATTGGCTGACCCGTCTTCTGGCACCTCGCTACCCGGGCATCGAAATACGACGCCTCGACGTGGTGGAGTGCAAGAACAGCCATACCACGAAGTTGCGTGTACGACTGGACCTCAACGACGTCGGCGTCTCGGCGGGCATCCCCGAACATGTCTGCGTGAAGGCCAACTGGTCGGGGCTCCGCACCGGGTTGATCTGTGAGCGTGAGGCACGCTTCTACCATCTCATCGGCGAGGGCTTGCGGGCACCGGTCCCCGAGGCGTACTTCGCCGACTGGGACGACAATGGGCGTGGCAACGGCGTCGTCGTGATGGAAGACCTTGCGTTGTCGTACGGAGTCTTCGGCGCCAGCGATGACCACCTCGGGGTGGACGGAGTGGCCGCTGGCCTCGAGTCGCTCGCCAGGGTGCATGCAGCGATGTGGGCGGACCCGCGCCTCGAACGGTGGTCGTGGTTGCCTCGATCGATGGGTACCGAGAACGACACCGAGCAGGTGCGCGACTACTGGAACTACATCTGGTTCAACCTCCACGACCCGGCCTACGAAGCTGTCGTCCCGGCGTGGGTCTACAGAACTCCCGAAGTGATGCAGCAGGCGCTCGACGAGTTGTCCGCTTGGGAGTTGGCGTTGCCGGGCCCCCGATGCCTCGTGCACGGTGATGCACACCAGGGCAACAGCTTCCTGCGGAACGATGGCGAGCGGATCTGGGTCGACTGGCAACTCGTCCGCGCTGGCAGTCCTTGGCGTGACGTCAGCTACTTCCTGGTCAACTCGCTCACGGTCGAGGAGCGACGTGCAGCGGACCGGGACCTCGTCGAGCACTACCGGCAACACCTTCTCGCCGCAGGCGCCAATAACGTACCCAGTGCCGACGAGGCATGGCAGCGCTCCATCCGCTGGCCGGCGTACGGGACGCAGGCGTGGCTCGGCAACGTCAACCAGTGGGGCCAACACAGCGGCGCCGAGATGGTGGAGCGCCAGTTCGCGGCTCTCGCCGACTACGACACGATCGCCTTGTTGACCGCTGGCAAGTTGCCGAGGCGTCGATTCGTGCCGGGTGACGGCGCTTATCCCCTGGCGCCTGCCCTGCGTGACGAGATGGCACGAAGGGCGGCCTCGTCACCGCACCGTTGACCCGGCTCGGGGTTGGCGGCGTGGGATGTCGTATCGGCGAACCGATGACGGGAGGTTGCGGATCTGTGATGACGGTGAGGATCAGGAGGCGCGCAGGAGACGACCGGGGCGTGCACCGGTGTCGCGACCGTTCCGTCGAGTGACATCGCCTGCGACCATCGTCAGGTCGTAACCGAAGGCTGGTTGGAGCAGACGTGTCCCACCCATCGGCAGGTCATGCACCGCGCCGGGTGTCGTCAGCCGGAGGTGCGCATGGTCGATCACGTTGATGTCGGCGCGGGCCCCGACCGTGATGCGCCCTCGATCGGTCAACCCATAGAGGTCGGCAGGTTGGGAGGTCAGCCGGCGGACGGTCTCCGCAAGATCGAGCCGAGGGCCACGGGAGCGGTCGCGGGCCCAGTGGGTGAGCATGAATGTCGGGATCGACGCGTCGCAGATGAACGCCACGTGAGCGCCGCCGTCGGCGAGGCCGAGGATGGCGTCGCGGTCCTGGAACTGCTCGTGGAGCACCGAGTGGTCCCACGAGGTGTAGTTGTAGAGCGCGTAGAGCAGCATGGCGTCGTCGGTCTCGACGAGACCGTCGTAGCAGACCTCCTCCGTGGTCCGTCCGGTCGCCTCGGCGATGAAACCGATCGAACGCTCCCGGGGTTGCTCGTAGTCGGGTGTGCCACTGATCAGGTGGCAGTCGCCGAGCACCATCCGGATGTAGGCGAGTTGGCCTGCTTCGGCACGATCGGAGGGCTCATCGTCGTCAGCGAGGATGGCAGCTCGCACGGAAGGGTCGCGGAGTTCGGCGAGCCGCTCCGAGAGGGGGAGGCCCGCGATCGACCGGTACGTCGGCCGGGCCGTGAACGGGTGGCGGACGTCCCAGCCCCAGATCACGCCGAACGGCCGGCCGGCGACGAGCGGGAATACCGGCGAACCGGCAGACCTCCATCGCTCCGCAGTGTGCATCTCTCGCCGCCATCGATTTGGGTCGGCGTGGTTCTGTAGGAGGATGAACGTGGTGTTGACGCCGGTGTCTCCTGCGAGCCGTCCGACCCATTCGAACTCGTCGGCGACTGCGGCGGGAGCATCGCTGCGTGCCAGACCAGCGGCAGCGAACTCCATCACACGGCCACCGCCCGCGGCCACACCGTTGGCGATGGCGGTCAGTTCGTCGAGGGTGGCGAACGTGCCCGGCACCGGCGTTCCGTCAAGGGCCTTGTGCCCGAGAGTGCGTGATGTCGTGAAGCCGAACGCGCCCGCGTCGATCGCCTCGCGCACTATTCGGCTCATCTCAGCGATCTCGTCGGGGGATGCAACGGCTTGGGTCGAAGCGGCAGGCCCCATCGCGTAGCGGCGGAGTGGGCCATGGGCCACTTGGGTGCCGACGTCGACTGCCCAGCGTCGCGACTCGAGCACGTCGAGGTAATCGGGGAACGATTCCCATCCCCAGGTGAGCCCTTCGTAGAGCGCAGCGCCCGGGATGTCCTCGACTCCCTCCATCAGTTCGATCAGTGAGTCGTGATCGTCAGGCCGGACCGGAGCGAAACCTACGCCACAGTTACCCATCACCAAGGTCGTCACTCCGTGTTGCGTCGAGGGTTCGAGGAGTTCATCCCAGGTCGCCTGGCCGTCGTAGTGGGTGTGCACGTCGACGAACCCGGGTGTGACGAGACGTCCGGTCGCGTCGATGATCTCGACGTCGCCTACTGCGACGATGGCCGTAAGGGATTCGTCGATGGCGGTGATCCGGCCGTCCCGGATTCCGACGTCGGCGCGACGAGGGGCTGTTCCGAGTCCGTCGACGACGATGCCGCCGCTGATGATCGTGTCGAATGCCATCGGTTCCTCAGTTCGTTCAGTTCGAGAGTGCGGCCTTAGCAGCTGTGCCGGTGACGACCTCGCGACCGACCGAGGCTGCCATTTCGGCCGCCCGCTCGACCATCTGGGCGTTGGTCAGATCGCTTCTTCCAGCGGCATCCTCGACACCGACTCGAAGATGACCGCCCTGTTCGAGTGCGTACGCTGCGAGTGGGCTGTCGAGCATCGAGTCGCCGAACAAGCTGGCGATCCAAGGGAGCGACGATCCGCCGGGTATCAAGTCGGACATCATCGACAGGTACACGTCGAGTGCAGCGGGCGTGCCGGGGAGTCCGAAGTTGATGGCCTGGGTGTCGGTTTGGTCGACTGCCCAACGACCGCCGAAGTACAGCTTGACGATCGTGCCGGGGAAGAAGCCGACCCGCTGCTCGTAGTGCAGAATCCAGCGGAGATGTCCGGGTTCGAACACACCGAGCGAGATCGGCACACCGATTCCCTTGGAGAACTCGATCATCTCGTGTGCCTCGCCGAAATGCAGCCCGTCGACGTACGTACGGGTCGGGATGCCGTCGCGGTCGAAGCTGCCGAAGGTCGTCAGTCCGGGGTCGATCGCGAACATTGTGAGCAGGCCGCGCTCGGCGAGGGGGCTGAGGTGGGCGTTCTCCTCCCACGCACGCTTGCCGGTGAGGTAGTCGGTGTACACCAGCGTCGATGGGTGTGCGGCCTGAATCCCTGCCGCCGTGTCAACGAGTTGTTCGACGGCGTCGGCCTCGGAGAGCCGCATGTCGTGGTGGTGGTGGACGATGCCCGCACCGGCCCGGATGCACGCGTCGGCCTCGTTCACCATCTCGTCGACCGACTGAGCAGGCGCGCCCCAGCGTAAGGGCGTGATCGCGGCCTCGATGATAACTGGACCGGGCATGAATCTTCATTCTGACACTTTTGTCAAGCGCCGCGTGGATCGCGTGGCAGGATCTCGGTGTGCGGTTCTGGATCAACGCCGGGTTTCTCGAGGCCGACCAACTGATCCCCATCGCCCGGGCAGCGGAGCGCCTGGGCTACGCCGGGATCACCTTGCCGGACCATTTGTTCCTACCCGAACGGTACGAATCTCGATACCCCTACTCGGCCGACGGCACGATCACGTGGCAGCCCGAGGCGCCGTGGCCCGACTGCTGGGTTGCGATCGGCGCGATGGCGGCGGCCACGGAGCGGCTGCGCTTCGGAACCAGTGTCTACATCGGACCGCTGCGGAACACTCTGGCCGTGGCCAAGGCCGTCGGAACCTGTGCAGCGCTCGCTCCGAACAGGGTGATGTGTGGGCTCGGGGCAGGATGGATGCGTGAGGAGTTCGACATCGTCGGGCAGGATTTCGAGACGCGCGGTAAGCGGTTGGACGAAATGATTGCGACGTTGCCGGCGCTCTGGAGCGGTGACGTTGTCGACGCAGACGGCGACCACGTCGCGTTCCCAGCGTTGAGGATGCGACCGCCAGCCGGTCGTGTCCCGATCCTGGTCGGCGGGAACACGAAGCCGGCCCTTCGACGCGCGGCGCAGGCCGATGGGTGGATCGCCGCGTTCACCGGTCTCGACGAGCTTGAGGTGATGCTCGAAGAGTTCGACGCATGTCGTGAACGGTATGGACGGGCTGATCAGTCTCGCGAGGTGCTGGTGACAGCGACCCCAAGCATTGTCAAACACAGGGGCCGTCTGGGCGAAATCGGCGTCGACGGGGTCGTGATCCCGGCGGTGATGTTGTCCGAGTCGTTCGCGACCGTCGACCTGGTCTCAGGTCTCGAGCGCTACGCCGAGGGCTGGCCCTGATCTAGGGTGATTTACGTGTCAGATGTGCCGATCGACATCTTCTCCGATCGGAGTCGATGGGCCGACATGAACACCTGGCGTCATCGTGCGGTAGCGCTGCACGATCTGGGGCCGATCCACCGCATCGAACCGCAGCATTTCGACCCGTTCTGGGCGGTGATCGGCGCCGAGGCGATCGCTGACGTCGAGCGACGTCACGACGAGTTCCGCAACGCGCCTGAGCCGGTGCTCCAGTCGCGCAAGGCGATCGCTGCCCGTCAGCACGCCATCCGCACTCTCGTCCACATGGACGCGCCGGACCACTCGAAGTACCGCAAGCTCGGTGCGATCTGGTTCCGGCCGGCACAGATGAACCGCCTGGTCGATCGCCTCGACGAACTCAGTGAGCAGGCGCTTGACCGCCTCCGGGCTGCAGGAGGGGCGTGTGATTTCGTCGAGCGCATCGCCCTTCCGTACCCGCTCCAGGCCGTACTCGAAATCCTCGGCTTGCCGGAGTCCGATTACGGACTGATGCTCAGGCTCACTCAGGAAATGTTCGGCCAGGAAGACCCTGACCTTCGTCGCGGTGGTTCGATGACGAGCTTCGCCGAAGTAGTCGGCGAGATCATGGCGTATTTCACCCGACTCACTGCAGAACGCCGAGCAAACCCCACCGACGATCTCGCATCGGCCATCGCCAACGGAACCATCGACGACCGACCGATCCCAGATGTCGACACGCTCAGTTATTACCTGATCATCGCAACGGCTGGTCACGACACGACGTCATACGCGATGTCGGGCGGTATGCACGCCCTGATCGAACACCCTGATCAATTCGAGCGACTCCGCGACGATCCAACGCTCCTGAACCAGGCCGTCGAGGAGATTCTCCGTTGGACGAGCCCGGCTCGGCATTTCATGCGAACCGTCCAGGTCGACACTGAGATCGCGGGGCAATCGGTCGCAGCCGGTGACCGGGTGTATCTCTCGTACGCAGCGGGCAATCTCGACCCAGCAGTCTTCGACGAACCGCTTCGCTTCGACGTCGGCCGCGATACGGCCGACCGGCACGTCGCGTTCGGTCACGGTGTGCACTTCTGCCTCGGCGCCCAGTTGGCGCGCCTGGAACTGCGATCGCTGTTCGGCCGTCTGGTACCGGAAATCGAACACATCGAGTTGGCCGGAGCGGCCGCCACCACCCAGACGACTGCCGTCGGCGGGGTCAAGCGACTCCCCGTGCGGTACCGCCTCACCGAGTTGGAGCGAGTGTGACCAGTCCCGTCATCATCGAAGCGGCCGTGTCGCCGTTTCGCGCCGGCGCACCGGTCGATGACTCATTCGGCGTGATCGGTGACGCCGTGGCGTCGATCGAGGCGGGTGCATCGATCGTCCATCATCATCACGATGCTCGCCTCGAGCGCGATGAGGCCGTGGCTGCGCTGATCGACGTCAGCCGAGCGATCCTCGACGTACACCCCGACGCCGTGCTGTACCCGGGCATCCTCAGTGGGCGCAACGGAGCCGAGCACATGGCGCATCTCTCGCCGATGGCCGAGGCAGGAGTCCTTGGCCTGGCACCGGTCGACCCGGGTGCAGCCGTGCCCTACGACCTCGACGACACGGGTCTTCCGTCCGGTCATGGCTACGTGTGGAACTCGTTCTCGACCTCGAAGCGCGTCGCGGCCTCGATGCTCGAGTACGGGATCGGCTTGACGATCGGTGTCTACGAACCTGTTCAACTCCGTTGGGCCCTGGCGTACGAAGCCGCCGGCGAGCTGCCAGTCGGGTCGATGGTGAAGCTGTACTTCGGCGGCGGGAGGAGCCTGTTTCGCCCGGGTCATCCGGCGATCAACTTCGGACTCCCGCCCACCCCGCAAGCTCTTGATATGTACCTCGCCATGATGAAGGCATCAGGGTCGGACGGCTCGGCGATGAGTTGGAGCGTCGGGGTCATGGGTGACTCTTTGCTCGACCTCCCACTCGCCCGTTACGCCCTCGAACGGGGTGGTCACCTTCGGGTCGGTGTCGAAGACCTCGGGGTCGTCGACGCGACGTCCAACGTCGAGACGGTCGAACGGGCCGCTGCGCTCGCTGCCGAAGTCGGCCGACGGGTCGCGACGCCGTCAGAGGTCCGCTCGCTCCTGGCTGGACCTTTCGCCGCCCGGAAGAGCGGTTGTCGGGAAACATGAGCATCGACCGACTCGCTGAACGGGTGATCGTCATCACCGGTGCCGGTGGAGGTTTCGGTGCGCTCGTCGCCGAAGCCGCTGCCGGGCGCGGGGCGAGTGTCGTCGGTGTCGACATCGATGGCGAGGCGCTGGCGCGATCGTTCGAAGCGCTCGTCGAACGGGGAATGTCGGTCGCCTGGCGGGCCACGGACGTCAGCGATCTCGACGACATGCGCGCCATGGCGGCATTTGCGGTCGAGAGGTTCGGGCGTATCGATGTGATGGTCAACAATGCCGGCATCATGCCACTCGCGTTTTTCGCCGATCACGAGCGTGCCGTCGACGCGTGGAGTCGTGCCGTCGACGTCAACATCAAAGGCGTGATCAACGGCATCGCGGCGGTGTACGACCAGATGATCACCCAAGGCCGTGGACACGTCGTCAACATCTCGTCGACGTACGCCAACGCCCCGACTGAGGGGTCAGGTGTCTACGGTGCCACCAAGACGGCGGTGAACATGATCTCGGAGTCATTGCGCGTCGAAGCCCAGGGCAAGATCAAGGTCTCGATCGTGCGACCGACCGGAGTCCCCACTACCGGACTCGGTGGAGGGATCGTCAACCAGGCAGCCGTCATCGGCATGGTTGGTCATCATGGCAAGGTCGCGAACGAGCGGATGGGGCAGCTCTTCGCCGGGGCCCTGCCCGACGAATGCGCCGACCCCGATTCCATCGGTTACTTCGCGCTCGACCCGCGCCACGTTGCCGAAGCGGTCATCCATGTGATCGACCAGCCGTGGGGTGTTTCGATCAGTGACATCACCGTGCGCGCCGCCGGCGAGCCCTATCTGCTCTGAGGCAACGTCGACCCTGCAAGAAATCCGACGTCATTCGACGTCGACTCGGCGACGACGGTGGATCTTGCGCCAGAGGCGCCCGACGACTGCTGGGCGCCGACCGTTCTCTGCCGTCGGGGAGGAGCGTCGTGAACGGCATGCCGATCGGCGAGTCTCGGGGTGGTCGACATGCATTGGAAATGTTCACTGCCGTACGGTTCTGGATATGACGACTCCACTTTCACCTCCCGGGCGGCCGGCGATGCTGAGCCATGCGGCGTTCATCTCGAGCGACACCGCGGCGACTGCTGACTTCTACGCCGGGATCCTCGGCATGGAACTCGTCGCCGCCGTGCTCGACGACAAGATCCCGTCGACGGGCGAACCGATTCCGTACTTCCACTCGTTCTTCCGGATGGCCGACGGTTCGACGATCGCTTTCTTCGAGGCTCCGGAACTCCCGCCGCCCAGCCCTGACTCGCACCCTGCTTACGGCACTTTCCGGCACTTCGCGATGCAGGTCGACACCACCGACGAGGTCGACCGTTGGGCGGCCCATCTCAGGGCGAGTGGTGTCGATGTGCTCGGCCCCGTCGACCACGGGATCATCTATAGCGTCTACTTCCGCGATCCCGATGGCAACCGACTCGAGATCACCACACCGACCGACCCGACGTGGAACGACGACGCCGAGGCCGCCCGTGCCTCGCTGGCCGAGTGGAACGACGTCAAGGCGCGGGCCGCAGCGACCGGCCAGGACATGGCGATTGTCCTTGCCGAACTGACCAAGGAACGCAGCCACCGGCGCGAGGCCGGCCTGAGCGACGCGGGCCAGCACGGCTGACTCGAGGAGAACGAGACATGGACGCAGCACGTATCCCCAAGATCATCAGCGTCGACGATCACGTCGTCGAACCGGCCGACCTGTGGCAGCGCTGGCTGCCCGCCAAGTTCCGCGACGCCGGCCCGCGGGTCGAACGGCGCGGGGTCGCGAGCATCGAATCGGCCGGTGCAGCGGTGTACAAGGAGGTGTTCGACGACGCCTCGCCGAACAAGTGCGACACCTGGGTGTACGAGGACCTTGTGTACACCCACAAGCGAATGGTCGCCGCCGTCGGCTATCCGCGCGACGAGATGACGATGACGCCGATCACCTACGACGACATGCGCCCCGGATGCTACGACCCCAAGGCGCGGCTCATGGACATGGATCTCAACCATGTCGAAGCCTCGGCGTGTTATCCGACGTTCCCGCGGTTTTGTGGCCAGACATTCAGCGAGGGCCAGGACAAAGAACTCGGACTGGCTTGTGTCAAGGCGTACAACGACTGGATGGTCGATGAATGGTGCGGCGACTCGAACGGTCGACTGATCCCGATCTGTCTGATCCCGCTGTGGGACCCGCAACTGGCGGCAGACGAAGTGCGACGCAATGCCGCCCGGGGGGTGCGTGCGCTGGCGTTCAGCGAGATCCCGGCGCACCTCGGACTGCCCTCGATCCACAGCGGATACTGGGACCCCGTGTTCCGGGCCTGTGAGGAGACGAACACCACGGTGTGCATGCACATCGGTTCGTCGTCGCGGATGCCGGCCACCTCGCCCGACGCCCCCGTTTCGGTGACTGCGACCCTCGGCTTCGGCGGAGCGATGATGTCCGTGGTCGACTTCTTGTGGTCGGGGCTACTCGTGAAGTACCCGAAACTGAAGCTCGCCTACGCCGAGAGTCAGATGGGGTGGCTTCCGTACGTCCTCGAGCGGATCGACGACGTCTGGGAAGACAATCAAGGCTGGGCGCAGACCAAGCTTATCCCTGAGCCGCCGTCGACGTACTTCCACCGCAACATGTGGATGTGCTTCTTCAAGGATCAAACAGGCATCGACATGCGCGACAAGATCGGCATCGATCGGATCACCTTTGAGACCGACTATCCGCACAGCGACTCCACCTGGCCCGACACCCAGCAGGTCGCGGCGAAACTGCTCGATGGGCTGAACGATGATGAGATCTACAAAATCGTGCGGGGCAACGCGATCGAGCTGTTCGCACTCGAGGGCTTCGCCTGATGGATCTCCGATTCTCACCCGAGGACAACGCCTTTCGCGAGGAGGTCCGCACTTGGCTGGCTGCGAACGTTCCGACCGACCGTCGCCCCAAGCGCGGGCCGGAGATGCGCGAGTACGACCTCGCTTGGCAGCGCAAGCTCTACGATGCCGGGTGGGGCAACGTCGCTTGGCCGATCGAGTACGGCGGCCGTGACCTGCCGCTGATCCAGCAGTTGGTGTGGTTTGAGGAGTACGCCCGCACCGGCATGCGCCCGATTGACACCCGGTTCGTTGGTCTCGCCCACGCCGGACCGACCTTGATGGCGCGCGCGACCGACGAACAGAAGTCGTTTCATCTGCCCAAGATCCTGAAGGGCGAGGTCGTTTGGTGCCAGGGGTTCAGCGAGCCAGAAGCTGGCTCCGACCTCGCCAGCTTGCGAACGAAGGCCGTGGTCGACGGCGACCAGCTCGTCGTCACCGGCCAGAAGATCTGGACCAGTTTCGCCGACAATGCCGACTACCAGGAGTTGCTCGTCCGAACGAATCCCGACGTGCCAAAGCACAAAGGCATCACCTGGGTGATCTGCGACATGGCGCTCCCCGGGATCGAGATCCGACCGATCCGCACGATCGAAGGAGGGGCTGACTTCAGCGAGGTCTTCTACGACGAGGTGAGGATCCCGATCGAGAACGTGGTGGGAGGGATCGACAACGGCTGGAGCGTCGCGATGTCGACGCTGGCGTTCGAGCGCGGCACGGCGTTCACGATCAGCCAGGTGCAACTCGCGGCAAGCGTCGAAGAGTTGATCGAACTGGCGCGGAGCCGGCGGTCCCTCAACGGGAGACCCGTGATCGAGGACGACTCCCTCGCTCAGCGGTTGGCGAGGGCACGGGCAGACTGTGCGGCGCTGCGCGCGCTGACATACCTCGGCATCTCCAAGAACGTCGACAGCGACCAACCGGGTCCAGAGGGATCGATGATGAAGCTTCACTACGCCGATCTGGCCAAGCGCGTCTACAAGCTCGGCATCGAGATTCTCGGCTCGCGCTCGCTCGCGATCCCGCACGTCGAGGACGACACCGAATGGATCGACAAGCACCTGATCGCTTATTCGACGTCGATCGGTGGCGGCACCTCGGAGATCCAGCGCAACATCATCGGCGAGCGCGTGCTCGGACTGCCACGGTAGAGGACCCACTCATGAATTTGCTTCCGACTCCCGAACAGATCGAGATCACCGACTCGTCGGCTGCCTTCGTGGCCGACAAAGTCTCGATCGAACGTACCCGCGAGCTCTTCGAACAGGGTGTCCTTCCGGCGATCGCAGATGCCGCTTGGGCGGCTGCCGCCGAACTCGGCTGGTTCGCCCTCGGCCTCCCCGAGGAATGCAATGGCGTCGGCTGTGGTCTCGCCGACGAAGCGTTGTTGTTCCGCCAGATCGGTCGTGGGTTGGTGCCCGGACCCTTCTTGTCGACCGTACTCGGAGCCCGGACGGCCGCTTTCGGTGGCGAACAGGATCTCGCCGACGAGATCGTGTCCGGGCGGCGGGTCGGCCTCGTCATCCCTGACTCCCTTGACGCGATCGGCGCCGACGGCTCGATCGTTGGTGCTGTCCAGTTGGTCGACGCCGACCTCGATGGGATGGTGCTCACGGTCACGGCCGATGTCGCTGCGCTCGTCGAGGTGGCGTCGTTGGTGGACGTGAACGAGGTGCCCTGCCTCGACCACACGGCTCGCTTGTACCGGGCCACCGGGACGGGAGCGGCGCCGGTCGCCTCGGTCGCCGCGTCGGAGGATCCGATCGAATTGCGGGGCCACGTCTTGGTTGCTGCGATGCTGACGGGTATCACCGAGTGGGCGCGTGACACCGGAGCGGAGCACGCGGCCAACCGCATTCAGTTCGACAAGCCGATCGGTGTGAACCAAGCGATCAAACACCCGTGTGCCGACATGGCGGTGCAGGCTCAGCTGTCATATTCGCAGATGCTGTTCGGCGCTCTGGCGGTCGACGAGGGTCGACCCGATGTCGTGTTCCAGGCGCTGACCGCACATGTGACCGCAGTAGCGGCAGCCGACTTTGCCACTGCGACCACCCTGCAGATCATGGGCGGGATGGGCTTCACCCACGAACACGACGTCCATCTCTATGTCAAGCGGATGGAACTGCTGTCGCACACCTTCGGGGCGCCCGGACTGTGGCTCGCCCGTCTCCTCGAACTCCCGGAGCCATCATGACAAAACTCGAACGGAACTTGCTCGGAGCGCGCACCGAGGCGCACGTCAAGGTCGAGGTGTACTCGGGGGTCGCCCGGCTCGCCCGTACCGTCTGGGCCAGCGAAGTCAAGGTGGCCGGCACTCAGCCATCGACGGCGCTCATGATCTGCCACCCGACCGCCAACTTCCTGGGCCACTATGCGTTGAACGGATTGGCCGAACGAGGATTCGGAGCGATCGGGCTCACCACCCGCTACGTCGGTAACGACTCCACACTGATCATGGAGAACTGCCTGCTCGACATGGGCACCATGGTGGAGCACCTGTACTCGATCGGCTACGAGCGGGTGGTGCTGATCGGCAACTCGGGCGGGGCGTCGATCGTGCCGTACTACCAAGCTCAGGCGCTCGAACCCACGGTGTCGTCACCAGCGGGCGGAGGTCCCGATCTAACCACGGCTGGATTGCGCCCCGCCGACGCGATCATCGCACTCAACGCCCATCCGTCGCGGTCGCGCCTGTCGACCGAGTGGCTCGATCCTGCGATCCATGACGAGCTCCGACCGTTCGATCGCGACCACGCTCTGGACATGTACCACCCCGACAACGCTCCACCGTTCAGCGCAGAGTTCGTCGCTCGGTATCGGTCGTCCCAGGTCGCTCGGAACCGGAGAATCGCAGCCTGGTGTGAGGAGCGACTCGACTGGCTCCGGACGTCTCCCGATGCTCCCGAAGGTCTGGACGACATTGCGTTCACGATCCACGGCACCGGTGCCGACCTTCGGTTCCTCGACGGCACCATCGACCCGAGTGATCGTGAGATCGGCGTGACGTTGCACGGTGCTCCACCGGTCGCGAACTATCTGCCGGCGATGATCAGCCGGTCGAGCAGTTGCCGATCGTTTCTTAACCAGTGGTCGATCGACCACACGATGGCTGACTCCCTGCGATGGCTCCCGACCATCACGTCACCGTTCTTGGTCGTGCTGGGTACAGCCGACGTGACCGTGTTGCCCGACATGGCTCGCCAGATGTACGACGCTGCTACTGCGTCGGAGCGACGCGACCTCCACTTCGTGGCAGGCGGAACCCACTACTTCGAGCAACAGCCGAACCTCCTGGCCGAGGCCCTCGACGTGATCGCTGCTTGGCTGGACGCCTGACGACGTTTCGGTGGGCGTCGGTCCTTCGTCGGCCGATCTCGCGGCGGCGAAACGGCCTCAGGGTCGGAGATCGACGACGCTGCGACCCTGCGCCTTGCCTGCGAGGATGTCGGCGAGCACCTGGTCGAGTTGGTCGAGGGTCACGTCGCGACCGATCGTGGCGAGGTTCGACGGCTTGAGGTCGGTGCCGATCCGGGCCCATGCAGCACGCCGGCGGTCCATCGGCATCTCGACCGAATCGATGCCCAACAGGTTCACGCCCCGAAGGATGAACGGCATGACGGTGGTCGAGAGTTCAGGGCCGCCAGTGAGGCCGCTCGCAGCGACTGCCCCTCCGTGCTGGATCCGCTTCAGCACGTTCGCGAGTGTGACCCCGCCGACGCAATCGACCGCCCCGGCGTACTCGGTCGATTCGAGCGGTCGCTTTCCTGCTTCCGACAGCACAGAGCGGTCGATGATCGACGCCGCACCGAGATCGGTCAGCCATCCGGCCGCGTCCGGCTTACCGGTGCTCGCGACGACCACGTAGCCGAGGTTCGACAAGATGTCGATTGCAGTCGATCCAACGCCACCGGTCGCCCCAGTCACCAGGATCGGCCCACGATCGGGTGTCACCCCATGTTGCTCGAGCGCAATGACCGACAGGGCCGCAGTGAATCCTGCCGTCCCGACGACCATCGTGTCTCGCATCGTCATGCCGTCGGGTACCGGCACCAACCATTCGGCGGGCACGCGTGCGTAGTCGGCGTAGCCGCCGTGTCGGCTGACCCCGATTCCATAGCCGTGGGCCAGCACCTCGGTGCCTGCGGACATCCCCGCGGCATCTTCCGCGAGGACCCCGGCGAGGTCGATACCCGGCACGATGGGCGTGATCCGGGAGACTTGGCCACCAGGGACGGACGCCAGTCCGTCCTTGTAGTTCACACTCGACCAGTGGACTCGGATCAGGACGCCGTCTCTCGGTAGGTCGCGCCCGGTCATTGTGGTCAGCCCGCGCTCGATCTCCGTGCCATCGGTGTGAGCACGGAACGCTCGGAACTCCATGCCCGTGATGGTGACGACACTGTCCGTGCCGTCGGCGGCCCGAATCCGCCAAGGTCCCGACGGCTGTTGCTCCGCCGGAGTGGAGCGGAGCCAGGGGCGGGTGTACTGCGCTGCCTGCGCAGTCTTGAGACCGCTCATCCCCTCGGCGCTGAGGATGTCCCGGAAGGCCCGGCCGTCCGGGGCGGTCGCTTTCGGACTCGCGAGCAGTGTCTCGGCGTCACGTTCCACCGCTACCGCTCGCGCATGCGACTCGCCAGCTGCGTCCGAGGCAGCATCGATCGCGCGCCGGTTCAACATGACCGACTCCCGTGGCATGCGTGCGATGCGCTGGGCGAGTTCGTGAGCTCGCGACTGCAACTCGTCGACCGGTTCGATGGCGAGCACGATCCCGAGCGATCGCGCGGTGACGGCGTCGACGTTCTCTCCCGTCATGATCATGAACTTGGCCCATTGGCGCCCGAGTCGAGGACTGAGCGCAGCAGCGCCGACCAGACCAAGCCGCCCTTCGGGGAACCCGAACGTCGCGTCGTCGCCAGCGAGAACGAAGTCGCAGGCGGTCGCCAAGAGCACCCCGGCGCCGAGGCAATATCCGTGGACCACCGCGATCGTCGGCACCGTGCTCGCCGTCAGTCGCTCATGGAACGCGTTCGCCGTCCTGAGGAACTCCTCGTGCTCGTCGAGTGTCTCGCGCCGCCGTGCCCCGGTCAGGTCGCCACCGCCGCAGAATGCGCGGCCCGCGCCGTTGATGATGACGCATCCGACGTCCGGGTCGTTCTCAGCCGACTCGATCGCAGCGAGGATTTGGTCACGGGTGCCGCCTGGTCGAGCCGAGATCGCGTTGAGGACATTCGGGCGGTCGAGCGTGATCGTCGCGACGCCATCGGAGGTCGAGTACTTGATCTCGTCGAGTTCCATGCCAGCGCGAAGGGTAGCTGACACCACTGTTAGATTCGCCCTCGTGGGGGAGCCGGTGCGAGAGGTCAGTGAATTGCCAGATGTTCGGAATCACGGGTCTCGGAGGCCGACCCGTCCGGACGCGCCGGTGCTGTTGGTTGGGCGCACGAACTGGTGGGAGGAGCACGGACTCGACGAGGCGATGCGTGTCGCCGAATGGCCGTTCATCACCGCCGACGCCGGTCCTCGGGCGAGATGGCTCGCTTCGATTCGGCGGGTGTCCCTGGTGGTGGTCGGGGGCGACCAGGAGTTCCGATGGCAGGTGGTAGACGCGATTCGCGATCTGACCGACGTGCCGTTGGTGGTGCTCGCTGACGATGCCGACGAGGTGGTCACACTCGTCACGGCAGGGGTCGACGCGGTCTGCCCGGTCACTGAGCCGAGCGATACCACCCTCGCGCGACTCTCCGCAGTGTTCCGACGTGCCGACCGGAGACGGGATCCGGGCATCCGGTACCTCAGGGCGCTCGACCTCCAGGTCGATCTCTGGACTCGATCGTGTTCAATCGGGGGTGAGGCACTCGCTTTGTCGCCGACCGAATACGATCTGCTCACGTTTTTGATGAGCCGTCCGTCGGTGACCTTGCCGACGTGGACGATCGTCCGTCGTGTGTGGGATCCGGCCCCCTCGGACGGGCGCAATGCGCTCCGCATCATCGTGAACAGAGTGCGCCGCAAGCTGGACGACAGTGCAAGCGACCCGAGGTACATCTCCTCGGTTCGTGGCAGTGGCTACCGGTTCCTCGCCAACGTGACCGAGGAGGCGGATGCTCTCACCGAGCATTCGCTACACGTCGACACTGCCCCCTTGTTGAACTCGTTCGGGGAGTTGGCCGCTCGTCTCGGCGTTAGTCCCGACGATCGCGAGGCAGCGGCGCACCTCGTCGCCTTGGTGGACGCTGCCGGCGTGGCCGACGGGCTCGCGGTCTTTCGTGCCGAGCGCCGCCGGATGCAGCTCCTCGCTGCCGCCCGGATGCCTGACGGTTGGCTCCAGCGGGTCGCAGATGGTGTCCCTCTCGACCCCTCGTTCGCCAGCGCCCAAAGCGTGCTGTCCGGCGAGGTGGTCCAGTTCGCCGATGTCCGCTCGGTCGAGGGCAAGTTCCGTTCGACAGCTGATTCCATCGCTGGGGACGGATTTCGCGCGTGTCACTTCGTTCCGATCGAGGTCGGCGGAGTGGTCTGGGGGCACCTCGGCGTGGTGCGGCGCAGCGAATCACCGCTCGACGCCGTCACGATGGCGTATCTTCACTCGTTGTGCGCCGTGTTCGGACTGCACCTGAAGGGCCGCTCCTGATGGTGCAGGGCGCCCTCGCCGGGCAGACCGCATTGGTCACCGGAGCGAACCGTGGGATCGGTCGAGCGATCTCCGAAGGCCTTGCGTTGCTCGGTGCCACCGTGTTGATCGGTGCTCGAGTTCCCGACGCCGCGACCGAGGTCGCCGAGGCGATCCGCGCTTCCGGTGGCAAAGCCGACCCCCTCGTCCTCGATGTCTCCGAACCAGATTCGGTCGCTTCTGCGGCTAAGGAGGTCGCTCGACGCGGTTTGGACGTCCTTGTGAACAACGCGGCCATCAAGCTCGAACACCACCCTTCGCCTCCCAGTCGAGCGTCTCTCGCCGATATCCAGGCAACCCTCGACGTCAACGTGGTGGGTACCATCAGAGTGATTCAGGCGATGCTCCCGACGCTGCTCCGATCCGACCGGCCGCGGATCGTGAACCTCTCGAGTGGACTCGGTTCGTTGGCGTATGCGACCACTCCGGGGAGCCCGTACCGGGAGCGCCCGCTGGTCAGCTACTCCACCTCGAAGGCGGCGGTCAACATGGTGACGGTGTTGTTCGCGAACGAGTTTTGCGCCACCCCGCTTCGGGTCAACGCAGTCGACCCCGGCCCGGTGAACACGCCGATGACACAGGGCAAGGCACTCCGCACACCTGTCGACGGCGCCCGCCCGGTGCTCGATGCCGTACTCATTGCGAACGACGGGCCGACGGGCTGCTTCTTCGCCGAGCGCGGTGAGGTTCCTTGGTGAGAGTGCCCGGGTCGGTGCGCCTTGCGTTCGACATCGAACTGACATGTGCCGTTGGCTACGGTCGCCGACCATGAGTGCCGCTCCCGACTGCTCGAATCCAGCCCCCTGCCGAGCTACACGAGCGAACAGGCCATGACGATCCGCGACCAACTGGCGCGAATGCTCGTGCCTCGTACGGTTGCTGTCGTCGGCGCCAACGAGCAACTTGGCATGTCGAACAACTCGATCATCCCGATGATCGAGGCTGGTCGGCAGGTCGCACTCGTGAACCCGCGACGGGACTCCCTCTACGGGCAGGTGGCCTATCCCGATCTCGCGTCGGCGGTCGCCACGCTCGGAGTGCCGATCGACGCCGTCCTCTCGCTGGTCAATGCGGAGCGATCCCTCGACGTCGTCGAGGAGGCGGCGTCGCTGGGATGCGGTGGGGTGGTCGTCGCCGCGGCAGGCTTCGTCGAGGCTGGCGATGCCGGCGCTGATCTGCAGGCACGCCTGCTCGAGATCGCCGGGCGGACCGACGTCGCGGTCATCGGACCGAACTGTGCCGGGTTCAAGAACGTGCCTTTGGGAGCCAACCTCTTCACCGGTGGACGTCTCGATCTCCCGGCTGCCGGTCGCGACACGGTCGGCGGGGTCAGCATCGTGTCCCAGAGTGGCTTCCTCGTCCGGTCGGCCTTCGCTGCTGCCAGAGAGCGGGCGCTCGGGGTGTCGGTGGCGGTGTCCTCCGGCAATGAAGCGATCTGCGACCTCGCCGACCACGTGGCGGTTCTCGCCAGCGATGACCAGACATCAGTCATCTGTCTCGTGATCGAAACCGTGCGTCGGCCCGACGAGTTCTTCGCGGCGGTAGCCATGGCTCGGGCGGCCGGCAAGCCGGTGATCGCCCTCAAGCTGGGCCGCTCCGACCGTGCCCGACGGATCATGCAATCCCACACGGGAGCGATCGCCGACGAGAGTTGGATCTACGACCTCGCATTCCGTGAGCACGGGATCCTCGGCGCTCGCGATATCGACCACCTGCTCGATCAGGCTCAACTCTTCGTTCAACTCCCGTCCGAGCGGCATCGGCGGATCAACCGGCTCGGCATGATCACGACCTCGGGAGGTGTGGCGACTCTGGCGACCGATCTCGTTGACGATCCGTCGACGAACTACGACGTCGACCTTCCGCCACTCGACGCGATCGAAGCATGGGTTCGCGAGCGCGTACCGGGGGACACCGTGAACCCGCTCGACCTGACCGGGTTCGTCATGACCAAGGCCGAACTGATGGAGGAGGTCTTCGACACCTATGCGAACGTCGTCGACTTGCTGGCCCTCGGATGGTGGACGGGCGAAGCCGACGAGGGGTGGAGTACGACACTCCTCGCGCCGTTTTCGAGTGCTGCTGTCCGGGCGCAGATCCCGTTCGTGGTGACCCCGCTCGAGGCGACCGGAGTCGGTAGTTGGGTGTCGGATTGGCGCGACCGCGGGCTGGTGTTCGCCCGTGGCATCGAGTCGGTGTACCGCGCCGTGGACGCGATGAACCGGTTCGTCGGCCATCGGCCAAGGAGCGAATCGCCAGTAGTGCCGACACCGGCTCAGCGAATGCCGGCCCTCATCGACGGTGACGCCGGTCCGATGCTCTCATTCGCCGAAGCCATGGAACTGTTGACTTCCGCCGGCATCACCGTTGCGCCGTGGGTCGTGCTCGACGGTGACGAGACCGACCATCCTCGGATCGACGATCTGGGCGACCAACTGGTCGTCAAGCTGGCCGATGTTGCTCACCGCACCGAGGTCGATGGAGTCCGCATCGGGGTCGAACGGTCCGCCCTCGCCGACAACGTGGCCGAGTTGCGCGCCATCGCGGTGGCGCGCAACATTCCCGGGACGATCGCGGTGCAGTCGATGGTCGGCGGGCACGCCGAGGCGTTCGCTGGTCTGCAGACCGGGTCGAGCCTCGGATCGATCGCACTGCTCGGCCTGGGCGGAGTGCTCGTCGAAGTGCTCCGACAGGTGAGCGGACGGTTTCTCCCGATCGACGAGGCAGGGGCGAGATCGCTGGCCGAGGAGGTTGCCGGCGCCGTCGCCGGCTTGCGTGGTCAGCGCCCCTGGCCGATGGACGAACTCAGTGCGGTCGTGGCCGGCCTCGACCAGCTCTGGCGGACACACGGCCACTGGATCGAGTCGATCGATCTCAACCCGCTCATCATCACCGCCGACGGTGTGATCGCAGTCGACGCACTCGTCATCGGGCGAGACGACTGAACGGACGCTGATGTCGAACTCACCGGTCCTCGTCTTCGTCCACGGTGGCCAGGACACGGGCGGCTGCTAGAAGCCGACCCTCACGATCGACCTGAGCGTGCGGAGCGTGGTCCGCCACATTGAGGAGGTGGGTGCGAAGCGGGCGATCCTCGTCGGTCACTCGATGGCCGGGATCACCCTGCCTGGCGTCGCCCGGGCTCTCGGACCTAAGCGAATCGTCCGGATGGTCGACATCGCATGCTGCGTGCCACCGCAAGGCACCACAGTCCAGTCGACGCTCAGGCCACCGGTCAGAGGTGCGCGGTCGTCGCCGGTCTCGTGCCCGAGAGCAGCGTCGTCATGAGGGAGCCGGTCGATCTATCGGGCATGCCCGTCGCACCCACTACGTTGGTGCTGCCGCTCCGCGACAACTCACTGAAGCCGGCGTTGCAGTGCCAGTTCATCGACAACCTCGGCATTGTTGACGAGGTTGTCGAGATCGACACCTGTCACAACGTCATGATGAGCGAGCCTGCCCGGTTGGCCGAGCTGCTCCTCGCCCGACGCTGAGATCAGCCGGGCATGCGGAGGCCGGGGGCCTTGGTCTTGAACACGTCGACCGCGAAGAGGTCACCGAGCTTCTCGGCGTCCCACCGCTGACCCCCGTTCGACACGGTGACCTCCTCGGTCCATCCGCTCATGAGATGGATGTGCTCACCCATCGCCCGGATCACCTGCCCGCTGACGTACGCCGCTTCGTCGCTGCAGAGCCACGCAACAACAGGGGAGCAGAGCGACGGGTCGTACTTGTCGAACTCGTCCTCGGGGATCTCGTCGGGTTCGCGCACTGCCTCGGGTCGCATCGTGCCCGAGATCCGGGTGATGCCACCGGGCCCAATCACGTTCGCCGTCACGCCGAGCTTGGAGAGTTCGAGGTTGAGAGTTTGGGTCAGGCCGACGATCGCCGCCTTTGCGGTCGCGTAGTTGGTCTGTCCGAAGTTGCCGAGCAGGCCGGCGCCGGACGTGGTGTTGATGATCCGGCCACCGACGTTGCGCTCTCCGGCCTTCGACCGCTCGCGCCAGTGTTGCGCGGCAGCTCGGCAGATGAGCCAGGTCCCGCGCACGTGCACCTTCATGACGATGTCGAAGTCGTCGGCGGACATGTTCCAAATGGCCCGGTCGCGGACAATCCCGGCATTGTTCACCACGATGTCCAGACGGCCGTAGTTGTCGATCGCCTGCTGCACCATCGAATTCGCCTGCACCTCGTCGCTGACGTCGCCGTAGTCGGCTGATGCGGTGCCACCTCGGGACCGGATGATCTCGACGACGACGTCGGCATCGCGTCCGCTGCCCTCGCCGTTGACCGAGCTTCCGAGGTCGTTGACGATCACGGTGGCGCCGTGCTTGGCGAGCTCGACTGCGTGGCCTCGGCCGATGCCGTGTCCTGCACCGGTGACCAGTGCGATCTTCCCTTCGAGGAGTCCGGGCATGTGGAGCTCACTTTCGTTGCGGTTGGACTGGATACCTCAGGTGACAGTAGCGTCAGATACGGCCGGTTGACGAAGAGAACGGAACGACTGAGTGGAAGCATCGGGCTTGGACGTCGAGCACTCGGACGGTGGTGTCGTTGCGATCCGTCTGGCGCGCCCCGAACGTCACAACGCCATCGACGCGGACACAGCTTCGTCGCTGGCGCGTTGGCTGACCGATGCGAACGTCGACCCTTCGATCCGCTCGATCGTTCTGACCGGTGTCGACGGGAAGTTCTGCACCGGCGCCGATGCCGTGAGCGACCAGAACGCACCGAAGCCGAGCACGCTCGACTACCGCTACGCAACCGAGGACTTCCGGCGGCTGGCCCAGGCGCTCTGGGAGGTCGAGAAGCCGGTCGTGACGGCCGTTAACGGGACGGTAGCCGGCTTCGGGTGGACCCTCGCACTGCTCGGTGACCTCGTCGTCGCCGATCGAGACGCCCGGTGGACCCATGTGTTCACGCGACGTGGCATGGTGCCGCACGCCGGCGACCCGTACTTCCTTGCCCGCATCATTCCGTTCCACCGACTGAACGAGATAGCGCTGCTGAGTGACACCCTTACGTCGGCCGATCTCGAACAGTGGGGATTGATCAACCGCTGTGTCACCGCCGATGAGGTCGCCTCGACCGCACTGGCGCTCGCCGAACGGCTGGCCAGCGGACCGACCCGGACGCTCGGGCTGACCAAGCGCCTGTACCGGCGGTCGCTCTCCTCCGACATGGCGACGGCGTTCGAGGACGAACGCAACGCCACCGCACTGATCTCCACGACCGCTGACAGGCACGAAGGTGTGGCGTCGTTCGTCGAACGCCGTCCACCCGAGTTCATCGGCGACTGAACAACCCGAAAGCGACGACGATGCCGATTGCACTGACCGACGACCACCACGAGCTCATGACAGTCGCCAACGCGTTCCTCGCCGACCGAGGCGCGATCGGCGAGGCGAGGGCACTTCTCGACGCCGAGTACGAACAGTTGCCGTCGTTCTGGAACGAGCTCGTCTCGATGGGCTGGCTCGGACTCCACCTTCCCGAGGAGTTCGGGGGGTCGGGATACGGCCTGGCCGAGACCATGATCGTGGTCGAGGCGGCCGGCGCGGCCGCCTCGACCGGACCGTTGCTCCCAACAGTTGTCGCCTCGGCGATCATCGACGCCCTTGGCACCGCCGAGCAGCGCTCGACCTTCTTGCCGGGATTGGCCGACGGCTCCACCTTGGGCGCTATCGCCCTCGACGGGCCGGCGGGGCTCGTGCTCGGGGCTCATCACGCCGCGATCGTGGTCGTGTGCGACGGCGACGACGTCACGATCGTGCGGTGCGATGCCACCGATGTCGAACCGGTCGAGAGCATGGATCTGACGCGCCGGTTGTCGCGGTTCGTGTCCACGCCGTCCGTACCCGACGGACACCGCATCCAGGGTGGCGCCGCCGAGGCGGTCGCGATTGCCCGCTCGTTGGCAGCCGCCGAAGCAACCGGCATCTGCAGCGCAACGCTCACCATGGCGCTCGAGTACGCCAAGGTGCGCGAGCAATTCGGCCGGACGATCGGATCGTTCCAGGCGGTCAAACACCATCTCGCCAACATGGCGGTCGACGCAGAGCTGGCAGCAGCGGTCGCATGGGACGCGGCACGATCCGGTGGCCGGGGAAGTCAGGGTCGCCTCGCGGGTGCCGTCGCCGCCGCGCAGGCGCTGCCCGCCGCCGTGCGCACCGCCGAGAAGAACATCCAGCTCCTCGGCGGCATCGGGTTCACGTGGGAGCACGATGCGCACATCTACCTGCGGAGGGCGTGGGCCCTGTCAGCCTCCTTCTGCGGCGATGCTGCGGCGGACGTCAGTGCCTTGGTTGCAGCGGGGGCGACTGCCAATGAAGGCATCGACCTGCCCGTCGACGCCGAACTGTTCCGGGACGAGGTGCGTCGGTTCAAGGCCCGCTACGAAGCGATCACCGATCGGGGAGAGCGGCTGGCGGCACTGATCGATTCCGGCTACTGCATGCCGCACTGGCCGCGACCGTTCGGGCGTTCGGCGAGTGCGATCGAGCAGTTGGTCATCGACGAAGAACTGCCTGAGGTGGAGCGGCCGGCGCTCGGCATCGGCACCTGGGTATTGCTGACACTCATCCAACACGGGACCGACGAGCAGATCGAGCGGTGGATCCGTCCGAGCCTTGACGGTGACTTCTACTGGTGTCAGTTGTTCAGCGAGCCGAACGCCGGTTCTGACGCCGCTGCGATCCAGACGCGGGCGACGCGGGTCGACGGCGGGTGGCTCGTGAACGGGCAAAAGGTATGGACCAGCGGTGCGCAGAACAGCAACATGGGCTTGGCGACGGTTCGTACCGACCCCGATGCACCGAAGCATGCTGGTGTCTCGACCTTTGCGATCGACATGAAGGCCGCCGGCGTCGACATCCGTCCACTTCGGGAGATCACCGGCGAAGCGCTGTTCAACGAGGTCTTCTTCGACGATGTGTTCGTGCCCGACGACGACGTGGTCGGTGAGATCAACCAGGGCTGGACCGTGGCCCGCGCCACGCTCGGCAACGAACGCGTGTCGATCGGTGGGAACGCGGGTGGTCGCGACGAGATCGGTGAGGCCGAACTGGTCGAGATCGTCACGAAGTACGCAGCGGACGACCGGGCTGTCACCGTCCAACTCGGCGAGACGATTGCCGAATCCCATGCGATGTCGGCACTCAACCTGCGTCAGGTCATGCGCGCCGTGATCGGGGCCGGCCCCGGCCCGGAAGGCGCGATCACCAAGCTGCTGTCGGCCGAACACGCTCAACGCGTCAGTTCGCTTGCTCTTCGCGTGTCAGGCGCAGCGGGTGTTGGAGGCGGAGAACCGAGGGCCCAGTTCCATTACTTGTTCGACCGCTGCCTCACGATCGCCGGCGGTACGTCGGAGATCGTCCGCAACATCATCTCCGAACGGATCCTCGGGTTGCCCCGCGATCCGCTCGCCAAGTGAGTACACCCGAAAGGATCTCAGCCATGAGCGTTCTCGTGGAGAACCAGGACGGCGCCCTCGTCGTCACCATCAATCGACCCGATGCGGGCAATTCGCTCAATCCGGCCGTCGGTCAAGGTATCGCCGACGCGCTCGCCGATGCGGCAACGAATGCCGACGTGCGGTCGATCATCGTCACCGGAGCCGGCGAGAAGATCTTCTGTGCCGGGATGGATCTCAGGGCATTCGCAGCGGGCGAGGACATGACACCCGTCGGTGAGGGACTGCGCCTGCTGAGTGACTGTCCAAAGCCGGTCATCGCAGCGGTGAACGGCATCGCAGTTGCCGGGGGCTTCGAGGTGATGATGCGGGCCGACCTCGTGGTGGCCGCCGACCACGCCAAGTTCGGCATCCCTGAGGTCAAGCGGGGATTGGTCGCCGCCGGCGGCGGGACGCGGCTCCCGACCCGGATCCCGCTACAGATCGCGCTCGAGATGGGACTCACCGGAGAAACCTTCGGTGCACAGCGGGCCCTCGAGTTGGGCCTGATCAACCGGGTGGTTCCCGGTGCCGAGGTGATGGATGCTGCGCTTGCGCTGGCGGCGCTGATCAACGCCAACGGCCCGCTCGCCGTGCAGGCCACCAAGCGGCTCATGCGGGAAGAGATCGGGCCGGACAACAGCGATCACGTGCGTGCCGTCACGGCTCCCGTCTTCGCCAGTGCCGACGCCCGCGAGGGTGCGGTGGCATTCGCCGAGAAGCGTGATCCGATCTGGAAGGGTGAGTGACATGGGACTGCTCGACGGACGAGTCGTGATCGTGACGGGTGCTGGGCGCGGACTGGGTCGGGCCCACGCACTCGAATTAGCTCGGAACGGAGCCGTCGTGGTGGTCAACGACCTCAACGTGAGCCTCCAGGGACAGGCAGAGGTCGACGGACCCTCACCGGCAGATGAGGTGGTGGCGGAGATCGAAGCGATGGGTGGTACGGCCGTCACGAACGGGTCGTCGGTCAGCGACTGGAACGCGATGGAGGCGCTCGTGGCCGACACCGTGGAGCGCTTCGGCGACCTGCACGCAGTGGTCAACAACGCCGGCTTCCTGCGCGACCGAATGATGACCTCGATGAGCGAGCAGGACTTCGACGCCGTCATCGAAGTGCACTTGAAGGGCTCGTTCACTGTCGCTCGACATGCCTGCAGCTACTGGCGGACGCAAGAGAAGGCGGGCAAGCCGGTCAGTGGCCGGATCGTCAACACCACGTCTGGTGCTGGGCTGTGGGGCAACGTCGGTCAGGCCAACTACGCCTCGGCGAAGGCCGGCATTGCGATGATGACAGTGATAGAGGCGATGGAGATGCAGCGGTACGGCGTAACCGCGAACTGCATCTCGCCCATCGCAGCGACCCGCATGCTCGGATCGATCGGCATGGAAGGTGGCAGCGACGGCTGGGATCGTCTCGACCCCGAGAACGCGTCGCCCGTGGTGGCCTGGCTGTGCTCAGAGGAGTCCGGTTGGCTGACAGGACAGGTGCTCCGGGTCGACGGCCACAAGCTGATCAAAGTCGGCGGCTACACGATCGACGCCGAGTACGAGTCGAAGAGCGGCGAGATGCTGACCGTCGAGGAGTTGAGCGTCGGGGTCCGCAAGCTTTTCGGAGTCTTCCCCCCGGGCCTCGTCATCAAGTAGCGGGTTACTGGCCGATCGGGAGGCCGCCGTCGACGCGGACGATGGCGCCGGTGGTGAAGCTCGACGCCGGGCTGGCCAGGAACAGTGCCGCCGTCACGATCTCCTCGGGGTAGCCGGGTCGACCGATAGCGCTGTCGACGTGCTTGCGGTGTTCGGGCGTCCATGCCTTGGCGATGTCGGTGAGGAAAGGGCCGGGGGAGAGGGTGTTCACGCGCACCTTCGGCCCGTACTCTGCGGCGAGCGAGCGCGACATCGCGTTGAGGGCCGCCTTCGCGCTGCCGTAGGGAACCACCCCGGGGAGTGGCATCAACGACCCCGATGACGTGACGTTGATGATCACGCCGCCGTCGCCGTCGGCCATCCGCTTGGCGACCTGCGACGCAAGTCGAAACGGGCCTTTGAAGTTGAGTCCGAGCACGCTGTCGAAGAGGTCCTCGGTGACGTCGTGGCTGGACATCGCGGGGCTCATGCCCGCGTTGTTGACCAGGATGTCGATGCGGCCGAACTCGTCGTACACGGTCTCGATCAGGGCGTCGATCGAGTCCCACCTGGCGGCGTGGACCTGCACGGCGAGGGCACGCCGACCGAGCGCTCGCACCTCGTCGGCGACGGCGTTGCAGTTGTCGAGCTTGCGACTTGCGACCACGCAGTCGGCTCCTCGCTCGGCGAAAGCCTTCACCATCTGGTAGCCGAGTCCTCGGCTCCCACCGGTGACGACGGCGATCTTGTCGGACAAATCGAACAGCGGATCGATCATGGAGTGGCCTCTCGGGGGAGTGTCGGTGAGAACACGGGGATGTGGAAGTCGCCGCCGGGCAAGAGCTCGATGCGGCTGTCGACCCGCATGCCGATGTGGACCTCATCGGCATCGATGTCGACGATCCGACCCGTGAGACGTAGCCCGGGCTGATCGTCGAGCTCGACGATCGCGACGGTATAGGGGACCAGAGCGGAGTAGCCGACGACGGCAGGTTGGCGCTGCACGATGAAGGTGTAGACGGTGCCGGTGCTGGTGACGGGCTCGAACTCGGTGGGCGTAGCACAACGTCGGCAGTGCTCGAGCGGAGGGTGGTGCCAGAGTGCGCACGAGGGGCAGCGGCGGAGTCGTAGCTCGCCGTGTCCAATCGAGTCCCAGAACCCCTGCGAGTCGAGGTCGGGCGCAGGCTGTGGGGGAGGAAGCTTCGCCCAGTCGATGCTCACGATGCATTCCTCAACATGGTCGTTCCGTGCCGTAGACGATCGCCCCGCCGTATGGCCCTGCTCCGGCCGTCACCAGAGCGAGTTCGGCATCGTCGACCTGGCGAACCCCTGCGCCCCCTCGTAGTTGGAGCACCGCTTCGTAGTGGTGGTTCAAACCGTGGAGGTACCCCTCCGACAGCAGTCCACCGTGAGGGTTGACCACCACGTCGCCGCCGTAGGTCGCTCGACCCGCCCGGAAGTAGTCACCCACCTCGCCCTTCTCGCAGAATCCGAAGTCTTCGAACGTCGCCATTACGGTGTAGGTGAAGCAGTCGTACATACATGCGACGTCAATGTCGGCGGCTGAGAGCCCCGTCCGCTCCCACAACCTCGGCGCGACGATGCGCGAGTACATCGATGTCTGGTCCGGCCACAGGTCGGGCATGCCCCCCGCCCCGGTGCCTTCCGCAGCCCCGATGGGGTACACCGCCCGGTGAGCGAGGTCCTTGGCCTGTTCCGCCGAGGTCAGGACGAGGGCAACCGCTCCGTCGACCTCGTACGCGAGGTCGTACACCCGGAACGGCTCGACGATCCACCGACCGGCGAGGTAGTCGTCGAGGTCGATCGGATCGCGGGCGATCGCGTGCTCGTTCGCGACGGCGTGGGCCCGGCTATTGATGGCGATGGCCCCGAGATCCTCGCAGGTCGAGCCGTACACGTGCTGGTGGCGCCGGGCCCACATCGCGAACCACTGCGGCGGCACCAGGTATCCGTGCGGGGCCGAGAACTGTTCGACGCCGCCCACCTCGACGGCGTCCGTGACCTTGCCGTAACGAACTCCGGCATCGAGAACGCGATATACCACGACCACGTCAGCCTGACCGGTGATGATCGCCGCCGCAGCGTTGGCGATCACCAACGCAACCTGGTTGCCGCCGGCGTAGGTGTTCACCGTCCAGCCGATCTCGTCCAATCCGATGGCGTGTGAAACACGGTGCGGTGTGGCCGGATCGCCGGTCGAGAAGCACGTCATCCCGTCGACGTCGGCCGGAGCCAGTCCGGCGTCGTCGAGCGCGACGCGGACGGCTTCTGCAGCGAGCGAGATGCCGGTTCGTCCCGACTGGCGGCGGTATGCGGTTCGGCCGATCCCGACGATTGCGGCACCTGATAGGTCCATGGTCACATCGTCGCCACGTCGGTGAGCAGTGGAACCCGCGGCGGACGGCCACGTGCGATGACCGAGCGGCCGACTTCGCGGGTGAGCGACTTGTGGTCGCCCAGGAGGTGATCCAACAGGAGGCCGCGGCGCACCCACTGGTGGAATCCGTGTTCGACGGTGAACGCGATGCCCCCGTGTACCTGGAAGCAGTGCGTCGAAGCTAGGTGGTGGGCTCGACCTGCCAGTGCCTTGCAGCCCATCGCCAGCAGCGGGCCGTCGGCGGTGTCGGCGAACTGCCACGCCGTGGTCGTGGCGGCTCGGGCTGCGGTCACGGCGACCGCCACCTCTGCCATCCGATGCTTGACGGTCTGGAACGAGCCGATCGCACGACCGTACTGATGGCGCGCGCCGATGTACTCCAGTGTCTCGCTCAGCATCTGGTCGACGGCGCCGATCATTTGCGAGGCAAGGGCTCGGCGGCCGGCGGCGATCGCCGCCGCAGCGACGGTGGCATCACCGATCTCTTCGTGCCCAGAACGCACTGCTGTGGCACGCAAGAGACCCAGAGCCGGGTCGAACCCGCCTGCGGGTACCAGATCAACCGCATCAGCACCGAGCACAGCGATCCCGTCGTCGGTGAGCCACAGGAAGCGGAGAGCCCGTTCGGCGCCCGCGAGCGCAGATCCGTCGACGACCACCACGCTCGTGGCGTCGGCCTCGAGTCCGGCACCGCGAAGCACCGCCAGATCGAGAACAGGTGCTGCGGACCGCGATCGGCCGGCCTCCTCGCTCAGCGTGGTGATCGCCGCCGCCGCGTCGGTGGCGATCAGATCTGCCCATCCCTCAGCGAGAAGTGCACTCGGGACCTCGGCGGGTCCGAACTTGTCGAGCACATGCCGCAGCGATCGTCGGATGAGGTCGAGTTCGGAGGCGTCGATCGTCGTCATGTCGGCACCTCGGTCATCGACCTCTGGGAAGTCCGAGGAGGCGTTCGGCGACCAGGTCGCGCTGTACTTCTCCGGCTCCCCCGTAGATCGTCGTGATGCGCGAGAACGACCATCTGCTCCGCCAGAGCTCGGCGACGGCGTCGTCGGTCCCGGCGAGCTCGAGCCGTGGGGACAGTAACCTACGGGCGGCCTCGGTCATCGTCTGCTCGGCTTTGCTCAGCAGGATCTTGTCGATCGAGAACGCCGGCCCAAGGTTGGTCCCGGCGGCGAGCGCCCCGATTGTGTCGCGACAACGGGAACGGAGACCGAGCAGGGACAGGTACGCATCGCCGACCAATTCGTCGGCGGTGGCCGGGAACTCGTCAACATGATCGACGATGAGCTCGGTGAGCTGGGTCGTCAGATCGGCCTGGCGACCCCAGGCATACGCGCCTCGTTCGAACTGCATGAGGTACATGACGGCTGCCCAACCCTCGCCCACACCTCCGATCAGGTGGTCGGCGGGCACGTGGACGTCCTCAAGGAAGATTTCCGAAGTGTCACTGGCACCGCTCTCTAGCTTCGTCGGCACGACGCGCACGCCCGCCGCCGACAGGTCGACCCAGAACATGGTGAGACCGCGGTAGCCTTCGTCCGGGTCGCCGGTCCGAGCCAGTAGGCAGCACCAGGACGCAATGTGGCCGTTGCTGCTCCACATCTTCTGACCCGAGACGCGGAACCCGTCACCATCCGCGATCGCCCGCGTGCGGAGCGAACCAAGGTCGCTCCCGGCATCGGGCTCCGAGAACCCCTGGCACCACACCTCGTCACCACTCACCCCCTTCGGGACGTGGCGGGCGGCGAGGTCGGGAGCGAACCTGATCAGCATCGGGGCGATGATCTCGACCGACCCGTGGATCGCCGGGTTGACGTAGCCGGCGGCCGCCAGTTCTTCGGCGACGACGTACCGGTGCAGTGGCGACCCGCCGAGCCCACCGACATCAACGGGCCACCCTAGGCGATGCCAGCCGTGGTCCCACAGGAGCTTCTGTAGCGGGCGGAATCGTGCGGATGACAGATGCAGCTCTTCGGCGACTTCGTGTCGGAACGGTTCGAGTGCTTCGTGGTTCCGCTCGAGCCATCCCCGGAACTGCTCGGCCGTCTGGCGCAGGGGCGCAACCGGATCGGGGAAGGGGTCGGTGGTCACGTCGTCCACCGTAGTTGGCGCGAGAACGTGACTCGACACGTGTGTCAAGTACGCGGCTACCCTCGTACTGGTGTCGCGGGACCGGAACAACTTCTGGTACCGCTCGGTGCCGGGTGGATTGCAATCGACCGGGGTCGCTGTCTCACCGCATGCGGAGGACGCGCAGCACGGGAGCGCGGTCGCGGCGCTCGTCGCTCGAGCCGCTGAGCTGAACGAATCGCCCGTTCCGATGGACATAGTTCGCATCACCGTCGACCTGTCACAGCGTGTGCCGAATGGTCTCACGACAACGTCCGTCGACGTGAGACGGGCGGGCAAGCGCGTCCAAGTACTCGACGTGACCGTGCTCGTCGATGGTCGGCCATACTCGTTTTCGCAGGTCGTTCGGATGCGCGGCGGGGCTGTGCTCGACTCGAACGACCTCCCCCCGAGCGACCCTCCGGTGGTCGAGGATCCGGCGCGACGGTTGGACGTGACGCCGTGGGGCGAGTCGTCGTTCATGCGTAGCGTACGACCGTCGTTCGAGTCGTGGGAGCAGTCGTCGGCCCGGTACTGGGTCACGATGGACGACCAGATGATCGATGGAGAGCCGATGAGTCCCTACGTGCGTGCAGCAGCCGCAGCAGACCTGTCGCTGAGCGGAGGGCGGCTCGCTCCCGACCATCCATCGACGAACACTGATCTGCACATCGCGTTTCACCGACCTCCGAGTGGCACGCGGTTCTTGATCGAGTCCGAGATCCAAGTGACCCCGAACGGATGGGGATCGAGCGTCTCGACCCTGAGCGATGCTCACGGTCGGGTCGCCTCGCTGACCAAGTCGATCCTGTTCCTAGGGTTCAGCTGATGTTCCCGCGTACTTGGACGGATCTCCTCCTCGGCCAGTGGCTCGGAAGCCGAGCACCGGCGATCGTCGACGACGACGGACAGGTGAGTGGCGACGAACTGATGCGGCTCGCAGCCGGCGCATCGAGTTGGTACGACGACCTCGGATTCGAGACTGGCAGCGCCATCCCGGCGCTGATGGACGAGAGTCGGACGTCGATCGCCATGGTTGTCGGTGGTGCGCTGTCGAGGCGCCCCGTGGCTCCGCTCGGCACCAAGTTGTCGATGGAGGATCTCACGGTCGCACTGGCCGGCCTCGGATCGCGCTACATGTTCGTCGACCCCGATCGGATCGAACTCGCAGAACAGGTCGCGGCGCGGTCCGGCGTCGAAGCAATCGTCGTCGACCAACCGCTGCGATCGAGCGAACCACTGCGCCCCGTCGCCGAACCCGACGACGTTGTCGTGATCGTGCACACGTCCGGCACGACTGGTCATCCGAAGCCGGTCAGATTGAAGCAACAGCCGCTTGCAGCACGTGTCAGTGTTTACCAGGAGGTCATGGCCATCGGGCCCGGTGACCGCTACTGCTCAGCGTCACCCTTCTATCACACCGCAGGTGTGGCGATGGACGTCACCGTCTTGCCAATGGGCGTCGCCATCATTCCGCAGGACTGGTTCAGCATCGACAACTGGCGGCGCGCCGGCCGTCTCGGCGCCACGTGCACCCTCCTCGTCCCGACGATGATCGAGATGCTGCTGGCCGCCGGCGCTCTCGCCGACGCCAACCCGAAAGTCCTGCAGTATGGAGCCATGCCGATTCATCCCGAGACGTTGACGCTGGCGCTCGCGACGTTGCCCGACACTCGCATGCTGCAGATCTTCGGGCAGACCGAGGCGAGTCCGATTGCCTACCTGAGTCACGAGGATCATCTGCGGGCGGCGGCCGACCGTCCAGATCTACTCCTGTCGGTCGGCCGCGCGATCCGTGGAGCCGAATTGGCGATCGAACATCCCGACGAGGACGGCATCGGCGAGGTCGTCATCCGCGCCCCGCACGTGTTCCAGCACGATGACGACGGATGGCGCCGAACGGGGGATTTCGGCACCATTAGCGGTGAGGGGTACCTGACGTTGCACGGCCGCGTGAACGACCGGATCATCCGTGGCGGCGAGAACATCTACCCCATTGAGATCGAGAGCGCACTCGCCGGGCACCCGAAGGTGCGCGAGGCAGCGGTGGTCGGTGTGCCGAACCGGAGATACGGCGAGGTGGTCAAAGCCGTGGTCGTACCGAGCGACGCCGCAGATCCGCCGACCATCGACGAACTGGCCGACCACTTGTCGAGGCGGATCGCTCACTTCAAGCTTCCTGCTGTCTACCAATTCGTCTCAGAACTGCCGCGCAATCCGAGCGGCAAGGTCCTCAGGAGGCAACTGACATGACGAGCAGGAGATGGTGCTGATGGGTATCGCACTCGGGTACGACGACGAGGGCGTCCACACGCCCGGCGATCAGGTCAACTGGAACGAGAGCCGATACGTCGACGTCTGGGATCCGGTACGACGGGTCGGCGGTTGGTTCAGGATCGGAGCGAGGCCGAACGCTCGCTACGCCGAGATGTCGGCGTGTGTGTTCTTGGCCGATGGCCGTGTCGCCTTCGCCTTCGACCGTGCCGAGATCGACGGGAACGGACTCGTCGCCGGCGGCCACCGGGGCCGCCAGAGCTGGGACATCGTCGAGCCCTGGCGGACGACCCGAGTCGGATTCACCGGGGCCATGTCGGTATTCGGTGACCCCTGGGTGTTGACGAACCCGAAGGAGGCGTTTCGGAACAGCCCTCAGGTCAACGCCGAGATCGACCTGGTCTGCACGACGGAGGGACTGACCGCAGTCATGGGGCAGGATCAGGACCAGCACCATCTGGTGTTCCTCCCGGGCCAGGCCGACTTCCACTACCAGCACATGGCCCGCGTAGTCGGGACGATCCGTCTCGGAGAGGAGACCTTTGAGGTCGACGGTCGTGGCGGAAAGGACCACTCGTGGGGACCGCGTAACTGGCACGCCAAGATTTATCTACGGTGGCTCACATGCTGCATCGATGATGACAACGGATTCATGCTCACCCGTTCGGTCGGGCCGACCGCCGAGCGCCGTAGCGGATTCGTCTGGGCTGATCGCGAGTTTCGGGTGGTCGATGGCTTCGACATGGTGAACCAGTACGCGGGGGCGCCGTGGTACGAACTCCTGCGGACTGAGGTCACGGTTCGGGCGGGAGACGTCGAGTGGACCGCTACCGGGGTGCCACAGAGTCGGCTCCCACTCCGCCACGTGCAGGCCGACGGGGAAGGCCGGGAGGCCGTGTTGCGGATCGTGAAGCAGCCGGCCGAGTGGACGTTCGCCGACGGTCGAACGGCGACGGGGCATCTCGAGTACCACGACCTGGTCGAGGACGGGGTCCCGGTGGGGTTGCATGAGTGAGGAACTGCGGGGCCTCGACTCCAGCGCCGTCGCCACATGGATGGCCGACCACGTCGACGGGCTCGTCCCACCCGTCACGTTCTCGCTGATCGCGGGAGGGCATTCCAACCTGACGTTCGGTGCGGTCGACGCCGCCGGCACCGAGTACGTCGTCCGCCGCGGGCCGCTCGGTTCCGGCGGCGGGGGAGCGCACGACATGGGCCGCGAACACCGGGTGATCTCAGCGCTGCATGGCTCGATTCCGGTACCTCGTGCCCTGGCGGTCTGCCTCGACGACTCGGTAAACGGGACCTCGTTCTATGTCATGTCGAGGGTGGCCGGAGCCGTCTTGGACAACGTCGCCTCGGCCGACGCTCACCTGTCCGATCCGGCGGCACGTCGTGTCGCCGGAAAGCAGTTGATCGACGTGCTCGCCGACATGCACCGCGTCGACGTGGATGCGGTCGGACTCGGAGATGCCGCGAAGAGGGAGGACTTCCTCGGACGCCAGATCAAACGCTTCGTGGGCATGTGGGAACGCAACCAGACCCGAGAACTTCCTGTCATGAGCGCGCTCGTCGATCGAGTCGCTGCGTTGGCTCCGCCTCAGCGCCACACGGGCATCGTCCACGGCGATTACCGGATCGGCAACGTCATGTTCGACGTGGGCTCCGACGCCGGTCGGTTGGTCGCGGTACTCGATTGGGAGTTGTGGACACTCGGTGACGTGCTCGCCGACGTCGGCTTCGTTCTCAACAACTGGTACGAACCCGGTGACCCGAACCCGCAAGTGTTCATGGAGACGGCGCCGACGGTGACCGGCGACTTCGGGTCCCGGCGTGACGTGATCGAACGGTACGCCGACCGGACCGGATTCGATGTTTCGGCGGTCGACTACTACCGAGGATTTCAACATTGGCGTATGGCTGTGCTTGCAGAGGGAGTGAAGAAGCGGTACGAGTCGGCCCAAATGGCCAACACCGATGTCGACTTCGACCACCTGGCGCAGCGGGTCATCGACCTCGCGGTGCTGGCCGAGCGCCACCTGGACGCTTACGCCGCAGGATAGGCGTCGCCCCTCCGTTCCGATCTCGGGACGGTTAGCCCTTCGTGAGCAGCATCGCTCCGCTGAACATACCGACGGCGTTGGCCCACACACTGACGTCAGCGCCGGCGACCTGGCGGTCACCGCACTGGCCACGCAGTTGACGGACCGCTTCGATGCAGAAGTTGGCGCCGTGCCGTCGACCAACGTTGATCGCTCCGCCGTCGGTGTTAGTCGGTACCTTGCCGCCGAGCCGGGTCTCGCCGTCCATGACGAACTGAGCCGCCCCACCTGGCTCGCACAGTCCGAGTCCCTCGAGCCACTGCAGCGTGATGATGCTGAAGCCGTCGTACAGGTGTGCAGTGCTGACGTTCTCCGGTCGGAGGTCGGTACGAGACCACAGCAAGTCGCCGCAATGCTTCGGCGACGTGCGGACCATGTCGGGGAGCAACTCGAAGTTCATGTCACGAATCGCTGACAGTGCCGATGCTTCGACCAGCACCATCGGTTGCCGGAGATCGCGCGCCCGCTCCTCGGTCGTGAAGATGACTGCGGATCCGGAGTCGCACGGGTAGTCGCAATCGAGGACCCGCAACGGCTTCGTGACGTAGGGCTTGGCGAGGTAGTCCTCGGCGCTGAGTGGGTCGCGCAAGAGCGCATCGGGGTTCCGTTGAGCGTACGACCGCTGGACTTCCGCGAACCGGGCGAAATGCTCCTCGGTGGCCCCCGTTTCGTGCATGTAGCGGTTCATGAGCAGGCCGGCCCACTGCACGGGCGAAAAGTTGCCGTAGGGCCAGCGGAACTGGGCGTCGACCATGCTGGGCTCGCCGAGCATGGCCGCCCCGGACGCGAGCGCTGCGCTCGGTGGCTGTTGCATCATGATTCGGAACGCCATCACGGTATCGGCATGGCCCATGGCGACGGCCTGTGCGGCGTGGTAGGCGGGGGTGATGAACGCCGGCGCGACACCCACATTCAGACTCCACCTCAGGTCGTCGAACCCGATCATCCAGCCGAAGTCGACCGCATCACCGCCCCACGTGGATGCGCCGTCGATGTCCTTGGCCTGGAGGCCTGCGTCCTCGAGTGCTCGGACGGCGGCTTGTGCGGCGTGGTGCCGTTCGCTGAGGCCGGTGTTCCGCCCGACGTCGGAGTAGCCGACGCCGACGATCGCAACCTTGCGGCCCTGTCGTTGAACGCTCACAGCACGACCCCCACCGGCTTGAACTGAGGGACGACGTAGCCGTCACCGAGATCCTGGAAGGTCACTTCGAGGTCCATGCCCATGCGTGCCTCGGCGTCGACGTTCGCTTGGTCGATGCCGATCAGATTGCACATGAACTGTAACCCTGGCTGCTCGACGAGCGTGACGGTGGCGATGACGTACGGCACCCGCTCGACGAAGTACGGGTGGAACGGCTTGTATGTCTGCGTCCAGCTGTACAACGTCGCCCGACCGGACACCTGCTCGCCTGCGAGGTCGAAGGATTGGCAGTTTCGGCAGATCGGCCGCGGCATGTGGATGTACGTGCCGCAGGACTGGCACCGCTGGATGTGCAACTCGTGTCGGCGGGCCGCTTCCCAGAAGAACGTCGTCAGGGGATCGTCGGGTGGTGCGGGCGGTAAGGGTGTGTCCATCGAGACCCCATCGGTTTGGTAGGCGACTAGTGGCTATGGTGCAATGGATCTGACAGATGTGTCAAGTCGACCATGAATGAGGGCTACGTGGCGAGCGAACGACGTGATCTCGGCAAGGTTCTGTACGAAACCGACGGAGCGATCGCGAGGGTAGTGCTCAACTGGCCGGCGAAGGCGAACTCACAGTCGTCTGAGCTCGTTTGGCAAGTCGATGAGGCGCTCGGGTTCGCTCAGCACGACTCGGCGATCAAGGTAGTGATCCTCAAGGCCAACGGTAAGGGCTTCTGTGCCGGACACGACATGTCGGGTGGGCCTGATGTCTACCCCGAGTTCGCCCGTTCGATCGACGCGATCGGGTCGAACTGGATCGGTAGTCGCGACCTGTTCCTGTGGCCGACGCTGCGTTTCTACGAATTCCCTAAGCCGATGATCGCCCAGGTGCATGGGTACTGCCTGGGTGGCGGGACATATTGGGCCTACCTGCCTGATATCACGATCGCATCCGACGATGCCTACTTTCAGATGCCTCTCGTCCAGGGACTTGGATTTCCGGGCGGTGAGACGATGGTCGAGCCCTGGACGTTCATGAACCGAAAGCGAGCGGCGGAGTACCTCTACACGGCCCGCACCCTCACAGCGGAGGAGGCGGAGCGATACGGATTGATCAACCGTGTCGTGCCGCGGGACGACCTCGACGACGTCGTCGAGGCGATGGCCGCAGTCATCGCCCGTGCTCCGCTGTCGACGCTCATGGGAACCAAGTCCCTGCTGGTTCGGGCGTGGGACCAGATGGGAATGCGACAGCATCTCCAGATGTCTGCGGACGTGATGTCGATCCTCGAGAAGACATCGGACGCGCAGGAGCTTCGGCAGCGGTTGGTCGAGCGCGGGCAGAAACCGCGCGACGTGACCGACGGCTGATCGGGGAGACTCAGCCGGGAAAGAGCACGCGCTCGATGAACCGCTGCTGTTCCTTGACGATTCGCTCGTCCGTCGGTTCGTGGTGGCTACCGGACCCTTCGTTCGGCACGTGTTCGAGTAGCGCCGACAGCAGCATGCCGGCTGCGCGACGGTCGAGTGGGTACGGCCGAGGCGGACCGAACGTCGCTTCGATGGCTTCACTCATCGCTGCGACCACGTCTGCGGCACCGGCGAGCAACGAAGCATCGACCGGAAAGCCTTCGGTCCAGGTCCGCATCACACCCGCGTACCTGCGCTGAATCACCAGGAAGCGGTGTAACCACTCGTGGAGTGCCTCGGGATCGCGATCGGTCCCAAACCGTTCGAACTCCTCGAACAGGGGAATCATCGCCGCGGACGCCTGCTGCGACAAGGCGACGATCACTTCGGTCGTGTTGGTGAAATATCGGTAGAAGGTGCCACGGGAGAGCCCTGCCTCAGTGATGATCTGGTCGATGTTGGCGCCCTGGTAACCGTGGACGGCGAAGACGTGTTCTGCCGCACCGAGCAGTTGGAGTACGGTGCCGGCTGCCTGCTCGCTGAGTCCGTCAAACACGCTACGGGGAGCAGGGCGCCCGCGAGGTGGGAGTTCGCCGAGAGGGCCCATCTTGGTCACCGGCGGGCGACCGTCGTCGCTGTGGTCGACCCGCAACCCGCCGATCAACACACTTTCCGGGGTCGCTGGGAACAGGTAGCGCTGGACCGCGCAGGAGAGGCTCTGGATCATGTGCAGGTCGCTCGGCCCCGGGCGGTACACGTGCCGGATGTAGTTGAAACGGGTGAACAGGCCGAGGACCACGATCGCCGCCACCTCGGCCGGTTCGACCTCGATTCCGGCTGACTGCAACACCGTCGAGAAGTGCTTGACGTGGAAGTCGACGTACCCGGCGACCTGGCCATGGAGTGACCCGAGAGCGGTGGTGACGTTGGTCCACTCGATGAACATTGGGGCGTAGGTGTCGTAGATGCGGCATGACTCACCGAGCCATCGACACAGGGCGGCGTATCCGTCGGCATCTGGACCGAGTGGACTGATGTGGCGGAGTTCGCGTGCCAACGCGGTACCGGACTCCTCGATCAGTTCGATGAAGATCGATTCTTTGCCCTCGAAGTATTGGTAGAGCGTTGCCCGGGATGTCGATGCCATTCTTGCGATGTCGTCGATCGAGGTGCCGTAGTAGCCCTTGGTCGTGAAGCACCGGAGCGCTGCATTGGCGATCTGCCGACGCGTGATAGCGCCTCGGGCACCGACGGTGGGACTGGTCGGCCCATAGCTCGCCCGTCGTTGGTGATCCAGATCGCTCACGCTGCTCCTCGTGTTCCGCTGGGGACGTCTACAGACACCCGTGTCAGACTAGTGATCTGGTACCGGCATGCCGAGTCCCGGTCGGGGTTCGATCGGCGTCGGGCGGAAGGTAGAAACGAAGGGAACACCGATGAGTTTTCAGGCTCTTCCCGAGGTTACAGACGACACAGCGGCGTTCTGGGAGGGCGGCGTCGACGGCGAACTGCAGATCCACCGATGTCATCGATGCGCGATCTGGTTCCACCCACCGGCGCCGGTCTGCCCGGAATGTCTGTCCCGCGAGGTGGGTCCCGCCACCACGTCCGGCCGGGCCGTCGTGCAAGCGTTCACCGTCAACTTCCAACCCTGGGCGCCCGACATGCAGGTGCCATTCGTGCTCGCCGTGGTGTCGGTCGACGACGCGCCGGGTGTGCAGTTGACGACCCGGCTGATCGACGTTGATCCGGTGTCGGTGTCGGTCGGTCTCCCCGTAGAAGTGAGCTTTCTCCACGTCGAGGACGTGTACCTGCCACTGTTCCGGCCGGTCAGCGCCGCCTCCGGCAACGGGGCCGTGTCCGAGGAGGGGACGTCTTGAGCCGTTACCTCGGACAGCGGATCGGGGAGCGCGATGCCGTCATCTCGGGCATCGGCCGATCGACTGTTGGGCGCAAGCTCGGTCGGACGGGGCTGTCGCTCACGGTCGACGCCGCGTTGCAGGCGATCGAGGACGCCGGGCTCACCCGTGACGACATCGATGGATTGTCTACGTACCCCGGCATCACGACCGCCTCCCCAGGGATGTCGCCGAACGGTGTCAACGACGTGCAAGACGCCCTCCGACTCCGACTGAACTGGTTCTCCGGCGGGTCGGAGACCCCCGCCCAACTCGGTGCGGTCATGAATGCGGTGGCAGCGGTGTCGGCTGGACTGGCCAACCACGTGCTCGTGTTTCGGACCGTGACCGAGTCCAGTGCACAAACGGCGACCCGGCGGGCGAGCGTCGTTGGGTCCGGGGGTGATCGGGTGTCGGGGATCATGCAGTGGATGGTGCCGTTCCATGCCGTCTCGGCAGCGAACTGGGTCGGGATGTACGCCCAGCGATACATGCACGAGTTCGGACTCACCCGTCGACAACTTGGCGAGATCCCGCTCAACCAGCGCCGACATGCGGCGCTCTACGACGAGGCGATCTTCCGCGATCCGCTCACGATGGACGACTACCTGAACGCCCGCATGATCTCGTACCCGCTCGGGCTCTACGACTGTGACATTCCGTGTGACGGTTCGTGCGCCGTGATCGTCTCGCGTGCTGATGCCACTCCGGGTCTCAGGAAGGTCGTGCGTATCGACGCCATCGGCTCAGCATTGACGGGCCGGAACAGTTGGGACCAGAGATCCGATCTCACCGAGACAGCGGCGCACGACTGCGCGAAGATGCTCTGGTCCCGTACCGACCTCACCGTCGACGACGTTGACACAGCCCAGTTGTACGATGGGTTCTCGTTCCTCACTATCACGTGGTTGGAAGCACTCGGATTCTTTCCCAAGGGCGAGGCGGGCCCGTGGCTCGATGACGGTGCAGCCCGGATCGGGTTGGGCGGCGAGGTCCCACTCAACACCAACGGAGGGCAACTTTCCGGCGGGCGCTTGCACGGCTACGGATATCTCTATGAGGCGTGCGCGCAACTACGCGGCGAAGCCGTCGGTCGTCAGGTCGAGGGGGCGGAGGTCGCCGTCGTTGGCGCCGGCGGCGGGCCGCTCGGGGGATGCCTGTTGCTCACCCAGGACCGGTGAGCGGTCGGGTCACCCCAACCCACCGGCCTCGCGGATGCGAGTGATGTCGTCCCAGTCCATGCCGGCGTCCATCAACAACAGCTCGGTGTCCTGACCGAGCTCGGGCGCGGCACCCTGTGGCAACGTCGGTTGCTCGTCGAACTGCATCGGGGCCGAGACAATCTTGAACGTGATTCCATCGTTGTCGGTGAGTTCCGGCAGGAATCCGTTGGGCTCGACTTGTGGGTGGGAATGGACCTCTTTCACGTCGAGCACCGGTGCCCACACTCCGCTGAAATCGGCGAGGCGCCGCTTCCACTCTTCGAGCGTGGCGCTGCCGAAAATCTCGTCGAGCACAGCGACACACGCCTCCTTGTTCTGGAAGCGAACCATCATGTTGGCGAATCGTTCGTCGTCTTTGAGTTCAGGACGCAACATGACCTCGCATAGCTCACCCCAGAACCGGTCGGCCTGGAGGAGCACCAGGTAGATCCAGCGGTTGTCGGAGGTCCGGTACCAGTTGGTGAGCGGGTTGCCCGGGTGCTCTCGGTTCGGCATCATCGGTTGATCCTGGTAGGGGGCGCTCACGAGATCGGGGCACATCGTCCACATACCGACGTTCATCAACGACACATCGACGATCGGTGCATGACCGGTGCGTTCGCGCTGGAACAGCGCTGTCGAGATCGCTCCCGCCAACGTGTTGCCGCCCTGCAGGTCGTAGAAGGCAGGCGGCTGGGACGGGGGAGCGTCGTCCCCGATCGAATCGAGTAGCCGCTTTGCGAAGCCAGAGGTTGCCCAACCGCAGGCGAGGTCGTAGCCGCCGGTGTTGCGCATCGGCCCCTTGTCGCCCCAGCCGGAGCCCCGCGCGTAAATAATGTTGGAGTTGACGGCGCGCACGTCGTCGACGTCGAGTCGCAGTTTGGCACGTGCCGCGGGGAGGTAGCTCGTCAAGAATACGTCGCATGACTCGGCGAGTTTCAGCACAACCTCCCGGCCGGCGTCGGTCGTGAGGTCGATCGTGATGCTTCGCTTGCCGCGGTTGGGTACTTCATTGAACGGGTTGGGTCCTTCGGCCGCGAGGTTGAGCATGTTCTTGAGTGCGCGCTGCGGGTCGCCGGTCGGAGGTTCGACCTTGATCACTTCGGCGCCGAGGTCGGAGAGGATTGCTCCGGCTGCTGGCACGAAGGTCCAGGCGGCAACCTCCAGGACACGGACTCCATCGAGTGGTTTCGACACGTTGTTTCCTCTCGCTACGACGATGTGGCTGATTCGGCTCGAATGCCGATTTGGTTCGTATTCTGACACAAGTGTTAGCTACGGTCTCTTTGGCCCACCCAACGTGAGAAAGGCGCCCGAATGGCAGTCGAACGCTTCCCCGTCGAAGCCAGCCACATCATGATGTTCGCCCGAGCGATCGGGGACGAGAACCCGGTGTACACCGATCCTGCCTCGCCGGAGGCAGCGGCGTTCGGTGGTGTCATCGCTCCACCAACTTTCACGATGGCCAGTTCGCAGTTCGATCCCGACAACGCGCTGAGGCCCAGGCCTGGCCAGCCCTGGTTCGGCTCGGCGAAGGAGCCAAGTGGCGCCGAGGTGGTACGCACCGGCCGTCTTCATGCCGAGCAACACTTCGAGTACCACCGCCCACTCGTCGCCGGAGAGGTGCTTACTGTGTCTGAGCGCGACGGCAAGCAGTGGCAGAAAGAGTCGAAGCGCGGCGGCACACTGAGCTTCGAGGAGAAGTTCTTCGACTACTCGAACGTCGAGACCGGAGAGTTGGTGGTGACCGCGCGGTTCGTGACCGTCGTCCCGTCACAGGTTCCTACTCAAGGCTGAGCGAAGGAGAACAAAATGACGTTGAGCGCAGCAACCCTGCAGATCGGCGACAGTCGTACCGAGGTCGTCCTCGACAACATCAGCCGGACCCAGATCGTGATGTACGCCGGAGCATCGGGTGACTACAACCCACTCCACTCCGATGAGGTTTACGTCACCCAGGTCGCCGGATATCCGACCGTGTTCGCCCACGGGATGCTCAGTATGGGAGCGACCGGCAAGGTGCTCACCGACTGGGTCGGTGATGGACGGCTCACGAACTACGGCGTGAGATTCGTCAACCAGGTGTGGCCGGGCGATTCGCTCACGGCGACTGCCACGGTCGAGGCGCTTCGCGAAGAGGGCGGCCGGCACTACGCCGACTTCACCGTGACGACGGTCAATCAGGACGGCAAGCCCGTGGTCATCGGAACGGCGACCGCGCTGGTCGATCCCTGATCGGCACAAGCCCCACCCTGAGCAGCACTACGAACCCAATTGTAACCACATATCCACGAGCGACAAGGACACACAACATGCAGATCAACGGACTCCGATTCATGATGGTCGGCGGTGCCTCCGGCATGGGCCGAGCGACCGCGGAACGCGTTGCCGCCGGAGGCGGAAAGGTAGCGATTCTCGACCGCGCCGGCTCGAACGGCGCCGAGGTCGCCTCGGCGATCGGCGGCACCTACCACGAGTGTGACATCCTGGATTTCGTCGGTGTCGAGTCTGTGGTCCAGGAGGCTGTCGAAGCACTCGGTGGCCTCGATGCGGCGGCGATTACCGCTGGTGGCGGGATCGCCGCGCGGACACTCAGCAAGGACGGCCCCCACGACCTCGACGCGTTCCGGGGCGTCATTGACCTCAACCTGATCGGTACCTTCAACCTCAATCGCCTCCAGGCTTGGCACATGAGCAAGAACGAACCGAACGACGACGGCGAGCGCGGTTGCATCATCAATACAGCCTCGATCGCCGCGTTCGAAGGCCAGATCGGACAGGTCGCCTACACCGCCTCGAAGGCAGCGATCGCCGGTATGGCGCTTGTCATGGCCCGCGACCTCGGTGGAGTCGGCATCCGGGTGAACGCCATCGCGCCGAGCCTGTTCGACACCGGAATCACGGCTGGCATCCCCGAGGATTTCAAGGACGTCCTCGTCAAGGACTCGGCGTTTCCGAAGCGGATGGGCCACCCGCACGAATACGCGTTGCTCGCCACGGCGATCATCGAGAACCCGATGCTCAATGGAGGTACGATCCGCCTCGACGCTGGTCAGCGTTTTGCTCCGAAGTGACAGGGTGAGACAGGCGGCCACCGGGCTCCGACGTATCGTCTTCGTCGGGGCGCACAACTTCCGTGACCTGGGCGGGTATCCCACGGTCCGAGGCGGACGGACGAGGTGGGGCACTGTGTATCGGGCCGACGGTCTCCAGGAACTCACAGCTGCCGACATCGTGCGCTACGAGGCACTCGGCATTCGTTCGATGTTCGACCTTCGTCGCGATCAGGAACGCGAGGAGCGTCCCAACCGCGTGCCCTCGGTTCCGTTGTGCATCATGAAGCCGGTCGATCAGTCGGGCGTCGTCGACCCGGCCCCCACGTACTGCGATACACGGGTCAGCGGCGAGGAACGCCTGCTCTCCGTCTATCGGAGCATGCTGTGGAACTCGGCGTCAGTCTTGGGCACGGTGATCGGCCGGATCGTCGCCCCAGGCGGTACGCCGGTGGGGTTTCACTGCCACGCAGGCAAGGATCGAACCGGCTTCGTCGCAGCGATATTGCTCGAGGCGGTGGGGGTCGATCGCAACGTTGTGCTCGACGACTACGAACTGACTGCGACGTACCAGAGGCCCGCACGCCACACGGATTCCTTCGAGCGCCTCGTCGCCAGAGGCATGGCTGCCGAGGCAGCGCTCGGCATGATGGGCGCCCCGCGCTGGGCGATGGCCGAAACACTCGCTGAACTCGACGCAACGTTCGGTGGCGCCCGCAGATACCTGACCGATCGCGGCGGGGTGGACGACAACACGCTCCAATTGTTGGAGGAGACTTTGGTCGAGTGACCCGTCGCGATTTGACAGGCGCGTGTCCGGAGTGGACACCCCACCGCCCGACTCGTGGCTGGCGCGTCGGAGTCATCGCCTCAGTCAGTAGATGTTGGCCGTGCCGCCGCCATCCATGTGGATGTTCACGCCATTGACGAAGTCGGCGATCGGACTGGCCAGGTAGGCGACGGCGTTGGCCACGTCCTCGGGCCGTCCGATTCGCAGGACCGTCTGACCGGTGCCCTTGAGGATGTAGTCGGCCGCCTGTTGGACGTCGTCCCACCCGCGTTTGTCGGCGAAAGCCCGGAGGAACTCTTGGAGTCCTTCGGTGTCGATCATCCCGGGTGTGACGGTGTTGACCGTGACGCCGGTGCCCTTTAGGGCCTTGGAGAGCCCGAGCGACATCGCCAACATGGCGGCCTTGGCGGCGGCGTAGTCAGGCTGTGCCGAGGTCGGCACCGTTCCGGCCATGCTCCCGATCTGAATGACCCGCCCCCACCCCCGATCCTTCATCGCGGGTGTCAGGCGATGGATCAATCGCCCCGCAGCCATCACGTTCTTCTGGTAGGTGTCGATCCACGCCGACAGGTCGGTCGTGAACCACGACGGGTTCTCGACGTCTGCGCCACCGCCGGCATTGTTGACGAGGATGTCTACTCCGCCGAAAGCCTCGATTGCTGCCTCGGAGACAGTATCGGCTCCCTCGTCGGTGGCGAGATCACCAACGGCCGAAGCGACGTCCACCCCTGACGCGGCGATGCTCCGTGCGACCGCGTTCGTGCGCTCGACGTTGCGTCCGGTGACGACGACGGCGCAACCCTCGGCCGCGAGCACCCTGGCGATCGAGGCGCCGATGCCCGAGCTACTTCCGGTGACGAGGGCTCGTTTGCCGGCGAGTTGGAGTTCCATGACGTGTCTTCCTTTCTCGTGTTATGGGTGCAGTGCGGCGAGGCTGGCTGACTTGCGAATCAAGTTCTCGACGAGTGGGCCGAACATCTCGACCTTGGGGTTGACGTTGGCTCCCTGAAGGAAGCGGCTGTAGCTCTGCTCGAGCACGATGCCGAGCTTCCAGCGGGCGAGCACGATGTAGTAGATGATGTCGTCGGTGGAGCGGCCGCTGTGCAGTTCGTAATGGGCGCACATGTCATCGATTGTCGGCATGCCGGTGAGATCGAGGTACCGATGCATGTCGTCGGCCTCAGGGCCCCAGTGGACGAGGATCCATCCGAGGTCGAGGAGAGGGTCGCCGATCGTCGTCATCTCCCAGTCGATAATCGCAGCGAGCTCAGCGGGGGCACCGTGTCGGTACATGACGTTGGCGAACTGGTAGTCGCCGTGCATGATCCCCGGCGTCCAGTTCCTGGGCTGGTGGGTGCGCAGCCATGAAGCGGCCTCGTTGAGGCCTGGTAATTCGCGGCACTTGATGCGATCGAGGAAGGCGAGCCAACGGTCGACCTGCCGCTCGTGGAAGTTGTCCGGTCGGCCAAAACCTTCGAGCCCGCGAGCGCGCCAGTCGACCTTGCTGAGGAGCGCCGCCCCACGCACCAGTTCGTAGGCGAGTCCGGGACGAAGTGAAATATCACTGGTGAACGGCTCCGCCCAATCCTGTAGGTCTGCAGGGGACCATCCGTCGACGACGTCCATGATGTAGAACGGCATCCCAAGTACGTCAGGGTCGTCGGTGCCGGCGATGTACTCGGCGTGGGGGACTTCGGCCCCCTTGAGCGCCTTGACCAATCGGTGCTCTCGGCGGATCCCGTCGAGACGTTCCTCGACGGCACCCATGGGTGGTCGCCGCATGACCATCCTCTGACCGCCTCGCTCGATCAACGTGAGCTCGTTCTGCGAGCCGCCGCTCATGGATCCGAGGTTGGGGAGCTGGCCGGTACCGGGAACGCCGTTGGCGTCCATCCAGCGGGCGAAGGCCCGGACGTCGATCTGCCCTTCAGGCGGGTTCATCATGTGTCTCCGATGTTTCGCTCAACGATCTGACAGTATCGTCAACTGACGGCTTACGGCGATCCGGCGACACGGCTCGCAAGACGCTGCAGACGATACGACAGGAGTGCAAAATGGCATGGGACTTCGAAACCGACCGCGAGTACCAGCAGATGCTCGACTGGGCGGACCAGTTCGTCCGCGACGAGGTCGAACCACTCGATCTGATCCTCGGCAATCCGTACGACAAGAGCAATCAGCGGATCATCGAGTTGATCAAACCGATGCAGCAAGCGGTACGCGATCACGGCCTGTGGGCCTGCCATCTCGGCCCCGAGCTCGGGGGTCCCGGGTACGGCCAGGTGAAACTCGCGCTCCTCAACGAGATTCTCGGCCGGTCGACGTGGGCACCGACGATCTTTGGTTGTCAGGCTCCCGACTCTGGCAACGCCGAGATCTTGGCTCACTACGGGTCCGATGAGCAGAAGGCCCGGTACCTGCAGCCTCTGCTCGACGGTGAGATCTCGTCGTGCTACTCGATGACGGAACCACACGCTGGGGCCGATCCCACGCTCTTCACGACCAGCGCAGCGCGGGACGGTGACGAATGGGTGATCAACGGCTACAAGTGGTTCTCGTCGAACGCGCGGTTCGCAGAGTTCTTGATCGTCATGGCCGTCACGAACCCCGAAGTGAGCGCCTACCAAGGTATGTCGATGTTCATCGTCCCTGCCGACACCCCTGGCGTGAACATCATCCGCAACGTCGGTACCGGAACCGAATCCGACGAAGAGGCATCGCACGCCTACATTCACTACGACGATGTCCGGGTGCCGCTCGATCATGTGCTCGGAGGCGAGGGGCAGGCGTTTGCGATAGCCCAGACCCGCCTCGGAGGCGGCCGGATCCATCACGCGATGCGCACGATCGCCCGAGTGCGCCAGGCGTTCGACATGATGTGCGAGCGCGCGCTGGCGCGCGAAACGCGTCACGGCCCGCTCGCATCCCTGCAGATGACACAGGAGCGGATCGCCGACTCGTGGGTGGAGATCGAACAGTTTCGGCTCCTGGTCCTCCGCACTGCATGGCTGATCGACAAGCACAATGACTACGGTCGGGTCCGCAAGGACATCTCGGCGATCAAGGCTGTGATGCCCAAGGTGTACTTTGACGTCGTGCAGCGGTCCATGCACCTCCACGGCTCTCTCGGCATCTCCAACGAGATGCCGTTCTCCGCTTGGATGGTTGGTGCGGAGTCGCTCGCCCTGGCCGACGGACCGACCGAGACGCACAAGATCGTCGTGGCCCGTCAGGTGCTCAAGGAGTACCTGCCCCACGAGGGCTTGTTCCCGAACGGTCATCTGCCGACTCGGCTCGAGGCTGCCAGGAAGCAGTACGCCGATTTCCTTGAGCGCGAGGCCGCCGAGTTCTGAGCGCCAGCGACCGGTATCGACGCAACGACCGAGGAGAATCGCTGAGATGAAAGTTCCCTTCACTTGGAAGCCGACCGGATGGTTCATGATCGCTTGGTCCGAACAGATCCCCGTGGGAGCTGCGATTCCGCTGCGGTACTTCGGCGGACACCAGGTCGCCTACCGTGACGAAGCGGGGGTCGCCCACGTGCTCGACGCGCACTGCCCGCATCTCGGAGCGCACCTCGGTCACGGAGGCAAGGTCAACGGTGACTGCATCGAATGTCCGTACCACGGTTGGGGGTACGGGCCCGACGGCGTGAACCGCTACATCCCGTATGAGGACCGCCCGAACGTTTCACACGCCCTGAAAGCCTGGCCAGTCATCGAGCAGCACGAGTGCGTGTTCGTCTGGCACGACCCTGCCGGCGGGCCGCCGCGCTGGGAACTGCCGAATGTGTTCGAGCTCGCTCCCGAGGTGGGTAGCTCCGATTCGGGCGACTACTACCGCGCCTATCCGGAACTCTCGAACTTCTACTCGCGCGAGCCGGTACATCCTCAGATCGTGTTGGAGAACGCCCCCGACAGTGTTCACTTCAAGTACGTCCACAACGCTGGGAGCGACCCTGTGCTCGAGCACTGGGAGGCAACGGGCACGCGGTACGACACCATCGCTGGCTGGCCGAACCCGAGAACGAACTCGCCCGACGACATCGCGCTGCGCATCTACAGTTACGCAGCGGGAGTGGGAGCCTCGTTCGCCGTGTTCGACGGCGTAGAGCACTACCGGCTGATCTTCTTCACCACCCCGGTCGACGACGAGACGAGCGACATGTTCTACTCGATCTGGTGGCCCCGCGCCTCCGGAGACCCATCGCCTGCTCCGCCGCCCGAGACCCAGGAACGGGTTCGCAGGCTGTACCTCCAGACGCTGCTCGACGACCTCGGAATCTGGCGACACCAGATCTACATCGAGACTCCGGCGTTCGCCAAGCAAGATGCCAAGCCATATGGCGCTCTGCGGAAGTGGGCCCGCCAGTTTTACGAGATCGAGCCGTAGTCGGTCGGATCGTCAATCATCGCCGAGTTGCTGTCTGTGAGCGCGCTCGACGACGGCCGTCATGTTCGCTCGAAGCGTGTCGCTACCGACGCCGGAGAAACCTGACCGGTCGGCGATTTCTTGATGTCGGCGGTGCGCCTCGTCGATCGGGAGGGCACCGGTCTCGTTCCAATCCCGGCGCATCGTGGCGATCATCGCTGGATCCTGTTCGGCGATTGCTCCCGCCAGTGCGAGGGTGAAGGTGAGCAACTCGTCGTGGGGGACGACGTGGTTGGCGAGTCCGATTCGCAGGGCTGTTTCAGCCTGGACGAAGTTTCCCGTCATCGACATCTCGCGCGCCATCGCCATGCCGACTCGCCTCGGGAGTTCGACCAGCACCGGCCCGGGATACACGCCGACACGAACATGGGTGTCAGCGAATCGGGCGCGGTCGGACGCCACGATGAAGTCGCAGGCGAGCGCGATCTCGAAGCCGCCGGTGACGGCAGCACCGTTGACCGCCGCGATGGTCGGCACCTCCGAGACTGCCACCGCGTGAACGAACGGTGGTAGCTCGGCCAGTTTGTCGGTGCCGAGATCACGGAGGTCGAGTCCGGCGCAGAACGCCGGATCGGCTCCGGTGATGACGATGCACCGTGCATCCTGACATGTCTCCATCGCCTCAATCAGCGCCCGTGCCATCTCGACATCGATTGCGTTGCGCGCTGCTGGTCGACTGAGGGTGACGAGGGCGACGCCGTCTTCGCCTCGGTCGACCAACACCCGGTCCTCGATCGGGGATTCACTCATCCGGAGAACCTTTGACGATCACGACGGACGCTGTTCAAAGTGTCCACAAGCGCACCCACGTCGCCGAGCGACCGCAACAGGTCGTTGAGGTGGGTGCAGGTCGATGTGCCACGTAAGTCACTCCGTACGACGTCGCGTGTGGCGTCGACGTCCCGTCCGACGAGCCGCTCTGCGCTGGCTGCTGCCACCGGGCATTCGACCCACGGCAACACCCGAGGCACGGCAGTGCAGGTGCGGAAGACTCGGCTTGTGGCGTCGACCGTGGCGGTGAGCGTGTACTCATGGAGCACGGTCT
>JAPOHW010000059.1 GCA_029979265.1 Actinomycetota bacterium | reverse complement strand
CCGGCAAGCTCGTCAGCTGATTGCGCTGGAGTTCCAAAATCTTCAGCGCCCTGAGCTGCCAGATCTCCGCCGGCACGCTTGTCAGCCGATTGCTGCTGAGATGCAAACCCTCCAGCAACGTGAGCTGCCCGATCTCCGCCGGCACGCTCGTCAGCCGATTGCTTTCGAGGTGCAAGTACGTCAGCGACGTGAGCTGCCCGATCTCCGCCGGCACGCTCGTCAGCTGGTTGTCTTTGAGGCCCAACTGCGTGAGCGACGTGAGCTGCCCGATCTCCGCCGGCACGCTCGTCAGCTGATTGTCGCTGAGGCCCAACACCTCCAGCGACGTGAGCTGCGCGATTTCCGCCGGCACGCTCGTCAGCTGATTGTCGGCGAGCCTCAACCTCTCCAGCGACGTGAGCTGCCCGATCTCCACCGGCAAACTCGTCAGCCGATTGTCGCTGAGGTCCAACTCCTTCAGCGCCGCAAGCTGCCCGATCTCCGCCGGCACGCTCGTCAGCTGATTGCCGAGGAGGTTCAACCCCCTCAGCGACGCGAGCTGCCCGATCTCCGCCGGCACGCTCGTCAGCCGATTTTCTCTGAGGTTCCAACCCTTCAGCGACGCGAGCTGCCCGATCTCCG
>JAPOHW010000058.1 GCA_029979265.1 Actinomycetota bacterium | reverse complement strand
ACCGACAAGCAGGTGCGCGAGCTCGGGATCACCTCGACGCCGATGCATCCCGAGCGCGACCTTCGCGCCGCCGGCGCCCTGTTCGAGAGCCGCTCGGGTCGCCGCGATGTGCTTGCGAACCACTGGGTGGTCGACGGTGACCTGGTGACGGGCCAGAACCAGAACGCGGCGCCGATGGTGGCGCGCGAGTTGGTCGGCATCGCGGCCCGGAGGACATCGTCGTGAGTCGCGACCCCTCCTACGGCATCGTCGACCGCGACTACGGCCTGCACCTCGCCACCCGATCACCCGATGACGACGGGCCGATCTGGATGGTCAACCTCATGCGCTACCGGGAGCGCGCCGTCTACGCCGATGGGTCGGATGAGGGGCGTTCGGGTCGCGAGGCGGACGACGAGTACGCGCCGGTCGATGTGCTCACCGACATCGGCGCCGACATCCCCTTCCTCGCCGAGGTCGAGACGCAGGCGCTCGGCACCGGTCCGGCCTGGGATCGCGTGGCGGTGGTCAGGTATCCGACTCGGCGTGCCTTCATCGACATGCAGTCGCGGTCGGACTTCCGTGAGCGCCACGTGCACAAGGAGGCCGGTATGGCGGCCACCATCGTGATGGGCTGTGTGCCGATG
>JAPOHW010000057.1 GCA_029979265.1 Actinomycetota bacterium | reverse complement strand
GGGTGAGGTGAGCCGAGCGATGCGAAACCGCGGCGTCGAGGTTTTTCTCATGCCGCCGGAGACTTCCTCGCCGACCAGGGCGTTGCGAGCGTCACCGGAGGAGAAGAACACCAACGCTTCCACCTCCTCCTCTCCGGCAGCGGAGGGTGCTCTGGCACTGCCCGCGCCCATGGTCATGCCCCCCGAGCGGCACACGATCGAGTGCGACCTAGCCGCGGTGCTCGCCGCCGATCCGGACATCGACGCCTTCATCGGCACCGGCCCCGTCATCGCGATGTCGGGTCTCGCCGCGGCGAACGACTCCGGTCGTGAGCTCCTCGGCATTGGTGGCTTCGACATGACGCCGGAGCTCCTCGGCGCCATCGACGCTGGTGACGTCTCGTTCACCATCGACCAGCAGCAGTACCTGCAGGGCTACCTGCCGATCGTCCTGCTGTACCTCAACGTCACCAACGCCAACACCGCCGGTGGCGGTCAGCCGGTGCTCTCGGGCCCCGGCTTCGTCGACCAGAGCAACGCCGCCCAGGTGGCCACGCTCGTCGACGCTGGCACCCGCTGACGTAGACACGACGACACGACGTCGTCGCAAGACGTGGAAGGGGGCCGGCCCGTTCGGGCCGGCCCCCTTCCACGTCTTGC
>JAPOHW010000056.1 GCA_029979265.1 Actinomycetota bacterium | reverse complement strand
AGGCCGAGCCGAAGGCCGAGACGAAGGAGGGCGAGGGGGCGGCGCCCGCAGCAGCAGCGAAGGAGCAGCGCGGCGGGCTGCACAAGTTCGACGCGGATGAGGTGGACGTTGAGGGCGGCAAGGCGACGGCCGACGACTTCATGGACGCCTTCGGCTTTGGCGGCGACGACGACGCGGCGACCCAGGCAGGGAAGGGGAGGGATCTGGGGGGATTGCCGCCTCTCCTCGACGGGACAGAGAACGCCGAGGCCGCCGGCGGCGGCGAGGAGGGTCGCCGTCGCAGTTGCTACGATGCCGCGGATGAGCCTCATGGTGAGTGAGTGCGTGTTCAAGAAGTTGTTTTAGCTCGATGAGCTCTCACTTTTTCACGAGATCGCTCGATGAGATCTCACTTTTTCACGTGGACTGCCTTCCTTCGAACCAATCGACCTCTGCTCTCTCTCGACATTGGCGAAGACAGAGAGCAATGATGCCGCAACCTGCCAAGCAGGGCATCGCCGCTTCGACGTCGCTGCCGCAGTCGAGAGAAGAGACGACAGAGATCATGCCGTTGGTCGGCCCCTCGTCCTTGTGTTAGAGTAATATTAAAAATCCCCAATCCCGCCCGGAAGCATCTATTGCCGAGGGGCGAGTGCGGGGGTTT
>JAPOHW010000055.1 GCA_029979265.1 Actinomycetota bacterium | reverse complement strand
AAGGCGTCGGGGACAAAGGCGATGGCCGCTATGCGCGCTCGCGCGGCGAATCTGCGGGTGGCGACGGACGCGGAGGCGGGTTCGCAGGCGGCGACATTCATGCAAAAGATGGAGAAGACGCGCGAGCGCAAGGAGAAGAGCATCGCAAAGGCGGAGGAACAGATCCGCGAGAAGGAGCGGGAGCGGCGCACCATTGACAAGCAGATAGCAGCGAAAAAGCAAGAGACGATATCGTCTGTGATGGCGATGAAGCAGCACACCGACTCAAAGTCGCTCTTGCAGCAGGATGGCTATGACGACGGCGACGACGGCATCGCCGGAGCAATGACGATGCCGACAACCACCACGACCACCACGACCACCACGACCACCACGACCACCACGACGCAGGTGACTCACGTCGCTTCATTGGACCCGCGAATGGGCTCCGCTCTACGGGCCGCGACGCAGTCGGTCCGTCTACTCAGATAGTGTACTGGTTTTTTAAAATTTTGTAGTAAGAATAATTCTACCTACCCGCTTTTCCGCTTCGCCCTAACGCGGTAGCTACCAACCGCGAACTGGAGCAGATCCGCCGCCGCGAGTGCCATGAGGCCCAACTCGGGTGCGTGGGATGCGTCGCTCGACGGCTGCGTCCCAGGCTTGGATACCC
>JAPOHW010000054.1 GCA_029979265.1 Actinomycetota bacterium | reverse complement strand
TGCAGAACCTGGCCAGCCTCTACACGCGCTCGACCTTCAACTGCGTGACCGTGGACGGCGACCGGTCGACCAACGACACCCTGCTCCTGTTCGCGACGGGCCAGTCGGACGCGCCGCGGATCAGCCGGGCCGGCGACCGGCGGCTGGCGGATTTCAGGGAAAAGCTGGAGGCGGTCCTCCTCGACCTCGCCCTGCAGCTGGTGCGGGACGGGGAGGGCGCGACCAAGTTCGTGCGCATCAACGTCACCGGCGCCGAGAGCCCGGCCTCGGCGCGCAAGATCGCCCGGACCATCGCCGAGAGCCCCCTGGTCAAGACCGCCTTCGCCGGCGAGGACGCCAACTGGGGCCGGATCGTCATGGCCGTCGGCCGGGCGGACGAGCCCATCGACCGCACCCGGCTGAAGGTCCAGTTCGGCCCCCTGGTCGCCGCCCAGGACGGTCTCATCGCCCCGACCTACGACGAGGGAAAGATGAGCGCCTACATGAAGAAGGACGAGCTGGAGGTCAGCGTCGACGTGGGCGTCGGCCGCGGCTCCGCCACCGTCTGGACCTGCGACCTGACCAAGCAGTACGTGGCCATCAACGGGGACTACCGCTCATAGCCTGGCGATCGCGACTTCCGCGACGCGCGGGCGCGGCGGGGCATTACCCGG
>JAPOHW010000053.1 GCA_029979265.1 Actinomycetota bacterium | reverse complement strand
CGTCGCTGACGCACTTGGAGCTTTACGACAATCAGCTGACGAGCGTGCCGGCGGAGATCGGGCAGCTCACGTCGCTGGAGGGGTTGGGCCTCAGCGGCAATCAGCTGACGAGCGTGCCGGCGGAGATCGGGCAGCTCGCGGCGCTGAGGGAGCTGCACCTCGGCGGCAATCAGCTGACGAGCTTGCCGGCGGAGATCGGGCAGCTCACGTCCCTGGAGAGGTTGTACCTCCGCCACAGTCAGCTGACGAGCGTGCCGGCGGAGATCGGGCAGCTCACGTCGCTGCAGCAGTTGTGGCTCAACAACAATCGGCTGACGAGCGTGCCGGCGGAGATCGGGCAGCTCACGGCGCTGGAGTGGTTGGACCTCAGGGGCAACCAGCTGACGAGCTTGCCGGCGGAGATCGGGCAGCTTACATCGCTGCGGGGGTTGTACCTCAGCGAAAACAAGCTGACGAGCGTGCCGGCGGAGATCGGGCAGCTCACGGCGCTGGAGAAGTTTTACCTTGGCAACAACCAGCTGACGAGCGTGCCGGCGGAGATCGGGCAGCTCACGTCGCTGGAAAGGTTGGAGCTCTTATTCAATCAGCTGACGAGTGTGCTGGCTGCGATACGCGCGCTCAGAGCGGCGGGCTGCGATGTGTATCTTGATGACAGCGTGAC
>JAPOHW010000052.1 GCA_029979265.1 Actinomycetota bacterium | reverse complement strand
AGATGAAAAAAAGTGGTTATGTAACCGAGGAGCTTACCATAAATTTAGCAGAAGAAGCTGGTTTCATTTTATCAAAAAAATCTGAAATCAATGCCAATGTAAGAGATACTAAAGATCATCCTAATGGAGTTTGGACGCTTCCACCCTCTCTTTATTTAAAAGATGGAGATAAAGAAAAATATCGACAAATTGGTGAAAGCGATAGAATGACACTTCTTTTCAAAAAACCAATTTAATAGTTAAAAGACTATTGAAATATTAATAATAATGATAGATACATATAATTGTGGGCAGCCATAGCTCAGTTGGTTAGAGCGCCTGGTTGTGGACCAGGAGGTCCTTAGTTCAAATCTAAGTGGCTGTACCACAATAATTTAAGTTATCCACAGAAAAATAAAGTTATCCACAGAATTCCGTTTAATTACAGTTGTTTAGATTCAATTTACATGTTTCTATAATATCGACGGTAGCGATGACCAGCTATCGTTGGGCGGGTGTCAGACCGCAGTGAGAGCCGATTGGTCATCGGGTCATGGTGAGAAGAAGAGTAGCGATACTCGGAAGGTAGCCACTTCTGATGAGACAGATAATCAGGAAGTCCCTTCGGGGAGTGAAAGGTAGGAAGTCTCATGAAACGGAAGACCAAGAAGTCCCCTCGGGGGTGGATTGGGAAGAAGT
>JAPOHW010000051.1 GCA_029979265.1 Actinomycetota bacterium | reverse complement strand
CTCTCCAGCGACGTGAGCTGCCCGATCTCCGCCGGCACCCTCGTCAGCTGATTGTTGTCGAGGAACAACTGCTTGAGCGACGTGAGCTGCCCGATCTCCGCCGGCACGCTTGTCAGCTGATTGCCGCGGAGGTTCAACTCCGTCAGTGCCCTGAGCTGCCCGATCTCCGCCGGCACGCTCGTCAGCTGATTGTCGTAGAGGAACAACACCCTCACCAACGTGAGCTGCCCGATCTCAGCCGGCACGCTCGTCAGCTGATTGTTCCGGAGGTTCAAACTCACCAGCGACCTGAGCTGCCCGATCTCCGCCGGCACGCTCGTCAGCTGATTGCCGCCGAGGTTCAAGTGCGTCAGCGATGTAAGCTGCCAGATCTCCGCCGGTACGCTCGTCAGCTGATTGTCGTTGAGGTACAACTCCGTCAGCGACCTGAGCTGCCCGATCTCCGCCGGCACGCTCGTCAGCTGATTGCCGGCGAGGCTCAATTCCCGCAGCGATGTAAGCTGCCAGATCTCCGCCGGTACGCTCGTCAGCTGATTGTGGTCGAGGTACAACTCCGTCAGCGCCGTGAGCTGCCCGATCTCCGCCGGCACGCTCGTCAGCTCATTACAGCTAACGTTCAACTCCCTTAGCGCAGTCAGGCGCCCAATCTCAGCCGGCACCGCTCCGGTCAGGCCAACGTCTTCCAAGTAGAGCACCACCACCCGGCCGTTTTCCATCACCACC
>JAPOHW010000050.1 GCA_029979265.1 Actinomycetota bacterium | reverse complement strand
TCAGCGACGTGAGCTGTCCAATCTCCGCCGGCACGCTCGTCAGCTGATTGCCTTCGAGCCACAACCTCGTCAGCGACTTGAGCTGCCCGATCTCCGCCGGCACGCTCGTCAGCTTGTTTTCGTCGAGGGACAACCACAGCAGCGACGTGAGCCGCCCGATCTCCGCGGGTACGGTAGTGAGCTGATTGCCGTAGAGGTTCAACTTCTTCAGCGACGTGAGCCGCCCGATCTCCGCCGGCACGCTCGTCAGCTGATTGCCGTAGAGGTACAACTCCCTCAGCGACGTGAGCCGCCCGATCTCCGCCGGCAAGCTCGTCAGCTGATTGCCGGTGAGGTGCAACACCTCCAGCGACGTGAGCTGCCCGATCTCCGCCGGCACGCTCGTCAGCTGATTGCCGTGGAGGCTCAACTCCCTCAGCGACGTGAGCTGTCCAATCTCCGCCGGCACGCTCGTCAGCTGATTGCCTTCGAGCCACAACCTCGTCAGCGACGTGAGCTGCCCGATCTCCGCCGGCACGCTCGTCAGCTTGTTGTCGTTGAGGTACAACACCTCCAGCGACGTGAGCTGCCCGATCTCTGCCGGCACGCTCGTCAGCTGATTTCCGTGAAGCCACAACCCCTCCAGCGACGTGAGCTGCCCGATCTCCGCCGGCACGCTCGTCAGCTGATTGCCGTGGAGCCACAAATTCTCCAGCGACGTGAGCTGCCCGATCTCCGCCGGCACGCTCGTCAGCTTGTTTTCGTCGAGGGACAACCCCACCAGTGACGTGAGCTGCCCGATCTCCGCCGGCACGC
>JAPOHW010000004.1 GCA_029979265.1 Actinomycetota bacterium | reverse complement strand
GCGCTTACGGTACGCGGTGCGCTTACGCGCCGTGACGGTGGACGGCGCTCGGCGCCTGCGGCACCTGGCTGAATAACCAAACAACCAATCCACATTACCATACGTGTCACCTGATCACCTCCCACGAATGGAGCACCCGTGGCTCTGACCACTGGCGACTTCAAGGTCGCCGACATCGAACTGGCCGGCTTCGGCCGCAACGAAATCCGACTCGCCGAGCACGAGATGCCCGGCCTCATGGCGCTGCGAGGCAAATACATCGACGAGCAGCCACTCGCCGGCGCCCGAATCGCCGGTTCGCTGCACATGACCGTGCAGACCGCCGTGCTCATCGAGACGCTCGTCGCGCTCGGCGCCGACGTCCGCTGGGTCAGCTGCAACATCTTCTCGACCCAAGACCACGCCGCCGCTGCAGTTGCGGTCGGGCCGACCGGAACGATCGACGCCCCGGCTGGCACCCCCGTCTTTGCGTGGAAAGGCGAGACGCTCGAAGAGTACTGGTGGGCGACCGAGCAACTCTTCCGCTGGCCCGATGGTGGTGGGCCCAACCTCATCCTCGACGACGGTGGCGACGCAACCATGCTCGTTCACAAGGGCCTCGAGTTCGAACGGGCAGGATCGGTGCCGGTTGCCACCGAGGACGACTCCGAGGAGTGGGGCGTGTTTCTGGACCGCTGTCGAGAGATCCTCGCCGCCGACCCTGCGTTCTTCTCCACGATCGCTCCCGGCATCCGTGGCGTGTCCGAGGAAACCACCACCGGCGTCCATCGCCTTTACCAGATGATGGAAACAGGCGAGCTGCTGTTCCCGGCGATCAACGTCAACGACTCGGTGACCAAGTCGAAGTTCGACAACCTCTACGGCTGTCGCCACAGTCTGATCGACGGGATCAACCGTGCCACTGACGTGATGATCGGCGGCAAGGTTGCGGTCGTGTGCGGCTACGGCGACGTCGGCAAGGGCTGCGCAGAGTCGCTTCGGGGGCAGGGCGCTCGCGTCATCGTGACCGAAGTCGATCCGATCTGCGCGCTGCAGGCCTGCATGGACGGCTTTGAAGTCGTCACGCTCGAAGACGTCGTGAAGACCGCCGACATCTTCATCACCACCACCGGCAACAAGGACATCATCCTCGCCGACCACATGGCCCGGATGAAGCATCAGGCGATCGTGGGCAACATTGGGCACTTCGACAACGAGATCGACATGGCCGGCCTGCTCAAGATGTCTGACGTCCAGCGGGTCAACATCAAGCCGCAGGTCGACGAGTTCGTCTTTCCCGACGGCCATTCGATCATCGTGTTGTCGGAGGGTCGTCTGCTGAACCTCGGCAATGCCACCGGGCATCCCAGCTTCGTGATGAGCTGCTCGTTCACCAATCAGGTGCTCGCCCAGATGAAGTTGCACGCCGAGGCCGATGACATGGAGCTCGGCGTCGAGGTCCTGTCGAAGGAACTCGACGAAGAGGTCGCCCGACTCCACCTGGACGCCCTCGGGGTCAAGCTCACCACGATGACCCCCGATCAGGCGGACTATCTCGGCGTCCCGGTCGAGGGCCCGTACAAGTCGTCGCACTATCGCTACTGAGCCAACCCGCGCGGGCAGCTGAGCCGATCCGCTGGCTGTTGGCCTCCCACGAAGGGGCGTCAACCCGACGGCGCGGTCAAGGACCGGATGCCCGGCCCCCATGCCGCACCAACTAACGTCGTCGACCATGACGACACGTGGGGTTTGGTTCTCGCCGGAAGGCATCTCGGGGGCGGAGGTCGCGGCCTTCGCCACCCGGGTCGAGTCGCTCGGCTACACGCAGCTGTGGGTCGGCGAGACGATGGGGCGCGATCCGTTCGCTCAACTCGCTGCGATCGGTGCCGCGACCAGCACGCTCGGCCTGGCAACCGGGATCGCCAACATCTACCACCGGCATCCCGGTGTGATGATGCAGGGGGCCAACACCGTGGCCGAGCAGACCAACGGCCGGATGATGCTCGGGATCGGTGTGTCGAGCCCCGCCATCGTCAACAAGGTGCGGGGCATCGAATACGACAAGCCGCTGTCGTTCCTTCGCACCTACCTCGATGCGATGGAGAGCTCGATGTACACCTCGGTCGCACCCTCGGAGCCGGTGCCGATCGTGTTGGCCGCCCTCGGCCCCAAGATGCTCGAACTGGCCGCCGAACGTACCGCTGGCGCGCACCCGTACAACACCACGCCCGAGCACACGGCGATGGCGCGCGAGGTCATGGGCCCCGACGCCGGACTCTTCGTCGAACAGAAGGTCATCCTCACCGAAGACGCCCAACGTGCCCGCTCGACCGGGGCCAAGGTTCTGAAGTTCTACAGCCGCGCACCGGGCTACGTGAACGCCTGGAAACGTATGGGCTTCACCGACGACGACATCAGCACCCAGAGTGACCGTCTCGTTGATGCGATCGTTGCGTGGGGAACACCCGAGCAGATCGAGTCCCGGCTGCAGGAACACGCCGACGCCGGTGCCACCCACGTCTGCATCCACCCGCTCGATCCCGCCGAGGGCCAGGGTCGCCCCGACGACGCCGCACTGCAGGCCTTCGCGCCGAGCTGACGGCTCGGGCAGCTGGCGTCGCCGCAACGCAGCGCAGGCGGCCTGTGCAGAAGACCATGATGACTGGAGCAACGATGAGCGAAGAACGAGTGACGATCGAGATCGTCGACGGTGTGGCCGATGTGCGGCTCAACCGGCCCGACAAGATGAACGCGATGGATGGGCCGATGTTCGCGGCCCTCATCGGTGCGTCGGAGCAGCTCAAGGCGACACCGGGGCTTCGTGCGGTGGTGCTGTCGGGGAACGGGCCGGCATGGTGCGCCGGTCTCGACTTCTCGGGGTTCGAGGCTATGGCCGGCGCTGCGGATTCCGATGCCGCCGACGGAACCAGCACCGGTGACATCGGGTCGATGGAGGAGGACCGCATCACCCATCGCGCCCAGCAAGCGGTGTGGGGATTCCGAGAGTTGCCGGTGCCGGTGATCGGTGCAGTCCACGGGGTGGCGTTCGGGGCCGGGATCCAACTCGCGGCCGGGTGCGACATCCGGTTCGTGCATCCCGAGGTGCGGATGTCGATCCTCGAGATCCGCTGGGGGATCAGCCCCGATATGACGATCACCCATCTGCTCCCCGGTCTCGTCGGTGCCGACGTGGCCAAGGAGTTGATCTGGACCGGTCGTGAGGTGAACGGAGCCGAGGCCGTCCGCATCGGCCTCGCCACCCATGTGAGCGACGATCCCCACGCCGACGCACTGGCGATGGCTCGCACGATCGCTGGGAAGAGCCCGCATGCGATCCGAGCCGGCAAGCGCCTCGTCGAATCGGCCTACGCCGAGGACTTCGCAGCGGGGTTCAAGATGGAGCGCGACGAGATCGGCGCCCTGATCGGGACACCGAACCAGGTCGAGTCGGTCACCGCATTCTTCGAGAAGCGGCCGCCGAACTACGCCGAGGTCGACGAGGCCTGACCCAGGCTCGCTGTCACATCCCGTTCCTAGGTTCGGGTCGTGGTGGAATCTGGCCTCAGTGGTGCTGAACTCGGCTCGCTTCGCGCCGTGTGGCCCCATCGTGGCGTGGCCGCCGAGTGGGTCCGGCAACTCAAGTACGGCGACCGCACCGCTGCCGTCACGGTGCTGGCCGACGCCATGGCTGCGATTGCCGCACCGGCCGATGTCGTCACGTGGTGCCCGGCATCGCCGACGGGCCGGAGAGCACGCGGGTACGACCAGAGCGAGTTGCTGGCCCGAGCGGTGGCCCATCGGCTCGATCTTCCCGCTCGCCGACTGCTCCGTCGTGAGCGGCACGACCGGGCCCAGACTCGGCGAGACCGGACGGGCCGCCTCGTCGGTCCCCGTCTTCGACCGGCCCGCACACTGCCGAGGCGGCCGGTTGTGTTGTTGATCGACGATGTGACGACCACGGGCACCACCCTCCGGTCGGCCGCGGCCCTTCTGCATCGGGCCGGAGCCGGGAGTGTCCATGGTCTGGTCGCAACGCACGCCGGGTACACCGTCGGCCTGACACGGCCCGAGGCATCGGTGTACGGTCGAGAACACAACCGACACACGGAGGGCACGAATGGACGTCTCCATCAGCGCACGGCACGTGAACATCACGCCGCGACTGGAGGAGGTGATCCATGAGAAAATCGGTGGGCTCGACAAGTTCCTTCAAGGCCTCGATCATGCCGAGGTGCATTTCGACGAGGCACGCAACCCCCGGATCACGGACAAGGAGTTCTGTGAGGTTGTTGTCGAAGGGCATGGGCATCACCTGCGCTGCAAGGTCCACGCCCCCGATCCGTTCAGCGCAGTCGATGCGGCGACCCTGAAACTCGAACGCCAGATCCGCAAACTCCGCACCCGCCTCCAGCGGCGACATCACGGGTCGGGAGAGACGCTGCGCCACATGGATGCGCCGGCGATCGAACCAGAGCCCGGTGCGGTGGCGGTCGACGATCCGCCCCAACCCGAAGCCGACGACGATCGGATTCCCGTCATCGTCAAGAGCAAGCGCTTCTACCTGGCGCCCATGAGCGCCGAGGACGCGGTGCTGAAGATGGATCTGCTCGGCCACGGGTTTTTCTTCTTCATCAACGCTGAGACGAACCGCTCTGCCGTCGTCTACAAGCGCGACGACGGAGACGTGGGCCTCATCGACGAAGCCGGGTGAACCGCTGCCGGCCCCGGCAACCTGCGCTGCCACCCCGGCGTCTCGACCACACGGCAACGGCTGATCGGGCCATGGTCTGCGGTCGGTAGGCTACGACGCACCCATGACCATCTTCACCCGTGTTCTGCGAAGCGGCGAGGGGCGCAAGCTGAAGGCGCTCGAGGCCCTGGTGCCCGACATCAACGCGCTCGAACCCGAGTTCGAAGCGCTGTCCGATGATGCGCTGCAGGCCAAGACCGGGGAGTTCCGCAGTCGACTCGACCAGGGGGAAGCGGTCGACGATCTCCTTATCGAATCCTTCGCCACCATCCGAGAAGCAGCGAAGCGGGTGCTCGGTCAGCGTCACTACGACGTGCAGTTGATCGGCGGTGCCGCCCTGCACCTCGGCTGGGTGGCGGAAATGAAGACCGGTGAGGGAAAGACCCTCACCTCGACCCTGCCCATCTACCTCAACGGGGTCACCGGCAAGGGTGTGCACGTCGTAACGGTCAACGACTACCTCGCCAGTCGCGATGCGGACTGGATGGGGCAGGTCCATCGGTGGATGGGTCTCGACGTGGGTCTGGTGCTCCCCGGCAACCGTGATGCGGCGTTCAAGCGTGACCAGTACGGAGCCGACATCACCTACGGCACCAACAACGAGTTCGGTTTCGACTACCTGCGCGACAACATGGCGATGTCGCGCGATAAGCAGGTGCAGCGAGGTCATCACTACTGCATCGTCGACGAGATCGACTCGATCCTCATCGACGAGGCCCGAACCCCGCTGATCATCTCGGGCAAGGTCGCCGATGCTGCGCAGCTCTATGTCAAGTTCGCATCGATTGCCCGGGGCTTGCGTCGCGATGTCCATTACGAGGTCGACGAAGAAAAGCGCACCGTTGCACCCCTCGAAGAAGGGGTCCACGCGGTGGAGCGTGCACTCGGTGTCGACAACCTCTATGACCAGGTCTCGGCCAACCTCGTGCATCAGCTTCAGGCGGCGCTGCGAGCCAAAGAGCTCTATCGCAAGGATCGCGACTATCTGGTCGATGGCAGCGGAGCAGTCAAGATCATCGACGAGTTCACCGGACGGGTCATGGAGGGTCGCCGCTGGTCCGACGGTCTGCACCAAGCCATCGAGGCCAAGGAAGGGGTGTCGATCAAGGAGGAGAACCAGACCCTCGCCACGATCACCCTGCAGAACTACTACCGCCTCTACGAACGCCTTGCGGGGATGACCGGCACGGCCGAGACCGAGGCGTCGGAATTCGTGGCGACGTACGGCCTGCATGTCGTCCCAGTGCCGACCAACAAGCCGTTGGCCCGCGCCGACGAGGGCGACCTCATCTACAAGACGGAGGAAGCCAAGTTCAACGCCTGCATCGACGACATCGTCGAGCGCTCGGCGAAGGGTCAACCGGTGCTGGTTGGCACCGTCTCGGTCGAGAAGTCCGAAGTGCTCTCGCGCATGATGGAGAAGCGGGGAGTGATCCACGAGGTGCTCAACGCCAAGCAGCACCACCGGGAGGCCGAGATCGTCACCCAGGCGGGGCGACTGGGTGCCGTCACCGTCGCCACCAACATGGCCGGTCGCGGCGTCGACATCCTGCTCGGCGGGAATCCCGAAGGACTCGCCAACCGAGACGTGCGGGCCGAGGGACTCGATCCCGATACCGACAACGGCCAAAAGCGCTTCGAGGAACTCCTCGCCAAGCACAAGGCCACCACCGATGCCGAACGCCAAGAGGTTCTCTCGCTCGGTGGGCTCTATGTGCTCGGCACCGAACGCCACGAGAGTCGCCGAATCGACAACCAGCTGCGTGGTCGATCTGGTCGCCAGGGCGATCCCGGCGAGAGCAGGTTCTATCTGTCGCTCGAAGACGACCTCATGCGCCTGTTCGCAACCGGGGCCATGAGTTGGGTGATGGATCGAGCACTTCCCGATGACGTGCCCATCGAGGCGAAGATGGTCACCAAGGCGATCGAGCGGGCCCAGAACACGGTGGAGGCCCGCAACGCCGAGACGCGAAAGAACGTCCTCAAATACGACGAGGTGATGAACGAGCAGCGCAAGGTCATCTATCGGCGCCGCGACCAGATCCTCGACGGTGCCGATCTGCGCGACGAGGCGCTGGAATATCTCGACGATGCCGTGCGGAGCTCGGTGGGCACCTATTGCGTGTCCGACATCATCGAGGAATGGGATCTCGACGCGCTGCAGACCGAGATCGCAACCCTGTGGCCCTCCCAACTGAGCCTCGAGGATCTCGAGCACGCCGACACCCTCGACGTGCTCGTCGACATGCTCTACGACGAGGCCTACACCCACTACGAGGAGCGCGAAGCCGAACTGGGTGAGGAGATCCTGCGCCAGGTCGAGCGCCAGGTGATGTTGCGCATCATCGATCAGCGGTGGCGTCAGCACCTCCGCGAGATGGACTCGTTGCGTGAGGGCATCCATCTCCGGGCGATGGGGCAGAAGGACCCGGCATCGGAGTGGCAGCGCGAAGGCTTCGAGATGTTCGGGATGATGATGCAGGGGATCGCACTCGACTTCGTGAAGTACGTCATGCACGTCCAGGTGGCGCCCAGGCCCGGGGACATGTCCGACGAGCCGAACATCACCGGCGTCACCGAAACCAAGAGCGATGCCGGCGCATCGGCCGCTGCGATCGCCGAAGCCAACGGACCCGCCGTGCAGCGGGCACCCGGGCCGGTGCAGAAGACCCCGGTGGTGAAATCCGAGCTCGAGAAGGTCGGGCGAAACGAGCCCTGTCCATGCGGGGGCGGTAAGAAGTACAAGGCGTGTCACGGCCGCCCGGGCGCCGACGCCCTCTGACCGACCCGCCCCGACATCATGCAGGACTTCACCGACCAACTGACAGCGATCCGGAAGCGTCTCGACGAAGCGGCCGGCTATCTGCGTATTGCCGAACTCGAAGTGCGACAGCCCCAGCTCGAGGTCGAAGCGTCGCGGCCCGACCTATGGGACGACCAGGACAAGGCCCGCAAGGTCACCTCGGAGCTTGCCGCCGTCAACGAAGACCTCGACTTGTTCGGACGGTTGACCGCCGACGTCGACGATGCCGACACCCTCCACGAGATGGCGCGTGAAGAGGGCGACGAGTCGCTCGAGCCCGAGATCGCCGAGGCGGTGGCGGCCATCGAGACCACGCTGGACGAACTCGAGATGCGTTCACTGTTCACCGGTGAGTTCGACGAGGGTGACGCCGTGTGTCAGATCAAGTCCGGTGAGGGCGGCACCGATGCTCAGGACTGGGCCGAGATGTTGATGCGGATGTACAACCGCTGGGCCGACAAACGTGGCTTCGACGTCGAGATCACCGCCGTTTCCGAAGGCACCGAGGCAGGGCTCAGCAACGTCGAGTTCATCCTCAAAGGCCGGCACGCCTACGGGTTGATGCAGTCGGAGCACGGTGTTCACCGACTCGTCCGCATCTCGCCGTTCAACAACGAAGGAAAGCGTCAGACCGCCTTCTCGGCGGTGCAGGTCGCCCCCTTCTTCGAAGAGGTCTCCGACGAGATCGAGATCGACGAAAAAGACCTTCGGATCGACACCTACCGGTCGTCGGGCGCCGGCGGTCAGCACGTCAATGTGACCGACTCAGCGGTGCGCATCACCCACATTCCGACCGGGTTGGTGACGGCCTGTCAGAACGAGCGCAGCCAGCACCAGAACAAAGATCGGGCGATGCAGATGATGGCTGCCAAGCTCCTCGACCTCGAGCGCAAGAAACGAGAGGAAGAGATCGCCGGCATCACCGGAGAGCAACAAAACGTCGGCTTCGGCAGCCAGATCCGGAGCTATGTGATGCAGCCGTACCAGATGGTGAAAGATCTACGATCCGACCACGAGACGGCGCAGGTCGATTCAGTGCTGGGTGGCGACATCGAACCGTTCATGGAAGCGTGGCTGCGGTGGACCCGTGCCCAGACGACCGATGCCTAGGAGGCACCGATGAGTGATGAACTCCAGATGGTGATGGCGCTCGAAGACGCCCGGGTCACCGCCCTGTGCGAGCAGGACGACGCCACGCTCGACGGTTTGCTCAGCGACTCGATGGTGTACGTGCACTCGACGGGGCTGCTCGACACCAAACAGTCGTTCCTGGACCACGTCCGCAACGGGCCGATCCAGTACAAGTCATTCGATCGCAGTGACGTCGAGGCGTATGCGGCCGGCGACGCCACGGTGATCGTGCGAGGCGTGGCGGCCGCTGGCATCGAATTCGACGGCAAGCCGATCGAACTGCACTTCCGCTATTTGGCCGTGTGGGTCAAACACGCCGGTGCCTGGCGCTTCGAAGCGTGGCAGTCGTCGACCATCGGCTGAGACCGGCACGAATCGACATGCCGCAGATTCGAAACGCTGCACTGGTAGCGTCATGCGGTCAGGCGGACCACCTGTCCACGGGATTCTCATGATCAAACTCGAGAACGTCACGAAGGTGTACAAGGGCGACAACGTCGCCTTGCGTGACGCCACCCTCGACATCGCCAAGGGGGAGTTCGTCTTCCTGGTCGGCGCGTCGGGATCGGGCAAGTCGACGTTCATTCGCTTGCTCAATCGTGAGGAGATTCCCGAGCACGGCCAGATCTTCGTGGCGGGCAAGGACATCGCGCACCTCGGTGCATGGAAGGTGCCGTACCTTCGCCGCAACATCGGCTACATCTTCCAGGACTTCAAGCTGCTGCCGAACAAGACCGTTGCCGAGAACGTCGCCTTTGCGCTCGAAGTCATCGGCAAGCCCCGTCATGTCGTCAAGAAGCAGGTCCCGGCGATCCTCGAGTTGGTGGGGCTCAGCGAGAAGATGAACAACCGGCCCGGCGAGCTCTCCGGCGGCGAGCAGCAGCGTGTGTCGATCGCTCGGGCATTCGTGAACAGGCCGCTGATCCTGTTGGCCGACGAGCCGACCGGCAACCTCGATCCGCAGACATCGGTCGGCATCATGAAGTTGCTCGACCGGATCAACCGCACCGGCACCACTGTCGTCATGGCCACACACGACCGGGGCATCGTCGACACGATGCGTCGCCGGGTGATCGAACTCGACCGGGGTGTGATCGTGCGCGATCAGGCCCGCGGCGTCTACGAGTAGGGGAGCGGTCCATGGCGATCTCACCGCTCTATGCACTGCGCGAAACCGGCATCAACCTGTGGCGCAACGTTCTGCTCAGCACGGCCACCATCCTCACGATCGGCGTGTCGTTGCTGATGTTCGGAGCCTTCTTCCTGTTCGACTACGCGGTGGCCAATGCCACGCAGCGCTGGGAGGGTGGGATCGAGTTCGTGGTGTGGATGAACCCTGAGGCCACCGAAGAGCAGAACGCGAACATCCTCGACGCGATCACCACCAGTCCCGAGATCCGCGACTATGAATTCGTCGACCAGGCCGCTGCCTACGAAGAGTTCAAGGAGATCTTCTCCGACACGCCGGAGTTGATCGAAGTTGTCACGCCCGAAGCGATGCCGCCGTCGTATCGGGTGGTGCCGGTCGACCCCGACGCCGATGTCGTCGAGGAGCTGGCCGGTCAGTTCGACGGGCGACCGGGTGTGAAGACGGTCGTGTCGGCCAACGACACGATCCGAGGTATTCAGGATCTGGCCGACCGAGCCGGGCTGTTCTTGTTCATCGGCTCGTTCGTGCTGCTGGGGGCGGCAACGCTGCTGATCCTGACCAACATCGTGTCGGCCATCCGCAACCGGGGACCCGAGATCGAGATCATGAAGGTGGTGGGTGCCACCAACTGGTTCATCCGGATCCCGTTCATGCTCGAAGGTGTCGCCCAAGCCGTCGTCGGCGCATTCCTGGCGTGGGTCGGGTTGTGGGCGTTCGATCGCTATGTGATCGAGGAGTTCAGCGATCCGGACGGACTCGAGCTGCTGGCCGGGTTCCAGGTGAGCGACAACGAGTTCTTCACCACCAGCATCCTCGTGCTTGCCATCGCGATCGTTGTGTCGATCGTCGGCTCCTTGGTGGCCGTGACCCGCTACCTCGACGCCTAGTGCTGTCGTAGGGTTCGGTCATGAGCGAACCCAGAGTGATGCACACCGGTGTCGATTTCGGTGAAGGACCGCGTTGGCGCAACGGGCGCCTGTGGTTCTCGGATTTCCATCGCCACGCTGTGTTCTCCATCGGTGCCGAGGGCGGTGATGAACGGGTCGAGTTCCAACTCGACGGGGAACAGCCCTCCGGGCTCGGATGGCTGCCCGATGGCACCATGCTCGTCGTGGCGATGCTGAGCCGGAAGGTGCTGGCCGTGTCGCCCGATGGGGTCGTTCGCGACCATGCCGACCTCTCCGACATCGCCACCGCCAACTGCAACGATCTGGTCGTTTCGGCCGACGGTCACGCCTATGTGGGGAACTTCGGCTTCGACCTCGACAACCAGGCCGAGTTCGCGTCGGCGTACCTTGCTCACGTGACGCCCGACGGTGACGTCCGCCGGGTCGAGCATCCGCTCGCCTTTCCCAACGGCTCGGTGATCACCCCCGACGGTTCGACGCTGATCGTCGGCGAGACGTTTGGGGGGCAGTACACGGCGTTCACCCTCGACGAGACCGGCCATCCGGTGGCGCCGCGGATCTGGGCGTCGATCGAGGGGTCGCCCGACGGGTGCTGTCTCGACGCCGACGGTGCGATCTGGGTCTCGGACTTCGTAGGTGAACGATTCGTCCGACTTCACGAGGACGGCACGATCAGCCGAGAGATCCCGGTCGATGGCGCAGCGGTGGCGTGCATGCTCGGCGGGCCCGACGAACGGACGTTGTTCGGCTTCGTCTCGCCGGGCTCGAGCAAGGAGGAGACGGCCGGTCGTGGCCTGACGACCATCATCGCCGTCGACGTCGACGTGCCCCGCGCCGGCCTGCCGTAGCGGGCTTCGCAGCGTTTCTCTCGGCCCACTAGGTTCGCACGTCATGGCAATCGATTTCACCCTCACCCCAGAACTCGAAGACATACGCGACCGGGTACGGGCCTTCGTCACCGATGTGATCGCACCGAAGGGGGCAGAGATCGACGGCGAAGACGGGCACCCCGGCCTCGACGGACGCGAGCGACTCGATGCTCTGATCGGGATGCGCAAGCAGGCCCACGAAGCAGGGATCTGGTTGCCGCACATGCCCGAGGAATGGGGCGGAATGGGGCTCGGCCATGTCGAGCTCGCCATGGTGCAGGCCGAAGCAGCAAAGAATCGCTACGGCCCGTGGGTGTTCAACTGCCAGGCCCCCGACGAAGGCAATATGCACACGCTGCTGCACTGGGGAACCGACGAACAAAAAGAGAAGTACCTTCGGCCGCTGTGCGAGGGACGCACCTGGTCATGCTTTGCGATGACCGAGCCTGAGGTCGCCGGCTCGGACCCCACCCTGATCCAGACCAAGGGCTATCAGGACGGTGAAGAGTGGGTGATCAACGGGCACAAGTGGTTCATCTCCAACGCTCATCGGGCCAACTTTGCGATCCTGATCGCTCGCACCGAGGACGACCCCGACCTGCCCCAGGCGGCCAACACGGCGTTCCTCATCGATCTCCCGCAGGAGGGATGGACCGAGGTCCGCCAGATCGAAACGATGCACGGCTCGACCGGACACAGCGAGATCGTGATCGAGGATCTGCGCGTGCACGAGCGCCAGATGCTCGGTGGACGCGGCCAAGGCCACCTGCTCGGGCAGTATCGACTCGGCCCGGCTCGTCTTGCCCACTGCATGCGCTGGATCGCGCAGGCCGAGACAGCGCTGGACATGATGGTCGGTCGTTCGCTCGACCGGTTCAGTCACGGTTCGATCCTCGCCGAGAAGCAGGGCGTGCAGTGGATGATCGCCGACTCGGCGATGGAGCTGTACCAGTCGAAGTTGATGGTTCTGCACGCCGCCTCGAAGATCGATGCCGCCCACCGAGGCGAGAACGTCGACTTCAAATCCGAGGTGTCGATGGCGAAGCATTTCGTGGCCAACAGTCTCAATCGCATCATCGACCGGGCCATTCAGGTCCACGGCGCGTTGGGCTACTCCACCGACACGCCGTTGGCCCACATGTTGCAGCAGGCCCGCTGGGCCCGGTTCGCCGACGGCGCCGACGAGATTCATCAGATGCGTATCGCACAACGCGCCATTGCGGCCTACAAGGACTTTGGTACGACGCGGTCGGCCACGGGCGATCTGCCGGTCTGATGGCCGAGACCGGAGCGGCGGCTGGCCCGTTCGATCTGACCGGCAAGATCGCACTCGTCACCGGCGGGGGCCGCGGGCTGGGGCGGGAGATGACGGAGGCGTTCGCCCGACACGGCGCCGACGTCATCATCGCCAGTCGAAAGCTCGATGTCCTCGAACAGGCGGCGGCCGAGATCGCCGACGCCACCGGCCGCACGATCACCCCGATGCAGTGTCACGTCGGTCAGTGGGATGCGCTCGATGCCCTGGCCGACGAGGTGTACGAGCGGTTCGGTCGTGTCGACGTGCTCGTCAACAATGCCGGAATGTCGCCGCTGTACGAGTCGCCGAGTGCGGTCACCGAAGACCTCTGGCGCAAGGTCATCGACGTGAACCTCACCGGGCCGTGGCGGCTGTCGGCGCTCATCGGTGAACGGATGCAACGAGCGGGTGGCGGCTCGATCATCAATGTGTCGTCGACGGCGTCGGTTTCACCGTCCGCCGCCGAGTTGCCCTACGGCGCTGCGAAGGCGGGGATCAACAACATGACGGCAGGGCTCGCCAAGACGTTCGCACCCGAGGTCCGGGTCAACTGTTTGATGCCCGGTCCGTTCGCAACCGATATCAGCAAGGCATGGCATCCGGGGGTCTTCGAGCACTTCAAGACGGCGGTGCCGTTGCAGCGAGCGGGCGAGCCGCACGAGATCGTCGGCGCTGCGTTGCTGCTGGCCAGCGACGCCGGTTCCTACATCACCGGTTCGATCATCCGACTCGACGGCGGCGTGTCGGGGATCGCAGGAAATGGCTGACGAACAGCCGGTCGATCCCTCAATCGTCGATCGCGACATGCTGTGCACCTGGATGGACGAACGAGGGTTGGGGTCCGGTCCACTCGAACGGTTCGAGGCGATTGCCGGGGGTACCCAGAACCTGCTGTTGCGCTTCGATCGTGACGGCCGAACCTATGTGCTGCGGCGTCCCCCCGAACACAAGCGTGCGAACTCCGACGAGACGATGCGTCGAGAGGCGCGTGTCCTCGGTGCACTGGCGGGTTCGGACGTGCCCCATCCCGCGCTCATCGCCGCCGAATCCGACGAAGGCGTGCTCGGTGCAGCGTTTTATCTGATGGAACCGATCGACGGGTTCCAGGCAACGTCGGGGCTCCCGGCCCTCCACGCCGGCGACCCAGCTGTTCGCCACGCCATGGGGCTGTCGTTCGTCGATGCGCTCCTGTCGCTTCACGCCGTCGATTCCGAGACCGGGATACTCGACGGGTTCGGCAAGCCTGACGGGTATCTCGAGCGGCAGGTTCCCCGTTGGCAGGCCCAGCTCGACAGCTACCGCGAACTCGACGGCTATCCCGGGCCTGCCCTGCCGCATCTCGCCGACATCCAGGCCTTTCTCGAGCAGAACCGTCCGGATCCCTCGCCGACCGGGATCATCCATGGCGACTATCACCTCGGCAATGTCATGTTTCGCCATGATCGTGGTGAGATCGCCGCCATCGTCGACTGGGAACTCGCGACGCGGGGCGACCCGCTGATCGATCTCGGGCTTGTCGTGGCGTTCTGGCCCGAGGCCGATGGCGACGCAGGCATGATGTCGGTGCAGCCGTGGGACGGTTTTCCGACGATCGACGAACTGGTGCGCCACTACGACGAGCGGTCGCCTCGTTCGATCGACGCCCTCGACTGGTACGCCGTTCTCGCCTGTTACAAGACCGGAATCATTCTCGAGGGAACCCATGCCCGGGCCTTTGCCGGCAAGGCTGCCAAAGCGTTCGGCGACCTGTTGCACGCCACGACGATTGGCCTGTTCGAGCGGGCCGGCCGCATCGTCGGGCGGCAGTGATCGATCGTTCGGCGGTTCGGGCCGATCTGTCTGCCGGTCGTTCAGTCCGGTGAGAAGGCGGCGACGGGGCGATCGGTGATGAGCGTCGTCGAGGCGGTCGTGATGAGCGTCGCCGGGATCTGGGCATCGCGCCGGGCAAGTCGATCGAGCGCCTGATCTTTGTCGGCGCCGGTGACGAGGAACACGCGCTGGTCGGCCCGGTTGAGCAGCGGCGCAGTCATGGTCACCCGGCGAGTGCCACGGTAGAGGCCTGTGACCATCAGGTCGTCGCTGGAGCGAAGGGCAGGGTCGCCGTCGACCAGCGAGGCCGTGTGGCCGTCGTCGCCGAGCCCCAACTGCACGAGGTCGAGGACGACAGGCGACCCGGCGAGCTGCGCCATGGTCGCGTGATGGGTGACGAGGGCAGCGGAGAGATCGTCGGCCTCCACCGGCATCGGGTGGTAGTCGACCTCGGGTCGTCGTGACACGAGACGTTCTCGGATCATGGTGTCGTTGCGCTCGGTTGCCTGAGCCGGGGCGATGCGTTCGTCGACTTGGAAGAGATGGATTGCCGACCAGTCGATGTCGTCGTGTTCGGCAAGTGCGCCGAGGAACCGGGCCGGGGTCGAGCCGCCCGAGACGGCCCAGACGAACCGGCCGGTTTGTTCGATCGTCTCGGTCGCACGGTGGGCCACGAACTCGGCTGCTGCCCGGGCTGCGGCTTCGGCATCGGGGGTGGTGATGACGTCGATCGTCATTCGTCCTCGGGCCAGCACCGGCCGGGCGGCAGCATGGTGTCGGCGAGCTGGGGACCCCAACCGCCTCGCGCGTAGGTGTGGATGGGAGCCGACGGGTCGAGCACCCCTTCGACGATGCGCCACGCTTGTTCGACGCTGTCCTGACGAGCGAACAGGCGAGGGTCACCATCGATCGCATCGCCGATGAGGCGCTCGTAGGGGTCGGGACCGTCGCCACCGAGCGCTTCGCCGTAGTCGACGGTGAGATCGAGACTTTCGGCTCTCGTCTCCTGCCCGGGGACTTTCGCCTGCATGGTCATCGAGATGACGTCGTCGGGTTTCATCCGGAAGGTGATGACGTTGGGTGGGGGTTTTCCGGCCGGTGCGAACAGGTCTTGCGGGGTCTCCTGCAACACGATGCGCGCCTCGGTGACTGTTTCGGCCATGCCCTTGCCGGCCCGGATGCAGAACGGCACGCCGGCCCATCGCCAGTTGTCGGTCCGGAGATCGATTGCGGCAAAGGTCTCGGTGGTGGAGTCGGGGGCGACATCGGGCTCGTCGAGGTAGCCGTCGTACTGCCCACGGATCACGTGGTCGGCGGTGAGCGGCTGGACTGCTTTGAGCACCTTCACGACCTCGTCACGCAGTGCGTCGGGATCGCCGGAGACCGGTGGTTCCATGGCGAGCAGACCGACGATCTGCAGGAGGTGGTTCTGGATCACGTCGCGTATCGCCCCGACCCCGTCGTAGAAGCGTCCCCGCCCTTCGATGCCGTAGGCCTCGGCCATGGTGACCATCACGCTGGCGACGTGATGGCGATTCCAGATCGGCTCGAGAAGGCTGTTGGCGAAGCGGAACACGAGCAGGTTCTGCACCGGCTCCTTGCCGAGGAAGTGATCGATCCGGAAGATCTGGTCTTCACGGAAGTGACGGTGGAGGATGTCGTTGAGTTCGATCGAACTGGCGAGATCACGCCCGAACGGCTTTTCGACCACGAGTCGCCCCTGCTTGTTGAGGCCGACGGACGCGAGCGAGGTCGCAACCGTCTCGAACAAGGACGGGGGAATCGCCATGAAGAACACCGGACGGGTGACGTCGTCGAGTTTCTCGGCGAGCTCGGCAAAGGTGGCGGGATCCTGGTAGTCGCCGTCGACGTGGCGCAGTCGACTGCAGAGCTGATCGACGGCTGTTCGGTCGCGGTCGGCGAGCACGCGGCGAATGTGGCCACACAGGTCGTCGAGCGTCCAGCCGCTTCGGGCCACGCCGACCACAGGGATGTCGAGGCGGCCTTCGACGGTCAGTTCGTAAAGCGCGGGGATCAGCTTCCTTTCGGACAGATCGCCGGTGATCCCGAACAGGACGAGCGCATCGGCGCGCGCCATCAGGCCTCCTCTGCCGGCTTCTCGTGGTGACCACCGAATTGCATCCGCATGGCCGACAGCGCTTTCCCCGCGTAGTCGAAGTGGCCGCGACTGGCGAAGCGTTCGAACAGCGACGCCGTGATCGTGTGGGCAGGCACCCCGGTGTCGACCGCCGCTTTCACTGTCCAGCGCCCCATGCCGCTGTCCGAGACCCGACCGGTGAACTGTGACAGCTCCGGGTCTTCGGCGTAGGCATTGGCGGTGAGGTCGATCAGCCAACTGTTGACGACACTGCCGCGCCGCCACAGTTCGCTGATCGCGGCGAGATCGAAGTCGTACTGGTAGGCGCGAGGGTCGTCGAGCGGCGCGGTCTCGGCATCGGCTTGGCGCTGCTCGGTGCCGGCATCGGCGGCTTCGAGGATTCCCAGGCCCTCGGCGATCGCCGCCATCATCCCGTACTCAATCCCGTTGTGAACCATTTTGACGAAGTGACCTGCGCCGGCTGGACCGCAGTGCAGCCAACCGTGTTCGGCCGGCTCGACGGGCCCCGTCCGGTTGGGGGTACGAGGGACCGAATCGGTCGCCGGAGAGATTGTGTCGAACAGTGGTCCCATTGCGTCGACCACGTCGGCTTCGCCGCCGACCATGAGACAGAAGCCTCGCTCGAGGCCGTAGACGCCGCCGCTGGTGCCGACGTCGACATAGTGCACGCCGTGCTCGGCGAGCCGGTCGGCGCGATCGATGGCGTGGCGGTAGAAGGAATTGCCGCCGTCGATGACGACATCGCCCGGGTCGAGCAGCGGTGTCAGCTCGTCGATGAGCGAATCGACGAAGTGGACGGGCACCATCAGCCAGATGCGCCGTGGCGAGTCGAGCTTCCCGACCAGTGCGGCGAGATCGTCGGCGCCGGTTGCGCCTTCGGCAACAAGGTCGGCGACCGCGTCAGCGTGCACGTCGGTGACCACACACTCATGGCCTTCGGCCATGAGTCGCCGGACAATGTTCGCGCCCATCCGGCCGAGGCCGACCATGGCGAGTTGCATGGGATTCTCCTGGAAACGCCGCTTCCGGGAACCTACTTCGCTCAGTCGCGTTGCGTGCCGACTTTGAGTTCGTTGAACGGCACGTTCTTCGAGACATCCACGTCACGGGGCAGACCGAGGACGCGGTCGCCGATGATGTTTCGCTGGATCTCGTTGGTGCCACCGGCGATCCCGCCCTGCAGGCTCGTGAGGGCGAAGCGGGCCCAGTTGCCTCCGTCGCCGTCCCAGGCAACACCGGCCGAGCCGTAGATCTCCATGCCCAGGTCGCGGGCGAAGTTCATGTTGATGGTGCCGATCAGCTTGCCGAGCGAACCTCCAGGGCCCGGGGTCTTGCCGGCCTGGAGTTCGGCCCGTGTCCGCATCGACACGAGCGAGGCGGTGGTCTCCATGATGTAGAGCTGCATCAGCTGGTCTCGGATGACCGGGTCGTCGATGCGGCCGAGTTTGGTGGCGGTCTCGATCAGCTGATCGGCGAAGTTGTGCCGAACACCACTGGTAGAGCCGGAACCGATCGCAACTCGTTCGTACATGAGCATGGCGGTCGCCATGTTCCAGCCATTGTTGAGGTCGCCCAGCAGATGGTCGGCTGGGACCTCCACGTCGGTGAAGAAGATCTCGTTGAAATGCTGACCACCGTCGATCTGATTGATGGGACGGACCTCGACGCCGGGCGCGTGCATGTCGATGATGAACATCGAGATACCGGCATGCTTGGCGACGGTCGGGTCGGTGCGAGCGATGATGATGCCGTAGTCGCACAGGTGCGCAGTGGTGGTCCAGACCTTCTGGCCGTTGATGACCCAGACGTCGCCATCTCGTTCGGCCTTGGTCTGCAGGCTCGCCACGTCGGATCCGGCGCCGGGTTCTGAGAACATTTGGCACCACACCGTGCGGGCGGCGATCGCGTCGGCCAGGTAGGCGCTCTTTTGCTCGTGGGTGCCGTACTCGCTCAGCATCGGCACGCACATCCCGTGCGAGATCGTGAGCTCAGAGGTCATGTTCGGGAACTTGCCGTATTCCTCGCGCCAGATCCGCTCGTGCTCCTTGGTGAGGCCCTGTCCGCCGTAGTCGCTCGAATAGGTGAGACCGGCGAGACCTGCGTCGGTGAGAGCACCCTGGAACGTCTTGGCGTGGTCCATGCGGATCGCACCGCGGGGATCGGGTTGACCGTCGAGGCTGATCCCGGTGGCGTGCTCTTCGAGGAACGCGGTGCAGCGGGCGCGGAATTCGTCGGCGTCGGCAGGGGAGAGGGTGTCGGACATCGGTCCTCCGAGAGGCGTGTTAGCGAGCGTTCACATCGTACCGAGCAGCCCTGGTGGGGGCGAACCCAGGCGGCAAAATGTGCAGGAGGCCTGCGGCTGCTCGGCTGTGGGGCTGAGGGCGGTTTTCTAGCTCGAGGGCGAGCCGCAATCGGTGCACTTCACGTCGTCGAGCGGCTTACCGTTGATGAAATCGGTCAACCAGTCGACCCAGCGGACCCCACCCTCTTCGAGTTCGTAGAAGTCCTCGGCCAGCATGGTGGTGTGGTCGTTGCCCGCCGCGATGAAGACCGGCAGGTCGATGCCTGCCTGTTCGATGTAGGCCTCGCTCTCGAGAACCACATCGAGCACGGTTCCACCGCCGCTCAGGGAGAAGAGGCTGGCGAAACCGGCCTGGACCGAGTCGTAGGCATCGTCGAAGCGAGCAACGCGGAGATTGTCGAACTGGTTGACGGCGAGGATGTAGTTGTCGGGAGCACCGAGCGTTGTCACGTCGACGCCCTCGGCAACGGGCCAGTCGGGGATGCCGTCGGCGATACCCCACTGGGCGTTGAGGAAGCCCATGACGACCGGGTTGGCGCCGTAACCGCCGGCTCCGTCACCAAGGGCAGCAACATCGGCGTCCGGATACTGCTCGGCGACCAGGCCGGCCACCAACGGTGCAGGGACGGCGCCCGCCGATGAACCGGTGACGAAGACGTGGGTTGCCCCGGGATGGTTGGCGAGGAGGTGCTCGACCCCTTTGCGGGCGTTGAGGTTGCCGGTGTGGCTGATCACGACCTCGTCGCTGTAGGTGTGGGCCCGGGTACCGAGGAAGACGTCGCCGGTGCAGTAGGGCAGGTAGATCACGGACCAGTCGCCCACCGGGTTCTCGGGGTTGTCGAAGTCGAACAGACCGCGTCGGAACCCCCCGCTGCGGGCCGCCTCGAGATCGGCCACGATGTCGTGGGAGAACGACTGGGCCGGGCCCCCGATCTCGCAGGTCTCCGCAGTGAAGCAGGCACCGCCACCCTGGAGAAAGATCACGACTTTCTCGGGATCGCCGGCCCAGGTCAGGTACTGGTAGTCGGAGCCGTCGGCACAGAAACACCCATCGGCATCGTGCACGACCCATTCGCCGGTGGTTGCCGGCACCGATGTCGTCGTAGTGGTGGTGGTCGTGCTCGGTTCGGCAACGGTCATCGGCGCAGCGGTCGTGGTCGACGTCGTGGTGGGCGGTTCCGAGGTGGTCGACGTGGTGCTACCCGGGTCGGCGTTGGTGGTGTCGCCCCCGCAGGCGGAGGCGATCACGACGGCGGTCAGCAGGGCAACGGCAAGGCGACGCATGGCGGTTCCTTCGGGGAGCGGAGCGCTGACGGTAGCTGCCGTCAGCGCATCACCCCAATCGGCTCAGTCGGCTCGAGCGGTGAGGCCGGTGCTGTCCTCTGCGGTCAACGTGAGTTTCGGTCCCTGGATCTCGAAGCGGAGGGTGGTTCGTCCCAGAACACTCCCGAATGCAACGGCATAGGGGCTGCAGTCGGGAGATGGTGCTGCAGCGAACGTGATCGTGGTGTCGGTCGCTTGGTAGGCGATGTCGAACGCCTGGCAACCGTCGAAGCCGGTCGCCCGCCCGTCCGAGCCGAAGATGAGGCGAGCGGGCAGGTCGACGGCATAGGCCGTTGCTGCGAGCGGGTCGAAGAACCCGTCGACGGTCCACCCGGTGTCGAGGAGTGACTTGTCGGTCCCGGCCAGCTCGCGATCGAGCAGTTCGATCGTGATCGTAGGGGTTGTGATCGTGAGCGTGTTGGTGCCGGCAACGAGCGTCGGTCGACTCGTCAGCACGGCAATGATGAATTCGTCCTGGGCGTGGCGCTCGGGTTCACATCCCATCTCGGTCGAAAACAGGCCGTCGATGACGAGAACGTCGTCGTCATCGACGGTGTACGTCCCGCCCATGGAGTTGCATCCGGCGTGGACGCCGATCTCGCCGGCTTCGAATCGCAGCGAGATGTGGGTGCCATCGACCACGGGTCGATCCTGGCCGTTTTCTGTCACCGACGTGGACCAGAACTCCTTGCCGTTGATGTTGATGCCGGGCGCATCGGTCGCGAGATCGACGGGTTCCCGTTTGCGTTCGCCACACGCAGCGGCGAGCAGGACGAGTGCCAGGGTGATCGAAAGGATTCGCATGGTGGTGTGACGAGTGGTCAGTCGTCTGAGTTCCGCCTGTCGTCGGCAAGGAAGTCGCACGCGTCCCCGGCCAGCCCCTGACCGGCCTCGCCGTAGAGGTTGCGGGCGACGTCGACGCCGACGGCCTCGAGTTCCTTCAGTTCGTCGACATGGGTTGCAACTGCCGCCAGGGTTGCGTCGGGGAGGAAGTCCCGTACTCGGCGCACCGCTTCCATGTTCGCCGTGTGATCGCTCATGGCGAGCACGACCAGGTCGGTGTCGGCGGTGAGGCAGAGTCGTTCCCAGAACTCGATGTCGAGGGCATCGCCGCGCACGACGTCACGGCCCTGGGCACGGTGCGCCTCGACGTTGTGGTCGTGGCGATCGACGCCGAGGACGACATCGCCGCGTCGCTCTCGGAGTTCGTCGTAGGCGCCCGCACCGATGCGTCCCATGCCGAAGACGATGATCTGGGCTCCACCGGGATCGATGACTGCGTCGTCGGCGCGGACCGGGGTGCGACCGATCGACTGCAGCCGGCCGCTCACCCGGCCGTAGAGGGTGTAGCGATGGGTGTTGAGCGGCGCGGCGAGCACGAACGAGACCGAAACGGCGACAGCGATGGCCGAGATCCAGCGTTCGTCGAGCAGAGCCTGGTCGACACCGACGACGGCGACGATCAGGCCGAACTCGCTGTAGGTCGCCAGGCTGGCCGAGGTGTGCCAGGCCGTGCGAACGCGATAGCGGAAACGGGAGATGAGATAGACGAACCCGGCGGTCTTGATCGGCAGGATGGCCACAACGATCACGGCGATGGTGAGGGCGGCCCCGTCTGGAGCACCACCGAGCCCGATCGACAAGAAGAACCCGATCAGCAGGATGTCTTTGAACCCGAGCAACGTCGACGCCAGTTCCTTGCTGCGGGGATGGTTGGCGAGGGTGAGGCCGATCAGGAGCGCGCCGAGATCGGGTTTGAGGCCGACCTCTTTGAACACCTGCCCGCCGACACCGACGGCGAGTACGAGGCCGAGCAGCAGCATCAGTTCGCCGTGGCCGGCGTGATCGAGCACCCAGCTGTACAGGGGTCGGGCGAGCAGCACGGCGGGAACCACGACAAGCGCCCACGGCGACGGTGCCTCGTCGACGGCGAGGGTGAGGAACACGACGGCAAAGATGTCTTGCACGACCAGCGTGCCGATGGCGAGACGGCCCTGAAGCGCGCTGGTTTCGTTGCGACCCTCGAGGGCCTTGACGGCGAACACGGTGCTGCAGAACGAGAACGCGAAGCCCACCAGCACCGCCTCACGGACACCGAGTTCGGCGGCCAAGGGAACCCCTAGGGCGCCAACTCCCAGGAGCAAACTGCCGACGGCCAGGGTGGTGAGGCCGGCATGAATGGTGGCGCCACCCCAGATGACCGGCCGGGCAAGCGTGCTGGGCTTGAGCTTCAGGCCGATCCCGAACAGCAGCAACAAGATGCCGGTGTCGGCGATGTACTCGATGCCCTCGGTCGTCTCATAGTCGAAGGCGTGGAGGACGAATCCTGCGATCAGGTAGCCGACGAGCGGGGGAAGCCTGACCATCGACGCCGCAAACCCGAAACCGAAGGCAACGGCGATCATCCCCACGTCCATGCTGGGAACCTACCGCTCGAGCGACCGCGGGATGGGCAGGGGTGTCAGGAGCGAGCGGGGTTCCCCAACGGCGCATTTGTTTCGAGGCCGGTGGTTGCGGCCGTCGGACATTTCGACTTGTAACTGCAACCCGGGTAGAGCACGCCTAGGGGCGCGCGTCAGTCCTCGCCGTCGCTGTCCCCGTCCGTGGGTCGAGCTGCGTTGCGGGCGTGAACGAGGGCCCGAACCGCTTGGCCGCGGTTCTTTTCGTCCTCGACCGTGACTTGACGTCCGAATGCATTCCCGTTGCTGCTCGCCTCGGCCCCAGCGGCGTTGGCGCCGGCTTCAGCAGCGGCGTTGCGCGCCTCCGCTGCTCGTTCGAGACCGCGCAGGCGCTCTTCATCGAGACCGCGCGCCCGGTTGGCTTGCCCCGGGGCGGACGCCTTGGCCCGATCGAAGCTCTGGAACGCAGCCTCTCGTGCACGATCCAGACCGGTTGCCTCGCTCGGCTGAGCTGCAGCGGCGTTGACAGAAGTCAGCAACGTCGCTACGGCGGTCACAGCGATGAGTGTTCGACGTAGGCGGCTGGTCATCGGGCATTCTCCAAGATGTCTTCGTGTTCTGGGCAGAGCGTAGCAACCGCCGTCCCGAGCAGTGCTCCGGCAAGGGTGGCGGTGTCGTCGTCGATGTCTTCGACTGGTAGTTCCGTGAGGGTCGTGGCGAACTCTGAGAGCACCTCGTCGATCGACGAGCCGTCTCCAAGCTGGTCACACATCAGCTGCCCGTTGGTAAGGAATACCTCGGGAGCTTCGAATGTGACATCAGCCCAATCGGTGTCGACGAGCGCTTCTTCGACGAGCGCAAGGAACACGACGGCTGGATCCTCGAGGTCGCTTGAGATCGACGCCTCGGTGCTTACCGCAGGTGGCACGGTTGCAATGGTCGTGCTGGTCTCTTCCGAATTCTCGGGCACCACTTCCGACTCCTCTTCGGTGGTGACGGCCAACGCCGAAGATCCCGGCTCGCTGGCGGCACATGCCGTTGTGAGCAGCAAGAGTGCGAGGAGCACGATCGGCCAAGACATGTGAAGTCCATCGGCTTGTCGCACCTGTTGCTTGAGGCGTGAAGCAGACGAACGACCCGGCGACGCGAGTTGTGCGGTCACGGCTAGGCGTTCGCGAGAGCCAGTTCGACGATTTGGATGTGTTCGGGATCGACCTCCTGTGGGGTCGCGTCCGTTGCATCGCCGTAGAGCAGATGAAACCAGAAAAGGGACGCCGCTTCGGTGAGGAAGAGACCGGGGTGCCCCAGCGAGTCTCGGAACAGTCCGATCCGACCGGTTGCGCCGAGCGGGGAGATCAGTTGCCCGACCACGTCGAGTTCTCCCGCCTCAAACGCTAGGTAGGCCTCGACAGCAACACGGCCGTAGGGAAGCGAACGGATCTCGGTGTCGGGAAACTCGGCTCGCAGCCCGTCGAGAAGGCCAACTTCAAGCCCGTCAAAGCCGGTCTGCCATTGTTCTGCATAACTGGCAGCGTCCATGTCAGTCGGGTTGAGGGACCAAGGAAACCCGATGGCGATCATCGTGTCAGGGTTGTGGCCGATGGCTTCGTTGATCCAGTTGCGGTAGCCGTCAGGGCCGCCGTAGCTCGGGTGATAGGTCAACACGAACAAGTCGATGTCGCCTGTGGCGAGATGACTCTGCATCTCCTGACGTCGTGCATCGTTGTTCCACAGCGCTTCGGGGGCACCGTCTGATCCGCTCTCGAATACGACCCACTGGGTGTGTTCGACAAGGCCGGACTTGACTACGAAGTGTTCGAAGTGTTCGGCGACAGGAGCAAAGAAGCTGTGGCCCGCAGTGAGCGTCTTGTACCCGAGCGTGCCCTCAGGCACGGCCACAACATCAGCGGACGCCGTGGTGGTACTTGGCGGTGGAGCGGTGGTTGTCGTCGGTGGGGTTGTTGTGGTCGAGACGGCTTCGCTGGTCGTTGTCGCTGCAGCAGTTCCTGCATCGTCAACGACCCCGGTTGCCTTCGGTGGTTCCGGTGTAGCGATCTCACCGGCATCGGCGTCGCCTCGCGAACACGACGCGAGGCTCGTGGTGAGCAACGCCACGACCAGCCCACGACGGAGGAGCGAAGCACATGTCGACATCTCACGCATGTCGGCAGCGCCGGCCGAGACTTGAAGCCCACACAGGTTTCCTGACCTGCTGACGCGACACGGCACCTTCGAGCAAAGGCGAACAGGACCTGAAGAACCCGGCTGATCTCTGCGAGAGAAATCAGTTCCGTCAGTCGTGGCGCAGGAGCCGGGGCCCCCGGCTTGGGTGTGTTCACGCGGATTCGCCAGTCTGTTCACACGGGGCGCGCCCTGCTGACGGCGTGGTTCTCGTTACTCGATTCCCAGTTCGACTCGTTGGTCATCGCGCAGTGTGATGTCGCTGGAGTGCAGTGTGATGTCGATGAAGTTCTGACGGAGCTTCTGTGAGGGTGTCTTGCATTCTGTCTGAAGGTGTCTGCGCCGCGTCCCTGGGCGTGGGTCTCGGAGACCGATGTGCGGTCGAACCCTTCGGCTGCTTTCCCTCGATCGCGTGGAGCCTCGGTGGTTCGGACTGGGATCGCTGGCGACGCAGATCAGCAGAGACGACGGGATCTGGGTGCGTCCAGGTTCCCCACCCTCGAGTTCCGCCCCGCGCTGAGCAGGCGACTGCCGTGTTTCGAAGACCTCACTCGCCAGGGCCCCAGTAGCTGGTGATGATTCTGGCAACGTCGTTGTAGATCCCTGGCTGAGCGGAAGCCTCTTCGCCTTGGCAAGGTGCTGTTGTTGGATTGGTTTCGAAGGTGATCAACGAGGACCGTCACGGTCGGGGTCGATTTCGACGTTGATCAGCGCGCGGTCGTCTTTGATGCGGATGGTGATCTCGCAAGGGTCTCGGTCGGGCCCGACGATCCGTTGACGTAACGCCATGATGTCGTCGATGACCGATTCGACAGTGTCACTATTTTGGCCCGGGACGTCGGTGTTTCGGTTGGCGAGGTCGTCGCTCTCTTGGTCGCTGGGTTCGAAGCGTTCGGGGGTGGGGGCACTCATCAGTGGTCAAGTCGTTGTTGCTGGTTCTCACGGTGCGGGAGGTTCACGTTGGGGCACTTGCGTGCCCGCTGGTGGTCGTGGCTGCATGCCTGCTCGAGTCGACAACCTTGCGGGACTCGGAGGCGAACGGCTGCCGAAGCGGGCGTGGTGTTGAAAGACCAGCGCAGACGGCTGCGTTATCGCTCGATCGATGAAAGGTCGATGGCCTCGCCGCAGTGTGGGCACGCAAATTCGGCCGGTGCGGGCATCTGCGCGCCACGGCCGAACCGGGCGAGGACCGGAATGAGGAGCGTTCCGGCGGCCACGGCGATGCTTTCGATGCCGATCAGTCGGGCGACCCAGTCGTCGCCGCCTTCGTTCCACACGACGGCGAGAACTGTCACCGACAGAGCGGCGATCGCGATTTCTGTCATTGAGCGGAGCCAGACCGCCGGGGCCGGTTCACCGATCAGGCGCAGTGCGGTGGCGAGGGTGGCGGCGCCACCGATCACGAGGCCGCTCGCCGCCAACTTGATGAGGGTTTCGTCCGGGTTTTGGATCCATGCGACGACGATGAACAGTGAAAATCCCGCCGCGCTGCTGCCGGCCCCCACTGCGGGTAGGGGCCGCAGGACGTTTTTGCGGAGCGCTGGGGCGTTGAGGAGCACGCTGAGCATGGCGGCCGAGATGAGGAATGTCGTGACGAGGACTCGGCCTTCGGTTTCGCCGAAGTCGCCGCTCAACAATGCCCAGGCGCCGAGCACCGCGTTGACCGCGACCGATGCGATGAAGGCTCGGATCCCGAGCCGTGTCGTGGCCAGTTTTGAACCGGGCTTCGTGTTGTAGGGTTCCGCCACGGTGAAAATCCGTCCTTGTCGTGTTGCCGTGCGCCAGCATGCAAACTACCTGAGCGAACCGGGCACTCAGGAAAACCGCTGTTGTTTACGAGATTCGGTCGGTACTGGCTGGGCTGCGTTTGCGGTCTTTCGTGCTCAAGCCGAGCTAGCAGCCTCTGAGTTCTGAGTTCGCAACAGCGGCATCGGGACCCGAAGAACCCGGCTGATTACTACGAGAGAAATCGCCGAATTCCACTAATCCCCCATGGTGGAGCTGGAGGGAATCGAACCCTCGTCCGTCAGGTGGTCACGTGATGCGTTACGACCATTCCCGTGATTCCAACTCGTGGCTGTTGGTTCGCCGGGTCGAATGAGCAAGCTCGGCCACCGGATCTTTCTCCGATGTCAGCGGTCTTTGCCTGCTGTCAGTGGTCTTTCCCTACCGTCCACCACTGCTTCTGTTGACAGGCTGCAGTGGTCAGGCCCCGCGTGGCATTGCTGCTCGCGATGACTCTCCACTACCTGACTAGGGGTCAGGCGGCGAGAGTGAGATCGTCCGTATCGGCGTCTCTTTGGGTGCCCCGTTTTGGGAGTCTGAGCAACTCCGGTCGCACACCGACGCATCCTGGTCCCAACGTCGAAACCGATCAGCCCCGTGGTGCCGTCTCTTGTCAAGTAGCACGCAGCGTCGAACACGCCGCTGAGGGAAGGGTACAGCCTGTGCGTGACAGCACGCCTCCGCTCGAACCAACACCCATGCGGTTCTGGTAGGGCTGCTACCGTCGACGCCATGACGGATCGCCACGACGACATGCACGTCAAGATGAAAGTCGCCACCAGCGAAGAGATCTGGAAGCCCGGCGGACCGGTCGAGGACTGGACGACCGACTACGACATTCGCGACGAGGGTTACATTGAGAACCCAGTGCCGATGTGGGCCGAGATGCGCGAAAAATGTCCGATCGCGCACACCGATCGGCTCGGCGGGTCGTGGAACCCGACGCGCTTCGACGACATTCGCGAGATGGCGAAGATGACCGACGAGTTCTCGTCACGGCAGGTGCTGGTCATGCCGCCAGCACCCAACACCCCCGAGATGAGTCGCTACGAGCAGATGATTGCGGCGGCACCGATCACCGCCGACCCGCCCATCCACACCTGGACCCGGCGGATGCTGCTGCCGGCCTTTGCCCCCAAAGCGGTGACCCGCTGGCAGGACTACACCGAAGAACTCTGCCATCAGTTGATCGACGGGTTCATCGAATCCGGTCAGTGCGACGGTGCCGTCGACTACAGCCAGCAGATCCCACCCCGAGTCATCGCTCACATGATCGGCGTCGATCCGGGGATGGCCGACCAATTCGTGATCTGGGTCAACGCCGTGCTCGGCGAAGCCATGAGCGATCCTGAAGCTCGCCTGCGGGCCCGAGACGAACTGATCGGCTTCATCAGTGAAGAGGTCGGGAAGCGTTCGAGTGACCCGCAGGACGATCTGCTCACCGAACTGATCTTCATGGAACTCGATCACCCCGAGGCCGATATCACCCCTGCCGTGGTCGTCGGTATCACCAACCTCTTGATCGTGGCCGGCATCGACACGACCTGGAGTTCCATCGGCTCCGCCCTGTGGCACCTGAGTCAGAACCCCGACGACCGTCAGCGACTTCTCGACGAGCCCGACCTGTTGCCGGTGGCAATCGAAGAGTTCCTCCGCTACTACGCGCCTGTCACGATGGCTCGGGTCGCCGAACAAGACGTCGACTTCAACGGCGTGCACATCAAAAACGGCGACAAGATCCTGATGAACTTCCCGGCGGCGTGCCACGACCCGGAACACTTCGACAATCCCGACGAGTTCATCATCGACCGGGCCCGCAACCGCCATGTCGCCTTCGGTTCCGGCATTCACCGGTGTGCAGGGTCGAACCTGGCCCGCCTCGAGATGACCACCGCAGTGCGCGTCTTTCTCGAGCGAATCCCGCATTTCACGCTCAGTGATCGGGAGCCGATGAAGTGGGCGGGTGGTCAGGTGCGCGGTCCGCGCATCATGCCGTTCTCGTTCGAACCGGGCCAGGCCCGCTGATTTCGGAGGACACATCGCCAGGTGTTCACTGGTCGAATGACCAGTCGTTTCCCGCTTCGACCTGTTCAGGACGACACTTGATCTGCGGCTTCCGCGCACTGCTATGGTCGGCCCGGATACACCCAGGGGGGGACGCGTGCACCGTGGCGGCTCTTGGTCGCCGACGCGCCACTACCTCTCCACGACACAGTCGAGAGTGAGATGGCAACAAACGACGATGTGATCATCGAACTGGACAAGGTCTACAAGATCTTTGGGCCTCAACCCCGAGGCCGAGCACTCCAGCTCGCCAAGAGCGGCATGCGGAAAAATGACGTGCAGGCACAGACCGAGCACGTTGTCGGCATGACCAACGTGTCGTTCCAGGTCAACCGAGGCGAGACCTTTGTGATCATGGGCCTGTCCGGTTCGGGCAAGTCCACCGCCATCCGCACCGTCAACAAGCTGCACGACATCACCGACGGCCACGTCTGGGTCGACGGGGTCGACGTCCAGGCACTCAATGGCCCACCGCTGCAGCAGTTCCGGCGCGAAAAGATGGGCATGGTGTTCCAGCACTTCGCGCTGTTCCCGCACCGGTCCGTGATCGACAACACCGGATACGGCCTCAAGGTGCAGGGTGTCGAGAAAGCCACCCGCGACGAGGCTTCGATGCAAGCCCTCAACCTCGTCGGCCTCGGATCGTTCGCCAACTCGATGCCGAGAGAGCTCTCCGGCGGCATGCAGCAGCGGGTGGGCCTGGCCCGGGCACTTGCTGCCGACCCCGACGTGTTGCTGATGGACGAGGCGTTCTCTGCGCTCGACCCGCTGATCCGTCGCCAGATGCAAGACGAGATGATGGCGATCAACGCCGAACTCAAAAAGACGATCCTCTTCATCACCCACGATCTCAACGAGGCACTGCGGATCGGCGACAAGGTCTGCATCATGAAAGACGGCGCCATCGTGCAGATCGGCACACCAGAGGAGATCCTCACCCGTCCCGCCACCGGGTATGTCGCCGAGTTCGTGCAAGACGTCGACCAGGGCCGTGTGATCCAGGTGCACGAGATCATGCAGCAGCCCCAACCGATTGCCGCCGGCGCGTCGCTGCAGGAGGCGTTGCAGGGTCTCGGTGATCGAGCGGGTGCGTTCGTGCTCGGCGACGATGGCAAACCGAAGGCGGTACTCACCTCGGCCGACGGCATCCGCGCCGCCGGGATGGGCAGCACCGAACTCCAGGCTGGGCTGCGGGAGGACTTCAACTCCTGCACACCCGAGACCACGCTCAACGAGATCTACTCGGCCGCCGGTCGGGGGCTCCCGATCGCGGTCTGCGACGCCGACGGCAAGCTCGTCGGCAACCTCGACCCCCGCCACATCATGGAAGAGATGGGTCGAGTCGAGAACCTCATAGACGACTTCGAGCGAGAGGTGTTCATGTGATGTGGTCACTTGCACAGGAAACCGAAGCCAATCCGAGCTGGACCGCCAACGACTGGCTGAACACGTTCAACTTCCCGTTCGGTGAATGGATCAAGCAACTCGTCTTCTGGGCCGTCAACAACCCGATCACCGCCAAGCTCGGTGACATGGTCGAGTGGCCCTTCGACCGCTTCTTCGATCTCATCCTCTCCGACAAGGTCTCGCGTGACTCGATCGAATCGATTCCGTGGATCTGGGTCGTGATCGCCGTGTTCATGATCGGCTCGTTCACCCGCAACACCCGGGTGGGTCTCGCCTCGGCCGGCATGTTGGCAATCTGCGGCTTCCTCGGTGCGGGTTACTGGATGGAGACCGCCCGCACAATCGGCATGATCCTGGTGTCGGTGACCCTGTGCGCGATCGTCGGTATCCCCGTCGGCGTCATCTCCGGTCGCGTCGACTCGTTCTGGAACATCGTGCGACCGACGCTCGACGCCATGCAGGTGGTCCACTCGTTCGTGTTCATGTTGCCGTTCATCTTCTTCTTCGGTATCGGAGAGGTGTCGGCGACGATGGTGACGATGGTGTTCGCGCTCCCACCCATCGTGCGGCTGACGAACCTGGGCATCAGACAAGTGCCCGAAGACGTCGTCGAGGCGTCACGGGCGTTCGGTGCGACGGAGGCACGCGTGCTCTTCGACGTTCAGCTTCCCCTGGCGCGACCCGCCATCCTCACCGGCTTGAACCAGACGCTGCTGCTCGCCATCTCGATGCTCGGCATCGCTGCGCTCATGGGTGCGGGCGGCCTTGGCCGACTGCTCTTCCGGGCGATCAACAACCTCAACCTCGGACTCGCCGCCTCCGCAGGTCTGGCCTTCTTCCTCGTGGCGGTCATGTTCGACCGCATCACTCAAAGCGAAGAACAGGACGGGATCAACTTGTTCAAGAAGATCGGTCTTGCCTGGCGGTACCGAGCCGATGGCGAAGCCTTTATGGAGGCCACCACCGCAGCCACCGCCAGCGAGGACGCCGACCTTGAGCCGGCCGAGCGAGATTCGCCGGTCGAAGGCCGAGAGCGGTTCGGCCTCATGGTTGGTGCTGTCGCAAGCCTCGTGACGATCGCAGCGACCGTGTTCCTCACCTGGTCCAACGATGCGGGTTCGGTGTCTTCGTGGGGTCGCCGAGCCGACGAGGATCTCCTCGGTCAGTCATTCGGAGGTCTGGATGCTGCTGGTGGCAGCTTCTTCGGCCTCTTCGTGGTGATCTTTGCCGGGCTTTCGTTGCTCGCCTGTGTGCGGCCGCTCATGAGCGATCGCCCGAGCCTGGTGTTGAAGCTGCAGCAATTGCAGGGCTATTGCCTCGCCGCAGTAGCTGGCCTCATCGCGGTGATCTGGTTGCTCAACATGTTCAACGACGAGCAATTCTTCTTCGATCTTCCGACGCTCGGCGTGCTGGACTCGGTGTGGCTCGGTGACGGCAACGACGGCAAGTTTGGCTTGCTACCCGAACTCGGCTTGTTGATCTTCGCAATCTGCATTGCGCTGCTGCTCGTCGAGATGTTTGTCGACGGGACGCCTCGCCTCGGTGCCGATGGTGCATTCATCGCAAGTCTCACGTCGTTGATCGTCGCTGTCGGGTTTGTCCTGCTCGACCAGTCGGTCTTCGTGACGGAGTACTCGGTCGGCTCGGGTGCCATGCTCGCACTTGTCGGCGCCGCTGCCATGACGCTGGCGACCGGCGTTGCGACCATGTCGGCTCCGTATTCGCCACGACACCCACTTCCGATGGCGCGCACCGTCGCCGCAGCCAAGTCGAGCCTCGTCACCTACGGCGCCGTCGTTGCGTTTCTTGCCACCGGACTGGCGTGCATCTTCAACTGGCTGGTCGAGGGGGACCGGATCCAGGGTGCGCTCGACGGCTCCCTGAGTGACGGGCAGGCCAACTGGCTGGGCGGCATCATCACCGCTCTCGTCGTGGTCGCAGGTGTCTTCGTGCTCGGCCGAATGGTCGCCGGGCGCGTGTCGGCCAGCGACGACGACACGGTCGACCAGGTTGGCATGGGAATCATGGTCGGTGGCTTGATCATGCTGATCGGGTTGTCGGTCGTGCTTGTCGTCACCGACAACGTCTTCTCGGGAACCAACGAGTTCCTTCTCGCCGAACTGGCGTTCATCGCCGCAGTCGGCGGTTCGCTGTCCGGTGTCACCACCAGCCAGATCGGTGCGTCGATCGTCGCCACGGGGCTGATCATCGCCTCGGCCTTCGGTGTCGGCACGGTCGAAACCAAGACGCAGTACGGCTGGTACTTCGACGGTCGTATCGACTCGCTCATCACACCGGAGATCCAAGCCGAGTTCGATGCCATCGAAGAAGAAGCCGGTGACGACATCGGCAAGCAACTCGCGGCCGGCCAAGAGATCACGAACCGAATCAACTCCCTGCAAGCCGGTGGTGGTGTCGTCTACACCGGCGTGGACGAGGACGGTCCCGGACTCGGCTATCTCAGCATCATCTTGTCGTTCATGGCGATCTTGATTGCGGTCGCCGCATCGGGGGCGCTCGGCGGAGGTGAGACGCTGCAATGGCGGGCCACGACCGTTCTCGCCGGCCTCGGCCTGGGCATCGCCCTGATTCCCCTCGCATTCATCTTCGGTATCGTGCGGGTCGACAGCAGTGGTGGTGATGTCCTCGGCGGTATCGGCGCCTTCGTCACGTTCGTCAGCGGGTTCATCATCTTCGCCAGCGGGCGGTCGGTCGTTGCCGAATTCCGACGCACGAAGCTCTACGCCGATTACCGCGGCGAGGGCTTGGTAGAGACGGTCATCGGTGCCGGGTCCGCCAAGGAAGGCGAGCTTGTCGAGACGAGCAGCTGAGAAAGCGATGGTGTGGGTGCAACCAGTCTTTTGGGGGCCCGCCTCGTCTAGTGCCGTCGGAGAGCTATACTCTTGGACTGTTGTGACGTGAGTCACCAGGGCCCCTGCGCTCTGAAAGCAAACCCTGGGAGGGGATATGAAGAGCAAATTCAAGTTGCTTCTCGCGCTGCTGGCAGTGTTTTCGCTGCTTGCCGCCGCGTGTGGCGACGATGAGGAAGGCACCACTGCCGACGCCGGCGACGATGCCGGTGATGCTGGCGACGACGCCGGCGACGACATGGCCGATGACGACGCTGGCGACGATGACTCTGGCGACTCTGGCGATTCTGGCGACGACATGGCCGCCCTTCCGGGCGAAGGCATCACGGTCAACATGGGCCGCGCCAACTGGAGCTCCGGTTACGTCCATGCGCAGATCCTGCACGACCTGATCGAAGAAATGGGCTACGAGGTTTCGTCGCCCGACGGTCTCGAGTTCGCTCCTGACCTCGGTTACCAGACCATGGCATCCGGCGAGATGGACCTTTGGGCCAACTCCTGGTACCCGGGTCACTACAGCTGGCACGAAGGCGACCTGCCCGACGGCACCCGTATCGGCGACAACCTGCTCGTCATTGAGGGTTCCGTCATGCCGGGTGGTGGCCTCCAAGGCATGCTCATCACCAAGAGCTGGGCCGATGCCAACGGCGTCGTCTCGATGGACCAGATCAACGCCGAAGAGGCTCTCTGGAGCCAGCTTGACTCCGACGGCAACGGCAAGGGCGAGTTCTACGGCTGCCCTGAGGACTGGACCTGTGACGACATCATGGCTTCGCAGATCGCGTTCAATGGTTGGGACAACCTCGAGCAGACCCAGGCCGGCTACGACGCCATGTTCGCCGAGTTCCTGACCAAGGCCCAGGCCGGCGAGCCCGCCATCATCTACACCTGGACCCCCACCTCGTACCTCGCCCAGGCCATTCCGGGTGAGACCACGATGTGGCTCCATCAGGAAAACATCCTTGACGACTCGAACCCCCTCGGTAAGGAGGGTGGCGAGAGCTACACGCAGGGTGAGGGCTATACCGGCCTTGCCAGCGACGTTTGCCTCAGCCCTGGCGACGTGTGCAACACCGGTTGGGAAGCTGCCGACATCCTCGTGACGATGAACGCTGCCTTCGCCGAGGCCAACCCGGCGATCGTTGCGCTCTCCGAGGTGTTCAACCCGCCGCTGATCGACATGGCTATCGCCGGTGTCGACCTCAACGCGTCGGACGGCTCGCAGGCTGCAGTCGAAGAGATCGCAGCCAAGTGGATCGCCGACAACCGTGACCTCGCAGACGAGTGGGTCGCCATCGGTCTTGCCGCTGGCTGATCCAGTCTCCGACTGAACAACTGATATCGGGCGGGGCCTTCGGGTCCCGCCCGTTTCGCGTCCTGGCAGCGTTCGATGATCAGCGCCGGCGGGCGCGGGCGATGGCTCGGGCTGCTTCGCGGTCGGCGTCGCGTTTGGCGATTTCCTGACGGCGATCGTGTTGTTTCTTGCCGCGGGCCAGGGCCAGATGCAGCTTGGCCCGGCCGTCCTTGAAGTACAGCGCAAGGGGGATCATGGCGAGTCCCTCGCGGTCGGTCCGGCTCGACCATTCGCTGATCTGGGAACGATGAGCCAGGAGTTTTCGTCGCCGGTCCGTTTGGTGGGCGAACGCAGCGCTCGAGTGCGAGTACGACGAAATGTTGAGACCGACCAGCCAGAGCTCGTTCTGAAAGACGATCGCATAGGTGTCGGCGAGCTGCACCTTGCTCTCGCGCAGCGATTTCACCTCGCTGCCCTTGAGGACGAGTCCACACTCGAGTTCGTCGAGGATGTCGTAGTCGCGGCGCGCCACCCGGTTGGTGGCGACTGCCACAGCACCTGCCGGAATGTCCCGCTTTTTCTGTGACTTGGCCACCGGACCACGGTAGCGGGGTGGGTCCGGCACGCGGTGTGCTTCGGCTCGCCTCTCGCTCGACGCTGACGCGGCGCTCGAGAGATGGCATCATGACGCCTGCTGGCCACTCATCGAAGGGACCGTTCATGTTCAATCTCGCCGAGAATCTCCGCCGCCAGGCGGCCGACCTTCCCGACAAGACGGCGCTCGTCTGTGACGATCGCTCACTCACCTTCGCCGAGTTCGATGCGGAGGCCTCGAAGGTGGCACACGCCCTCGCCGCAGCAGGGGTCGGAAACCAGGATCGGGTCGGGTTCATCGGGAAGAACATTCCCGAGTACTTCACCCTGACTTACGGCGCAGCGAAGCTCAATGCGGTCATGGTCGCAGTGAATTGGCGTCTCGCTCCCCCGGAGATGGACTACATCCTCGAACATGCCGAGGCGAAGGTTGTTGCGGTCGAAGCCGAGTTCCTCGGCCATCTCGACTCGATGCAGCTCGAACGTGGGCCGAAGATCATTGCGATCGGTGGCGAGTCCGATCATGAGCAGTACGCCGACTGGATCGCCGGGGAGTCGGCGGACGATGTCGTCGTTGTTGCTGAGCCGAACGACACCGCAGTGCAGCTGTACACATCGGGCACGACTGGGCTGCCGAAGGGCGCCGAGATCAGCAACCACAACCTCGAGGCATCGGTGCCGCCCTTGACCCAGGTGACCGGGATCGAGGCTGATGACGTCGTTCTTCATGTGCTGCCGATGTTTCACATCGGTGGCAGCGGTGTCGCCCATGCCGCTGTGTTCAAGGGATGCACCAGCATCGTGCACCGTGACGTCGATCCTGGCCGGATCTTCGCCGACATCCCCGGCCACGGCGTCACCACGGCGTTCATGGTGCCGGCCTTGCTCCAGGTTCTCCCGATCATTCCCGGCGCGTCGGATGTCGACTTCTCGTCGCTTCGCACCATCCTCTACGGCGCGTCACCGATCACCGAGGAAGCACTCGTCGGCTCGATGGCCCTCCTCAAGTGTGATCACGCCCAGGTGTACGGCCTGACCGAGACCACTGGCGCCGTCACCTTCCTACAGCCCGAAGATCATGATCCGGGTGGTGATCGAGCCGGCTTGCTTCGCTCGGCCGGTACGCCGGTGCTCGGCACCGAGGTTCGGATCGTCGACGAAGACGGCAACGATGTTGCCGACGGAGAGGTCGGCGAGATCTGGTCGCGTTCCCACCAGAACCTCAAGGGGTACTGGAAGAACCCGGAGGCGACGGCAGCTGCGTTCCCGGAGGGGCGCGACGAGGACGGGTTGGGCTGGTTCTCGACCGGTGACGCCGGCTACATCAAGGAAGGCTTCGTCTACATCCACGACCGGGTGAAGGACATGATCGTGTCCGGTGGCGAGAACATCTACCCGGCCGAGATCGAGAACGCGATCATGTCGCACCCCGGTGTTGCCGATGTGGCCGTGATCGGTATCCCCAGTGAGCGATGGGGCGAATCCCCACTTGCGCTCATCATTCCTGCGCCCGATGCCGACCCGACCGAGCAAGAGATCATCGATCACTGCGCCGAGCGTCTCGCCCGGTTCAAGCTGCCCGCCAGCGTCGAGCGGATCGCCGAGATTCCTCGGAATCCGTCGGGAAAGATCCTCAAGACCGAGCTGCGCAAGCCCTACTGGGAAGGTCGCGAGCGAGCGGTCAACTGAGCGCGGCGGCGGAGGGGCCGTCAGTCGTTGTTCTCGGCGAGGAAGCTTTCGTAGACGCGGATCAGAACCTGCTTCTGGTCGGCCGAGAGGTCGTCTTGGGCCCGGATCGTTGCGATCAGATCTGATTCGGGGGCCTCGTCGAGGATCCCAGCCCGAACGTAGAGCTGCTCGGCCGAGACCTCGAGCGCCCGAGCCAACTGCTGCAGGATCTCGGCGCTTGGCCGCTTGAGGCCGCGCTCGATCTGGCTCAGGTAGGGGTTGGACACCCCGGCGATGTCGGCGAGTTTGCGCATCGACAGCTCGGCCTGACGACGCTGCTCACGAATGTACGCCCCGAGTGCTTCCCGGGGATCAGCCATCAGTCACTCCTCGCACGTCACTGCCCCTGTCGCGTAGCGGCCGGACTGCATGCTCGCAGCCCGGCCGTACGGAAGGGGGGATCAGATGCCGGTGGGGCAGGGGGGACGACCCCACCGGCACGTTCTTGGTTGCTCAGCCGGCCTTCTTGGCGGCGGTCTTCTTCGCAGCCTTCTTGGTGGCCTTTTTCGCAGGCGCCTTGGCTGCCGGTGCCGGTGCCGGTGTCGGGGCCGGAGCGTCGATCCCGATGAAGTTCCATACCGCGTTTCGGCCGGTCTGTACGGCGTCACCGATCTGCTCGGGAAGACGGCCGGTGATCTTTGCCACCACCGGTTCGGTTCGGCTGCGCAGGTCGGTGAGCGCATCAGTGGCTTGGGTGCGGGCGGTCGAGGCCCGGTCGGCGAACTGCTTCGGCGTGGCGATCTCGCGACCAACGACAGCGTCGGTGAGAAGGAGGTTGATGCCTACGGAGGTGTAGGCGGCAGATTTGACCTGATCGATGACGGTGGGCATGGCATGCTCCTGGGGGAGGTGTGTGGGGGACCGCACACTGCGGTGCGGCTGAGTGCTAACAATAGTTAGCAAGGCGGCAAATCGCAACCCCTGGAACGCATATTGCTAGCTGTGGCAAGCGTCACATCGGAGCGTGTATGACGATCGAAATCCACGCGATGGGCGACTACTGGGAACCCGGACTCGACGAGCGCACGGAGCTCGGCGAACTCGTCCACCGAGCCAAGGACCTCGGCGACCCGGTCGCAGGAAGGGAGCTCACCGAACGGTTCGCACACTTCGTCGACACCGTTGCACCGGTCGATGCCACGATCGCGCCGATCCCGGCGAGCCCAGATCGGCCGACCGGCCTGCTCGAGATGGTTGCCGGTGACCGCATGCAGCGCTTGGTCGAACGACGCAATGTGACGGCCCGGCTTCGAGACGTCGATCCCGCAGACCGGGCCGCGGTCGCACAGGCCGGTGGGTATGTGATCACCGCCGAGTGTGCGGGCATGAACGTGGTGGTGCTCGACGACGTCGTTCTCACCGGCACGACCCTGCGTCACGTCGGTGAACTCCTCGATGCAGCCGGCACGGCATCGGTCGTCGGAGTTGCGCTTGCCCGGACCCGTCGCCGCTGACCGCTCTAAGCCGACCGACGGTCGATCAACCGCTGGATGTACTGGACGTAGACATCGAAGTCCTGGGCGCCCTGCACTGGAAGAATCTCGTCGAGCAGGATTGTCGGAACACCGGTGACGCCGTGATCGATCGAGGCATTGTGATCATCGATCACGTCCTGGGCCAGACGTTGCTGATGCTCGACCACGAACGAGATGAACGACCCGGGATCGGCTCCGCACTCTGCAGCGATCTCGGCCAGCACGTTGGGATCAGAGATGGTGCGGTTGTCGGCGAAGTACGCATCCATCAGGCGCCGGTGGTATGCGAGCTCCAGCTCGGGAGCGAATTCGGCCATCGCCTTGGCCGCGATCTGGGCAGGAACACTGCCTGACGGCTGCGGATTGTCGGTCGCCCACTGTCGAAACGTCAGACTCGGTTCTGCTTCCTGGGGTCGTTGCCAGCTCTTGGTGTACTCGACGAACTTGTCGTGCTTGGTCGGGTCGCCCCCCTCGTTCCCGGGGCGCAGCAGGTAGGCCTTCCATTCGACGTCGATCTGATCACCGAAATGTGCTTCGAGCTGCTCGACGCGAACCGCGCCGACATAACACCACGGTCAAAGAAAGTCGGACCAGATGGTGAGCTTGACAGGATCGGTCGACGCAACGGCCATGGGGACGATCGTAGGCTCTGGTACCCGATGGTGCCCGACGGTTGTGGTTCGTTCGATCAGAACCGGCTGCGGCCAAAGGGCGAAAGGTCGAGATGATCCAGACCCGCGGCGCGGCGGGCAACGGCTTCGCCGACCGCAGCACTGTGCTTGAAACCATGCCCACTGCATGCCGACACGACGGTGACGTCGTCGTGTTCGGGGTGTACGTCGATGAGGAAATGATCATCGGGTGTGTTCGTGTAGAGGCAAACCGATGCCTTCACGCAGTTGGGTGTCAGCCCTACGAGGCGAGGCTCCACCATCCGCTCGTAGAACGCAGCGATCTCGTTGCGTGACACCGTCCGGTCGACGGCATCTGGTGTGGTGGGCTCGACGAATTGTTCGCCCAGCACCTTCACCGCCGGAATGCCTCCCCACGGCGAACCGAAGGCGCCGAGGTACTCCTCGATCGACGAGCGGGCCCAGATCACGAACGACAGTTGATCGGGACGCCAGCGCTCGAGATCGTCGGCCTCGAACCAGAACACGACCTGTCGGGTGACGCGCAGCCGGTCGTGGTCGTGCACGGTCGGTGCCCACGCACCAGCTGCGACCACGACGTGACGAGCGGCGATCTCACCCTCTGACGTCGACACGACGGGCCGGCCCCCGGAACGGCGCAACCCGGTGACCGTCGAATCGAAGTGCAACTCTGCGCCCGATGCGATCGCAAGGTCGAGTTGGGCAGCGACGGCTCGCTCGGCCATCACGAGCCCGGCGGTCGGCTCGTACCCGACGGTTTCGTCGTCCCCGATGAGCAGGTGCGGGAACCGAGTTCGCGTCTCGGCCGGCGTCAGCTGCTCGAAGTCGATCCCGGTTCCGGCGGCCACGGCCGCGGTGTCGGTGACAAAGGCGCCCCAGCGTTCGTCGTTGGACGCACCGGCCGGTGCGACGATGAGCCCGCCGTGGTCGTGGAGCAGCACCGTGTCGGTCGCTGCACCGATCTCGCGCCAGAGCTCATGGGAGCGCTGCACGAACGGCACATAGTGGGCGCCCTCGCCCACTGCGAGCCTGGTCACGCGTGTCTCGGCGTGCGACGAACCGAACTCGTGGGGTGGCCGATAGCGGTCGAACCCTACGACGTCGAGTCCGAGTCTCGCAGCCTGGCAGGCGACTGCTGCCCCGAATGCGCCGAGTCCGACCACGGCAAGATCGGCGGTGCGCACGGCTGGCATCGCCACGACGGTACTCGGCTGTGGGAGGCTCACGACATGTCGACCTGTGCCTTCATTGGGCTGGGCGTGATGGGGTACCCGATGGCCGGGCATCTCGTCACCGCCGGCCACACCGTCACCGTGTTCAACCGCACCGCTGCCCGCGCCGAGGACTGGGTAGCAGCCCACGGTGGTCGAGCGGCCGACACACCGGCTGATGCCGCAGTGGAAGCCGATTTCGTGTTCCTGTGCGTCGGCGACGATCCCGACGTGCGAGCGGTTACCACCGGCGAGGGTGGCGTGCTCGAGTCGATGGGCGAGGGCAGCGTCCTCGTCGACCACACGACCGCATCGGCGGTCGTCGCCCGCGAGATCCACGCCGCGGCAGCTGCCCAACGCGTCGGGTTCGTCGATGCTCCGATCTCCGGCGGGCAGGCAGGAGCCGAGAACGGCGTCTTGACCGTGATGTGTGGTGGGGATCAGGTCGATTTCGATCGAGCAGCACCGGTGATCGACGCCTACAGCCGGTCGTGCAACCTGCTCGGTGGTCCCGGGAGCGGGCAGCTGACGAAGATGGTGAACCAGATCTGCATCGCAGGGCTCGTGCAGGGCCTGTCCGAAGGGATCAACTTCGCGATGCGGGCCGGCCTCGACGTCGACGATGTCGTCGACACGATCTCCAAGGGAGCGGCTGGGTCATGGCAGATGGAGAACCGGGCCCACACCATGGCCGAAGGCGTGTTCGACTACGGCTTCGCGCTCGACTGGATGCGCAAAGACCTCCGGATCTGTTTGGCGGAGGCGTCTGCCAACGGCTCGATTCTGCCCGTGACCGAAATCGTCGACGGGTATTACGCGCAGCTCCAACAGCTGGGGCTCGGCCGGTGGGACACCTCGTCGCTCATCCACCTCCTGCGCGACCGATAGCTCAACCCGGGGCTGTTGCGATCCGGTCGCGAACGATCTGCCAGACATCGGGGTCGAGGCTGTAGCCAATGTGGGTCGAACCGACCTCGATGTTCTCTGCGCCAGGCGTGAGGTCGTCCACGCACGACTTCCAGTCGACGACCCCGTCGCGGCGGCTGTAGATCGCGGTCAACGGCACCGTCAGCGGGGTCGAGCGTCGCTCGACGATCAACGCTTCGATCTGGTCGAGTTCGGCCGGTGTGTACGCACGAGTGGCACCGGTGTGGCGGGGTCCGGCGAGTGGCGAACCCATGGTGATGACCGCCGAGACCAGGTCGGGTCGATCGCGTGAGAGTTCGCGAGCGACGATCCCACCGAGGCTCCAACCCACGAGGACGACCGGTTCTCCGGCGGCGTCGACACGGCGTTCGACGATCGGCAAGAAGCGCTCGACCGAACTCTCGACATCCTTGCCGTGACGTCCGATGTCCCAACCGTGGGCCTGGTGTCCGAGTGAGCGCAGATAGCTGCGCAGGGGAACCAGTGCTCGATCGGTGGTGCCGAAGCCGGGAAGCAAGATGACGTGTCGGGTTCGGGGGGCACGGCCGCGAAGCGACGGAGAACGAAGGACCAGTCGCGCAGGCTGGAGGCCGGCGCGTAGCTCACCGAAACGGGCCAACCGACCCGGCGCTCGCAGTGGCCGGTCCGGTGTCGTCGCCATACGTCCAGCTTGGCGTGGTCTCCGTCGATGACTTTGGGGTGAGGCTGTGTCATATGTCACACTCATGGACCACACCCGAGGACGTGACCGTGACCAAGATCCCCACCGCCATCGAGGAGGTCGACGCTTCGTGGATGAGCGTTGCGCTCGGACGCTCGATCACCGACGTACGCCACGAGCAGATCGGGGTCGGTATCGGTGTGTCGAGTGCGGTCTACCGCACGAGCCTCAGCGGGTTCGACGCCCCCACACTCATCACCAAGCTGCCCGCGATTGCCGAAGAGGCGGTGTTCACCTCGTCGGTTCTGCGTATGTATATCCGTGAGGTCCGGTTCTTCCAGAACCTTGCCCAGGACTCACCCATCCGGGTTCCGCAGGGGTATCACGGCATGGTTGACGAAGAGACGAGTCAGTTCGTCCAACTGATGGAAGACATGGGTTCGCTGCGGATCGTCGATCAGAACGAGGGGATGGGAATCGACGACGCTCGACAAGCCGTCGACGAACTTGCGCTCTGGCATGCCGAATGGTGGGGGAGGGCCGACCCGATCGTCGAGCGGGGCGACTCGGTGTGTCTCAGCGACCCGGTGTACCCGGCGGTCCTGCCACTGGTGTTCGCCGAAGGGTGGGAAAAGGTCAACAACGAGATGACCGTCGCTCCCGAGATCCTGGCGGTCGGTCCAGCATGGACGGAGAAGCTGGGTGGCCTCCTCGCCTCGCTCTCGGGCCAACCGAACACGATTACCCACGGTGACTTCCGAGCCGACAACATCCTGTTCTCCGACGACGGATCGATCGTGCTGTTGGACTTCCAGCTCACCGGGCGTGGCTCGGCCAGCTACGACCTTGCGTACTTCATCACCCAGTCACTCACGCCCGAGGTGGCTGCCACTCACGAAACAGAACTCTTCAACCGCTGGCGCGACGGCTTGATCGCAGCGGACGTTCCCGAGGCGGCGACCGTGGAACTGTGGGATCGCTATCGGGAAGCGGCGTACTTCTGCCTCGTGTACCCGATCGTGGCATCGCGGGGCATGGACCTCTCCGACGATCGGCAGTACCAGCTCATCGACAACATGAACATGCGGTTCGCGCGAGCGGTCGATCAACTCAACCTGGCCGACCTCGCCCGCTGACACCAGGACCGACCGCCGGGGGGACGGCAGTGTCGTGACACTGGTCGCTAGCCGAGCGCGATCGCTGCGCCGACACGGACTGCATCGGCGAGTTGTGCGCCGAGGTCGGGCGCAGCAGTGGGGCTCAGGCGGTAGGCCGGGCCGTACAGGCTGACTGCAGCAACGATGATGCGCTCGTGGTGCACCGGTACGGCAAGGCCATTGACCTCGAGATCGAGGGCCTGCTCGGCCCAGGCCCACCCGCAAGCGGCGGCATCGGTGACGAGTGCAGTGATCGCTGCAGGCTCGACGAGGGTGTGCGGTGTGGCGGGCGCGAGTTCGGTGGCGAGGTACGACGCGAGTCGTTCACGAGGCCAGGACGCCATGAGCACGAAGCCGGGAGCGACCTGGTGAAACGGCAGACTGGCACCGGTCGAGTCGGGTACCTGGACGGCGGACGGCCCCGGGATCTGTGCGAGATAGTGGGCCCCGGCAGGGGTGTCGACGGTGAGCGCAGCGCTCTCACCGAAACGCTCGACCAGATCGAGAAGCAGCGGGCGAAGCTGGTCTTCGAGTGCCGGCGGCACGGCATCTCGCCCCTGAAGGGTGGCGACGGCCGGACCGACGACGAGCTCGCCACTCGGGTTGCGGGCGAGCATGCCGAGATCGATCAACTGAGAGGCGAGCCGACTCGCCGTGGATCGGGGGAGACCGGCCCGGCGTCCGAGCTCACGGACACCGACCGGGGCCTCGGCCGCGGCAACGTGTTGGAGCACCCGAAATGCCCGCTCGACCGGACCGGTGGTTGTTGACGCTGCGTCGGGGTCAACCATACGCTTGATCCTACCAAACAGGACGTCTCACTGAATAGGACACCCTCATGCCCAGCGTCTTCATCACGTGCGCCGTGACCGGAGGTGGCAACACCGTTCACAAGTCGCCGCACGTGCCGGTCACGCCCGAGCAGATCGCCGATTCAGCGATCGAGGCTGCCAAGGCCGGCGCCGCCGTCGTGCACTGCCACGTCCGCGATCTCGAGACGGGTGCCCAGAGCCGCGACCGGGATCTGTACAAGGAACTCACCGACCGCATCCGCTCCGCCAGCACCGACGTGATCATCAACCTCACCGGTGGCACTGGTGCCGACCTCACACTCGGAGGGGTCGAGCATCCACTGCCGTTGAGCGAGGACGGAACCGACATGGCTGGCGCGACCGAGCGGATGGCACACATCGTCGAGTGCATGCCCGAGATCGCAACGATCGACATGGGCACCATGAACTTCGGCGAGGGTGACTACATCATGACGAACAGCACGTCACAACTCGACGAAATCGCCCGCCAGTTCCAGGCCATCGACGTACAGCCTGAACTCGAATGCTTCGACACGGGCCACCTCTGGTACGCGAAGAGTCAAGAGGAGCGAGGCCTCTACGACGGCAAGACCATGAACGCACAGCTGTGCATGGGCGTGCCGTGGGGCGCCCCGGATGACATGAACACGCTGATGGCGATGGTCAACAACGTGCCCTCGCACTGGAACTACTCGGCGTTTTCGATCGGTCGCCGGCAGCTCGAGTACGTCGCCGCTGCGGCGCTCGTGGGAGCCAACATTCGCGTCGGGCTTGAGGACAACCTCTACCTCTCCAAGGGTGTCCTTGCCACGAATGCGGCACTTGTCGAGCGCGCCACCGTCATCCTCGAGGCCATGAACTTCAACGTGATGGGTCCCGACGAGGTTCGGGACCAGCTGAACCTCACCAAGCACGGCTGATCAGGCACCCTCGTGGAGCGCCACGTCGCCATCGTCGGAGCCGGAGTCATCGGGTCGGCCTGGGCAGCCCGCTTCGCCCTGCACGGCATCGATGTCAAGGTGACCGACCCCGCCCCCGACGTCGAGCGTGTTCTCGATGAAGTGCTCGCCAATGCTCGCGCTGCGTGGACACACCTCGGGCTCGTCGTCGCCCACGAAGGAACCATCTCCGTCGTCGGTTCGATCGAGGACGCCGTTGCCGGGGCGGGACATGTGCAGGAGAGCGCACCCGAAAACCCGGCGGTCAAGATCCCCATCCTCGAAGCAATCGCTGCTGCCTGTCCGCCCGAGACGGTGATCGCCTCCTCGACATCGGGAATCAAGCCGTCCGACCTGCAACCGACGATCGACAACCCCGGACGCTTGGTGGTCGGGCATCCGTACAATCCGGTCTATCTGCTGCCATTGGTCGAGGTCGTCGGCGGTGTCGCAACCGACGACGCAGCAGTGCAACGGGCGATGGCGACCTACACCGAGATCTCCATGAAGCCGGTGCATGTGCGCGTCGAGATCGATGCGTTCATCGGTGACCGCCTGCTCGAGGCTGTGTGGCGGGAAGCGTTGTGGCTCGTGAACGACGGCGTTGCCACCACCGAAGAAATCGACGACGTCATCCGCTACGGGTTCGGCCTGCGTTGGGCGCAGATGGGGCTCTTCGAGACCTATCGCATCGCCGGCGGTGAGGGCGGAATGGCCCATTTCATCCGCCAATTCGGCCCCTGCCTCCAGTGGCCGTGGACCAAGTTGGTCGATGTGCCCGAACTGACCGAGGAACTCGTGCAGACGATTGCAGAGCAGTCCGACCTCCAATCGGGGCACCACGATCTCCGCGAACTCGAACGCATACGCGACGCCAACGTCGCTGCGATCCTCCGGGCCCTGGAGGCCAATGACTGGGGGGCCGGTCGAACACTCAAGGAGCAGCGCGAACGACTCGGGTGAGTGGCGTCGCGCACCGATGCGGACACCGTGACGACCCGACTAGACGCTCAACACCGTGGTCGATGCGGCGACGGCAGCAACAGCACTCGGCGAGTAGGCCATGGGCAGGACCTCACACGCCGCCCACGCCGCTCGCTGGTCGAGATCGTGACCGCTGCCGCGGACGCCGCTGACCCCATGGGGGACGACCCATCCGGAGTTGTCCCAGTCGCCGACATCGAACACGTACCGGGCACACGAGCTGAGATAGCACTGCAGCCCGAGCATCGGTGCGATGCCCCCGGCTCGCACGGTCTCACCGTCGCCAGCCACGCCGATCACCGGCGGATGAAGATCAGCGGCCGCAGCGATGCCGACGGCGAGTGGATGAGGGCTGAACATCACGTGTTGGTCGTCCCAGCGCCAGGCGGCGGGGTCGGGCCCACGCTCGGCCGCCAGCGACGCAGCGACCGTGTCGAGCAGGCCACTCAGCACCGCATCGAGCGCCGCGTCGTCGTCGAGCCCCGGTAGCAGACGCCAGCCTCCCCCCACCAGCAACGTGGTGCCTGCGTCGAAGTTCATCCGTGACGCATCGAGGCTCCGCGGCCAACCCGGTGCACCGAGCGTCGCATCGTGGATACCGAGCCGATGCTCGACCTCGACCGCCCACGCCTGACGAAACGAGGCATACACCACAGCCGCCGCGCTGTCCGGCCCAACCTCGTGATTCCAGGCCGACACGAGCTCTTGCGCAGCGTGACCGAGTTCGGTGGTGGGGGAGAGCCCGGCAATGATGGTGCAGATCGGTGGCGCTGCGAGCGAGCGAACGTCGGCATGGATGCGGGTCATGTCGGCTGCGGTTGCCGATTCGATCCCACCCAGCAACTCGACGATGCGGTTGTGCCGGGACGGCCCGGCGAAGTCGAGCGAGATGTAGGGCCCGTCGTCGCTCACCCGATTGTTGGCCGTGACGAGGAAGCCCCGATCGGGGTTGCGCCAGTGGTGGAGATCTTCGTGGGGGACGGCGGTGAGGCCGTCCCAGCCGTGGGTGGCGTCACCGGGAACCGGGATCCAACGGTTTGCCGGTGGGCGCTCGATGATTCGACCGCGAATCTTGAACGAGATGTTGCCGCTGGTGTCGGCCGTGAGCAGGTTGTTGGCGGGAATGACCCAGTGCCGCACCGCCTCCTCGAGTCCATCACAGTCGGTGGCGGTGAGCATGGGCCGCAGGCATTCGAACGTCGTGTCGTCGGCAAGCCCGGTCCAGTTCGTACACAGCACGCTGCCGTCACCGTCGAGGTCACCCAGGACGAAGGGTCCCCGCGGGGAACGGCCGAGGCTGACCGCCACCGGGTCGGCGTCGCGGACTGTGATGATCTCGACGGATCGATCGGTGATGTCGGTCGGAGATTCGACGAAGACGTCGGTGTCGTCGCACATCGCATGGGTGATGCACCAGGCGACATCGGCGTTGTGGCCGAAGTGTGCGAAGCCCGGCACGCCGGGAAACGACAGACCGATCACGTCGAAGACGTCGCACGCCATGTGGAACTGGAGGTACACGTTGGGGAATTCGATGCCTCGGTGCGGGTCGCCGGCCAGCAGCGGAAACCCCGACGCAGTTCGGCTCCCGTGCACCGCCCAACTGTTGGATGCACCGTCGGTGTCGGGAATCCCGTCGATGTCGTCGATCCCTGCCGCAAGCGCCGTCGCCGCGCCCTCGAGCAGGTCGATCGCTGGGCCGGTTGCCGGGAGCATCGGCGTGCTCGAGCTCGGATCACCCTTCATCGCCGCGACGACCTCCGGTCCCGCAGCACGGAGCACGGCGCCGCGCCAGAGCTTGCGCATGAACGTCCCCATGAACACGTGGCGAACCTTGTACACCGCACTGCAATGCCAGGCCTCCCAGCGGGCGGGAGCGAACGGGTGATGGTCGAACTCGGTCGGCAGTGAGTCGGCGTGCTCATCGAGCCACCGATTCACGCCCTGCGCATATGCCTCGGTCATGGCTTTGGTCTCCGGGGAGAGCCCTTCCCAGTCGCGGCGGGCGGCTGCCTCGATCCCGATGCGGCGAAAGAACGTGTCTTCGCGAACACCAGCAGTCCCGACAACCTCCGACCAGCGGCCGGCAGCTTTGAGACGGTCGTATTCCATCTGCCAGAAACGGTCGGCGGCTGCGCAGTATCCCTGGGCGACGAACGCGGTCGTCTCGTCCGGGGCACTGACGTGGGCGATCCCAAGACGGTCGCGGGTGATGGTGATGTCCGGCACAGGTGTTCCAATCGGTTCAGACGTCTTCGAGGGCCTTGACGTCTTTGAGCCAGAGCCCGCCGCCGGGGTGGGGGCGGGGGTCGTAGCTGTGATGGCCGAGGAGCTGTCGAACCCGCGGTGAGCGGTCGGCGAGCTGCTCGGTGGTGTAGTCGAGGGGACTGCTCTCTTCGGGGGTGAGCCAGCCGGCGACGAAGCTCAGGTGCATTGCCCGTCGCCAGCGATCGGTGCGGTTCGCCCCACCCCCGTGGAACACATACCCCGAATAGATCAGCGCGTCGCCGGGTCCGAGCTCGGCAGGGACGGAATCGGCCTCGCCGAACCGTTGGATCTCGGCGTTCTTGTGGCTCCCGGGCACGACCCGGGTGGCGCCGAGCTCCTCGGTGACGTCCTCGAGACCGATCATGGCGCTCAGGGTGATCTCGGGAGAGTCGGGCCATGTACGGCTCACGAACTCCCACCAGTTGTTTGCGTCTCGGTGCAGGACCTGGGCCGGCTCACCGGGTCCGATGTACATCACCTGGCCGGTGTTGACCCAGTAGGACCCGCATGTCGGCAGGAGCACGGCATCGGCGAGCGCAGCGAACACCGGGTTGTCGAGCATGTCGAAGTAGGCGGGACTGAGACGGCCGAGGGTCGAGAAGCGGATCGTGTTCGCGCCGACGAACGCAGCGCCGTCGGCACCGAGGCCCTGGGTCGCCGAGCCCGGTACGACATCGGCAGCTCGGTCATCGGCCGCAGCGCGCATCGCCTCGATCGTCTCGGTGTCGAACATCGCCTCGACGATCAGCCCACCGTCGGTTTCGAGCGCGAGGAGCATGTCGGCGACATCGGCGGTGCGAGGGAATCGTTGAAGTGGTGCAGCACCCATGCCCGGTACTCTTGCACGCCTGGTCGGGGGTGTGCGCTAACGGCCAAGGGCGTGCTCGGCTTCACGCACGAGCGCCGTCATGATGTCGGCGGTGGACCGGAGTTCGGTGGCGTACCCGATGCCCTGTCCCGCGCCGGAGTGCAACAGCGGTTCGATGCCGTGTTCGTCGATGGCGCCGAGGAGATCGCCGACCAGGACGTCCTGATATGGCATCGAAAGAGGGGCGGGTGCATCGGCCGCGTCCCACTCGTCGCTCCAGGCGCTGCGGATCTGGCGGAAGGTCTTGCCGCTCTCACTGCGGGTCACCACCGTGTCTGCGGAGGTCGCAGCGAGGAGCTTGTCGACCAGGGCCGGTTGCATGTGGGCGGCGTGTTCGGTCGATGTCAGCCAGATGGTGCCCGTCCACACACCCTGCGCCCCGAGCGCGAGCGAGGCGGCGAGGTGGCGACCGGTGGCGACCCCGCCGGCGGCAAGGACGGGAACGTCCCCGGCGAGGTCGACGATCTGAGGCACAAGAGTGAACGTGCCGATGGGTCCGGTGTGTGCACCGGCGTCGTAGCCCTGGGCGACGATGAGATCGACACCGGCGTCGAGGGCTCGGCGAACATGGCGGGGACTCCCGATGAGTGCGGCGGTGAGCTTGCCCAACTCATGGGCCCGGTCGACCGCTGTCCGCGGTGCGCCGATGCCGCAGGCGAAAAGGTCGACGTCGCTCTCGAACACTGCCTCGAGCTGTGCCTCTTCGATCTCACTGGACCGGATGAAGCGAGTGCGCATGCCCGGCCCGCTCGGGTCGGGGACGTCGTATTTGTCTTTGATCGACTGCACGAAGCGGCGGTGCTCGTCGGGGATGTGGGCCTCGATCGCTTCCCGACTGTTGTGCTCGGGCATTCCCGGAGGGAGCACGAGATCGACCCCGAAGGGCCGATCACCGACGAGTCGGCGGATCTCGGCGAGTTCGTTGCGAATCTCGTGAGGAAAGCGGCGGGTGGCCCCATAGACGCCCATGCCACCGGCGTTGCAGATCGCAGCGACCGTGGGGATGTCATGGGCGAAGCCGAAGATCGGTTGTTCGATGCCGAACTGCTCGCAGATCGGTGTGCGCAGAGATGTCACGTCGCAGATGGTGCCACGATTCGGCTGCGGAGGCCGTCGAGGAACAGATTGATGAGGGCATCGAAGCTTGCCTCGTGATCGCCCCGGCCCAGTGCATCAGCGGCTTGGAGCGTGACGAAGCCGTGAAGCGATGCACGCAGCGAGCGGCCGATGCGGCGTGTCTCTCGAGGATCGAGGCCGTAGTGGGCGAGGATCGCATCCATCGTCTCGACCGCACCGATCCCGGCCCGCCGCCGTTCCGGACGGTCGATTGCGCGAAGCGTGAGTTCGTAGCGAGCGGGGTGGTCGGTCGCCCATCGGCGATACGACACGGCAAACGCTCGAATGGCCTCATCACCCGCCACGCCGATGGCAGCGTCGCGAAGGGCGGCGCTGAATGCGGCGGTGGCGGCGAAGGCCAGATCGTCGAGCAGGCCCTGCAGGCCGGCGACGTGGCTGTACAGCGACGGCGACCGGACGTCGAGCAGGTCGGCCACGGCGCGCAGTGTCACGCCGTCGGCACCGTTGCGGTCGAGGATCGAGAAGCCGGCGGCGAGCACAGCCTCGTGGTCGAGTCCTCGTTTGCGGGCCATGACGAGATCGTAGGTCTTGAACCTCCCTAGATCAATGTCTACGATACTTAGACAGCAACGATGGAGCAGTCTCGATGAGCGAGCGTTACACGATCATCTCGGCCGACTCCCACGCCGGTGGGAACATGGCCGCCTACGAGGAGTACCTCCCGGCGCAGTGGCGTGAGGCCTACGACGAGTGGAGGGGTGGATACAAGAACCCCTACCGAGATCTCCAGGACGATGGGCGAACACGCAACTGGGACAACGAACGCCGACTCGACGAGCAGTACGCCGATGGGGTGGTGGCCGAGATCACCTTTCCCAACACCGTGCCGCCCTTCTATCCGACCGGTGCGCTGCTCGCTCGTTCCCCGAAGGATGCCGAGGACTTTCGCCGCCGCAAGGCAGGTCTCGAGTGCCACAACCGGTGGCTCGCCGACTGGTGTGCGGAGTACCCCGATCAACGCCGCGGTCTGCCGCAGATCTTCCTCGAAGATCTCGACGACGCGATCACAACGCTCACCTGGGCGGCCGAGGAGGGCTTCACGAGCTTCCTTCTTCCCCATGTTGCTCCCGATGTGGACCTCCCGGGTCTCTGGTCACCGCACTGGGACCGTCTGTGGGCCGCCGTGCAAGACCTCGGTCTCGTCGTCACCCAACACGGTGGCAACGGAACCCCCGACTACGGCAAGGATCCAGCCTCGGGCGTGATCTTTCTCATGGAAGTGCCGTTCTTCGCCCACCGCAATCTCGCCCACCTCACCATGAGTGGCGTGTTCGAACGGTTCCCCGACCTGAAATACGTCATGACCGAGCAGGGTGTGGCGTGGGCGATCGAGGAACTGCGCCGCATGGATGGCTACCACGCGCAGATGAAGCATGGCCGCGTCGGTGAACTCGGCTTCTCGGCCGACATCGTCCTTCCGCTCAAGCCGAGCGAATACTTCGATCGAAATGTTTGGATCGGTGCGTCGTTTCCGTCGCCGGGTGAAGCCGCGGCGATGCGGGTGCTCGGTACCCACAAGATCATGTGGGGCTCGGACTACCCGCACCACGAAGGCACCTATCCGTTCAGTACCGAGTCACTCCGCCGAGCCTTTCACGACTGGGAGGAGACGGAGCTACGGCAGATCCTGAGCGAGAACGCGGCAGCGGTGTACTCGTTCGATCTCGACGCCTTGGCCCCGATCGCCGCCCAACATGGTCCGACCGTCGACGAGGTCAAGGTGCCGCTCGACGCCATTCCTGCGGGAGCGACCAGCCCCGCCTTCTTCAAGGCCTAGGCACCCCGGACGGGCACGAGCTCGCCGCTTCCACGGGGGATGAGCTCGACAGGCACCACGAAGCGGGTCGGCTCGCTCGCGTCGCCATCGATGCGACGAAGAAGAACCTCTGCGGCAGCCCGCCCAAGCGCTTCGGCGTTCTGTGGGGCGGTGGTGATCGCCGGCTCGACGAGGTCGGCAATCTCGAGGTGATCGAAGGCAACGAGGGCGATCTCGCGTTGGCGGCCGAGCCGGTGAAGTGCCCGCACCGCACCGACGGCAGCCAGGTTCTGGGCTGCGAACAATGCGGTCGGCGCATCGGCCCCGGACAGCAGTTCGGTGACCGCTGCGTCGGCGAGATCCGGAGTCGTGAGGCCGAAACGCACGACAGGCTCGGCGCCGGACTCCTCGACTGCGTCGGTGAACCCGGCGTGGCGCTGTCGAATCGACTCGCTCTGCTCTCGCGACCCGAGGAACCCGACCCGCCGGTGCCCGTGGGAAAGGAGATGGCGAGTTGCCGCGCACGCGCCGCCGTGATGGTCGCTTGCGACAACATCGGCATCGATCCCGGGCTCGCGGTCGATGAACACGATGGGGGTGTTGCGGTCCAGTTCTCGGCGCAGGGCCGGGCCGGGGGAGTCGCCGACGGGGATCACCGCAAGACCGTCGACTCGGCGTTCGGTGAACAGGTCGACGAGGCGGTCGTGCTCGCCGGCATCCCCATGTGACGACGCGCTCACGACCAAGGTGTCGGCCGCAGTGCGAAGGTGTCGCTCGAATGCGGAGTGGACTGCGGCAGCGAAGGGGTTGGTCGCATCGGCATGGACGATGGCAACGGTGTGGAGCCGGGCATCGGATCGGCGAAGGACCTGGGCCGAGTGGTTCCGGCGGTAGCCGAGCTCGGCGACAGCACTGCGGACCCGCTCGGCCACCCCGGAGGAGACTCCGGGCTCGTCGTTGACCACCCGCGAGACGGTCTTGAAGCTCACGCCCGCCTGGGCGGCGACGTCTTTGAGCGTCGGCCGATTCGACATGCAAGGCACTGTAGCAAGGTAGACAACGTTGTCATCCGCAGATACGCTAGCTGACAACGTTGTCACATTGGTCGAGTGTCACACACTCGTTTCGCACATCGCTCGGAAAGTCCCTCTATGCCTGCACGTATTGCCGTCAACGGTTTCGGTCGCATCGGCCGCAACTTCGTTCGCTCATTCGTCGAGCGCCAGCACGCCGGCACCGTCGACGCCTCACTCGAACTCGTCGCCGTCAACGACCTCGGCGACATCGAGACACTCGCCCATCTGCTTCGCCACGACTCGGTGCACGGCCCTGCGGGCTGGAACGTCGACGTACACGACGGCGTGCTCGACATCGACGGCCGAAAGGTGTCGGTGTTCGCGGAGCGCAACCCCTCCGAACTTCCGTGGGCAGACCTCGGTGTCGACCTGGTCATCGAGTCGACCGGTGTGTTCACCGCCCGTGACGATGCTGCGTTGCATCTAGAAGCGGGAGCTCGTCGCACGATCGTGTCGGCCCCATCGGCGGGGGCCGACGCCACGTTCGTGATCGGCGTGAACGACGATGCGTTCGACCCGACGTCTCATCATGTGGTGTCGAACGCATCATGCACCACCAACTGCCTTGCCCCGATGGTGAAGGTCCTCGACGATGCCTTCGGGCTCGAGCAGGGAATGATCACCACGGTCCACGCCTACACCGGCGATCAGGCGCTCGTCGACAGCCCCCACCGGGACCTGCGTCGCGCTCGCGCCGCTGCCGTCAACGTCGTACCGACCACCACCGGAGCCGCTCGCGCCATCGGCCTCGTGCTGCCGCACCTCGCAGGCAAGCTCGACGGCCTTGCGATGCGCGTTCCCGTGCCGAGTGGTTCGGTCACCGATCTCGTGGCCAAGGTGCACGGTGAGATCGATGTCGCGGCCGTCAACGATGCATTCCGGGCCGCAGCAGCGTCCGGTCCGCTGGCGTCGGTGCTCGACTACCAAGAGGCACCGATCGTCTCGTCCGACATCGTCGGCTCCCCTGCATCCTGCGTCTTCGATGCCGACCTCACCATGGTGATGGGCGACACCGTCAAGATCGCAGGCTGGTACGACAACGAGTGGGGCTACAGCAACCGGCTCGTCGATCTCGCCGCTCGCATCGCATCCTGAGCGGCTGCCTTCTGATCGGACACCTCCCGGCCGGCGCGCAGCAGCCGAGACGGCTCGTTGCGGGCCGAAACGAAAAGCCGTCGAAAGGTAGCCGGTCGCCCGACCCCCCAATATCCTCGCAAGAGTTGTCCGAATTGGGGGATTCGGACGACGGCGGTGCTGCCCCACGAGGTGGCGCCGTCGTCGCGTCTCCCGGCAGACTCTCGGATCGTGAGTGACACGCCGAAGGCATACGACGGATTCGGCGGCGACGTCGGCCGGATCTTCTCGACCTCCGAGCCGTCCTGGCCCGCAGTGCCGACCGCACCCGAGGGTGCCCCGAACGTGATCGTGATGCTCGCCGACGACCTCGGCTTTGCCGACCTTGCGTGCTACGGCTCCGAGATCGACACACCCAACCTCGACGCGATCGCAGCCAGTGGCGTCCGGTACACCAACTTCCACGTGAATCCCATGTGCTCACCGACGAGGGCGTCGATGCTGACCGGGCTCAACCACCACATGGCCGGCATGGGGCATGTCGCCCACAGTGATCCCGGGTTCCCGGGGTATGCGCATGAGTTGCGTGACGACGCTGTCACGATGGCCGAGGTGTTCCGTGACAACGGGTGGGCGTCGCTCATGGTCGGGAAGTGGCACCTCTGCAAAGACGCCCACCTGTCCGACGCCGGCCCCCGCCACAGCTGGCCGCTGCAAAAGGGCTTCGAACGGTACTACGGGATCCTCGACGGCTTCACCAACTTCCACCAGCCCCATCGGCTCTACGAGGACAACCATCACCTCCCGATCGACCAGTACCCCGACGACTACTACTTCACCGACGATCTCACCGACCAGGCGTTGCACATGATCGACGAGGTTCGAGCGTCGCACCCGACCAAACCGTTCTTTCTCTACTTCTCGCACGGCGCCGTCCATGCACCGCTGCAGGCCAAAGCCCACGACATCGAGAAGTACCGCGGCATGTACGACGCCGGGTGGGACGAGATCCGCCGGCGACGGTTCGAACGCCAGCTCGAACTCGGCGTGGTCCCACCCCACACCCGACTCCCGCCCCGAAACGACGAGGCCGGTCATGCAGTCGGGCCGTGGGACGAGTTGACCGACGACGAAAAGCTCGTGTTCGCCCGCTACATGGAAATCTTTGCCGGGATGGTCGACAACATCGACCAGAACGTCGGTCGCCTGCGGGCTCACCTCGAGGCGCTGGGCGAGTGGGACAACACCATCATCGTCTTCACGTCCGACAACGGCGGTTCCCGAGAGGGACAGGAGCTTGGGACCTCGGCCTACTTCCGAACCCTCGTCAGCCAGACCCGTGCGGACAGCCTCGACTCGGTCGACCTCGACCTCCCCAAGCTCGACACCATGGGCGGCCCGACCACGCTGCCCCACTACCCGATGGGATGGGCCATGGTGTCGAGCACCCCCTTCCGGCTCTACAAGATCAACACCCATCAGGGCGGCCACCAAGTGCCGTTGATCGTGCACTGGCCCGACGGGATCACCACCCCTGGTGAAGTGCGCAGGCAATACCAGCACGTCACCGACCTGCTGCCGACGCTCGCCGAACTCTGCGGGGTGACCGTGCCGACCAGCAAGCGAGGGCAGGCCGTTCCCGCCCCGGCCGGCTCGTCGATGGTGTCGACGCTGCACGACGCCGATGCCCCCACCACCCATCCGGAGCAGTACTACGAACAGATCGGCCATCGGGGCTTCTATCGCAACGGTTGGTCGGCGGTGACGTGTCGCCAACCCCGACGTTCGTTCGCCACCGAAACCTGGGAATTGCACAACCTCGACGACGACCCCACCGAGACCGTGGACCTTGCCGCCGAACATCCCGACAAGCTGGTGGAGTTGCAGGAGGCGTGGGAGCAGGCGGCCTGGGCCAACCAGGTCTTTCCGCTCGACGAAGGCAACTACGTGAAGATGATGCAGCAGCCACCATGGAACGCTGCACTGGCTGAGCCGGCGGTGTTTCGACCGGGCATGCCCACCGTCGAGCGCTGGCGTTCGTTGCAATTGATCTCGAGTCGAAGCTTCCGAGTCGACATCGACGTCGACATCGCCGTCGACGACGACGGTGTCCTGGTCGCCCACGGCGATCAGGGTGGCGGCTACTCGCTGGCCATCGACGACGGACGTCTCGTTCACAGCCACAACGGCTACGGCGAGATGACCCTGGTCGATTGCGGTCCGGTCGAACCGGGCCGCCACACCATCACCCTCGACGTCACCGACGTCGGCGATGTCACCTGGGAGCCGCGTGTCCTCGTCGACGCAGTCGAGGTAGGCGCGGCCGGACCCGTGCCTCGCCTGATGGCCATGGCACCGTTCGAAGGCATCGACATCGGGATCGATCGCCGGTCACCGGTCAACTGGGACCTGTACGAACGCAAGGGCCCGGCCCGCTTCACCGGGACGATCCATTGCGTGACCTACACCCCGGGTGAGCTTGCGCCGGACAACGGCGGCCAGTACCTGCAGATGCTCAAGGAGCTGGGGACGAAGTACGAGTGATGCCGTTGCATAGCGGCCGGACCCGAAGTCGTCGTAGCATCGCCCGATGGCCGTCCAGTTCATCGATCCCCGCGGCAGGTCCGCAGTCGAACCGCACCACTACGACCACTCCGTCGCCCTGGAGGCAGACACGAGTGTGGGGCTGTTGGCCAACGGATTCCCCGACTCGGTGGCGTTCCTGGATGCAGTCGGCGATGCCATCGCGGCGCTACGGCCCGAGGTGAGCTTCAGTCGTTACGACAAAGGTGACGCGTCGGCGATCGCTTCCGACGCCATGCTCGGCGAGATCGAACGCTCATGTTCGGCGGTCGTCGCGGCGTACGGGCATTGAGGCAGTTGCACCACCGGCACCGTGCGTGACGCAATCAACCTGGCCCTGCGAGGACGTCCTGCCGTCGCGCTCGTCACCGACGAGTTCTGGGCTCAGGGAGACTTCATCGCGACCTCGTTCGGGATGCCCGACGTGCCGCGGGTGCGGCTCCCACATCCCATCGCAGGCACCGGGGCCGAGAACCATCGCATCGTGGCCGAGAAGGTGGCGATGGAGATCGTCGAGGCACTCGAGACGGGTCGATGAGCGACCTGCTCGAGGCAGACGACGAGGCTGCCGCGCTCGAACGACTGCACGAACTCGGCTGCACCGACGGTCTTCCCGTCGTCATCCCCACACCGGAGCGAGTGGCTCGCATGGTCCTCGCCGTCGGTCATGACGCCGAGGTCGTGTTGGGAGAGATGGGTCCACTCAACGGCGTTTGCACCGTCGAAAAGCTTGCCGTTGCCGCGGTGATGGCGGGCTGTCTGCCCGACCACATGCCCATCGTGGTCGCGGCGGCACTGGCGATCATGGACCCAGCGTTCGACCTCGCCGAGATGCAGGGGACGACGCACGCCACCGCCCCGCTGATCATCGTGAACGGGCCCGCTCGCACGATGTGTGGCGTTGCGTCGGGCTACGGCGCGCTCGGGCCGGGCCATCGGGCGAATGCGTCGATCGGTCGAGCGATCCGCCTCGCCATGGTCAATGTCGGCGGCGCCCGCCCTGGGACCTCCGACATGGCGCTGCTGGGGCACGGTGGCAAGTTCGGCCAGTGCCTCGCCGAGGACGAAGAACACAGCCCGTTCCTGCCTCTCCATGTCAGCCGTGGTTTCGGTATGTCCGACTCAGTCGTGACCGTGATCGGCACAGAACCTCCCCAGTCGGTTGCGCACACCGCCGGTTCCGATGTCGCCGAGTCATCGAATCGATTGCTCGACACCATTGCCGGTTCCCTCGCCGCTCCCGGCACCAACAATGCCTGGCTCGGTGGGGGCCAGGCCGTGGTGGTGATCACCCCCGACCATGCCGGCGAGCTGGCGTCGGCCGGCCACGACCGCAGCTCGATCGCCACCGCGATCGCCGCGAGGGCGCAGACCCGAGACGGTCGACCGGCATTCGGCTCGGCCGACGACGTCATCGTCGTCGCCGCCGGTGGGGCCGGTCTTTACTCGTACGTGTTCCCGACCTGGTGTGCGGGTGGCCATCGCAACCGCGCCGTCAGTCGGGAGGTGGCCGTCGGGCAAGCCTGCGCCATTCCCGGCGCCTGAGTTCGACAGGCACATGTCGAGCCGCTGCGGGAGCGGCCGGGCGAGGGTTGCGGCGATCTGACCTCGGCGGCGCCGAAGCGCTAGACCGTTCGTCATGTACATCGGATACGACGAGCAGCAGGAAGCCCTGCGCCACGAGCTTCGCGAGTACTACGCCGACCTTCTGACCCCGCAGATCAAGGAGCAGTTGGCCGCAGAGCAGGGATGCGGGCCGGTCCATCGCGAGATCGTCGGCCGCATGGGACGGGACGGCTATCTGACAGTCGGGTGGCCCGAAGCATACGGCGGAAGGGGCTACAGCGCCGTCGAACAGTTCGTGATGTTCGACGAATCGGTTGCGATCGGCGCACCGATTCCGATGCTCACGGTCAACACGGTCGGACCGACGATCATGCAGTTCGGGACCGAGGAACAGCGGGACTTCTTTCTGCCGAAGATCTCCAACGGCGAGATCACGTTCTGTGTGGGATACAGCGAGCCCGATGCCGGCACCGATCTGGCCTCGCTGCAAACTCGGGCGGTTCGCGACGGTGACGAATACGTCATCAACGGCCAGAAGACGTGGACGTCGCTTGCCCGTGACGCCGATTACATCTGGCTCGCTGCCCGCACGAACCCCAACGTGAAAAAGCACAAGGGGATCTCGCTGTTCTGTATCCCGATGGACACGCCGGGATTGTCGATCGAACCGCTCGATCTGCTGTCGAGTCACAACATCAACCACACGTTCTTCGACGACGTGCGGGTCCCGGCCTCGACCCTTGTCGGTGACGAGAACGGGGGTTGGGGGCTCATCACCTCCCAGCTGAACCGGGAACGGGTCACGATCTGCTCCAGCGGCATGGTGACCAAGGCACTGGAAGAGACGGTGGAATTCGCCAAGCGCACCGAACTCGCCGATGGTTCGCGGCTCATCGACAAGCCATGGGTGCAGCGAAACCTCGCCGAAGTCCATGCCGGCGTCGAATTTCTGCGACTCATGAACTGGAAGGTCGCCTGGCACGTGGCGACGGCGATCGACGGCAGGGCTCCCGACGAGCTCGACATGAACGACATGACGACCTTCATCGCCGACTCCTCGTCGGTGAAGGTCTATGGCACGGAGTTCTTCCTGCGGGCCTACCGGCAGATGATGGAGATCTACGGACCGCAGGCGACGATTGCAGCCGGGTCGATCGGTCACCTGACCCGGCTCGAGATGCAGTATCGCTCGGCGCTCATCCTCACCTTCGGCGGTGGGACCAACGAGATGCAGCGAGACCTGATCGCGCAATTCGGGCTCGGCTACCCGAAGGCCGACAGGTAGGCGGCGCCATGGACTTCACGCTCGACGACGAGGAGCAGGCGATCCATGACCTCGCCGAACAGATCCTCGCCGATCACAGCGAGCACGAACGGCTGAAGCAGCTCGCCGCGGCCGACGATCATGTCGACCGTGAGGCATGGGCTGCGTTGGCCGCAGCTGGCGTGGTCGGTGCCGCCATTCCGGAGGAGCATGGCGGCCTCGGGCTCGGCTACCTCGCCACGGCCATGGCGATTCAGGTGGCGGCCTCCCATGGGTCGCCGGTGCCGCTGCTGTCGACATCGGTGATGGGTGCGATGCCGATCGGAGCATTCGGAACAGCGGCACAGCGGACCGCCTGGCTTCCTGCCATCGCCGATGGCTCGCTGCTCACTGCGACGGCGCTGTACGAGGCAGGCACCACACCGGCGACGCCGCTGACGACTGCTCGGTCCAACGGTGCCGGCTACGTCCTCGACGGCGACAAGCCTATGGTGGACGGCGGTCTGCAGGCCGGCCTGCTCCTCGTTCCCGCCCGTCTCGATGACGGGTCGGTGGGGGTCTTTCTGGTGCCATGCCCGACCGAGGGGATCACGTGCCGACGAGTGGAGGTGACCACTGGCCGCCCCCAAGCCCACCTCACCATGTCGGAGGTCGAGGTTGGTGCCGACGCACTGCTGGGCGAGGGATCGGCCGATGGCGCCGAGATCGTCCATTGGATCGCTCGTCGAGCCATTGTCGCCATGTGCATGCAGATGGCGGGGGCGGCACGTTCGGCCATCCATCTCGCGGCGGCGTATACCAAAGAACGACAGCAGTTCGATCGATCGATCGCCTCGTTCCAGACGGTGTCGAACCGGGCCGGCGACAGCTACATCGACACCGAGGCGATCACCCTCACGGCATGGCAGGCCGCATGGCGGCTCGACCAAGGTCTCCCAGCCGATGATCAGATCCACATGGCCGCCTACTGGGCGGCCGAGGGCGGGTTCCGTGTCGTGCACGCCGCGACCCACGTACACGGAGGCGTGGGCGTCGACCGTGACTATCCGCTCCACCGCCACTTCTTGTTGGCCCGACAGATCGAGCTGACGCTCGGAAACGGTGAGGAGCACCTCGAACGACTCGGCCGTTCGATTGCAGCGTCGTGAGCCGCGGTGTCAAAGTTCGAAGCGACCGCAGCGCAGATAGCGCCGGAGGCGCCGCACCGTCTTCTCTGCGTAGTCGGGGAGGAACTCACGTATGGCGGCGTTGTTGCTGTCGATCACGCTGAGGAGCAGCACGATGTTGCGCTCGGCGACAAGCGCCTCGTACTGCGCCGGATCATGGTCGGGGAGTGGTCGAACCGTCTCGTAGCCGCGATGCAGTGCCGCCTCGTGGTCGGCGTTGTCGCGCAGGTAGTACGCCGCAATCGCAAGATCTTGCAGCGCTGTACCGACACCACAGTCGTCGAAGTCGAAGACGGTCAGTGTCTGGTTGTGCCACCGAGCGTTCCAGGCGTGAAGATCGGCGTGGATGAGCTGCTGCGTCCCGGCGAAGATCGAGGTCGTCGCCTCGTCGATCTGGGCCCGAGCTGCGGCGATCACCGATCGCTGCGGGGCGGTGAGCCGGGGGTTGTCGACGATCAGATCAGGCTCGCCCATCAGCGGTGCCCCGATGATCGGTCGGTCGCCGATGCGCTCGCTTGGCCAGTCGCGAGTGTGGTCGTGGAGCTGAGCCATGGCGGCGCCGAGTTCCTCCAACTGCCGGCGGGTCGGCGTGTTGCCGAGATCTCGACCCTCGAGCCACCGATACATCACCATCGCGAGCGGACGGTCGATGCCCTCACAGGTGGTGGAGGTTGCCAGGCGACCGTCGAGCGTGAGGACCGGTTCGGCGACCCGCACCGCTGTCTCGGTAGCGATGGCGGCGACCCACTCGGCCTCGGCGGTCACCCCGGCGACATCGTGCGTGGAGTTGACGTTCACACGCAGGGCCGCTCGCCGGCCGTCCGACGTGGTCACCCGGAAGGTCGTGTTGAACTCGTGGCACAGCAGTCGGAGTGCTGCGTCCTCCATGCCGTAGTCTGCGAGCGCGCGCCGAGTCGCCTCACCGATGCGGCGAACCTGGGTACGGCGGCTTGCGTCGGCGTAGCGCATGGGACGCGACGTTACCGATGCAGCAGTGACCCGTCGGCACGCAGGCGACCCACTCACGCCGGTCCCGTGGGTGGATCGACCAGCTACTCGATCACGCCGCGGCGACGGAGCTCGCCGATCGTGTCGGCATCGAGCCCGAGCTCGGTGGTGAGCACCTCGTCCGTGTGTTCCCCGAGCCACGGCACCCGGGTCTCAGGACCTTCGGCCATGCGGCTCAGTTTGACGGGATTGCCAGGGACGAGCACCGGATCGCCGCCCTGCGGGTCGTCCATCTCGACGAGCATGTGCCGAGCCGACACGTGGGGGTCGGCAACGATGTCCGCACTCGTGTAACTCTCGCCGGCAGCGATTCCTTCGGCGGCCAGCGCCTCGACGGCTTGTGTATTGGTCATCGGGGACGCCCACCGCTCGATCCCGGGACGGATGACCGAGTTCAGGTGATCGCGCCAACCTTCCCGAGAGGCGAGCCGTTCGTCGGAGAGCCACTGCGGGTTGTCGGTGAGCTCGGCGAGCTTCTCCCACTGGTGTTCACGAACGACCTGGACGATGAAATGACCGGTGCCGGCTGCGAAGGTCTCGATGATGCCGACGGCGCTGTCGGCCTCGCCCGAGATCCCCATCGAGTAGAAGTTCGTCACCAGGTCGGTCATCGCCACGGTTGCGTCCATCATCGCGATGTCAACCCGCTGCCCGTTTCCCGTTGCATCTCGGTGTCGCAGCGCCGACAGCACGCCGATCACCCCGAACAACGCCGAACTGATGTCACCGAGCGCACCGACCGGGTTCACGATCGGGGGGCGATCGGGGAGACGCTTGTACTCGTAGATGCCCGACATGCCCTCGACGATGGCGGCGTAGGCAGCTCGGTGCATGTGGGGCGAGGCGGGGTCGTTCCCGAACCCGGAGACCGAGAGGTAGACGACCCCGGGATGCACGGCACGGACTGCCTCGTACCCGATGCCGAGCCGGTCGGCCGTGCCGGCCTTGAAGTTCTCGCAGACGATGTCGAAGCCCGCAGCCAGTTCGAGCACGAGTTCGACACCGGCGGGATCTTTCAGGTTGACCGCCACCGAGCGTTTGTTGAGGTTGTTGCGCAGGAAGGTCGCTCCAACCTGTCGCCCCGTCGGGTCGGTCACTGCAGGGAGCGACCCGCGCCCGCTGTCCCCGGTGCCCGGCGCCTCGATCTTCACCACATCGGCACCGAGTCGAGCCAACAGCTGGGTGCCGAACGGCAATGCAGCCATCTGTTCGATGGCGAGAACACGGATCCCGGCCAACGGCTTCGGCGTTGTGGCGTGTGCAGCGTTGGCGACGTCGCCGAGGCGCATGTGAGGCATGAACGAGAGGCTAGGTGGCGCGAAGGCGTGCGGGGAGACCGACGGTGCGTTCAGGCAAGCCGGTCGATCGCCGAGCGCAGCGCGTCGACATGACGGTCTTCGGTCCAGGTGGAGCCGATCGACACTCGGATGAAGTGACGGTCGTTCGCAACCGATCCGGCGATCGCAAAGCCCGCCTCGTTGAGTCCGGTCACCAGTGCGTCGGTGGCACCGTCGCCGTCGACGTGGCGGAACGAGACGAGCCCGAAGAGGGTCGGTGCGATGACCTCGAACCGATCGTCGGCGCGCAGCCACGAGTCGAGGCCTTGTGCGGCCGCAACGTGGCGTCGGATCATGGCTTGGAGCCCTTCGACACCGAACGAGCGCAGCACCCACCAGAGTTTGAGCGCCCGGAAGCGGCGGCCGAGCGGGACGTGCCAGTCCCGGTAGTCGATGACCTCACCGGCGTCGGATGCCGCGTTGCGAAGGTAGGGCGGCACGATGCTGAGGGTGTCGATCAACGGGCGCCGGTCCGCAACCCAAAAGATCGAGCAGTCGAAGTTCGTCGCCAGCCACTTGTGGGCGTTGAACGTGTAGCTGTCGGCCAACTCGAGACCATCCTGATGATCGCGAAACTCCTCACAGATCATCGCCGAGCCGGCATAGGCGGCGTCGACATGGAGCCACAGGTCGTGCTCGCGGGCGATCTCGCCGATCGCCCGGACCGGGTCGACTGCGGTGGTGCCGGTCGAGCCGACGGCAGCGCAGACGAACGCCGGTGTGAGCCCGTCGGCAAGGTCGGTGGCGATTGCATCTCGCAGCGTGGCGGGTGTCACTGCGAACCGGTCGTCGACCTCGAGGAGCCTGACATGGCCATAGCCCGCCACGTTCCCACCTTTCTCGATCGATGAGTGGGCCTGGCTGGACGTGTAGGCGACCATGGATTCGGCCGGTGCGCCGGTGCGTTGGCGACAGACTTCGCGCGCAACCACCAGCGCCGTGTGCGTCGAATCGCTGGCCGACATCTGCAGCACTCCGCCACCGGGGCCGGTCGTCTTCCAGCGCTCGGGGACACCCATGAGATCGACGAGCCAGTCGAGCACATGAGACTCGATCTCGGTCGCGGCCGGCGAGGTCGACCAGAGCATCCCTTGAACCCCGAGACCGGCGGCCGCCAGTTCGCCGAGGATCGCAGGTGGGGACGACATGGCAGGGAAGAAGGAGAACCAGTGCGGATGCTGCCAGTGGGTGAGCCCGGGGACCACGACGTCGTCGAGGTCGGCCAGCATGGCTGCGAACGGCTCGGCCGTCAGCGGAGGTTCCGCCGGCAGCTTCGACCGCACGTCGCCCGGCGAGACCGGCTCGATGACCGGCCGTTCCTCAAGGCTGCCGAGATACTCGGCAATCCAGTCGATGAGTGCGTGCCCGTTGCGGCGGAACTCGTCGAGATCGAGCGGGTCGGTCACTCGCCGTAACGTTTGATGTCGCCGACCAACTCGGTGAACAGTGAGAGCACCTCACCGTCCTCGGCATGGCGACCTGTCGCCTTCTTCGAGTAGAGCATCTCGCCGTCGACGGTCACGTCGAACACCCCACTTCCACCCGTGATGAGACGAAGGTCGGTGATGACGTGCTGGTAGTTGGTGAGCAGATCCGAAACCGCGCTCACGGCGCGGGCCGAATAGTCTCAAGGGACGCAGTAGGTGATCTCGATCCGGTGGCTCATGGTTCGACTCTAGCCAGCCCCGACGTCGAGATCGGCGCGAAGGTCGCATCGAGTGCGTGCTCGAACGCCTCGGGGGCGACAACGATCTCGACCCCCCGGCGGCCGGCGCTGCAATAGATCTCGTCGTGCCCGCGCGCCGATTCGTCGACGAAGGTCGCGCTCATCTGCCGCTGGCCGAATGGGCTGATGCCACCGACCACATAGCCCGACCGTCGTTCGGCCTGTGTCGGATCGGTCATGGTCGCCCGCTTGCTGCCCGCGGCGGCGGCGATCGCTTTGAGATCGAGTCGGGTGGTGACCGGGATGACGCCGATCGCGTGGGTGCCGTCGTCGAGGGTGACCATCAAGGTCTTGAAGACATGATCGGGATCGACACCGAGCGCCTCGACCGCCTCCTCGCCGAACGACCGGTGACTCGGATCGTGGTCGTACTCGACGATGCGGTGGTCGATCCCGAGGCTGCGCAGCAGTTCAACAGCAGGTGTCATCGTCCTATGCTGCCCCACGTGCCAGAGATCACGCTTCGCGGCAACCCCATCCAAGTTGACGGCGACCTCCCCTCGGTCGGGACCAGCGCCCCCGACTTCACCCTCACCAAGGCCGACTGGAGTCCGCTCCACAAGGGTGACCTGGCCGGCCAAAGGGTCATTCTCAACATCTTCCCGTCGATCGACACCCGAACGTGTCAGAAGTCGGTACGTGCGTTCAACGAACGTGCTGCCGCGCTCGACAACACCATCGTCGTGTGCGTCTCGGCCGACCTTCCCCCGGCGGCCGCCCGCTTCTGCGGGGCAGAGGGGATCGACAATGTCATCACCGGCTCGACCTTTCGGAGTCCGGACCTGCTGCGGACCTACGGCGTACTGATGACCGACGGCGTGATGGCTGCACTGGCGGCCCGGGCGGTCGTGGTCCTCGACCGGGACGGTGTCGTCGTGCACACCGAGTTGGTGACGGAACTCACCGAGGAACCGGACTACGACGCTGCGATCGCAGCGCTCGGCTGAGGCGCCGCCGGCTCGCCGCCCTCACGTCTTGGCGAGCCAGGCCTCGGCCCCCGACAACAGGTAGTCGATCCCGTCCGACTGCTCGTCGTTGTCGCGTTCCTGGTCGCCCATCGCGCCGGCTGCGTAACGCACCCGAACACCTTCACTGATCGCTGCGAGTCGCCAATGCTGGAATGCGACGTACCACGGCAGGTCCGAGAGGTTGCGGTCGCTGCGCGCTGCGTAGCGGGCAATGACGTCGTCGGCGGTACCGAAGCCGTCTGCCTTGGTCGGCACGTCACCCAACCGACCCCGTGCCTCGGGATCGTCACCCCACCACATGACCATGCCGGCAAGGTCGGCCAGCACGTCGCCGAGCGTGCACAGCTCCCAGTCGAGTACGGCGGCGATCGTTCCGTCGAACCCGGCCATGCAGTTATCGAGGCGATAGTCGCCGTGCACGATGCCGGCGCCCTGCTGGGGCGGCACGCCGTCGACCAACCGGGTGTGGAGTTCCTGGAACAATGGAAGATCGCGATCGGAGCCCTCGTCGACCTGGCGTTTCCAACGGCGCAACTGCCGGGCGCAGTAGTCCTCGGTGCGGCCGAGATCACCGAGGCCCACAGCTGCGGGTTCGAGTGCGTGCAGATCGACGAGCGTGTCGACCAGTGACGCAGCGAGACCCTGTCGTTTGCTCGGGTCGTACGCCTCGCCGTCGCTTCGGTCGAAGACGATCTCACCTTCGACAAAGCCCATGACGTAGAAGTCGGCGCCGTTGACCGCCTCGTCCTGACACAGGCCAATGGCAGGAGGCACCGGAACCGGTGTGTCAGCGAGGGCGGCAATGATGCGGTGTTCACGCGCCATGTCGTGGGCGCTCGCCAGCACGTGGCCGGTCGGCGGTCGTCGAAGAACCCAGCGGCCACCCTCGGCGTCGGTCACCAGGAAGGTGAGGTTGCTGGCCCCACCGGTGATCAGTTCGAAGCTCAGCGGTGGGACGAGCGTCGGGATGCAGGTCGTCATCCAGGCGGTGACCGGCCCGGCGTCGATACCGGTGGGAACAGCCGACATCATGCGCCCTTCGGTGCGAACGTTTCCAGCAGGTTCCAATCGGGACGACTGCGATCGCCACTCACGTCCACTGCCTGGATGCACACATGGCTCGCGCCGGCATCGACGTGTGCTTGCAGGCGGGCAGCGATCGCGTCGTCGTCACCCCAGGCGACAACGGCGTCGACGAATCGAGCGGCGCGCCCGTCAATCTCGTCCTCGGTGAAGCCGAGGCGGATCCAATTGTTGCGGTAGTTCGGAAGGCTGATGTACATCTCGAGTTGTTCGTTGGCACGCGCATGGGCGATGTCGCGGTCGGTGGTGAGGATGCACTTCTGCTCGACACAGAGCCAGGCATCGGGTCCCATGATCGCTCGAGCTTCGGCGGTGTGCTCGGGTGTCGTCCAGTAGGGATGGGCGCCGGCTGTCCGGGTGCCCGCAAGCTCGAGCATCTTCGGGCCGAGCGCGGCGAGCACGACCGGAGGCATCTCACCTGGCGTCATGGTGATCGCCTGATCGATGGCGTCGAGGTAGTCGCGCATGGCCGAGAGTGGCTTGCTGTAGTCGAGCCCTCGCAGTGTCACCATCGGGGCGTGGCTGACGCCGAGACCGAGGACGAAGCGCCCCCCGGACAGTTCGTCGAGCTCGGTTGCCGCCATCTTGGTGCTCCATGCCGGGCGGTTGTGGATGCCGGCGATGCCCGTGGCGATCACGAGATCGTCGGTCGCCAGCAGGAGATTCGCCGAGTTGACGAAGGCGTGCCTGCCCACCGCCTCGGGAATCCAGAGCGCCGAATAGCCGAGTGACTCGATCCGCTGAGCCATCGAGGCGGCCTCGGCACCGCTGATACCGTCGGTGAACTGCCAGACACCGAACGAGTCGAGTTGGTCGGAACGGCGATGCTGCTCTGCCATGGGCGAAACGATTGCAGTTGGTCGGAGCTCGCGCCAAGTGGCAGGGTCTGACCATGACTCCCGCTGCGTTGCGCCGCGAACTCGACATGGTCATCGTGGGAGCCGGTTTCGCCGGGCTCTACATGCTGCACAAGGCGAACGAACTTGGATTGCGTGCCGAAGTGATCGAGCGCGGTGACGGGGTTGGCGGCACCTGGTACTGGAATCGCTACCCGGGAGCCCGGTGCGACGTGCCGAGCATGGAGTACTCCCTGGGGTTCGATCACCGACTCGAACAGGAGTGGGAGTGGACCGAGAAATACGCGACCCAGGCCGAGATCCTCGCCTACATCGAGCATGTCGCCGACCGATTCGACCTGCACGCCGACATCACCCTCTCGACCACGGTGTCGGCGACCCGCTTCGACGAATCGACCAACCGATGGTCGGTCACTGCGAGCGACGGGGTCGAACGCAGTTGCCGCTTCGTCGTGATGGCGACCGGCTGCCTGTCGGCCGCCAACGTCCCCGACATCGAGGGCCGTGACGCCTTCGCCGGTCGAACATTTCACACCGGACGTTGGCCGCACGAGGGGGTCGATTTCGCAGATCGGCGCGTGGCCGTGATCGGCACCGGCAGCTCGGCGGTGCAGTCGATTCCGCTCATCGCAGCGGAAGCCGAGCATGTCACCGTCTTCCAGCGCACCGCGACCTGGGCGGTTCCCGCCCACAACGAACCGTTGGAGCCGGCTGCGGTGGCCGAGATCAAAGCCGACTATGCCGGTTGGCGACGTCGCGCTCGCGATTCGTCCAGCGCGTTCGGGGGTCACCAGCCGAGGCGAGACGTCAGCGCGCTCGATGCCGACGAGGCCGAACTCGCAGCGCAGTACGACGAACGGTGGGCGGTCGGTGGTCTGAGTTTCTTGCGTGCCTACGAGGATCTGTTGCTCGACGAACGAGCCAATGCCACTGCCGCCGAGTACATCCGCCGCAAAATCGCCGAGCAGGTCGACGACCCCGAAACGGCAGCGCTTCTCAGTCCGGACACGATCGTGGGGTGCAAGCGTCTCTGTGTCGACACCGGGTACTACGCCACCTACAACCGACCCAACGTCCGGCTGATCGATGTCTCGTCCGATCCGATCGATCGAATCGACGAGGCCGGGCCTGTCGTCGGTGGGGTGGTCTACGAGGTCGACGACATCGTCTTCGCAACTGGCTTCGACGCCATGACTGGTGCGCTCGATCGGATTGCCATCGAGGGGCGCGGGGGACGAACGCTGCGCGACGTCTGGTCGGCGGGCCCGTTGACCTACCTCGGTCTGCAGATCGCTGGCTTCCCCAATCTCTTCACCGTCACTGGACCGGGGAGTCCCAGCGTGTTGACCAACATGATCGTGTCGATCGAACAGCACGTGGAATGGATCGCGGCGGCCGTTGCGGCCCTCGACGACGGCGGTCTGCACACGATCGAGCCGACCGACGAGGCGCAGACCGAATGGGTCGGGTACGTCAACGAGGTGGCGAACCACACCCTCTTTCACGGCTGCAGCAGCTGGTACCTGGGCGCGAACGTGCCGGGCAAGCCACGGGTCTTCATGCCGCTCCCGGGCTTTCCCGAGTATCGGGCCGTGTGCGACCAGGTCGTCGCCGACAATTACCGCGGTTTCGTTCGGACCTGACGCCTGCCTCCCGGGGCGGGTGCGACGATGCCGGCTTCAGCCGAACGCACCGCCGTCCCGCAGTGCGGCGATCTCGGCGTCGGACTTGCCGATCTCGGCCATGACCTCGTCGGTGTGCTCGCCGACCGTCGGCGCCTTCGTCGGGCAGGGGAGTGGTTCGCCGTTGACGAAGGCAGGCAGAGGCAACTGTTCGCAACCCAACGACTCGATCGGGTAGAAGCCCATCCGGTGCCTGAACTGGGGATCATCACCGATGTTGGCCGGCGTGTTGACCGGGGCGATGGTGGTGATGTGCTCCTCGGAGAAGGCCAGCCACTCCTGGCAGGTTTTCGTCCTGAAGATCGCCTGCAGTTCCCGTTGTAGTTCGGTGTTCCCCTTGGCGTGGTCGGCGTACTTCGCGCCTGGCCAGCGCTCGAACAGATCCATCCGATCGACGCCCTTGCAGAAGTTCCGCCAGAACGCCTGCTCGCTGGCCATGAACAGCACGTGGCCGTCCTCGGCTTCGTACATCTGGTAGCGAACGCCTTCCCACATGCCCGCCAGCCCGGCAGGGCGTCGCTCGAAATTGTCGGCCGGATTGCCGGTCACTTCGTTTTCGGGACGGAGGTAGGCCCGTTCCGACTCGATGCGGTACCAGTCCATGTAGGCCGCCGCATCGGACTGCGCGAACTCCATCTCGCAGCCCTCCCCGGTCTCGCGTGCCTTGATGATCCCGGCGAGGATGCCCATCGCAGCGACCATGGGACCGACGTTGATCCCGACGTTGGGCATCGTCGGAGGGATCCGGCAGAAGCCCTCGTCGTCGATGACCGGCTGCACGATGCCGGCCCAGGTGTCGTAGGCGATTCCGTGGCTGGGCATGTCTCGGTAGGGGCCGGTGGAGCCGTAGCCCGAGAGCGTGGCGAACACCAATTTCGGGTTGATCTGCTTGAGTACGTCGTAACCCAGCCCGAAGCTTGCGAGTGCGCCCGGTTTCTGGGCCTCGACCACGACGTCGGCGCCACGGACCAACTCCTTGTAGAGCTCGACGCCTTCTTCGGTCTTGAGATTCAAGGTGATGCTGCGCTTTCCGCGATGGGTGTGCAGGTGCAGCAGCGACACGCCGTCGATGATCGGCCAGGTCATCTGCCGGATGTAGTCCCCTTGGGGCGATTCGACCTTGATGACATCGGCTCCCAGGTCGGCGAAGAAGGTGGCAACATGTCCGGGGCCGAGCAGACTCGATTCGATCACTCGGATGTTGCTGAGGAGTCCTGTTGCGGGCGACGCAGCGGCTTCCGACATCGGGTCCTCCAACCAGTTCCTGACGGACCGTCAGAAACTACTCGGACGGAATGCCCGCTGGCACGTTCTGGTTGGTCGATCAGGAAGGGAGACTGTGGGCATGGAGATCTTCGACTCGGTTCTCGACATGATCGGGAATACCCCGTTGGTCAATCTCAAACAGGTGGCCGCCGACAAACCGTGTCGCGTCGTCGTGAAGGCCGAGATGATGAACCCCGGTGGCTCGTCCAAGGACAGGCCGGCGGTGACGATGATCGACCACGCAGAACGGGAGGGTCTGATCAAACCCGGCGGCACGATCGTCGAGCCGACATCGGGAAACACCGGCGTCGGACTCGCCATCGTTGCAGCCCAGCGGGGCTACTCGTGTGTGTTCGTGATGACCGACAAGGTCGCACCCGAGAAGGTTGACCTCCTACGGGCCTACGGGGCCGAGGTCGTGGTGTGCCCGGTTGCGGTGGCCCCCGACGACCCGCAGTCGTACTACTCGACCGCCGAACGTCTGATGAACGAGATCCCAGGTGCGTACCGGCCGAACCAGTACCACAACCAGACCAATCCGCTGTCGCACTACGAGACAACGGGACCGGAGATCTGGCGGCAAACCGACGGCACCGTCACTCATTTCGTCGCCGGCGCCGGCACCGGCGGGACGCTCTCAGGAGTTAGTCGCTACCTGAAGGAACAGAATCCGGCGATCCAGGTGATCGCAGCAGACCCGGAGGGATCGGTGTACTCCGGTGGCTCCGGCCGTCCGTATCTCGTCGAGGGCGTCGGCGAGGACTTCTGGCCCGACACCTACCACGGCGATCTGATCGACCACGTCATTCCGATCAGCGACGCCGACTCGTTCCGGATGGCTCGGCGGGTCAGTCGAGAAGAGGGCCTCCTCATCGGAGGTTCGTGCGGTACCGCCGTTGCTGCGGCGCTGCAGGTCGCCGACGGTTGTGGGCCCGAGGATCTCATCGTCGTACTCACCCCCGACTCGGGGCGTGGCTATCTGTCGAAGGTGTTCAACGATCAGTGGATGGCCGGCTTCGGCTTCCTCCGAGCCGATGGACCGGTGGTGGCCGACGTGATCGAAAGCAGGTCGAGCGGGGTTCCCGATCTGCTCTATGTCCAGCCCCACCAGCTCGTGCGCGACGCAGTGTCGATGATGCACGAGCATGGTGTCAGCCAACTCCCGGTCGGGAAGGGTGAGATGCCGCTCGCTGCCGCCGAGATCGCAGGTTCGGTCAGCGAGCTGCGGCTGATGGAACTCGCCTTCGACACCGATGCGGTGCTCGACAAGACCGTTGAGGACATCATGGCTCCGGCCCTCCCGACCATCGGCGCCGGCGAACCGGTTGCCCTCGCGGTGGAGATGCTCGAATCCTGCTCGGCAATGCTGGTACTCGATGGTGGTCGACCCTGCGCGGTCATCTCGTCGAGTGACGTCTTGAACTTCCTCTCCTCGGCCCAGGAGGGCTGATCATCATGGCTGACGACATCTTCGCCGACGCGAACGCATTCGGATTCGAAACCCGCGCCATCCGCGCCGGACAACGACACGACCCGGCGAGTGGTGCAGTCGTCACCCCGATCTCGCTCGCCACGACGTTCGTGCAGGAGCAACCCGGCGTGCATCGCGGGTACGAGTATTCGCGGACGAACAACCCGACCCGCCAAGCGCTCCAAGAATGTCTCGCATCGCTCGAGGGGGCCTCCCACGGACTGGCCTTCGCGTCGGGGATGGCGGCCGAGGACACGCTGTTGCGCACCTTGGCCCCCGGTGATCATGTCGTCCTCGGCAACGATGCCTACGGCGGCACGTTTCGCCTCATCTCTGCGATCCTGGCACCGGCGGGCATCGAGTGGTCGGCAGCCGACCTCACCGACCCCGAGGAACTTCGCGCTGCGCTGCGTCCCCAGACAAAGATCGTGTGGGTCGAGACGCCGACCAACCCGTTGTTGAACGTTGTCGACATCGCTGCCGTCGCCGAGGTCGCACATGGCGGTGGCGCCAAGCTCGTCGTCGACAACACCTTCGCAACGCCCTATCTGCAACAGCCGCTCGGCCAAGGTGCTGATGTGGTGGTCCATTCGACGACGAAGTACTGCGGTGGTCACTCCGACGTCGTCGGTGGCTTCATCGCAACGAACGACACCGAACTCGCCGAACGCCTCGCCTATCTGCAGAACGCAATCGGGGCGGTGGGGTCACCGTTCGACAATTACCTCACGCTGCGAGGCCTCAAAACCCTGGCTGTGCGCATGGATCGGCACTGCGAAAACGCTCGGGCGATCGTCGAGCTCCTCCTCGATAGCGACAAGGTCACCCATGTGCTGTATCCGGGGCTGCCCGAGCATCGCGGCCACGAGGTCGCAAGCCGACAGATGAACGACTTCGGGGGCATGGTGTCGTTCCGGGTCGCCGGCGGTGCAGAGGCGGCGATGCGTCTCACCACCACGACACAAGTCTTCTCGCTCGCCGAGTCACTCGGTGCCGTCGAATCGCTGATCGAGCATCCCGGCGTGATGACCCACGCGTCCGCCGCCGGGTCCGAACTCGAAGTACCAGCTGATCTCGTGCGGCTCAGCGTGGGCATCGAGTCGGCGCAGGATCTGATCGACGACCTCGGGTCGGCACTCGAACGTCTCTAGTCGGGTCGTCACACAATCATCACACTCGCAGCCGACACTGTGCGTGTGATGCAGTTCGACTCCACCCGTGAAGCGGTTGCGTTCCTGGCTCGCCGAGCGACCTGGGGTCTGGCCCCCGGAGCGCTCGACGAACTCGAAGCGCTCGGCGTCGCAGGGACGATCGATCGGCTCGTCGACCCCTCCGCCGTTGGCATCGCAGAAGAGGCGTCGGCGTGGGCCGACTGGGACTTCACCTACGACCGCTCGGATCGAGAGGCCTCCCGGGCCCAGACCCTCGAGGCCTTCGATCGATGGATGACCCGACTGCAGACCACCGATCGTCCGCTCGACCATCAGCTCGCCTGGTTCTGGCATGACCACTTTGCGGTGTCGTTTCAAGTCGTTCGGTACCTGCCGGCGATGCTCGACCACCTCGAACTCTGTCGAGCGCTCGGCCGAGGCGACGTTCGGGAGCTGATTCGGAAGGTCACGACCGACCCGGCGATGCTCGTGTTTCTCGACGGTGCAACGAGTACCGGCGAGTCGCCCAACGAGAACTTCGGGCGTGAACTCCTCGAGCTCTACACCGTTGGGATCAACAACTTCACCGAGGCCGACGTAAGGGCCGCCACGGTTGCGCTGACCGGTTGGGTGGTTCGGCCCCGTTCCGGTTACCAGGCCCGCTTCGTGCCCCGTCGTCATGACGACACGCCGCAGACTTTGCTCGGGGTCGATGGCGTGCACGATGTCGACACGACGATCGCCGCAGTCACGTCGAGTCCTGCCTGTCCCGTCTTCATCGCCTCGAAACTCGGCCGCTACCTTCTCGGCAACATCGACACGACAACGATCTTCGATCTCGGCTCGGTGTTCGAGGCTGCCGACCTCGACGTCTCCGCCCTCGCACGGGCGATCCTCACGACCGGCGTTGCCGGTCATGCGAGCCCCACTGTGGCTGCGCCACTTCCCTGGTTGTTGCAGTCGATCGCAAGTACCGGGGCTCGCGTCGAGACCGCTGCGCTCATCCGGGCCCTTCGCCTCCTCGGTCAGCTTCCGGCGAACCCGCCCAACGTCGGTGGGTATCCGGGGGCATCGACCTGGCTGGGCTCGTCGGCGACCGCCGCCCGTTTTTCCGTTGCAACCGATCTGGCCAGGCGAACTCCCGCCGATGCTCCTGCCCTGGTCGCAGCTCGAGAGGGCGACTGGGCCCGTTTGGCCGACCTGCTTCTTCGCCCCGGCGGGTTCTCTGCACCGACGCTGGCTGCATTGGCCGATCTCGATCGTTCCGTGACCGTTCGACCGGGGGAGGGGGCACTCGCCCTCGCCCTTGCGTCACCCGACCTGCTGATCGCCTAGGAGTCGATGATGCCGATCTCTCGGAGAGCCTTTCTGGGCGGTGCTGCTGGCGCCGCTGCGGTCGGTGGCGGTGCCTGGGCGATGCTGCTGGGCGACAGCATCGACGCGACCCGTCCCGCAGCAGCGGTTCCGACGACGTCCCTCGTGACCACGACCACGGTGGCGGGTACCGAAACCACGGTGGCGACGGGTGCCGGCGTGTCGGTGACCGATCGGGTGCTGGTCGTGCTCGAGATGGGCGGGGGCAACGACGCCCTCAACACACTCGTTCCGCCGGTCGGGGGCTACCACGATGCGCGTCCGCAGTTGGCCATCGACGATGGCGAACTCGTGGTTCTCGGCGGGACCGACTACCGCCTCCACCCCGCCCTCGGTGGACTTGTCGGCTTCTGGGACGACCGGACGATGAGTGCAATCGCCGGGGTCGCAATGCCGCAGCAATCGCGTTCGCACTTCCAGGCGATGGACACCTGGTGGTCTGGTGTGCCGGGATCGCCGTCACAGACCGGCTGGCTCGGACGGTGGCTCGACCTGACCGTCGATGCCGAACGCAACGGCGTCCCGGACCCCTTGCGCGCCATTGCGCTGGGCGGCGGAAGCCCGGCGTTGGTCGGGTTGGAGACGATGGCAACCGCGATCCGGAACCCGGCCGATTTCAACCTCATGACCCAGCCGGGGACCGACACCGACGCCCTCGTCGCAGCATTTCTGGCCACCTCCGCACCCCTCGTCACCGAACCGACACTCGCCGCAGCTCAGCAGGCGATCCCAGGCACGCTCGATGCCGTCGCCCTCCTGGCCGCCACATCGTCGGGCACCGACGATCTCGGCTATGAGAGCAACACGCCTGGCGCAGGTCGGTCGGCCGTCGAGCTTCTGGACACCGCAGCCAGGATCATCGGTATGGACATCGGCACGCGAGTGCTGACCGTCGGTGTAAGCGGCTTCGACACCCACGCCGGTCAGCTCGACAACCACGATGCACTGCTTCGCGACATCGGGACAGCGCTCGAACAGTTCTTCACCCGACTCGACGAATCGGGCGATCGCGACCGAGTCATGGTCGTCACCACCAGTGAGTTCGGTCGCCGGGTTCGCGAGAACGGATCGGGGGGAACCGATCATGGCAACGGTGGTCTGCAGTTCGTGTTCGGACCGGCGGTGAACGGCGGCGTGGTGCACGGAGGCTACGAGCTCGACTCCCTCGACAACGGAGACATCCCGCTCGCGATCGACACCCGATCGGTCTACGGGGCAGCGCTGGAATGGTTGGGTGGCGACGGTGCGGCCGACGGCGTGTTCGAGAATGCGCCTGCGTTCCTGGCCGTCTGATCGCCACCACAGCGTTCTCGACAGGCGTTGGTCAGTGGTTCGGACTCAGGTCTGCTTGTCGAGGATCGGGGCCAGCTGTTCGAGCTCGGCGTGCCAGTCGGCAGGTTCGGCGAACGGGAGCAGCACGAACTTGCTCGCTCCGACATCGATGAAGGCGTCGACCATGTCGGCCAAGGCCTGATGGCTCGTGGCAATGATGTCCTCGGGTTTGGCATCGGGCTGACGGGCCGCAACCCGCTCCACTGCGGCGGTCGGCAGAGTGGAGCCGGACGGAACGTAGGGGATCAGCACACCGATGTGCCCGCGGTCCATTGCACGCCCGGCGTCGGCGGCTGCGTTCTCGATCACCTCGATACCGGTGGCCACGCTCATCGGTGTTGCGAAGCTGGCAAGCCAGCCGTCGGCGAGGCGACCGGTTCGCCGGAGCTCCGACGGTGCCTGGCCGCCGAGCCACACCTCGAAGGGCGATTGGATCGGCTTGGGAAGCACGCGAGCTCCCGTGAACGAGAAACGCTCGCCGACATGGTCGACGACATCTTCGGTCCAGAGCCGACGCATGAGTGGCAGCGCCTCGTTCAGCCATGGTCCTCGATCCGTGCGATCGACCATGAAGGCTTGATGCTCGGCAGTGTTGGCGATGCCGAGACCGAACGCCGGGAGGCAACGGCCCCCACTGACGACGTCGAGACTGGCAAGCATCTTGGCCATCAGGACTGGATTGCGACCGGGGATCACCGAGACGGCCGGACCGAACTTGAGGCGCTCGCTTCGACCGGCCACGTAGGCCATGGCCACGATGGGATCGAGTTGCGCTGCGTTGATGCGCTCGGGAAACCACAGGCTGTCGAATCCGAGCCGGTCGAGGTCGTCGACCACGCCACCGAGGCCGCCAAGGTCGTTCTTTGCCGAGGGGTACAGCGACGGTACCGCCCCGAGTCCGTAGCCGATTCGGATCTTCACGGGGCAGACCTTGGCACAGCCTCTCGATGCGCATCCACGTGGGACGTGCACCGACCGTGCTGTGCTGGGGTCATCGGTGCCGATCGGGGCTGCGCAGTCGGTGCCTGCTGCGCTCAGCGAAGCTTCACCGGGGTGGTGACTTCGGCGTAGAAATCGTTGCCTTTGTCGTCGACCACGATGAACGCTGGGAAATCCTCGACCTCGATCTTCCACACCGCCTCCATGCCGAGCTCGGGAAACTCGAGGACGTCGACGTTACGGATGGAGTCTTTGGCGAGTCGGGCGGCCGGTCCGCCGATCGAGCCGAGGTAGAAGCCGCCGTGTGTGGCACACGCCTCGGTGACCTGCCGGGAGCGATTGCCCTTTGCGAGCATCACGAACGATCCCCCCGCCGCCTGGAACTGCTCGACGTAGGAGTCCATTCGTCCTGCGGTCGTCGGCCCGAACGACCCCGATGCGTAGCCCTCCGGCGTCTTGGCCGGACCGGCGTAATAGATGGCGTGATCGCGAAGGTACTGCGGCATCGGTTCGCCGGCGTCGAGTCGTTCCTTGATCTTGGCATGGGCAATGTCTCGGCCGACGACGAGCGTGCCGGTGAGGCTCAGCCGGGTTTTGACCGGGTAGCGGCTCAACTGGTTGCGGATCGCATCCATGGGCTGATTCAGATCGATGGCGACAACCTCGCCGCTCAGTTCGTCCTCGGCTGCTTCGGGAAGGAAGCGGGCCGGATCGGTCTCGAGTTGCTCGAGGAAGACGCCCTCGGCGGTGATCTTTGCCCGGGCCTGACGATCGGCCGAGCAGCTCACGGCGAGTGCCACCGGATTGGACGCGCCGTGCCGAGGCAGCCGGATCACGCGAACGTCATGACAGAAGTACTTTCCCCCGAACTGGGCACCGATCCCGAACCCGCGGGTCTGGTCGAGGATGCGCTGTTCCCACTCGAGGTCGCGGAAGCCATGACCGGTTGCAGCATCGCCGGCGGTCGGGAGCGAATCGAGGTAGTGGGCCGACGCGTACTTCGCCGTCTTCAACGCGAACTCGGCCGACGTGCCGCCGACGACGAGGGCGAGATGATACGGCGGGCAGGCCGACGTGCCGATCGAGCGAAGCGACTCGTCGAGGAAGTCGATCATCGAGGCCTCGTTGAGTAACGCTTTCGTCTTTTGGAACAGGAACGACTTGTTGGCCGAGCCACCGCCCTTGGCCATGAACAGGAACTCGTAGCTGTCGCCGGGCTTCGAGTAGAGCTCGATCTGAGCCGGGAGGTTGTTCCCGGTGTTCTGCTCGTCGAACATCGAGAGCGGCGCAAGTTGGGAGTACCGGAGGTTGGTCTCGGTATAGGTGTCGAAGACCCCGCGACTGATCGCCTCCGCATCGTCGGCGAAGGTCACGACCCGCTCACCTTTCTTGCCCATGACGATCGCAGTGCCGGTGTCTTGGCACATGGGAAGCACACCGGCTGCTGCGATGTTGGCATTGCGGAGCAGTTCCGTGGCCACGAACATGTCGTTCGGTGACGCTTCCGGATCGTCGAGAATCGACGCGAGCTGCTCGAGGTGCTCGGTTCGCAGATAGTGCGCAATGTCGTGCATCGCCTCTCGGGTGAGCTCCCGGATCGCCGATGGTTCGATCCTCAGGAACGTCTGCCCCTCGGCGTCGAACGTCGAGACACCGTCGGTGGTGACGAGGCGGTACGTGGTGGTGTCGGGTCCGGTTGGCAGGAGATCGGAGTAGGCGAACTCGGTCATGGGCTCACGGTACCCGCCGGTAGGGTCCGGCCCATGAGCGGAGACCCCGAGCACGCGATCGGCAGGATCGCCCATGCGCTCGATTGCAGCCAGTGGAAGAAGCGTTCACTGGTGATTGCGTCGGTGCTGCTGCCCGTCGTGCTCGCCGTGACGGTCGTCCAGCGTGCGCTCGTCGCTGACTCGACCGCCGAATGGGGGCTGGTGCTTCTGCACGGCGCCGGGGTGGCCGTCATCGTGCCGGTGCTGTTGCGAGTCGCGTGGCGCGACTGGCGGGCTGCTCAGACCGAGATCGGGGTGCCCGAGTAGGTGCCAGGATCGCCGGGGGCCGGCATGGCAGGACGACTCCAGTGCGAGAGTTCGGCGATGGCCTCGGTGACCGCTCGCCAATCGTCGCTGCTCCAACCCTCGGCCTTGGCGGTGACCTCGCCGTCCTGGCGGACCAGCAGGAGGGCAGGAGCCTGCTCGACGCCGAGCGCCCGGACTGCGCTGCGCGAAGGGTCGGCGAAGCTCAGGAACTCGTCGGCGTAGGGACCCAGATAGTCCTTGGCATCGTCGAGGGCACAGGTGACGATCCAGCACGGTCGACAACCGGCGCCCCGGAAATGGGAAAGCACTCGATGGGCGGTGTCGAGGATCCAGGCGCTCTCGTTCGTGTAGGGATCGAGCACGACGGGCACCAGTGGGAACGTGGTCATGAAGTCACCGAGGGTGCGGGATTCCCCCTCGAGCGGCGTCAGTTCGAGATCGAGATCGGTTGCCACGAGGGGGAAAGCTAGCGCAGCTTGCAGCCGGTCCCTCGCATCGGGTCGGCGGTGGGTACGATCGCCGTTCGTGCACCCGATCGAGCGACTGCGGTACATGGCTCGGGCGGGCGATGTCGGAACTGCGTCGCTCGTCCACGAAGCTGCCATAGCGCTCGGGGCCGTCGCCCACGATCGGTCCGAACTCGTTCTCGCCTGCCGTCAATTGATCGAGCATCGACCGTCGTCGGGGCCGCTCGTGTGGCTTGCCGCGCGCATGCTCACCGGCCCGGATCCGGGATCGGAGGCGTGGGACGCGGCGGAGGCGATCGCGCGCGACAAGACCGGCCGCGAGGTGACCCATGCCCTTGCCGGCGACACTGGGATCGTTGTCGTCGGTGCTGGTGAACTGGTGGGTGCGGCGCTCCTCGCTCGAGGTGACATCGAGGTGTTCGTCGCCGACACCGTCGGCGACGGGGGCGGGTTGGTGTACCGACTCGACGCCGCTGATCGTCTCGCAGTCGACGTTCCGCTCGCAGGCCTCGGTCAGGCGGTGCTGCACGCCGACCTCGTGCTGCTCGAGACCGATGCACTGGGCCCGGACTCCGCACTGTGCGCCATCGGGTCGCTTCAGGCAGCAGCGGTGGCGAATGCAGCCGGCATCCCGGTCTGGCTGGTTGCCGGGGTCGGACGATGCCTCCCTCAGCGCATGTGGGAGGCGCTGCGCGACATGGTCATCAGTGACGAGCCGTGGGATGACCTGTTCGAGGTTGTGCCGGTCGAACTGATGACGTCGGTGATCGGACCCGGGGGACCGATCCCTGCCGCCGAGGCAAGGTTTCGCACCGACTGCCCTGTCGCCCTGGAGCTCTTCAGATGAGTCGACGCCGGGGCGCGTTCCTCCTTGCGTGTGTCGTGGCCTTCGTTGTCGGCGCGTCGGTCCAGGTGCGTTGGCGCAGCGACGCTTCCGAGGTCGACGCTGCGCTCGTGGTGACCCCGAGCAGCACCAGCAGCAGCACCACGACGACCAGTTCGACCACGACGACGACCACCACGACCACGACGACGACCGTGCCTCCTCTGCGCACGGCCCGCCTGCTCTTCACCGGCGACTTGCTTCCCCACGGAGCGGTGCAGCGTGCCGGTGCCGAACATGCCGATCCGGGATGGGACTTCACGCCGCTGTTCGCCGAGGTCAGACCCCTCATCGAGGGTGCCGACCTCGCCATCTGTCACCTCGAGACGCCGATCTCGATCGACGACTCCAATCTCTCCGGCTATCCGATGTTCAACGCGCCACGCGCGTTTGCCGAGGCGGCCCGCGACGTCGGCTACGACGGTTGCTCCCTGGCGTCGAATCACAGTTTCGACCGGGGAGCACAGGGGGCGATCAACACCATCACGGTGATGCGAGAGATCGGCCTGCCGTACGCCGGCCAGGCTGCCAGTGAGGAGGAAGATCTCGCGCCGGTGCTCTACCGGGTGAACGACATCGTGATCGCCCACATCTCGGCCACCTACTCGCTCAACGGCTTTCAGATGCCCGCCGATCGTCAGTATCTCGTCGACCTGATCGACCCGGTGGCGATCGTCGAGGAAGCCCGCATCGCCAAGGAGGCAGGCGCGGAGTTTGTGGTGGTCTCGTTGCACTGGGGGGCGGAGTATCGCCACGAGCCGATCCAGTCGCAGATCGATTGGCTCGACGCGATCCTTCCGACCGAGGAGGTCGACCTCGTGGTCGGGCATCATGCGCACGTCGTGCAGCCGATCGACAAGGTTGGCGACGAGTGGGTGGTGTTCGGCGTCGGCAACTTCCTGTCGAATCAGTCGGCCAACTGCTGTGTTGCTGCGAGCCAGGACGGCATGATCGCAACGATCGAACTGCGCGAGAACGACGCAGGGGAGATCGAAGCGATCGGCGTTCACTACATCCCGACGTGGGTGGACCGAGGTGACGGCTACGTCATTCGTCTTTCCGAGCCCGGTCGAACCGATGTGCCCGACGCGACCGCAGCAATTCTCGAGAGCAGCTACGACCGGACACTCGCAGTGGTGAGCAGTCGCCTGACCGAGGCCGACGGTCTCACCATCGGCTTCGGTCTCGAACCCGGTGCTAGCTCCGTTCTGCCAGCAACCGACGAATGATCACCTTGAGCGCAAGGGTCTCGTCGGCGCCCTCGAAGATCGACAGCACCCTGGCGTCGACGTAGTAGCGGCTCACGTCGTACTCCTCGGCGTACCCCATACCGCCGTGTATCTGCATCGCCTCGCGGGTCACCCACTCCGCAGCCCGACAGACGTACGCCTTGGCCATCGACGCCTCGAGCGCGCCCTCGCCCTTGCCCATGAGTTCGGCGACATGGAGCGACAGTTGCCGTGCTGCCTGGATGATCACGGCCATCCGTCCCAACTTTGCCCGGGTGAGCTGGTACTGGGCGATCGGTTGATCGAAGACGACTCGCTCATCGGCGTACGCACGAGCAGCCTCGTAGGCGGCCTGCATGACGCCGACCGCTCGGGCTGCCGTTTGCAGACGGCCGTTCTCGAAACCCTGCATCTGGTAGTAGAAGCCCCGGCCTCGGCCGGCATCTTCTCCGATGAGGTTCTCGGTCGGCACCCACCAGTCCTCGAACGCAATCTCATAGCTGTGCATGCCGCGGTAGCCGAGCGTGTCGATGGCCCGGCCTGTCATCTTCCCGCCCTGGTCCTGCACATGCTCGAAACCGTGGCCGTCGCCGCGTGGCTTCTCGACGATCAGCACACTGAGGCCGCGATGATCGTTCGAGCCGGCCTCGGTGCGGGCGAGCACCATGAGGACGTCGGCTCGCCCTGCGAAGGTGCACCAGGTCTTGACGCCATTGATGAGCCAACCTCCGTCGGGGCCGGGAGTGGCCGCCACCCGAACCCTGGCTGCGTCACTGCCGTAGTCGGGCTCGGTGACGGCGACGGCAGCCATGACCTCACCGCTGGCCAGTCGGGGGAGCCAGGTCTGCTTCTGGTCCTCCGTGCCGCCTGCGATGAGGGCCCGGGTCAGGATCTCCGGGCGAGTGATGAGCGAGCCGCCGATACCGAGCGAGCCACGCGACAGCTCCTCGGTGGCAACGACCATGCCGAGATAGTCGTTCACCCCACCTTCGGCGAAGCCGCCGTACTCCACGGGCGCCGACAGTCCGAACACGCCGAGTTCGGCGAGTCCGGTGATGATGTCCTCGGGAACATCGGTGTTGGCGCGATGGACGTGTTCGGCCCGCGGCGCGATCTGTTCTTCGGCGAAGCGCCGGAACGTCTCTGCAACCAGGGTCATGTCTTCGTCGAGATGGCTGGGTGCTCCGTCGACGAGCGATGCAACGAACGCCGGGGCGCGGCCCGCAGCCAGGAACTCGTGGATCTCGTCGAGCACACCTGTCGCACAGCCCCACTCCGCTTCGCGACCCAGCAGCCGAGTGGCGAGATCGTGGGCCACGTCGGCGACGAAGGCGACGGTGACTGCTTCCTCGCGTGGTCCGTGGGCGCCGTAGGCGAGCAGGTTCGCCGCTGATGCGACAGCGGCGGCGGCGTGGGCAATGTCGTAGGCGATGACCTGGTGGGCGTCGAGGTCGTCGACGGAGGAGAGCTTCGACAGGGCGCTGTCGATCACCTGCTGCATGACATCGGTGGCAGCTCGAGCGTCGGCGAGGATCGGGGCGTTCATGTGGTGCAGGTTAGGTTGCCGCTGCAGCACGGCCGAAGTCCGGGGTTGGCCAGGAGGGTTGCGTGGATGCCAGCGTCTGCAGCACCGCCCGTGCGCAGCAGCGATTGTGGGTCGGGTGGTGTCGATCGCCCAGAGGAGCAACGGTGCGGTGTCGTACAGTCTTCCCCTGTGCCGACACAGCGACGGGATCGGGCAATCCAGGTCGAGCTCGTGGCCTGGGGTCGAGCAAATCTTCGCGACCTTCCGTGGAGGCGCACCCGCGACCCATGGACGATCCTCGTCAGCGAGGTCATGTTGCAGCAGACCCAGGTGGCGCGGATCGTCGATCGCCTACCTCGCTTTCTCGCTCGGTTTCCGACCCCGTCGGCCTGTGCGGCGGCGTCCGCCGGTCACGTCGTCGAGGAATGGGCCGGGCTCGGGTACAACCGTCGGGCACTCAACCTGCACCGAGCCGCCGTCGCCATGGCGGCAGACCATGACGGTGAGGTGCCGTCCGACCTCGGGGCACTCTTGGCACTTCCGGGGATCGGGCCGTACACGGCCCGCGCCGTTCGAGCCTTTGCCTTCGAGTTGCCGGCGGCCGTTGTCGACACGAACATCGGTCGGGTTCTGGCTCGCCTCGACAACGTCACCCTGAGCCCCGGCGAAGCGCAGGAACGAGCCGACGTGCTCGCCGCAGCGCAGCCGGTGTGGTTGTGGAACCAGTCGCTCATGGAACTCGGTGCGCAGGTGTGCACGAAGCGGGCACCCGCCTGTGAGCTGTGCCCGATCGCAGCGAGCTGCCGCTGGCGGGGTAGCGGGGCCGACCCGGCGGTCGGATCTGCGGGGGTGTCGGCGCCCCAAGCACCGTTCGCGGGCAGTGATCGACAGCTTCGCGGCCAACTCGTGGACGCGTTGCGGGCGGCACCGGTTGCCATGACTGCGGTCCCACAGACGCTCGATGTCCCCGCAGAGCGGGCTCGGCGCGTGGTCGCAGGGCTGGTGCGCGATGGGCTGGCCGTCGAAGACGGCCGAAAACTCCGCCTGCCGTGAGGGCAGGGCCCGGGCAGCTACTGAGGACCGGTCAGCTTTGCGATCAGGGCGTCGACGGTGGCGTCGGCGATGTCTCGCATCTCGTCGTCGGTGCGGTCCTGGATGGGATGGGGGGTGAACACGCGAGCGCTCGGGTGGCCCAGCGCTCGGGCCTGGGTCTCAGCGGCGTCGACGAAGCCTTCGGAGGCCACGAAAACACCAGGAACACCGCGTCGTTCAAGGTCGCTGATGTCGTGCACACTGCACGTCGTGCAGCTGCCTCAATCGGCGAGTGCTTCGATGACCGCATCGCACGATGTGGCGATCTCATGTCGAAGGTCGACGGGAGCGGGCTTTGCGAATGTCGGCTTCATGTACCGGTTGACCGACGCACCCATGGAGGTGAGACGTTCCTCGATGCGATCGAGGAAGACATCGCCGCGCGGTTTGGAGATGTCGAGTAGCCCGATCGTGAGACCGTCGAGCGATTCGGGTCGGATGACGAGTTCGCGCTGCTCGGCACGGGACTCGCTGGTTGGATCGAGGACGGTGGTCATCGGGTGATCTCCTTCGTCGTGCAGACGCTACCTTTCGGAGGCGGGATCCAGCCACCGAATGCCATCGAGAACAGCCCGGTCTGGCCTCCGGCGTGCACGACGTGAATGCCACCGGGCCAGAACTTCGAGATCACGTTGCCGGCCATCTCCGGTGCTGCCCCCTCGTCGATACCGTCGACACCCCGCACGATGTCGTCGGTCTGGATCACCAGATGGGTCTCGAGCTCCTCCACGAACCGGGCTCGATCCCACCCGGCATCACGGAAGCGGCTCATGTGTTCTGGGCCGATGACCAGAACCGTCTCCATCAGCGCCATCCGGGGCGCAACGGACGTGAGGAGTGATTTGGCGAAGTGTCGCACGAGCGAATCGGGCGTGCGTGACAGTTGATCGACCATGATCGTCGGACCACCGCCACACCAGGCAGTGACCGTCGACTGTTCAGCGCTGAAGCCGCGGCTCTGCGCGAACGACTCCCACGGCGACCCTTCCTCGTCCTCGGCGAAGGCAAGGCCCAACTTGTGGGGGCTGCCATGGGCCGAGCGATCGACGCCTCCCGGCTTCCCGCCACCGATGTTACGGATCACCAGTTGGACGGCACGGCCGATGGTGGCGTTTGCCCGGTTGCCCTGGCCGAGCACGTTGCCACCCGAGTTCATCTCGATTTCGTTGCGGATCGGTCCGTTCACGATCAGGATCGGCCCGACATCCATCGTGGTTGCCAGCACTCCGTGCATGTTGAACTCGTCGGAGCAGACCGCTTCGACGGCGGCGATCACGACCGGGAGGTACTCGGGTCGGCAGCCGGCCATGACGGCATTGATGGCGATCTTCTCCACCGTGCACTCGACGAGGTCGGGTGGAGCGATCGCGACGACGTCCCCGGGATCTCGGGAGGTGCCTTCGAGCATGCGAAGGACTCGGGCTTCGGTGGGTGGTACGACCGGGAGACCGTCGGACCAGTCGCGGTCGTGCATCGCCTCCCACTCGTCCTCCAGCGCTGCGATCTCCACCCGACGACTCGTCATCGCCGACCCGGAGAAGCGAACAGCGAGTTCGTCAGCCAGGTTCGGGTCGACCGAGAGCGAGCCGCATCCGGGCTGCCAGTCGCGAAGCCCGGGGCCGAGATCGGTCACGCCGGTGAAGGCTTCCCATGCCTTGCGATCCCACCCTTCCGTGCGGTCCACGGGAGTGCCGTTTTCGACCCTGAGGAGGGTCGGCACCGTGACGATGTCGTTGTGCCACGACAACGACAGGTCGGCATCGTGGACGACCCAGTCGGCGTCGGCAGGAAACGTCGGATCGTCCTGGGTGATGGTGACCATCGACGATCGATCGGCAAGATCGACGAGCACTGGCGCGACGAGCACGCAGGTCGGGCAGTCCTCTTTGACGACCGCAACCAGCCCGTCGGGAAGCGGAACTGACGAAGGCATGCCGGGCATCCTGACACAACCCGAGCCCACTCACCGATGTGAGACATCGGTCACTCGGCCTGTTCGGGCTGCGCTGCAGTGTTCTACCGTGACCGGACCATGAGGGCTCATGCGCAGGCAGATGTGGTCGTCACCTTCCACGGGGTCCGAGGTTCGACACCCTGCAGCTGCCCGACCCTCGCCCGCTATGGCGGGAACACGAGCTGCGTCTCGGTCGAGGCCGAAGGCCAGGATCCGATCATCTTCGACCTCGGCACCGGCCTTCGCAGTTTCGGCACCGGTCGTGACGGCGGCGAGATGACTGCCCATGCGCTGCTCACGCACCTTCACTGGGATCACGTCCAGGGGCTGCCGTTCTTCGCCCCTCTCCACCACGCCGACTCGTCGCTCACCGTGTACGGGCCTGGTGACGGCTCGGCGGAGTCGCTCGCCGACTGCATGGCTCGGTTCATGGCGCCGCCGTTCTTCCCGATCACGGCCAGCGATCTGCCTGCCTCCGTCACCTTCGTCGATGCACTCGATGCCGACTTCTCGATCGGGGAGACCTCGGTCATGGCTCGATCGGTCCCGCACACCGGGCCGACGGCAGGTTTTCGTATCGAGCGCAACGGCGTGTCGATTGCGTATCTGCCCGACCATCAAGAACCGCTCGACGACAAGACCTTTGTCGCCCCCGGTGCGCTCGAACTGTGCCGTGGCGTCGACGTGTTGATCCACGACGCCCAACTCACAGCTACCGAGTTCACTGCGAAGGCGCATTGGGGCCACAGCACCCCGGACTACGCGCTCGAGGTGGCTCGGCAGTCCGGTGCGAAAACCCTCGTGCTCTTCCATCATGATCCGAGTCATGATGACGAGGCGGTCGATGTCATCTGCGAGCAGACGCGTCGACATGCGGCGGCCGACGGCATCACTGTCGTTGCCGCCCTCGAAGGACTGAAGCTCACCGTTCCCACCCCGACTGGAGCCCAGACATGACGATCGACCCTGGCGATTTTCGGCGAGTGCTCGGTCATTTTCCGACCGGTGTCACCGTCGTGACCGGGGCCGGTGAGGATGGGCCTGCGGGCATGGCGATCGGCTCCTTTGCGAGCGTTTCCCTTGATCCGCCGCTCGTGATGTTCTGCCCGGGGAAGGATTCTGGGACCTGGCACGCGATACGGGAGACGGGTTCCTTTTGCGCAAACATCCTCGGTGACGATCAAAAAGACGTGTGCGGAATCTTCGCCATGCCGTCCGACGATCGGTTCGCGGGTATCGACTGGACCACCGATGCCACCGGTTCCCCGGTCCTGCCCGGCTGTGTCGGGCACATCGATTGCGACATCCATGCGATTCTCGATGGAGGGGATCACGACATCGTCATCGGTCTCGTCAGATCACTAGCGGTCACCGGGGGTCAGGGACCGTTGCTGTTCTTCCAGGGCGGCTACGGACGCTTCGAGGGTCTCTAGGCCGACGCGGCACTAGGTTCACGGCATGGCGATCTATGCACTGGGCGACCTTGCGCCCGACATCCACCCGACTGCGTATGTCCACCCGGATGCCACCATCATCGGCAATGTCACGATCGGCGCAACGTCGTCGGTATGGCCGCAGGCAGTGATCCGAGGGGATGACGGTCCGATCACGATCGGGGAGGGGACCTCGATCCAAGACGGGGCAGTAATCCACACCACCCAGTTCACGCCCACGCAGATCGGCAACTTCGTCACGGTCGGCCATCTGGCCCACCTCGAAGGATGCATCGTCCACGACTGGGCGCTGGTCGGTTCGGGTTCGATCGTTCTGCACAACGCCATCGTGCATGAGCACGCACTCGTGGGAGGTGCTGCCATGGTGCCCGGCGGCGTGGAGGTGCCGCGCTGCTCGATGGCACTCGGCGTGCCGGCCAAGATTCGTGAGGGCGTGCTCGACGAGTTCCATGCTCGAATGAATGTCGAGGCTTACGTGCATCGAGGTGAGCAGTTCCGCACGGAACTCCGCCGTCTCAACTGACGTGAACACGACCGACACTCGAGACGTCGCCATCTTGGTGGTGTGCACCGCCAACATCTGTCGCTCGGTGATGATGCACACCGCGCTGCTGGCCGAAGCCGCCAAGCGACACCTTCCGGTCGCGGTGTCGTCGTCGGGGTTCCTCACCAACGGGGACAGGGCGTCCGAGGCGGCGTCGGCCGTCCTTGCCGAACTGGGCCATGACGTCGGGGACCACCGTTCTCGCATCACGACTCCCAAGATCGTGCGTGCTGCCGATCTCGTCGTCACGATGGAACGCCGTCACGGTCGCGACATCGCGCCGATGACGAACGATCGGGGCAAGGTGTTCACGCTTGTCACTGCGATCGACCTCTTGCGCGCGGTCGACACCGACATCGTTGATCCGCGGATGCGCATCGCAGCGGCCAGCAAGGCGAGGTCCGCTGATGATTTGGTCGGGACCGGCCCTGACGAGATCGATGATCCATTCGGTGAGTCCCTGGACGTCAACCGAGCGACGGCCCTTCGCCTCGCCGGACTCTCGGGTGAACTCCTCGAAGCACTGTTTCCGTAGGGATCCGACGACTGCGCGTGTTGTTCCCGTCGACAATGCCCTTCTCGTAGCGACCGACGTCGAGTCCGACCGAGTGGCACTCGGCCCAGACCGACGGTCCGAAGGGCCCCTGGAGTTGTTACTATCTGCGTAGGAGAAATTCCCCTCTCCACACTGCGGCGCAGTGTGCTGAATCTGCAGGAGCCCACCCCATGGCATCCACCGACATCGGCATCGACCTCGGCAAGTATCAGCTCGGCTGGGCTGACGAAGAGGACTACGTCTTCAAGCCGAAGAAGGGCCTGAACGAAGAAATCCTCCGAGAAATGTCGTGGCTCAAGGGCGAGCCCGACTGGATGCTGGATTTCCGTCTGAAGTCCCACCAGCGATTCGAGCGCCGCCCCCGGCCGAGCTGGGGTGGCGACACGTCCGACCTCGACTTCGACGACATCTACTACTACATCAAGCCCAAGGGCAATCTCAGTGACGACTGGGACGAGGTCCCCGAGTCGATCAAGAACACGTACGAGAAGCTGGGCATCCCCGAGGCCGAACGAAAGTACCTGGCGGGCGTCACCGCCCAGTACGAGTCCGAGGTCGTGTACCACCGCAACCGCGAAGACCTCGAGGCCCAAGGGGTGCTCTTCTGCGACATGGACACCGCCGTCAAGGAGTACCCGCAACTCGTCAAGGACTACTTCGGCAAGATCATTCCGCCCAACGACAACAAGTACTCAGCGCTCAACTCCGCCGCGTGGTCGGGCGGCTCGTTCATCTACGTCCCGCCCGGCGTCGAGGTCGAGATGCCACTGCAGGCCTATTTCCGCATCAATGCGGAAAACATGGGTCAGTTCGAGCGAACCCTGATCATCGCCGACGAAGGATCGAAGGTGCATTACATCGAGGGGTGCTCGGCGCCGACCTACACCTCCGACTCGCTGCACTCCGCTGTCGTCGAGATCGTCGTGAAGCCGTCGGCCCGAGTCACCTACACCACGATCCAGAACTGGTCCGACAACGTCTTCAACCTGGTCACGAAGCGGGCCTACGTCGAAGCAGAAGGTCATATGGAGTGGATCGATGGCAACATCGGCTCGAAGCTCACCATGAAGTACCCGGCTGTCGTGCTCGCCGGCCCGAAGGCATCGGGAGAGGTGCTGTCGGTGGCCTATGCGGGTCCCAACCAGCACCAGGACACCGGCGCCAAGATGATTCACGCTGCGCCCGAGACCACCTCGAAGATCGTCTCCAAGTCGATCTCCAAAGACGGCGGTCGCACCAGCTACCGCGGCCTGGTTCGGGTCGAAGACGATGCCTACGGCTGCAAGTCGCATGTCCAATGCGATGCGCTCATCCTCGACGACGAGTCGATCTCGGACACCTACCCCTACATGGAGGTCGGTTCCGGTGATGCTGTCATCGGCCACGAGGCCACCGTCTCGAGGGTCGCGGACGAGCAGCTGTTCTACCTGCAGTCTCGTGGCCTCACCGAGGAGCAGGCGATGGGCATGATCGTCAACGGGTTCATCGAGCCCGTCACCCGCACGCTCCCGATGGAGTACGCAGTCGAATGGTCCCGTCTGATCGAGCTCCAGATGGAGGGCTCTGTCGGCTGACGGGTGCGGGAGGCGCAGTGGTTGCGCCATCACGTCGCAGGGTGCGGAGCTGAAGCGTGTCTGGATGGGCCACAATGGTCGCCATGCCGATGCGCCAAGACTGCAAGTACTTCGAGTCCCGCACCTACGCCAACGGCGACACGGTCCGGAAGTGTGATCTCGATCTCGCCCCCGAAGCACCGTGGCGGTGCCCCGACGACTGCCCGAAGTTCGTCCGGCGGATGGCAGATGTGAATTGGGCGCACGGGAGCCTCGTCACCCCCGAGACGCCGAAAGAGCCGTCGAGCCTCGGTCACGACGACTCGATTGGCGCACTGCTCGATGCAGCAGAGGACATCATCAACGATGCTGCCCCTGGTGTTCTGGCCGACCTCGAGCAGGCACGGCACCGGCAGGCAAAGAAGGGTGTCGGTGGACGGAAGCGATCGAACAGCGGAGAGCGTCGGCGCTTCGGTCGCAAGCCCAAGGCGCCGAAAGAGCGCTTCTCCGACAAGCTCAAGCGCCGCTATCGCGAGGGCAACTGAGCGTTGTTGCGCCGCACCGCTGATTAGCACTACGGCGGTAGGATAAATCCCCGTGTCCCCTGTCTTTTCCCCTGCTGCAGCGGGCGCGCTCGATGGCCCACAGTGGCTGATCGATCGTCGGGTCGCTGCAGCCGAAACCTTCGAGGCCACGCCACGTCCCGACGTCTCGGCCGAGGAGTGGCGCTACAGCCGAATCGGCGACCTCGACCTCGACGCGTTCGCACCGGCGACTCAGTTCGGCGATGCTCCGATGGCTCGACTCGATGTCGAACCTGCAGCCATCGTCCGTTGCGTCAATGGCCGTGTCATGTACACCGACGTCGAGCAGGAACTGACCGATCTCGGCGTTCGCATCGGCCCGCTGGCCGATGACGAGAACGGCGCTGCCCGCCTCGGTTCGGTGGCAGACGACGCCGGTGATTACTTCACACTCCTCAACGACGCCTTCATGGACTCGCCGCTGCTCATCGACATTCCACGAGGTGTCGTCATCGATCGCCCGATCGTCGTCACCCATCACGCAGCCGGCGATGGGGGCGCAGCATTTCCGCGCCTCGTCGTACGGGTCGGTGAGAACGCGCACGTCGACGTGATGGATCTGCATACCTCCGAAGCTGATGATCACATTCTGATGTGCCCGGTCGTCGAACTCGATGTCGCAGCAGCAGGGCGACTCGGGTACCTGAAAGTGCAGGAGCAGGGCGCGAACACCTGGCAGTTCGGGTCGGTGCTGGCGCGTGCTGACCGGGACGCCACCATCTCTGCGGCGACAGCGGCGTTCGGCGGGCACTACGCCCGCACGCGTGCAGACACCCGTCTTGTCGGGCGCGGCGCCCACGGCGATCTGATGGCGATCTACTTCGGCGAAGCCGAGCAGACCCTCGACTTCCGCACCTACCAGGACCATGTTGCGCCCGACACGACCTCGAATCTGCTGTACAAGGGTGTCGTCGCCGGTTCGGCTCGCAGCATCTACACCGGGCTCATTCGGGTGCGCCCCGACGCTCGCGGCACCAACGCCTTCCAGACCAACCGCAACCTGAAGCTCAGCGACACGGCGTGGGCCGAGTCGGTGCCCAACCTCGAGATCGAGAACAACGACGTCAAGTGCAGCCACGCGTCAACTGTCGGTCCGGTCGACGAGGAGCAGCGGTTCTATCTCGAGTCCCGCGGCGTGCCGACGGGCGAAGCCGATCGTCTCATCGTTGCTGGCTTCCTCGGCGAGGTACTGGCAAAGATTCCGGTACCGTCCGCTGCTCCTGCGCTCAAGCTCGCGATCGCTGAGAAGCTCGCCCGACAGCGCGATCTCGAGCCGGCGGCGATGGAGATCGTTGCATGACGACCCACAACCTTTTCGCTCTCGACGCGATCGAGCCGGGAACGGCCCGCAAGGTCACGGTCGACGGCCGCCAGATCGCCCTCGTTCGTCTCGACGACGACGTGTACGCCATCGGTGATACGTGCAGTCACGCCGACGTGTCCCTGTCCGAGGGCTTCGTCGAGCCCGACGAGTGCGCTATCGAATGCGAGCGCCATGGCGCTCTCTTCGATCTCAGGACCGGCGAACCGCTGTCGTTGCCTGCTGTGCGGCCGGTGCCGAGCTACGACGTTGTCGTGGTCGACGGCGAGGTGATCCTCACCATCGACGAGGAGGCGGACGAATGAGTCAGTTGATCATCGAAGGGCTGCGTGCTGCCGTCGACGGCCAGGAGATCCTGAAAGGGGTTGACCTCGTCGTCGGTTCTGGAGAGGTCCATGCGATCATGGGGCCCAACGGCTCTGGAAAGTCCACGCTGTCTCACGTCATCGTTGGTCGCCCCGGCTACGAGGTGATCGCAGGGTCGGTTCGGATCGACGATGTGGAGCTGCTCGACAAGCCGACATGGCAACGGGCCGAAGCCGGCTTGTTCCTTGCGATGCAATATCCGACCGAAGTCCCCGGAGTCGCCCTGCGTGACATGCTTGCCGCGTCGGTGTGCACGTCCGACGACTGGAGCGACATCGGGGAACTGATGCGGGTCGAGGCCGAGCGCATCGGGTTCGGGGCCCAGTTTCTCGAACGGCCGCTCAATGTCGATCTCTCCGGTGGCGAGAAGAAGCGCAACGAGACACTGCAACTCGGGGTGCTGCGTCCCGCTTTTGCGATTCTCGACGAACTCGATTCGGGGCTCGACGTCGATGCCCTTCGCCAGGTCAGTCAGCGGGTCGAGGAAGCGACGTCGGAGGATGGGCTCGGCGTGCTCGCAATCACGCACTACAGCCGACTGTTCGAGCAACTCCAGCCCGACACGGTCCATGTGTTCGCCGACGGCAAGATCCAGGAATCGGGCGGGGCAACTCTGGCCGACGAACTCGAAGAAACCGGCTACGAGCGTTGGGCCACTGCGCCCGCGCCGAGCGGCAGTGCAGGGTTGGCTGACGACCCCTTTGCCGACCCGTTGCTGTAGGCCGGGTCGGGAGCCAGCGAGCGTCGATGGCTATGTCGGGTCGGTGATCTCGGGATCGAAATCCCCGCCCACCTGATCCCAGATCACGACCCCGGATCCGTGCTGTGTGATCCACTGCGCAACACTGCCGGCAAGACTGATCACGACGCCAAGAATCGGGATCAGGGCCAGGAACGAGCTGACAAGATTGATCCCCAAGATCACCAGGTTGATCACGAGCACGGGGCCGGCAACGGCTGTCCACTGCGGCTTGACGAGCGCCGTCATGGTTCGCCACGGCGGCCGACCAGTCGGTCCGGCGTACAGCGAGGTGAGCGCAAGCCACAGCAATGGGTAGAGGTAGACGACGACGGCGATGGTGAGCGGAACCGCAACGGCGTACAGCACGGGCGTCACGACCACCGCAAGGAGCCAAAGGGCAACGAGTGCTGCGACGACCGTCAGCGAGCAGGCGATCCACAACAGACTGATGGCTACGTGGCGCGTGAATCGCTTGACGCCGATCGCCCAGGCTCCCGCAAACTGCATCGAGCCGCCCCGGTGCCGGTTCGCCATCAGGATGATTGCGACGCTGTGGGCCAGGACCGAGACGGGGAACGCGTACAGTGCCGCGGCGATTGTCGTGATCCAGAACAACGACGTCGGGCGCCAGCGAATGGATTCGAGAAACGCCTCGTCGCTCGGGTCGGATCCGGGATTCCAGGTGTCTGCCGTCAACTCGTCGACGATTGCGCCGAACCCGGGTTCGAGCGACTGCACGACACCGATCGCCACGACGATGAGTGCGGGCAGGAGCGCAAGCAGGTAGAGCAACCCGATGCCGAGCAGCGGCCCCACCGCGCGTGAACCGAGCTGCCAGGTCGCTCGTACGACGCTTCGGTGAGCACTCGACGCAGAGCTTTCGAATTTCGGGGCTCGATGTTCGGTCCAGGACGAGCCGTCCCAGTAGCGGTACCGGGACGGATCGTCGGGGTCGTCGTACCAGGCCGCAGGAACGTCGTGCATGTCGCTTCGAGCGTAGTGCTGCTCGCCATCGAGGCTGCGTCAGTCGACCCGGCCGTAGAAGGTCTGAAGCGCCGATGTCGAGAGGCCAACACCCGGTCGATCGTTGTAGGCGAAGACGACGAGCACGCGTGTTGTCGTCCCCTCGGTCGGCGTGACGCGATGCAACGCATCGTGGCCTCGGAAGAGGACAAGGTCACCGGGGGCGAACGCGAGGGACTCGACAGCGACCGACCCGTCGAGGATCGAGTCGATGCGGTCGTGGACCGCCGGATCGGTTCGGACGTTCGGAACATATTCGAACCGGCCACCGGCAACTGGAGCCTGCAAGAGCATCGTCACTGCGAACGATGAATTGTCGAAGTGCCAGCCGAGTTCTCGGCCTTCGGGCGCGTAGTGGACGTTGATCGACGAGAGGTCATCGGCGTACGGGTGGATCTCGTCGATGTCCAGGACGGCGCACAGAAATGCCCGAAAGGCATCGTCGCCGTAGACATTGCGCAGGGGCGAGTCGGTCGGGACCTGATCGTCGGCGATCAGACCCTTGGAACTGACGACCTGGCGGTTGGAGGAGTGGCCCTCGGAGCGTGACGGATCGGGCGGCGTGAGCCACACGTTGTGGGTCGAGTCGGCGAAAAACGCCAAGGACTCCCGCTCGACGGCATCTGCAAGCGATCGTTCGATCATCTCGGGGGAGAAGAACTGTTCGAGTACCAGCGCACCGTGCTGTCGCAAGGCGGCGCGACATCTCGAGCGGTACTCGTCTGTTGCGATGGGGTGGGTCCCGGTGTCGATGAGCTGCACGGCTCGGAACCGTACCGGCTTAGGCTCGAACCGTGGTCGTGCCGTCAGAACACTTCGAGGAGTTCGTCGATCCGGTCGACGGGACACGCTGGCGGGTCGATCTCGGCTTTCTCGGGTCGCGATGGCGGTGCATCTGGGGTGACGGCTGCAAGGGCATTCTCGACGAACCCGCCGAAGAGTTGCAGCAGGGCTGCTGCTCGGTTGGCGTCGAACTCGTCGACGAAGAGGAAGCGATGCTCATCTCGGCACTTGCGGCCGTGATCGATCCTGACCGGTTTCAGTTCGTGGACCAGGCCCGAGCGAGCGGGATCTTTCGAGAGGATCGTCGCTTCACTGCGCTTGCCGATGGCGCGTGCATCTTCTTGAATCGGCCTGGGTTCTCGGGTGGTGCCGGTTGTGCGTTGCATCTGCAAGCACTTGCCGACGGCGATCGACCGCTCGATGTGAAGCCCTTCGTGTGCTCTCAGCTCCCGCTGCGCGTCGATCGTGACGACGACGGCAGGCGCACCCTTCGCCGATGGGCTCGCCGTGATTGGGGCGATGACGCAACGATGGCATGGTGTTGTACCGAGGAGCCCGAGGCCTACAGCGGTGAACACGCCACCGCCGAGCATCTGGTGGACGAACTCGTCGCCGTCGTCGGACCGGAAGTTGCCGTTGCGATCCGTCGACGGCTCGACGATGCGCCGTCCTAGGTTGGGCCTTCGGTCGGGTCGGGTGTGAGCACAGGATCGAGCGGACCTCCGGACTCGACCCAGAGTGCAACCAGTCCTGCGGACCACACGACGTTCTGCATCAGGATCGTGAGGGTGAGACCGACAGCGGTGAGGCGAATGTCGTCGGCGATGAACTGGACGACGAGGAGCCCGGTGAACAGCGTCACGAACCACAGCACCAAATAGACGAGGCATCGTCGGGTCACCGCCAGCCATTGCCCGTTCAGCACCTTGCGCGCCTGCGCGATCGGACTTCGTCCTCGGGGAGCGATTGCGATCGCGGGGTAGGAAGCCATGGCGTACGGGGTCGCAACGAGGACCGCCGGGAGGCACACAAGAAATCCGATCGCAGAGAATCGGGCCAGCGCGATCATGCCCCCGACCGTCGCCACTGTCACCAACGACCAGCCAACAACCCGGGCGAGGCGCCGCCACGCCTCGACGAGTGCGTCGTGCCGATGGACCGAGTTGCCCTGCATCGATGCTGCCAACAATCGCTGGAGCGTCGTCGACACGAGCGTCCCGATGACAAACCAGACTGCGACGACCACGATCGAGATCCACACCATCGAGGCCGGGAACGATGTGTCGAGATGGTCGATGTCCCCACCGTCGTCGACCGACCGGGGGTCGTCGCCCACACGATCGAGCAGCGTGGCGATGTCCCTGTCGAACAGGGACTCGTTGGTCGTGTACACAAGGATCAGCGCAGCCGCCCCCATCACCAGGTTGGGGATCGAGACGATCAGAAGCTGACGCCACGTCGATCCGATCGCATCGAACGTTGCGGGAAAGATGTTCCACGCCGAACTCGACACCGCCGCTTCGATCGGGGGATCAGCGTTCTTGGGTGAGCGATGATCTGTCCAGTTCGTCCCGTCCCAGAACCGATGGTGGGTGGGACTCTCGGGGTCGTCGTACCAACCAGCCGCCGGAGTCGTCACGGCGGTGACGGTAGTCCAGCGACCGGGCCGAGGATCAGGGTGCTGCCGTTTGCGATGATGTGCCGGTGCACCCAGCTGCTTCGTCGCTCAGGACGCCTCGGCCTCGGCCAGTGCCTCAGCGAGGGTGTTCCAACTGAGCGTGGCGCATTTGATGCGGACCGGAAACTTCACCACACCCTTGAGTGCCTCGAGATCGCCGAGTTCGACGCCGTGGCTGTCACCGACGTCGGCGGTGATGCCGATCTCGGCTTCCGAGCCATCGCCACCGATCTCCCCTTCGTGGATACTCATCAGGCCCTTGAACGCAGCGATGTAGCGACGCGCATCGGCGATGGTCTTGCCCTTCACCGCCGCCGACATCATGGATGCAGCCGCCTGTGAGATCGAACAACCCTGACCACCGATGGCGATGTCGGCGATCACTCCGGCATCGTCGACATCGATGAAAACGATGATTTCGTCGCCACACAGCGGGTTGAAACCCTCGGCGCGCACGGCGGGTGGCGTCTCGAGCTCACCGCGGTTTCTGGGCGAGCGATAGTGGTCGAGAATGACTTCTCGGTACAGGTCGTCGAGTCCGGGCATCAGGGTGGTCCTAGCGTTGCTCAGCCTAGAAGGCGAAGATGTCGCTCGATGCCTCGAGGGCATCGGCGAGGGCATCGATGTCGGATTCGTCGTTGTAGACGTAGAGCGACGCACGGCTCGTTGCCGGTACTCGCATCGTTTGCAGCAGCGGCTTGGCGCAGTGATGGCCGGCGCGAACGCACACGCCTGCCTGATCGAGTACCTGGGCGATGTCGTGGGGATGCACTCGGGCGTCGGGCTCGCCGTACACGAACGACAGCACACCGCCTCGTTCCGCCGGCTCTGACGGACCATGGATGACGATCGTGTCGCCGAAGCGCTCGGTGAGGGTTCGAAGCGCATACGCAGTGAGTTCGATCTCGTGACGACGGACGTGCTCCATACCGAGTCCGACGAGGTAGTCGACCGCAGCGCCGAGGCCGACCGCTTCGGCGACCATCGGTGTTCCCGCCTCGAACTTCCAGGGAATGTCGGTGGTGGTGAAGCCCTCTTTCGTGACGTTGAGGATCATCTCGCCGCCCCCGAGAAACGGCGGCATCGCGTCCAGAAGCTCGGCACGGGCCCACAGGACGCCAATCCCCGTCGGACCCAACATCTTGTGTCCGGTGAACACCAAGAAGTCGGCTCCCATCGCCTGGACATCGGTGTGGACGTGCGGCACGTACTGGCTGCCGTCGACGGCCACCAGCGCACCGTTGGCATGGGCGGCTTCGGCCAGACGGGGAATGTCGTTGAGGGTGCCGAGCACATTCGACATCGCCGTGATCGAGAGCAGTTTGGCGCCGTCGAGCAGCGTGTCGAGGGTGGTGAGATCGAGATGGCCGTCGGCGGTCACGGGGATCCATCGCAGCTCGAACCCTTTTTCGGCGGCGAGCATGTGCCACGGCACGATGTTGGCGTGGTGTTCCATCTCGGAGATGACGACTGCGTCACCTGGTCCGAGGTTCGCAGCCCCCCAACTCCGAGCGAGCAGATTCATCGCCTCGGTGGCGTTTTTGGTGAGGACGACCTCGTTGACCGCCGGTGCGTTGATGAAGCGGGCGACCTTGGCCCGGGCGCCCTCGAGCGCATCGGTGGCTCTCACGGCGATCTCGTACGACCCGCGGTGAACGTTCGCGTTGATCGTTTCGTAGTAGTCGCTCATGGCGTCGATCACGGCCCGTGGTTTCTGTGACGTGTTGCCGGAGTCGAGGTAGATCAGCGGTTTGCCGTGGACCTGCTGGTGCAGGACCGGGAAATCGTTTTTGATGTCGGTCGGGATGCCGCTCACGCTGACACCTCGAACCGTTCGTAGCCGTGCTGCTCGAGTTCTTCGGCCAACTCCATCCCGCCGGATTCGACGATGCGTCCGTCGACGATCACGTGGACGTGATCGGGGCGTAATTCGTCGAGCAGTCGCTGATAGTGGGTGATGGCGAGGACGCCCATGTGGCGACGGTCCTTTCGAACCTCCTGGACGCCGTTCGACACGATGCGCAGGGCGTCGATGTCGAGGCCTGAGTCGGTCTCGTCGAGAATGGCCATCTCGGGCTCGAGGATGGCCATCTGAAGAATCTCGTTGCGTTTCTTCTCACCGCCGGAAAAGCCTTCGTTGAGGTAGCGCTCGCCGAACGACGGGTCGATTTCGAGACGTTCCATCCACTCCATGATCGCGAGGCGAAGTTCGAGGACGGAGAGATCGATTCCCTTGCGGGCTGACAGCGCCTGCCGCAGGAAGTTGATGACGGAGACACCCGGGATCTCCTGGGGGTACTGGAAGGCAAGAAAGATGCCGGCCTTGCCCCGCAGGTCCGGATCCCACTCGCTGATGTCCTCGCCGCGGAACCGGATGGTGCCGGCCGTGATCTCGTACTCCGGGCTGCCGAGCAGGACACTGGCGAGGGTCGACTTGCCCGAACCATTGGGCCCCATCAGGGCGTGGATCTCGCCGTCATGGACGGTGAGATCGACACCCCGCAGGATCTCGATGTCGCCTTCTGCGGTGGCGGCGTGGAGGCCTTCGATTTCGAACAGGGGAGCGGACATGACCGAAAGTCTATGCCTCCGGCCATGATTAACACTACGCACGTAGTGCTAATTAGACCGCCAGTTCGACCGGATGTTCGCGTTCCCAGATCAGGGCAAGATCGAGGAGCAGATCCTCGCGAAAGTGGGGAGCCATCACCTGAAGACTGATCGGTAACCCGTCGCTTGCACGACCGGCGGGGAGCGCGATCGCCGGGTTGCCGTAGATGTTGGCAGGCGCCGTGAGCGCACCGTTGTTGCCAGGGGTGGACTCTCTTCCTTCGAACACGTGAGGGATACGGCCCTCGGCGTCGAAGGCAGGCGCCGGGTTGGTGGCTGCAAGCACGATGTCGACCTCGACGAACATCGCAGCCATGGCATCGTTGAATGCAGCGCGCCTGGTCTCGGCCCGCGCCATCGCGTCGATCGTGAACCGTGTGTCGGCCGCGAACTGGCCGTAGCGTTCGACGCCCCCGAGTTCGGACGCACAGCCCGGCCAGCGATCGCCGAGCGACTTGCGGATTCCCACTCCGCCAGTGGCGCCCCACACGCCCATGATGCTCGGGAGTCGGAGCTCGAGATCCACTCGTCGCATCCCGGCCAGTGCAACCAGTTCCTCGGCTGCCGCTGCCACCACTGCTTCGGTCTCGGGTCCGATCACGGCACAGCTGAGGTCGGGAATGATGGCGACGCGGAGGGAACCGATGTCGTCGACGTGAGTGCCGAGGCCGGCCTCGTAGCCCTCCACCCGAGGAAGCGATCGCGGGTCGCGCCCGTCGAACCCGTTCGTGACATCGAGATACCGGGCTGCATCCCGAACGCTGCGACTGACGGTTCCCTCGACCGAGGTGGCGTTTCCCAAAATCGCGCCAGGCCCCCGGGGGATTCGACCGAAGGTCGACTTCAGACCGATCAAACCGCAGAAGCCGGCTGGGATCCGGATCGAGCCGCCACCATCACTGGCAGTGGCCAGCGCAAACAGGCCACCGGCGACGCCTGCTGCCGATCCGCCGGAGCTTCCGCCGGGCGTGCGTTCGAGGTGCCACGGATTGCGAGTGGCGCCGTGGAGTTTGGTCGTGGTCTGGTTGGTGGCACCGAACTCACTCGACGTCGTCTGCACGGCGGGGATGGCTCCGGCTGCTTTCAGCCGTTGCACGGAGATGCTGTCCTCGTCGAACACCTCGTCCTTGAGCGGAATCGATCCCTCGGTGGCGGGCCACCCGCCGACGGCCAGCAGCTCCTTCACCGCCAGCGGCACACCGCCATACGGGAGCGAGACGTCGGCCATCGCCGCAGCGCGCCGAGCGGCGTCGGCATCGATATGGCACACCGCGTTGAGCTCACTGGCGTCGACCGCCGTGAGCGTCGCTTCCAGCTCTTCGATCGGTGATCGCTCACCTGACCGGAAGGCCTCGACGAGACCGACGACATCCCCCTGCCACGGTGGTTCGTTCATGGGCCGACAGTAGCCCGTGGGTTGGGACCGGCCGGCCGGGGAGCAGTGCGTTCGATCCCTGCCCGTCGTGGCGACCGGTCAGGGGGTCTCGTGCAATTCCTCCTTCCAGGTCCGAAATCGCGCATGGGCGACACCGCGCGGGCCGACCCCTTCCCCCGAGCCGTCGGGGAAGAGACGGAAGAAGAACACTCGGCTGAGGTCGTCGGCGTGGATTGCGACATAGCGCGAGTTCGCCTTTCGGGCAGGACCGGCCCGCCAGAGCAGCCAGGACCCGATGCGGCGTTTGTAGGCAATGCGCGGCGAGCCGATGTCGTCGCCGGACTGCAGCAGGGCGAGCGGCGCCTCGATCCACGCCTCCGCCGGAATGTTCCGGTCGCGGATCGGGAGTGGCGGCAGATCGACGGTGTGCACCGGCGTGTCGTCGTACGGCCGTTTGTGGGCCGGGAGGGCAGGGCCGGATTCGGTCATGGGGCGACCGTAGTCGGGTCGGTCGGCTCGGCTTCAGATCTCGACCGGTGTCACCACTTCGATGTCGAGAGAGACGGCGGCCGACATCTGACGAGCATCGAGTGTTGCAAGGCCCAGAGGGCGAGGCAGTCGATCGAGCGCCGCCAGGTGCACAGCATCGACGGTTCGGAGGCTGTAGAGCGTTCCGATCTCGACTGCTCGACCAAGGACGCGATCATCGATCGGAACGACGAGCATCGCATCGATGTCCGCTCGTGCGGCAGCAGTGAGTTCGCCGGCGGTGTGGGGATCGGGTGCCAGCCTGTGGAGGGCCATCAAGAGCTCTGCCCGGGCCAGGTCCGATATCACCCACTCGTCGGCGGCGGCCATGGCCGTGTTCACGACGGCGCAGTGCGGCCCGCCGGCGTACCGCTCGATCAGCGCACTTGGATCGAGGGCGAGGATCATCGCCGTCGTGCGGGGTCGCCGCGCAGATCGGCGAGCACCCCATCGGCTGTGATGTCGATCGGAAGCAGGGGCAGATCGGTCGGCGCGTCGGGCCGGTCGTTGCGCAGGGGACGCCGCAGGAGTCCGGCAGCGGACAAATCGTCGATGGTTGGTTCGCCGACCGGCGTGATGGGGACGAGTTGCGCCGCAGGGTGGCCGTCGACGGTGATGATGATGCGCTCACCGACCTGTGCCCGACGCACGTGTGTCGCCAGGTCGGCCCTGAGTTCCCGGACGCCGAGCTGACGGACTGATGTGTACATACGCGTACACATTACATGCTCCGAACGTTGCCGACTGTCGCTAGATTCCTGGCCATGAACTTCGCATTCTCTGAAGAACAGGACCAGTTGCGCGACTTCGTTCGGAGCTTCCTCGAAGACAAATCGGACGAGGGGGCAGTTCGGGAACAGATGGACACCGAACAGGGCTTCGACGAGGCCGTCTGGAACCAGATGGCCGAGCAGATGGGCTTGCAGGCTCTCGCCATTCCCGAGGAATACGGCGGCCAAGGGTTCGGCTTCATCGAACAGGTCGTCGTGCTCGAGGAGATGGGCCGAGCGCTGCTGTGCGCCCCCTATTTCTCGAGCTGTGTGCTGGCGGCCAACACGCTGCTGCACAGCGGCGACGACGATGCCAAGAGCGCGCACCTTCCCGGTATCGCCTCGGGTGAGACCCGGGCCACGCTCGCCTTCACCGAAGAGAACGGAAAGTGGGACGAGTCGGGGATCACGGCGCAGGCCGCCGCCTCGGGGGACGGCTACTCGATCTCGGGCACGAAGATGTATGTGCTCGACGGTCACACCGCCAACCTCATGATCGTCGCGGCCCGCACCGATGCCGGCGTGTCGCTCTTCGCCGTCGATCCGTCCGGTGCCGGTGTGACCACCACGGCGCTTTCGACGATGGACCAGACCCGCAAGCAGGCCAAGGTCGTGCTCGACGGAGCGAACGGCACCCTCATCGGCACCGACGGTGGTGGTTGGGACGTGCTCAGCACCGTGCTCGATCTTGCCGCGGTGGCGCTCGCCGCCGAACAGGTCGGTGGTGCCCAGATGTGTCTCGACATGTCGGTCGAATACGCCAAGGTCCGTGTGCAGTTCGGTCGTCCGATCGGGTCGTTCCAAGCGATCAAGCACAAGTGCGCCGACATGTTGCTCGAGGTCGAGTCGGCCAAGTCCGCCGCGTACTACGCAGGCTGGTGCGCCAACGAGATGAACGACGAGCTGCCCTCGGTCGCGTCGCTGGCCAAGAGCTATTGCTCGGAGGCGTACTTCCATGCCGCAGCGGAAAACATCCAGATCCATGGTGGCATCGGATTCACGTGGGAGCATCCGGCCCACCTGTACTTCAAGCGAGCCAAGAGCTCCGAGCTGCTGTTCGGCGACCCCACCTACCATCGCGAGCTCCTTGCGCAGCGAATTGGTATCTGACCCAACCGTGCGAGGACCCCGCCGAGTGCGGTGGTGACCGGGCGAGACGGGCCAGACCGTCCCGACTGAGAACTGATGACGCCCAGGTCGTACGCTTGCGTGTATGGCCTGGGTGTTCTTCGTTGGGGGCGCTGTCGTCGTGGTGGCGATCGCGCTGTACGCCGTGGGCCGAATGGTGTCGCAGCTCGAGTCGGAGCGTCCATCAGCGGTGTACGAGTTGCGCGCAGCATCGGAATGGATTGCGGCCCGACTGCCCGACGAGGTCACCGCTCGACTGTCGTTCGACGAGTTGGAGCAGATCCTCGGTTGGCATCTCGACTGGTTTGCCTCGGTCGGCGCAACGTCGGAGCACGGTGAAACGATCGCCGGCGGCGACGTCGTGCGTGAAGGATCGGTCGCACTGGACGATGCCGCAGTCGATGCGGTCGTGGCGAAGGCACTGTCGGCCGGTGAGGCGATCGATGCGCTCGACGTCGTGTGCGTGCTCGACCTCCAGATGCGGTACCTGCAAGAGATCGGCGCAGTCGGGGAGATGGTCGAACCGGGCGCAACTCCCGGCACCGACGACTGACACCTCACCGGGCAGATGCTGCCGGCCCCAGAGCAGACGCAGCGGAGAAACTGACCACACATGGGCCCGAGATGTGCTTCACTGGGGGGACCAAGAGAGAGGAGGTGGTCCAAATTCCTAGTAGTACCTTTGTGACCTTGGAGGTGGCTGGCCGCTAGGCCTCAAGCCGCTGGAAACCTGGCGAATTCAAGCCACCCACCCTCGGGTCGTTGGTTCGGAAACTTGTCACACCCGAGTCGCCTGCATCAGCAGGACCGCGATCCGAGATCTCCAGCAAACGAAACCAACAGCCCGGGGCTTCGGCCTCGGGCTGTTGTGTTCCCGCTAGTCTCCGGTCCATGGACCGTCACGACCGTTTCGAGCACTTCCGCTACCTCGGCGACAAACGTACGCAGCTCGTCTACGACGTCGACGAGGCGACCGACGAAGCCGTGATCGAGAAGATCAACGAGATCGCCTCGAGCCCGTTCGCGATGAGTTTCGGGCCCGACACGCTGGCCGAGGCCCGCAACCGCGGCTACAAACCGGCCAACTGAGCACCGCGTGGAACAACGTTTCTCGGTCGACGGGCTCCAGCTCGCCTGCCACCTCGCAGTACCGGCGGAGATCCGCCAGCGTGCCCAGCCCGGGTTGGTGATCGCTCACGGTTTTCCGGCCGAGGCAGGCGGCGGGGCGAACTCCACGGCGACGTTTCCCGAACTTGCCGACCGCGCAGCGGCCAATCACGACTGGGTTGCCCTCGCATTCTCGAGTCGTGGTGTGGGGGAGTCGGAGGGAAATTTCTCGCTGAACGGCTGGCTACGAGACTTGAACGGGGCTGTTGCACATCTCCGGTCCGTGGTCGATGTCGATGCCGTGTTCTTGATGGGCTTCGGGACGGGAGGAGCACTGGCGATCGAGGCGGCCGCATCCAATCCATCGATCCGTGGGGTGGCTGCCGTTGCGGCGCCTGCCGACTTCGAGGACTGGGCTCGCAACCCCCGCAAGTTGTTGTTGTTGGCCCGAGAAATGGGTGTCGTGCGAGACGAACGATTCCCGGCATCGTTCGAGACGTGGTCGGAGGGTCTGCGCTCGGTGCGAGCGGCTGAAGCAGCGGCGCGTCTGTCCCCTCGTGAACTGCTGGTCGTGCACGGGAGCGACGACGATTCGGTGCCGGTTTTCGATGCGAGAGCAGTCGCCGACGCACATGGTGCCGCCGATCTCCGGATCGTGCAGGGTGCCCGGCACCATCTCCGGCACGATCCCCGAGCGATCGCAGTGCTGCTCGGTTGGCTCGACCGCCAGCGGGCGGCACTGTCCGGCGTCGCCTAGTCGTCCTTCGCTTTTCCGGCGGCCTTCTGGGCCTTCTTCCACGCCCGCACAGCGAGGCGATCCTCGGCGCTGCCCATGTCGGCAACCGACCGGGGCAGTCCGTCACCGAAGGGAGCCGCTGCAGTCTCCCAGCCGACTGGTCGAACACCGAAGCGTTTGGCGAGAACGGCGAGGAAGATACGCACCTTTTCATCACCGAAACCGGGAACGGCGCGAAGGTTGGCCGCAACGGTCTCGGCCGAGCGGCGGCGTTGCCAGATCCGCTCCGGCCGGCCTCCGTACTCGTCGGCCACGTGGCTGCACAACTCCTGAATACGTCCGGCCATGACGGCAGGAAAGCGGTGGATCGCAGGTCGACGGGCGCACAGGGCTGCGAAATCCTCGGGGTTCCACGTTGCAATCGTCGTTGCGTCGAGGGGAACGCCCATTCGCTCGCGTAGACGGTGTGGACCGCGAAAGGCCAGTTCGATCGCGATCTGCTGGTCGAGCAACATCCCGATCAGCAACGCCAGCGGGTCGGAGTTGACGAGCCCGTCGACCTCAGGGTCCGCCGTGATCCACAGCGTGCCGGGTCTCACCGGCCCAGGGTGGTGGCCCCGGTGTCGGGATGGGCCGGATCGGGACGGTCGGGATCGATCCCGAAGTGCTCGATTGCCTCGGCGACCACCGATCGCTCGATCTCGCCGTCGCGGGCAAGCGCGTTGAGCACGGTGACGACGATGTGCGCTGCGTCGACCTCGAAGAACGACCGGAGTGCCTCACGAGTGTCGGAACGCCCGAAACCGTCGGTCCCGAGCACCGACATGGGGCGCGGTGTCCAACGGTTTATCTGGCCGACGACGGCACCCATCCAGTCGGACACGGCGATGATCGGACCATCACTGTCCTCGAGCTTGCGGGTGACCAGAGGAACGAGACGATCACCCAACGGGTTGAGTCGATTGCGACGTTGGACGTCGATGGCATCCTCCCGGAGCCGCTTGTACGAGGTCACGCTCCAGAGCTCGGCTCCGACGCCATAGCGCTCCGCGAGGATGTGCTGGGCATCCTTGGCCGCAAGGTACGACGGACCCGAGAAGAGGATCGTGGCCCGCAGCGCATCGTCACCGAGGTCGGGGCCATGATCGAACTTGTAGAGCCCCGACGTGATGTCGAGGTTGTCGACATGATCAGGTCGCGGCGGTTGCTCGTAATTCTCGTTGTAGATGGCGATGTAATAGAAGACATCCTCACCGTCGATCGACCCGTCGGGATACATGCGATCGAGACCCTCCTCGACGATGGCGCCGAGTTCGTAGGCGAAGGCCGGGTCGTAGGCCTCGCACGCCGGAATGGTGGCGGCGAGCAGCAGGCTGTGCCCGTCCTGGTGCTGGAGACCCTCTCCGAGGAGCGTGGTTCGCCCTGAGGTGGCCCCCATCAAGAAGCCGCGGGTGCGAGCATCCGCCGCGAGCCATGCAAGATCGCCGATCCGCTGGAAGCCGAACATGGAGTAGAAGGTGTAAAAGGGCACCATCGGGACACCGGTGTTGGCGTAGCTCGTACCTGCGGCGATCCATGAAGCCATGGAGCCCGCTTCGGTGATGCCCTCCTCGAGCAACTGACCATCGATCGCTTCGGAGTAGGAGAGCAAGAGATCATGGTCCACGGGCTCGTAGAGCTGACCCCGGGGGGCGTAGATCTTGAATTCCCGAAAGAGCGAGTCCATGCCGAACGTGCGCGCCTCATCGGGAACGATCGGTACCACCCGCTCGCCGAACTCCTGGTCGCGCAGCAGATCGCGCAACAGTGATGTGAATGCCATGGTGGTCGATACCGCACGGCCCGAGCTTCCCTTCTGCAACTCGAGGAACGGACCGGCGGACGGCGCCTTGAGTGGTCGGCGATCCCGAACGATCCGCTTGGGAATGAAACCGTCGAGCGCAGTGCGGCGCTGCACCATGTATCGGTACTCCTCGGAGTCCTCCGACGGCCGAAAATAGGGTGGGATTCCGCCCTCGAGGCTCGCCTCGGGAATCTCGACTTCCATGTTCAGTCGCTCTCGGAGCTCGAGCAACTGGTTTTTGGTCATCTTCTTGATCTGATGGGTGGCGTTGCGACCCTCGAAACCTTCGCCGAGCGTCCATCCCTTGACCGTTTTGGCGAGGATGACCGTCGGTTGATCGGTGATCTCGGAGGCTCGTTTGAAGGCGGCGTACACCTTCTGATAGTCGTGCCCTCCCCGAGGGAGATGCTCGATGTCGCGGTCGCTGAGGTGGTCGACGAGTTTGCGAAGGCGGGGATCGGGGCCGAAAAAGTGTTCCCGGATGTAGGCACCGTCTTCGGTTGCGTACCGCTGAAATTCTCCGTCGACCGTCTGGTTCATCTTGTTGAGCAGAACCCCGTCGACGTCACGATGAAGCAGTTCGTCCCAGGCCGAACCCCAGACGACCTTGATGACGTTCCAACCCGCACCGCGAAAGACGCCTTCGAGTTCCTGGATGATCTTTCCGTTACCACGCACCGGACCGTCGAGACGCTGCAGGTTGCAGTTGATGACCCAATTGAGGTTGCCGAGATCGGAGCGGCCGGCGAGCGAGATCGCGCCGAGCGTTTCGGGTTCGTCGCACTCTCCGTCGCCGAGGAAGGACCAGATCTGGCTCTGGCTGGTGTCTTCGATGCGTCGCTGATGGAGGTACTTGTTGAACCGAGCGTGATAGATCGAGTTGATGGGGCCGAGACCCATCGACACGGTGGGGTACTCCCAGAAATGTGGCATGAGCCGCGGGTGCGGGTAGCTCGACAGGCCGTTTCCGCCGATCTCCATGCGGAAGTTGTCGAGATTGGCCTCGCTCAGGCGACCCTCGAGGAAGGCACGTGCGTAGACGCCCGGCGCAGCATGGCCCTGGTAGTAGACGTGGTCACCGGCGAGTCCGTCGTCCTTGCCCTTGAAGAAATGGTTGAACCCGACCTCGTAGAGCGAGGCACTGGATGCGTAGGTCGACAGGTGACCGCCGATTCCGTCAGCAGACTTGTTGGCCCGGATGACCATCGCAGCGGCGTTCCAACGGATGAACGCACGGATCCGCCGCTCGATGTCCTCGTTGCCTGGGAAAAACGGCTGTTCTTCGGCGGGAATCGTATTGATGTAGGGCGTCGACGTGGTGGGAGGCACCCCGATCTGGAGCTCGTTGGAGCGCTCCAAAAGCTTCGCCAGGATGTAGCGGGCTCGCGGAGCGCCCTTCGCTCCCACCACGGCATCGAGCGAATCGATCCACTCCTTGGTCTCCGACGGGTCGATGTCAGGGAGCTGACGCGAGTAGTGATCGATCATTGCTTCATTCAACCACGGGTAGGGTCGCAATCGTGGTGAAGACGGTCGTTTACACGGATGGGGCTTGCCGGGGCAATCCCGGCCCGGGAGGGTGGGGATGGGTCGTACCCGACGGCCCGTGGGCCAACGGATTCGATCCCGACACCACGAACCAGCGCATGGAGCTGATGGCTGTGCTCGACGCGTTGCGCACGCTCGACGGTCCGGTCGAGGTGATCTCGGACTCGACCTACGTGGTGAACTGCTTTCGCGACGACTGGTGGAAGGGTTGGGTCAGGCGTGGCTGGAAGAACGCCAAGAAGGAGCCGGTGGCCAACCGAGACATCTGGGAACCACTGATCGACCTGTATCGCAGGCGGGAGGATCAGATTGAGTTCACGTGGGTGAAGGGTCATGCTGGCGATGAATACAACGACATCGCCGACCGACTCGCGGTCGAAGCAGCCCAGACCGGTGTCGGTCGGACCGGCGTCGGTCGTCCTGACGAACTCGGCCCGTCCGACGAGGTCGACCCCCGCACTGGCCGTTCACCGTCGGCCTCGGTGGTCGCATCGCCTTCGGTGGTCGCAACGCCGAGTCCTGACGGAACCTACTCATCCGTATGGAAGCCGAGCGGTTCGGCTGTACTGATCACCGGCGTACAGCCTCCACATCTCGGTGGATACGAGGCCAATCCCATCGCCGACAGGGTTCGTCGACAACTGAGCGAGATCCTCCTCGCCAAGGCCGAACTCGATCCCCACCTCGTCGTTCTCACCGGTCTGCGTCTTGGGGCCGAGACACTGGGGGCCGAGGCAGCGGCCGAGGCCGAGCTTCCCTACGTCGCCGTCCTTCCCTTTCCCGACCCCGAGATCAAGTGGCCTGCAGCGACGCAGCAACGTTTCCGCGAGTTGCTGTCCGCGGCGTCAGCAGTTGTACGGCTCGAGAACAAGGTACCGAGAGACAACAGAGCCGCAGGTCAGGCGCTCGACCGACGAAACGGCTGGCTTCGCACGGTGGCGACTGAGGCGATCGTCGTGTGGGATCACGACGAGCCTCGGACCGGAGCGCTCGTCGCCCGGCTGGAGCAGTCGATGCCCGACGACGTGTGGATCGTCAGCCCCTGACGATCAGCCGAGCATGGCGTCGAGGGCCGGTCCGATCTCGGGATCCTGAAACTGATAGCCGCTGGTCAGGAGCACATTCGGCGAGACGTGGGCGCCGCCTTCGAGAAGGGTACGGGACAGTTCGCGACCGAGCCGAGCCCACAGCGCCAGGCGCGGTGTCGGGAGAATCGTCGGTCGACCGAGTGCCGATCCGAGCGCCTTGGTGAACTCGGCATTCGTGACCGGATTCGGCGCCGTGAGGTTGACCGGGCCGGCCACGTCGTCGGCCTCGAGCAGATGCACGATCGCGTCGACCTCGTCGCGCAGCGAGATCCAGCTGAACCACTGTCGTCCCGAGCCGATCCGACCTCCCAGTCCGAGGCGAAAGAACGGGAGCTGCTCGCGCAGGGCGCCGCCCGAAGGGTCGAGGACAATGCCGGTTCGAAGGTAGGCAACCCGGGTGCGGTCGGTGTCCGCTGGGCGGGCTGCGGCCTCCCAGGCCTGCGAGACGGCAGCGGCGAAGTCGTCGGCGGCCGAACTCGTCTCGTCGATTCGCTCGTCACCCCGATCCCCGTACAGGCCGATCGCCGATCCGCTGAGAAAAACCCCAGGTGGATCGGCGGCGGCTGTGATTGCGTCGGCGAGCGTGGTGGTGCCATCGATCCGACTGTCGAGGATCCGTGCTTTCTGGGCATCGGTCCATCGTGAGGACGCAATGCTCTCACCGGCAAGGTGCACCACGGCGTCGATGCCATCCAGTGCGCCCGCATCGATGGACCGCGCCGCCGGATCCCAGCTGACCGACGGCGTCGCATCGGGTGGCGTCGACCGGACGAGTCGAACCGGTTGATGGCCGAGCTCGGCCAGACGGTGGACGAGAGCCTCGCCGATGAAGCCGGTGGATCCGCTGATGAGTACACGCATGACCAGAGCCTTTCACACGATCTACGATCGCTCAGGTTCGAGGATATGTAGGAGGGCAGCGATGACCGACGACGTGCTGGAAGGCGATGGTGAGCGACCGGCCGGCAACAACTCGAAGCTTCTCGTGGCTGCGTTGGTTGCCGTCGGGCTCGTTGCGTTCATCGTGCAGAACACCGAGTCGACACCCGTGCAATGGCTGGTGTTCGACGGATCCGCACCGTTGTGGATCGTGATTCTGGCGGCGGCCGCAGCAGGTGTGGTGCTGAGCGAACTCGGGGGATGGCTGCTCAGGCGGCGCAAACGTCGCCGCTGACGTGTGAACGGTCTCCCGACCTAGGGTTCGCGGTGCATGCGACGACGATGGTCGAGGGCCGGAAGCTCGGCGACCGATGGAGCATCGGGTGGGAGGCCCTTCCGGCTTCGCTTCGCTTCGTATTGCGCTTCGTCTGCGACGCGGAGGAGATCGACCGGTGAGCTGATGTCGGGTGTCGCGAACGCGATTCCGCACGAGAGTGAGCGGCCCGCTCCCGACTCGGCAAAGAGTCGAGTTGCACGTGTCATGACCGGCTCAGCCGACAACATGCCGCCGCCATCGAGGATGACACAGAACTCGTCCCCGCCGATCCGGCACACCGTCGATCTGGACACAGGGGAGGCAGCATCGAGCAGCGCCTCACCCGCCTCGACGAGCAGGCGGTCACCCGCTGCGTGACCTTCGGTGTCGTTGATCTGTTTCAGGCCGTCGACATCGCACATGATGAGCGCAACATCCTGGCGATCGATCGGGGATCGTCGAAAGATCGATTCGAGCTTCTCCTCCAGCACTCGTCGGTTGCCCAACCCGGTGAGCGGGTCGCTCAGCGCAAGTTCCTCGAACTCTGCGATTCGCTGGGCTTGGGTGACGGCTGCTGCCACATGGGTCGAGACGAGTCGAAGCATCGAAAGGTGCTCGTGGTCGAGCACCGGTTCGTCGTTGCGGGTTGTGGCCCAGACGATGCCCCAGATGGCGTCACCGATGATGATCGGCCACGCTGCCTCGGACCCGAGTCCACGACGATGCAGCGAGACGGTGCCGCGATCATCGGCTCGGCCGTCGTGGATCGTCCGCGCGAAACCCTGGCCGGTGAGAAGGCTGCTGAGCCCGGGGCGGGCGTCATCGGAGTGGAATTCTTCAGCCGGAAAGCGTTCGAGTCCGGGTCCGGCGTTGACCAGGGTTTGCACCCGTTGGTTTTCGGGTTGCTCGTGGTCGAATCGGCAAATCGACACGGTGGTGGCCCCGAGTGAGCGCTTTGCTTGCTCGGCGATGACGAGGAGCACCTCGTCGACACGATCGGCGGCTCGCACCACTTCGCCGATGGACACGAGTGCCTCCACCGGCGAGTCGCGTTGGATGGTGGTGAAACGATCGAGGCCGTCGAGCACGTCGTCGAGGTCGACGGTGATCGGCAGTGGGTCACCCCCGTCGAGGACGATGGTTGCGGCGGCGCCGAGCTCGGGGTCGAGCGCAGTTCCCAGCAGATCGTCGACCCGGCCTCGTCGCGCCGTCCAGTTCGGTGCTTGCCCGGGGTTCGGGTGTCCCACCAGCGTGGCCGCGAGGGCAAGCAAGCGGGCGGCCAGAGGAATGTCGGGTCCACGCGCACCGTGCGGGCCGCCTGAGCCGTCCCAGCGTTCGAACTGGTGGCGTACCGCGTCGGAGGCGCCCTCGAGGCCGGGGAGACGGTCGAGCAACGTTGCCGACAGCACGGCGCTCGCCGGATCGGGGACGATGTCGACAGTGCCGACAGGGCGTGCGTGGGTCAGCAGGATGCCGACCTCGGAGAGGATCGACCCGATGATGGCATCAACACGATCCTGCACCGGGATGCCGGCGGCGGATGCGATCCGATCCGCGAGGTAGGCGCGGAGGGCGGCGCGCCGAGCCGCAGGGCGATCGAACACCTCGAGGGCGCGCGCCAAAGCAGTGGCCGCAGCTCGCGCACTGCGGTCGAGCGGACGAACGACGTCCTCGGAGTGTCCGGACGAATCAGCCAGGAAAGCCATGGTGGTGGCTCACTCCCCTCCGAGCACGAGCGATCCCTGCCGGAGTTCGACGGCAGATGCGATCCGAGAGTACACCACCCCGTGTAGTGGATAGCTCACGCTGTGTGCTTTCGGTGTCGGCAGGCATCATCGTCGAGTCAGGTTGCAAGAAGATCAGTGATCTTCGACGAGAGGCCCGACTCTCCCATGGCGCCGATCACCGTCTCGAGGGATCCATCTCCGTCGATGAACACGAACGACGGCTGGCTCCGAATGTCGTACTGCATCCAGATCTGCAGGTCCTCGTCGGCGATGTGGGGAAAGGCGCCGACCGCAAGATCGTCGACAAAGGCTGCCATGGCATTCGGCTCGTCTCGGCCTGCGACGCCGATGATGGTGACCTGTCCTTCGAATTGTTTCTGCACCTGTGCGACCGCACCGGCTTCACGACGGCATGTGCTTCACCACGGTGCCCAGAACCACAGGACGATGTCCTGGCCGGCAAGTGCGTTGGCGTCGATCTGGCCCCCACCGATGAGATCGCCCGTCCAACCGTGAGCCCACTCGGCGGACACGTCGTCACCAGGCGAGGAGGCGGATGTTGCTGTTGCCTCGTCGGCAACTGCACCGGCGTCGACCACCGACGCAACGGGCTCGCTCGAAGCGGTGTCGACCGTGACCGGTGTGGCCACGTCCACAGATGAAGACCCTCCACATCCGACCCCGAGCGTGGTGATCGCTGCGGCGATCGAGACATGGCGCAAGGTCGACAGCACAGCGTCAGAGTAGACCGTGACAGGTCCATACTGATGGACGACCGTGCCGATGCTGCAACCTCCTCTCGGACCCTCATGAGCACTCGACAACTCATCTTCCTGGCGCTGGTGTGCGGCTTGGTGATTCTCCTCGCCGGTGCCTTCCAACTGGCCCTCATTCTCTGGTGACACCCGGATACCATTGATCACAGCTTGAGGAGGTGAGTGCGACGGACGCACACCACGACGTGATCGTCATCGGGGGCGGTCCCGGCGGCTATGCAGCGGCGCTCTACGGCGCCGGCATCGGCCTCGACATCGGCATCGTCGAGAACAATGTGATGGGTGGTACGTGCCTCAACGTCGGTTGCATACCGGCCAAGGAACTGCTGGAGACCGCCCACGTCTTTCGCACCGTCGGGCATGCAGCGGACTTCGGTGTGAACGCATCGGCGCCGACGATCGACTGGGGCGTCACCCTCCAACGCAAGCAGTCGATCATCGATCAACTCGTCAAGGGCGTGAGCGGCCTGCTCGAACGTCGGGCCGTCACTGTGTACGACGGCACCGGTGCCCTCGGCGCCGACCGAGTGGTCACGGTCACCGGCTCCGACGGCGCCACCACGACTGTGCAGGGCAAGGCGGTGATCCTGGCAGCCGGATCGGTCACCCGAACGATCCCTGGCTTCGAGGTCGACGGTCGGATCGTCATGACGTCGGACGAGGTGCTCTCCATGCCGACGCTGCCGTCGTCTGCAGTTGTGATCGGGGGAGGGGCGATCGGGTGTGAATTCGCCTCGATGATGGGCGACCTCGGCGTCGACGTCACCGTGCTCGAGGCGATGCCACAAATCCTCATGGGTTGCGATCCTGACGCCACAAAGGTCGTTCAGCGCTCGTTCAAGAAGCGAGGCATCGTCACCAGGACCGGCGTCAACGTCAGTGGGCACTCACCCAAGACCGACGGCTCGGGTACGACCGTGTTCTTCGGCGACGGTGAATCGATCGATGTCGAGGCGGTGGTCGTTTCGGTGGGCAGGCGGCCATTCGCCGACCTGTTGGGCCTCGATGGCACCGCCGTCAGCCTCGACGAACGCGGGTTCATCGTTGTGGATGACCGGTGTCGAACTGCGGAGCCCGGTGTCTGGGCGGTCGGTGACATCATCGCAACGCCGGCACTCGCCCATGTCGCGTTTGCCGAAGGAATGCTCGCAATTCGCGACATTCTCGGTGAAGAGCCCCCTCCGCTCAGCCACCACGGCACCCCGTGGTGCATCTACTGCCACCCCGAGGTTGCGTTCGCCGGGTACACCGAACAGGGCGCAGTGGACGCCGGCTACGACGTCGTCACGTCACAGCACCACTTCGTCGGCAACGGGCGGGCAAAGATTGTCGGCGAGACCGACGGCATCGTGAAAGTGATCGCCGAACGACGTCCCGACGGCTCGGCCGGGACGATTCTCGGAGTTCATATGGTGGGTCCGTGGGTGACCGAGCAGCTCGGCCAGGGGTACCTTGCCGTCAACTGGGAGGCCACCGTCGACGAGGTCGCAGCCTTCATCCAACCCCATCCGACCATGAGCGAACTGTTCGGCGAGACCGTTCTGTCGCTCACCGGCCGTGGTCTCCACGGCTGATCCGGCATCCGGAAGAGAAAAGAGATCCCCATGGCAGACGTGACGATGCCCCAGTTGGGTGAAACGGTCACCGAAGGAACGATCACGCAGTGGTTCAAGAACGTTGGTGACTCGGTCGCCATGGACGAGATTCTGTTCGAGGTCTCCACTGACAAGGTCGACTCCGAGGTGCCATCCCCGGTTGCGGGCGTGTTGACCGAAATACTCGCCGCCGAAGGGGACGTCGTCGAGGTTGGTCAGATCCTCTGTCGGGTGGGCGACGCAGACGAGCCAGTTGCGCCGGAGCCGGATGTTGGTTCCGAGCCCCGAGCCGTGGATTCGCCAGAACCGGCCGCTGCGATGCCGTCGCCCGAGCCCGTGGCCACCCAGCCCACGCCACCCAGCCCGCCAGAGTCGACGTCTCCGGTCAGCGAGCCCGACGTTGTCCACGAGGTCAACACCGACGGTGTGATCTTGTCGCCGGTGGTGCGGCGGCTCATCAGTGACAACGCGCTCGACGTGTCGCAGATCGTCGGTACCGGGCTCGGCGGCAGGATCACGCGTGCCGATGTCGAAGCCGTCATTCAGGCCAAGCCCAGCGCTGTTCCTGCTGTACCACCGACGCCAGCTGATGAGTCGGTTGTTGCGCCTCCGGTGACGGTACCGCCGGTGGATGAGCCGGTTGTTGCACCCTCTGCGGCGGCCCCGCCAGTCGTCACCACGCCGCCCGAACCGGCACGTGCTGCGGGAGACCAGATCGTTCCGCTCAACAACGTCCGCAAGCGCACTGCCGAGCACATGGTGATGTCGAAGGCGACCTCGCCGCACGTGCTCACAGCGATCGAGGTCGACTACGAGCGTGTCGAACAGGTCCGAAAGCAGCGCAGTGCGGCCTGGAAAGCCGAAGAGGGTTTCTCGTTGACCTATCTTCCGTTCATCACCCGGGCTGTTGCCGATGCGCTTCGCGACTTCCCGCACCTCAATGCCAGCTTCGCGGGCGATCACCTGATCGTGCACGACACGATCAACATGGCGGTTGCCGTCGACATCGACTTCGAGGGCCTGCTTGCGCCGGTGGTCAAACAGGTCGACGGCAAGCGGCTTCGGCAGATCGCACGGGAAATCAAAGATGTCGCCGATCGCACCCGTACCAAGCAGCTCACCCCCGATGACCTCAGTGGAGGGACGTTCACACTCACCAACGCCGGTCAGTACGGCACGATGATGCAGTTCCCGATCATCAATCAGCCTCAGGTGGCCATCCTCAGTACCGATGGTGTGAAGCGCAAGCCTGTCGTCGTCACCGACGAATTCGGCAACGAATCGATTGCCATCCACTCGGTCGGTGTGCTTGCCCTGGCCTGGGATCATCGTGCATTCGATGGCGCGTACGCAGCGGCATTCCTCGATCGGATCCGGACGATCATCGAGAGTCGCGACTGGGAAGCGGAGATCAACTGACCGGGACCGCCGCTGAGTCGGGCTTGCGCGTTCGCTGGCTCGGGCGAGTCGAATACGACGATGCCTTCGCGTTGCAGCAGCAGCTGCGCGACCACAGCGACCGCGATCACCTCCTGCTCCTCGAACACGACCACGTCGTGACGATGTCGAAACGAACGCCGAACCATCACCTGCTCGTCGATGTCGAGGCCCTGGGTGCTGCCGTTGCATCCACTGACCGGGGTGGCGACATCACCTACCACGGTCCTGGACAGTTGGTCGGGTACCCCGTCCTCACCGTGCCGGGCAAGCGGGGTGGAGGCATGGCGGACACCGCTGCCTACGTCGAGGGGATCGAGCAGGTTCTCATCGACTCACTCGCAGAGCTCGGCATCGAGGCCGGACGGCTCGACCGCTACAACGGTGTTTGGATCGAGCCCGATGGCGCCCACCCCCGCAAGATTGCAGCCATCGGCGTCCGAATCTCGCGGGGGCGTTCGATGCACGGTTTCTCGCTCAACGTCGACCCTGACCTCGAGTGGTTCTCCCGGATCGTGCCGTGCGGGATCACCGACAAAGCCGTGACGTCGATTGCCGCCGAGGGCGTCGAGGTGTCGATGCGTGACGTCGTCGATGTGGTGGTCGACAAGGCGGCCCAGCGGTGGGGCAAGGGGCAGCCCATCGATCGAGCTGATGTGGCCTGGCGTGTTCCCGTCGCCGATCTGGCTCCATTCACCCGGGGAGAGGGCGCAGGAACACCCGTGGGGCGGCAGGGCATCGGGTTCGGGGAGCAGGCCGACGGAACATCTGTACGTCTCCTCGGGCGCCTCGCCGAGGCCGGCGTGTCCGAAGATCCGATTCGTTTGAAGGCCCGCAAACCCGCATGGATGCGCGTCCCGCTCGACACCGGGCCGGGGTATCGAGCGATCAAGAAGACGATGCGTGACCTCGACCTCGTCACCGTGTGCGAGGAAGCAGGCTGCCCCAACATCTCCGAGTGTTGGAACGACGGCACGGCCACGTTCATGATTCTCGGTGAGCGCTGCACAAGAGCATGCGGCTTCTGCCTTGTCGACACCCGCAAGCCGGCTGCTGTCGACGCCGACGAACCCGCCCGGGTTGCCGAGGCTGTCGATCGAATGGGACTCGCACACGCCGTCGTCACGATGGTGGCACGCGACGACCTGCGCGACGGGGGTGCGTCGGCGGTTGCCGCAACGGTGGACGCAATCCGCGATCGGGTTCCGACGTGTCGAGTCGAGGTGCTGGTTTCGGACTTCAAGGGTGACGCCACAGCGCTGCAGACCGTTTTCGACACCCGACCTGACGTCTTCAATCACAACATCGAGACCGTTGCTCGGCTCCAGCGTGCGGTTCGTCCGTCGGCATCCTACGCCCGGTCGCTCGCCGTGCTCGCCAGGGCCAAACGGGCGGGACTGCTCACCAAGTCGTCAATCATCGTCGGCATGGGAGAGACCGACGACGAGGTGACACAGACGATGGCAGACCTCGCCGCGATCGGGGTCGACATCGTGACCATCGGTCAATATCTACGCCCCACATCCCACCATCTCCCGGTTGCGAACTGGTGGAAGCCGTCGATGTTCGCCGAGTGGAAACGTCGAGGCGAATCGCTTGGCATCGTTCACGTCGAGTCGAGTCCTCTCACCCGGTCGAGTTATCACGCCCGAGACGCAGCCGCCGCTGCGGGCTCGTGACACGCACGTTTCCGAGCGCAGCGGGAACAGAGCAGCGGGCACAGGGGGAGTGTCGCTTCGCGCTGCCCATCAACGGCGGCTGGTGATCACTCCAGTGTCGAATCCGGCGAGGTGAAGGCCGCCTGCGAACCGGGCGTGCTCGATCTTCGTGCAGCGATCCATCACCACATCGAGGCCGGCAAGGGACGCGATCTGGGCCGCTTCGGTCGACCAGAGGCCGAGCTGGGCCCAGAACGTCTTGGCGCCGATCGCAACGGCGTCCTGAGCGATCGGCGGGAGATCTTCGGAGCGCCGGAAGACATCCACCATGTCGGGGACCTCGGGTAGGTCCTCCAGCGACGGATACACCGGTCGACCCAGGATCTCGGTCTCGCGAGGATTCACCAGGTAGACCGCGTAGTCAGCCGACGAGCTCAGGAGGTAGGTCGCAACGAAGTTGCTGGATCGAGCCGGGTTCGACGACGCGCCGACGATGGCGATCGACCGGGTCTCGTCGAGGATCCGCTTTCGTTCCCCGGCCGATGGTGGCTCCCAACCGGGAATGGGTTCGCGTTCAGGCATGGGCGTTCTCCAGCGCACGGTCGAGGTCGTACAGGATGTCGTCGAGGTCTTCGAGTCCGACGGAGATCCGAACCATGTCGGGAGTCACCGACCCGGCTGCCATCTGTTCGTCGGACAACTGCGAGTGCGTCGTCGAGGCCGGATGAAGGATCAGGGTCTTGGCATCACCGACGTTGGCCAGATGGCTGATCATCTCGAGTGACTCGATGAATGTTGCGCCGGCGTCGCGGCCGCCGTCGAGGCCGAACGTGAACACGGCCCCTGGGCCGGCCGGCAAGTACTTGTTCGACATCTCGTGATGCGGCGACGAGGGGAGTCCGGCGTAGTTGACCCAGGCGACCCTCGAGTCGTCGTGAAGCCACGCAGCGACAGCGCGGGCGTTCGCCACGTGACCCGCCATGCGAAAATCGAGCGTCTCGAGACCCTGGAGGAAGAGCCACGCATGCATCGGAGCAAGTGTGGATCCGATGTCGCGGAGGTGATCGTTGCGGACCTTGGTGAGGTAGGAGTACTCACCGAAATTGTCCCACCAGCGGAGGTCGTTGTAGGTCGGGACTGGCTCGGTCATGTTGGGAAATCGGCCCGAGCCCCAGTCGAAGGTGCCGGCTTCGCACACGACGCCTCCGAGCGATGTGCCATGACCGCCGATGAACTTCGTAGCCGAGTGGACCACGATGTCGGCCCCCCACTCGATCGGTCGGCACAGCGCCGGGGTCGAGAACGTGGAGTCGATGGCCAGCGGCACACCGTTCGCGTGGGCCACGTCGGCGAGGGAGGCGATGTCGGCGATCGCCCCGGACGGGTTGCCGATCGTCTCGGTGAACAGGAGCTTGGTCTCGGGACGGATGGCGGCTGCGAAGCCGTCGACGTCGGTCGGGTCCACGAACGTCGTCTCGATACCGAACCGGGCAAGCGTGTTGGAGAACATCGTGATCGTTCCGCCGTACAGGTGACTACTCGACACGATGTGGTCGCCTGCCTCGGCGAGTGAGGTCACGGCCAGAAATTCAGCCGCATGCCCTGACGATGCCGCAACCGCACCGAGGGCACCGTCGAGCGATGCCATCCGCTCTTCGAACGCCGAGACGGTGGGATTTCCCAGCCGGCTGTAGATCATCCCGTACTTCTGCAGAGCGAAGAGATCTGCGGCGTCGTCAGTGTCCTCGAAGACGTACGACGACGTCTGAAAGATCGGAACCGCCCGCGCCCCGGTGGTCGGGTCCGGACGCGCCCCGGCATGAAGGGCACGGGTTCGAAAGCCCCACGTGTGATCAGTCATGCACCGATCGTACGCATGCCAACGCTCGGGTCTAGCCTCATGGCATGTTCACAACTCGTCTCGAGCGGGCCCGAGCCCGGATGGAAGCCGACGGGGTCGACGTACTGATGCTCTCGGTCGGTAGTGACCTCCCATACTTCTGCGGTTATGAAGCGATGCCGCTCGAACGGATCACGATGCTCGTCGTGCCCCGCGACGGTGACGCCACACTCGTTCTGCCCGGCCTCGAAGCGGCCCGCGTCACCGAGCGGCCCGAACTTTTCTCGGTCAAGGGTTGGGGCGAGACCGAAGATCCGATTGCGATCATCGCCGACCTTGCCGGCCCAGCCCGCGAGGTCGCAATCGGTGATCACATGTGGGCTGGGTTTCTCGTCGACCTCACCAAGCAGATGCCGAACTCGTCGTTTCGCCGGGCATCGACGATCACCAGCCCGATCCGTCAAGTAAAGGATGGCGAGGAGGTCGAGCGCCTCCGGGCCGCTGCCGCTGCCGTCGATCGCATCGCAGAACGGTTGCAATCAGGTGCTATTGCGCTGGTAGGTCAGACCGAGGCCCAGGTGTCGGCCGAACTCGGTCGCCAGATCGTGGAGGAAGGTCACGACCGCGTGAATTTCGCGATCGTGGCATCGGGCCCCAACGCCGCAAGCCCGCATCACCATGCCGGCGACCGCGTCATCCAGTCCGGCGAGAATGTGCTCTGCGACTTCGGCGGAACGATGATCGGTGACGATGGTGTCGGCTACTGCTCCGACCTCACCCGCAACGTGTGGACCGACGGCCGTCCCGACCGCGACTACCTCGAGGCCTATGCAGTGCTCCACGAAGCCCAGGCAGCAGCGGTCCGAGCCGCCACCGTGGGCACACCTGCACAAGACGTCGACCGGGCGGCCCGTCAGCGGATCGTCGACGCCGGCTACGGCAGCTATTTCATTCACCGCACCGGTCATGGCATCGGAGTCGAAGCCCACGAAGATCCCTACATTGTCGAGGGCAACGCCACGCCGTTGGCGGCAGGCAACGCCTTCTCGATCGAGCCTGGAATCTACATTCCCGGCAAATGGGGTATGCGCCTCGAAGACATCGTCGTTGCCGCAGACGACGGGCCCGATCCGCTCAACACCGTCGATCATCATCTCGCCGTCCTCGGGTAGTCGATGATCGAACTCGATGGTGCAACCGTCCTGCTCCAGTGGGCCGCAGGCGGCTGGCTGTTCCTGTGGGTCACGACACGTCGTCGCGAGGTTGGACTCGGCTACGGCTGGCTGCAGCGCCTCACCTTTCTCGTCCTCGCTGGCGGGTCGCTGGTGGCAGCCTTCATCACGTCGCCGACCTGGGAGCGCGAGATCGGCACGATCGCGTTCATGGCGGTCGGTACCGCCACCTTGGCCGTTTCGGTCATTCGTCGTTCAGCCGGTGTCGCCGGTCAGCGCGAGGTAGTGGAGCGGCGCAGTCAACGGGTTGCCGAGATGACCGGCATCGACCGCGAGGAGCAGCGATTCGACAAGACAGCAGCCGAGTTTCCCCCGGTGCTCGATCTCGTCTCTGCGGTCGTCGGCCTGATCGCAGTCCTGATCGCATCATGGGAAGCGGGGGTGGGGGCCGATGTGGAGATACTCTCCATCACTCGAGGCATCACCTCGGCGTTGTTTCTGGGAGCGCTGTCCGATGCGATGCTTCTCGGGCACTGGTACCTCGTGCAACCGGGTTTGGCCCGAGCGCCCATCCTCGAACAGGTCAGGTGGGCCGGGCTGCTCTGGCTGCCGGAAACACTCGTGTTCCTGATCCCCACAGGCATGATCTCCGTCCTCGACGGAACCATCGACGACGCATACAACGGACTGCTCGGATGGTTCTGGGTGGCCTCGGTGATCGGCACCGTCTCACTCATCGGCGTGTGTCGGTTGGCCCTCAAGGAACGGCAGTACTCGGCGGTCATGGCTGCAACCGGCCTCATGTACTTGGCGATCCTCACCGGATTCGGCCAAGACATCGTCGCTCGCGTGCTGCTGTCGCCCTAACGATGCTGGTCGCCGGTCGTCTCGTCCTCGTCGAATCCGTGCGGAGCAGAACGGGCAGCGACCGCTGCTGCCGTGGTCACGAAGACCGCAGTGGCGATGGCGAATCCGCGGAGCGAGTCACCGATCGCGCCGGTCATGAGCGCGGCGATCACGGCGCCGAAGCCGAGACGCGCAGCGCTGATCACGGAGGACGCTGTGCCGGCCATGTCTCCCATCGGGACCATGCCAGCCGCGTTCAGGTTGGGAGAGATCATCATGTACGACGCGACGGTGAGGGCCAGTGCTGCGTGGAACACGTAGAAGTTCGGTCGTTCGAACACCGTGGTGACCACCACCAGCCCAATCGATATCGCAGTCATCGCCCTGGACTGCAGGCTGATGCTTCGAGAGAGCCCGAGACGGGTCACCAGCCGGCCGTTGGCCAGTGAGCTGAAGGCGAGACAGATCGCGATGGCGCCGAATACGAAGGGGAACCACGCATCGCGACCGTAGACCTCTCCGACGATCACCTCGCTCGTGGTGAGGTAGAGCGTCATTGCTCCCTGAATGACGATGGATGCCACGGTGGTGCGAAACGTCACCCGGGTTCGCACCACGCGGCGGCCCGCTGTGCGTATCTCAACCAGGCGGAGTGGCCGTCGGTTGTCGTCGCGCAGGGTCTCTGGCAGGCGGATTGCCCAGAGGCCGAGTCCGACGCCGGCCGATGCACAGAGCCAGAAGATCCACTGCCACGGGGCGATGAGCATGATGGCTGCGCCGAGGGACGGCGCCACGATGGGAACCAGGATGAAGACGGCCATCACTTGAGACATGACCCGGGCCATCTCGCGGCCGAGATAGATGTCGCGCACGATCGCAGTGACGACAACCCGAGGTCCACCCGCACCGATGCCCCAGATCAGTCGCGTGACGATGAGCGTTTCGAGCGATGGTGCGAGCGCGGAGGCGACGGCCCCGACGACGTAGACCGCAAGGCCCGCGTAGAGGATCTTGCGGCGGCCGAATCGGTCGGTCAGCGGGCCCCACGCCAACTGGGCGATGGCGATTCCGGCGAAGAAGGCCGTGAGGGTGTGGCTGATGTGTGTCGAGCTCGGCTCGAGGCCGAACGTTTCCCGCATTTCGTCGAATGCCGGCAGCATGGCGTCGATCGCGAGCGCCATCAGACCGATTGCTGCTGAGACGAAGATCAGAAGCTCGCGCCGCCCCATCTGTTGCCTGGATGGGGTCTCGACAGCGGAGGAAGTGGTAGCCACCACGTGACGTTACGGGTTCGCCGGGGTGGCGCACACATCGGTTGCGCCGGTGCGGGTTCCTGTGTCTTGGGACCAGCTGGCTACGATCTCGCCATGCCCATCACGTACAAGGTTGTTCGCAGTGTTCCGAAGGCCACCAAGGCCCGCATACGGTTGGTGACCACCGAAGCCGTCGAGGGTGGCCTGAGCGGGATCAGCGTTGCAGAGCTCGGGTCAGCGAGCTTCAGCGGCAAGGAGGGAGACGTCCATGTCTCTCCTGGGGCAACGCGAACGGAGATCTTGGTCGGGATGGGTCCCGCCGACGTCGTGGATGCAGCGGCGATCCGCAACGCAGCGGCCGGGATGGCCCGGCGATTCGGTCACTTCGGCAAGATCGGGTTCGAACTGCCAGACATCGACCTCGACGGTGGCAGCGTTCGGGAAGCGCTCGTCGAGGGGCTGTCGCTTGGCGCATACACCTTTCTCACCTACAAGTCTGAGGGCAAGCCATCGAAGCTTCGGACCGTCGAGATCGCCGGTGGAAGTGGGGCCAAGAACCAGGCGGCGTGCGATCGAGGGAGTGCCATTGCCCGGGGACAGATGCTCGCTCGCGATCTGGTGAATGAGCCGGGTGGCACGCTGACACCGGCTGTCTTTGCTCGCCGAACTGCTGCCATGGCCAAGGCGCAGGGTCTCGCCATCAAGATCTGGGACGAGTCCGCCATCAAGAAGGGCAAGCTCGGAGGGTTGCTCGGCGTGAACCGAGGGTCGACCAACCCGCCGCGGCTGGTGGAGTTGACCTATACGCCGAAGGGAACCGCAACGGGATTTCTTGCCTTGGTCGGCAAGGGCATCACGTTCGATGCTGGTGGTCTCTCGATCAAAACCGGCCAGGGAATGATGACAATGAAGTGCGACATGGGTGGCGCTGCGGCGGTCATTGGAGCGATGTCTGTGCTGAGGGATCTGCAGGTTCCCTGCAAGGTGCGAGCGTGGATCCCCATGACCGACAACATGCTCGGTGGTGACGCCACCAGGCCCGGCGACGTGCTGAGGATTCGCAACGGCAAGACCATCGAGGTGCTCAACACCGATGCCGAGGGTCGGCTGATTCTCGCCGATGGCTTGTCGCTCGCCTCGGAGGCGAAGCCCGATGCCATCGTCGACCTGGCCACGCTCACCGGAGCGTGCATGGTCGCGCTCGGTCCCAAGATCGCCGGCCTGATGAGCAACAGCGATGCCTGGGTGGAGCAGATCGAGGCTGCGTCACATCAGAGCGGCGAACGGGTATGGCACCTCCCCCTTCCCAGCGATTACATGAAGATGTGCGACTCGGCGATCGCCGACATGAAGAACATCGGCGGTCCGTACGGCGGCGCGCTGACCGCAGGTCTGATCCTTCAGCAGTTCGTCGGTGATGGGATCCCGTGGGCGCATCTCGACATCGCGGGTCCGGCGTTCACCGACGCGGAGGACGGCGAATGGAGCAAGGGCGGGACTGGGTTCGGTGTACGACTGCTGGCGAGCTTGGCTTCGAACTTTCAGGCGCCGTCCTGAACGACGCGAAGCGCGCTCCTGCTCCGGGCGCGAGTGGGATGCCGTCAGGCGGACGAGCAAACGGACGAACGGCGGCCATGATCGGCCGCCGTTCGACGTTGCAAAACGTTCAGATGTGGAGCTGCGGCTCGGTTACCCGAGGCAGCACGGTTACTCGAGGTTCGAGCTGACGGTCGAGAACTTCTCGGAGGCTGCGCTACCGAGAAGCGTCACGGCTGCGATGCACACAACGGCGATAAGTGCAACCAGAAGCGCGTACTCGACGAGGCTGGCCCCACGATCGTCGTCGACACGACTCGTGACCCAAGCGGAAAGGAACTGATAGGCGGTGATCATTCGGGTGGACTCCCTGTTGTGACTCTCACCACCGAGCCGGTGGCGAACCGATAGCAACACGATCGGCACGGTCACTGTAGTTCCTTAGGTCTTTTTCTGCATTTCTTGTCGAAGATCTTTTGTCGACCTTACCGTTCCGTTCCCGACCAGGCGCTGTGGCCGTTCCGTTCCCGACCAGGCCCTGTAGAGCAAACGTGCGCAGTGGTTTCTCTCGACGTCATGCTGCGTCTGGGCTGAGCTCTGCGGCGAGTCGGTGGCGTTCCCATGCCCAGCTCACCGCTTCTGCCGCGATCGAGTCCGGCACCCTCCAGCGGTCGAGTTGGCGCTCGGCTTCATCGAATCCGTCACCGCATTCGATGAGGCTCAGGGCAAGCCGTCGAGCCCGAGCACGATGCTCAGAGCCGGTCCTGCCCGCGTCGACGAGGCGCACGTGCTCGGTCGCCAGTCGGGGTGGAAGGCGTTCGATCTGCGCACGGTTGAGTGGCGGAAGGCGATGCCGAATCTCGAGTTCCTGTCGACCGGCAACGCGGGCGGCACCGAACCGGCACGCTCGCTGCAGTGATCGGGCAAGTGCGCTGTTTCGCCCCCCGTTGTGTCCGATTCCAAGCTGTGCGGCAATATCCCCGAGGTCGATCTCGGCTGCGCCGCCGCTGGCGTCGAGCTCGTCGGTGAGTGCCCGAAGCAGCAGTGTGGTGGATGGTCCGAGGATTCCCAGCCAGAAGCGTTCGACGTAGCGCGACCGAGCGTCATGGCCGAGTTCGTCGATCAGCGGATCATGCCAGCGTCGAATGTGGAGCATCGTCAGATGCGGCTCATCGCTCGGCCGTGTCGGTTGCAAGGTCATCGTTCCCCTTCGTGGAGTCTGCAGAATCGGGGAAGTGAGATATGTTTCAGTATATATCATGCTTTTCTGTGTCACCACAATGCCGGTCGAGTTGGTGCCGGCGACCGAGGTGGATCGATCGCCTCGCACCGCCTTCGGCCATGGACGCCCCTGTGGCTGGATACTCTTCGTCCATGGGCGAATCGACCGCGCATGATGAAACCGAGGCAGCCATTGCGGAAGCCACCCGGTTGATCGACGACGCCGAGCGAATCTCGGTGCTCACCGGTGCGGGGATTTCGACCGATTCGGGGATTCCGGACTTTCGCGGCCCCCAGGGATTGTGGACCCGAGACCCAGCTGCCGAGCGAGCATCGAACATCCAGCACTACGTCAGTGATCCCGAGGTCCGAAAGGCGAATTGGCAGCGCCGTGCGGCCGGCGAGCTTTGGGCCGATGTCGAACCCAACGCTGGCCATCGAGCGCTGGTCGAACTCGAACGGCGCGAAAAGTTGCACACCCTCATCACCCAAAACGTCGACGAGTTGCATCAGCGAGCCGGATCATCACCGGGCCGAGTCGTCGAGATCCACGGCACGACTCGCAAGGCGATGTGTCTCGAGTGTGAGTGGCGTGACGACATCGAGGGAGTGCTCGACCGGGTTCGATTGGGCGATCCTGATCCTGCGTGTGAGAGGTGCGGTGGCCTGTTGAAGTCGGCCACCGTGAGTTTCGGGCAGTCGATCGATGCTGCTGATCTGCACCGGGCCCAGACAGCGGCGCTCGAATGCGACCTGTTCCTTGCCGTCGGCACGACCCTTGCCGTGTACCCGATCAACGAGACGGTACCGATCGCCAAGCAGGCCGGCGCAAGAGTCGTGATTCTCAACGGCGAGGAGACCGCACTGGACTCGCTCGCCGATGTCGTGGTCAATGCCGGTATCAGCACCGCCCTACCCAGGATCGTGCGCGCCGCCCTAGCCTGAACCCATGGCCACGTTCCGCGAGCTCCTTCGCGCTGCGAAGCAGTCGATACGAGAAGTCGACGTCGAAGGCGGTGCCGCACTCCTCGATCGAGGTCATGTGCTGCTCGACGTTCGCGAATCCGACGAGTACGAGCAGGGCGCGATCCCCGGATCGGTTCATCTTCCCCGTGGCATGCTCGAAACGTCGATCGAGGATCGGATTGGCGACCGTGACACGCCCATCGTCGTGATGTGTGCCGGCGGTGCCCGTTCGGCCTTCGCTGCGCAGACGCTCACCGCCCTCGGGTACACCGAGGTCGTGTCGATGGATGGCGGTTTCAACGGCTGGAAAGATGCCGGCAAACCGTGGAGTAGACCCCGCACACTCGACTCGTCAGGACGACATCGGTATCAACGGCACCTCTTGCTTCCTGAGGTGGGGGAGCAGGGGCAACTTGCGCTGCTCGACGCTCGGGTGTTGGTCCTCGGTGCGGGTGGCCTCGGTTCGCCCGTTGCCCTCTATCTCGCGGCGGCCGGTGTCGGCACGATCGGGATCGTCGACATGGACGAGGTCGATGCATCGAACCTGCAGCGGCAGATCATCCATCGCTTCGATCAGGTTGGAGCGCGGAAGGTCGACTCTGCGCGAGCGGCGATCGAGGCGCGCAATCCCGATGTGACGGTCATTACTCACGATGTCCGACTCGACGCTGCCAACGTAATGGACATCATCGACGGCTACGACGTGATCGTCGACGGGACCGACAACTTTCCCGCTCGATACCTCCTCAACGATGCGTCGGTGAAGGCCGGCATTCCGGTGGTTCACGGGTCGATCTTTCGTTTCGAGGGGCAGGTCAGCGTGTTCGATCCCCGGCATGGCCCCACCTACCGAGATCTCCTCCCCGAAGCCCCGCCGCCGGAGTTTGCGCCATCGTGCGCCGAAGCTGGCGTACTCGGCGTGCTCCCGGGCATCATCGGCAGCCTGCAGGCACTCGAGGCACTCAAACTCGTCCTCGGGATCGGTGAGCCGATGATCGGTCGGCTCCTGGTCTTCGATGCGCTCGACATGGCGTTCCGGGAATTCAAGCTCACCATCGATCCGACCAACGAGGTCAGATGGGAGAACCGCAGTCGCATCGAGGTGGTCGACCTCGACGGACTCTGCATACCGGCCCTCCGCCCGGGCTGAGTGCTGCCAACCGCGCTCGCTTCGGCCGGTACCGATACGCTCAGGCGGTCCTCCGTCGCACCCCTTGGGAGCCACCATCCGTCAGCTGATCACGCAGCTCCGTGACCGCAACCCGCTGCCGGTCGGAACCACTCCGATCGTGCTCGGGCTCGTGATCAACGGTCTGAGTACGTACGGCTTTCTCGTGCTCGCCCACAGGGCGGTGGGTGACCAGGCGTACGGCGGTCTCGCCGTGCTCTGGGCACTCGTGTACATCCTTGGACCAGGCCTCTTTCAGCCGCTCGAACAGGAGTTGGCGCGGGCCACGGCAGCCCGCGGCTCCCGAGGAGAAGGAAGTGCTCCTGTGCTCCGTCAGGCTGCCAAGGTCGGGGTCATCGCCCTGTCCGTGGTGTTCATCGGGGTGCTCGTGTCGTGGCCGCTCGGCCTCGCCGGCATGCTCGACAACCGAGTCGATCTGCTGGTTGCGCTCCTGCTCGGTCTCGCCGCCTTCGCCATCGCCGAACTCTGTCGCGGCATCCTCTCGGGCCGCCACAAGTTCAACGAGTACGGCCGCTACTTTGCCGCCGAGGGCGCCAGCCGCATGCTCATCGCCGTCATTCTCCTGGCGCTCGGTGTCGAGATTGTCGGCATCTACGCAATGACCATGGCGGCCGCCTTCCTGCTGGGAACCCTTGCGGCCGTCTGGTGGATCCGCCCGTTCGTTCACCCCGGTCCCGATTCGCATCTGAGCGAGATCACCCCGGCACTGGGCCTTCTGCTCGCAACCTCGATCTGTGAGGCGTTCCTGCTCAATGTCGGCCCGGTTGCCATTTCGATCATCGGTGACGAACTCGGGGAAGAAGCCCCCGGCGTGTTTCTCAACGGCCTGATCATCTCGCGAATCCCGCTCTTCTTCTTCCAAGCGGTGAAAGCGTCGCTGTTGCCCGCACTGACCAAGAGCGCCACTGACGGCGACATGAAGGGATTCCGGGAGGTCCAACTGCGGCTGGTCGGGGCAGTGCTCGTCGTCGCCGGCGTCTCGACGGTTGTGATTGCATTCATGGGGCCGTGGCTCGTCGAATTCTTGTTCGCCGAGCACACCCTCGGGCATCGCGACCTCGCCCTTTTGGCCGCATCGGGCGGCGGATTGATGGTCCTGCTCTCGCTGTCGCTCGGCCTCGTCGCACTCGACCACACCCGTCTGGCCATCGTGGGTTTCGTAGCCGCAGTCATCACCTTCCCCATTGCGTTGCAGTTCGCGGATGCGCCATTTCTCCAAGTCGAGATCGGCTTGCTGGCGGCGGTGGTCGTCGGTGCGTCGACCCACGCAACTCTGCTGCGGTTCGAGTTCGGGCGCCATCGCGCAGCCGGGCGTATGTCGCCGTCGGTGTAGGTTTCCAGGACATGAAGGGTCTGATTCTCAGCGGCGGCGCCGGGACCCGATTGCGGCCGATCACCCACACGAGTGCCAAGCAGCTGGTCCCGATCGCCAACCAGCCGATTCTCTTCTACGGCATCCGCGACATGGCCGACGCCGGGATCACCGACATCGGCATCGTGATCTCACCGGCAACGGGCGACGAGATCCGCAGTGCCGTGGGAGATGGCAGCGACTTCGGCGTGACGGTGACGTGGATCGAGCAGCCCGAGCCGCTCGGCCTCGCCCATGCCGTGCTGGTCGCTCGCCCGTACCTCCTCGACGACGAGTTCGTGATGTACCTGGGTGACAACATGCTCGAGCAGGGGCTCGCCTCGTTCGTCGAGCGCTTCGATGCTGCACGACGCCATGTGCCGTCACCACACGGTGACGAAACGCTGGTTGGTGCACCGTCCGCCCAGATCCTCCTGGCCAAGGTCAACGATCCGTCGTCGTTCGGCGTCGCCGACATCGACACCGAAGGGCGTGTGATCGGACTCGTCGAAAAGCCTGACGATCCCCCGTCCGACCTTGCGCTCGTCGGTGTGTATCTCTTCGACGCGTCGATTCACGAGGCGATCGAGAACCTCCAACCGTCTGAGCGAGGGGAACTCGAGATCACCGACGCCATCCAGGCGCTGCTCAACAGTGGTCGGGTCGTTCACCACGAGATCCTCAGCGGTTGGTGGATCGACACCGGGAAAAAGGATCCGCTGCTCGAGTGCAATCGGCTGGTGCTCGACACCATCGAGCGTCGAGTCGAGGGCGCAGTCGACGCTTCGTCGGTGGTCGACGGACGCGTCGTGATCGAGTCCGGGGCCCGGGTCGTGAATTCGACGGTTCGTGGTCCCGCGATCATCGGCCAAGACACCGTTGTCGAGGATGCCCACGTCGGTCCGTACAGCTCGATCGGTCGAGACTGCCGGATCGAGCGCAGTGAAGTCGACAACACCGTTGTGCTTCCCGGAGCAGTCGTCTCCGACATCCCTCGGCTCACCGACTCACTCATCGGGCGCGACACCATCATTCGGCGGGGCAACGCTCGATCCCGTGCCGTTCGCGTCATGATCGGCGACAACTGCCACGTGGAGGTCGAGTAATGGCCACGGTCCGACCGATTCCTCAGATCACCGATGCCTTTCGGGTCGAGCCGGTCGTGCATCGCGATGCGCGAGGGCTCTTCGTCGAGACCTACCGAGAGGAGTGGTTGCCCGATGCGGCGCCGATGGTTCAGGCAAACCGCGGCGACCGGATCGCCGGAACGATCGTCGGCCTGCATTTTCACCTGCATCAGGCCGACTACTGGTACGTGCCCACCGGCACAGTTCGTGTCGTACTCTTCGACTTGCGGGACGGAAGTCCGACCGAGGGTCGCAGCTGGACCACCGATCTGGGCGCACAGCCCGATGGCTCGCACTGCCATGACGGCATCTACATCCCCCGTGGGGTCGGTCACGGCTTTGCTGCGTTGACCGATGCAACGGTGTCGTATCTCGTCGACAGGTACTACAACCCCGACGACGAGCTCGGGGTCGCGTGGAACGATCCTGAAATCGATGTCGATTGGGGAGTGAACGACCCGGTGCTCTCCGGTCGAGACCAGGCCAATCCGAGGCGTGTCGACCTGCCCGTCTCGATCCGGCCCCGTCACCCCGGTGGGGCCAGCTGACATGCGTGTTCTCGTCACCGGTGGCGCCGGGTTCATCGGATCCAACTATGTGCGCCACATGATCGCCACGTCCGATGACGAGATCGTCATCCTCGACGCCTTGACCTACGCCGGTCATCGCAGCACGATGTCCGATCTCCTCGTCGACCCACGGGTCACCTTCGTCTGCGGCGACATCACCGATCGCAACGCCGTCCAAACGGCCATGAGGGGCTGTCAGCGCGTCGTTCACTTTGCGGCAGAATCACACGTCGACCGGTCAATCGTTGGGCCCGACGCTTTCGTCGCCACCAACTGCGGTGGGACCAATGTGATGTGTGATGTTGCCCAGCACGTCGAGGTCGAACGGTTCGTTCACATCAGCACCGACGAGGTCTACGGCTCGGTCGAGACGGGCTCGTCGGTCGAGACCGATCCGCTCGCCCCACGGTCGCCGTACAGCGCCTCGAAGGCGGGGAGCGACCTCATCGCGCTCAGCTACCACTCGACCTACGGGTTGCCGGTGGTGATCACCCGCTCGACGAACAATTTCGGGCCGTACCAGCATCCTGAGAAGCTCATTCCCCTGTTCACCACGAACCTCCTTGCCGGCCGGACGGTGCCGCTCTACGGCGACGGCGAAAACGTGCGCGACTGGTGCCCCGTTGCCGACAACTGTGCGGCTATCGATCTCGTGGCGCGAACCGGAGACGCGGGCGAGATCTACAACGTCGGGGCCGGCTACGAGTTCACGAATCGTCAGATCACCGCTCGTCTGCTCGAGCACACCGGGCGAGACCTTTCGGCCATCGAAGTGGTCGAGGACCGACTCGGCCACGATCGGCGGTACTCGGTCGACACGTCGAAGCTCCGATCACTCGGGTGGACCGGGCCCTCGGATTTCGACGACGCACTCGACAAGACGGTGGGGTGGTATCGCGACAACGCCGCATGGTGGGAGCCGATCAAGGCGGATTCATGACGATCCTTGTCACCGGGCGAGGCGGGATGCTCGCCACCGATCTGGTGTCGGAGTTCGAAGGGCGCGGCGTGACGGTGGTCGCCACCAGTCGACACGAACTCGACCTGTCGGTGCCCGGTGACATCGCCGCCGTGGTCGCGTCGATTGGACCATCCATCATTGTCAATACGGCTGCTGACACCGATGTCGACGGCTGCGAGAGCCGTGAGGCAGCGGCCTCGACGGTGAACGGGTCGGCTGTCGGTGCGTTGGCCACTGTTGCCGGTGAGATCGGTGCTCATTTCGTCACCCTGTCGACCGACTACGTCTTCGACGGCCGAAAAGACGGGCCCTACACCGAGAATGACCGCCCAAATCCCACTTCAGCCTACGGACGCTCCAAGCTTCGAGGTGAAGAACTCGCCGGGGAGCACAGCACGATCGTTCGGACGGCGTGGCTGGCCGGTGCGCAGGGCCCGAATGTCGTTCGTACCGCTCTGCGCCTGCTGAAGGGTCCCGGCCCTGTGCGGTTCGTCGACGATCAACGAGGGTCGCCGACGTTCACCCGGGATCTGGCAGTGGCCATCGCTGATCTGGCCCTGGAACGTCTTCCCGGTTTGTTTCACGTGACCAACGCCGGAGCTGTGACCTGGTTCGACTTCGTGCAGGAGATCGCCCGCCAGACCGGGGCGGACCCAGGCCGTGTCGAACCGATCGCCACGGCCGATCTCGAGCCACCTCGGCCTGCGTTGCGCCCTGCCAACTCCGTCCTCGACAACGTGGCGTGGCGGGCGGTGGGTGGCACAGCGCTGCGGCCCTACGAAGCTGCGCTGTCGGAGTTGCTCACCGAGTTGGGCTGATTGCTCACCGCAGGGGTCGTCGACCGGATCAGCGCAACCGTCACCGTCTCATCGTGGACGGCAGGGAACTACCGGGCGCGAATGCCTCGGGCTTGGCAGCGAGTCGGTACAGGAAGGTTGCTGCCTCGGCTCGGGTCACCGGATTGTCCGGGGAGAACGTCGTCGCCGTGGTGCCCTTGGTGATGCCGTGGTTCAGCATCCAGTGCACGGCGGCAGCATCCCACGGCGCAATGTCGGGAAATCGTTCGTCGATCGGGGCTTGTGGTTTGCCGGCGAGGCGCCAGAGGAACTTGGCCCATTCCCATCGGGTGACGATTCGGTCTGGCGCAAAGTCGGTTTCGTTGACCCCGAGCGTGATCTTCTTGCTCGCCATCCACGAAATTGCGGTGGCGTACTCGGCTTCGGGATCCACATCACTGAACTCGAGGGGTTGTGTTGGTTGCGGTGCGTCCCAGAACCCCCAGATGAACGTCGCCACCTCTGCCCGGTCCATCTGGCGGGCAGGGGCAAAGAAGTTGTCGTCGACAGCGGCCGTGATTCCCTCGGTCGCCGACCAGTAGATGCCGTCGGCTGCCCAATGGTCGAGCGGCACATCGTCGAACGGCTCGATCGGTGGTGGTGCGAGACGAAGGTGGCTCGATCGCGGATAGTCCTCACAGTCGAAGTCGATACCGGGGTCGGCAGCGTCTTCCTGACAGCCGTTCACGATCGCCCATCGGACTCTGCTTCCGCTCACGACACGACCACTCGGATAGTCCGACCCGACAATGGTCACTGTGATGTCGTTGACGCGACCTGACGGCACCGGATCGTTGAAGGTGATGGATTGCACGATTCCGACACTGAAGTTGTCGCGGGCGAACCAGCGACTCAGGGCTTCACGCGTGTAGGAGAATTGTCGGAACGGAAACGGGTTCTGTGGGTTGCCGTCGTCGTCGAGGGCTGCATCGAACGGATCGGGTTTGGCGATGTGGAAGGGTTCGGGATTGTCGAACGAATCCTCCGATGCTGCTGTGTAGCCACCGTTCGACGAACTGTAGAAGGTGCGGACGATGGCGTCGTCGTAGACGACCACCTGACCCGCAGTCGCCAAGGTCGCAGCGAGGCGCGACTCGTACTCGATGGCGTTGCCGTTGCGGTCCTCGTAGCCGTCGTAGACCTGATCTTGGACGCTGTCGAACACGTCGAAGGTCCAACCGTCGTATGCCGGATCATCGAGCGTCAGTCCGTTTCGGCGAGAGATCGCCTGGGCAACGGCGTAGCTGCGGGCGGCGATCGCCTGGGCTCGGAGCGCTTCGTCGGGCCAGTCGGGTGGGACCTCGTCGATCCCTTGGAGGTAGTCCTCCAGGGGCAACTGCAAGACAACGAAGACCGAGTCGGGTGTCGATCCGCCCGCCGTATCACGGCCGACCAACGTGAGGTCACCCGCATCGTGTGCGCCCTGGGACCCGACGTCGTCGACGATGTCGATGATGGCACCCTCGGGCCGCTCGATCGTGGCGCTGCGTGCGATACATCCCACGCAGACGTCCTCGTCCGAGCCGTCGAGTTTGACGATCCAGTACCACTCGTCGTCGCCATCGGTGACGCCATTGGACGACCCGCCGATCTGGCCCGCCTGCTCGAGGTAGATGGAGTTCGCGGTGTGCACGTTCTCGTCGTCGAACCGAACCGTCAGGAGCGCACCGTCTCTCGCCGTGACGGTGACGCCGTCGGGACGATCGAGGGACTGATAGGCGGGGCTGAGACGCACGCGGATACCCTCGCCGAGGAACTCGTCGAGTTCGGCGCCACGGTCCTCGACCGCCGTGCCGTCGAAGTAGAAGGCCAGGATGTCCTCGGCCGAATAGCCGGCTTCGGCGCGTCCCAGGGCACCGAATTGGCTCATGCCGACACCATGACCGAAGCCACCACCTTCGAAGGTGATGTACGTCGTGTCGTGGTCGGCGCTGGCGGGACCGGCAGCAGTGACGACGAGCCCGAACGCAACGAGGCTCAGGGCAACGATTCGTGGAAGTGAGGGCCGAAACTTCATGTTTCTCCGTCAGCGGACCGCCCGCACCGGACGACGAAACGCTAGCGGACCGCCGACCGGAAATGGCGTCATCACAGGCTGGTCCGGATCCAGACCGACACCGGGCTGCGCGGTTAGCCTCCCCGAGTGCGTTTCTTCTCGTCCGTTGTCGCCGTCTCCGTCCTTTCGTTGTCGCTCTCGGCGTTGCCGCTCGTCGGTGGATCACCACCGGCGAGCGCGGCGGAGGCAGCCGGGTCGACGGGAGCGGGAACCTTCGTCCTGACACCGGAGCAGCCCGCCGACGTCGACAGACTCGCTGCGACGTTGTCGACCGAGGGGGTGGAGGTCGTCGGGGTTCTACGCGAGGTCGGGCGCCTCATCGTTGCCTCGGAGCGCGACATCGATGAGCTCGGTTCCCTGCCCGGGGTGGCAGCCGCCCGACCGAGCATCGGACTCACCCCGTCGCTCTCGGGGTCCACTCGAGTCATCGAGTCCGACGTCGCCGCCGCTCTCGGATTCACCGGGGCAGGACGATCCGTTGTGGTCATCGATTCGGGTGTCGAAACATCGCACCCGGCGCTGGCCGGGGCTGTCGTCCATGAGGCGTGCTTTCTTCAGGGCACCGCAGGCGGGGTTTGCCCAGAGTCTGGTCAGAGCTCGAGCATCGGATCTGGCAGTGCTGCCCCGTGCGTTTTCTCGGCAGTGCGCTGTGCCCATGGAACCCACGTCGCCGGCATCGTGGCGTCCCGCGATGCAAGTAGGCCCGGGGTGGCACCGGATGCGACGGTCATCGCCATCCGGGTCATGGCCGAGAACGGGTTGATCGGCTCGGCCGGCCTGCTTGCGGCGCTCGATCATGTGGCCTCGATCGCCGCCGATCACGACATCGTTGCGGTGAACATGAGTCTTGGCACGTACAAGAATCCGTGCGTGGACCCCGACATGTCAGCGGCCGTCGCGCGGCTCGCCGCACTCGACATCGCGGTCATTGCTGCGTCCGGAAACGGCCCATTCACTGCGGTCGCCTACCCGGGGTGCCTGCCCGGCATCGTGGCCGTCGGCTCGTCCGAACCGACGGAGTCGGGGCGTATCGTCAGCGAGTTCACCGGGTACGAGGGCGATCTGGACTTTGTCGCTCCGGGCCGTTCGATCGTGTCGGCCGTCACCACCGCAGAGGATCCGTCCGGATTCGCCGAGAAGACGGGTAGTTCGATGGCTGTGCCGCACGTTGCCGGCGCGCTCGCAGTGCTGGCAGAGGCGCATCCCTCCTGGCCGACGGCGCGGCTTGTCGGGTTGCTCTCCTCGACGGGCACATCGGTTCCGCGATTCGAGCGAAACGAGGTCGTCGGGCGTTACGCCGAACCACGATTGGCGGCTGCTGTTGGCTTCCAGCCATTCGTCGATTCGGGGTCGGCCTTCTCCCAGGTTGCGGTCGATTGGGCGAAGGCCACCGGCGTGTCGCAAGGAATCGGTGGGGGAGTGTTCGGCCACGACCGTTTGATGACCCGGGCCGAGATCGCCGCCGTCATCTGGCGTCTCTTCGACAGGCCTCCTCCAAGCGCCCCGGCCCCGTTCGTCGATGTGCCGGCCGGCAGCTTCTATGCCGATGCTGTCGCCTGGCTCTACGAGCGAGGCATCACCACCGGTACCACCCCAACGACGTTCTCGCCCAATGACTTGGTCAACCGGGCCCAAATCGCAACGTTCCTCTGGAACGCGGTCGGAACTCCCGAAGCATCCCCTCCGAGCTTCTCCGACGTGCCGCCGGGGCAGTACTTCACCAACGCCGTCGGATGGATGATTCGATGGGGGATCACCACCGGCACGTCGAGCACGACCTTCTCCCCGAACCTGTATGCCTCCCGAGAACAGGCCTTCACCTTCATCTGGCGCCTCGCACACAGCCGCAGTGCCTGGGCCAGCGAGGAGATCCCCGACTGGGTACTGAGTTGACCGGTACTGAGTTGACCGGTACTGGGTTGACCTGGACTGCGTTGACCCTCGGCTTATCGTGACGTTCCACCCAGGAGACGGCATTGCGAGCGCGTTGCGCAGAAGTGGTGCTGGTCGGTTCAGGAACCCCGCGTTCGTATCCCGTACTTGACGATGCAGAACACCGCCTGCACACCGTCGCGCCAGCCGATCTTCTTGCCCTCTGCGTAGGTGCGACCCGAGTACGAGATCCCGACCTCCCAGACTCGCCACCCGCCGGCTGCCACCTTCGCAGTGATCTCCGGCTCGATCCCGAATCGCTCCTGCTCGAGATCGATCGACTGGATGACGTCGCGCCGGAATGCCTTGTAGCACGTCTCCATGTCGGTGAGGTTGAGGTCGGTGAACATGTTCGACAGCAACGTGAGGAGTCGGTTGCCGACCGAGTGCCAGAAATACAAGACGCGTCTTGGGCGCCCCGATTGGAAGCGGGAGCCGAACACCACGTCGGCCCGGTCGAGGAGGAGGGGTTCCATCATCAAGTCGTAGTCGACCGGGTCATATTCGAGGTCGGCGTCCTGCACGATGACGAACTCGGCCGTTGCCTCGGCGAATCCGCGCCGGATCGCAGCCCCCTTGCCCTGATTGGTGACCTGCAACAAAATCTCAACCCGAGGGTCGTCGATGTCGGCGAGGATGTCGCGGGTGCCGTCGGTCGAGCCGTCGTCGACGATGATCAACTCTGCAGTGTGTGGGCTGGCGAGCACCCGCTCGACGATCTCAACGATGGTCGCCTGCTCGTTGAAACACGGCATAACGACACAGAGACGAGGCGATACTTCCGGGGAACTCACGGTCTTGTGAGCGTAGCGGTGCCGATCGACGCGCAGGCAAGGTCGATGGGCGAGTAGAGGGGCGCACTATCCTCGGGCTTCCGGTCGGCTGGCCGGATCCACCGTTGCACAGATGCCTCCCTCTCTCATGTCCCTTCCCGCGACCGAAGCGTCTCCCGCTCGAGCGGTGTTGCTGCGTCTACAGGCGGGTGGATTTCGCTTCCTGTACGTGATCGATGCGGTCACGCTCTTTGCTTCGATGCATCTGATCACGTTGGTGCGTTTCGGATTCGACTGGCCGACGTTTTCCTACTCGTACTACCTGGCAGGCTTCTCGCTGGCGACGCTCATTCACCTGTCCGTCTACTACTTCGGCGGCCTCTACGAATACGAGCAACGCCTCGGGCGCCCGCCGTGGCTCCCGAAGGCCAGCGTGCTCACTGCGGTTGCTGTCCTTGTGAGCGCCGGGTTGGCGCTCGGGACCGGCCGCTACCTGATGCCGCGCGGCAATCTCGTTGCCCTGTTCGTCCTTGCGACCATCGTCGTGAGTGTCAATCGGTGGCTCGCCCGCCGGGTACGTTCTCGGCGATTCAAGGCACCCCGCGTGTTGCTGGTGGGTGCCGCGCCGGAGATTTCGCTCGCCGAGAGACACATCGACGAGATCGGCGGGGGTGCGCGGGTCGTCGGCCGCGCTCCCGACACGGTGAATCTCCTGGCCCTTATCGACGACAGGAGCGTCACCGATGTGTTGCTCCTCAGTGGTGGTTCGCTCGACGAGATCTACCCAACCCCCCTCGACGAGCTCGAGCGACGTCTGATCGGGGTCTATCGGCGGGTTCTTCCGGTCGACACCCTGCTGGGGTTGCAGCGAAGCCGTGAAATCGCAGGTATGCCGTTCGTCACGCTGCGGACCCACGCCGTGCCGACCCACCGACTCCGCCTCAAGCGACTGCTCGATCTGCTGGTACTCGTGCTCGTTGCGCCCCTCGCCCTGCTCGTGTTCGGCATTGTGGCGCTCTACGTGAGGGTCGCGGTCGGGCGAGGCATCATCTATTCCCAGCAGCGAGTCGGTCGCCGGGGCCGACCCTTCACGCTGTACAAGTTTCGCTCCATGATTCCCGACGCCGAACGCCAGACGGGAGCCGTCACCGCACGTGAAGACGACGATCGGGTGGTGCCTGGCATGCGATGGGTTCGCGCATCGCGGCTCGACGAGCTACCACAGATTTGGAACGTCGCCAAGGGCGACATGTCGCTGGTCGGGCCACGACCCGAGCGCCCCGAGTTCGTTGCCGAGTTCGAGCGACGTTTTCCCGGCTATGGCCGACGCCATGACATCCCGCCCGGAATCACCGGGCTTGCTCAGATCCGCGGCCACTACCAGACCGATCCAGGCTTCAAGCTCGGTCACGACCTGCAGTATCTGGTCAACTGGTCACCGATTCTCGACCTGCTGATCCTGGTGCAGACGATCGGTGTGATGGTGCGTCGGAGTGCCCGTTGACCACAGCTCCGATCGACTCGATCTCGGTCGTCATCCCGGCGCTCGACGCGGGTGCGGCCATCGATGACTGCCTCGACGCCGTACTGGCTCAGACCGACTGTCCACCGTTCGACGTGTGGGTTGCGGTCGGGCCGTCGAGCGACGACACCGCTGCTCGTGTTGATGTCCGAGCAACAGCCGATGACCGCATCAGTCGTGTCGACAATCCCTCGGGTCGCACACCCAGCGGACTCAACGCCGCCATTGCTGCGAGCGACGGGGAGCTCGTCGTGAGGGTTGACGCACATGCGCAGATCCCCGCTGGCTACCTGGCCGCCGTCGCCGAGGTGTCGTCGGCCACCGGGGCGGCCAACGTGGGAGGACGGCAAGTCCCCGTCGGCGACAGTGCATGGCAGAGTGCGATCGCCCTCGCGATGACCTCGCGTTTCGGTGCGGGACCGGCGGTCTTCCGAAGTGCTCGGCTCGCCGGGCCGACTGACACGGTGTACCTCGGCGCGTTTCGTCGCGAGGTCTTGGAGGCCGTTGGCGGCTTCGACGAAGCGTTCGTACGCAACCAGGATTATGAACTCAACTGGCGGCTGCGCGCTGCCGGTCATGTCGTGTGGTTCGACCCTTCGATTGCGGTCGAGTACCGACCGCGGGGTTCACTTCCCGCTCTTGCGTCACAGTTCTGGCAGTTCGGCCGTTGGAAGCGGAGAATGCTCGTGGCCAATCCCAGATCGGTGCGTGTGCGTCAGCTTGCGGCGCCATCGCTGCTCATCGGCCTGGTTGCCTCTCTGGTGGCGGCAGGTGTCGGGTCACCGCTGGCGTTCGTGGTTCCCGGTCTCTATCTGGTTGCGGTCATTGGCGCGGCGTTGCGTTGCGGCGGAGCGTCGAAGCTTCGAGTGGCGATGGCCTTCGTCACGATGCACATGGCGTGGGGCGCCGGATTCCTGCTCGGACGCTGATGCGTCCTGCGACGAGCAGTCCAGCGTCACTCAGTCCCGTGTCGTGAGCGTCGTGCCACCGCCTCGCATGTGGTCGAGGTACTTTTCGAGCACGGGTGCCGGCTCACCGAGTTCGAGCACCCGCCCGTGATCGAGCCACGCGATGGTGTCACAGAGATCCCCCATCAGCGCGGCGTTGTGGCTCACGAGCACGATCGTGCAGCCCTTCTCGCGGAGCAGGTTCATGTGATCCATGCAGCGGTGCTGGAACGCCTCGTCGCCGACGGCGATGACTTCGTCGACGAGCAGGATCTCCGGGTCGACGTTGACCGACACGGCAAACCCGAGCCGTACGTACATACCCGACGAGTAGATCTTCACCGGCTCGTCGATGAAATCGCCGATCCCACTGAAATCGATGATCTTGTCCATTGCGTCGTTCATGTGGCGGCGGCTGAGTCCGAGCATCGCTCCATTGAGATACACGTTCTCGCGGCCGGTGAGATCGGGATGAAAACCGGATCCGAGCTCGAGGAGCGCCGACATCCGCCCCTCGGTGGTGATCTGGCCACTTGTCGGTCGGTGGATGTTGGCGATGAGACGCAGCAGGGTCGATTTTCCGCTGCCGTTGTGGCCGATCAGGCCGAAAAACGAGCCGGGTTCGATCTCGAAATCAACGTTGCGCAGGACCCAGAAGTCGTCGATGTTGCGCCTGCCCGTTCGCAACAGCGCCTCCTTGAGGCTGCTCGGGCGGTTGCGTTCGAGGCGGAAGCGCTTCGACACATCGCTGACGGTGATCTGACCAATGGTCACGGTTCCTCGCTGATGTCCATGCTGCGGGCTCGGAAGTATGTCCAGCCGACGGCGAGTGTGAGTGTGGCCCACGCACTCGCCGCAGCGAGATGGCCGAGGGTCGGTACCTCGAGGAAGTAGACCCCGTCACGGGCGATGCCGACGAACAAGGCAGGCGGGTTCCACTCGACCAGAGCCCGGATCGGCAGCCCCCATTTTTGCTCAGGGACGAAACTCACGGGGTAAACGACCGGCACGAGGAAAAAGCCAACATTCAACAGGACACCGACGAGGTAGAAGATGTCTCGGTAGCGGGCGTTCATGATCGCTGCGACGAACCCGACGCCGAGCCCGAAGGCGATCGTGAAGAGCAGCGCAACGAGCAGAAAGACGACGGTCCACGAGAGGTTCGACAGCGCCGCCATGATCGCAACGAGCACGAGTGCCTCGAGGCTCGTCTGCACTGCGTTCGATGCTGCGCCACCGAGGAGTGCCGTCTCGGTGGGGAAATACACTTTTTTGCGCAGATCGCTGACGCTTTGCAACCAGCCCATACAGCCGTTGACGATGCCGGTGAACAGATTCCATGCGATCAGGCCGCTGAACAAAAAGAAGCCGAAATTTTCGGCGTTCCCATTCTCGGTTGCTGGAGGGGAGGCGCGGTACACGACCCCGAACACGAAGCTGTAGATGGCGACGGTGGTGAGGGGATTTGCGAACGACCAGAACCAGCCCAACAAGCTCCGCTTGTAACGGGACTTCGTTTCACGCTGGGCGAAGTGATAGATGAGATTCGCGCTTTTTTGCGCAGCGGGAGAAAGTTTCAACATGACACTCGGCCCGTGGGCCAGTCGCGATCCTACCGATCTGTCGCGCGCCTACGATGCACCGATGAGCCCGGCTCCGATGCAGACCGCACTTGTGGGGATCTCGCTGGCCGTTTTCGCGAACGGGCCCCTGTTTTTCATCGAACGACGGGTGTTCGGTCTTCCCGGTACCTGGGACGGACCGGTGATGCAGCCGGTGATCGTGTTGACGGTCGCCGCTGCTGTCGTGATGATCGTGACGTTGCAGCGCCCACTCGTGGCGGCGGTTCCGATCGGTGCTGCAGTGGCATTGGGCGTGTGGGCAGCGATGAGTACCGCCTGGAGCCTGCAGCCCGAGCAGACACTGTGGAAGGGGCTGATCTATGTCGGGCTTCCATTCGTGGCATGGGTCATCGCCGGGCTCGACCACGATCGGCTCGTGGTTGCGTTCGGTTGGGCCGGGCTGACGCTCGTCGGCATCAGTCTCGTGCTCGTCGCGGCCTGGCCCGCCGCAGCGATCGACCGAAACGGGGACTGGCGGGGCGTCATGACCGGCCGCAATTCGTTGGCCCCGATCTGCGGCGTCGCCGTGATCATTGCCTTGGGACTGATTGCCGAGGGTCGGCGCCGCCCCGGCGTTTTTCTCCTTGCCCTTGGCCTCGTTGGAATGTTCGGCGCCGGGAGCCGGACAGCCTGGTTTGCGCTGCTGATTGCGCTCGGTGCTGCGTCGCTTGCCGTCCTGACCCGAAAGCGGCGCGCAGTCAAGGCCGCAGCCGGAGTCGGCATCGTGGGCGCCGGATTCACGCTCGCCGCCATCGGCCGGTTCTGGAACGAACCCACCTTGCAGCAGCGTCGCACGATCTGGGATCTGGTGGGTGACGTGGCGGCCGACGCTCGGTGGCACGGTGTTGGGTGGGAAGCCTTCTGGTACACGCCTGCGCTACACGATCATGCGCTGTTGCGACGAGGAAGTGCGCACGGCTCGATCCCCGAACTCCTGCTCGGGGTCGGTGTGATCGGTCTTGTGCTCTGGCTGGTCGTCGTCGGGTTCGCGTGTGTCGGCGTCGCCCGAACCCTGTGGCGAGCCCCGGGAGCCGAGGCGTGGACATGGGCAGCGCTCGTCGCCTTCCTTGTTGTGGAGAACCTCACGGAGAGCTTCGTGCTGTGGTTCAGCTACAACTGGGTGCTTCTCACCGCCGCAGCCCTCCGATTCGGACCCGGGCCGCGCCTGTCACTCGAGCGCCGAACCGACGTCCCCAGCGCAGTGGCGACTTCGTGAGCCGATCGAGTTCCGTGGCGATTTCGGCGAGGTCGGACTCGTGGCGACTTCCCCCTCCCGGCACGAAGTGGGCGCTCGCAATCCGCCGGGCGTCACCGGCGGGCAGGAGGAGTGGTTGCGCCGCCAGGCGATCCACCACTCGGGCGTGTGCCCGTTGCCAGGTCTCGACCGTCTCGGCGGCAAAGGCATTGCCATCGTCGAGCTGCCGGTAGAGCGACGTCTGGGCATCGATCGAGACCACGCCCGTGAGCGGGGCGATGCGCATGAGGAAGTCCCAGTCCTCGAGCACGGGCAGATCGTCTGCGAACCGGATGCCGTAGTGGCGGAGCGCACCGAGGGGAACGGCGATCGAACAGATCGGGGTCTCGTTGTGGCTCACGTGGGCGAGCAGGTCGAACGAGGTGGCAAATGGCTCGACCACCGGGCCGATGGGGTGGCGGGGTTCGCCGGTGCCTTCCGTCGACCACTGCTGAACCCCGGTGCGTGCTCGGGCAATCTGGCCTGGGTGGGCCTGGATCGCAACTGCAAATGCCGACAACCAGTCGCGTCGGGCGAGATCGTCGTCGTCGAGGAAGCAGACGTAGTCGCCGGAGGCCGCCTCGAGGCCAGCGTTGAGCGGCGCAGTGCGGAGACCAGATGAGACCTGCCGAATCTCCACGCTGGCGCCGACATCGGTGCCGAGGGCCCGGACCTCCACGACGACGTCATCATCGTCCGTGTGTGTCATCACGAGGATCTGGTGCGCAGGGTGCGTCTGGTCCTCGAGCGACTCGAGCGCTTCGCGCAGCGAGGTCGGTCTGGTTCCCTGGGTGCGAACAATGACGCTGAATCGCACTGGTTCGCTGGGAGTGAATACGGGGTGGGGCCCAGCGAGACCGAGCAGTTCGTCGATCGGTCCTGTCATCGGCGTCCCAGTCGGCGTGTCAGCGCACGCCCGATCCTCACGATCGGGTTGCGGGCCAGTTCCGCGCCGAGTTCCGCAACATGGTGTTCGAGTTCGGCGACCAGATCCTCGAGCACCTCCTTGCCGCCGTCGGCAGCCGCGAGTCGATCCCGGAGCGCGAGGATCTCGGCACGCAGGGCGATCGGGTCGTCGGAGTCGATGGGGTCGTCACTCACCGTCGGGACCCTAGCTGGCAGTGTCGGCCGGTTCGGTGGCTTCGAGCCGGGCTCGGTGAACGCGCGAGCGAATGACAGCTGTGCGAGGGAGACCCCGGTACTGCCGGATCGGTGGCAGGTGATCGGCGTTGCGCCGACGGTCGTGGGGGTCGTCGGGTCGGTGGTACCCGGGGTGGTAGAAGGGGTCGACGACATCGCCCCATCGACCGATGAACGAGTCCCACTCCCATGCGTGGGTGACCGGTGGACGGCTGGCACTCTCGTGATGGATCAGGCGGGCACCCGGTTCGACCACCACCCGTAGCCCAGCCCGTCGAAGTTTCAAGCACAGGTCGACATCGTTGAAGCCGAAGGGCAGCTCTTCGCAGAAGCCGCCAACGGCCAGCAGGTCGGTACGCCGAGCCAACAGGCAGGCTGCAGTGACGGCAATTCGATCATGGGCCAGGTCGGCGTCCAACGCTTCGAGCTGGTCGATGGTGCGGCCGACATGTGTGTGCAGCGGAAAGGCGTCGTCGGTGACCATCCCGACGTGCTGGCAGGTGAGATCGGGGTACAGCAGCAGCGCGCCGACTGCGCCGACCGAGGGGTCGCCGAGGTGCGATGCCATTCGGGCGATCCAGTTGCGTTCGAGGAGTTCGACGTCGTCGTTGAGGATGAGGACCAATGGATGACTCGCATCGAGGAGTCCGAGATTGACTGCGGCGGAGAAGTTCCACTCCCCTGGAGGCCGTCGCACCACCCGGACCCGTGGGTCAGCGCTGATCTGCGTCGGGTCGATGCGGCACTCGTCACCGACGACCAGCAGCACCTCGAGCGTCTCGACCTCCGAGGCAAGGCATGCTTCGATCGCGTTGTGGATCAGCGGGCGACCGTCCGCTCCGGCGGTTCCTGCGGTTGGGATGATGACGGAAAGCGCATCGGGGTGGGCGGGTACGACTCCGAAACGCTCGCCCCGGATCGCCGCAAGCCTGACCGATCGGGTGTCGGCTGCTCGGTCCAGCGCCGAGCGTGCTGCGGCGTCGAGGTGAGGCGGTGCGGCAATCTGAAGCAAGACGTCGGGAACATGGCCGATGCGATTGTCTTCGATCGACATGAGCGCGCCGATTCGATCCGCCAGTGTGCCGCTGGAGTGGCGACCCCGCACGACGAGGTGGTCCAGATCGGTCGGCATCGTCAGCAGGCGGAGGGGCGACCACGCCGGTCGCAACCGAGTCGTGCCCCCGTCGTGCCCAACGCTCGAGTCGCCGTAGAGGGCCTCGAGTTCGGTGAACGTCGTCAGGTGCTCGACGAGTCGTTCGATCGCTCCAGCAGCGATCGTCGACGTGGAGTCCGTCATGAGCGTCGCCGTCACCTTCGAGTCGTCGGCGAATGTTGTGTGACCAGCCGTGTCGGTCTCGCGTACCGAGCGCGCCAAATTGCTGTCCGGAGGAGGAACCCCGAGCTCGGAGACGATGAGAAGCACGGCCATGAGGGTGCCATGACGGTAGCGTCCCGACATGTCGCGCGGTCTTCCGCCTCGCCGGCTTGCGTTGCTCGTCATCGTCGCCGTCGTGACGTTCGCGTTCTGGCGCCCGCTGTTCGCCGGAGCGACGTTGGCTCCCGTCGATCAGGTCTGGAGCGTCGAACCCTTCGCCTCTGCCTCGGTGGACACCGTGTCGAGCGAAGCCGCCCCACCGGATGCTGCAGCGATTCACGCAGCGTGGGTCGACCGGGCTGCGGCGTGGCGAAGCGGAGACGTCGGTTTCTGGGACCACGACGTCGCAGGAGGCGTCCCCGTCTTTCGCTCCGGAGTTCCGTTCACCCATCTTCTCTACATCGTCGTCCCCGGTTGGTTCGCGCCCGGTCTCATTGCCGCAGTGGCAATGGCGGTGGCGATCGCAGGTGCTCGCAACCTCGCTCGCCGTCGAGGGGCGTCTGATGTCCCGGCGCTTTTTGCCGGTCTCGTGTTCGGCTGCTCGGGTTTGCTGTTCGTCTGGTTCGGCTGGCCCCACGCAACGGCGCTTGCGTTGGTCCCATGGCTCTGGTCGACAGCGATCGCCGCTGCCCGCGCCCAGCGCCTCGATCGATCGGCTGCAGCGCTGGGAGTGGTGACGGCAGCCCTGCTGTGGTGTGGTGTGGTTTCCCTGGCGGTGTTGGCGCTGGTCGGCGCGACAGTGGTTGTTGCCGCAGACCGTTCTGCCACACTGCGGTCGGGTTCGCTGGCGTTGGGGGTGACCACCGGTGTTGCGCTGGCGGCACCGCACCTGACGGCATCATTCGCCCACTCGCAGTGGGTCGACGAGGCGAGTCGGTCGAGCGCCGACAGTTCGGCCGATTGGGCGACGATGCTCACCATCCCGTTGGGCTCCGTGTTCGGCAACGGGGCGCAGGCGATCCCCTGGCTCACCGGTGGCACACAGCAGACGTCGGTCGCGTTCGTCGGCATGGTCGTCGTCGGCCTCGCCGTCCTCGGTGTGTCTCGCCAAGGACGGCGGCGTGGCCCCATCCGCGCCGTCGACATTCCGATCCTCGTCGCAGTCGGCGTTGCTGTGGTGTGGATCGGGGGCCCATTCGAGGCTGTGCTCGACGGTGTCGTCGGTGATGCAGCCGTGGCCACCCATGCCCGTGTGCTCGTCACCCTTCCACTGGCCCTTGCAGCTGCCGATGGACTTGCGTTGATGGTCGATGGTCATCGACCACAGCGGCAGTTCGATGTGGCGTTGCAGCGGGCGCGGCTGGTCGGGGCTGTTGTCGTCGGAATCGTTCTCGTTGCGGGGTGGCGCTGGAACGAGGTGGTCGGCGGAGCAAATGCCCGTCGTCTCACCATCGCCGAGTCGATGGCATCCATGGTCGCCCTCTTGGTCGGGATCGGCATCGTGATTGCCTGGCGGCGGGGAGTGGTCGACGGCAGGTTCGTGGGGAGTGCCGCCTGTGGTCTCGCCGTGTTCGAACTGCTGTCGTTCGGCATGGCAATCCCCACTGCGGCCGAGAAGGACCAGCGTCTTGCTGTGACGGCTGTCCACGAGCTCGTCATCGAGCTTGCCGGGCCCGAGGGGCGCATCGTCGGGTTCGGCGAAGTCATGGTGCCAGCGGTTTCGCCGGCTCTCGGTGTCGATGACGTTCGGACCAACGCCGCACGTTCCCCGGGTCTGCTGGCGTTGTTCGAGGCCGCCGACAACGACAGTCTGCGGCTCGGGGTCGGTGGGGCTGCCGACGCTCCCAGGCCGTCGAACATTGCGTCGGTGCACAGCGGCGTGTGGACGGCGATGGGGGTCGACGTGTTCGTTGGCGGCCCAACATCCACACCCCCGGGTGAGGTACTGGACCCACCGCCACCGCGCCGCCGTGTCGACGCCGTGCTCCAACCGGTCAGCGGGCAGGTGGAGATCCCAGCGGCAGGACTCCGGGCTCTCGTGTTGGACTTCGTTGCCACTGCACCTGTCGTGGTCGAAGCCGAGGTCATTGCCGGTAACGAGGTGCGTCGAAATCGCCTGGCTGTTGCACCCTCGGATGCGACCCGGATCGTCGTGCCGATCGCAGGCGAAGACCTGCCGGCTGGTATCGCCGACGTCGTCGTTCGCGTCGACGGTGAGCCATCGGTGGCATGGATCGGACTGCAGGAGGACGTCACCATGCAACCCGGTGTCGTCACCGGCGACGACATCTTTGCGCTCATCGCCGTCGACCCGGTCGTGGTCTTGCACCGCCCGACACCGATCGCTCGCTTTGCGAACGACGTCGTCGTCGAGTCCGACGTGGTCAGGGCCGCAACGTTGGTCGACGCATGGGACGGGTCGACGGCGATGACAGTTCTGCATGCAGCAGCGGGCACGATCGATCGCGGTGCATCAGCGCAGATCCGGGCCCAGCGGTTCAATGACCGAGTCAGCGCCGAGGTCGTCGCAACCGGGGCTGGCATCGTCGTTTTCGATGTGCCAGCTGCTCCGGGATGGCGGGTCTCTGTCGACGGACGCTCGGCCGAGTTGGTGACGGCCGATGTCGCCTTTGCCGGCGTCCGGGTGAGTGAAGGAGCCCACGTCGTCGAACTGCGATATCGACCACCACACCTCTGGTGGTCGTCGCTCGTGGCGCTCTCGGGCATCGCCGTTGTGCTCGCCTTCGCTCGTCGATCGGAGCGCCTCGAGGGCTGCTGAGGCCGAACGGATCTGCCTGGTAGCGTGCCAGGCCGTGACGCACGCGAACGCCGCCGACTCGCAGGCCTACATCAACCGGGTCCGCGCCGAGATCGAAGCTGAGGCCGAGGCCCGGCGTCGTCGTGATCCGGAACTGGAACGCCGCGAGCGCGAGATCGAGCGCATGTGGATCGAGGTCGCCCCACCCGGCGCGGCCGGCTCCCAAGGAGAACTGTTGCTCGATCGGGCCGATCGTCTCGCCATGATCGATGTCGACGTTCCCCTCGGATCCAGACCCGGTATCCGCCAGATGAAGGGAGTGATTCGCAAAGGTGCCTATTGGTACCTCCGGTATGTCGCCGATCAGGTCAATGCGCTCAACAACATCCTCACCCGGTTGCTGCGTCGTTTCGATGAGCGCATCAATGCCCTCGAGGCGGCGGCAGGGGTGGGCGACGGCGATGGGCTTGCGGAATCGGTTCCCGAACCGACCGATGCTGTGGCTGACGTCGTGGCATCCGTGCTGGGGTCTCAGGTCGGTCGCACCATGGTGCTCGGCTGCGGGAGCGGTGTGCTCGTGCGCCCGTTGCACGAAGCGGGGATCACTGTCCACGGTGTCGATCGCGATGCGCTGAACATACTTCCGGGGGTTCGCGACGGTCTCGATCTTCGCGCTGCCGAGCCAGCGGCACATCTCGCCGAGGCCCGGCCGGGAGAGTTCGGTGCGGTTGTTGCCGCCGGTTTCGTCGAAGATCTGGGCCCAACGGCCGCTCAACGGATCGTCGAGCAGTCGATCGCGGCGGTTGGGAACGGCACGGTGGTGATCCTTGCAAGCGATCCCGGCGATCGGGGCGTCGTCGAGCGCGAACTGCGGGCAGGACGAGGACTTTCACCGGCAACCTGGAGCTACCTGTTCGAGCGGGCTGGTGCCACCGTCGACTTGGTCGAAACGACCGACCTGCGACTCCGTACCCTTGTCGTTGCCCGACTCGTATGACCGGGCGGACTCGGTGAACGCCGTCCGGGTTCACCAGTTCACCGCTGCGATCGGTCCTCGAGATGCAGTGAGCCACCACACATTCGAGGTCGACACGCTGCTTCGCGACTTGGGGTACGAGAGCGAGATCTTCGCCCAGCACGTCCATCCTGATCTTCGCGATCGGGTGCGTGACTATCGCCTTCACGCTGATCTGGAGGCCGACGTCGTGCTCTATCAAGCCTCGACCGGATCACCGGTCGCAGATTACGTGCTCACGCGTACCGAGCCGCTGATCGTGAACTATCACAATCTCACGCCGGCAGAGATGTTCGATCCATGGGAACCACACATCGGGGCCGAACTCGATTTCGGACGTCGTCAGCTGGGACGGCTCGCCCGCAAGGCGTCGCACGGACTTGCCGACAGCCGCTTCAACGCCACCGAACTCGAAGCTGCGGGTCTCGACGACGTCGTCGTGGCGCCAGTGCTCTTCGATCCACCTCGGCTGCGCCGTTCCGGCACGATCGACGTGGGTGAGCCGCCCACGCTGCTCTTCGTCGGTCGACTGTCTCCCAACAAATGCCAGGAGGACCTGATTGCCGCAACGGCGGCGCTGAGGCGATGGATGCCCGAAGCGCGCCTCGAGTTGGTGGGTGCGACGTCGTCCCATCGTTACGAGACGGCGCTTCGCGACTATGCCCAACGGGTGTGTCCGGGCGGTGTGGCGTTCGCCGGGTCGGTGAGTGACGTGCAGTTGGCCGATGCGTATGCGCATGCCGACGTGTTCGTGTGCCTCAGCGAGCACGAGGGGTTCTGTGTGCCCGTGATCGAGGCGATGGCAACCGGAACGCCGGTGGTGGCCTTCGCAGCGGCGGTCCTTCCGGAGACGATCGGTACTGCTGGGGTCCTGCTCGACAACAAGTCGCCAACCAACGTGGCGGTTGCCCTTCAACGCGTGCTCACGGATCGTGAGCTTCGGGCGCAGCTCGTGGAGAACGGTCGGCGCCGGGCCGCGACGTTCTCGCCCGAACGCAATCGCTCGGTCATGCGCGAGGCATTGCGCAGAGTCGTTGAGGACTGTGTATGAGTGTCGTCGACCTCCTCGTGCCCGAGCTGACGTCCGGTGACGCCATCGGTGCCCACACCCTCCTGCTCCGGGACGTGTTCGTCGAGCAGGGCGCATCGGTTCGTTTCGTCGTCGAGCAGCCGAGCTCGCTTGCCGACGAGGTGATCGTCTTGTCCGCATGGAAGAAGCCGGGCGACCTGGTCGTGCTCCAGCACGGGATCGGATCACAGCTCGCCGCAACCGTGATCGAGCGTCAGCTTCCGGTGGTGCTGAACTATCACAACATCACGCCTCCCGAGTTCGTCGAAGCATGGGATGCCGGTCATGTGGCAGGCCTGCGCTGGGGTCGAAGGCAGCTTCATCAGCTTGCTCCGTTTGCCCGGCGGGCGGTCGCCGACTCGCAGTACAACGCAAACGAACTGATCGATGTCGGATTCTCCGACGTCCGTGTGGCCCCAGTGCTCTGGAATGTTCGAGAACTCGGCGCTGGCGACACGAATCGCGGGGATCCCGTGGTTCTCTTCGTCGGACGGGTGACGGCCAACAAGTGCCAGCACGACCTCGTTGCGGCGATGGGGGCCCTCGCCCTGACCCACCCGACCGCTCGCCTCGTGATCGTCGGCGCGGCGGCATCGGCGTCGTACCGGAGGGCACTCGATGCCTACGCAACGCGACTCGGCGTGGCGGAGCGTGTCGAGTTCGTCGGAGCTGTCGACGACACCACGTTGGCCTCCCATCTCGCCGGGGCGTCGGTCTTTGTGTGTCTGAGCGAGCATGAGGGGTTCTGCGTCCCGGTGGTGGAAGCCATGGCTGCCGGTGTGCCGGTGATCGCCTACGGCGCCGCCGTCCTCCCCGAGACCGTTGCGCACGCCGGCATCGTGCTCGGCGACAAGTCCCCCTCCACCGTCGCCACTGCGATCGCCCGGATCCTCGATGACCCTGCGCTGCGGCAGGATCTGATCGAGCGCGGTCGGCTCCGAGCCGAAGACTTCTCGCCGGTCAACAGCCGGACGGCGACCTGGGCTGCCTATGACGGGCTGGTACCCGAATGAACCGAACGCTCACGTTCGTCACTCCCCGTTACGGCGCCGACGTGCTTGGCGGCGCCGAGCAAGGTGCCCGGTCGTACGCCGTTCGGATGGCGAAGGAAGGTTGGACGGTCCGGGTCATCACCTCGTGCGCACTCGACATGGTGACGTGGGACAACCAGTACGAGCCGGGAACAACGATGGAGGAAGGGGTCGAGGTCACGAGGTGTCGGGTCCGGCGTCCACGCGACACCGGACTCGACGCGCTGAGCGCCCGCCTCTTCGCTCGTTCGAACATCAGCGTTGCCGACGCCTACGACTGGATCGATCGGCAGGGTCCTGACAGTCCTGACTTGCTCGATGCAGTCGAGGCGGTGCGGGAGGGAGTCGTTGCGCCGTACCCGTACCTCTACCAGCCCACCGTCCGGGGCATCGAGCGGGCCAAGGTGCCAATCTGTCTCCACGCCGCTGCGCATCGGGAGCCGCCGCTGGGCCTTCCGGTCTTCGAGAGCGTCTTCGGAACGGCTGACGGTCTGGTGCACGGCAGTCGCGCCGAGCAACAGTTGGTGCTCCGGCGGTTTCCGGCGACCACGGAGAAGCCTCAGGTGGTGCTCGGTCTCCCCATCGAGGTCGATGCACCGTGCGACGCAGAGGAGGCTCGACGAGCCCTGTCCCTGGGGGACGAACCCTTCGCCGTGTATCTCGGTCGTCTCGATCGGGGAAAAGGTGTTCACGATCTGGTGGAGCGATTCGGGCGCTTTCGGCAACGCCGGGGGAGTGGTCGCCTGCTCTTGGCCGGACCCGTCATCGAACGACCGCCCGAAACCATCGGGGTCGAGGTGCTTGGCCCGATCCCGGCCGAACACAAATACGGCCTGCTCGCCGCTGCCGACGTGCTGATCAATCCGTCCCCCCACGAGAGCTTCTCCATGGTGGTCCCCGAGGCGATGCTCGTCGGTACACCGGTGCTGGTGAACGGCTGGTGCGAACCGATGCGAGAACACTGCGAGAACAGTGCAGGAGGACTCTGGTACACCGGTATTGCCGACTTCGAGGCTGCGCTCGAGCGCCTGCTCACCGACCCCGGACTCCGCGCCGACCTCGGGACCGTCGGCTGCGCCTATGTCCAGTCGATGTTCTCGTGGGATGCGGTGCGCACGCGGTACGAGTCGCTACTCGCTCGTCTGGCGTGAGTCGTCGAGGTGTTCGATGTCGTTCGGCCACACCGACAGCGCTGGCTTGGTGAGTCGCACGATCAGGTCGGCAAGGAGTCCCATGACGAGGAGTTGGAGCACTGCGAACCCGAGCAACAACGTATTCGCGGCCGGACGGAGGTCCTTGTCGACGAGGTCATAGCCGAGTTTTGCTGCGAACGTCATTCCCAGTACCGACGCAATCGGCAGCGTGACTCGCAGGGGATCGTACGACAGCATCATCCGGATGACCTGAAGGCCGAAGCTTCGGGTGTCTCTGAGCCAGTGGAACTTCGAGTGGCCGGCGCGCCGCTCGTAGCTGATCGGCACGAAGTCGACTCGATACCCATTCATGAGAAACGCCATCGTGATTGTGGTGACGCAGCTGAACCCCGGTGGCAGGTGGTGCGTGAACTGAAGGGCGACATCGCGTCGAAACGCCCGGAAGCTCGTGTTGAGATCGGGGATCTTCGTACGGGTCAGGTACTGAGCGAGTTGACGGATCAACCACTTGGCCGGTACCCGCAAGAACTTGGAGGTCCCTTGCTCGCTCGTTCGGGCGCCGATGATGTGGTCGGCGGGCCCCATCGCTGCGATCAACCCGGGGATGTCGTCGTTCGGGTACGACATGTCTGCGTCTGACCAGACCACAACAGTCCCGCGTGCGGCTTCGGTGCCGAGACGGCGTGCCGTGCCGACGCCGCGGTGACGTCCGGTTCTGATGACCCGGCACCGTTGGGATGCCAGTGCGATCTCGGCCGAGCCGTCGCTCGACCCGTCATCGACGATGATCAGTTCCCAGTGCAGGTCAGTCGCATCCATCGACAAGACGATGCGATCGATCTCGGCCTGGAGGTGACCGGCCTCGTTGTGCACCGGCAGCACGATCGAAACGTCGAGCATCCGGGATTCAGGTGCCATCGAGGTCGAGCCTACGTCGGGGTTGCGGCGGGGAGCGGCGCCGTGCGATCTAGATGTCGCTTGCGCGGCGATACAGCGCCACCATTGCGTCGGCGGTGTCCTTCCAACAAAGTGAACCGATCCGCTCCCGCGCCGTGGCCGGAACCGTCGACTCCAGTGCCCGTCGTGCTGCACTGGCGAGGGCGGGGACGAGGTCGGGAGCGCAGGGGTCCACGAGCTCGACCGCATCACCGATGAGCTCGGGAAGCGCTCCGACCGCAGTCGCAGCGACCGGAACATCAAGCCGCAGCGCTTCGAGTGGCGTGAAACCGAAGCCCTCGTACTCCGAGGCGAGCACGAGCCCTGCAGCCCCAGCGATCAGGGCATCGCGGCGAGCGTCGGTGGCGGCCGTCACTCGGACGACGCGGACGGGATCGGCGAGTGCTCGGATTGCCGCCTCCACGTTCGCCTCGTCGTTCCCGATCGGCCCAGCGATCACGAGGGCGACATCGGCGGGCAGTTCCTCCAGCATCTCCACGACCGCCGGTACGCGTTTGCGGCGTTCGGTCCGGCCGACGGTGACCAGGTATCTCGAGTAGCCGTCCACCCCTTCGAAGGGCTCGATCGCAGGTGCGGGTCGGATGCCGTGAGGCACGACCACCACACGGTCGGGATCAGCCCCGTGATCTGTGATCAGTTCGTCGGCAATGACCTGAGCGGGAACGTGGATCAGTGCGGGCGAACGAATCAGTCGGCGAAGTGCACCGGCGCTGCTCGCGACCGAACCCTGGGTGAGATCCCTGCGGGTGAGGGGCGTCGCGTCGTGGATCGTGACGACCGTCCCTGCGCTGGGTGGCGCCAGGAAATTGATCCCGTGCACGACATCGACATCACCGGCGATCAGGCGTCGGCCCGGAATGGTCCCGAAGCGCCACATCCGCTGCGCCACACTGCCGGGGACACGGAGTCGTCTGACCGGAATGTCGAGGCCCGCAGCGCGACCCCGGCCGGTCAGCAGCCAACCTCGAAGTTCGATGTCGTCGCGCGTGATCAGCTCGTCGAGCAAGGCGCGAGTGTGTTGGTAGATGCCGGTCGGGGGTCCGAGGAGCGGGGTGAGATCGAGGCCGACGCGCACGCAACCTGCACGGTAGTTCCTGAGCGCAGCAACGGCTCGCTAGCCTCCTCGTCGTGGCGACGCGATTGGTCATCATCGGTGGTGGGCCGGCTGGGCACAGTTGTGCCACGACGGCGGCCCGACTCGGTGCTGAGGTCGTGCTGATCGAGAGCGACATGATCGGTGGGGCCGCCCACCTTTGGGACTGCATCCCGTCCAAGGCGATGATCGCCACCGGCAATGCGCGGTCGTTCTTGCGCCGTTCGGCGCGTATGGGATTGAGCGAAGTTCTCACCGAGGTCGACCTTCAGCAGCTCGCCGATCGTCTTCAGAGCATCGAGGGACGGCTCGAGACCACGGTGCGGAGCCTGCTCGCCAGTCAACGGGTCGAGCTCGTCGACGGACGTGGTCGTTTCGATGGTCCGAACCGGGTGATTGCAGCCCTTCCGGACGGCTCCGAGCGTGTCTTCGAGGCCGACGTCGTCGTGCTTGCAACGGGAAGTCGCCCTCGCATTCCCGAGTGGGCGCCGGTCGACGGTGAGCGCGTCCTCACCACTCGGGATGCCTATCCACCCAAGATCATGCCCAGTCATGTGGTCGTGATCGGGTCGGGCGTGACCGGTGTGGAGTTCGTTCACATGTTCGAGTCGATGGGCGCTGACGTGACGCTGGTGGTGAGCCGTCAGCAAGTGCTGCCGGCCAAGGACCCCGAGGTGGCTGCTGCGCTCGAGGAAGATTTCCTCCGACGGGGTGTGAAGCTGTTCAAAGGGGCACGCGCCGAATCGATCGTGCGCAACGGGGACGAGGTGATCGTGAAATGCGACGACGGCCGCGTTGCCCACGGCTCACACGCCCTGCTCGCGATTGGCTCGTTGCCGAACAGTGAGGGCCTCAACCTCGAAGCGGCCGGCGTGGAGAGCGACGGTGGGTACGTGCCCGTCGACAACCATATGCAGTCCAACGTGCCGCACATCTACGCCGCCGGCGATCTCTCGGGCCGGCTTCCGCTCTCGTCGGTGGCAACGATGCAGGGTCGCAAGATCGCCGAACACGCCATGGGAATGCACTCCCACACCAAGGACCGCGAGATCGATTACGACAAAGCTGCTTCTGCGATCTTCACCGAGCCCGAGGTTGCCGACGTGGGCATCGCCGAAGTCGATGCGTTCGCCGAGGGGCGAAAAGTGCGCGTGACCAAGGTGCCGTTCGCCACCAACGCCAAGGCGCTGATCAACGACGACCCCCGTGGGTTCGTGAAGATCATCTCCGACCCGGCAACCGGTGTTGTCCTGGGCGGATCGATCGTCGGACGGCACGCAGCGGAGCTCATCTCTGTGCTTGCAGTCGCAGTCACGAACAATCTGACCGTCACCGACATTCACGAGTCGTTGCTGGTGCATCCAACGCTCGGCGAAGCGCTCAGCGAGGCTGCCGAGTAGCTCGGATCACACCTCCCGTCAGGGATGACGGCTCGGCGCCCCGACCCCGGGACCACTCCTCCCGAAGCCGCATTCGACGCCCGGTGTCAGGCGATGACAGCGACGACATCGCCACCGCCGACCGAATCGCCCTCGGCAACTCGGATCTCGGTGACCGTGCCGGCCTTTTCGGCCGTCACATTGTTCTCCATCTTCATCGCTTCGAGAACGACGATCGCGTCGCCGATCTCGACCGTGTCACCGACCGCCACGTTGACCTTCACGATCGTGCCCTGCATCGGGACGGTGACGTCGCCGCTCCCGCTTGCCCCGCCGGAACTGGACGATCCTGCGCTCCTGCGTCGACCTCCACTCGCCGCTGGCGCCGCTGCGGCGGCCTCCGGGACCCACATGGCGACAGAGAACCGTTTGCCGTTGACCTCCACGTCGACCTCGCGTTTGATCTTCGGGTCCTCGACGTCGACCGTGGTGGTCGCTGTTGTAGACACTCCGCTGAGGTCGAGGACCTCCTCGACCCACTTGGTGGAGTGCTGGTTGGCTCGGAAATCGGTGTGTTCGAGAATGGCGACATCGGCGGGAATGGTGGTGGCGATGCCTTCGATCTTCAGTTCTCCAAGCGCCCGCAACGCCCGATTGATGGCGACGTCGCGGTCACGGCCCCACACGATCAATTTCCCGACCAGGTTGTCGTAGTACTGGCTGATCTCATCGCCCGCCTCATAGCCGGTGTCCCATCGGGTACCGAAACCGTCGGGAGGGGCGAGTGCCGTGATCGGACCGGGCGAGGGCAGAAAGGCACCCCCCGCCGGATCTTCGGCATTGATGCGAATCTCGATCGAGTGGCCGCGGATCTCGATGGCGTCCTGGGTGAACGGGAGCGGTTCGCCGCTGGCGATCCGGAGCTGTTGCTCGACGAGATCGACGCCGGTGACGAGCTCCGTCGCCGGGTGTTCGACCTGCAGACGCGTGTTCATCTCGAGGTAGTAGAAGCCTTCGTCTTCGTACAGGAACTCCACCGTGCCGGCATTGGTGTAGTCGCAGCCCTTTGCCACGGCGACAGCGGCTTCACCCATCTGTCGAATGATGTCGTCGGGGATACCGGCGGCGGGTGCCTCTTCGATGAGTTTCTGGTGCCTGCGTTGCGCCGAGCAGTCACGGGTGCCGAGGTAGACGGCATTGCCATGGGTGTCGGCCAAGATCTGGACCTCGATGTGACGAGGTTTGGTCAGATAGCGCTCCACGTAGCACTCGTTGCGTCCGAAGTACGCCAGTGCCTCTCGTTGGGCCGACGCGAGCGCATCGGCAGCCTCGTCTGCTCTGGGCACCACCTTCATACCGCGCCCGCCGCCGCCATAGGCCGCCTTGATCGCAACCGGCCATCCGTTCGCGTCGCCGAAGGCAACGACTTCAGAGGCATCGGCCAGAAGTGCCGCACTGCCGGGGACCCCGTGGACACCGACCTTTTCGGCCGCGTCACGGGCACTGATCTTGTCACCCATGACCTCGATGGCGGCCGGTGGAGGGCCGATGAACGTCACCCCGCGCTCGGTGATCGCACGAGCGAAGTCGGCATTCTCGGAGAAAAAGCCGTAGCCGGGGTGAACAGCATCGGCCCCTGACTTCTCGATCGCATCGAGGATCGCATCGGTGTTGAGATACGACTCGGCCGCCGTGTGGCCCCCAAGGGCGTAGGCCTCATCGGCCAGGCGCACATGCAGGGCGTGGCGGTCGAGTTCGCTGTAGACAGCGACAGACCCGATTCCGAGCTCGCGGCAGGCGCGGATCACTCGGACGGCGATCTCTCCTCGGTTGGCGATCAGAACTTTGGCGAACACGTGCTATTGACTAGCCCAATGACGGCCCTGAATGCGACACCTGAGCCGGGAATCTTCGCAGCGAGCGAGGCAGCCGCCGCCGGTGCAGGGTTCTCGACCTTCCGCCATGTCCGTCGTACGGGGTCGACCAACACCGATCTGGCCGACGAAGCTCGTGCGGGTGACCACACCCCGGCGGTGCTCGTCGCCGATCATCAGACTGCAGGCCGCGGTCGCCTCGACCGAGCATGGATCGACGACTCCGTCGGACAGCTGATGGTCAGTCTGCGGATACCGACGCAATGGGCCGAGCCGACGTTGATCGGTCCAGCGGTGGCGGTGTTGGTTCGCGCCATCGTTGCCGCAGACGGTGTACCCGCACTGATCAAGTGGCCCAACGATCTCTGCGTTCCCCGTCGGGACGGAAGCGTTGCGAAATTAGCGGGCTACTTGGGGGAGTTCGTCGACGGCAGCGAGCCGGTGGTGATCCTCGGGATGGGGATCAACGTCGAGAGCGCTCCCTTCGACAGCTCCGCCTCTGTGCATGGTGAGGGTGGCTCGTTGGGGCGAGACGACATCCTCGCAGCGGTGCTCGGTGGCCTTCGGGGCATGCTGGCCGACCCGATGCGGGTTCGTCGCGAACTACTCGCTCATTCGGCCACGGTCGGCAGGTGGGTCCGGGTCGAACTCACTGGGGGCGATCTCGTCGGTGAGGCGGTCGGTCTCGACGACGCCGGTGCCCTGCAGGTCGAGGCCGAGGGCAGGGTCCACACCATCAGCGTCGGTGATGTCGTTCACCTGCGGACGACGAGCGACTGAGGCGGGCTACCATCCGCAGCCGTGACGACGCCCGAACCTCGGAGCGAGACCGTCCTGCTCCGGCGGACGTGGCCGCAGCGCATCGTGATCCTCGCCTGCGTCGGGGTGATCGGCGCGGCGATCGCTGCCTCGTTTTTCCTCTCCGACTTCTACGAGGGGGTCGCCGACATCGGGCGCGTGCAGTTCAGTGGGGACCTGTTGCAGACCGACACGGCGCCGACTGCGCCTGTCAACTTCTTGATCGTCGGTCTCGACAGCGCCATCGGTCTCGATCCCGATGACCCAGCGGCGGTTGGCCGCCAATACGACGCTCGAGGCACGCACAACGCCGATTCGATCAGCATCCTGCGGGTCGATCCGGTCGGAGGGCAGGCGTGGGCGATCTCGATCCCTCGTGATCTCGTCGTGCCCATCCCGTGTGCACGCACCCCCGACCTGCGGATCAACGCAGCATCGCTGGTGGGTGGTGGACCCTGCCTGGTGGAAGCGGTTTCCGATGCGCTCTTCATCGAGATCAATCACTACGTACAACTCGACTTCCTTGCGTTCCGGGATGTCGTCGACGAACTCGACGGCGTTCCCATCTGGTTTCCGTACCCGGCACGTGATCCGGGTACCGGCTTGTACGTCGTCGAGCCCGGCTGCCACATCCTCGACGGCGCGCAGGCGTTGAACCTTGTCCGGGCCAGGCGATACCAAGAGTTCCGTGATGGTGAGTGGGTCACTGTCGGCAACGCTGATCTCGGCCGAATCCAGCGGCAACAGTCCTTCGTCGTCGCTGCGATCGAGCGGGCGATCTCCCGTGGTGCTCGCAACCCCACGTCGTTGTCAGCGCTCATCAACGCTGCTGCCGACAGTGTTGTGCTCGACCAGGGCCTGACGCCGGCTGAATTGGTGCAGCTCGCCGAGGCGTTCACAGGCTTCACGTCGGAATCACTCACCACGTTCTCGCCAGCGGTCATCGACATCGTGCGCGACGGTTCGTGGGTCGGCCTGGAGCTGATCGAACCGCTCGACTCGGAGATGTTTCAGCTCCTGCGCGGTGTCGCGGACGCGATCCCGCGAGCCGATGTGATCTTCACCGTCGCGGGCACCGACGAGTCGACCGTTGTGGATGATGCCGAACTTCTACGGCAGCTGGGTTTCTCGGCGAGCCGGGAGCGGCTGCTCTCGAGCTCCGAGAGCTACAGCGTGATCGTGTACCCAACGGGTCAGCAGCGACACGCCGAGCTGCTGGCCCGCTATGTCGTCCCAACTCCGGCAATCGTGGAAAATCCGGTGGCCGCGGAGATGACGCTCGTTTTGGGCAGCGACCATCGGGAAGTGTCCTTCTTCTATCCGGTCGGGGAGGCTGAAACCCTCGGGGCGATCGCCGCGTTCGGGGATGTTGCGATCCCTGAACTCGACAACGTCACGTCTGCCCCCGCCTCGACCACTTCGAATCCGCCTTCACCGACCACGTCACTCGCACCGGGTTCGACGACCGTGCCCCCGGCAGCCGCTGTGATGCCGGGTCTTGCCCCGGAGGGCGAGTCCTGCAGCTGAGGCTCTCGGTGTGAGCGTCGAACCCCGTACAATCGAGTGGCTACGCATGTCGAGTCCGGTGGCGTAGCTCGTGCAAGGGGTACGCATCATGTCCAGCACCATCGCTGTGATCGGTACCGGGTATGTCGGTCTTACAACGGGCGCCTGCTTCGCCCACCTCGGGCACCGGGTGATCTGCACCGACGTCGTTGCCGACAAGATCGAACGACTTCGGCGCGGGGATATCCCCATTCACGAAGCCGGGCTCGAGCAGATCGTTCGGGAACATCTCGACGACGGCAACCTGTCGTTCGTGCTCGGTTCCGAAGACGCCGTCACCGAAGCCGATTTCGTCTATCTGTGCGTGCCGACACCGCAGTCGGCTGACGGCGCCGCCGATCTGAGCTACCTCAAGGCTGCGGCATCGGAGATCAGCGCCAAGCTGAAGCCCGGCGCGATCGTCGTCAACAAGTCGACCGTGCCGGTCGGCTCGACCTTGCTGGTCGAGCAGGCACTCGGGCGGTCCGATGTTGCGGTCGTCTCGAACCCGGAGTTCCTTCGCGAAGGAACGGCAGTCGACGACTTCCTCCACCCCGACCGGGTCGTCATCGGTGCCGACGATCAGGCTGCCGCAAGTCGCGTTGCCTCGCTCTATGCGGGTGTTCGCGCCCCGATCATGGTCACCGATCCGGCATCGGCGGAGATCTGCAAATACGCCTCCAACGCGTTTCTGGCCACGAAGCTGTCGTTCACCAATGCCATTGCTGCGTTGTGCGAAGCCGTCGGGGCCGACGTCAACGACGTGCTTCTCGGGATGGGCTACGACCACCGCATCGGACACGAATTCCTTCGCCCGGGTCCGGGGTGGGGAGGCTCGTGTTTTCCGAAGGATTCCCAGGCGATCGTCTCGATTGCGGAAGACGCCGGCTACGACTTCTCGCTGATGCGCGGGGTCATCGCCGTCAATGAGCAACAGTTCGATCGCGTCGTCGACAAGGTCGAGTCGGTTGTCGACCTCGGCGGCGTCACGGTGGCTGTGCTCGGTATTGCGTTCAAGGCCAATACCGACGACACGCGGCAGTCGCCGGCGCTGGAGATCATGAAGCGACTGGTTGCAAAGGGTGCGAGCGTCAAGGCGTACGATCCAGCCGTCACGTCGGTCGATCTCGACGGCATCGAGGTCGTGGACGACGCCTACGCCGCATGTGAGGGTGCTTCCGCCATCGTGGTTGCCACCGAATGGGACGAGTTCAAGTGGCTCGATCTCGACAAGATCGCCGAGGTCGTTGCTGAGCGGAATGTCATCGACGCTCGGAATCTGCTCGATCGAGGGGCGCTTCGCCGACGAGGCTTCAGCTATCAGGGCGTGGGACGGAACTGATGGCGCGGGTCGTCATCACCGGTGGCGCAGGATTCCTCGGTTCGCATCTCGCTGATGCCCTGCTGGCCCGCGGTGATCACGTCCTGGCGATCGACAACTTGATCACCGGTGCCCGCACCAACATCGAGCATCTTTTCGGAACGCCCGGGTTCACCTTCGTCGAGCAGGATGTGTCGAATTTCGTCTGGGTCGCAGGAGACGTGGACGCAGTGCTGCACTTCGCCAGTCCGGCATCGCCCATCGATTATCTCGAGATGCCGATCCAGACGCTCAAGGTGGGTTCGCTCGGCACCCACAACACGCTGGGCCTGGCGAAAGCCAAGGGTGCGACCTACCTGATCGCATCGACCTCGGAGGTGTACGGAGATCCGCTGGTCCACCCCCAGCCCGAGGACTACTGGGGCAACGTGAATCCGGTCGGCCCGCGTGGGGTGTACGACGAGGCGAAGCGCTTCTCCGAGGCGATGACGATGGCCTATCACCGAGCACACGGTGTCGACACTCGCATCGTCCGTATCTTCAACACCTATGGGCCGCGCATGCGCCCCGACGACGGACGCGTCATCTCGAATTTCGTCGTCCAGGCGCTCAGGGGTGAGTCACTGACTGTGTACGGCGACGGGAGCCAGACTCGAAGTTTTTGTTTCGTCGACGACGAGATTCGAGGTCTGGTCGCCCTGCTCGACTCCGGTGAACACGATCCCGTCAATCTTGGCAATCCAAACGAGTTCACGATTCTCGAACTCGCCGAACTCGTGCTCGACGTGACCGGCTCGTCGTCCACCATCGAGCACCATCCCCTCCCGACCGATGATCCGACTCAGCGCAAGCCCGACATCACACGGGCACGCCAGATTCTCGGGTGGGAACCGCACGTCGATCTGCGAACCGGGATCGAGAAGACGGTCGAGTACTTTCGCAGCGCCAGCTGAGACGCCCGAACGCTGAGGCGGTCGATCAGTTCCGGCGGGCTTCTGCCATCTCGCGGTTGGCCTCGAACCACTCGATCGTTCGCCGAAGCCCGTCGCGCAAGCCGACTCGTGCTTCGAAGCCGAACAACTCACGGGCGCGAGAGGCATCGACACTGCGCCGGGGTTGACCGTCAGGCTTGGTCTCGTCCCACACGATCCGGCCACCGAAGCCGGTCTCCTCGGCGATCAACTCCACGAGTTCCTTGATCAGGGTCTCGTGCGTGGCACCGAGGTTGACGGGGTCGGCACCGTCGTAGTGTTCGGCTGCAAGCACGATTCCCGTCGCAGCGTCGTCCACGTAGAGGAACTCCCGGCTCGCACCGCCCGTACCCCACACCTCGATCTGCTCGGCTCCGGAGTCGCGGGCGATGACACACTTCCGGATGAGCGCAGGGATGACGTGACTGACATCGGGATGGAACTTGTCGCCAGGGCCATAGAGGTTGGTCGGCATCACGTACACACCGTTCTGGCCGTATTGCGCTCGATTCGCCTGCAGGTGCACGAGTTGGGCGAGTTTCGCGATGCCGTAGGGAGCGTTGGTCTCCTCGGGGTAACCGGTCCACAGCGAGGATTCCTGGAACGGCACCGGGGTGTGCTTCGGATACGAGCAGATCGTGCCGACCACCAGTGTCTTTTCGACGCCGGCGTGACGGGCAGCCTCGATGACATTCGTGCCGAGCACAAGATTTTCCAGATACAGGGTGGCCGGCGCAGCCATATTGGCGCCGATACCGCCGACCCGCGCCGCGAGATGGATGACGATGTCGGGTTCGTTCGCTTCGATTGCGGTCCGTGCTGCGGTCGGGTCGCGAAAGTCGACGTCGGCACTCGACGGGGAGCAGATGTCGGTCACACCCCGGTCCCTGAGTGCCGTCTGCACTGCGCTGCCGAGAAACCCGGTACCACCGGTGATGAAGATGCGCTTTGTTTCGAAGCCGGTCCCCATGAGGAGGAGATCGTAGTCGCTCATGACACAATCCTGTTTCGTGAGTCTCCGCGTCGCTGCGACCGTCGAATCCGCCTGGCACCGTGTGCCAGGGGGTGTCGCGAACGCCACACATCACAGTCTTCGGGCCGTCGCAACCGACCCCGACATCGAGCTTGTCGGGGTCCATGCATGGCACCGAACTGCGCCGGTCGAGGGCCTCGCGCCAGTCATCCCGACCTCGGCGATTCCCCTTCCGCGGCCGGTCCTCTACGAGTGTTGGCACCGTAGTCGGCGGCCCGGCGTGAGGCGTTGGACCGGGCCCGTCGACGTCGTGCATGCAACCAGCGCAGTGATTCCTCCCCCGAGCGGTGCCGAACTCGTCGCCACGGTCCACGACCTCGCTTTTCTCGACCGGCCGGACCACTCGACGACACGCGGTGTCCGCCTTGCGCGACGGGGATTCGAGTTGGCCCGCGACGAGGCAACTCTGGTGGTTGTTCCCTCTGCCGCCACCAGGGCGGAGTGTGTTGCCGCAGGCATCGACGCCGAGCGGATCCGTCTCGTCCCCTGGGGATGTCGCCCGACCCCCGTGACCGATACGGACCGGGCCCGAGTGCGGAACCGTTACTCGCTTCCGACGAGCTTCATTTTGTGGGTCGGCACGCTCGAGCCCCGCAAGAACCTCGACGGATTGTTGGCCGCCCATCGGGCGGTTCCCGGCGTGCCGCTCGTGGTGGTCGGGCCGGCTGGCTGGGGTGACGTCGACCTTCCCGTGTCGGATCGAGTTGTTCAACTCGGCTTCGTTCCCGATGCCGATCTTGCGCCGCTGTACGACCTTGCCACCGTGTTCGCCTTGCCCAGTCATGCCGAGGGTTTCGGTATGCCGGTCCTTGAGGCGATGGCGCAGGGTGCGGCGGTTGTGACCAGTACGGGAACGGCGACCGAAGAGGTCATCGGCGATACGGGGGTGACGGTCATCCCCGGTGATGTCGAGGCCTTGGCGGACGCCTTGGTGTCGTTGCTCGACGACGAACCGAAACGCACGCGTCTCGGTGCAGCGGCCCGAGAACGGGCCGGCGCATTCACGTGGGAGCGCACCGGATTGCTACTCGCCGACGTGTACCGGGAAGCAGTCGCATGAGCACAGCGCGTCTACGGATCGGCGTGAACGTCCTGTTCCTCCGTCCGGAGGAGATGAGCGGCACCGGTACCTACACCTGGGAGCTTCTCCGCCGGTTCGCGCAGCGAGACGACCTCGAACTGGTGGTCTTTGCGCAGGGCGGCTGGGTGCCTGCGGATCTGCGCGCCCGAGTCGAGGTTGTGCCGACACCTCGGTTTGCGTCGGCTCTCGCTCGGGTGGCGTACGAGCAGACGATGTTCGCCGTTCGGGCGTCGAGATATGACCTCGACGTTCTCTGGTCGACCGGGTATGTCGTCCCGTTTGCGGCGCGGGTACCGCATGTCGCCACGATTCACGATCTCTACTACCGGCACGCACCCGACGCCGTCTCCGGGATGCGGCGGCACTACTTCCGGTGGTTGGTACCCGCCACGGTTCGCCGAGCTCGACGGGTCGTGGTCGGCGCGGCGAACACGGCTGCCGACCTCGCAGCCGAGTTGGGGAACGACCGAACAACGGGGGTTCGTGTCGTCCTCCATGGGGTTCGAACCTCCCTTGCATCGGTCGAGGCGGTCGTTCCTGAGGTGGAGTCGCCGTATGTCCTCGCCGTCGCGGCCGCAACGGCCAACAAACGGCTGCACATCGTGATTGGAGCGGTCGAACGGCTGCGTGCAGCGGGCCACGATCTGCGGCTGGTCATCGTCGGAACCGACCCACGCAGGTTGCTGGCGGCTGCGATCGAGGGAAAGGAAGCGTGGGTCGTCCGGTTCGAGCAGCTCGAGGAAGCCGAGTTGGCCGGCCTCTACCGCAATGCTGCCGTCTATGCCACGGCGTCGGCCTACGAAGGATTCGGCCTACCGGTGCTCGAAGCACAGATGCTCGGGGTACCGGTCATCTGCAGTCAGGGGGGAGCACTGCCCGAGGTGGCGGGGTTCGGCGCGCACTATCCACCGGTGGCCGACGCCGCCAGCTATGCCACAAGTATTTCGATGGTGCTCTCGGAGCACGATGTGGCCGAAGCACTTCGCGTCGCTGGGCATCGAAACGTCGAACGGTTCTCGTGGGATCGAGCTGCTGACGAGACGGCGGCAATCATGTTCGAGGCAGTCCAATGACGACGCTGGTCACCGGAGGCTCCGGCTTCATCGGCACCAATCTCGTCGGACTGCTGCGCCTGCAGTCGGACCCGGTGATCAGCCTCGACGTTCGACCGCCGCAGGACCCGGCCCACGCCGTCGACTTCGAAACGCTGGACGTGCTCGACCGTGCAGCGTTGGATGGCGTGATCGCTCGTTTCGCGCCGGACGTCGTCTACCACTTGGCTGCTCGAACCGACCTGCAGGGCATAACGGTCGGCGCCTATCGGGTCAACGTCGACGGCACCCGCAACCTCGTCGATTCCTTGGAGGCAGCACAGTTCACCGGGCGGCTCGTCATGGTCTCGAGCATGCTCGTCTGCCGGAACGGATACGAGCCCGAGCACCCGACCGACTATCGGCCCGACACCCCGTACGGTGAGAGCAAGGTTGTCGCCGAGCAGGTCGTACGGGCCTCTGCGCTCGACTGGGTGATCTGTCGACCAACCTCGATCTGGGGACCATGGTTCGCCGCGCCGTACCGTGACTTCTTCGACTCGGTTCGAGCCGGCCGCTATGTCCACCCGGGTCGACACGATGTCGTCAAAGCGTTCGGTTTCGTCGACAACGTCGTACGCCAACTGGTGTCGGCAGCCGGTGAAGCGGCGCCCAGCTCGACGCACTATCTGTCCGATCCGCACGAGTACTCGGTGCGGGCATTCGCGGATCAGGTTGCGCAGGCAAGCGGACGGCAGCTGCGAACAGTGCCGGTCCCTCTGCTGCGACTGGTCGGGTTGGGCGGCGATGTTGCCAAACGGCTCGGGCTGATGGAAGCACCGGCGTTGACGTCGTTTCGACTGCGCAACATGCTCACCTCATCTCGATTCGATATGACGGAGATCGACGAACTCGTCACCCGTCGATTCGGTCCCGAGCGCATCGATCTTGCGGCGGCGGTGACGGCAACCATGCGGTGGCTCGACGAGCAGGAGGGTCGCTGAGTGCGGATTCTCGTGATCTGTCCGCACTACGAGCCGGACACGGCGCCCACGGGCGTGGTGATGACCGCGATCGCCGAGCACTTGATCGACCTCGGCCACGAGCTGCACATCGTGACATCGTTGCCCTGGTACGAACACCATCGGATCGACGAGGGTTGGCGTGGGCGGCTGTGGCGGCGCGAGCGGACCGATTGGGGTTCTGTCACCCGGCTCCATCCCTTCCCGACCGACAAGACGAATGTGCTTGCCCGAGCGATGGGGTTCGCGGGGTTTACGGCGCTCGCGTTTTTTGCGGCGCTGTTGCAGCGGGGTCGACCCGATGTCGTATTCACGATGTCCCCGCCCCTCACCCTTGGCCTCCCGGGCTGGCTCATCGCTCGACTGCGGCGGGCAGCCTGCGTGTTCAACGTGCAAGACATCTTTCCCGATGTCGCGATCGACGTGGGTGCGATCTCGTCACCCCGCATCATTCGGGTGTTACGAGCGCTCGAATCGTTCACGTATCGGCGGGCCGACGCCGTCACCGTGTTGTCGAGCGACCTCCGTGACAACGTTGTGGCAAAGATCGGCCGCCAGGATCCCGCCAAGGTTCGCGTCATCCCGAATTTCGTCGACACCGAACGCATTCGTCCGCTCTCGGGCGAAACGCCCTATCGGCACGAGATCGGCGCCGGCGACCGCACGGTCGTGATGTATGCAGGAAACATCGGGCTGTCCCAGCCGCTCGAGTTGGTGCTCGACACGGCAAGGAGATGGGCCGATCGCAGCGATGTGTTGTTCGTGATCAATGGGGACGGCTCGGAACGGGTTCGGCTCGAACGCTCGGCTCGTGATCTCGAGTCGGTCGTCTTCGTCGGTTTTCAGGAACCCGATCGGCTTCCGGAGGTGCTGGCATCGGCTGATGTTCACCTGATCGCCCTGCGCAGGGGCTTGGCCCACTCGTCGGTCCCCTCCAAGCTCTACTCGATCCTCGCCGCCGGCCGTCCCGTGCTCGCCTCGATCGATCAGGGCACCGAGGTCAGCCGGGTGCTTGACGAGCACAGATGTGGCGTGTCGGTCCCACCGGAGGATCTCGACGCCTTCGAGTCAGCGCTTGACGACTTGATCACTGCAGATGACGAACGCAGAGACATGGGGGAGCGGGGGCGAGCCTTCGTCGAACGCTTGGCCTCTCCGAGAGCCGTGGCGCTGACCTACCAGGGCCTTTTCGCCGAATTGGCGTGATGCCACCCGATGACGATTGGGTACTGACCGACCGAAGCGGGATTGGCGCCGCTAGCGTTTCCTGCCGTGGGTAAAGCAAGCTCGTCGAAGAAAGTCCAGCGAGCGGCCAAGGCCGCTGCCTCGTCACGTGGAGCTGCCGAGTCGCGAGAACTCGGCTTCCCTCTGGTTGTCGGGCTCGTCGTGGTGCTCGGCATCGGATTGGTGTTCCTTGCTCGGGAGAACCGGGCGCCCGCCTCGCCTCCGGTCATCGGCGATCACTGGCACTCGGCCTACACGGTCTACGACTGCGGCACCGAAGTGCCGTTCTTCCTCGGCACTGCTGATCCTGACGGCATTCACAGCCACCAGGACAGCCTGGTGCACATCCATCCATTCAACAGTTCGGCCACGGGCGAGGACGCCACCCTCGGTGTGCTCTTCGAGGCCATGCGGGCGACCGTTAGCCGAGATGCCATTACCACCCCTGAGGCCGGGGTCCTTTCTGCGGCCGATGGGTGCGGTGATGAGCCCGCCGTCATCAAGGTGGCCCGCTATCAGGTCGACGGTGGTGTCGAGATCGTGTCGGTGTTCGACGACGACTTCGACGACATCCAGTTGCTGCAGGATCGCGAAGCATTCTCGATCGCCAAGGTGCCGGTGGGCGAAAACCCGCCGCCGCCGAGTGCTGCGGCGCTGGCTCAACTCGACGTGTCCACCGGGAGCTCACAGATCTCCACCGACTCGGTTCCGCTCGACGCCGAGAGCGAGTGATCCAATCGCAGATCCCAGAGTGGGCACGCTGTTGCAGCGGTGCGCGCAGGAGGGCTGCGAGATGAAGGCCGTCGTGTTGGTCGGCGGATTTGGAACCCGTTTGCATCCGCTCACGCTCACCACGCCCAAGCAGATGCTGCCCGTTCTGGACCGGACGATGCTCGAGCATGTCGTGGCCGGACTAGGTGCTCACGGGGTCGACGAGGTCGTCTTGTCGCTCGGCTACAAGGAAGACGTCTTCCGAGATGCCTATCCCGGCGGCGAATGTGCCGGTGTCGCTCTGACGTATGCAGTAGAGCCGGAGCCGCTCGATACGGCCGGGGCTGTGCGATTTGCCGCCGACATCGCCGGGATCGACGAGACCTTCATCGTTGTCAACGGTGATGTGTTCACCGATCTCGACGTGACCGAGGTGTGGAACCGTCATCACGAGGTCGGTGCTGAAGGAACGATCGCACTTACTCCTGTCGATGACCCGTCGCGCTTCGGCGTGGTACCCACCGACGACGATGGGCGGGTGCTCGGTTTTGTCGAGAAGCCTCCTCATGATCGCGCCCCGACCAACTGGGTCAATGCGGGTACGTATGTGCTCGAGCCGGCGGTCCTGCAGCGCATCGAAACCGGTCGCAAGGTGTCGATCGAGCGAGAGACGTTCCCTGCCGTTGCTGCGGCGGGTGGCCTGTGGGCAGTGCACAGTGATGCCTATTGGGCAGATGCGGGCACCCCCCAGACCTACATCGACATCCAACTCGACCTCATCGACGGGGTGCGTGGCGCCGCCTGCGAGGCCATCGCCGAGTCGGCCTCGATTGCAGCTGGAGCGCAGGTCGATCACTCGGTGGTGATGGCCGGCGCAACGATCGGGGCGGGTGCGGTGGTGCGCGACTCGATCATCTCGCCCGGCGCGCGGGTCGCAGACAATGCCGTGGTCGACGGATCGATCGTCGGGCGGCGTGCCATCGTGGGCTCGGGCGCCAAGCTCACCGGTCTCACCATGCTTGGCGAGGAGCAGGTTGTCCCGTCCGGAGTGCTCCTCGACGGCATCCGGATTCCGGAGCGCACCTGATGGCGGTGCTGGTCACCGGAGGAGCGGGCTACATCGGCTCGCACACTGCGGTGGCACTCCATGAGGCTGGCCGCGAGGTCGTGCTGATCGATAATTTCATCAACAGTTCGCCGGCGGCCGTCGACGCAATCCGTGCGCTGACCACACCTGACCTCGTGTTCGTGGAGGGCGATCTGCGCCACCGCGCGCAGCTCGATGCGGTGTTCGAGGCATACGACATCGACGAGGTGATTCATTTCGCCGCGCACAAGTCGGTTTCTCAGAGCGTGTCGGCTCCGCTCGAGTACTACGACAACAATCTCGGCGCCACGATCGGTGTGGCAGACGCGATGGTGAAACATGGGGTTCGAAAGCTGGTGTTTTCGTCGTCGTGTACCGTCTACGGCCAGCCCGATGTCATTCCGGTGACAGAACGCGCACCGATTCGGGCGGAGAGCCCGTATGGCTGGACCAAGGTCATGTCGGAACAGATCCTGCGCAACACCGCCGCAGCCGAGGATCTCGATGTGGCGTTGCTCCGATATTTCAATCCGGTTGGCGCTCACGAGAGCGGCACCCTCGGTGAGGATCCCAACGGTGTGCCCGACAACCTGGCGCCGGTCGTCATGGCGGTCGCAGTCGGCCGTCTCGACAAGATCGGTGTATTCGGAGGTGATTACGCGACTCCGGACGGCACATGTGTTCGTGACTATGTCCATGTGGTCGATCTGGCCGAGGGACATGTCGCTGCGCTCGATGCCCTCGATACAACCTTGCGGGGGACGTGCACGGCCATCAATCTTGGGACCGGTATCGGCTCATCGGTGCTCGAGGTCATCGCTGCAGCCGAAGCAGCAGTTGGTGAGCCGATCGCCTACGAGATCGTCGATCGACGGCCCGGCGACATCGAGCAGATCTATGCTGATGCGTCGCTCGCTGCAGAGGTGCTCGGCTGGCGCTCGCAGCGAGATCTTGCTGCGATGCTTCGCGATCATTGGACGTGGCAATCGATGCACCCCGACGGTTTCGTCCGCTGAAGCTGACATCGAGGCTCAGTGATCGTGGCCGGCGGGCCGGGCCTCCAATTCGTGTTCCATGTCGTGCAGGCTTCGCTGACTCGCCCAGCCGTGCTCGTCGGCGAGTGCCCGGAACGCGTCGAGCCAGCAGGCCCAGTAGTCATACCCACTGGTCCCGTCTATTGGGTCGGCCTCGAGCGCAGCCTCATGGACGGCGATCGCCTCGATCAGTCGTTGCTGAAAGTCGGGCCACGCAAACCGCCCAGCCTCGAACAGTGCCACCGTGGCGCCGAAGATCCGGGTCTGCCACGGCGCATCGAACACGAGTTCACCATTGACCCGCGGGGGAGCGGTAGGCCCATCGGGAGGCAGCAGCACCGATTCTGGTCCCGATGTCACGCCGTGCCTCGGCTCATGGAGACTCGGATCACGGAGACTCGGATCATAGGGTCTTGTGTCATGGGTCCTCGGATTGAGGAGCCTTGTGTCCTGGGGCCACGAATCGTGAAGCCTTGTGTCATGGGGCCCTCGTGTGATGCGACGCTCGGCAGGTGACCGTTCGGCGGGTGCTGATTCTCGCCGCTCATCGGGCGTCGATCCGTGCCACGCCGATCATTGCGTCACGGGTGACGAGATCGGCCAGTGCCTCTTCGTCGGCGCCGAGGGTTGATGCTGGTCGTTCGGGGAGCACGAGGTAGCGGATCTCGGCGCTGGAGTCCCAGACCCTCACTTCGGTGTCATCGTCGAGTGTCAGGCCGAACTCCCGGAGGACCTTCCTTGGTTCGCGGACGATTCGGGATCGGTAGGCCGGATCCTTGTACCACGCGGGAGGCAAGCCGAGGACGGGCCACGGGTAGCAAGAACAGAGCGTGCAGACGATCACGTTGTGGACATCGGGAGTGTTTTCGACCACGACCATCTTTTCGCCCTGCGGGCCTCCAATCCCGAGTTCGGCGATTGCGGCCGTCCCGTCTTCGAGAAGTCGGGCCCGATAGTCCGGGTCGGTCCAGGCCTTGGCGACGACACGAGCACCATTGAGCGGGCCGACGTCGGTTTCGTAGCGCTCGATGATCGTGTCGATCGCGGCCGAGGTGATCAACCCCTGCTCGACGAGCAGTCGTTCGAGTGCCTCCGTTCGGATGGCACGAGGATCGTGCTCGTGTTCGTGTTCGTGTTCGTGTTCGTGGTTCTCGTCGTGGCTCACGTTGGTTCCAAATAGCTCTCGAAAAGGTCGACGGTGACCGACGTGCCGGGTTCGGCGTCGGCGCCCCACAGTTCGTCTCCGTCGAAGCGGACCGAGTACACGTGTTCAGGATTCTCGCCTTCGTGGTGAGCGTGAGTGTCCGGATACACCCAGCCGCCATGAAGAAGTTCGACTCGACCGGTTCGGTTGCGCACGTAGCCAGGGAGTCGAGTGTGGCCCGGAGGATTGTGGTTCTTGGTTCGAACGGTGTCACCAACACCGAACCGGGGCACGGCATCGATCTTGCGGGCTGCGCTGAGGTCCGAATAGCGGCCAGGGATTACTTGGTCGTTGGCCTCAGCGATCATCAACTCGATCGAGCCGAGCCACCGGCCGAAGTAACCGTCGCCGATGTAGGCCGCAGGGTCGAGTCGTTCGATGGCGTGACGGAACTGGTCGACGTTGGCGCAGCCGGCACCCGTGTAGGCATTCGACAGCACAAACGCGCGCGCTTCCCACTCGGCATGGAACACCGCCTCATCGCGCTCGGTGAGAACGGCCGGGAAGTCGCGACTTCCGCCCATGTCATGGATGCCATCCATGGAGTGCGAGGTTAGTCCGGCACGAACGTGCGATCAGCGGCCCGAGCTGTGACTCAGGCGGCGGTTCTTCGCTCGGCTCGCCGGTGGACGACTCCGTGGCATCGATGGCAGCGAAGATCGAGGTTGTCGATATCTGTGGGGCCGCCGTGTGACCACTCGGTGAGATTGTGGTGCGCCTCGCAGCGTGAAGCGGTTGCGCCGCAGTCGACACATCCCCGATGAGCGGCGATCAGAGCGAGCCACTGATCGGTCGACGCCAGTCTCGTGTGCCTTCCGAGCCAGAGTGGCCGTCCCTCACTGGAGAAGACGTGGCCGACAACCGCAGCGGCCGGCCCCAACGTGCACAACACGTCGTCAGGCACTGGTGTGCCATCCGCGAGTTCGGTCGTGCCATCGGCAAGCTCGTGGATCAGGTGAACCATGTGCTTGGGGTGAGATGCGGCATCGCGACCGCTGTCGGTCAAAAGCTCGGCAAGGGCATCCGCTCGTCGCTGAGAGTGGCTTCGGTGTTCGGCCGGGGACCCGTCTCGGCCACCGTCGGCCCGCCACAGCGAATCGACCCGTTCCTCGAGTGACGCCACGACGGCGGCCCCGGTGATGGGGTCGAATTGGGCGTGGAGATGAACCATGCCGTCCCCAGCGGTCCAGTGACTGGCTTCTCGCTGGCGGCGCTGCTGACGGTGACGCTGATCGGCATCAGCTGCCGATTCATGTCGTCCGGCCCATTCACGAGCCTTCTTCGAGAACAGATCGGCAGGCATCGCAGCAGCCATCTCGGCCAGGCTGTCGGCTTCCTCGCTCGTGACTCGGGAAGCTGCGTCCGCGCACGCTGTTGCATGCTCAGTAGTGATCTCACCCGATGCGAGCTTTCCGGCAACTGCCGGCATCTCGGCCATACGACCGGCAACCTCTGCGTCTTTCTTCGCTCGCCGATCCGACCGACGTGAGAGTGAACGCCCCACCGTTGCTGCGTCGGCACCACGATCTCCGAGCGCATCGATTGCTGCAAGACAAGCGAGCCGACGCTCTTCGGCTCGAGCAATCAGCCGATCGAGGGCAGCGATCGCATCGACGAGTTCAGGGCGAGAGAGCGGGCGAGGATCCAACCCTCGGATTTCGTCGTTCGCCGCTATTAACATAGGAAAAGCATACCGAACATATGTTCGTATCACAACTCACCCGAGGATCGAAACCGTTCGGGTTCGGGTGATCGTGGTAGAGCCGATCCCACCCGGGAGAGCAGGCGACATGACGAGGTCGACGACCAAAGTGAGGGTCACTGCGATCTGGGGAGTCTCTCCGTCGATACCGGTGATCGAGATCGATCGAACACTGGCCGTCGGGAGTGGTCCCATGGCGACAGACTCCATCACGATTGCCTCGGCGAGAACCGGGTCGAACCGGACCTGACCGGTTGCGCGCAGGTTCTGGACGTCCAGTGCACCAAGGGCGTCGTTTGCGGCCGATGCGGCTGCGAACTCGAGTTCACGAGCCCGTACCTGCGAAAGGCTCACATCGATGACGATTGCGCCGAGCACGATCATGATCAGTACTGCTGCCGGAAACAGCAGAAGTACGGTGCCAGCATCCATCCGACGGTGCTGCATCAGCACGTTGCGACTCCTCGGATCCCGTCGCGGAACGGATCGATCAACTCTGTCGATGTCGACCTGACGGTGACGGCGTGTCCGAAGCCACCGATGAACGGAATGGTGAGCGCAGGCACGTCGTAGGTGACGGAGAGCATGATCCGCGCACAACGGACGTACCCCTCGGGCAGCACCAGTGCAGCGATCCCCACTCTTTCGCCGGCGTACCCGTAGGCGGCGAGGGTCTCGGTCGCTCGTCGCTCGGCCGTGTGCGCGATACCGGCTGGGTCGCTCGCCTCGACCACGGTGCGCACGGCTTCCCTCGACGCTGAGGTCGTGGCCAGCTTCGCGTCGATGACACCCCAGGCATTGACCAACAAGAGTGTGACTGCGACGAATGTGAGGAATCCGAACGGCAGGACTTCGATACCCCCTACTTGGCCGGCGTCGCCGCTCCCTCGCCGGATCGGCTCCGTCATCGAAATGCCTCGACTCGTACGACGATGGTCCGGTCGAGATGCGCGAGGTCGGTCAGGCCGGCCAGCCGTCGTGGCAGGAAGGTTGGATGATCAGCAGTCACCCGGACCGTGACGTCTTCAGGGTCGGCGCAGATCCAGTGCAGCGTTGCGTGCCCGGCTTCGCCATAGTCCCCGAGCTTTTCGAGGAATCGTGCTTCCGCCTCGGCCACGGCTGCACAGCGGTCGGCGACCTCGTCGTAACCGGCCACCATCTGCGCAGCCTCGAGTGCCGCAGCTGTGACCAACGACGATGCATAGAGGCTGAAGAGAATGTGGACCGCCGCGAACAACAGGAGCAAGAACACGAGGAAGCCTGCGCTCGTGCCGATTGTTGTGGCGCCGTCGTCGAGTGCCTGAGTGTCGAGTGCATGAGTATCGAGAGAACCTCGGGTCATCCTCCCATCGCGCCGATGCGATTTACCTCCCCCTCGATGTTGGACTCGGCGCTCCCCCAGATGCGGTCGAACGCAACCCACATGGCGGCTCCGATGAAGGAGGTGATCAGTACAGCGATCGCAGTACTGATCACGCCTTCACCGCGATCGCCAAGCATGCGACCGGTTCGACGGTTCAGGTGGCCGACCAGCATCTGGATCTCCATCCAGGTCTGTGCGGTGATGCTCATCATGGTTCTTCTCCTTGTTGGCGTTGGGTGGGGTTAGGTCATCCGCTGAAGAGGTTCAGTGCATCGATGAACGGGACACCCATCAGGAGCACGCCGGGTACGAGTGCTGAGACCGTGACGGGTATCCAGACCTGCTGGTTTCGACGTTCGATCGTCTCGATGAGTTCGCGCTGTGCCTCGCGGCGGATCGAGCGCGCTTCGTCAGTGATCAGTCGGCCGAGGTCGGCAGCCTCGCGATTGAGTGAGAGAACCGACACGAGGCGATCGAGTTCGACAACACTGGCGATGTCGGCCCATTCCCGGAGTGCATCTGCTTCTGATAGGCCCTGACCCACGCGTTGGACCACCCGCGCAAGATCGGCTGCGCAGACACCGGTACCTCGCTCGCTGACGCGAGACAGCGCTGTGCCAAGGGACCAGCCTGCTGAGATGAGCATGCCGAGTTGCTCGGCAACGACTGGTAATTCCACGAAGATTCGCCGCTGCCAAGCCGCTGATGCACTCGCAACCTGCTGCTCGAGCAGAAGGAAGGTCAGGGTTGGCGCCCCGAGTGTGACGAAGACGGCGAGTGCTGCCGGCACGCCGAGCGTGGCCGACACCGCAAGCCCAGCCGCAAAGCTGGCCGCTGCCCAACCTGCCTGACGGACTCGAAAGGTCGTCACGTCCAGGGGGGAGTGGATACGGCGAAGTCGAAGTCCGACCTCCTCGTTCACGCCGAACAACCTTGCGATTCGCTCTCCGACACTGTTCGAGAGCGGGGCGATGATGTCTCGAAAGGATGCGGCCGACAGGAGGCCGAGGCGAGATCGACGGGCGTGAACGGGAGCAAAGGGGCTCAGGCGCTCGACAAGACTTGGCCGGCGGAACCATCGCAGCTCGGAGAGCAGCAGTGCAGACCCGGTGAAGGTGGTCAATCCGATAATGGCGAGTGCTCGACTCATCCCGAAAACACCCGATCCGGTTCGGGGAGGTGCATCACTCGCCCGGCCCACACCCAACACGTGATCACCATCGCAAGAGCAACGAGCACGATCAGTTGACCGCCTGCCGTTTGATACGCCGCACGTCCGTCACCGATGCTGATGCCAGCGAGTGCCATGCCAGCGGGGACAGCGAGCACGAAGATGCGGGCGAAGCGGGCCCCTGCTTGGCGTGCGCGGGCATCTTTGCGGCCCTGCACGTCCTGTCGGCGATCCTCGGCGAGTGCTTCGAGTCGACGATCGAGATCGCTTCCTCCGAGTTCGTGGGCAATCAAGAGTGTCTCGGATGCAAGGTCGGCAGTGGGGTCGGCGAGCCGTTCCTTGAGGACGTACATGGTTCGCGCAAAGTCTGTGGTCAGGAGCCATTCGCGATGGGCGGCCTCGAAGCCAGGACGCAGCTCCTCTGGGCCTCGTCGCCCGACCTCGAAGAGCGCTCGCGGGATTGATCGGCCCATCGACGCCGTCTGAAGGCGAATCTCCTCGATCATCCGAGGCCAGGCCTCTTGGGCGCGTTCGATGCGGCGCTGGCGTCGGAGCCGATACGTCGCGATCGGAAAGGACGCGGCGAATCCACCGACAACCAGTGCTGGGAGCGGGCCGGCGAAGATCGCGTACCCGAGTGCCGCTCCGAGGGTGAGAATCACGGCAACCACAGCAACGAATTCGCGAGGTTTGACATCTGCGAGTCCCGCTTGCGTCAACCAAGCGTCGACATCGGCTCTCCGTCTCTTCAGAGCGTCGTCCGCAATCCTCGGACCGAAGCCGAGGCCCTGCCAGCCGAAGACCAACGACGTGTACGACCAGTAGAGGCCAAAAGCGACTGCGACGGAGAAGAGGAGTGCGCTCAACCTTGTGCACCTCCAAGGGTGCAATGCAGGTCGATGCCCGCCGCCGCGAATGCGGAGCTGATTCGAACCGGAAGGGCACCGGTCCAGGTCAACCGGCGCTCCGAGGGGCAGAGCGTGAAGACCTCCGTGGTGGCGAACGCCTGGGCTGCTGCGGTGTCGACAGTGTCCTCGACCGCGAGGATCGAACCGACGCGCGGACCGTCGTCGGTGCGCACGCAGTGCACGACGACATCCACGGCTTCGCTGACGAGATTGTTGAGCGCCGTCATCGAGAGCTCGTTGGATGCTTCGGCGAGTTGGCAGATGAAGCGAAGACGGGTGAGTGCTTGGCGCGCCGAACCCGCATGGATCGTTGTGAAGCCCTTGACGCCTGACGACAGGGTCAGCAGCAGGGGAAGCGCTTCTCGGTCGCGAACCTCCCCGACTATTGCGATATCGGGAGCCATGCGAAGGAAACCGGAGACGAGACGCCGGAGGTCGACTTCGGGGCGGTCGGCGCGGGCCGCACGGGTCTGGACACTTGCCACGTTGGGGAGCGGGATATCAGCCTCGAACACCTCCTCCGCGACCACAACTCGAAGCGATGGGTCGAGTTCTGCTGCGCAACAGTTGAGCATCGTGGTCTTTCCTGCACCAGGGGCTCCTGCGAACACGATGGTCTGCCGCGCCTTCACGCACCTGCGAAGAAATTCAGCGGCCTCGAAGCTGAGCATGCTTCGAGCGACGAGTTCGTCGAGGCTGCGGATTGTGATGCCGGTGAACTTCCGTATGTTGATCATGAGGTGACCGCCGCGAGCGATGTCACGGTGAACGATGTGAAGGCGCGCTCCGTTCTCGAGCTGTGCATCCTGCAGACCCTCGCTGGGGTCGAGCTTGCGGTGAGCGGTGGAGGCGTCGTCGAGGATTTTCGTCAGCGTGCGGATCACGTGCTCGTCGTCATGGAAGACCTC
>JAPOHW010000049.1 GCA_029979265.1 Actinomycetota bacterium | reverse complement strand
GGCTCGCTCGTCAGCCGCTTGCCCAAATCCACGTCACATCCGTTGGCTTCCAGGTCACTTATGGCAGCAGGCACGCTCGTCAGCTGATTGTAGGTGAGCTTCAACTCCTTCAGCAACGTGAGCTGCCCGATCTCCGCCGGCACGCTCGTCAGCTGATTGTTCCAGAGGCTCAACTCCTTCAGCGACGTGAGCTGCCCGATCTCCGCCGGCACGCTCGTCAGCTGATTGCCGGAGAGGTACAACCTCTCCAGCGACGTGAGCTGCCCGATCCACGCTGGCACGCTCGTCAGCTGATTGCCTTGGAGGTACAACGCCGTCAGCAACGTCAGCTGTCCGATCTCCGCCGGCACGCTCGTCAGCTGATTGCTGGCGAGCAACAAATCCTCCAGCGACGTGAGCTGCCTGATCTCAGCCGGCACACTCGTCAGCTGATTTTTGTGGAGGCCCAACCACTGCAGCGACGTGAGCTGCCCGATCTCCGCCGGCACGCTCGTCAGCTGATTTACGGCGAGGCCCAACTCCACCAGCGATGTTAGCTGCCCGATCTCCGCCGGCACGCTCGTCAGCTTATTGCAGCCGAGGTCCAACGAACTCAGCGACGTGAGCTGCCCGATCTCCGCCGGCACGCTCGTCAGCTGATTGCCTTGGAGGTGCAACTCCCTCAGCGCCGCGAGCTGCCCGATCTCCGCCGGCACGCTCGTCAGCTGATTTTCGGTGAGGCTCATCTTCACCAGCGACCTGAGCTGCCCGATCTCAGCCGGCGCTGCGCCCCTAAGGCCAAACTCGTCCAACTCGAGCT
>JAPOHW010000048.1 GCA_029979265.1 Actinomycetota bacterium | reverse complement strand
CGTCAGCTGATTGCCGTAGAGGTACAACTCCCTCAGCGACGTGAGCTGCCCGATCTCCGCCGGCACGATCGTCAGCTGATTACGGCTGAGTCTCAACTCCCTCAGCGACGTGAGCTGCCCGATCTCCGCCGGCACGCTCGTCAGCTGATTGTGCCAGAGGTACAACTTCTCCAGCGTCCTGAGCTGCCCGATCTCCGCCGGCACGCTCGTCAGCAGATTGCCGTTGAGCCACAACCCCGTCAGCGCCGCGAGCTGCCCGATCTCCGCCGGCACGCTCGTCAGCTGATTGCTGCCGAGGTACAACCTCTCCAGCGACGTGAGCTGCCCGATCTCCGCTGGGACGCTCGTCAGCCAGGTGTCGTTGAGGTTCAAGCTCGTCAGCGACGTGAGCTGCCCGATCTCCGCCGGCACGCTCGTCAGCCGATTGTTTTTGAGGTCCAACTCCCTCAGCGACGTGAGCTGCCCGATCTCCGCCGGCACGCTCGTCAGCTTATTGTCGCGGAGAATCAAACTCGCCAGCGACGTGAGCTGCCCGATCTCCGCCGGCAGGCTCGTCAGCTGATTGCCGTGAAGCATCAACGTCTCCAGCGACGTGAGCTGCCCGATCTCCGCCGGCACGCTCGTCAGCTGATTGTCGCGGAGAATCAAACTCGCCAGCGACGTGAGCTGCCCGATCTCCGCCGGCACGCTCGTCAGCTGATTGCCGTGGAGGCTCAACTCCCGTAGCGCGCTCAGGCGCCCAAGCTCAGCTGGAAACGCTCCGGTCAGGCCAACGTCTTCCAACTCGAGCTCCACCACCCGGCCGTCATTTTCCATCGTC
>JAPOHW010000047.1 GCA_029979265.1 Actinomycetota bacterium | reverse complement strand
GGTGACGATGGAAAACGGCCGGGTGGTGAAGCTTGAGTTGAAAGACGTTGGCCTGACCGGAGCGGTGCAGGCGTGCATCGGGTGGTTCACCTCGCTGAAGGAGTTGCACCTCAACAACAACCAGCTGACGAGCGTGCCGGCGGAGATCGGGCGGCTCACGTCGCTGGAGGAGTTGCACCTCTACCACAACCAGCTGACGAGCATGCCGGCGGAGATCGGGCAGCTCACGTCGCTGAAGGTGTTGGACCTCGGCGACAACCAGCTGACGAGCGTGCCGGCGGAGATCGGGCAGCTCACGTCGCTGGAGGAGTTGCACCTCGACGGCAATCGGCTGACGAGCGTGCCGGCGGAGATCGGGCAGCTCACGTCGCTGGAGGTGTTGCACCTCTACGGCAATCAGCTGACGAGCATGCCGGCAGAGATCGGGCAGCTCACATCGCTGGAGGAGTTGCACCTCTACGGCAATCGGCTGACGAGCGTGCCGGCGGAGATCGGGCGGCTCACGTCGCTGGAGGGGTTGTCCCTCAGCAACAACCAGCTGACGAGCGTGCCGGCGGAGATCGGGCAGCTCGCGTCGCTGGAGAAGTTGTACCTCCGCAGCAACAAGCTGACGAGTGTACCGGCGGAGATCGGGCAGCTCACATCGCTGGAGGAGTTGCACCTCTACGGCAATCAGCTGACGAGCGTGCCGGCGGAGATCGGGCAGCTCACGTCGCTGACGAGCTTGAACCTCAGCAACAACCAGCTGACGAGCGTGCCGGCGGAGATCGGGCAGCTCACATCGCTGGAGGTGTTGCACCTCCACGACAACCAGCTGACGAGCGTGCCGGCGGAGATCGGGCAGCTCACGTCGCTGGAGGAGTTGCACCTC
>JAPOHW010000046.1 GCA_029979265.1 Actinomycetota bacterium | reverse complement strand
CACGCGGCAGCCCGCCGCTCTGAGCTTGCGTATCGCAGCCGGCACGCTCGTCAGTTTGTTGTGCTTGAGGCACAACTTCTCCAGCGACGCGAGCTGCCCGATCTCCGCCGGCACGCTCGTCAGCTGATTGCCTTGGAGGTCCAACACCCTCAGCGACGTGAGCTGACCAATCTCCGCCGGCAAACTCGTCAGCTGATTGTCGCCGAGGTACAACTCACTCAGCACCACGAGCTGCCCGATCTCCGCCGGCACGCTCGTCAGCAGATTGCCTTGGAGGTCCAACACCTCCAGCGACGTGAGCTGCCCGATCTCCGCCGGCACCCTCGTCAGCTGGTTGTCGCCGAGGTCCAACCACTCCAGCGACGTGAGCTGCCCGATCTCCGCCGGCACCCTCGTCAGCTTGTTGGCCCTGAAGTCCAAACACTTCAGCGACGTGAGCTGCCCGATCTCCGCCGGCACGCTCGTCAGCTCATTGTGCTCGAGGTTCAACTCCTTCAGCGACGTGAGCTGCCCGATCTCCGCCGGCACGCTCTCCAGCCAATTGTGCTCGAGGTTCAACTCCTTCAGCGACGTGAGCTGCCCGATCTCCGCCGGCACGCTCTCCAGCTGATTGTGCTCGAGGTTCAAACACTTCAGCGACGTGAGCTGCCCGATCTCCGCCGGCACGCTCGTCAGCTGATTGTGCTCGAGGTTCAACTCCTTCAGCGACGTGAGCTGCCCGATCTCCGCCGGCACGCTCGTCAGCTGATTGTGCTCGAGGTTCAAACACTTCAGCGACGTGAGCTGCCCGATCTCCGCCGGCACGCTCGTCAGCTGATTGTGCTCGAGGTTCAACTCCTTCAGCGACGTGAGCTGCCCGATCTCCGCCGGCACGCTT
>JAPOHW010000045.1 GCA_029979265.1 Actinomycetota bacterium | reverse complement strand
ACGGTGAAAGATCTTGCGATCCCGCTCACCGTCTCGGTAGCGAACGTCGTGGATGACGAGGCCTTCGACGGCGTTGACCGAGACCCGCATACTCCACTTCTGCCACCGGATCAGGTGACCGTCGACGTCGAAGCTGGGTCCATCGGGTTGCACGATGTCGAGTGGTTTGATGTCATCGCGGAACTCGGATTGGAACTGGGCGGCGTACTCGGCGGCCTCTATCGGGGTGTCAACGATGCCGTGGTCTTCGACGATGATCTCACCGCTGTCGGCGTCCATGTAGGCCGTGAGACCTTCGATCGGGCGGGCGTAATAGTTGTCTTCTGGGTGCTGGTGGAGGAAGGCGATCGCTCGAATCACTCGACCGGTCGGCATGCGGGGCGGGTTGATCCCGGCCAGCCACGGTTCGACATGGACCTTGTCGAGGTCGGTGATGCCTCGTGCGGCGAGCGCTTCGAGCCAGTCCGGATGCTCGACGAGCGTGAAGATGACCTGCATCACATCGTCCATCGAGATCGGAGCCTGTCCGTCCTCGATCCAGCGAAACGCAGTGAGCGCCGCAGTGTTGATCGCCACGTCGGCTTCGAAGCTCTGCCCCTGGTCGCGATCGTGCCCGATCAGCCGAATGATCCGATCGACCGGTTCCCCGGCCTCGAATCGAGCAACAGCAGACCGGCTCGGCTCAGCGGCCCACCCAGCGGAGAAGAAGGCTCGGTCACCGAGCGTGCCGGTCGCCCGCAGAGCGGCGACCGCTGTGGTGAGTTCGTCGGCGGTGCAGGGATCGAGAGGATGGATCACGTCTGCAATCATCGCATCGAACAGCAGGAGCAGGCACACCGGTGACGAGTGCTTGGCGGTACCCTTCGATGCTTCGGGCGTTTAGCTCAGCTGGCTAGAGCACCTCCCTTACAAGGAGGGGGTCGGGGGTTCGAGTCCCTCAACGCCCACTCGTTGTTGAAATCACAACGTTTCACCAGTTCAGAGGCCGCTTTCCGTTGCTCTGCGCGAAACGGCCAAATCGCTTCCCTTCAAACCCTTGCGCGGGTGCGGGATGATCGGGTGTTGCTGTGAACGACCTCGTCCAGCGACTCGCCTTCGCGAGCACACGGACGAGCATCTCGACGGCACGAGCGATGCATCGAGCTATGTGCCGTGGTCGGC
>JAPOHW010000044.1 GCA_029979265.1 Actinomycetota bacterium | reverse complement strand
GCAATTTGGCGACCGCCCTCTTCGTGTCGTTGGTGGCGGGACTCGGCTTGGCGTTCCTGCGAGAGCATCTCGACGACACGGTCAAGACGAGGGAGCGGTTGTCGGCGGTGATCGATCCGTTCCCGATCATTGCGGTCATCCCCAGGGTCGGTGACGGTCTGCCCGAGGTCGGAGGGATCAGTTTGGAGTCGGTGGGGCGGCCTCGTTCCCCGGCCAGCGAGTCCTACCAGTCGCTGCGGACGGCGTTGACCTTCCTTGCCATCGATCGGCCGTTCCGGACGTTGCAGGTGACGAGCGCCAAGATGAGCGAGGGGAAGTCGACGACGGCGGCCAACCTGGCCGTGGCGATGTGTCGGGCCGAGGGGAAACGGGTGCTGTTGGTCGATGCCGATCTGCGCCGTCCCCGACTACACTCCTTGTTTTCGTTGCCGAACCAGGTCGGCTTGTGCGACGTGCTGTTGCGGGATCTTTCGATGTCGGAGGCGGTGGTGCCGATCGAGGGGCTCAACGGGTTGTTGTCGGTGTTGCCGGTCGGGCCACGACCGTCGGGATTGAACGCCGAGTTGTTGTCGTCGTCGGTGTTTTCGGGTCTGTTGCGCAAGGCGCTCGACTCGTTCGATTTGGTGGTCTTGGACACCCCGCCGGTGTTGTCGGTCGCTGATCCGCTGACCGTGTCGGCGCAGGCCGATGCCGTGTTGTTCGTCGTGCATGCCGGCGAGGCGACGACAGCGCAGGTGCGATCGTCGCTGGATGCGTTGGTGGGGGTCGGCGCCTCGGTGGTGGGGGCGGTCCTCAACTCCTTCGATGCCCGAGCGGCCGGTTATCACGGCTACTACGGCAACTACGGCTACTACGGCTCCTACGGCTACTACGCTGCCGGGGAGTACGCCGAAACAGCCGAGGCCGGTTCGGGTGCGTCAGCGGGGAAGCGTGGTCGTCGTGGCTCGTGACGTTGCGGCCGACAACGGTGCACTCGATCGGGTAGCCGATCGGTCTGCTCGAGTGGTGGTCATCGGTCAGGGCTACGTGGGTCTCCCGGTGGCGATGCGTGCAGTGCAGGTCGGGTTCTCGACGCTCGGGTTCGATGTCGATGAGCCGCGGGTTGCGGCGTTGGCTGCTGGCCGCAGCCATGTTGGTGATGTGTCCGATGCCGAACTCGCCGAGGCGCTTGACGATGGTTATCGGGTGTCGTGCGATCCGGCCGATCTGGCCGGGTTCGACGTTGCTGTCATCAGCGTGCCGACACCGTTGGATGATGGGACTCCCGACCTGTCGGCGATCGAGTCGGCTGGTGCGTTTCTCGCGCCACACGTCACCCCTGGCTGCTGTGTGATCCTCGAGAGCACCACCTACCCGGGAACGACCGTCGAGTTGCTCGGCCCGATCCTGGCGGCCGGTTCGGGGTTGGAGCCAGGGACTGATTTCCACCTGGGGTATTCGCCGGAGCGGATCGACCCCGGCAATCACTCGTGGACGTTGGTGAACACCCCGAAGGTGGTGTCGGGCGTCGACGAGGCATCGTTGGCGGTGGTCGATGCGTTCCTCTCGTCGCTGGTCACCACCACGGTGCCGGTGGCGACCTGTGCCGAGGCAGAGATGACGAAACTGCTGGAGAACACCTTTCGCCATGTCAACATTGCGCTGGTGAACGAGCTGGCGATGTTCGCCCACGAACTCGACGTCGACGTATGGAACGTGATCGAGGCGGCTGCCACCAAGCCCTTCGGGTTCATGCGGTTCACGCCGGGCCCGGGGGTCGGTGGGCATTGCCTGCCGATCGATCCGACGTATCTGTCGTGGTGGGTGAAGGAGGATCTGGGTCGCCCGTTCCGGTTCGTAGAGTTGGCCAACGAGATCAACGACCGGATGCCCGAGCACGTTGCCGAGCGGGTGGTGCGGCTGTTGAACGAGCACGGGCGGGCCGCAGACGGCGCTCGGGTCTTGATGCTCGGGCTGGCCTACAAGGCGGCGACAGGTGACTGGCGAGAGAGCCCCTCGATCGCCGTGCTCAAGTCGTTGCGAAGCTGGGGGATCGAGGTGGATGTGTGTGACCCCTACGTCGATCCGGCTCGTCTGCCGGCGGGGATCGACACCCTGGTCCCGTGCGAAGATCTTGCATTTTCCGATGTCGATGTGGTGCTGGTGATGGTCGACCATCCCGAGTTCGACCCGGCCCGCATTGCCGCAGCAGCTCCGCTGGTCTTCGATGCCAAAGATCTT
>JAPOHW010000043.1 GCA_029979265.1 Actinomycetota bacterium | reverse complement strand
CGGACACGCGACATCGATGTCTTTTACGGTGACTATGCCCGGGCGGTGGTGGATGCCGGAGGGATGCCGGTGTGGGTCCCGATCGATGCGCCTCCTGCGGTGCTCGACCGTATCGATGGGCTGCTCCTGAGTGGGGGTGAGGACATCGATCCGGGGGCGTACGGACATGAACCCCATCCGGCGCTCGGGACACCGAGCGTGCTGCGCGACACCCAGGAACGAACGCTCTTGGAAGCTGCGCTTCGAGCTGAACTTCCGACGCTCGGGGTGTGCCGCGGCGTCCAACTGATCAACGTGCATCTGGGTGGCACACTGCATCAGCATGTGCCGGCCCACACCGACACCGGCGTTCCGATCGATCAGGCATTCCACCGCGTCCGGTTTGTCGATGGCAGTATCGGGCAGCAGGTGTACGGCGGCTCGCAGAACGTCAACTCGCTGCACCATCAGGGAATCGATCGCTTGGCCCCGGGCCTTCTCGCAAGTGGGGTGACGGTCGGTGGCCCCGACGATGGACTGGTCGAAGCGGTCGAAGTGGTCGGCAAGCCGGTCCTTGCCGTCCAGTGGCACCCCGAGATGACCGGACGGGTCGACCCGGCACTGCAGTGGCTCGTCGCCGCTGCAGGTGGCGCAGAAGCGGCTGGTGTCAACTCGAGCAGCTGAGCATCGAGCAGCCGGGACGGATCCGAGCCCATTCGGGACGTTTTTGCGCAAACCGCTCCTTGCCGGGCTGCTCGTCGTACGGATGCCGAAGCACCTCGAGGAGATCACCGATGAGTGCTGGGTCTCCGCTGTCGGCGTCGTCGATCGCCAACTGGGCGAGATAGTTCCGTAGCACGAACTTCGGGTTTACCGCATGCATCGCTGCAGCTCGAGCGTCATCGGTCTGGCCCTCCTCGCGAATCCGGGCCGTCCAGTCTCGCAACCACGCGGCGAGGAGGGCACGGTTGTCACCGGTGCGTTGCGCTGGGTCGTAGTCGGCGTCTGCGACGGCGGCGAGACGCTCGTCGTCGGTTGCCTCGCTCGATGTCGGAACCCGTGCGAGGCAGCGGAAAAAGATCGTCATGTCGGTCTCGATCGTGGGCAGTTGGTCGAGAAGTGCATGGATCAGGCCGGGATCACGCGTTGCATCGAAGCGGGCGATCCCCATCTTCTCGGCCATCATGCGGGGCCAGGCGTGGTTGAAGACATCGACGTAGGCCGTCAATGCCTCCTGCAGCGGTTCTGCATCGCCGACCAACGGGTAGATGGCGTTGGCGAGCTGAGTGACGTTCCACTGGCCGATGTGCGGCTGGGCACCGTAGCGGTACCGCTTGAATTGGCGATCGGTGGTGTTCGGTGTCCAACCGGGATCGTAATCCTCGAGCCAGCCGTAGGGCCCGTAGTCGATCGTCAGCCCGTGGATCGACATGTTGTCGGTGTTCATCACGCCGTGGACGAAGCCCACCCGCTGCCAGTGGACGATCATGTCGGCGGTGCGGCGAGCAACCTCGGCGAACCAGGCCACGTAGTCCTCGGCTGTGAACCCCGAGGTTCGGCCGTCGGCGATGTCGGGAAAGTGCAGTCCAATCGTGTGGTCGGCCAGTGCGCGTAGCAGATCGGTGTCGTTGCGCGACATCGGCAACTCGAAGTTGCCGAAGCGAATGAACGACGGTGCCACCCGACACACCACTGCGCCGTGTTCCCACTCGGGGTTGCCGTCGTAGAACATGTCGCGCATCACGCGGTCGCCGGTGGTGGCGAGACTGAGGGCTCTCGTGGTCGGGACCCCGAGGTGAAACATCGCTTCGCTGCACAGGAACTCGCGAACCGAGCTTCGCAGCACAGCGAGGCCGTCGGCGGTTCGGCTGTAGGGCGTTGGCCCGGCACCCTTGAGTTGCAGCGTGTGTCGAACGCCCGTGGCGGTGACGATCTCGCCGAGCGCGATCGCCCGTCCGTCACCGAGTTGGCCCGCCCAGTTGCCGAACTGATGTCCGCCGTAGCAGGCGGCATAGGGCTCCATGGCGTCGAGGGTGGCGTTGCCGGAAAACACCTGCAGGAATTCGTCGGTGTCGGCGACCTCCGTTGCCAGTCCGAGGTCGGCCAAGACTTCGGCTGAATACGCAAGCAGCTGTGGCGATGAGGTCGGAGCTGGATCGACACGGCTGAATGCGGCGTGGTGCACCTGGCGGGGCTGGTTCAGGTTCACCGGATCGCCCGGGAGGTCGTCGGTGAAGCGATTGTCGAAGGTGAGGTCTTCGAGGGCGAGCGCCACCGCGTCAGCCTACGCTCACCACATGCGCAAGCCGTTGACGAGCAAGGCAGCTAGAGCTGTCGGGCCCTACAGCCATGGGATCGTGAGCGACCCGTTCGTT
>JAPOHW010000042.1 GCA_029979265.1 Actinomycetota bacterium | reverse complement strand
GCCTCGGGGGGCGAACACGGTTGGCAGGGTTCGGGCGATGATGCCGAGGTCCAGTCGCAGTGACGCTCGTTCGGTGTAGGCGACGTCGAGGTCGAGTCGGGTGGTCCAGTCGGTCTGGTTGCGACCGCTGACCTGGGCGAGCCCGGTGATGCCGGGCACGGCGTCCAGCCGTCGGGCCTGGTGGGTGGTGTATCGCTCGAGGTAGACGGCGGGAAGCGGGCGGGGCCCGACGATCGACATCTCGCCACGAATCACGTTCCAGAGTTGTGGGAGTTCGTCGAGGCTGGCGCGACGGAGTGTGCGGCCCAATGGTCCGAGGCGCTCGCCGTCGGGAAGGAGGTGGCCGTCTGGTCCTCGGTCGTTGCTCATGGTGCGCAACTTGAGAATCTCGAACGGTCGCCCGTGTTGGCCGAGTCGGGTTTGTCGATAGAGCACGGGTGTGCCGAGCCTGATCCGAATGGCGCTCGCTGCAGCGAGCAGGATCGGTGCGGTGATGACGATCGCCGGAACGGCGAGGGCGAGGTCGAGGAGTCGCTTTCCGCGGTACGACGGTGCGCAGTCGTCATCGATGTCAGCGGTGTGGTTCGGGTCGTCTGGCACGGCCGGTCGTATGGGTTCTGGTTGCTGCGAGGTTCTGGGATTTGCGGCCGACTCAGGGCTTCTGGGAGGTGGGGAGATCGTTGTGCAGGCCGATGCCCCGGTACGTGAGATCGTGGAGGGTGCCGGCATCGATCAGGGTGCCGTTGGCGGTGGCCTCCATGCAGGTGGCGAAGTCGAGGGCGGGCACGTCAACCTGGCTGATCGCTGGGTGGTCAGTGCGGATCTCGGTCTCGTCTTGGCTGAACAGCACCTCGGTGAGCTTCTCGCCGGCGCGAAGCCCGGTGATGGTGATCTCCATCGGGGGATCTTGGCGCTCGGCGAACTTGCGGGCGACGTCGAAGATCTTCACGGGTTCGCCCATGTCGAGCACCAGCACGCCGCCGGGGTCGCCCACGACGGCTCCGAAGATGGTGAGTCGAGCCGCTTCGTCGACCGTCATGAAATACCGCTCGACATCGCAGTGGGTGACGGTGATCGGGCCACCGTTGGCGATCTGGTGTTCGAACGCCGTCAGCACCGAGCCGCGCGAGCCGAGGACGTTGCCGAACCGCACCGACAGGTATCTGCCGCTGGCCCGCTGCCCCATGTCGGTGGTCAGTCGCTCGGTGAGTCGTTTGGTGTAGCCGAGGATGCTGCACGGGTCTGCAGCTTTGTCGGTACTGATGTTGACGAACACCGCGACGTCGTGCTCGGCGGCTGCCCCGAGGAGGTGGTGGGTGGCCTCGACGTTGGTCTTCCAGGCCTCGATGGGGTGCGTTTCGAGCAGCGGGAGGTGTTTGAGTGCTGCTGCGTGGAAGACGATGTCGGGCCGGATGTCGGCGACGACGGCGCTGACCCGAGCGTGGTCGCGCAGGTCGAGCAGCACGAGGTCGGTGGAGTCGAGCAAGCCGTGGCCGTCGATGGAAAGTTGGGTTCCGTGGAGGCCGGACTCGTCGCGGTCGATCATGACGAGCCGTCGAGGTTCGAACTGGGCAAGCTGCCGGCACAGTTCGGAGCCGATCGAGCCACCCGCCCCGGTGACGGCGACGACCTTGTCGGTGATGTGGTGGGCGATCTCGGCTGGGTCGATGGGGGCCGGGTCGCGTCCGATCAGGTCGCCTTCGTTGACGGGCCGGATGGCTGCGAAGTCGGCGCCACTCCCGACCAGTTCGTGGAGGCTGGGCATGGTGTGGACGGCGAGTTGGGGTCTGGCATCGGAAGTGCCGAGAAGGTGGTCGACGGTGCGGGCGAGTTGCTTGGAGATCGATGGACCGGCGATCACGACGTCATTGGCGCGGAATCGGTGCGCGACGTTTGCGAGATCGGCAACGGTGCCGGCGACGGGCACGCCGTTGATGCGGAGGAGTGCTTTGTGGGGGTCGTCGTCGACCAGGGCGACCGGCAGGAAGGGAGCACCGGGGTCGGAGCGCAGTGCGTGGACGAGTCGGGTTGCGCCTTCGCCGGCACCGACGATGATGGCGCGCCGAGCGTGGTCTGGGCGGTTGGACCGTGTCTGCATGATGCGCCACACGGAACGGCCGGAGAGAGCGGCGAGGAGTGCAGCGCCGGAACCGATGGCGGGTACGGCTCGGGAGATCTCGAATTGCTCGGTGGGCTGACCGAACACCGTGAGGTAGGTGATGACCAGGCCCGCTGCTCCGACAAAGCTGGTGGCTAGAGCAAGTACTTCCTCGAACGAGCCGTACTGCCAGCGGCGTCGGTAGAGGCCGATCCCGTACCCGACGGTGAGGTGAGCGACAGCGGTGATGCCGAGCAGGGGGATGAGTTCGGCGACGGGGACAGGTGTGTCGCGGATGTCGTAGCGAAGGAGCATCGCCAGCACTGCGCCACCGATCCAGCAGCCGACGTCGACGGTGGCGTGGGCGGCGGGCAGAAGACGAGCCCGACTACTGCTCGACGTCGTTGCAGATTCCGCATGCGAGTCCACGTCCATCAACCCTACCGAGTGATCGATTCGAGACGTGGATCGTCGTTCGAATGGTCGGGGGGTGGGCATCGGGCGCAGTGATCGATCTGATACGGTCAGGCGGCTGTGGCGGCCGGTGTTATCCGTAACATGGATGGAAGGGTAACTGGTTCGAAGGTGGGGACTCTATGAGCGGCTCGACACAAGAGATTCTCGGGCAGCAGATGCAGCTCCGCGACTACCTGGCAGTCCTTCGGCGCCGTCGGCGCTGGCCGGTGTTCGTGGTCGTGGTGGTCATGGCGGGCACCGCAGCGTGGTCGGCGCGAGCGATGGCGGCCTCGATCGCCACCATTTCGTCCCGGTAGCCGACCTGCTTCCAGTAGTTGCGATAATTCGGCAGCCCGACGTACATGGTCAAGGCTTTGCGCATCG
>JAPOHW010000041.1 GCA_029979265.1 Actinomycetota bacterium | reverse complement strand
CGTCGTCGTGGTCGAAGGCGGCACCGTCGTCGTGGTCGTGGTCGTCGGCGGGTCGGGCGACGTCGGGTATTGGAACACTCCCACATGGAGGTGGTCGTGGTGGACCTCGTTGGTGAACGTGTGCGCAACCGCCTCCGGAAAGAGCCACGGGCTGCCGAACTCTCGGATGTCGTAACGCGACACGATCCACTCCGAGAGTGCATAGAGATCCGAGGACCTGTCGTGTGAATCGATGACCAGCTTCGAATCGAAGCTGTAGATGTCGACGGCTCGGCCGGCGGAATGGTTGCTCACTCGGTCAGTACCGAAGACGTGGTAGGCGTGGCCGGTCTGGAACACGACCACCGAATACGACATCCGGTCGGCGAGGTCGAGCATCAGTTCCAGCAACTGACGGTCGATCTTGCCCTCGTAGACGTCCCAGACCGCAGTGTCGGGCAGGTCGATCCGTTCATGATCGACGACCGCAGCAGCAACCGGATCGAGATCGGTTGGCCGGTCGATCGGCCGGCCACCAACGGAGGCGATGGTCTCGAGAGTCCATCCATCGGCTGCAGATCCGGCAAGGCGAATCTCCATCGTTCGGGTTTCGACGCGTTCGGGTGTGCCGCTGTTTTCCCGTCCGATTTCCTGACGAATCACCACGATGATCGAGATCCGGTTGTCGAGCCACCCACCCAGTTGGGCGTACTCGACCGTCCCCCGCGACCACATTCCCGGGTGATGCACCGCCTGGACCTCGAGAACCATGGCATCGACGAACTCCGGACCAACGGAATCGACACTGCCGAGGACGTCGTCGAGCGTCGAGGTGGGTTCGTAGTTGGTGATGCGGTGCGCAACAAGGGAGCCGAGGTACTTCGCTTCGGGTTGGACCTCGTTGGCCGTTGGTTCGAATGGATCGGAGACGGCCGGTGCGAACGCATCGCGGACCTCTTGATCCGCCTCACGCTCCTCGTCAGTGCCGTCTTCCCCGCTCGTCTCGAGCGCGGTCGTTGTGGTGATCGGCTCAGACGGAGCAGTTGTGTCGGGTTCCTCGGCACCGAGACGCCCATCGTCGGCGACAGCGCTGGAGTCGTCGACACCGCTCCTCACGACGACGAGTGCAAGCAGCACCACCACATTCAACACACCCACGCCGACCACGAGCTGTTGGAGAAGTAGTTGGACAGAGCGCCGGTGCAGTCCGTCGACGAGCGACCCCAGCCCACGGCTGGGCAGCAGCGATGACAGCTCGGGCTCCTCGACGGCATCGCCCGCCACCGGACCGATGTTTCCACCGACACTCACTGGTGCTTCAGGATCGTCAGGCCGAGTCACTGGGCGACTCCGAGAGTAGGCGGTCAGATGTTGCGTTCGATCGGGCCGTTTGGTTGGCCTCCCATGAAGCAATCGGTCGTTCGACCAGATGCCACGATGCCAGGGCGGCGGCGATCGTGAAGATCGCAGCGCTCCACAGTGGAATGTCCGAGCGGACGAACACGTAGTGCCACAGGAAGATCCCGAACGAGACCTCGGCAACCTTGCGCAAGACGCGGTTCTCCAGCCAGGCCGGCGCATGTCGGGCGTACTCGACGGCAACCGCCGACAGCCCGACGGCCAGGAACCCACCCCACAAGATCATGCTCCCCGTATTGCCAAAGACGGGAAGCAACATCAGCGCGAACAGGGCCGGGATCGACCACTGGGCGAGCGGAATCCTCCGCAGATCGATGACAGCCAGCAGGCAACCGACCAACAGCGCCGCCGCATTCGTGTCGGTGGCGTTGTATACCCACCCTGGGGACATGATCTCGATTGCGATTGCCCGCCAGACGAGGGCAGCGACGGTGAGAGCACCGATGACCTGCACACGCCGTTGTGCCGGAATGAGCTTCATCACGAGCGGCCACACCACATAGAAGTGAAAGACCACTGCCACGAACCATGTATGGGTCAGTCGGCCGAGCGTGACCCCCTCGGTACGTGCGTAGTTCGCGTAGAAGCCGATGGCCGGTTGCACCTGGGCCCAGGCCGTACCGACGGCCAACAGCGCCACGCACACCACGGCCAGAGCAGGCACCAAGCGCACGAGCCGCTTTCGGTAGAAGCCCAAGAGGTCGAGGCCACCGTTCCGGTCGATCTCGGCGCAAATCGAGCCGGTGATCACGAAACCCGACAGCACGAAGAACAGGGGCACCCCCCAATGTCCGGCAGGAACGAGTTCATTGTCGACGTGATAGGCAACGACCATTGCGATCGCGATCGTTCGCAGCCCATCGAGAGCGGCAATGCGTCCCATCTTTGTGCTCCTCGTGATGACGCAACGATCATCGCAGTTGGACGGCCGATAGCGCAGGCACCCACCCGCAAATTCGCCCACTACCGGCGCACAAGTCCGCCTTCAGGGCCAGCGTCGGATCCGTGCAGAACTCCACCGGCTTGCCGATGGACACTGCGGTCCTCACTGCTGGGCCCACTCGCGCTTGGCCAAGGCGTCGTCGGCCTCGGGGTCTCGGCCTCCGGGAAGCTGGACGGTGACGTCGTGCAGGGTTCCGGAGAAAGCGAACGGAGCGTGGTACCGACCCGAGACGGATGAGCCATGATCCATGCCGACGCTCACACCGGTCGACGTGAACGACACGAGGTATTGCGGGATCTCGGCCCGACCGCAGGGTTCACCATTGATCGAGACTTCCAGCCAGCCACGTCGACCGTCACGCTCCAAGTGGACACCCAGCACGCAGTCCCCAGCGGGAACCTCTGCGCTCGACTCCACCACGGTGTGTTTGCCGAACGCGTTGTAGTCGGCCACGAGCTGTTGGTTCTGCACGAAAAGCGAGAAGCCACAGGTTGCGTTGCCGGTGGCGATGAGCACACCTTCGTCGGTGGCTGCTGCGGTCGTTCGCGCCGTCACATCGACCTGGGCGTCGGTCAACGACGCAGCGGTGCGCGTTGGGATGGGGGTCATCGGTGGGCGATAGGTGTAGCGCCGCGTCGGGCGATGGATCTCGTGATCACCGATCCGCGGGATGAACAGTTCGAGCCGTCGCTCGTCGAGCGGCAGCACGTTGTGCGCCGCCGCCTCCTCCCACCACAGTGCGATCAGGTGAGCGAGCCGCTCGGGTTCGGCCTCGGCGAGGTCGTTGCATTCAGATGGATCGGCGGAAAGGTCGAACAGTTCCCAGCGGTCGTCGTCGAATGCAGTACCGGGCTTGTGGCGGGTGACCGCTTTCCACCAGACGCCGTCGAGTTCGGTGACCAGCGCGCGATTGCCTCCGAACTCGAAGTACTGCCTCGTATTCGTCGCAGGCGCGTTGGCGTCGTCGAGCACCGAGGCGAATGAGTGACCGGTCACCGGCAGCTGTTCAACACCCCGGTAGGTGTCCGGCGGGGTGATGCCCAGGAGTTCGTAGATCGTCGGCACGATGTCGGACACGTACGCAAACTGGTCGCGCTTGGTGCCGGCACGGTCGTCTCCGAGACCTGTCGGCCAATGCACGATCATCGGCACGTGGACCCCGCCCTCATGGGTCAGCGTCTTGTACCAGCGAAACGGCGAGTTGCCGCACTGGGCCCACCCCCACGGGTAGTTGGTGTGGCTACCGGGGCGGCCGATGTCGTCGATGCGCTCGATCGCCTCTTCGGCGGACTGGTGCAGGCCGTTGAAGTGGCGGAACTCGTGCCAGGTCCCGGCTGCGCCACCCTCCTGTGAGGCGCCGTTGTCGGTGAGCAGGACGAGGATCGTGTTGTCGAGCTCGTCCATGTTGCGCAGCCCGTCGACGAACCGGCCGATCTGGTCGTCGGTGTGGTCGAGAAAGGCAGCGAACGCCTCTTGCAGTCGTGCGGCGAACCGCTGCTGCGCGTCGGAGAGGTCGTCCCATGCCTCCACGCCGGGGTTGCGGGGCGCGAGCGTGGTGCCG
>JAPOHW010000040.1 GCA_029979265.1 Actinomycetota bacterium | reverse complement strand
GGTGGAACGGATGGCGGATAGGTCAGGCACGGCTGTCTCCGGATGTCACGGCTCGGTCACGCGCCGAGCCGGCTGGAAAGGTCAGCATGACACTGATCGCTGCCAGGAAGTAGCTGGCAGCGACGAACAAGTACGCACGCTCCACCCCGAGCAACGACGTCTCGAAGCTGGCGGCAGCAATGACGGTGACGGCGATGGAAACACCGAGCCCGCTGCTTGCCTGACGCAACGTGTTGTACGTCGCGCTGGCCACACCGAACGTCGCCTGGGGGATGTCGGACACACCGGCCGATGACCATGTCGACACCGTCATCCCGACGCCGAGCCCGGAGAGCATGCTGATCGGCACGAAGCCCGTCCACACATTCGGCTCCTCCCCGAGCAAGACCACGTACAGCACGAACGCAAGACCGAGCGAGACGCAGCCTCCGGTCAGCAACCAACGGTGGCCGTACCGGTCGGCAAGACGACCGGTGATCGGCGCCGAGAACGCGCTGAGCAGCGGCGCAGGGGCGATCGCCATTCCCACCTGACGAATCGGCAGGTCCCACACATCCTGGAGGAACAGCGAGTTGACCAGAAACCCCGACGTGAAGCCCAGGCCGTAGAAAACCACCCCGATGTTGGCACTGCGAAACGACGCGAAGCGGAAGAGGTCGAGATTGATCAGGGGCTCGGGATGCGTGCGGCTACGACGGACGAGCAGCACGGCGAGGAGCACGCCGACAACGGCGAGCGTACCGATCCTCGGGTCGCCGATTCCCCATGATTCGCTCTGCACGATCGCGAACATCACCAGCCCGACCGCAGCGGTGCCGGCGACCACCCCCACGGCATCGATACGACCGGTGGCGTTGGGGTCGCGCGACTCGCTGAGATAGCGCGGACCGGCAACGACAACGAGAAGACACAGCGGGGCATTGAGCCAGAAAATGCCGCGCCACGACCAGAGATCGATGAGGATCGAGCCGACCAATGGCCCGGCGACGCCACCCAAGGCACCGGTCGCCCCTGCGATCCCGATCGCCGTCGCCCGCTTGTTGGGAGGGAACTCGGGAAGGAAGACCGCAAACCCGGCGGCGGTGACCATCGATCCACCGGTTGCTTGCACGACCCTCGCCGCAATGAGCCAGCCGACCCCGGGCGTGAGTGCGCACAGAACAGACCCGAGGCCGAACAGCGCCACACCGGGAAGGTACGTGCGGCGCCGGCCGATGCTGTCGGCCAGGCGCCCGAACACCATCAGGAAGGCACCAAGCGCAATGTTGTAGGCACCGATGATCCAGCTCAGTTCGGAGTCGGTCGCTCCGAACTCGTTGCGGATGTTCGGAAAGGCGACATTGACCGCGCTGATGTCGATGACGACGAAGAAGATGACGATGTTCGTCAACCCCAGCGCAAGCCAGGCCCGCCGGGGCACGTGGTCGTCGTCGAGTGTCTTCGTTGCGTCAGTTGGCGGCATAGACCGCAGCCTCCACCTCGTAGTAGCTCCTGAGCGCTCGTTCGTCGACGAACGGCAGGAGTTGGATCATGGAGCAGCCGGCGATGCCGGTTCGGCGGTCGATCCAGTGGAAACAGTTCGAGAGGCCGGCCCACATGAGTGTGCCCGCCGGCCGGCCGGTCACCTGTGGTTGCTCGTCGATCTGCCAGGTGAGCCCCCAACGCTTCGGTGTCCCCGGGAAGAACTCCGCATCGAGACTCACGAGCGGATTGGTCGTCGGCAACCGGCGGACCTGCAGCTGACCGATGTGGTTCTGCGCCATGAGGTCGACCGTTTCGGCGGCGAGTACTCGGCGCCCGTCGAGTTCGCCACCTCGCAACACCATGCGCAGGAAGCGGGCGTAGTCGACCATGGTGCCGACCAAGCCGCCCCCACCCTCGTCGAACTCGGGCACAGTGCCCTCCTGCCGTTCGATCGCCACGAACGAACCGTCGGCGAGACGAGCATGCATCGACGCCATGCGATCGGTCGGCACCGCAACTCGGCGAAAGGCGGTGTCGTGCATGCCGAGCGGCTCGAGGACGTGTTCGGTCACATACTCGCTGAGCGTGCACCCGGCCACCGCTTCGATCATTTGGCCGACCCAGTCGATACCGATCCCGTACTCCCACCGTTCACCGGGGTCGAACATCAGCGGCTGGCGAAGTGCAGCCAACCGCCCGCTGCTCAGTGGGGGCATTCCGCTGTGCGCGACATAGCGCTGGGTTTCGGCGTTCCAGATGTCGTAGGAGAACCCAGAGGTGTGGGTCAGGAGGTTTCGGAGCGTGATCGCCGTGCGCGGCGGCCGCAAGATTGGCTCACCATCGCCATCCCAGCCGTCGAGCACCTCGATCGATTCGAGTTCGGGTCGCACGCGCGACGCCGGCGCGTCGAGTTCGAGCAGACCCGCCTCGACGGCATGCATGGCGGCCACACCGATCAGCGGCTTTGTCATCGAATAGATCGCACCGACGGTGTCGACCGTCATCGGATCGCCGGTACCGACCGTCCGTTCGCCGGCGGCACCTTCGTACCGCGTTGCGGCAGCATCGACAACGACCGCGACCATGCCTGGGACGTCCCCAGCCGCAACCGCTCGCCGGAGAATCCCGTCGATCTCAGCCTTCACCTCGGCGAGGTTACGGCGCTCAGTCGTCGAGTCGGTACGCAGACGGATTCGGCTTGAGCGGTCGGGCGTACCAGAGTGGGCGCCGGAGACCGGAATCGTTGGTACCGGCCGGGCGCGTCTTGCTCATCCAGTCGAGATAGGCCTCTCGGGACTTCGCCGTGTCGACCTGCACATCGCCGTACTCGTCGCCGGGCTGGGCCGGACCGACACGCACTCGCTGATGCCAGCACTGCATGCCCGAGATCGGGTCGGGCTGCACACAAAAAGTCGCATTCTGATGCACACCCGTGTCTTTCCACCAGATGCGGGATGTGTCGTTGTCGCTCGATTCGTACGCCTCGTTGCCGTGCTCTCGCTTGAGCTTCCAGATCGTGCCGCCTGCGTCACCGGGGCTGCTGGTGATGCTGGCCTTGCCGGCACTCCATGAGCGAGCCTTGTCCTCCTCGAGGCGCCAGCGGCCCATATGGTGTGACGCCGCCACGACACCGGGTCGAATCCCTTCGGTCCGCCACGCCTGGATCACGAAGTGACCGATACGGGTCGTGACCCGGACGAGGCCCGACTCCTCGATACCGAGTTTCTCGGCGTCCTCGGGATGGATCCAGAGCGGATGGCGGTGGCTGATCTCGTTGAGCCACTTCGAGTTGGCCGAGCGGGTGTGGATCAGCGTCGGGATACGGAATGTCGGGAGCAAGATCCGTTCGTCACCTCCGTTGCCCTCGGCGTCGGGATGCATGTCGAGATCTTCCCAATGCACATGACTCGGAATCCATGTCGGTGTGGCGTATTCGGGCCAGCCCCACTCCTTGAGCGTGGTGGAGAACAACTCGAGCTTCTTCGACGGCGTGGGAAAGCCTTCCTTTGCCTCGCCGTCGATCTCGATCGCCGGTGAACCATCCCCGAGCGGAGCGAGCTTGAGGTCGCTCAGCGTCGACAGGTCACCGTCCCAGGTGCCGGGTGTTCCCGGTGTGCGATACACGCCACTGGAGTCCTTGACGGTGCCTGCGAGTGCTTCTGCGGCAACCGTTCGCTCGTAGGGCTCGTACGGATCGGTGGGCACTGCGAAGGCCGAGCGGTTGCGCATGTACTCGAGCGGTGACTCACCCGCCTCGGCAGCGGCCTCGGCCAAGCCGGGGATCTCGGTCTCGAACATCTTGCCGTAGTACTCGTCGACACTGAGTGGCTTCTCGGCGTCGTCGGGCGATTGGAACCATTCCCGGATGCCAAGGGATCCGTCGGGGTCGATCTTCCATGACAGGTCGATCCAGAACTCGTTCTCCTCCCACACCTCGCCCGGGTTGTACTCGAACGTGCGGGTGCCGTCGGGAAGATCGCCACCGGCCTGGATCTCGGCAAAGCGCCGGAAGGTCGGCTGTCGGAAACTCACCCAGCGACCGGCATGGGTTTCGTACGAGGTGATGTCGTGCCGTTCGGCACCGACCCCCATCGGCAAGACATAGTCGGCGAACCACGAGGTCTCGGACCAGGTCGGGGTCAGCGCCACGTGGCACTTGACCTTCTCCTCGTCCTTGAGGGCCTCCATCCAGGTGAACCCGTCCGGGTTCGTCCAGATCGGGTTGTAGACCCGGCTGAAGTAGACGTCGAGTTCGCCGCGGCCTTCGTTGAGGAAGTGGGGGAGCAGGATCGACATCTCGTGATAGGCGAGGGGGAATTCCCTGGGCCACTCGAGGTGGTTCCACTCATGGGTGTTCGGCGCACCGATCGGGTCGTGCGGTTTGAACTTGTTCATCCCGTTGCCTGCGGTGCCGCCCTTGGTGGCGACCGACCCGGTGAGGACGTTCAGGAAAAACAGGCAACGGGCG
>JAPOHW010000003.1 GCA_029979265.1 Actinomycetota bacterium | reverse complement strand
GGTCGATCTCGATCCCGATCTGCCACTTTTTGCCGATCAGGAACTCGACGACGAACCGCCACTCGTGCTCACCGGCCATGCGCCACCCGTCGACCGAGTGGCCGACATCGGCGATCGGGCCGAGTGGGCTCATCTTCCTGGCGATCGTCCGTCCCCCGATGCGGTGGTTGCGGAACTCGCAGCGCGCGGTGCACGCGTCGTACTGGTAGAGGGTGGTCCGTCGCTGAACGGCCAGTTCTTCGATGCCGGGCTCGTCGACGAACTCTGTCTGTCGATCTCACCCAATCTGGTGAGCGGCAGCAGTGTGCGCATCGCACACAGCGAAACGTTCGAAATCAACCACGAGATGCGACTCGACCGGCTCCTCGAACACGACAGCACACTCGTCGCCCGGTACATCCGCCGCTAGGTATCTGTGGCGGAATACACCCGCCTCAGCTTCCGACAACGTGGCCGGGGATCACGAGCAGCTGCCCTGGCTGGAGCACCCCGTTGCCAGCGATCCGCTCGAGTTCACCGATGAGGCGGCGAGGGTCCCCGTCGGGGTCGAGGGAGGACGCAATACCCCACAGCGTGTCGCCGGGTTGCACGACGATCGTGATCGACGCTGCGCGCTCCCCCTCGGCGGTGGGTGTCGCTTCCGCCCGAGAGACGAACGAGGCGATGCCCAGCACCAAACCGAGCACGATCGAAAGCGCAACCAGGCGGCGACGCCGGTACACCGCCGACGACGGCCGCACCGGCAACGAGTGGACGGTGGCAATCGACGCAGCCTGGCCGGACTGCGAAGCGGGAACGACCGCACTCGGCTGCATCCCCCCGTTCGGGACGGTCTCGGGGACGAGCGCAAGCGTGCGGGGCACGAACCTGGTCTGCGGGGCGGGGGCGAAAGCTGCGGTCATGGAATTCAGTCTGCTGAGGGGGTGTGACAGGGATCGGATCTGATCCGACCAGAGCCTTCGCCGTGAAGATTGTTCCTGCTGATACTTGACACCGAACGGATGTTTGGCGAACATGTGTGCGGCGAACGCTCGTTCGACTATTCAATACCGAACACATGTTCGCTGTCAAGCAACATCTGCAAGAAATCCACAGGTTGTCCCCAGGCAGCCGCCCACTCTGTCCCCAACATCATCCACAGGGTTTCCACAACCCGAGCCGGCCGGCTCACCACCGCACAGCGAGGCACCATGTCCGACACGCTCACCCCCCGTCAGCGCCAGATCCTCGACGTCATCGTCGAGCACCAGAACGAACGGGGGTATCCACCGTCGGTGCGCGAAATCGGTGAAGCCGTCGGCCTCAAGTCCCCCGCCACCGTCAAATCGCACCTCGACAATCTCAAGGACGCCGGGTATCTAGTCCGCGATCCGTCGAAGCCCCGTGCCATTCAGGTCCGGTACGAAGGGAAGTCCGGCGCCAACGTCGAGCGTCGCCCCGTTCGCCATGTACCGCTGGTCGGCGACGTCGCTGCGGGCACCGATGTTCTCGCCACCGAGAACATCGAAGAGGTCGTTCCCATGCCCGCCGACCTCACCGGAGACGGCGAGTTGTTCATGTTGCGGGTCCGCGGTGAGTCGATGATCGATATCGGCATCTTCGACGGCGACTTCGTCGTCTGTCACAGCCAGGCCACCGCCGACAAGGGCGACATCGTCGTCGCCGGCATCCCCGGCGACGAGGCGACGATCAAGACCTATGACGAACGCAACGGCAACGTCGTCCTCGTCCCCCACAACCCATCGCTCACCGACATGGTGTTCGACCCATCCGAGATCTCGATCTTCGGCAAGGTCGTCACCGTCATGCGCAAGCTCTGAGCTCTCTGGCGCTCACGCGCCACGGGTCACGAGATCGAGCAGGGCGGCATGGGTGTCCATCAAGCACTGTCGCTCGAGATATTCGCCCTGCGTGTGTGCGATGGTCGGATCGCCAGGGCCGAAGTTCGACGCCGGCACGCCGCGCGCCGCAAAAAACGCCACGTCGGTCCAGCCGAGCTTGGCTCGCACCTCGAGGTCGTTCCGCTCCACAAGAGCGGTGATCAGCGGATCCCCCAGTCCCGGCCTTGCGCCGGGTGACAGATCGGTCACCTCGAAGGTGTCGCCCTCTTGCATCACCGGCGCAATCAGGGCCCGAACATGTGTGACAGCATCGTCGGCTGAGCGGTCGGGGGCGTATCGATAGTTGATCCGCACCATCGCAGCGTCAGGCACGACGTTGCCGGCCACGCCACCCTCGACGTGAACGGCCTGCAGGGCCTCGCGGTACTCGCAGCCATCGACAAGCGGTCGACGTTCGTCGAAGGCGCTGACGATCATGAGCAGGTCCCCAAGACGGTGAATGGCATTGCGACCCATCCAGGGCCGTGCTGTGTGGGCGCGATCACCGCGCAGTGTCACCTCGGCGCGCAAGGTGCCCTGACATCCAGCCTCCAGCGCGCCATGTGTCGGCTCACCGAGCAGGGCCACGTCGCCATCGAGGAGCTCCGGTCGTTCAGCTTCGATCTCGCGTAGTCCGTTGTGAACGAGCGCAACCTCTTCGCGTGCGTAGAGGACATAGGTGACGTCCACCGCCGGCTCGATGACCGAACGCGCCAACTCGACAATCGTCGCAACGCCACCTTTCATGTCGGTGGTACCGACGCCGAACATCCGGTCGCCATCGATCCGAGCCCCGGCGTTGTCGTTGGCTGGGACCGTGTCGGTGTGCCCGCCGAGTACAAGACGCCGCTCTCGGCCCAGTTCGGTCCGTGCGATCAGGTTGTCGCCGATCCGGTCAACGATCAGATGGTCACAGGCGCGCAGCTCAGACTCGAGCACACCGACGATGTCTTGTTCCTGGAAGCTCTCCGACGCAATGTCGACCAACGCTGCGGTGAGCTGCCAGACGTCGCCGCGGGGAAGTCCCGCCATTGGCCCTGCGTTCCCTGACTGCAATCGTCCGACCTCACACCGCCTGGCCGTGATCACGCAGGATCTCGTTCAGGGCACCTTTGTCATGGCGCTCACCCTCGGCGAGCCGCTTCAACACGAGGATGCAGGGGAGCCCGAACGAACCGCCGGCGAAGGACTTGGGACGGGTACCGGCAACAGCCACACACCATGCCGGCACCTCACCGCGGCTGATCTCGTCACCCGTCTCGACATCGATCACCGGGATCGAGCCGGTCAGGATGGCCCCAGCACCGAGAACGGTGCCCTGTCCCACACGGGCGCCCTCAGCGACGATCGCTCGGCTCCCGATCATGCAGTCATCACCGATCATCACCGGCGCCGCCTGTGCAGGTTCGAGTACCCCTCCGACACCGACCCCACCGGAGAGATGCACGTTGGCGCCGATCTGCGCGCAACTCCCAACCGTGGCCCACGTGTCGACCATGGTGTTCTGCCCCACGTACGCGCCGATGTTGGTGTAGCTGGGCATCATCACGACACCCGGCGCCTGATAGCTCCCCCACCGGGCCTGTGCTCCGGGTACGACCCGAACACCGCGGGCCATGTAGTCGGTCTTCAACGGAATCTTGTCGGCGTACTCGAACGGGCCATGTTCGATGGTGTCCATCTTGGCGGTCTTGAACAGCAGAAGCACGGCGTACTTGCACCACTGGTTCACGGTGACGGAGCCATCTGCATTCCACTCGGCGACTCTCGCCACGCCCGTGTCGAGTGCATCGATTGCCTCGGTGACGGTTCCCACGACCTCGGGATCGTCGGCATCGATTGCGTCGCGGTCGGCCCAGAGCGCCTCGACGCGGGTTTGCAGATCAGTCGTCGACGAGAGCGAAGGGTCAGCCATGTGCGGCAGGCTATCGCTCGCTGCCCGGCGCTGGGCCCAACCGCCGGCCCCACTCCTCGGCCGTGGTTCGAGCGCTCAGCTGCGCATTCGTTCGAGCGCGAGCTGCAGGTCAGCGGTGGGCTGGACGGCGGCAAAGCGCACGTAGTCGGTTCGACGACCGTAGAACTCTCCAGGGCTCACGATGACACCCGACCGTTCAGCGAGAACCCGGGCCAATGCCCACGAATCATGAGCTGGGGCCTCCGCCCAGAGGTAGAAACCGCCTCCTGGCATCTCGACCGCTGCTCCCGCCGCTCGCAGCAACTCGATACCGATCTCGAGCCGCTGGAGGTACACCTTACGCTGCTCCTCGACATGCGTCTGATCGTCGAACGCAACGATGGCCGCCGCCTGAACCGGTCCCGAAACGATCAGACCGCCGTGCTTTCGCACTTCTTTCAGGTACTGGACGAGGTCGGGATCACCGGCGTAGAAGCCGGCACGGGCGCCGGCGAAGTTCGAACGCTTCGACAGCGAATGGACCGCAAGGACACCGTCGACGCCGCTCTGCAGAATCGATTGCGGCGGTCCGTCCCACGTGAACTCGATGTAGCACTCGTCGGAAAGCACCAGGACGTCGTTGGCCCGACCCCACGCAGCCGCGGCAGCGAGATCATCGATGCCTCCGGCGGGGTTGCCCGGGGAATTGATCCACAGACACAACGCACGTGCTGCGTCAGCAGGGTCGATCGCATCGAGATCGATTCGCCACCTGTCATCGACGGCCACCGGAACGGCTCGACAGCCCGAAAAGATCGCTCCCTGCTCGTAACTGGGGTAGGAGACCTCGGGATACAGAATCGTGTCTCGGTGGGGCATTCGCATCCGAAGAAAGTGCGGAGTCATTGCCACGAACTCCTTCGTGCCCACTGCGGCACCGATCTGCGTAGCAGGATCGACGTCGACACCGGTCAGCCGTTGCAGCCAGCGGGCCGCCGCCTCCCGATATCCAGGTGTGCCGACCGACGGTGGGTACCCGCGTTCGAGGTTCGACGTCGAGAGGGCGGCAACGACGGCGGGTGTCGGCGGATCGACCGGAGCACCGATCGAGCAGTCGATCACCGACCCGAACCGCTCCTGCGCAACGCTGCGAAGCTCGTCGAGCAGATCGTAGGGATACGGCGGCGGAACATACGGCGTCTCGTACGGGTGGGTCACGGCGTCTCCGAATCGGCGGGGGCAGGCGATGCTTCGGTCAGATACTCGCGCAACGCCCCAAGAGAGGCCGGTTCGAGCCGAGCCCGCAATCGCATGCCTTGCTCTTCTGCCGACTCGGACAGAACCTGCCCTTCGCGATGGACTGATGCCAAGACGTCGCCGCGGTCCCACGGAATCATCAGCTCGACGAGTTCGGTCATCGACCGGACCCGATCACCGATGACAGCCAACAGGTGATCGAGGTTTTCGCCGGAGTGAGCGGACACCGCAACCGATCCCTCGAATCGTTGGACCAGACGATGTGCGCCACTCATGCGATTGACGTCGAGTCGGTCGGCCTTGTTGAACACGAGCAATTCGGGCACATCGCCCGCGCCGATCTCGTCGAGCACTTCCCGCACTGCAGCCATCGAGCCCTCCGGGTCGGGTCCGGAACCATCGACGACGTGAACGAGGAGGTCAGCGTCTCTGACCACGTCGAGCGTGGTCTTGAAGGCGGTGACGAGTTGGTGGGGCAGCTTTCGCACGAACCCGACGGTGTCGGTCGCAAAAACCGTTTCACCTCCCGGCAATGCCAGGCGTCGCGTGGTGGCATCGAGGGTGGCGAAGAGTCGATCCTCGACGAGGACATCGGCTTCGGTGAGTCGATTCAACAGCGACGATTTGCCGGCATTGGTGTAGCCGACGAGGGCGATGGCACGGTTTCGGGTCCGCGACCGCTGCTTCGATTGCGTCTCGCGGTGGGCCTGAACTTTGCGAAGATCGGCTTCGAGTTTGTGCACGCGACGCACCAGCCGACGACGGTCAACCTCGAGCTGCGTCTCGCCCGGCCCTCGGGTTCCGATCCCACCACCCTGCTGACTGAAGGTCCGTCCGCTTGCCCGGAGACGGGGAAGTCGATAGCGAAGCTGGGCAAGTTCGACCTGTGCCTTGCCCTCCTGGCTGGACGCGTTCTGGGCGAAGATATCGAGAATGACCGCCGTGCGGTCGAGCGCGGAGCGACCCAAGATCTTTTCGAGGTTGTACTGCTGGGCCGGCGTCAACTCATCGTCGAACACCACCGTGTCGCAATCGACTGCGACAGCAGCCTGCTTGATTTCCTGGGCTTTGCCCTTACCGACGTAGGTGGCAGCATCGGGTGCCGAGCGGCGCTGATGAAGTCGAACGACGGCGTCAGCACCAGCGGTGTCGACCAGCAAGGCCAACTCGTCGAGGCTGGCATCGGTCTCCTCGGGGTCGTGCCCAGCGGTGGTCACACCGACCAAGACGATCCGCTCCCGAAACGTTCGCTCGATGAGGCCATCCGACTCGCCACCAAAGTCGCCAAATGCACCGCGGTGCGACGCGTGGTCGCCGTCCCCTCGTGCGTCGAGCCACTCGGTCGCATCCTCGGGCACATCCGATTCGTCGAAGACCGGTGCACCGCTGCGTTCAGTCACGACGAGCGCTCCCCATCCACTGCTCCACTCCGAGCCATTGCACTGTCATCGGTCGGCCACGACCACGTCGGCGATATGGACGGCAGGACCGGTCAACAGGAGCGAGTCACCAATGTCGACCCGTGCGTTCCCTCCCGGCATGTGCACGATGACGTTTCGACCCACCAGACCCCAACGATGAAACACATCAGCGGCAACCGCAGCACCGCTTCCGCAGGCGTTTGTGATGCCGGCGCCACGTTCCCACACGCGGATCGACAGCTCGTCGGCACCCGACACCGCAGCGAAGTGCACATTGGCACCTGCTGCGAAGAGTGATTCGATCGCGGGCCCTGCGACCTGCAGGTCGATGGCGTCGGGATCATCGACTTCGCACACCACGTGCGGATTACCGATATCGCCGGTTTCCCACCGCTTCACCGATGCGAACGGTGCCCCCGATGCCGCGATCCGATTGCCGGCATCGGGATCCGGTCCTGAACGGACGGTGCCCATGTCGACCGTGACCATGACCGTGGCCGGGTCATCGGTGGCGTGGACGTCACACGAACGAATGCCGGCCGGGGTCGAGACGTCGATCCTGACGTCTCGACGGCCCTGTCGACGGGCCACCGCTTGTGCAAAGCATCGCAACCCGTTGCCACTGATCTCTGCTGCACTGCCATCACTGTTGAGCAATTGCATCACGATGTCGGATCCACTCCCAGGAGCGGCGGGCAGGCCGAAGATCACGCCGTCAGCACCGATGCCGGTGTGACGATCACACCACGCAATCGCCCGGGCAGGCGCGTCGCCGGGCAGGTGATCGAAGAGGCACACCAAGAAGTCGTTGCCGAGCCCGTGGTGTTTCGAAAGTTGGATCGACTCGGCCATGTGCTCCATTGTCGCAGGTCCAGGGGTGACTCTGGTCTGTGATTCAAGGAACCGACCCAGCAAGGGCCTGATCCCACACCACCATGGCGTCAGCGGGGTCGACGGGAGCATCGAGCCAGACGATCCGCGGATCGCGACGAAACCAGCGCTCCTGTCGGCGAGCAAACTGGCGGGTCCGAGTGATCGCGAGCTCGAGCGCATCGTCGAGTGTGGTTTCGCCGTCGAGATGCGCCAGCAGCTCTCGATATCCGAGAGCTTGTGCAGCCGTGTGACTCGGGCCGGTCTTGCGCAACCACCGGACCTCATCAAGAAATCCGGCTTCCATTTGATCGGCGTAGCGGCGTTCGATTCGTTCGTCGAGCTCGTCGCGCGGCCACCGGATCGCCACCTGCACGAACGGTGTTGCGGGATAGGTTTCGAGACCGGGCCCGAACGAAGAGAACAGACGCCCGCTGCCAAGCACCACCTCCAACGCGCGGAGAATGCGGCGTTCGTTGTTGGGCTCCATTCGTTCAGCTGCCGTCGGGTCCAGCCCGACCAGCCGCTCGTACATCGTCTCGATCGAGGTGCCCGCAGCGAGTTCCTCGTCCAGCACCGAACGAGTGTCGGGGAACTGTGGCGGGATGTCGAGATCGTCGATGACCGATCGAAGGTAGAGGCCCGTACCACCAACCAGGATCGGTACTGCGCCCCGTGCGCAAATGTCGGTGATTGCCTTTTTCGCGCTCCGCTGAAACGCCGCAACGGTGAACACCTCGGACGGATCCACGAGGTTGATGAGGTGGTGGGGCACAGCAGCTTGTTCCGTCAGTGTCGGTTTGGCCGTGCCAACGTTCATACCGGCATACACCTGCATCGAGTCGATCGACACCAGTTCGGCGGGTTGGCCCTGCAATGCAAGGAGCTCGACCACCCCGAGCGCCAGTGACGACTTGCCAGACGCTGTGGGGCCAAGGATGGAGAGCGGGCGCGCGGCACGGCCCTCGGCGATCTGACCACTAGACATCGGGCCACCCAACGTCGAAGGCAATCGCATTGAGCTGTTGACACATGTCGAGCGTCAACAGTTCCACATCGTCCTCTCCGTATGCGTCGACCAGCGGCGCCACAACTGCACTCCCGAAGCGAAGGGCAACACCGACCGCAGCTGCGGCAAGATCGAGGTGCCGATCACTCCAGACAGTCGCCCCCACGATCTGGACATCGCCCTGCGTCGAGATCATGCAGTGATCGAGGGTCAGGCCAAGCCGCACCGGCACAAGTGCCCTTCCCGAGGGAAGGGCGTCGACTGCTCGCCTGGCGGACGCAGCGAGTGTTCGAAGATCGCGACCCTCCAGCGGGCCGGTAGAGACAGTTCCCCGGCGTGTATGCGCTGCTGCGAGCAGATGGGTCGCCAGGTCCTGCAGGGGCCACGAGGATCGGCCGGATTCGCCGGCGCTCGCGGTGCGCTCGCGTGGTGCGCGGTGTCGACTCGACAGTGCAGATCCCAGCGACCGAGCCACGGCCTCGGGGTCGACCGGCAACGCCGGGTCGCTGAGGGGAAAGCGCTCGACGTCCACGCTCGACCTGCTGGCTCAGCCGGCAGCGACGGGAATGCGTGTTCGGTGACGCGCCGGCACCGTCACCTCGATCAAGTCACCGAGGAGATGATTCGTCTTGCCCTCGGTGATGGCGACCGTGGCGTACGAACCGGCTTTGATCGGGGTCGGGCTGGCGAAGTGCACGAGTGTGTTTCGTCGTGTGCGGCCCGTCAGCACGGCTGGATCTTTCTTGCTCGGTCCTTCGACGGTGACCTCTTCGACCTCCCCGACGCGGTTCATGTTGGCCTTCAGCGACGACCGCTCGATCACAGTGCGCAGCCGCTCGTAGCGCTCGACGGCAACCTCGTGCGGTACGGCGAGCGATGGATCAGCGTCGAGCAGATCGGCCGCTTCTGTGCCGGGCCGAGGACTGAAAACGAAGGTGAAGGCGCTGTCATATTCCGCCGCTGCTGCGACTTCGAGGGTGCGCTCGAAGTCGGCATCGGTCTCTCCCGGGAAGCCAACGATGATGTCGGTCGACACGGCGAGTCCCTCGATCATGGCCCGCGCCTCGCGCAGCTTCTCGAGGTATCGCTCGGCGGTGTAACCGCGGTGCATCGCCGCCAACACCGTGTCGCTTCCGGACTGCAGCGGAAAGTGGAGATGTTCACAGACCTCTGGGGTTGCTGCCATCGCCTCGAAGGTTTCGGTGCGCATGTCTTTGGGATGCGGCGATGTGTAACGGACTCGATGCACACCATCGATTGCGCCGACCGCTCGCAAGAGGTCACCGAAGAGCGGACGCGCTCGCCGGTCGTCGGTCCACCGTTCCCCGCACCACCATGCATCACCGAGGTCGGGGGGTGCATCGGCAGGGAGGTTCTGTGCTACCGCCGCCCGACGGGTGAGGGTGAGATCCCGACCAAAGCTGTTGACGTTCTGGCCGAGGAGGGTGATCTCACTCACCCCGTCGGCAGCCAGTTGTCGTGCCTCGGTCACAAGCTCACCGAACGGACGAGAAATCTCGGGGCCTCGGACCGCTGGCACGATGCAAAAGGCGCAGCTGTTGTCGCACCCGATCTGGATCGTGAGCCACCCGGCATGATCGACCTCGCGAACCGTCGGCAGTGCCGATGGAAACGCTTCGGCATCATCGCGCGCAGCCGCCTCGAGAATCTCGACGATCGGACCATGCACAGCCGCATGATCGAGCAACTCAACCGCTCGATGGACGTTGTGGGTGCCGAACACGACATCGACATGACCGGCCCGATCGCGGATCGAGTCACGATCCTTCTGGGCAAGACAACCCCCGACAGCGATCTGCAGACTCGGCTTCAGCTCTTTGAGCCCCTTGAGATGACCCAGTGCGCCGTACAGCTTGTTGTCAGCGTTTTCCCGGATGCAGCACGTGTTGAGGACAATCACATCGGCATCGGCCTCGGCGTCGACACGGACGAGACCATCGGCTTCGAGCAGGCCGGAGATTCGCTCCGAGTCGTGCTCGTTCATTTGACACCCGAAGGTCTTGACCAGATAGGTCCGAGACTCGCTCACACCTCAGATGCTAGCGACATGCAAGCACACGCCATCTTGCTGGTGCTTGCGTGGCGTCAGTCGTCGAGTGCGATCGGCATGTCGTCGGCGTCGGAGAACTCTTCGCCCTCTTCACCTTCACCGTCGGCCACATCGACCAGCTCTTCTTCGGGCATGACGGCTTTCCAAACCCGATCGGAGATCTCGACCATGACTTCGGGGTTCTCGGTGAGGTACTTCTTTGCGTTTTCCCGGCCCTGACCGAGTTGCTCTCCGTCGTAGGTGTACCAAGCACCTGACTTCTTGACGATGCCTTCATCGACCGAGAGGTCGAGGACCGAGCCCTCACGGGAGATGCCGGTGCCGTACATGATGTCGAACTCGGCCTGCTTGAAGGGCGGGCTGACTTTGTTCTTCACGACCTTGACCCGGGTGCGGTTCCCCACAACCTCGACACCGTCCTTGATCGATTCGATCCGACGGATGTCGAGGCGAACCGACGAATAGAACTTCAACGCCCGACCACCTGGGGTGGTCTCCGGCGAACCGAACATGACACCGATCTTCTCGCGCAGCTGGTTGATGAAGATGCAGATCGTCTTGGACTTGTTGAGGTTGCCGGTGAGCTTGCGCAGCGCTTGCGACATGAGACGGGCCTGCAGGCCGACATGGGTATCGCCCATCTCTCCTTCGATCTCGGCACGAGGCGTGAGCGCAGCGACCGAGTCGATCACAACGACGTCGAGTGCGCCGGAGCGGATCAGCATGTCGGTGATCTCGAGCGCCTGCTCACCAGTGTCGGGCTGGGAGATCAGCAGTTCATCGATGTCGACACCGATCGCCTTGGCGTAGACCGGATCCATGGCGTGCTCGGCATCGATGTAGGCGCAGATGCCGCCATTTCGCTGCGCCTCGGCGACGACATGGGTCGCAAGGGTGGTCTTGCCCGAGGATTCCGGGCCGTAGATCTCAGTGATGCGGCCTCGGGGGAGACCACCGATACCGAGCGCAAGATCGAGAGCGAGTGCGCCGGTAGGAATCGACTCGATCGCCATCGTGGTCTTGTCGCCCATCTTCATGACCGAACCCTTGCCGAACTGCTTCTCGATCTGGCCGAGTGCTACATCGAGTGCCTTGCCGCGGTCTGCTTCCACTGTTCGCTCCTGTCGTCACCCGGATGTTCCGGGCCTCTTTGCAGAGGTGAGTTTTGGTTGAGGGGTGTGATACGGGCTCGAACCTACGAAGGGGGTGTGACACTGGCTGCGACAGGTCGCCTTCGACAGCGGTGCGAACGAATGACAGTAACGTAATTCCGAACAACTGTTCGGTCAAGCACCTCTGTGCAGGAGCTCACGAAACCTGAGACACTTCTCCATGTACCCGCCTTCGTATGAACGAGAACAGGAGTCGATCCATGAGCGATGTCAGCTTCGACGATGCGGAACTTCGTGCCCGCCTCACGGCCGAGCAATACGCCGTGACTCAACAGGCCGGGACCGAACGTGCGTTCACGGGCGAGTACTGGGACTGCCACGACGACGGCACCTACCGGTGTGTCGTGTGTGACACTGCGCTCTTCACGAGCGACACCAAGTTCGAGTCCGGATCGGGTTGGCCGTCGTTCTTCGACACCGTCGGTCCCGACGTCGTCGAGATCCGCACCGATCATTCCCACGGCATGACTCGCGAAGAAGCGGTCTGTGCCAACTGCGATGCACATCTTGGTCATCGATTCCCCGACGGCCCTGCGCCCACGGGCCAGCGATATTGCATGAACAGCGCTGCGATGCGGCTCGATCGAGACGCTGTCGACGGGGACGACTGAGCCGAACGCTCCTCGGATCTGCTTCGGCGTCGGGCGGCCCCGCTAGCCTGCGGTGGTGACTCGCACGACGTCGTTCGCCGAGCTCGGCGTGCCGGCGGCGATCGTCGCAGCACTCGAACAGGCCCGCATCCGCCAGCCCTTCCCCATCCAGGCCGAGACGATCCCCGATCTGCTCGCCGGCAAGGACGTGATCGGCCGCGCACCCACCGGGTCGGGCAAGACGCTCGCATTCGGCATACCGCTCGTTGCGGCGTGCCATGCCACTGGCCCCGCTCGCAAAAAACGGCCGACTGCCCTCGTTCTCGCGCCGACCCGAGAGCTCGCCGCCCAGATCGCCGACGAGCTCTCCCCCCTCGCTCACGCCGTCGACCGCACGATTCTCGCCGTGTACGGCGGGGTTGGTCTCAAGCCCCAGATCGACCGTCTCAGCAAGGGTGTCGACCTTCTCGTCGCCACACCGGGACGCTTGGAAGACCTGATCCAGCAACGCGTCGTGTCGCTCGCCGAGGTGAACAACGTCGTGGTCGATGAGGCCGACCGTATGGCCGACATGGGGTTCCTGCCTGCGGTGCGCAGGCTCCTCGACCAAACCGACCCGAGCCGACAAACCGTGCTGTATTCGGCCACCCTCGACGGAGAAGTCGCAAAGATCACCCGCGCCTATCAGCACGACCCCGTCCGACACGAAGTAGGAGAGGCAACGCCCGATCTGACCAAGATGGAGCACCATTTCTGGATGCTCCCTCGCGCCGAACGTATTCGGCTCTGTGCCTCGGTCGTCGCCACGTTCGGACGCACCATCGTGTTCACCCGCACCCGTCACGGCGCCGATCGGGCCGCCCGCCAACTCACGAACTCCGGTGTCAAAGCCGTACCGATCCACGGCAACCGGTCACAGGCGCAACGTCAGCGTGCGCTCGACGACTTCGCAACCGGGAAAGCCCATGCCCTCGTCGCAACCGACGTCGCTGCCCGCGGAATCCACGTCGATGCCGTGGAATGTGTCGTTCACTTCGATCCGGTCGACGAAGATTCGGCGTACGTCCACCGATCGGGCCGAACCGCTCGGGCCGGTGCCCGAGGAGTCGTCGTGTCGTTCGTCGACCCGTCGCAGACAAAGGCCGTGAAGGCAATGATGCGACGCCTCGACCTCCCTCAGGAGATGACCGAACCACCGGGCCTCGAATTCGAACCGGAGGCACTGGGCGGCGACCCCGAGGCATCCCCAACCGGCGCCGACCGCAACCGAGACCGTCGTCCGACGAATGCTCGCCAACGAAAGCCCGGTGGCCCCAAGCCCAGCGGTGCTGCGTCGGCCCGAACCCGCTCGAAGTCAAAGTCGAAGAGCGGGGCCAAGCCCGGCGCCAAGAACCGCAACGGCAACGGCAGCGCCAAGAACCGCAGCGGCAATGGCGGCGCCAAGAACACCGCCAAGGCGAAGCGCCACGGTTCCGGTGACACCCGCACCGACGGGCGCCCGTCCACCTCGAGCCACAAGCGACGCAGCACGTCCGGCGGCAAACGACGGGGAGGGCCGCCACCGAACCGCCGTCAGGGACGAAGCTCGTAGTACCGGTTCATCATGTCGGCGTCGAATTCGCGTGTGTCGAAGCTTGCGAATCCAGCGGCGTCGGCCATCTCGCGCAAGACCTCCGGCGTGAGTCCCATCGTGCCCAGGCCAGCCCCTCCGGGCTCCGACATCGCCGACGACATGCAGTAGAGGATCGACATGCCGTACATCAGCGGCAGCATCGGCATGTTCCGGTTGTCCTCGAGCGGCCCGGCAGCCCGAATGTCGGCCACCAACCAGACCCCGTCGTCGGCGAGGCACGACCTCGCCGAGCGCACCGCCGCTCCGGGCCGCGGCAGATCGTGGATGACATCGAGTGTCAGCAAGAGATCGACGACGATCCCCTCGTCTCGCAGATCGTCGAGCGAGTCGAACGACCCGGTCCGAAACTCGAGATTCGACAACCCTGCTGCTCGACCCCGCGCTGCAGCGGCTTCCATCGCGTGCTCGGACGGGTCCACGCCGATCACCCTGCTGTTGGGGTAGGCCTCGGCGATCACCTCGGCGGCGACGCCCGCTCCGCATCCGATGTCGACGATGGTCACCCCCTTCGTCATCCGGTCGGACATGCCATCGATCGAGTCGAGGATCACCGGCACCAGGTAGTGCCGCTGGCCACCTGCACCCATCGCCGCCTGAAAGTGGCATGTCTCGGCACCGTGCTCGCCCCAGGTCATCCCGATGCCGGTGGTGAACGCCTCGATCGTTCGGTCGATCTCGTGGTGCGTGATCGGTGGGCCGAACACCCCGGCGGCATATCGCGGGGAGTCCTCATCGACCAGTGTGAACCGGGCCTCGGGGGTGAGTGCGAACACCCCGTCCTCGTGGTCGAGCAGACCCTGCGCACTCATCGCAAAGAGCCATTCACGGACCCATCGCTCGTGGTAGCCCGTTGCATCGGCCAGCCCGCCGGACGTCGCCTCACCCTGTCGGTCGAGCGCTGCGAACAGACCAAGTCGGTTCCCGATGTGGATGATCTGGCTGATGACCTCGCCCTCTTTGGCCTTGAACAGATTCAGGACTGTGAGAAGCAGTTGATCGTGGTCGAGTTCGGTTCGCATCGAAGGAGTATCACCCTTTCGGCGCGATCGAGACCAACCTGCACCGGTGGCGCAGCTGGCCCTGCGTCGGCCTGAGCGACCACATCGAGCGGTCACCAACGATTCGGACCCAAGACCATGACCTGTCGTTCCGTCCTGGTCGGCACAAGATCACGCTTCGTGGCTTCGAGCTCGAATGGGATCGGGTTGGGATCGAGCTTCTTGGGATCGGCGTCGTCGGCCATCTGGGCGAGCAGATCGCCTGCCCCGCCGATCGAGCCGAGGGTACCGAACCATGCACGCGTGATCGTCTCACCGGAGCCGAGCCGAGCGATCCGCACGCCCTGGCCACCTCGTCCCTTCGACTCGAACTCGTCATACGGCGTGGCCTTGGCTCCCGACTCAGAGGTGACGGTGAGCACGACGCCATCGCCGATCAGCGGTCCGGCGCCGACGACGACCGCGTCACCCTTGAGCTTGAGGCCGGCAACCCCGCCCGCTCCCCGTCCCTGAACGGACACCGATTCCAGCGGCATGCGAAGAGCCTGACCGTCAGAGGCGACCACCATGATGTCGACACCGGTGGGAGCCCGAAATGCAGCAACAACACGATCGTCACCCCGCAACGAGATCACCGCTTTTCCCGACTTGGTGCCGAGTACTTCCTCGGCAGAGACCTGTTTCGCAACCCCGTGGGCGGTGACGAGAACCAGGTGTTCCTCGCCTGGGGTCACGAGCGCAAGCACGTCCTCACCTTTGTTGAGCCCGAGTTGTTGGGCCACGGGATTCCCGCGCGTCCGACCTCCGGCGTCGGCTGCCTCTCCGGCGTGGAGCATGAATGCCCGGCCCTCGGAGGTCACGGCTGCGATCGGTGATCTGGTGGATGTCACCACGGCACAGGCGAGAAGGTCATGACGCCCGGCCACACCTTTCTTCGCTCCCTCGGCAGGTACCCGTCCAAGATTGCCCGAGGTCGACAACGTGACGACGCAGGGCTCGTCGGTGTCGGGATCGAACGAGGACTCGGACACGTTCGGCGCCTCGAAGACGGGAATGTCGTCGGCGCTGATGATCTCGGCTCTGCGATCGCGACCGTGTTTCTCGACGAGCTCGCCGAGTTCCTTCAACACGAGGGTGCGTCGGCGGTCCTCGCTGTCGAGCACTCGCTCGTATTCGGCGATGTCGGTTCGCAGCCCCGCCGCCTCCTCCTCGAGTTCGAGTTTGGCGAGCGCAGTGAGGCGTCGCAGCGGCATGTCGAGAATGTGGGTCGCCTGGACGGCCGACAGGTCGAACCGTTCCATCAGCCGGTCGCGCGCAACACCGGCATCGTTCGAACCACGAATGATGGCCACCACCTCGTCGATTGCATCCAGCGCAATCAGAAGGCCTTCGAGGATGTGCAGCCGATCCCGTGCCTTTTCGAGGCGGAACCGAGTGCGTCGGACGATGACCTCGAGGCGATGCTCGATGTAGTAGCGACACAGATCGTAGACACCGAGGGTGGTGGGGACGCCGTCGACCAGCACCACATTGTTGATGCCGAACGATTCCTCGAGGGGAGTGAGTCGATAGAGCTCCTGCAAGACCGCCTGCGGATTGACCGCCGGCTTCACATCGATCTGGATCGTGAGACCGTTGATGTCGCTCAGGTCGGCGATCCCTTCGATCCCGACGAGCTTGCCGTTGTTCGCCAGCTCTTGGACCTTGGCGATCACCCGTTCGGGTCCGACGAGGTAGGGCAACTCGGTGACGATGATCGACTGCCGGGTACGCGACGTCTGCTCGACATGAGCCCTGGCCCGGATGCGAAACGTGCCACGCCCGGTCTCGTAGGCCTCTCGCAGGCCGTCGTCGACCACGATCCCACCGGACGGAAAATCGGGCCCCGGCAAGACCGCCATCAGTTCGTCGACGGTCGGCTTCGGCCGACGCTTCTTCATCACCAACTCGATGGCCTTCTCGACCTCACGCAGATTGTGGGGCGCCATGTTGGTCGCCATGCCCACTGCGATACCGCTCGTTCCGTTGACCAAGATGTTGGGAAGAGCAGCCGGCAACACGCTCGGTTCGTCACCTTCGCCGTCGTAGGTCGGACGGAAATCGACCGTGTCCTCGTCGAGTTCACGGACCATGTCCATCGCCGGCTCAGCAAGGCGACACTCGGTGTAGCGAGCGGCTGCCGGCGGATCGTCGAGCGAACCGAAGTTGCCCTGGGGATCGACGAACGGCACCATCCGGGAAAAGTCCTGGCCCATCCGAACCAAGGTGTCGTAGATCGCAGCATCACCGTGCGGGTGATAGCGCCCCATCGTGTCGCCCACGATGCGTGCCGACTTGCGGAACGGGGTTCCCGGCCGAATGCCCATCTGGAGCATCGACCACAGGATGCGCCGCTGGACCGGCTTGAGACCGTCGCGGACATCGGGGATGGCGCGGCTGGTGATGACCGAGAGTGAGTAGGCGAGGAAGCTCTCGCTCATCTCGTCGGCGACCGGAACCTCAACGACTTCGCGGGCGAACCCACCGTCGAATTCGAGTTGTCGAGACATGCCGCCGACCGTAGTCAGCTCATGCGACGATCAGGCGGAGGGGCGTCGCGTCGGATCGTCTCTCACCCCAACCCGTCCATGTACCTGCTGATCAGCGGCAGACCGGCGATCAATGCCTCGGGTGCGTTTGCGTAGCCGATGCGGACATGTCCCTCCACGTCGAGGGCGCTGCCCGGTGTGAGCATCACACCGCCTGGGCCCTCGACAAGGCCGACACAGAAGTCCCGCGACGACAGATCGGCGTCGTACCGCAGAAGCGTGATCGTGCCACCCGTCGGTCGGGTCCAACCGACGCGATCCTCACCGTCGAGCCAGTTCGACAGGATGGTCAGATTGCTGCGCACGAGGGCGCGATTGCGGGCAAGGATCGTCTCGGCATGCTCGAGAGCCAGCGCGGCCAGCGCATCGTCGATCATGCCGATACTGATCGTGTTGTAGTCGCGGTGCACGACGACACGCTCCAGGAGCGTCTCGGGCCCCACGACCCAACCCAGCCGGAGCCCGGCGAGGGAGAACGCCTTCGACATGGAGCCCGTGCTGATTCCCCGCTCATAGAGATCGGCAACCGAGGCCGTGGTGCCACTCCCCTCCTGGTCGATTCCCCGGTACACCTCGTCGGCCAGCAACCATGCCCCCACTCGGTCGCACATCGCAGCCACCGCACAGAGTTCCTCACGCTCCAGCAGTGCGCCGGTCGGGTTGTTCGGGTTCGTGAGGGTCACCAGGGCAGTCCCCGGGGTCACAGCAGCATCGAGTTCGTCGAGATCGAGGGCCCACCCCTGTTCCTCCCGCAGCGGCACGCGGGTGACGGTCGCGCCGAGCGATTCGGGGATCGCCGTGTGCTGCTGGTAGCTCGGCACCACCGACACGACATGGTCATCCGGCGAGACGAGCGTCAGATAGACGAGGTGGTTTGCACCGATCGTCCCGTGGGTGACGAGGACGTTCGCACTCGACTGTTCCTCGAAGAGCGCAGCGATTGCGGTGCGGAGTCGGCCCGAGCCTTCGATGTCGCCGTAGGTGAGCTTCATCGACAGCAACCCGTCGAGGTATCCCCGCCCGACCCCGGCAAGGTCGAGGAGTTCGGCCACGGTGATCGAATCGCAGCACGTCTCAGCCAGGTTGTACCGGCAGCGGGTTTCGTACTCGTTCATCCACTGCTCGACGCCGAAGGGTTCGATGTACACCGTCGCGACCGTAGTGGAGCGCTGCGGATCGGGCTCGGGCCGTCGAACAATTCACCCGAGGATGTAACCCGGTGGACGTGCCATAAGTCACACTGGTGGTTGCGGGGCGTGCAGGGGGCACGCGCCGTGTCGTCCCTGGTCCACTGTGGATTCGAGGGAGGAAGGACAACTAATGGAAACTCTCGTCATGGTCATCGTGCTTGCACTGTTCGCAGGCGCAGCAGTCGGGATCGTCAACTCGCTGCTCGATCTCCTCGGCATTAGCGGGCAACTGAAAGGGATCCCCTTCGTCGGCCAACACCTCGATGCGATCATCGTCATCGTGTTGGTGTGGGCACTCGACATGGGCACCTTCGTCGGCCTTGAGATGATGGGTAGGGATAACGAATTCCTTCAGGTCGTCGTGGACGGTGTTGCGGTGTACGCCGTCATCGCAATGGCGAATGCCATCCGCGACGGTTTTGCGGGTCGCGCCGGCTGAGCCTGTCGAACTGAGTGTCAGGAGTCCGGTGCTTCGGCACCGGGCTCCTGCCGTTTTGTGCTCCATCCGGCGCGGAGGACCAGCGGGAGGATCCGGCCGCCGAACTCCGTGAGCGTGTTGTCGACTGCGATCCCGAGCGGTTCCCATGGCTCGGTCACTACCCCGAACGCCCAGGCAACACGATCTCGGTCAGCCTTCGGGATCGTCGACGTGACCTCCTGGCAACGGTTGACATGATCGACCAAGCCCTCAGGATCGACCGGCACCCCTGCGCCGGCACGAACGATGCCGATGACCGCACCGAGCCAGTCGGCCCACTCGAGTTCCAGCACCGCCCGGCGCGCCTCTGTTGCGAGCGGTTCCATCCTTGCAGGAGCAACCGCCGCAGCCAGCGCGGCAAGCACCACGTTCAGATCTGGTTCGTCGAGGTCGACGGGACCCTCGGAGGCTGCGAGCCATTGCGCAAGCCGATCGTCCGCCGCCGCTGCCGCCCGTAACGCGGCGGCTGCAGCGGCGACGGCCTCGGCATCGGGCGTCCCGGTGTCGCCCAACGCCCGATCGAGGACCTGCACCGCCCACGCATCGGCGTCCGGATCGGGCACCGGGAGATCCGGAACCGTCGGCTCGGTCCAGACCGGAGCCTCGAGTTCGTCGACACCGAGACTCGAGAGCCGGGTCCGCAGCAGACGGCCGTTGGCGACGAACGAACTGGTGGGCTCAGGAGTCGACCGCCACGCTTTTGCGATTCGTCCCGCCAGTTCGGGCGGCGCCACCTCAATCGCGTCGATACCCGATTCGGGATCCTCGAGTGCATCGAGCAGCTCGGCCGGACCCACGGCGACCTCGCCGATGTGCTCACCACCGTCGGCAGCCGGCACGAGATCGACGAGCAGCACATGACGGTCATCGGCACGATCGACGAACCGGAGCGCAGCCGACAGTCCGCGTCGTTCATCGAGCAACCAGGCTGCCTCGCAGGTACTGGTGCAGAGGTCGTCGACCCAGCTCGGCGCCGGTTCGAGCGAAGGGTCGGCCGGGTCGAGACCCTCGACCATCGAGCGGATGGCCCACAACGCCGCAGCGGCCGCCGCACCGCCCGCATCGGCAAGTGCAGTGATCAGTCGGCTGATGCCATCGGGCCCGGTCTCGGCAGCCAACGCCGTGAGGTCGCTCGCCCACGCCTCGGCCCGGGTTGCGTCGAGGTCGAGCAACTCGGCCGCCTGGTCGAGGGCGTCGGAGATGATCGAGTCGAGCAGGTCTTCCACGAAACGGTGAGCCTACAGTTCGGCCGTGCCCGAACTCCCCGAGGTCGAGACGATCCGTCAGCAACTCGAGTCCCGCGTCGTCGGCGCAACGATCGCGGATGCCGGCGCGCACTGGAGCGACAAATTCTCGTCGGCGATCGACGCCGTCGGTGGCGAAATCGCCGGGACTCGCCGCCGGGGGAAGTACCTGCTGTTCGAACTCGCCCTCGAGGTACCCGCCGAACTCGTCGTGCACCTGGGGATGACCGGCCGTCTCACCGTCCACGCCGTCGGCGATGAGCCAGACCTCGATCACCCCCACCTGCGGGCCTGGTGGCGCTTCACCGACGGGCGGACATTCACCTTCCACGACACCCGACGGTTCGGCCGTATCGCAGTTGTCGACGCCGGCAACTACCGCGCGCTCCCCACGCTCGATCATCTCGGTCCCGAACCCTGGGATCCGGCCTTCACGGGCAGGGCCCTCGCTGCGTTCGTGAAACGAAGCAACCGGCACCTCAAGACCATCCTGCTCGCACAACGTGCCGTGGCAGGAGTCGGGAACATCTATGCCGACGAGGCACTGTGGATGGCCAAGATCAACCCGGCCACCCGTCGGCTCTCCGTGAATCGGGCAGACCGGCTCGTCGAGACGATCCGCACTGCGCTGCAGTCGGGCCTCGACCACGGAGGTACGACACTGCGTGACTATGTCGACAGCGACGGCTCGACCGGCGCAAACCAACACGAACTCCACTGCTACGGCCGCAGCGGCTCGCCGTGTCACCGTTGCGCAACCGAACTCCGTCATCGCGTTCTGGATGCACGAACGACGACCTATTGCCCGACGTGTCAGGCTCGCTGAAACACACAGATATCGATCAACGGATGTGTCACTGAGCCCGGCGAGCCGCCACCGCCTCGGGGAGCGCAATGAAGACCACGAGCGCAAGTCCGGCCAACAATCCCACCACCACCACAAACCCGACCCCACCGGCAGGTTGGGCGTCCATCACCTCGAGTGGCGACGAATCGGTTGCCGCAACGAACGACGCAGCCGCCAGCACGGCATTGCCCGAGACATGGAACCAGCTCGGTGGCGCCTCCACCCGGCCGAAACAACCACACGACGGTGCACCGACAGCCATGGCGCGCAGCACCGTCGCGGCGAAGACGAGGTACACGAAGCCGACGGCCAGTGCGATCTCGGGCCCCTCCGAGACGAGCCCCGCCACTCCGAGCACGATCTCGACCACCCCGAGTCCGACTGCGAGACGAGTGCCCGACCATGGGCCACGTGCGGGGGCACCAAGTACCTGCATCAGGTCGGCGGCAGTCGTCGGGCGACTCACCTTCACCACCCCGGCGAGGACCAACAACACGGCCGCCGAGGCGAACAACGCAGTGGCTGCCTGCATGACGTTCCCACCCTAGACACCCACCCGGTAACTTGGCGACATGCCGGACGAGCGCCAGGACTTTTACGACCTGATTGCCCGGAATCGGCGACAGACCTGGGTGCTGTTGGTCGCCTTCTTCCTGCTTCTCGGGCTTGTCGGAGCTGCGATCTCGGTCATCACCGGAGGCGGAGCGATCGGCGTGGTCGCAGCGGTCGTGATCTCGTTCGGGCTCACGTTCTCGTCGTACTGGTCGTCGGCGTCGATCGCGCTGAACGCGACCCGCGCTCGACCTGCCAGTCAGGAAGAGTTCGGCCGGTTGCACAACCTGGTGGAAGCGGTGTCGATCTCTGCCGGTGTGCCGAAGCCCGCCGTCTATGTGGTCCACGACCCGGCACCGAACGCGTTCGCCACCGGGCGGAACCTCGACAACGCTGCGGTGGCGGTGACGACGGGCCTGCTCGACAAACTGACTCGTGATGAACTCGAGGGGGTCGTGGCCCACGAGATCGCCCACATTCGCAATGGCGACATGCTCGTCATGACGGTTGCCGTCGCCACTGCAGGTGCGATCGCCATCATCGCCGACATCTTCTTTCGGATGCTCTACTGGGGTTCGCTCACCGGGGGTGGCGCATCGCACCGACGCCGCAGCAACGACAACGGGGGCGGTGGAGCACAGGTACTGATCATCGTGGGAGCCGTGGTCTTCGTCACGGTGTTGGCGCCACTTGCCGCCGCCCTGCTGAAGGCTGCCGTCAGCCGCAGTCGCGAGGGACTCGCCGACGCAACCGCCGTCGAGTTCACCCGCTACCCGGCCGGACTCCGTTCTGCGCTCGAAAAGCTCGACGCCGACATCACGGTCGTTCGCCGCACGAGCCACGCCACCTCCCACCTGTGGATCGAGTCACCCGACGATCACGAGACCAGCGACCGAGGTCGCAAGTTCAACGACATGTTCTCGACCCATCCTCCGCTCGCCGAGCGCATCAACGCACTCCGCGAGATGGAGGGGCTCCCCGCCTACACCGGCCCTGATCCGATCGTCTCTGAGGCACTCCGCACCTTCCAAGACGATCGCAACCATCCCGAATCAGTCGCCGCGATGGTTCCAATTCCCGAGCGGGCCGAGTTGGTGCGTGCAGCTGCGGCGGCATCGGTCGATCTCGATTCGATGTTCGACGGCGCCGGTGAGATCGCCGAGACCGACACCGATCCCGACCATGCCGCCGCAGGCTGGTACGCCGACCCGAGCGGCACCCCTGCCATGTTGCGGTACTGGAACGGCCGCCACTGGACCGATCACCACCATCGGATTCCGGGCGACAACGACGTCTGTGACCCCGATGCGAGCTCCGGCCGACGCACGGCCCGCGGCGGTGGCATTCGGTGACCGACGAGCGCGACGCGTGCGACCCGACCATCGGGGTTGGTCCGCATCGGGAACCCTGGCCCGACGACCCTCGGTTCGATCCCGGGCTCCTGGCCTCCGGCGATCGCCGCAACGTGGTCGACGAGTACCGCTACTGGTCCGTCGATGCAATCGTTGCCGACCTCGATACCCGACGGCACTCCTTCCACGTGGCCATCGAGAACTGGGAGCACGATCGCAACATCGGCACCGTGGTCCGGACAGCAAACGCTTTTCTCGCCGCCGAAGTCCACATCGTCGGCAAACGGAAGTGGAATCGGCGCGGTGCGATGATGACCGACGTCTACCAACACGTCCGTCACCACGACACGATCGACGACCTCGTCGACTGGGCGACGGCCACCGGCCTCTCGATCGTCGGGATCGACAATCTCCCCGGATCGGTTCCGCTGGAGACCTTCGACCTTCCGAAGCGTTGCATGCTGGTGTTCGGACAGGAGGGCCCGGGTCTGTCGAATGCAGCCCACCGTGCCGCCGAAGCCGTGTGCTCGATCACGCAGTACGGCTCGACACGAAGCATCAACGCCGGGGTGGCTGCGGGCATCGCAATGCACGCATGGATTCGTCGCTGGGCCTGAGACGAACGATCAGCCCTCGACCATGGCGATGAGTTCCTCGTCGGAGGGGATTTCCACACCGGGCAGGTAGTACGTGTACAGCCCGGCGATGACCGTTTCGAGATCACCGACGTCGGTACTCATGAGCGTGACCGTCACCATTGAGCTGTAGACGTGGACCGCAGCGACCCCGCCCGCGGCGAAGAGACGGCTGGCGAGTTCGGACGCAGGGTCATCGGCGATGATCTCGTCGCCGGCTTCGTACCGAACATGACCCATCCCGGTGAGACTTCGGTTCAGCTCGAAGCGCAGGATCCCTGGGCGAGGTGACGACGTCTTGATGAGGGTGACCGGCTGTCCCATAGCGACGCTGAGGTTACCGGTTTCTCGAGCGCCAGACCCACATGGCCAGCCCGATCGAAACCACCATCAACACGGTGTGGATCGCCTTGAACCCGATGCTGTGCTCAGTGATCAGCAACCCGCCGCCACGTACCACCCAGTACACGATGGTCCAGGCCACGAAGAGACCGATCATCCGATCGCGTGCCGCCAGCGAGGCCAGCGCGAGAAACACGACAACCACACCGATGCGCCAACTCGTTCCCCACGTCGAAAGGTCGCCGTTGCCGACCACAGTGCGGGCCCGAGACACCCACACCAGCAACGTCCAGCCGATCAGCGTGAGCACCGGCAGCGGAGGGAGCCGATCACGCATCAGAACAACCCGAGTTGAGTGTCGTCGTCATCGTCGCCGACCCGGGCGATCCCGGACCATCGCAGGTCATCCATGAACGCCCACCGTCGGCGATGGATCACCGACGGGCCGTACGCAGCCAGTGCAGCCTTGTGCCGGGGGCAGGGGTAGCCCTTGTTCCCGGCGAACGAGTAGCTCGGAACGACCGTGTGCCAACGCGCCATCATGCGATCGCGAGTGACCTTTGCGACGATGGAGGCCGCTGCGATCGAGAGGCTCTTCGCATCACCTTTGACCACGGTGGTGGTCGGCACGGTCTCGACAAAGTCCCAGTTGCCGTCGACGAGGCAGTGGTCGACGGCAACACCGAGGCCTTCGAGGACCCGCCGAGTGGCGAGCTTCTGGGCCGCCGACATGCCGAGTTCGTCGCACTCCTCTTGGGTCGCGTGCGCGACGCTCACATGATCGGCCCAGTCGATGATTCGATCGTGCATGACGTCACGCTCGCCACTCGTGAGCATCTTCGAGTCACGAACCTTGTACAGCTTTCGGTCTCGGGGTACCACTACCGCAGCGAGGGTCAACGGCCCTGCCCACGCACCCCGTCCGACCTCGTCGATCCCGGCGACGAGCCCACAGCCCGAATCCCACAGTTCGCGTTCGATGCGGGTGCCTGGTGCCTGGTGCTTGACCGCACCCCGGAGCTGTCGAGCCGTCATGGCCCGACAAGCAGGGCTTCGCCATGGCGCGCCGAGGTCGACCATGACGGATCCAGGCCCGGGCATGTCAGCACCGCATCGTCGGGACCTCCGCGGCGTTCCCACAGCACTGCCGGGCGGTCGCCGTGCCAGCGAACGCTGAACGACAACGAGCCGAGACCGGTGACCATGCGGCGCACGTCGATCGATTGCCCCTTCCACGTATCGGGAACCACCGGCAACATCGACAGCCGGCCGGTGACATCGGCGTCATCGAAGAGACGACCGAGGACTTGCGCCGCACCGGCCGCCACCGGTGACGTCGGTGCCCGGTCGGCGAGCGGCAGCCGTTCGGCGAGTGCCAAGGCGTCGGCTGCGACCTCAGGCGCACGCGCCTCGGTCGCACGGGTCACCAGCAGCGCAGTTGTCCGATCGAGTCGCTCACCGGCGATCGCCGCCAACGGTCCGGCGATCGCGTCAAGATCGGACGTCTCACCGGCTCGAATCTCCGCGCTCGCCAACGCCCGGAGACCGACGATCGCCCCCTCGGCATCGAGCGCGCCTCGGTCAGCGGCACGCAGGACTGCAGCCCGCCCCCGGTCGGCCTCGCGATGGAGCCCGGCCAGGTCGAGCCACCATGCTGCTTCACCGGCGATGACGGCATCGTCCGTGCCGGCGGCCAGGACGAGGTCGCAGAGCACTCGTCGCCACGCCGAACTGAGCTGGACATCGGGAACGTCGACGTCGAGCGCTTCGGCGGTGACGGCACGCCAACCAGAAGCGATGATGTCGGGGGTGACCTCACGGCTCGGGATCTCGCCGTCGATCACCACGATGACCGTGGCCCGCTGCCGGTGGGGTACGGGAGTCAACACGGCAGCTCCGCCATGCCCCTCGGCGTCGGTGCCGGAGGGGCCGTCGGCAACCGCGGCCCAGATGTCGGCTCCCACAGTTGCGGCACCGACACGGGCCGATCGGATCCAGGGGACACCGTCGATGAAGGCGCCGCGTCGATCAGTGGACATCGCAGCGTCGGCGATCCCGACGGTTGCGACGACCACCGCATCGGGCGATGCATTCTCGTACTCGACGACCAATGCTCTGCCGCCGCCGTGGTTGACCACGCCGACCCGCTGAACCACGTCGCCGCCAGGAACCCGCATCCACGTCTCGAACACCGGTGTGTCGTCGACCCGATCTTGTCGTACCGCGGTTTGCGTGTGGGCGAGACGCCAGTCGATCCCTGACTTGACCCCCCACTCGACACGCCAGCTTCCGTCGTCGACGGCAAGTGTGCCCTTCGTGCTGATCCGTCCGACCGGACCTTCGAGGTCCCCGAGAACAAGACCGAACGAGTTGTCGACGGGTGTGGAGGCCGATCGTCGGAACGGATTGCGGAATGCCATACCGAAAGCGCAGACGTCGGGACTCAGCCCGGTTCGATCTCGCGGGCGGCCGGTGTACGCACCAGCCCATCGTAGGCCTGCAGCGCAGAGCGACCATCCTCGATACATGCCCGCATCTGTTCGGCGATCGGCATGGCGACGCCGTGTTGTCGGGCGAGTTCGACGACGATCGGTGCTGTCAGGACCCCTTCGGCCACCTGATCCATCGTGGCCTCGATCTCTGCAACCGTGAACCCGGCGGCCATGCGTTCGCCGAAGGTCCGATTGCGGCTCTGTGGGCTCATGCAGGTGGCGAGCAGATCGCCCATGCCCGCCAGACCAGCGAAGGTCTCGGGTCGACCGCCGAGGGCCACACCGAGCCGGGTCACTTCGGCCAGTCCGCGGGTCATCACTGCCGCGCGGGTGTTGTCGCCGGTGCCGAGACCCTCGGCCATTCCTGCAGCCAGGGCAATCACGTTCTTGAGGGCCCCACCGAGCTCGCACCCGATCACATCGGTGCTCGAGTACACGCGAAACAGTTGGGAGGAGAAGATTTCCTGCATCGTCTCGGCGATCTTGATGTTGGTGAATGCCACGACAGCGGCTGCCGCATCGCCGGCGAGGATCTCCTTTGCGAGATTCGGACCGGTGAGTACACCGTTGGGGCGACCCGGAAGCTCCTCGTCGATCAACTGGGTCATCCGCTTGCCCGATCCGAGCTCGAGGCCCTTGGTCAGCGAGACCACCGGTACCCAGGGCCGCAGATGGGGCCGAACGTCGGTCACGACCTGGCGAAACGACGCCGACGGCACCCCCACGACCAGGAGGTCGGCCTTCCCGACCGCGTCGGCAAGATCCGACGATGCCCGGAGCTCCGGGTGGAGTTCGTACCCCTCGAGATAGCGCGGATTGACGCGGTGATCGTTGATGGCGTCGGCGACTGCTGCATCGCGAGCCCAAAGCAGTGTCGGTGCGTTGCGGGCGCAGAGGTGCGCAAACGTCGTGCCCCACGAGCCGGCTCCCAACACGACTACTTGCATGGTCATGGCGCAACCCTAGACTCCGCCGCGTGACCGGCCCCGCAGTCGTCGCCATTCCCATTCGATCGTTCGACGACGCAAAGACACGCCTCTCCGGGGTGCTGTCGGCGAGCGATCGACGTCGACTGGCCGAAGCGATGGCCGAACGGGTCGTTCGGGCAGCCCACAACCTCCCCGTGTTCATCGTCTCCGACGATGCGAAGGTGGCAACGTGGGCGGACGGACTCGGGGTCGAGATCGTGGCCCCCGGGGTGACCGGGCTGAATGCGTCGGTTGCGGTGGCCGTCGACCACCTGTCGAGCGACCTGCCACCCGACGGTCGCATCATCGTCGCCCACGCCGATCTCCCACGGGCGGCCGACCTTCGGGTCGTCACCGGTGCCGGCATGGCGATCGCACCCGACACCGCACGAGACGGCAGCAACGTACTGTCGCTGCCCGCCGGCACCGATTTCACCTTCTGCTACGGCCCTCGCTCCTTCGACGCTCATTGCCGGGAGGCGACGGCGCGTGGTCTCGACATCACCGTGATCGACGACGAGTCGTTGGCCCTCGACATCGACGACCCGGCGGACCTTGCGATGCTCGCCGATGTCGACGAGTCGGACGTGCGGCGACGCAGCTGAAAGGATCACACGATGCGAGTCGATCTTCCGACCCCCTCGAGTGCCTTGGCGATCGGTGCCCACCCCGACGACATCGAGTTCGAGTGCGGCGGAGCGCTCGCCAAATGGGGTGAGGCAGGCGCCGAGATCCATCTTCTCGTCTGCACTGACGGCTCGAAGGGCACGTGGGATGTCGAGGCCGACACCGGTGCGCTCGTTGCACGACGGCGCTCCGAGCAGATCGAGGCCGCCCGACGGATCGCACCCCATACGCAAGTCCACTTCCTCGACGCAGTCGACGGCGAACTCGACAGCACGGCTCGACGGCGCGGCGAGGTCGCCAAGGTGATCCGCGCGACCGCACCCGACGTCGTACTCGGCCACGATCCCTGGCGTCGCTGGCGGATGCACCCCGATCATCGAAACGCCGGCTGGTTGACCGTCGACGGGGTGGTTGCCGCTCGGGATCCGCACTACCACCGAGAACACATGGCCGAAGGACTCTCGCACCACCGACCGAGCGCACTCCTGCTGTTCGAGTGTGAGGAGCCGAACCTTGTCGAGCGGATCGAGCCTCGCCATCTCAAGGCCAAGATCGACGCGTTGATGGCCCACGAGAGCCAGTTCGAGACCACGATGCACATCGTGGACGACGCGTCGGGCGAACAGACCGCAGCGTTTGAGGAACGGACCTGGGGCGAGGCCCGAGCGCACGGGCGACTCGCCGGCATCTCGCTGGGTGAAGCGTTCCGACTGATGGACCCCGCATCATGAACGACCGAGCATGATGCCCCTGATCGATGGCGTCGTTCGTGGCGCATGCCATCACGATTGTCCCGACACCTGTGTGTGGGAGGTCACCGTCGACGATGGCATTGCCGTGGGACTTCGCGGCATGGCGGACCACCCGACGACCAATGGGCAGCTGTGCCCCAAGGTCAACCGTTTCCTCGACCGCGTGTACCACCCGGACCGGGTACTGACCCCCCTGCGGCGGGTCGGGGCGAAAGGGTCGGGGGACTTCGAGGCGATCTCCTGGAGCGACGCACTCGACACCATCGAGCAGCGGTGGACATCCATCATCGACGAGGATGGACCGGCCGCGATCCTCCCGTATTCCTTCGACGGAACGCAGGGCGTCATCCAGAAGGGCTTGCTCGCTCGACGCTTCTTCGCTGCCCTCGGCACGTCCGATATCCGACGTCACCTCTGCGGGGTCAATGCCTGGCTCGGCGCCAACCAGATCCTCGGGATCCCGAAAGGCATCGATCCGGAGGATCTGCGCCTTGCCCGCACCATCGTGTTGTGGGGCACCAACACGATGCTCACCAACCGGCACCTGTGGCCGGTGATCGAGGAGGCCCGTGATGCCGGAGCGGTGGTCGTCGTCATCGATCCGGTTCGAACGACCACCGCCGAGCGAGCCGATCGGTTCCTGCAGCTCCGACCGGGTACCGACGTCGCCCTTGTGCTGGGCCTCGTGCATGTCCTCGATCGCGACGGACTGCTCGATGCCGACTGGCTCGCTCGCCACACCACCGGCGCCGACGATCTCCTCGCATCGGCGATGGCCTGGGACCCGGCGAGGTGCGAGTCCGAAACCGGGATCGACGCCACCACCATCGAGTGGCTGGCGCACACGTTCGCCACCAACCGGCCCGCCGCCGTCCGATCACTCGTCGGGCCCGAACACCGCGAGAACGGCGTCGAGATCATGGCGGCGATCGCAACCCTCCCGAGTGTCAGCGGGTCGTGGCGCGATCCAGGCGGAGGACTGTGCCGATCGACCCAAGTCTGGTGGGAAGAGGCCTTCGGTCTCGACGTCGAGCAACTCGCCGAACCATCGCGCACGTTCAACATGGCCCGACTCGGGGAGGTACTGACCAGCACCGATCTCAACCCACCGATCCGGTCGCTCTTCGTGCACAACAGCAACCCGGCGGTCATCACGCCGGACCAGAATCGCATCATCGAAGGCCTCGAACGCGAGGATCTCTTCACCGTTGTCGCCGAGCAGTTCGTGACCGACACCGCCCGCTACGCCGACCTCATCCTTCCGGTCACCACGCAGATCGAACACCTGGATCTGGCCCCAGCGTGGGGTCACCTCAACATTGCGCTCAACCAACCGGCGATCCTGCCGCAGGGCGAATCGAAGTCGAACAACGAGATCTTCCGGCTCCTCGCCGAGCGGATGGGGCTCCATGATCCGAGTCATCACGAATCCGACGAAGCGCTCATCCGCACCCTCCTCGACCGACCGCATCCGCTGCTCGACGGCATCACGTACGAACGACTGGTGCGCGATGGTTGGGCAAGGTTCAACCACACCCCGGGTGAAGCGGTCCTCCCACGGGACCGCTTCCGGTTGCGTGCCCTCGACCCCGTCCACCCGGTTGCACCGACGACCCACCGGTTCCAGTTGATCTCCACCAAACAGCACGTCCGGTTTCTGAACACCAACTACAGCCAGTTCCCGGCCCATCACCCATCTCGTCCCGAACCGGAACTCGGTCTTCACCCCGCCGATGCCGCCGAGCTCGGACTCGACGACGGTGCCGATGCGCTCGTGTGGAACGAGCGCGGGAACCTCCACCTCCGGGTTCACCACGATGATCGACTCCAACCTGGCCTTGTCTCGGTTCCGTTCGGTTGGGGCCACGCCGCTCATCGAGACGGCCGGTCGGTCAATGTCTTGACCAACCCCGCCGTGTCGGGCGACGATCAGGGCTCCGCCGCCTACCTCGACACCTGGGTGTCGATCTCCCCTGCCTGATGCTGCTTCTTCATGCCGGTGCGACGTTGGCCATGGTCGGGTTGATCTGGTTCGTGCAGGTCGTGCACTACCCCCTGTTTCGACGTGTCGGCACGACTGCCTTCGTTGCCTACGAGAACGAACACACCCGACGGACCGCCTGGGTGGTCGGGCCCTTCATGGCGGTGGAAGGCGTCACTGCACTGCTGCTGTTCGGGTTCACCCCTGATGGCGTCAGCCGACCGGCTGCGTTCGCCGGACTCGTTGCGTTGGCGGTCATCCACGGCTCGACCGTATTTCTCCAAGTCCCGGCCCACCGTTCGCTTTCGGCTGCCTGGGACGAGCAGGTGGCGAAGCGGTTGGTGTCGACCAACTGGATCCGAACCATCGGCTGGAGTGCCCGCGGCCTCCTCGCCCTCGCAATCCTGTGAGCGACAACCGGCCAACCGTCCTGGTCCTCGGCGACCAACTCTCGACCGAGGTTGGACCTCTGGCTCGACTGGGGCCCGATGAGTGTCGGGTGCTCATGGTCGAGTCGACGAACCTCCTGCGTCGCCATCGGTGGCATCGACAGCGAGCGCACCTCGTGCTCTCGGCCATGCGTCACTTCGCCCGAGAGCTGCGCGCCGAGGGATACGAGGTCGACGAACGGCGCTGCAGTTCCATTGCTGCAGGCGTCGTCGAGCATGCTGATGCCTTCGACGTCGACCGCGTGCTGGCGATGGCTCCGTCATCGCACGAGGGTGTGGCATCGCTCGTGGCTGCAGGGGTCGAACTGAGCGCCGACGAGCGCTTTTTGACCCCCCTCGACGAGTTCGACGCGTGGAGTCGCGGTCGAACCAACCTGCGTATGGAGGACTTCTACCGTTGGCAGCGACGTCGCCTCGACGTCTTGATGGACGGTGACGAGCCGGTCTCGGGCCGGTGGAATCACGATGCGGACAATCGGGAGCCTCCGCCCAGAGACGGGCGGGCATGGCCCGAGCTGCCCGCCTTCGCACTCGACGACATCGACGCTGCGGTGCTGGCCGATCTCGAGTCCGACGCCGACATCGAACTGTTCGGTGCTGCGCCAGGTGGCCTCTGGCCCGTGACGCGCGCTCAAGCGACCTCCCGACTCGACAGCTTCATTCGGGACGCCCTTCCGGTCTTCGGCACCCACGAGGACGCAATGCTGCGCGACGAATGGCGGCTTGCGCACTCGACACTGTCGACATCACTCAACCTGGGCCTGCTCCACCCGAGGGAGGTCGTGGCTGCAGCCACCCGTGCATTCGACGATGGGCTGGTTCCGATGAACAGCGTCGAGGGGTTCGTGCGCCAGGTCATCGGCTGGCGCGAGTACGTGTGGTGCCTCTACTGGACCTGGGGTCCGACTTACCGCTCGTCGAACGCGCTCGGGGCCGACGCCCCGCTTCCACCGGCGTTCTCCGGTCACGCAGAGACCGAGATGGCCTGCCTCGGCCACACGATCGAGGGAATCGACGATCGCGGCTACGCGCACCACATCGAGCGTCTGATGATTCTCGGCAACCTTGCGCTCACGACCGGTGTGAACCCGCAAGCCATGAACGACTGGATGAGATCGGCATTCGTCGATGGTGCACCGTGGGTCATGACACCCAACGTGATCGGTATGGCACTGTTCGCCGACGGTGGTCGGATGGCGTCGAAGCCCTATGCATCAGGTGGCGCATACATCTCACGCATGAGCGATCACTGCCGCTCGTGCCGCTTCGATCCCAAAAAACGTGTCGGTGACGATGCCTGCCCGTTCACATCGCTGTACTGGGACTTCCTGGAGCGGAACCGGGAGACGTTGCAGGGCAACCACCGCATGGCCCGGCAGTTGGCCGCGGCACGCCGACTCACCGATCTCGACGACGTTCGGGTCCGAGCGAGGGAGGTCGTCGTGCGGCTCGGAAACGGGACGCTCTAGGCGACAACGTCGTCGAGGACTCGGCGGATCCCGGCCTGACCGATGGAGAACATGCCGGGGTCGTCTTCACCGTGTGCCGCAAACACGAGCGAGAGCAGCAGCGCCCATGCTTGGCCTCGGTTCCACGTCGCGTCGTCGGCTTGCAGCGTTCTGCGAAAGACCGCTCGCTCCGGTGCGTCGAAGGTCATCCACCCCATCAGGTAGTCGGTCGCCGGGTCACCAGCGGTGAGATCGCCGAAGTCGATCACTGCACTGAGGTCTCCGTCCGCGAGGAGCACATTGTTGGGGTGAAGGTCGCCGTGGATCCAGACCGGAGGCGACGTGAAGGGGGCCGTCTCGATCAGTGCTGCCCAGCGATCTCGTATCGCAGTCAGCGTCTCGTCAGGCAGCAGCCCCCGAAGATGGAGGGTCAGGTCACGCTGCACACGCTCGTCGCGCTCGCACAGCGGACCACCGCGAAACGGGTTCGCAGGTGCATCGTCGGGTCCCGGCTGGTGCAGGGCGACAAGGAAGTGGCCCAGTTGCTCGGCCATGGCGACCGTTCCCGGTGATGCTCCGACGGGCTCGCCCTCGTACCAGGGCACGATGCTCCATCCCCACGGGAACCCATGGCCAGGGCCGCCGATGACGAGTGGCGCAGGAATGGGAAGTGGCACGTGCGGCTCCAAGACTGGCAGCCACCGCTGTTCGTTGATCACGAGAGGGGCAGCCACCGAACGCCGGGGAATGCGGATTGCGTGACGGTCACCGAGCCGATGAACCTCGTTGTCCCACCCGGCGGCGACGAGTTCGATCGACTCGTCGGCGAACGCCGGGGCCTGGTCTCGCAGCAACCTGCGCAAAAGGTCATCGGTGATCTCGACCTCGGCCGCCGGCTTCTGCATCACATCGAACGCGTCGGGAAGTCGATGTACCCCTCGGGCCCCGGGTCGTAGATGTGGGCCGCGTCGGTTGGGGCCAACTCGGCTCTGGCCTCGATTCGCTCGGCGAGATCGGGGTTGGTGATGTAGAGCCGCCCGAAGGCCACGGCGTCACCACGCCCGAGTTCCAGAGCGTCGCTCGCCTCCTGCGGTGTATACGAGTCGTTGATGATCAACGGACCGTCCCAGCACTGTCGGCACAGACGTTCGTTGTCGACGGGACCCCGGGGGAGGCGGATCGTATGACAGTAGGCAAGGCCACGGCGAGTGAGCGCCGCCAGAAGCGCTCGAAACGTCTCGTCCGGATCGTCGTCGTGCAGATCGTTGTACGGATTGCCGGGAACCACCCGAAACCCGACCCGGCCGGGTCCGTCGACGCCCGCCATGGCATCTGCGACCTCGACGAAGAAGCGAAGTCGGCCTGCCAGCGAACTACCCCAGTCGTCCGTTCGTCGGTTGGTGCCGGTCGAGAGGAATTGTGCCGGCAGATACCCACTCGTACCGTGAAGCTCGACGCCGTCGAACCCCGCTTCGAACGCCAGCTCGGTGCAGCGGCGATAGGCGTCGATCACCGCAGGGATCTCGTGACCTTCGAGCGCGCGAGGAACGACGCACGGCTGCATGGTGCCGCCACCGGTGTCGGTGAACAGCCTCCAGTTCGCGGCGACGGCCGACGGCGCGACGGTTTCGGCATCGGGACGTTTGTTGTCGGCAACGGCAACCCGACCGACGTGCATGACCTGCATGACGATCGTGCCACCCTCGGCGTGCACTGCATCGGTGACGCGTCGCCACCCCGTCACCTGTTCGGGATGCACCAGCCCCGGTGTTCGGCAGTAGCCCTTGCCGTCCTCCGACGGGTACACACCCTCGGTGATGATCATCCCGGCACCCGCCCGCTGCCGGTAGTACTCGACCATGATGTCGGTGACCTCGCCATCGACTCCGGCTCGCGATCTCGTCATGGGAGCCATCACCACCCGGTTCTTGAGCTCGAGGGAACCGAACCGGGCAGGGGTCATGAGAGTCACGAAGGACACACCCGCAACCTAGCTCGGGACGAGGATCTGACAGCGTCCCCGATCGGACACAGTCGACTCGGAACCTCAGCCGGCGATCGAGCGGTTTCTGCGTCCACGTCGCTTGGTCGCCCCGGGCACCGGTTCCCACCGAAACATCTTCCGCGCGATGAGCGCGCCTGCAACGGTCCACACCACGAGGACAGCGATCCGGTCCCACGCAAATGCGGGGGTCACTGCGAACGGTGACATCGCTTCGGAGAACGACACTGCAAACGGCTTGAGCGGCAGCACGTCGCCTGCCCGAACGAGCCACGACGGTGGGGTCTCCAAGGGGATGAACACATCGGAGATGAACGCCATCGGGAGAATGGTGGCGTTTGCCATCGCTGGGGCACTCCCGGCCGTCCTCGCCACACTTGCCAAGGCGACACCGAGCGTGGCGAAGCAGACGGCACCCGCGACGAACGAGACGACCAACACCGGGAGTTGCTCGGGCTGTACCTCGACGCCGTAGGCCAGCACACCGAGCCCGAGCATGACGATGGTGGCGCACACTGCGATCCAGACCGCCGACACGATGACGCCAGCCAGGAACACCCACGGAGGGATCGGCGTCCCTCGCACCCGCTTCAGGACCCCGTCGTCTCGCCGCATCGACAGGTTGATCGCGATGTTGGTGAAGGTGGCCGATGCCGCAGCGAAGACGCCCAGCCCCGGTGCGTAGAACTGCGCAGTGGTGATGTCGCCGTATTCGGGGTGGTCGATCGGCTCATTGCCGAACAGGGCCACGAACAAGACGAGCATGACAAGCGGCAGGCCGAGCGTGAAGAACGCGCCAACCGGTGAGCGCCAGAACATGCGGTTCTCGGCTCGCACCGAGCGCCAGAAGATCACGAGATCACGCCTCATGTCTCGTCGCCCACGAGCCGGAGATACACGTCTTCGAGGGTGAGATGTTCGACAACAAGGCCGCTGAGTTCGATCCCACGCCCCACTGCCCATCCGGTGATGTGGGCAAGATCGGCCGTCGGTGTGGTGGTGGTGATCTCGACTCGGCGATCGCGACCCTGGACCGTGCCGACGAGCGGCTCGAACAGTTCTTCGAGCCGGGCATCGACCCGCGGGAGTTCGAAACGAATGATCGACTCGGCCGATGCATGCCTGCGCAACGACTCGGGTGTGCCCTCGGCAACGATCCGGCCCCTGGACATGATGATGATGTTGTCGGCGAGCTGTTCGGCCTCTTCGAGATAGTGCGTGGTGAGCACCACCGTCGTCCCGTCATCGGCAAGGCGCTTGATGACCTCCCAGCTGCGGCGACGAGCCGCTGGGTCGAAGCCCGTCGTCGGCTCGTCGAGGAACACCAATGCCGGGGATCCGATCAACCCCAACGCGAGGTCGACACGCCGTCGCTGGCCACCCGACAGACGAGAGATTCGGGTGTCGAGCTTGTCGTGAAGTTCGACCAGCTCGATGACCTCGTCGACCGGTCGGGCCTGCGTATACGCATTGCGGTACAGCTCGATCGTCTCCCGAACGGTCAGTTCCTTGTCGATGCCGGCTTCTTGGAGCACGATGCCGATGCGATCACGGAAGTCACGGCCACCGGTCGCCGGATCGACACCAAGCACGCTGACGTCCCCACCGTCGCGCGTGCGATGCCCTTCGAGAATCTCGACGGTGGTCGACTTGCCGGCCCCGTTCGGCCCCAGCAGGGCGAACACCTGCCCCTCAGGGACCGAGAACGACAGCCCGTCGACGGCTCGGAGATCGCCATAGGTCTTCGTAAGATCGTTCACATCGATCGCATTCGTCATGGTGCAGGCACCCTACTGACGGCAGACTTCTGTCGTGGGTCTGGTACCGGGGATGCGGGTGGTGGGTGAGTACAACCGTCTCTTCGATGCGGAGCTCGCTGTCGCAATGCTCGATTCGGCCGGTATCGACGCCACCATCGTGAGTGACACGAACCCCGAAACCGGAAACGTCAGCCTCTCGGCCGGTGGCCATCGCGTGGTCGTGCGAGCTGAGATCGGCGAGGACGCATGTGCGGTGCTGGCCGCCGATCCTGTCGAAGACATCGAGCGGCAGCGCCACTTCGCCGATCGGCCCCCATTCATTCGCTGGGGGGTGTACCTGGTGCTTGCGGCAATGGCTGGACCATTGGTCGTCCTTGCCCTTGTCGAGGCCGAGTGGCTGATCGACAGCCTGTTTCCGTGATCGATCAGTTCTCGGCGATCTCGGCGGCAAGGTCCTCCATCCGCAGTTCACCGTCCCGCGTCTGTCCGCCGCGTTCGAGGAAGCGCCGCATCAACTCCTGTGCTGCGCTGGACGCCTGCAGCGTGTTGAAGATGTCGGTCTCGTCGATCAGTGCGTCGGTCGGATCGGTTTGGGATCGCAGCAGAGCGCGCTTCGCCCCCCGAACAGCATCGGGGTCGAACTGGGCGATCCTCCTGGCCAGACCGTCGACGTAGGCATCGAGATCGTCGGGTGGGAGCGCCCGAGTGAAGTACCCCCAGGCTTCACCGGTCGCTGCGTCGAGATCGAGGCCCCCGAGAATCAGTGCTGCGGCCCGGTGGTGACCGATCAAGCCGGGGAGACGTTGGGTACCCCCACCACCCGGGATGATCCCGATCGGGACCTCCATCTGGTTCATGACCGCCCGGCCCAGCGCAGCGAACCGCATGTCGCAGCCCATGGCCACTTCGCTCCCACCACCCCCGACTCGCCCGGCGATCTTGCAGATGGTCGCCTTCGGCATTGTTCGGAAGCGCTCGACCATCTCGTCGAACGCAGTGCGTTCGGTCGGACGCGGCGGCGGCTCGCCCGGGTCTCGTTGCAGCAGCGTCACGTCGAAGTGGGCGATGAAGAAGTCGGGATTTGCGCTCTCGAGCACCACCACGGTCGAATCCGGGTCCGCGGCAACACGCTCGGAGAACCGAAGCAGGTCGACGAGAAGCTGGCGGGTGATGAGGTTGATCGGCGGGTTGTCGATCGTCGCCCACACCACCCGACCTTCGGTCGAGATCGAGAGGTGGAGATAGTCGTCACCAAGGTCCATGGGTTGACGGTAGCGTCGCGTCATGCTCTCGTCGTTTCTGCGCGAGGTCCGAGCACTTCTCGAGACGATCGACGAATCGATGGCACAGGAATTCGTTTCGTTGCTCGACCGTGCGGCTGCAATGACCCCTCTGACCGACCCTGCCCCGTGTCCGGTTCCTGATCTTGCGCGTGCCCGCGATTTGGCAACTCCGGCCACCTGCCCTGCGATCGATGCCCTACTCGCAAGTGCCGGCGAGCTGCGCTGGAGCCGCCCGGATCCGGCCGTGGTTCCACCCGGCTGGGCACACAGGTCTGCGATGACCGAGATCATCGGCTCCGAAGGAGCGATCGCTCCGGCGACCAACGAACGGTTCGGGATCTTCCTGCTCGACACCGAATGCGACTATCCGGACCACTGGCACGATGCGGAGGAGTTCTATCTCGTACTCGCCGGATCAGGCGACTGGACCATCGGCGACACGACGAGGACCCTGACAGCCGGCGACTATTCGAGGACGCCGTCTCGAGCTCACCATGCGATCATCACCCGCGATCGACCGGTGTTCACCGTGTGGGGCTGGTCCGGGGACGACACCACCTTCGACTCCTACCGCTTCTGAACGACCGCCCCACCCGCGACGAACTGACCGGCGGGTCGCCCCGACGACCCGGCGTGCGCCGATTGCTCAGAGATCGCGACAGAGGTCAGTCGAGACCCTGGCCGCCGGAAGCGTCGGCCACCGATCCCTTCCCCTCGGAAATCCACGGCATCATGGCTCGGAGTTCCTTGCCGATCTTCTCGATCGGGTGGTCGAAACCGGCCTCTTCGAGTTCGCGGAACCTGGCCCGACCCGAACGCGACTCTTCCACCCAGTTGGCAGCGAACGTGCCGTCTTGGATCTCGGAGAGGATCTGCTTCATCTCGGCCTTCGTATCGGCGTTCACGATTCGGGGACCGGAGACCAGATCGCCCCACTCTGCGGTGTCGGACACGCTGTACCGCATCCCGGCGATGCCCTCTTCGTACATCAGATCGACGATGAGCTTCAGCTCGTGGAGGCATTCGAAGTAGGCGACCTCCGGTTGGTAGCCGGCCTCGATCAGGGTCTCGAAACCGGCCTGCACGAGGCGGGTGGTCCCGCCGCACAGCACCGCCTGCTCACCGAACAGGTCGGTTTCGGTTTCCTCGGTGAACGTCGTCTCGATCACACCCGCACGGGCACCGCCGATCGCGTCGGCATAGGCGAGCGCAATGTCCTTCGCACGACCTGACGCGTTCTGTTCGACGGCAATGAGACAGGGGACACCGCCGCCTTCGGTGTAGGTCCGGCGAACGAGATGACCGGGACCCTTCGGAGCCACCATGCACACATCGATGCCATCCGCCGGCTGGATCAGGTCGAACCGAATGTTGAACCCGTGGGCAAAGAACACGGCATCGCCGTCCGCGAGGTTCGGCGCCACGTGTTCGTCGTAGATGGACGCCATCTCGGTGTCGGGCATGAGCATCATGACGATGTCGGCCTCGGCGGCGGCCTCGGCGATCGACGCCACCACAAGACCAGCTGCCTGCGCCTTGGCGACCGAGCCAGAGCCTTCCCGTAGCCCGACGCGAACGTCGATGCCGCTCTCCTTCAGGTTCAACGCATGGGCGTGGCCCTGCGAGCCGTAGCCGAGGATCGCCACCTTCTTGTCGGCGATGACCGAACGGTCGACGTCTTTTTCGTAGTAGATGTTCGCAGCCATGTGTGGTTGATCCCCCTGTGTTGTGTCCGCCCTGCGACAGAACGGCACGCCGTTGTTTGCGTCTGTTGTGTTCAGTTGTCCAGTGACGGAAGCGCTACTCGCCCCGTTCGCTGTAGTTCCACGATCCCGAAGGGTCGCAGTCGTTCTTCCAGTTCGTCGAGACGGGCGGGACGAGCCGACCATGACATCATCAGTCGCTCGTCCCCCTCGGAGAGCACATAGGCACGATAGTCGTCGACGATTTCCATGAGTTCCTTGCGGGACTCCCCGATCTCGACGGTGATCAGCATCAACTCGCGCTCGACCGAGTGGGCCGGATCGAGTTCGCTGATGTCGACGACGTTGATGAGCTTGTCGAGTTGTTTCACGACCTGATCGAGCGGCGTCCCCTCGATGTCGACGGTGAACGTGATGCGGCTGAAGCGTTCGTCGTCGGTGGGAGCGACCGCAAGCGAGTGAATGTTGAAGCCCCGCCGGGAAAAAAGACCGGCAACGCGTGCGAGCACCCCCGGCTTGTTCTCGACCGTTGCGACGAGGGTGTGCCAGCGAGGGCTGACTGATGCGACATTCACGAAACACCCCTGGCCTCGTCGAGCAGGTGCTGCTGACTCGGATCGACAACGACCTCGGAGTTGGTTGCACCGGCGGGGACCATCGGGAAGACGTTCTCGCGAGCGTCGGTCACGAACTCGACCACGACCGAGCGGTCGTCGATCTCGTTCGCCCGGGCGATCGCCGGCGCAACCTCCTCGGGTGACTCGACGCGGATACCGACCGCACCCATCGACTCGGCCCACTTGACATAGTCGGGGACATGATCGGAAAGGTGCACCTCGGAGAACCGCTCGTCGTAGAACATCTCCTGCCACTGACGAACCATCCCCAGGTAGCTGTTGTTGAACAACGCAACCTTGATCGGGATGTCTTCGACGGTGGCCGTGACCAGCTCCTGCGCCGTCATCTGGAAATTGCCGTCACCATCGACCGCCCAAACTCGACGATCGGGCATGCCCGCTTTGGCGCCGATGGCCGCCGGGATCGAAAAGCCCATCGTGCCGAGCCCACCGGAGTTGATCCAGGTGTAGGGGTGCTCGAACCGCCAGAACTGGCTGGCGTGCATCTGGTGCTGTCCCACCCCTGAACACAGAATCGTGTCGACCGGATTGCCGTCTCGGAGTTGCTCCATGACGAACTGTGGCTTGAGCTTGTCGCCGGGCAACGACTGCTCGTAGGTGAGGGGGAACTTCTCCTGCCAACCCGAAATGGTGGAGCGCCACGCACTGCGGTCGGCCTGGGCCCCGGGGCCGAGCCGTTTGGTGGCTTCGACGAGACCCTCGATGACAACCTTGCAGTCACCTTGGATACCGACGTTGTACTGCCGCACCTTGCCGAGTTCGGCCGGGTCGATGTCGACGTGGATGATCTTGGCCTCCGGCGCAAACCCGTCGAGACGTCCGGTGACACGGTCGTCGAAACGAGCACCGAGGGACACAAGCAGATCGGCCCGCTGCATGGCGGTGACAGCCGTGTAGTTGCCGTGCATCCCGGGCATGCCGAGACACAGGGCATGGCTGTCGGGAAAGGCGCCCCGGGCCATGAGCGTGGTGACAACCGGGATCTGTAGCAGCTCTGCGAGCTCGAGCAAGGCTTCGGCGGCCCTGGCCTTCAGGATGCCGCCTCCGATGTACAGGACGGGTCGTTCGGCGTGGCTGATGAGCTCGGCCGCTTCGGCGATGAGGGTCGGATCGCCGGCGGTCTGGGGGTGGTAGCCGGGAAGCTCCATCGGAACGGAGTCGGGCTCGTACCACGTCATCGCAGAACGCGGGTTGACCGGATCGACGATGTCCTTGGGAATGTCGACCAAGACGGGACCTGGACGCCCGGTCGTGGCGATGTGGAACGCCTCGTGGATGATGCGCGGGATGTCTTGCGGGTCGGTCACCAAGAAATTGTGTTTGGTGACCGCCATCGTGATGCCGGTGGTGTCGCACTCTTGGAAGGCGTCGCTGCCGATGGCGGCAAGTGGCACCTGTCCGGTGATGCACACCATGGGAACCGAGTCGAGCATGGCGTCGGCGAGCGGCGTCACGACATTGGTGGCCGCCGGACCCGAGGTGACCATGCAGACACCGGGCTTGCCGGTGGCGTGGGCATACCCCTCCGCCATGTGTCCGGCGCCCTGCTCGTGCCGCACGAGCACGTGACGGATCGACGAATCGATGATCGGGTCGTAGACCGGCAGGATCGCACCGCCGGGCAGGCCGAACATCACCTCGACGCCCTCGTGCTCGAGGGATTTGACGAGGGCTTCGCCGCCATTGGTGGGGTTGGTGCTCATGAGACGTGATTCCAGGGTCTGGGACGCAGATGCGCCGGGTGAAAACTACCGGCCGAAAACGCAAACGACCTCCCGTGGGTGGGAGGTCGAGGCACACGATCGGATCGGCAGGGGCGCGAACGTGTGCTAGCCGGGTACCCCTACGAGTCGGTGGCTGGTGGCAACGTTCACGGCCACGAGTATGACTGGTTCGACGCTCCATGGCAACGTACCCATGTGACTCCTGCGTCCCCCCGGCGACTCGGTGTGTATCCGGGATCGTTCGATCCCCCGACGGTCGCACACATGGAGATCGCCCTGACCGCCCGTTCGGTCCACGGACTCGATCGGGTCGATCTTGCCGTTTCGCTGTCGGCTCTCGGGAAGGACCGGGTCACGCAGCCGACCTTCGACGAGCGTCTGGCCGTGATCATGGCCTCGGTGGCTGCCGTCGACGGGCTCGGTGTGATCGTGACCGAGCACCAGCTGATTGCCGACATCGCCGATGGCTACGACGTCGTCGTCATGGGTGCCGACAAATGGCAGCAGATCAACGATGTCAGTTGGTATGCAGGGCCGACCGAGCGAGATGCAGCGATCGCCTCGCTTCCCGCTCTGGCCCTGGCCCCCCGGGCCGGGTTCTCCGTCCCGGATGCACATCGCTTGCCGGTGCCGCCAGGGTTGCTCGACATCTCGTCGTCAGCGGTTCGGGCCGGTCGAACCGAATGGATGACACCCCAGGCGCGAGCGCACCATGAGGCAACCGGAGCCTGGGGCTAGCGCCGGCCGTCACCGCCCGCTGCGCAGCCGGCGACCGCAGACGTGGGTACACATCGGCACCGCCCGAACTCGATGACGGACGGAGCGTGGACCCACCAGTAGCGTGCAGCGGGTGATTGGTCTCTTCATGCCCGGCCGTCCCCGCTGGACCGACACCGACCGACGCATCGTCGCACTCGCCTTTCCGGCGCTCGGTGCCCTCGTGGCCGAACCCCTCTACATCCTCGCCGACACTGCGGTCGTAGGGCATCTGGGGACGCCCGAACTCGCCGGTCTGGCCCTTGCGTCGTCGCTGCTGCTGATCGCCTTCGCCGTCTTCATCTTCCTTGCCTATGGCACCACCTCTGCCGTCTCGCGCCTGCTGGGAGCGGGTGAACACCGCCAAGCCGCCCATCAGGCTGTTCAGAGCTTGTGGCTTGCATTCGGCGTCGGTCTCGTCATCGCCGCAGTGACCTATCTCGCCCGAGATGCACTCATCTCGCTCATGGGTGGCACAGGGGAGACGGCCGTCAATGCCGAGATCTACCTCCGGATCTCACTGCTGGGCGTTCCCCCGATGCTGATGGTCCTGGCCGGTGTCGGCTACCTGCGGGGGCTGCAGGACACGAAACGGCCGCTGTACGTGGCTGTCGGCACCGCCGTGTTCAACCTCGTCGTCGAACTGGTACTGATCTATGGATTCTCGTACGGCATTGGTGCGTCGGCGCTGTCGACCGTGATCGCCCAGTGGATCGGAGCTGGTGCGTACTGCTGGTGGATCGCCCGTGCGGTCACCCAACACGATGTCGGACTCGCACCGGACTGGAAGATCATCGGCAAACTCGCCGGTGCCGGTGTCGACCTCCTCATGCGCACAGCTGCGCTCAGAGGTGGGATCACCGTGACCGTCGCCGTCGCCGCACGCATCGGCACCGACGACCTGGCTGCTCACGAGATTGCGTTCCAGATCTGGAGCATTCTCGCCCTCTCGCTCGACGCAGTGGCGATCGCGGCGCAGGCGATGATCGGCCATGCCCTCGGCGCCGGTGATGCGCACGAGGCTCGCCGACTCGGTGATCGGATGATCCAGTGGGGCTGGTGGGGTGGGTTTGCGATGGCTGCGATCGTGTTCGCCTTGATTCCGGTGTTGCCCGATGTGTTCTCGGACGATCCCGAGGTGGTCTCGCTCGCCGCCTTCCTGTTCATCCACGTCGCGGCCTGGCAACCGGTCAACGGCATTGTCTTCGCGCTCGACGGCATCCTGATCGGCGCCGGCGATCTCCGCTTCCTCGCCGTCGCCATGGTCACCGCCACTGCGGTTCTGGTGCCGTGGGCGTTCAGCGTGCTGTGGCTCGATCTCGGTATCGGCTGGCTGTGGGGTGCCCTCGGCGCATGGATGACCGTTCGCGCTGCCACGCTCCTGTGGCGCTACCGAACCGATGCCTGGGCGATCACCGGCGCGACCCGGGCCTGAACGCAGCCTGTGCTTCGCGACACATCTCGTGTCGCACGGCCCTCACGCCAGCTACGTCGACTTGCGGCCGAGGAGCTCGGCCACCGCACGTCCGTCGGCCTGACCCTTCGAGGCCTTCATGATCTGACCGGTGAAAAACCCTTGCATCTTCTTTCGGTCGCTCTCGTCACCAGTGGTGAAACGGGTCCATTCATCGGGGTGATCGGCGATGAGTTGATCGACGAGCGCATCGAGTGCATCGGATGCCATCGCCTCGAAGCCGTGCGACGCTGCGATCGCCTTCGGATCGCCACCGTGCAACCCCGCCGCCATGTCGGCAAGGACCTGTTTGGTCTGCGTGGCCGACAGTTCGCCACTCGACTCCATCTGCAACACGGTCGCCAACGTCTCTGACTTCACTGCGGACCAATCGTCGACCGCGAGGTCGTTCTGGATCCGAGTCAGCACCTTGTCGGGATCGGCTCCCGCCTCGATCGCACCCAGCGCCAGTGCGTCTTGGCCGCGTTCCACAACCGTCACAAGCACATCGTCTGCAACGCTGGAGAGCGCAGCGAGCCGGGCCCGTCGGGCTGCGGGCAAGATTGGCAGTGCTGCGTCGATTTCGGCGATGTGGTCGGCCGACGGGGCGAGCGGCACGAGATCGGGCTCTTGGAAGTACCGATAGTCGTCGGCGTCCTCCTTGGACCGTCCGGCGGTCGAGCGGCCACCGTCCTCGTCCCAGTGGCGGGTCTCTTGCCGAGGAGCTTCGCCCGACTCGTAGAGGTCGACATGCCGGCGAGCCTCGTACTCGATCGCCCTCCCGAGTGAACGGATCGAGTTGATGTTCTTCAATTCGCACCGGGTTCGAAGCTCGTCCGAGCCGGCCGGGCGAACCGACACGTTTGCGTCGACCCGCATCGAACCCTCTTCCATCTTGGCGTCGCTGACCTCGATGGCAAGAAGGATGTCTCGGAGCTCGGAGACGTAGGCCTTGGCGTGGTCGACGGTGCGAATGTCGGGGCGACTCACGATTTCGACCAACGGGACGCCAGCCCGGTTGTAGTCGACCAGCGAGTACTGCGCATCGTTGATCCGCCCACCCCCGCCGACGTGCGTGGTCTTGCCGGCATCCTCTTCGATGTGGGCCCGCTCGATACCGACGACGGTTCCGTCGGCGAGCACGAGTTCGCCGTCACGACTGGTCGGCTGGTCGTACTGGGTCGTCTGAAAATCCTTGGCCATGTCGGGATAGAAGTAGTTCTTCCGCGCCATGACCGACGGGTGGATCTCGCAGCCGAGGGCCCGACCGAGGCGCATTGCGAACTCGACCGCGGTCTCGTTCATCACCGGTAACGAGCCTGGCAGACCGAGACAGGTGGGGCAGACATTCGTGTTGGGTTCGGTCGAGAACTCGTTGGCGCATCCGCAGAACAGTTTCGTTTGCGTGGCGAGCTCGACATGAACCTCGAGGCCGACGACGAGTTCCCATTCGTCGGGCAGCGCAGACTCGTGCAGACCGCTCATCGACCCTCCTTCCCGGCGGGGTCGGGGGCCGAGGCTTCGAGCACCGCGGCCGCTCGATAGAGGGTCGGCTCGCTCAAGGCAGGACCGAGAAGCTGGATGCCGACCGGCATGGCATCGTCACCAACCCCGAACGGCACCGATATTCCCGGGTGACCGGTGAGGTTCGACGGGATCGTGCACACATCGTTGACGTACATCGTCATCGGGTCGGCCGTGCGTTCGCCGAGCCGAAACGCCGTCGTTGGCGCCGTCGGCGTGAGCAGCAGATCGACCTGCTCGTACGCCGCAGCAAACTCGGCCAGCATCAAGGTACGCACCTTCAGCGCCTTGCCGTAGAACGCATCGTAGTACCCCGCCGACAGTGCATACGTCCCGAGCATGATCCGCCGCTTGACCTCAGGACCGAACCCTGCGGTACGGGTTGCGGTCATCATTGCACCGGTGGTTGGCGCATCGGCTCGAAGGCCGTACCGGACTCCATCGAAGCGACTGAGGTTCGACGAGGCCTCGGCGGGGGCGACGAGGTAGTAGGCGGAAAGCCCGAGCGTGGCCGACGGAACCGACACGTCTTGCACCCTCGCACCTGCTGCTTCGAGAGCTTCCGCTGCGGCGGTCGTGCAGGCCTGCACATCCGGTGCAATGCCGTCGACGCTGCCAGGGCCACCGCTGAGCTCGCGCAGAATGCCGATCCGCATTCCGTCGACGCCGCGATCGAGCACGGATCGAAGATCGAACGCCGGAGCATCGATCGAGGTCGAGTCGAGGGGGTCGTGACCGCCGATCACCTCCAGGACAGCAGCGGAGTCGGCCACGGAGGTGGAGAACGGTCCGATCTGATCGAGCGACGAGCCGAACGCGATCAGGCCGTAACGAGACACCGCTCCGTAGGTCGGTTTCATCCCGACGACACCGCAGAACGCAGCAGGCTGACGGATCGAGCCGCCCGTGTCGGATCCGAGCGAGATCGGCGCGAGATCGGCTGCAACCGCAGCCGCCGAGCCACCGCTGGAGCCGCCGGGTACCCGTCCGGTGTCGAGTGGGTTGCGAGTCGGACCGAACGCCGAGTTCTCTGTCGAGGACCCCATGGCGAATTCGTCGAGGTTGGTCTTTCCCACTGCGACGGCACCCGCAGCTGCCAGGCGCTCGACAACGGTTGCGTCGTAGGGCGGTTCCCAGCCCTCGAGGATTTTCGAGCTGCACGTTGTCGCAATGCCCCTCGTGCACATGTTGTCTTTCAAGGCGACCGGCACACCGGCCAGGGGCCCGGGATCATCGCCGGCAGCAATGCGTTCGTCGACGGCTGCCGCCACCCTCCGCGCCTCGTCGGCCATCACGAGATTGAACGCGTTCAGTTCCGCATCGAGCGTCTCGATGCGGTCGAGGTACTCCTCGACGACCTCCACGGCAGAACGCTCCCCGCTCCGGACGGCCGCAGCGATACCGAGCGCGCTCATGGCTCCTCGCCCAGGATCGGGGGTACTCGGAACTGTCCGGACTCGGCTGCCGGGGCCTGTGCCAAGAACTCGTCACGTGCGAGCGACGGGCGCCGCACGTCGGGGCGCAACACATTGGTCATCGGCAGTGGGTGTGAGGTGGGCTCGATGTCCCCCACGTCGAGAGCCTCGACGTCGGCAGCGTGCTCGAGGATGTCACCGAGTTGGCCGGTGAATTCATCGATCTCGGCTTCGGTCAGCTCGAGACGAGCAAGTCTCGCCACATGGATCACTTCGTCGCGAGTGATGCGTTCGGACATGCGCTGAAGGATACGGGGCCGTTCGGATGCTGCACGGTGCGTTACCTCAGCCGGTGTTCCCATACTCTGGAGGCGATGCGCTACCCCTTTCTGAGTCCCGAGTGGATCACCGCCATGCGGGCACTCCGCGCCGACTATGCCGAACACGAGGCCGAGGCTGCGAACGCCACCGCGGATGCAGCACTGCAGCTCGCCGCCAACGTCACGGTCACCGATCCGCCATTCGCCGACGAGTCGATTCTCGGACACATCGACACCACCGGCCCTGCGCTCTTGATCGAGGAGGGTCATCTCGACAACGCAGACTTCGGGATCGAGGTGCCCTGGGCCTTGGCGAAACAACTGTTCATCGATCGCGACCCGACCCAGGTCATGCCAGCGTTGTTCGGTGGCGCCATCAAACTCACGGGCGATTCGTCGAAGATTCTCGCCCTTGCGTCGATCTTGGCGCCGCCCTCGGGTGGCAGCCCGGGCGACACCACTGCACCTGACGTCGTCCGTGAGCTGATCGAACGAGTGGACGCGATCACCGAGCACTAGAGCACGAGATCATCGAGCCCGAGCCGGTGCCCGCCTGGGTCAGTCGCCGGTGAGGCTGGTCGCGATCACGATCTCCGTCCCCTTGCTGCGGACCTCACCCGCCGCCGGGTCGGTCGCCAACACCGGAAGCGAGGGCGAGCCGAGCACCCCGACGACGACGAAGCCGTCGGCTTCGAGGATCTCCGTGGCGTCCGCAACATCGAGGCCGATCACGTCGGGAACGGGCCGAGGGCGAGGCCCGTCGGACACGACGATCACGACATCTGTCCCGACCGGGACGATGGTGCCGGGAGGAGGCTCGTAACGGATGATCTCACCGGCTGGGATCGTCTCGTCGAACTCGCGCACTTCGGTGGCCGTCAGCCGAAGTGCTGCCAGTTGGACGATCGCGTCGGCTGCATCGCCGCTGGCCACCATGTCCGGCACGGTCCGGTCCTGCGGGCCGGTGGAGACGACCAGGTCGACGACGGTGCCGGGCTCGAGTTCGACTGCGCCTCCCGGCGTGACCAACGCGAGCACCAGCCCCGAGGCCACCGTCTCATCGGCGGCCTCGCTGATCTCGCCGACCGTGAAGCCTGCAGCGGTGAGCCGATCAGCGGCATCGGTGATCGACAGACCGATCGACTCCGGCACGACGACCAGTGGCTCACCGAGGGACACGAAGAGCCGCACGGTCTCGCCGTCCGCAAGCGCTCGGCCCGGCGGAGGGTCGACTCGCACGACCTCGTCGAGCTCAGTGTTCGCTTCCCTCACGTCGACAATGTCGAGCTCCCAGCCGAACGTCGCCAGTTCGGCGACCGCAGTCATGCGGTCCAGGCCCTCGACGTCGGGCACGACGGCAAGGGGTTCCGTCTCGCTTCGCCATGCACTCGTCGCAGTGGCCGCCACGAGAGTGATGATGGCGGCGAGGAGCAGGGCCCACGGCCATCGTCGAGCGGGCGCCGTCTCCTCGACCGCACCGCGCGCCAGCGGCGACGGCGAAACATGCGACGTGCCGTGTTCGGTGGGCTCGAGCACTGCGTCGACGTCTACCCCCACACCGGCGAGCGGCAACGGAGCGGGAGGTGGCAGGTTCGATGCTGCCGCCAGAAAGGCTTCGGCAAGCTCTCCCGCTGCGGGTCGATCCGCTGGATCGAGCGCACCTGCTGTGCGCAGGAGAGAAACGAGGGGCCCCAGATCCGGGTCGGGCTCGAATGGCTGTTCGGTTCGCGCCATCAAGGTGGCAACGACGCTGTCGTTCGTGAACGGGACCGAGCCACTCACCGATTCGTTGATCGACAACGCCAGCGCAAAGATGTCGCTGGCGGGCCCGACTCGTTCACCACGCGCCTGCTCGGGTGCGGCATAGCGCGCCGTGCCGACCAGTGACCCGGCTTCGTCGGTCCACCCGGCTTCTGCGATGGCGCGTGCCAACCCGAAGTCTGCGATACGGAGTCGTCCGTCATCGCCGAACAGCAGGTTCCCGGGCTTGATGTCGCGATGGACCAACCCGCGGTCGTGCGCGTAGTCGAGGCCCCGAGCACCCTCGAGACCGAGCAGCAGCGCCTGGCTCGGCGAAAGCCGGTGACCTGCGTCGAGCAGCGACCGAAGACTCCCTCCACCGAGATATTCGGTCACCAGATAGGCAACGTCATCGTGGCCCCAGTCGTAGACGCCGAGCACGTAGGGACTGTTCAGCGATGCAGCCGACTGGGCTTCGGCTTGGAAGCGACGGAGAAATGCCGGATCGTCCGCAAGTCCGGGGTGGAGCACCTTGACAGCCACCCGGCGGCGCAACGTGATGTCGTCTGCGAGATAGACACGCGCCGATGCGCCGGCGCCGATCGGCGTCACGAGTCGATATCGACCGCCGAGCACACGGCCGATCTCGCCGACAGGGGGGAAGGCGGACATCGACGTCAAACGTAACCGGCCCTCGGCAACCGCTGGTGGCTCCCCACCCGGCAGCGACTAGTGCGCGCCGTTCTGCCAGAATCATGACGTGCAGCGACGTCAGTACATCATCTTCTCGACTCTTCTCGGCCTCGGAATCGCAATGTTCGTCGTTGCCTCCTTGGTGGGCGGGAACGATCGTGGCGACATTTCCGTCCTGAATGCACCCGGAATCGACGGCATCGTCCCGCAGCGCGGTGACGAGGTCCTCCAACAACAACAGGTCGGGATCGATCTCGCGCCCGGGTACCGCCTGGTTCGGTTGACGATCTCACCCAACAGCACGTGCCAGTTCGGCGTGGATGTGACCAGTCAAACCCGTTACGTCGAGGGCCTGCAGCAATACCTGTTCACCCCCGGCACAGGCCAGTTGATCGAAGCCCTCGCAGCCGACGACAACTGCGCGATGGCGGTGTACGAAGAAATCGCTCGTCCGGGCGAAACGGAGACCATCGACTGGAACTTCACCGTCAGCTGAGGCCGACGATCTCTCGAACCCGTTCGAGGGCCGGACCTGGATCACTGCCGACGAGCACGCCGTGCATGCCGAGGGAAGCAGCGGCGGCCACGTTGACCGCCGTGTCGTCGACGAAGACGGCTTCGTGAGGGTCGATGTCGAGTTCGCGCAGCGTGTGGCGGTAGATCGCCGGATCCGGTTTGCGAACGCCGAGTGCGGACGAGTCGGCGACGACCCGCATCGCATCCAGTGGCACCCATCGATGCCAGCCGCGACCATCGCCGATATCGGCGAACTCACGGACGTTGTTGGTGATGATCGCATTGAGAATCCCGTTGGCGTGGGCTTCGCGTACGAGCTGCACCACCTCGGAGCGATCCTCACCACTGCCGCTGATGCGCCGGAACACCGTGTGCAACGTGAGGTCGACACCGAGGTTGGCCAGTTCGGTTTCGATCAGCGGCCAGCCTTCCCGAAGCTCGAGTTCACCCCGCTCGAGGCGATGCCACGGATGATCGGTGTCGACCTCGAACCGACCGAAGATCGCATCGGAGAGCGCCGACACGTCGATCTGATGCTCACCGGCCAGTGACGCGATCGCGGCGTGCGGCGTGTTGGTGAAAACGCCGCCGACATCCCAGCAGATCGCCCGAACGTCGGTTGCCCTCACCCGGGAAGTTCGCCCGTCTCGAGCAGTTGCACGAAGCCCGCTTCGTCGATGATCGGAACGCCTGACTCCTCGGCTTTGCTCACCTTGGACGCGCCGGGGTCGGCACCGACAACCAGCGCCAAGGTCTTCTTGGACACACTTCCCGGCGACTTGCCACCGCGTTCGAGGATCGCCTCCTTGGCACCGTCGCGGGTGAAGTGTTCGAGTGTGCCGCTGACGACGACGGCATGACCTTCGAGCGTCTGCTCCTTCGACCGGTCGACCTGGGCCGCTTCCATGGTGAGGCCGGCGGCCGAGAGTCGGCTGATGAGATCCTTCGCATTGTCGGTGGCGAACCAGGCGTGGACCGCTTCTGCGATGACCTGTCCGAACCCGTCGACGGCGGCGATCTCTTCGACCGTCGCACGTTGGATGGCCGACATCGAACCGAAGGCACCGGCAAGGGTCTGTCCGTTGACCTGCCCGATTTCGGGAATGCGAAGACCGAACAACAGATTGCCGAGCGGCCGTGCCTTGGATCCTTCGATTGCGCCTCGCAGGTTGTCGACGGACTTCTGCTTGAACCCTTCGAGGGCGAGAATGCGCTCGAAGTCGAGGGTGTACAGGTCAGCAACATCGTCGAGGAGGCCCAGCGACACGAAGAGATCGACACTCTTCTCACCGAGAAACTCGATGTCCATCGCAGCACGACCGGCAAAGTGTTCGATGCGACCGCGCACCTGGCGCGGACAGCGAAAGTTGACACAGTGGGTTGCCGCTGCAGTGTCGTCGCGCACGAGGGCCTCACCACACACCGGGCAGTCCTTCGGAAACTTCCAGGGCTTGCTCCTCGGGTCGCGATCGGCGAGCACCGGACCGAGCACTTCAGGAATGACGTCACCGGCCCTGCGCACGATCACGGTGTCGCCGGGCCGAACATCCTTCGTCGCCACCTGGTCCTCGTTGTGGAGGGTGGCGGTCCCAACCGTGACACCACCGACGAAGACCGGTTCGAGCACAGCGAAGGGGGTGGCGCGACCGGAGGGTCCGATCGACACTTCGATGTCGAGCAGCGTGGTAGTGCGCTCCTCGGGCGGCAGCTTGTAGGCGATGGCCCAGCGCGGGGCTTTCGCATCGGCACCGAGTTCGGCCTGAAGTCGGAGGTCGTCGACCTTCACGACCACCCCATCGAACTCGTAGTCGAGATCGTGACGCATGGCGTGAAACTCTGCGACGCGGTGCTCGACCTCCTCGATCGACCCGAAGGGCTTCGTATGCTCGTTCACGGGAAGACCGAGCGACGCGAGCCACGCAAGTGTTTCGGTGTGCGACCCGAGTTCGGGACCGCCCTCGACCAGGCCGAGCTGATAGCAAAAGAACGAGAGTTCGCGATCAGCAGTGACGGAGGCGTCGATCTGACGCAGCGAGCCTGCAGCCGTGTTGCGCGGGTTGACGTAGAGCTTCGGCTCCTTCCCGGTTGCCGCAGCTTCATCGCGCTGGCGCTGATTGAGTCGATCGAATGCCGACAGTCGCATGTAGATCTCGCCGCGAATCTCCAGGATCGGCGGATAGTCACCGACGAGCCGTTGCGGAATGTCGGCGACGGTTCGCACGTTGTGGGTGACGTCTTCACCGATCTTGCCGTCGCCTCGGGTGGCCCCCTGCACGAGGACACCGTTCTCGTAGCGCAACGAGATGGCAAGACCGTCGAATTTGAGCTCCACGGCGAACTTGGGCACCGCTTGATCCTCGAGCCGCCGGACGACCCGCTCGTTCCACCCGCGAAGTTCGTCGAGATCGAACGCGTTGTGCAACGACATCATCGGCACGATGTGGGCGACGGGCGCAAAGGCCGAACTGGTGGAACCACCGACCCGCTGGGTGATCGAGTCGGCACTGACCAGGGACGGATTGGCCGTTTCGAGTTCGACGAGTTCGCGATAGAGGCGATCCCACTCGGCATCGGGGATCTCGGGCTCGTCGAGTTCGTAGTACTGGCGCGCATGGTGATCGAGCGCGGCACGCAACTCACCGATTCGAGCTGCCGGGTCGTCTGAGGGTGCCATCGAGGGCGAGGATAGTTTGAGGTCGTGACGCTGCCGCTACCGACCGGCCCGAACCGGTTGATCCTCCCTGCGATCGTCCTGTGGGTTCTTGCGCCGTTCACCACGGGAGAACTCATCGGTGAAGCCCTGCACGAAGCCGATGAACCGTTCCGAACGGTGGTCAGCATCGGGGCATGGGTCTCGTGGACAGTGGTACTCATCGCCATGTCGGTGGCCCGGCCGGTCACACTCACCATCGGTCGACTCGGAACTGCTGCGGCGCTGGCGGCCGGCGTATGGGCGTCCATCGACGTCGGTGGTCGCAACGACACCGACGCAGTGTTGATTCTGGTGGGGGTCGGTGGAGCTGTGCTCGCCACCGTGGCCCTCCACCTGCCCGGGGTCGGTGACCGGTTCGTCGACGGGGTCAGCTATGGCGATGAACAACGCTTTCTTCTGCGAGCACCGGGACCAGTGCTGTTCGTTGCCGTCGTCCCGGCAACTGTGGTCGTCATCGTCGGGCTTGCCGCCGGTCCGCTCCTGCTGGCCGATGCACGATGGGTGCTCGGCGCGGGCGTGACGCTCGGAGGCTGGGCAGGTGCGTGGTTCCCACTGAACGCACTCCACCAGCTGACCAACCGCTTCCTCGTGTTCGTACCGAATGGACTCGTCGTTCATGATCCGACGGTCCTGCGCGAGCCTGTGCTGTTCGTGACTCGAGAGATTGCCGGTCTTGCACCGGCGGCATCCGACACCACCGCCACCGATTTCACCAACAATGCCTTGGGGCTGGCTTTGGAGCTGCGGCTCACATCTGCGGTCACGATTCCCGTGGTCACCGGGCGCAGCGAGACCGAAGAACAGACAGTCCGATCCTTGTTGCTGGCCCCGAGCCGTCCTGGGGCGGTCGTGATCACTGCGCTCGGGCGGGGCCTGCCGATCGCCTGATCAGAGCGGCAGGCGGCCTGCGATGCCGCCGCCGACCACGCACCCCTGTGCGTCGTAGGCCACGATGCTCTGCCCGAGGGCGATCTTGCGGTGGGGAACCGCCCACTCGACTCGACCATCGATGACGCGGCCAGGCGCTGGCGAACCATGGGCGGAGCACTGGAAGCTGAGCTCGCGGTCGTCGAGCACACGGCCGACCCAGCGCCACGACTCGAGCGGCGTGTGACCGACGGCGAGATCAGCTCGCTCCCCCACTGTCACCACCGGCTGACCACCACGGCCGGCGTCGACATCGATCACATACCGAGGATCGGTACCCCCTGCGAGCCCGAGCCCCTTGCGTTGCCCGATCGTCACCAACTCGACCGCCTCGACCCGGCCAACGTCGTCGCCGTCGCTGGTCTGCACAACCGCCGACCGCAGCGGTATCCGATCGCCGAGAAACGCCTTGCGACCGTGTTGATTGGTGATGAAGCAGACGTCCTGACTCTCCGGTTTCGTCGCCGTCCGAAGGTCGAGGTCCGCCGCGATCGCCCGGACCTCGTTCTTGGTCATCGTTCCCACCGGGAGCAACAGCCGTCGCAGCACCGACTCCTCGATCACATGAAGCACATAGGACTGGTCCTTCGCATCGTCGACCCCACGAGCAAGCCGCGGGCCGTGGGCCGTCTCGACGACGCGGGCGTGATGCCCGGTGGCGATTTGCTCGAAGCCGAGCGCATCGGCCCGACGCACAAGCCGGTCGAACTTGAGGTGCCGGTTGCATTCGATACACGGATTGGGCGTGCGCCCGGCAGCGTGGTCGTCGACGTAGGGGGCCACCACGTTGCGTTCGAAGTCGTCACCGAAGTTGAACACGTGATGCTCGATGCCGAGGCGGTCAGCCACCCGTCGAGCATCGTCGACGTCACTCACTGCGCAACAACCGGTATCGGACGGTCCTCCCCAGAGCTTCATCGTGACCCCGACAACGTCGTGGCCGGCATCGAGCAGCAACGCAGCAGCGACCGACGAATCGACGCCTCCCGACATCATCACGAGCACCGGTCTGCGTGGGCGAGCAGTCATCTCAACCCCCTCCGCACGCCGTGAGCCGCTCGACCGCCGGTGGAATGATCGCAAGCGCAGCATCGACGTCGGCTTCGGTCGAGGTGTGACCGAGCGACAACCGAAGCGATCCCTGCGCGACCATGCGATCGATGCCCATCGCAGCCAGGACATGAGAGGGATCCTGCGCTCCGCTCGAACACGACGAGGCCGCCGACGCCTGCAGGCCAGCCGCGTCGAGCAAGAACAACAGCGCCTCGGCCTCCACGCCGCGCACGATCACATGGGCGATGCCAGCAGCAACCGGCGCACCACCGTCGAGGACGGTCGCCATCAGCCGACCGCCGAGTTGCGATCGAAGTCCGGCGACGAGACGGTCACGAAGAGCACCGAGTCGTCGTCTCGCCTCGGGGCGCTCGGCATCGGTGGCGGTGATCGCCGATGCAAATGCCACTGCGCCGGCGACGTCCGGGGTGCCGGCTCGACGGCCGCGCTCCTGCCCGCCTCCCGAGATCAACGGGTCGAGCACAACACCGTCGCGCATGAGCAGTGCACCGACGCCCACCGGTCCGCCAAGTTTGTGGCCGGTGATCGACACCAGGTCTGCGCTCGCCACGTGTGTGCGGAGATCGAGCCAGCTCATCGCCTGAACGGCGTCGGTGTGAAAGACGGCGTCCGGGGCACAGGCCCGGGTGACCTCGACCAATGCCGGGATGTCGTTGATCACGCCGGTTTCGTTGTTGACCGTCATGATCGAGACGACGCTCACCGACGCCTCGGCTCGCAGCACGTCGGCAAGGCGGTCGGGCGACACCGTGCCGTCGGCTTCGAGCCCGACGGTGACCCCGCCGGCGCGTTCGACCGGCTCGAGCACGGCATGGTGTTCGCCGGCCGAACACACCGCCGTCCCGCCCCGTGCACCGAGCACACCGCGGATGGCCATGTTGTCGGCCTCACTCCCACCGCTCGTGAAGACGACCTCGCTCGACGGTCGGTCGAGCACGGCGGCGACATCGTCGCGGGCGTCATCGAGGGCCCGCCGCGCCGCTCGTGCCGCACGGTGCGATCCGGTGGGGTTGGCGTGAAGGCGCGCCGACGCCTCGAGCCACGCCGCCTGCGCTTCAGGGCGCAGGGGCGTACTCGCTGCATGGTCGAGATAGACGGCTGGCGCCTCGTCACGCACGATCGTCACCATGGGTTCAGCCTACGACCAGGCACACTGGTCTCGTGAACGAACACGACGGCTACCGGCCGAGCAGCTATGGAGACAGCTTCGCCGACGTCTACGACGACTGGTACGCCGACGTCAGCGACATCGATGCCACCGTCGCACTGCTCGGCTCGCTGGCCAACGGACGGCCGCTGCTCGAACTCGGCGTCGGCACAGGTCGCATTGCGGTCCCTCTCGCCGCAACCGGGGTCTCGCTGGTCGGAGTCGATGCATCACACGCCATGCTCGACATCCTTCGGAACAAGTCCGATGCAGCGGCGATCATTGCGATCGAAGCCGACATGGCCGCACTCGGGCAGGCTCGCGGACTCAGCGATCATGGGCCGTTCGGGGTTGTCTTTGCGGCGTTCAACACCTTCTTCAATTTGCCGACCGATAGTGCACAGGCAGACTGCCTCCAGGGTTGCCACGGCTTGCTGTTCGACGATGGCAGGCTGGTGATCGAGGGGTTCGTACCTCCCGAAGGCGGCTTGGCCGACAGCGGAGTCTCTGTTCGAGACGTCACCGCCAGCACTGCCGTGCTCACCGTCTCCACCCACGATGCCGACGACCAGCTCATTCGTGGTCACCACATCGAGATGCGATCCGCCGGCAACACGATGCGGCCATGGATCATCCACTACCGAACGCCCGAACAGCTCGACGCATCCGCCGAAGCTGCCGGATTCGTACTCGACCATCGATGGGCAGACTGGCACGGGACGCCATTCGATCCCGCCGTTCATGACGTTCACATCACCGTCTACCGCAAGGTTTCCTCTCCATGAGCCACATCCGCGTCGAGACCGAACTGCCGGCGTCACCCGATGTTGTGTGGGCAGACGTTCGTCACATCCCGAGCCATGTCGAATGGATGCACGACGCCGTCGACATCACCTTCACCGGAGCCCAAACCGAGGGCACCGGTACGACGTTCGACTGTCTCACCAAGGTCGGTCCCCTCAAGCTGGTCGATCGGATGCTGATCACCTCGTGGGTCGAGGCAGCCGAGATGGGGGTTCGTCACGATGGATTGGTGACGGGTGAGGGTGTGTTCACGCTGTCAGCCGTCGGCCCCGACCGGACCGCCTTCGTCTGGGAAGAAAAGCTTCGCTTCCCCTGGTGGATGGGTGGACCGATCGGTGGGTTCGTTGGGGCGATCATTCTGAAGCAGATCTGGAAACGGAACCTCGGCCTCCTTCGGCGCCGTTTCGAACGCTGAGAACGGGCGGTCCGTCGACGGCCCACTCCCCTGCATCGCTGCGGATCGATGGCGTGCGCAGTGCCGTGCGCCACGGTGCTCCTACGCGGGGAAGTAACGTCGGTCTCCATATCCGAGTCGAGACAACCACCAACCGACACAGAACCGGCAATCAACGAGCTGTCCATGCTGTCGGACCAACGCACCGCAGCGCTCGTCACTCCCGACGCCCGAATCATCTGGATGTGTGTTCCCCGAATCGACTCGGGGGCACTCTTCGCCGAACTCGTCGGTGGGCCGAGTGCTGGATACTTCTCGATCCAGCCCCATCGTCGAGGCGACGAGCCCGTTCAGCATTACGTCGACGACTCGCTGGTGCTGCGCACCCGCTGGTCGTCGATGAGGGTCACCGACTACCTGGACTGCTCCGACGGGCGACCAACCCGCAACGCAGGGCGCAGCGACCTGGTGCGGGTGCTCGAAGGAAGCGGGACTGCGGCCCTGGAGTTCGCGCCTCGGCTCGACTTCGGCCGCGTCCCCACCCGCCTCGACGTCCGCGACGGCGGACTCGCCGTTCTCGGAGCCGACGATCCGATCGTGCTGCGATCACCCGGGGTCGAGTGGACGATCCAGTCACGAGGTCTCCATCAAACTGCGTACGCAGACATCGACCTCGCCAACGGGCCGATCATCCTCGAGATGCGGTCCGGCACCGCGGTGCTCGAGCCGGATCGCGTGGCAGAGCCCGACCGACGGCGATCGACCACGTCGTTCTGGGCCGATTGGGTCCGACAACTCCACCTTCCCGACGTGCAGACCGACCTCGTCCGTCGGTCGGCACTCACTCTCAAGGCGCTCTGTCATGGGCCGACCGGCGCCATCGTGGCCGCTGCGACCACCAGCCTCCCCGAGTCCATCGGTGGCGTCCGCAACTGGGATTATCGCTATTGCTGGATCCGCGATGCCTCGCTGTCCGCCCGCGCACTGGTCGAACTCGGCTCCACCGACGAGGCATTGGCGCTGCTCGACTGGCTCCTGCGGGTGCTCGAGTCGACGGGGGCTGGGCCGGAGCAACTTTCACCGCTCTACACCGTGGATGGCGGTTCACTTCCGCCCGAGGAGACCATCGAGGAACTTGTCGGCTACGCCGACTCGCGTCCGGTCCGCATCGGGAATGCGGCTGACCGTCAGGTCCAGCTCGACGTCTTCGGGCCGGTTGTCGATCTCATCCATCGGCTCGCCGACGTCGATGCCCCTCTTTCCCAACGCCACCTGCGGTTGATCGAACAACTCGTCGATGCCGTCGCCAGCCGCTGGACCGAGCCCGACCAGGGAATGTGGGAGGTTCGCTCTGCGCCGCGACACCACGTGAACTCGAAGGTCATGTGCTGGGTCACTGTCGACCGGGCGATCCAGGTCGCCTGGGATGTGTTCGGCCGCAAACACCCCGAGTGGGAAGATCTTCGCGACTCGATCGAAGCCGACATCGTCACCAATGGCTGGAGTCACGATGTCGATGCGTTCACCACGGCCTACGACGGGGAAGACGTCGACGCGTCGGTCCTCGCCATCGGCCTGTTCGGCCTGATCGACGCCGACGATCCCCGCTATCGCGCAACCGTCCATACCGTCGAAACATCGCTCCGCACGGGCGACGCCATCTACCGCTACAAGCACGTCGATGGTCTTCCGGGCTCGGAAGGAGGTTTCAACCTCATGACGTCATGGCTCATCGACGCCAAGATCCAGATCGGCGATGTGGACGGTGCCCGTCAACTTTTCGATGCTTACACGGATCTTGCCGGGCCCACCGGCCTCCTGGCCGAAGAGGTCGATGCGGTCACCGGTCGGGCGCTGGGAAATCACCCCCAGGCGTACAGTCACCTTGGTCTCATCTCCAACGCGGTGCGTCTGGCGAAGCTTCACCACTGAACCCACCGGAAGGTGGCTACAGCTGGACGGGGCTCTCGCTCATGCCGAGCGCATTGATCTCGACGACCTCGGTGACACCCTCGACTCGGTCTTTCATGATCCGCTCGATCCCGGCCTTGAGTGTCTGGGTCGAGGCCGGGCAGGTGACGCACGCACCCTTCAGTTCGACAGTGACCACACCGGTGGGTTCATCGACGCCCACCAGTTCGATGTCGCCCTCGTCGGCCTGGATGGCGGGGCGGATCGCTGCGATGACTTTCTCGACCTGTTCGAGCACGATTTCTCCGGAGGGTGGGGCACTCCCAGTGTGTCAGTCCGGGGCGCCAACTCCGACTCGGCGCCCCGGATTCTCACGCCGAATCGCGGCCAGATGCTCCCAGAATCGAGGCCGTGGCCAAGTACTCTTCATGAGCACCGGCGCCAGGTGGTGCCTACTTCCCCGAAGGGTTGCAATGACGGCTAACGCCACCTCGGCAACGCGGAGAAAGCGTGCTGATCTGAAAAGCCTGGTCCTCGAGGCGGGCATCGAAGTACTCGAGCGCGATGGCATCGGACTCGGAGCCGAAGGTGTCACCTACGCCATGGTCTTCGAACATCTGGAACAAACGGCGGGCGTTCGCGTCACCCGCGGTTCGGTGCACGAACGCATCTGGGACAGCCAGCGCGACTTCCAGTCAGAGATTCTGGCCAGCGTGGTCGGTTCAGACCCCAGCGCGTTGCTCGCCGACTCCCACGCCCTGGTCGACGCCATCCTCCGACAGGCCGATCATTCGACCCACGCAGCGCGGGCCGACGCGCTACGCCATCTCATTCGCGTCATGTCCCGACAACACCTCGACCAAACGAACACAGTCAACCGACTGGCGCTGTGGCAGGCATCCGTCCGATCGATCCTCTCCCGACCGTCGAGTGATGACCATGTCGCAAGCCTGAGGGAGGTGGCGACGGCGTCGTACCGCTCCTACGTCGCCGCTCAGACCAAGCTCTACGTCGATGCCGCACAGACGCTCGGGTACCGGATCCGTCGAGTTCCTGGCCTCACCGAGACACAGACGGTGGAGAAATGGACGTCGACGATATTGGCCCTAGCCGATGGCTTCTCGATTCGTGACGGTGCAGGTCTCATCGAGACCTTTGACGTGCCGTCAGGCTGCGACGGATCACTCGAGCAGTGGGACGATTTCAGCTTCGCCGTCTGGCAGGTGATGTCATCGTTCCTCGAGAATCCATCCGATTAGTCGAGCGCGCCGCTGCGCGGCGTGTGGTCAGCCCGAGGCCAGAATGCGGGTGCGCAGGAAATCGAGCGACTGAATGCAGGTGAACTGCCGGATTCGTTCACGGTCGAACGGCATCTTGAGAAAACGGGAGTCCGTTCGGCCGGCGTGCTGGACTGCGATCCAGACATCGCCTGGCTCGTTGCCCTCGAGCTGCGTCGGACCGGCCACCCCGGTCACTGCGATTCCCGAGTCGGCACCGAGCACTCGGCACACACCTCGGGCCATTGCAATCGCCATCTCCTCACTCACCGCCGGAACATCGGGACAACCGAGGAGTTCACGTTTGAGGTCCCGGTCGTAGGGCGTGACGCCCCCTCGGAAGACATCACTCGACCCGGGGACGCCGGTGAGGCGCGAGCCGATCAGGCCACCGGTCAACGACTCCGCGACGGCAAGGGTCTGACCTCGCGTGCGGAGGAGTTCGAGAACGACAGACTCCATCGAGTCGGCGTCGACTCCGAAAACGATGTCACCGATGATTCGCCGGATGACCGCCTCCTCGTGGTCGAGCGCGGCGTCTGCCTCTGGCTCCGATGCTGCCTTGCAGGTGATCCGGACCTTGAGGCCCTCCCATCCCGACGCCAGAAAGGCAATGGTGGCATCGCCGGTTGCGTCGAGACGACGGATCTCGTCGTCGAGCTGCTCGGCCAGACCCGACTCGGACTGTCCCCACGTCCGCAAGATCCGACTACGGATGACGCCGCTGAATCCCGACCGCCGCTGCAGATCCGGGAGGACACCCTCCGCCAGCATCTGTCGCATCTCCCACGGCACGCCGGGCACCGCATAGATGACCTTGCCGGCGTGTTCGCCGGTGAGCGGGCAGATCAGCCCGGGCGCGGTACCGGGCATCGCAGGGTTGATCTGTGCGCCCTCGGGCACATCGGCCTGCAGCAGGTTGTTCTCCGGCATCGAGCGGCCGCGGCCGCGGAACATGGCACGGATACGCTCGGCAATCGCCTCGTCGCGGACAAGTTCGACACCCATCACCTCGGCGATGGCTGCTCGCGTGATGTCGTCCTGGGTCGGCCCGAGTCCCCCACAACAGATCACTGCATCGCTGCGGGCCAGTGCGTGGCGGAGGACCGCCACCATCCGCTCATGGTTGTCGCCGACCTTGGTCTGGTGATGGGAATCGATTCCGGCCATCGCAAGCTGCTCGCCGATGAACGACGAATTGGTGTCAACGATCTGACCGAGGAGAAGTTCCGTCCCGATCGCCACAACTTCGCACTTCATCGATTGCCTCCGGCCCGATGCTCAGTCACCGGTGGTGCTCAGCGCGTTGCGGCCGTCGACCAGGTACTGGACACCGGTGAGGACCGTCCACACCACTGCGAGCCACAGAGAGCCGTCGATGATCGTTTCCTGGTCGCGCAGCGTCGGCATCACCGCCAGCAGCAGAGCACTGCCTTGGACGAACGTCTTGTACTTCGCCGACGGTCGCGCCGGCAGGGCCAGGCCTTCACGAGCCCATCGGCTTCGCCATGCGGTGATCCCGAGTTCGCGGAGGGCGATGATGGTGACCGGCAACCACCAATAGCGCTCGACGTACACCAAGCAGTAGGCGCCGCCGATCACGACGATCTTGTCGGCCAGCGGATCGAGAAAGGCTCCACTCCGACTGACCACGTTGGAGCGCCGAGCCACGCGCCCGTCGAAGAAATCTGTGCTGGCGAGCGCGAATCCGAGGCCGAATGCAGCCCAAGACGCTCCGCCGGTCGCCTCGGCATCGAGCACGAACCAGAACAGCAGGGGCGCAAAGAGCAGGCGGGCCATTGTCAGCAGGTTCGCCGGGTGGGTGATGCCGACCTGGCGCGGTTCGGTGGCATGCGCGTCAGCCATCAGGAGGCCTCCAGATCGGGGCCCATCGCGGCAGTGACGGTCAGCACATGGGTGGTCCCGACGGCCAGACCGATCGGTACCTCGATGATGCCATCGATCTCGGGGGCCTCACGATGACTCCGACCGATGCCTGGTTCGTCCACGAGGACTTCGACCTGCGAACCGACCAGAAGGTCACGTTTCGTTGCCGTGATCTCGTCTTGCAGTTCGCGAAGTTCGGCAAGGCGATCGTCCCGCAGCCCAGGGTCGACCGTGCCGTCGAGTTCCACCGCATACGTTCCCGGTTCGGGCGAATAGGCGAAGAAGCCGCACCAGTCGAGTTGGGCGGCCTCGACGAAGCTGAGCAGGGCGTCGTGGTCGGCCTCGGTTTCGCCCGGGTACCCGACGATGAAGTTCGATCGAAAGGCGGCATCGGGTTCTCGGTGTCGTATCGCTTCGATGCGTTCGAGAAATCGGGCGCCCTCGCCCCAGCGACGCATCCTCCGCATCAACGGCGGCGACACATGCTGAAGGCTCAGATCGAAGTACGGCACCCCGGTGTCACAGATGGTGTCGATCAAGATGTCGTTGAGATCGGAGGGGTACAGGTAGAGCAGGCGGACCCGGTCGACTCGGTGGGCGACCTGCTCGACGAGGGGGACGATCGAACGCTCCCCCACTCCCTGATCGCGACCGTACGCAGCAAGGTCCTGGGCCACGAGCACGACCTCGCAGACCCGGAGTTGCTCGACCTCGGCGAGGATCTGCTCGATCGATCGGCTGCGTTGGGGACCCCGAAAGGAAGGGATGGCACAGAAGCCACAGGCACGATCGCACCCCTCGGCGATCTTGACGTACGCCCACGGCCTTCCCGATGCCGGCCGAGGCAGGTTGAGCAGATCGAAGTCGGGGGGCCGGCGGGTCGGGCCGAGTGACACCGGCACTGGTCGGATACGAGGGGTCGACACGAGTGCAGCCCCGAATGGTGCGATCCGATCGATCTCGGGCAGTTCTGCCGCGAGTTCGTCACCGTGTCGCTCGGCCAGACAACCGGTCACCACCAGTTCGGCTCCTGGGCGCCGCTGTGCTGCGAGCGCAAGGATCGTGTCGATCGACTCGGCCCGAGCCTCGTCGATGAATGCACAGGTGTTGACGACCACCACATCGGCTTCCTCCGCCGATGTCACACGCTGGAGGCCGTCGGCCGTCAGGGTGCCTTCGAGCTTGTCGGAGTCGACCTGGTTCTTCGGACAGCCGAGAGTCTCCAGGAAGTAGGTGCTCGGCAGTTCGCTCACCGCCCCAGCCTAGAGGCTTGCTCTGGTGACCCCGGAGAGCGGCACCGGTTCAGAAGCCGAGTGCAGCGCTCTGCACGGACTCGCCGCCAGAGAGTACGACCACGGAGACGACCCACAGAAAGAACAACACGAAGGCCTTGGGTCGGTCGACCTTGCCGCCCACGACCATGAAGACCGCACTGACGAGCACGATGCCGACCATCAGCACCGAACCGGTCTGCGCCATGGTGGTGTCGACGATCGGCCCGGGTCCGATCAGTCCGATGATGCCACCGACCGCAAGGCTGTTGAACACGTTCGACCCCAGCAGGTTGCCGACTAGGAGGTCGGTCTCACCCTGCCGGGCGGCCTGCACACTGGTGACGAGTTCGGGTGCCGAGGTTCCGAGCGCAACAAGGGTGAATCCGACGAATCCACCTGAGAGTTCGAGGGCCTCGGCGACGCGTTCAGCGCCGTCGACGATGAACCACGAGGCGACGACCACGCCGACCAGTCCGTTGGTGGTGCGAAGCAGTTCGTAGCGAAAGTGAAACGGTTCGTCACCGACGATGTCGGAAACGTCGTCGTCGAAGCTCACATCGCCCCTGGCACCGGCCCGAAGGATCGCGACGAGGAAGATCGCAATGAGGAGGGCGAGCAGTGCTCCCTCGAGCCGCGTGATCTCCCCTTGGATGAGCAGGGCGAACACGATCACCGACGCAATCGAGACCGGTACTTCCCGTTTGACCGTGCTGGAACTGACCGGAACGACGGCGACCGTCGCAGCAGCAGCCAGCACGAGGCTGATGTTCGCCACGTTGGACCCGACGATGTTGCCGACCCCGATGTCGAGATCTCCGCGGCCTGCGGCAAGACCGGACACCACCATCTCGGGGGCACTGGTTCCGAACCCGATCAGCACTGCGCCGATGACGACCGGGGACACCTTCTTTGCAATGGCGATTCGGGCGGCTCCGCGGACGAAGTGGTCGGCCGCCACTGCGAGCACGGCAAGGCCGGCAAGGGCGAAAACCAGTCCGAGGAACATCGTTGGGAAGGGTAGTCAGCTCTGGCCGCGCCGAGCAGCAAGCTCGTCGGGGGTTATGAGCACGTCACGTGCCTTCGAACCGGTCGACGGGCCGACGACCCCGGCCTCTTCCAGCAGATCCATGATCCGACCGGCGCGGGCAAACCCGACGCGAAGCTTGCGTTGCAGCATCGACGTCGACCCGAGTTGGGTCTCGACGACGAGTTCCATGGCCTGGCCCAGCAGTTCGTCGCCGTCTTCCTCGGCTTGCGGGGGCGCAGCGGTGATGGTGTCGAGGCTCGGAGGCGTGTTGGTGACACCACCCGCTCCGGGGATCGGGGCATCGGCCGAGACGTTGGGCCCGGTCGGGTCAGAGGTCGCCGTGCCGGCAGTCACGGTCTGCTCGTCCGGGGCGGTTGGAGCTTGGTCGATCCAGTGCTTGACGATCGTTCGGATCTCACCCTCCTCGACCCAGCACCCCTGCACGCGATGAGGGGTCGACGACGACGGCCCGAGCATCAGGAGATCACCCTTGCCGACCAGCCGCTCGGCACCAGGCTGATCGAGGATCACCCGAGAGTCGGTGAGGCTCGAGACTGCGAAGGCCAGCCGAGCAGGCACATTGGCCTTGATGACACCGGTGATGACGTTGACCGAGGGGCGTTGGGTGGCGATCACGAGGTGAATACCGACCGCACGAGCCATCTGCGCAATGCGGGCGATCGAATCCTCGACATCGCGCGCCGCAACCATCATCAGGTCGGCAAGCTCGTCGACGACGACGAGCATGAACGGGAGCCGCTTGTACTCGAGCGGATCGCCGCTCTCGTCGATCTCTCCGAGGCCGGGTTCGATCGTTCCCGCATCGACGGCATTGTTGTAGCCGGTGATGTCGCGGAAGCCGACCTTGTGCAAGAGGTCGTACCGACGTTCCATCTCGCGCACCGCCCACGCCAACGCATTCGCCGCCTGGCGTGGATCGGTGACGGGAGCAGTGAGCAGGTGGGGTGCCCTGTCGTACTGACCCATCTCGACCCGCTTCGGGTCGATGAGGATCATCCGAACCTGCTCCGGCGTGGTCCGCATGAGAATCGATGTGAGCAACGAGTTGAGACACGACGACTTGCCGGCGCCGGTTGCGCCGGCGATGAGCAGGTGCGGCATCGTCGCCAGGTTGACCAGCACGTTCTTGCCATTGATGTCGCGACCAATGGCCACCTCGAGCGGATGTTTGGCGTGACGGGCTTCCTTCGATCTGAGGATGTCACCGAGTGCGATGACCTGACGATCGGTGTTCGGAACCTCGACGCCGATCGCTCGGCGACCTGGGATCGGTGCGAGGATGCGAACATCGGGGGACGCCATGGCGTATGCGATGTCCTTGCGCAGGCTCTCGAGCTTCGACACCTTGACCCCTTCACCCAACTCGAGTACGTAGCGGGTAACGGTCGGGCCGACCACCGGCTCGAGCAGTGTTGTCGGCACACCGAACTGGTCGAGGGTGAACTGGAGCAAGCGACCGCGGTCGGCCACTTCGTTCCGATCGACCGCTCTCGCCTCGCTGCGAGACAGGACCGACATCGGCGGGAGCTTCCACTTCCCGTTGCTGGACGGCAGCGACAGCGACTCCTGCGTCGCCTCGGCAACCGGTTCGGCCTTCTTGCGGCCCTTCGTTGCCGTCGGCTCGACCGGTTGTGGTTCGGGTTCCGGTTCGGGTTCGGATGCGGGCGGCGCGTGCACCACGGGCTCGGATCGTCGATACTCGACCGCTGCGTCGTTGCCCTGGGTCGGATCGTGGAAGAGCGATGCCATCGCCCGCCGAAACAGCGTGCCGATCGGTGCGAGCGCCCGCCCGAGTCCACCGCCGAACGCTCGAGCCGACGAACCGGTGACGACGAGCGCTCCGGTGATGCCGAGTGCGGCCAGCACCAGCAGGCTGCCTGCGGTGTCCGCTGCAGCGTGCAGCGGACCTCCCACCGCCCAACCAAGTCCACCACCGGCTGCCCCGATCTCTTCGATGGGGTCGTCGATTCCGGGGCGACCGCGCACGACGTGCAACACGCCCGTCACCGCCATCGCAACGAAGAACCCACCGACCATGAACCGAGCGATCCGCTCGACGTCGTCATCGGCCTCCGGGTCGCCACCACGCACGAGCGCCACACCGCCGGCGGCGAGCGCGATCGGCACGACCGATCGGCTCACACCGAGCACGAGTGCCATACCGTCGTCAAGCACCTGACCGATGATTCCGGCAGACCCGAGCCAGGTCGCGGCACCGGAAAGGAGACCGACCAGGATCAGTCCGATCCCCCACATGTCGGCTCGGTGGCTCGCCATGACCGAACCGAACGCGTCGCGTGACACGGGCGTACCCACCCGCTTCGCAGTGGGTTTGTTCGCGGCCTTCTTGCCCGCCGGTTTCTTGCGTTGTTGCGTGGCCACAGTGCCCCCGACGCTACCCGAGCGACCTCCCTCGACCGGGGCACCCCTGTGGATAACGCGCAGCGATTCGTGCGACTGGCCGTCCGTCTCACCCGGTGCGATTGGCGGCGTCGAGCGTCGCATTGATCGCTTCGACTGCTCGCCGGATCCGCTGACCGGATGCACCGTCGACCAGCCGTATCCGGACGCGAGTGCCGTCAGCGGCAACGAGCGCAAGTGTCTTGACCCGACGGGGGTCGGCAAGCGCTTCGGTCCACTCGTAGGGACCGAGCGGCTTGATCTCGAGCCGGGCTCCTTCGGCCTTGATCACCTGTCGCTTCACCCAGTTGACCACCACGAGATCGTCGTCGTTGGCGAACCACACACCACGCCGCCACCATCCGAAAAGCAACAGAAGAACCCCACCTCCGATGAAGAAGGCGCGCCCGAGGCCGTCCTCCTGGCCCGCTGCGCCGATGACGGCAGGAACGGTGAGGGCAGCGAAGACGATTGCGTAGCCCCAACCCGGGCCGACCACCCGAAGCGATGTCATGTTCGCGGCACTAGTCTTCGCGCACGACCGGCACGATCATCGGTCGACGGCGAGTGCGGTCGTTGACGGTACGACCCGCGGCGCGACGAGCGATCTGGGTCATGCGCTCGATGTCGGCGTCGGGATCTTGGAGCGCGTCGAGCAGATCGGCCTCGACGGCATCGGCGACTGCGGCCTCGTGTCCGGCGAGTGCAGGGACTTCGACCCAACCGCGGGAGATGACATCGGGACCGGCGAGGATCTCTCCCCGATCCATGTCGAGATGAACCACGACTGCGACGAAGCCGTCGTTGCCGAGGGTGCGTCGCTCGGCGAGCACGGTACTTCCGAGATCGCCGACCATGCCATCGACGTAGAGGTGTTCACCGCCGATCGATCCGAGATGCTCGACCCCCTCATCGGACAAGACGATTCGGTCCCCGTCCTCACACAGGACCACGCGTTCGTCGGGCATGCCCATCCGGAGGGCGAGTTCTCGGTGGGCCACCAGGTGCGCGTACTCGCCATGGACAGGCACGAACCATTCGGGAACAGCGACCGAGTGAAGCGTCTGGAGTTCCTGTTGCTTGCCGTGCCCACTCGTGTGTACATCGACGATTCCGGAGTGAAAGACCCTCACCCCGTGCCGGGCAAGGCCGTTGCGCACCGACGCCACAGCGGTCTCGTTCCCGGGGATCGGGTGTGAGCTGAAGATGACCGTGTCGTGCTCGTCGAGCTGCAGCCATTTGCTCTGACCGATCGCCATCTGGGTGAGCGCAGCACGCGGCTCGCCCTGCGATCCGGTGCACACGATCAGCGCCCTGGACCGATCGAACTCGTCCAGATCGTCGATATCGCGAATGTTGGCATCCGGAATCCGCAGGATGCCCAGATCGCGGGCGAGCTTGACGTTACGGCGCATCGACAACCCGAGCGTGACGAGAATCCGACCGCTGTCGACCGCAGCATCGGCCAATTGCTGGATGCGATGAACGTGACTTGCGAACGACGCGACGATGACCCGCCGCCCCTCTTGACTACGGATGAGATTCGTCAGATTTCGGCCGATCTCCGTCTCCGACTTCGATGCACCCGGACTGTCGGCGTTCGTCGAATCGGCCAGGAGGAGACGAATGCCGGGATCGGATCCAAGCGCGCCGATCCGACTCAGGTCGGTGCGGCGACCGTCGACCGGGGTGAGGTCGAGCTTGAAATCACTCGAGTGAAGGATCACGCCTTGATCGGTGTGGAAGGCGGTGATGTTGCCGGATGGGATCGAGTGGGTGACGGGAAGGAACTCACAGTCGAACGGGCCGACGTCGAGTCGATCGCCGTCGCTGATCGGTCGAAGGTCGGCCTGATCCTGCAACCCTCGCTCACGAAGTTTGTGCTCGATGAGTCCGAGCGTGAACGGTGAGCCGAAGATCGGGATGGCCATGTGCGACAGCAGATAGGGCAGGGCCCCGATGTGGTCTTCATGGGCATGGGTTGCAATACACGCCTCGACCCGATCTGCGTTCTCGATCAAGTAGGTCAAATCGGGGAACACGGCATCGACACCCGGAAGGTCGTCACCGCCGAACATCTGGCCACAGTCGAGCACCACGATCCGACCGTTTGTCTCGATGGCGGCACAGTTTCGGCCGATCTCTCCGAGCCCGCCGAGGAAGGTGATGGTGACCGGTGCAGCCATCGACGGGCTCAGCCTTTGCCGAGCCCGGCCAAGACGGCCTTCGCTTCGATCTCGACGAATTCGGGTTCGGGCCCCATCGGCGGTCGAGTCGGTCCTCCCGGCAGGCCCAGAAGGCGCAGCATCGCCTTGGTCGGGATCGGGTTCGGCGCATCGTCACCGGTCTCGAAGGCATAGCTCGGGAGCAGTGAGCGGTTGATCTCGATCGCCCTGTCGACGTGACCGTCGAAGAACGCAGTCATGAGCTCCTGGACCTCGTTCCCGATCCAATGTGTCGCCACACCGATCGTGCCGACGGCACCGATCGACAGCAGCGGGAGCGTGAGTACGTCATCGCCGCTGTAGACCTCGGTGTCGGGCGGTGCCATCGAGAGAAGCCTCGCCGTCTGGGCCGGGTCGCCGTTGGCGTCCTTCACCCCGATGATGTTGTCGACCGTCTCGAAGAGTTCGACCATCGTCTCCAGGGCGATGGGGCGACCGGTGCGGCCCTTGATGTCGTACAGCAGTACCGGCATGTCGGTCGCGGCGGCACACGCTCGGAAATGGTCGGAAAGCCCGACCTGCGACGGGCGGTTGTAGTACGGCGTGACGTGCAGGAGCCCGGCTGCACCAACGTCGGTCGCTCGCTCGGTGAGTTCGACCGCAGCACGGGTGTCGTTGCTCCCTGCCCCGGCGATGACCGGGCCGTCGATGGCGTCGACGACTGCGCCGATCAACTCGATTTGTTCATCGTGGGTGAGGGTCGGGCTCTCACCGGTGGTTCCGGCGATGATCAGCCCGTCGTTTCCGCCCTCGGTGGTGAGCCACGTCGCCAGCTTCTGCGCACCGTCGAGGTCGAGATTCCCGTCGGGAGTGAACGGCGTGACCATGGCGGTCAGCACTCGTCCGAACGTGGGGATTGCGGTGGTCATGCCTCAAGCCTGCCACGATGCGGCGCTCCTGCCGCGCCGCGTCCCTCTCAGGGCTGATGCCCGGCCAGCGAACCACCGTCGGCGGCCAGACGCTCGAGCAGCGGCGAAGGTGTCCAGTGTGCGCCACCGAGGCGATCGCCGTAGCTCTTGATCTTGTCGACGATCTCACCGAGACCGACTGCGTCGGCCCAGTGCATCGGGCCCCCGCGATACATCGGCCACCCGTACCCGTTGACCCACACGACGTCGATGTCGCTGCCCCGAATCGCAATGCCCTCCTCGAGGATCTTCGCGCCCTCGTTGACCATCGGGTACAGGAGACGTTCGAGAATCTCTTGGTCGGTGACCTCTCGTTGCTGATGGCCGCGTGCTTCGGCGAAGTCGCGGATGAGCTGCTCGACCTCGGGGTCGGGCGTGGCGGCGCGAGTTTCGGCGTCGTAGGTGTAGTAGCCCCGACCGTTCTTTTGCCCTCGGCGACCGCTCTCGCACAGCACCTCACGGATCGTCGACGAAGAACTTTTCTCGGCCTTCCAGCCGATGTCGAGGCCGGCAAGGTCACTCATGGAGAACGGACCCATCGGGAACCCGAAGTCGTACAGCACACTGTCGATCTGTGCCGGTGTGGCTCCCTCCATCAGCATCCGTTCCGCTTCGGCGCCCCGCATCGCGAGCATGCGATTCCCGACGAACCCTCGGCACACGCCGACCATGGCGCACACTTTGCCGATCTGCTTTCCGATCGCCATCGTCGACGCAACGACAGTGTCGTTGGACTTGTCGCCGCGCACGTTCTCGAGGAGCTTCATCACGTTGGCCGGTGAGAAGAAGTGCATGCCGATGACCCACTCCGGCCGCGTCGTCGCCGATGCGATCTCGTTCACGTCGAGAGCGGATGTGTTCGACGCCATGATCGCGCCGGGCTTACAGATCTGATCGAGCTCGGCGAAGATCTGCTTTTTCAAGTCCATGTCCTCGAACACGGCCTCGATGACGATGTCGCAGTCGGCGAAGTCTTGCTTGTCGGTCGAACCGGTGATCAGAGCCATTCGCTCCTCGACAGCCTCTGCCGGGATCGAGCCGCGGCTCGCAGAACGTTCGTAGTTCTTGCGAACGACCCCGAGTCCACGCTCGAGCGCCTCGTCACTGACTTCGACGATGGTGACCGGGATGCCCACGTTTGCAAAGTTCATGGCGATCCCTCCCCCCATCGTGCCGGCACCGAGCACACCGGCCCGATGGACATCGATGGTCGGCGTGTCCTGCGCAATGTCAGGGATCTTGTTGGCCGCCCGCTCGGCGAAGAAGTAGTAGCGCTGCGCGGCCGACTGGGGCCCGCTCATGAGGTCGCGGAACAACGTTGCTTCGACCTGCAGCCCTTCGTCGAACGGCAGGCTCACCGCAGCCTCGATGCACCGGATGTTGTATTCGGGAGCGAGGAAACCACGGGTCTTCCGTGCGATCTTTTTGCGGAAGTCGCTGAAGACCTGCGGATCGACACCTTCGACCTTGTCGTTTCGGTCACGAACTTTGATCAGCGGCAGCTCGTCGGCAACGGCCCGCTCGGCGAACGCCACGGCTGCGACTCGCAGGGCAGCCACGTCACCGTCGACGAGCTCGTCGATCAAGCCGTCGGCTTTGGCCTCGGCTGCCGGCATGTGGCGACCTGACGTCATCGCTTCGAGCGCCTTTGGCACCCCGATCAGGCGCGGCAATCGCTGGGTGCCACCGGCGCCAGGGAGCAGGCCGATGTTGACCTCGGGAAGGCCATACCTCGACGACATGAGTCCGACCCGGTAGTGGGCCGCCAGGGCAACTTCGAGTCCACCTCCGAGTGCGGTGCCGTGGATGGCGGCGATCACCGGGATCGTCGCATGTTCCATCACCCCTTGGACATCGGCGAGACTGGCCGACGCGGGGACGTTGCCGCCGAACTCGCTGATGTCGGCACCGGCGATGAAGGTCCGTCCCGCACAGAGCAACACGACCGCCTGTGCGCCGTTCGCACTCGCCTGGACGAGGCCGTCGAAGATGCCTTGGCGCACATGCCAACTGAGGGCATTGACCGGCGGATTGTCGACGGTGATGACGGCGATGCCCCCCTCGGTGTCGATCGAGACAGATTGCGTGATGTCGGCCATCCGCTGAGTCTCGCGTCCAGACGTCGATCGGGCCACTTCACGGCTCGGCGCCTACGCTGCGGTCATGTCTCCTCGTGCCGCTTCTGTCGTCGCCGTCATCGTTTCGCTCCTGCTCGGGACTGCCATCGCAACCGCAGGCAGCGATGGTGGAGAGGAGACCGGAGGCCTCCCCACATTCACGTGGCTTGTCATCATCGCCTTCGGTATCAATCTGGTCGTGTACATCCCGTCGTTTCTGAGGCAGACCGAGCAGTACTTCGATCTCACCGGCAGTGTCACGTATCTGACCGTGACCGTCATCGCGATCACCACCACGGCCGACCTCGACACTCGAACCCTGCTTCTCGGCGCAGCGATCGTGCTGTGGGCAGGACGCCTCGGCACCTTCCTGTTCCGCCGCGTCACTCGCGATGGCGGTGACGGCCGGTTCGACACGCTGAAGCTCGATTCGCTGGTGTTTCTCCGCGTCTGGATGTTGCAGGGCCTGTGGGTCACGATCACCGCAGGCGCCGCCCTCGCCGCCATGACGTCGGGCACGAAGAAGGATCTCGGGATCGTCGGCGTGGTCGGCCTTGCGCTCTGGGTCGTCGGCTTCGCGATCGAGGTCATCGCCGACCGACAGAAGTCGGCCTTCAGAGCCGACGAGGCCAACGACGGCCGCTTCATCACCACCGGCCTGTGGGCGTGGTCTCGCCACCCGAATTACTTCGGGGAGATCACCCTCTGGCTCGGTATTGCGATCGTGGCGACCCCGGCGCTCGCCGATTGGCAGATCGCCACCCTGATCTCACCGCTGTTCGTGTTCGTGCTGCTCACCCGAATCAGCGGTGTGCCTCTGCTCGAACGCCGAGGGCTGAAGCGCTGGGGCGACGATCCCGAGTACCAGGCCTACCTGGCCACAACGCCGGTTCTGATGCTGCGGCCGCCCAGCCGTTGAGCGGATCGGGAGGCCACCTCATGCACCGTTTACGGGTACGGGCTGGCTCGAGGCAGCAACGAAACGCTCCGGTGTCGGCTCGCCACCGAATCGGAGCAGGCTAGATTCTTCGGCGATGGGTACGAGTAACGAGGTAGCGCCCTGCGATGCCAAAGATCTCGTCGATGAGCGGGTCGGAGGCCTGCAGAACCTCGGTTCGAGGGCGCTCCTGGTCACTATGGTCGTGGCCGAGTGCGTGGCGATACTCGCCTTGCTGCTCCCCGCCGACACGACGTCGTCGTCGGTCAGAGTGCTCCTCCTCTACAACGCCCTGCTGCTGTGTGCGCTTGCAGCCTGGCGTCGTTCCAGCGATGCGGTCCGTCGCGCGTTCCTCTACGTCATCTTGACCATCTCGCTCTTGCGATGGTCGTTTGCGTGGTGGGGGGACGATCTCGACGACACCCATATTGCGGTCGTGGCCACCCTCGTCCAGATCCCGACCCTGTTGATCGCCGTCTTCTTGATGCATCCGAAGCGGATCGGACTGGGGATCGGCATGTCGTGGCTGATGACCCTCGGGGGGGTTGCGTTCGCCGGCGCCCAGCGAGCCGTCTTCGCCGACGGTCCGTTGAGCGACTGGCGTCTCGGGCCATTCATGGTCGCCATGAACCTCGGCCTGTTGATCATTCTGGGATGGTGGGTCCGCGAACACGAAGACTTCCTCACCGCCAGCCGTGAGCAGATCGAACTGATCGATGCTGCGAATCTCGACCCGCTCACCGGCCTGGCGAACCGCCGCTCGATCCACCACCATCTCGACGGGCTGCATCGCATCGGGCACGTTTCTGTGGTGGCGCTGTTGGACATCGATCACTTCAAGTCGATCAACGACAGCTTCGGACATGAGGGCGGCGATGCTGTGCTCTGTCGCGTTGCCGACGAGCTCTCCGGGGCAATCCGACCGATCGATGTCGTCGGGCGCTGGGGAGGTGAGGAGTTCGTCGTCGTGGCGAAGGGCCTCGACCCCACACTGGCCGAGCAGCTCGTCGAACGACTGCGGTCCGTTGTCACCGCCGCCGACATCACTGCCAGCGTCGGATGGACGCTCTGGGACCCGGCCAAGGAGTCGTGGAACGAAGCGATGCATCGCGCCGATGTGGCCCTGTACGAAGCAAAGGAATCCGGACGTGATCGGGCGGTGTCGGCCTGACGGCCGCCTCACGAGCCGTCGGCGACCTCGCGAAGTCGGCGACGCAGGATGAAGAGGTAGGTCAGCGCCCCGCTGACCGAAAAGAAGAACCACTGAAATGCGTACGACAGGTGCGGTCCGTCGTCGAGGACCGGTGGTGGGACCGGCACGGGCACCTCGTTTCGGGGTGGATCCTGAGACTCGAGTTGCACCCACCGTCCAACGACATCGACGCCCAAGAGCCTCGACACGACGTCGAGTTCGACGCGACTGATCTCCGGCAGCGATGTCCGACCTTCACCGATTCGACCCCCATCGACACTGTCGAAAAGGCGTCCGGTGATCACGACGGCTCCGGTGGGCGTCTCGATCGTCGCCACCGCGTCGGTCGCCACCATGGTGCGGGGAACCCACCCTCGGACGACGACTGCGAGACGCCCGTCGGCGAGTTCGACCGGCGTTGCGAGCCAGCTGCCCGGTCGGGTGTCGAAGGTTCGGTTGGCAACCAGGAAACTCAAGTCGGCGCGATAGTTCCCGGTGACGGTCACCGCCGTGTGGTCGAGAACGCCGGGATCGTCGAGCACGTCCTCGATCGGCCGGGCCGGCGCATCGGACGCCGCTCGGATCTGGTCGTTGTCGGCCTTGCGAGCCTCGAGTCGGTCGAGTTGCCAGAACCCCAACCCGATCATCGCCACGACCATGGAGACGGCGAACACGTGAGACAGCACCCAACCGGGCGTGAGCAGGGAGCGCACGACAGTTCGATCAGAGACCGAGGTACGCGTCGAGTCCGACCGTGACACCGGGAAAGTCTGCGATGCGCTTCACCGCGACGAGAACTCCGGGCATGAAGGACGTGCGATCAGTGGTGTCGTGACGAATCGTGAGTGTCTGGCCCATCGCGCCGAGAAGGACCTCCTGATTCGCCACCGCACCGACCATCCGGACGCTGTGGACCCGGATACCGCCCGGTCCGGCTCCCCCCCGGGCGCCGGGATATACCTCGTGGGTCGTCGGGTCTGCGGCCCAGTCGGCCGATGCTGCCGCCATACGCTCCGCGGTGTGCGTGGCAGTCCCCGAGGGTGCATCGAGCTTGTTGTGATGATGGAACTCGATGATCTCCGCCGTCTCGAAATGAGGGGCCGCAAGCTCGGCCATTCGAATCATGAGCACTGCACCAATGGCGAAGTTGGGTGCAATGAGGGCGTTGCTCGTCGTGAATCGAGCGCGAACCTCATCGAGATCGTCGTCGCTGAATCCCGTCGTCCCGACGACGGCATGGATGTTGTTCGCGGCTGCGAACATCAGGGTCTGACGAGCGACGTCGCGCACGGTGAAGTCGACGACCACCTCTGCACCATTCGCAGTCAACAGGTCGAGGGAGTCACCCTGGTCGATCTCGGCAACGAGTTCGGTGCTCGAATCACCCTCGATCGCCCGGCACACCTCTTGGCCCATTCGGCCGGCGGCACCGACCACTCCAACTCGGATCATGCCCGCAGGTTAGGCGCCAGGACCTTCCAGTCGGCGGCCCCATCCACTACCGTCGGCGTCATGCTTGCAGCCATCGGTGACACGCCGTACAACATCATGCTCTTTCTCCACATCCTGACCGGTGTGGTCGCCTTCGCGCCGGCGTTCACTCATCCGGTGCTCCAAGGCAAGATGGAGCGTGTCGGGTTCGATGGCCGCTCGGCCGTCATCGGGTACATGGCGTCATACGGCATGAAGATCTACGGCTCGGCGCTCGTCCTCTGCGGCCTGCTGGGTTTCGGTGTTGCGGGGATGAGCGACGACGTGTTCGAACTCAGCCAGGGATGGCTCGCCACCGCAGTCATCGTGTGGGTGGTCATGAATGGCCTGCTCCACGGCGCGATCCTGCCGGCGGAAAAAGCGATCGGTCTCGCCGGTCCTGACGGCGCCCCGGCAGCTGAGAAAAAACTTGCGACGGCCGGCGGGCTCATCACCGTGCTGTTCCTCGTCCAGCTCTACCTGATGGTGTTTCGGCCGGGACTCTGACGCACACATGGGGTCGCCTGGCCGCGGCGCCCGGTCAACCCGGAGCCACCACGCTCACCGCCGACGGTCCGGCGAGCACGTCGGCGATCACCCGCTGCACGTCGGTTGCAGTGACGGCACGGACCGCGTCGAGGTATTCGTCGACGCTCACGACCCGGTCGCGGATCAAGACATTGGTGGCGAGTCGAGACATCCGGCTTCCGGTGTCTTCGAGGCCCAGGACCGTTGCCCCCTCGAACCCCCCGCGCGCCACCTCGAGTTCACGCTCGCCCGGCCCGTCCTCGGCGAGGAGTGCGAGTTGTTCGTCGATCACCGACCGGAGTTCGGCGAGGCGTTCAGGTGCAGTGGCTGCGTAGACCGAGATGGTGCCAGCATCGACGAACGAACTGCCGGAGGCGAACACCGAGTAGCTGAGGCCTCGCTTTTCACGGACCTCGCGGAAGAGACGGCTCGACCAACCGCCGCCGAGCAACTGCGTGGCGACGGCAAGCGCATACCGGTCGGGGCTGTGCAGCCCGGGTGACCGCCAGCCCCTGGCGAAGTGGGCCTGCTCGATCGAGCGATACGTATTGGTGTCGGACGCCTCGGCATCGACCGGTCCGATCCGCGCGGGCGCTTCTCCCCCACGACGTCCGTCCAGTGCCGCATCGACTCGGGCCACGATCTCGTCGTGCTCGACCGGACCGACCACGGCAACCACGATGTTGGGCCGGCGATACCACCGGTCGTGAAAGGAGCGGACATCATCGACGGTCATCGATCGAATCGATGCTGAGGTGCCGAGCACCTCCCATCCGAGTGCGTGATTCGGGAAAAGGCGTTCGGCGAGAACCGAGTGCACAACGTCGTCGGGGGTGTCGGCGCTCCACGCCAACTCCTCGAGAATGACGTGCCGCTCGGCATCGAGATCATCAGCGGTGAAGCCCGGATCGACGAGCACGTCGAGCAGGGTGTCGAGGCCGAAATCGAGATCCCAGGCGGGGACCCGGGCGTGAAAGGCGGTGTACTCCTTCGAGGTAAAGGCGTTGAGATCGCCACCGACAGCATCGATGCCTTCGGCGATCTCGTGAGCCGTCCTCGACGAGGTCCCCTTGAAGAGCAGATGTTCCAGAAAGTGCGAAACACCCGCCAGTTCGGCCGGTTCGTCACGGTTACCGACACCGACCCAGACGCCGATCGCCGCCGACCGCGAGTGCGGGAGCGTCTCGGTGACGACCCGGAGTCCGCCGTCGAGTCGGCTGACGCACACCGGGTCGTCCTCCTCGAAGGACGACCCGGTCGCGTGCAACGTACGTTCAGTCAACGGTTGGTCCGTCGATCACCGACGACCGCGGCCTCCACGACCACGCCCACGACCACCGCCGCCTCCGCCGGAGCGACGAGGCGCCTCTGGGCCCAGGTCGCCGAACTCGGATGCAAGATCTTCGTCGAACGACGCATCGAACGAGACGGCGACCCGATCACCCGACTCCTCGCCCGCGTCCTCGGACGCGTCGCTCGGCGAGGAATCCGAAGCACCACCGCCGGTGGCCTCAGGACCGTCGCCGACCGGCTTGAGCGAGATCTTCCCGTTCGGATCGACGTCTTCGACGACCACCTGCACTTCCTGGCCGAGTTCGAGCACATCCTCGACCCGATCGATGCGCTTGCTGCCCCCGATCTTGGAGATGTGAAGCAGACCATCGCGGCCGGGAAGGATGTTCACGAACGCTCCGAACTTGGTGATGTTCACGACCCGACCGGCGTACTCGGCGCCGACTTCAGCCGTCGGCGGATCGAGGATCAGCTCGATCTGTCGCTTGGCCTCGGCCACAGCGCCGTTGTCGGTACTGGCGATGGCGACGATACCGACCATGCCGTCATCGTCGACGGAGATGTCAGCGCCCGTCTCTGCCTGGATGGTGTTGATCACCTTGCCCTTGGGGCCGATGACTTCGCCGATCTTGTCGATCGGGATCTCGAAGCTGACGATCTTCGGGGCGGTGTCGCGCACCTCTTCTCGCGGCTCGGGGATTGCCTCGAGCATGATGTCGAGAATGTCGAGGCGTGCCTCGCGAGCTTGCGCAAGCGCACCGGCCAGGACATTGGCCGGGATCCCGGCAATCTTCGTGTCGAGCTGGAGTGCGGTGACGAAGTCGGTCGTGCCGGCAACCTTGAAGTCCATGTCGCCGAAGGCGTCTTCGGCACCGAGGATGTCGGTGAGCGTCACATACTCGCCCTCGGCGTGCACGAGACCCATGGCAATACCGGCGACCGGCGCCTTGATCGGGACACCGGCATCCATGAGCGACAGCGTCGAGCCGCAGACGGACCCCATCGACGAAGAACCGTTCGATGCCATGACCTCGGACACGGTGCGCACGGTGTAGGGCCATTCCTCGAAACTCGGCACGACCGGGAAGACCGCGCGCTCGGCAAGCGCGCCATGACCGATCTCACGACGCTTCGGACCGCGCATGAAGCCGGTCTCGCCGGTGGAGAACGGCGGGAAGTTGTAGTGGTGGAAATACCGCTTCTTCTCGGTCGGCGAGAGGTCGTCGATCATCATGTCGCTGCGGCCCATCCCGAGTGTCGTGATGTTGAGCACCTGCGTCTCACCGCGCTGGAAGAGGCCAGAGCCGTGTGACGTCGGGATGACACCCACCTCGGACGAGACGGCTCGCAGCTCGGCCGGCTTGCGACCGTCGATGCGGATGCCTTCTTCCACGATTCGCTTGCGAACGACTTTCTTCATCACGGAACGAGCGGCGGCCTTGATCTGCTTGCCGGCATCGGCGTTGTCGGCGAACTGGCCTTCGAGTTCTGCCACCAGGGCGGCGGAGACCTCGGACTCTGCATTCTGGCGATCCGTCTTGTCGGCGATCATCTGGGTGGCGGCGATGCGCTCGGTCCCAGCAGCCTCGACCGCAGCGTAGATCTCGTCGGTGTAGTCGATGGAAAGTGGCACCTCCATCTTCTCGATCTCGCCGAGCTGCTCGAGGCACGCCTGCTGGAGTTCGATCATTTCCCGGATCCACACCTTGCACGCCTCGAGGCCACCAGCGAGAACGTCCTCGTCCACCTTCGGTGTCCCGGATTCGTAGAGCGGCCAGCTGTTGGCCGTTCCGCCGGCTTCGACCATCATCACGGCGACGTCGTCACCGTCGAGCCGCCCGGCCACAACCATTTCGAAGGCCGACTGCTCGGACTCTTCGTAGGTCGGGAAGGGAATCCACTCACCTTCCGGCGACCAGCTCATGCGAACACCGCCGACTGGGCCGTCGAAGGGGATCGGTGATGCACAAAGGGCGAGCGATGCCGCATTCAGTGCGAGGATGTCGTACGGGTTCTTTTGGTCGGCGCCGAGAACGGTGCCGACAACATGCACTTCGTTGCGGAAGCCATCGGGGAAGGCGGGACGAAGCGGACGGTCGATCAGGCGACAGGTCAGAATCGCCTGCTCACCAGCCCGCGCTTCACGACGGAAGAACGAGCCGGGGATCTTGCCGGCGGCATACATGCGCTCTTCGATGTCGACGGTCAGCGGGAAGAAATCGGCGCCGTCGCGGGGCGACTTGGCGCCCGTGGCGGTGACGAGGACGACGGTGTCGCCCATGCGAGCCGTGATCGAGCCTCCGGCGAGTGGCGCGAACTTGCCGACTTCGAATGTGGCGTCCTTGCCCTCACCGCGGCTGAACGCGCCGGTGACGGAAGTGGTTTCGGTCATATGTTGTATTCCTTGGGACAAACACACAACCGCCAGTTCCCAGTCGTGAATCGCTGAGCACGCTCAGAGACTCACGACTACTCACCAACCGTCGTGTGCTCGATTGTTCGCAGGACGTTCCTGCTACTGGGATTCGTCGGGTTTCCACGGAAACGATCCGGCGGAAACCGAAAGGGCGACCCGGAGGGCCACCCTCACATCTTGTCAGCGACGCAGACCGAGGTGTGCGATCACCGCACGGTAGCGTTCGACGTCGTTGTCCCGGATGTAGTCCAGGAGACGACGACGGCGGCCGACCAGCATGAGCAGGCCACGCTGGGTGTGGAAGTCCTTCTTGTGGACCTTCATGTGCTCGGTGAGGTGGTTGATTCGCTCCGAGAGGAGCGCAACCTGAATCTCGGGCGAGCCAGTGTCGTTCTCGGCAAGACCGAACGCCTTCGCCATGTCGGCGATGGTTTCGCTCTTGTCACGCAGATTCACTGCCATGGTCGTGTGCGTCTTTCCTTGGGTGCAGTACCCGGCCGTCCGTACCGCTGTGCGAGCAGGACCGCGGGTCCCCGCGATGGGGACTCCGCAATGATAGCGGGCCGCTGTGGAAACCGTTTCGTGCAGTTGCGCCGAACGGGCCTTCCCTTCCTGCAGGTTCACGGAGTCAGATCGAGTTCCCAGGTCCCCTCGACGTCGAGAATCGTGACCACCGCTTCCTGATCGACCGGGCCGGCGGTGCCGCCTTCGGCTGTCACCCGGCAGGCGATCTTGCGCCCCACCACGATCACGACCCGTGATTCCGCGCAACGAACCAACGCCGTATCCCCGAGGTCCGCATCGAGGCGAGCTGCTGCGTCGAGTTCGACCGCCGACACGTCGAGAATCGGCGTCTCGATCGCAACCGTCGCTTCGACCGATTCGGCATCGGCACGGATCAGTGCAACATTGAGCACGACCTGGTCACCTCCCAGGACCCCAGCGCAGGTGATCAGCTCGAACCCGCCCTCAGGAATCGGTGCCAGCTCCTCGACCCTCGGACACCCGATGTCGGCGATTCCGAGATCGCCAGCCGCCCCGCCGACCGCTGCCTCGACATCGGCTCGCTGCAGGTCGGGAATCTCCTCCGCACACGCAACCGTGCCTGCAAGCAGCAGAAGCGACAGGGTCAGGTGGCGAGCCACAACACCACCCCCACCTGACCGAGATGGCCGGTGACGTGCACCAATGCGTTACCTCCCGGCGCCGGAGCGACGAAACGGTTCCAGGTGACCAACGCCGCCGATGCGAAGAAGCACCCACCGCCGATCGCTGCGATCAACACACCGGTACCGGCCGCAACAATCCCGAGCAACGCGGCAGTGAAGAGCGCGCCGGCGATCGCAACGCCGGCCGCCGGGTGCTGTCTGCGGGCACCGTCGATGATCTGCGGAGCCGCCCCGATCCCGATCCCGACGTAGAGCAGCGCTGCGACGGCGGCGGTTGCCGGTTCGACCGCCTCGACGAGCGCAGCTACGAAAAGGACGTGGGCAACGACGGTGGCAAGAATCCCAGCCTCGAAACGGGCGTCAGGAGTCGAGAGCACCACATCCCCCACGAGGGCCGCTCCCAACGCCGCAACGATGAGTCCACGGGTGATGTCCGCCGGTGTTTCGATCGCAAGCGCAGTCCCGATCAATGCGATGTCGACCAACGGCCTGGCGATGAACTCGACACTCACCCGGCGACGAGCAACACCCCACCAGTCGACCAGCGCGGCGATGAGCGCCAGCGCAAGCAGGAGATCCGCTGCGACGGTCACCCGGAATCAGACCTCGGCTGCGATCGCGTCGGCGAAGCTGGTCCCATTCTCGATCATGGTCTTGTACTGCATGACATGACGCGGACGATTGAATCCGAGGACGCCGACGAGCTTCCCTTCCCGACCGTAAAGCGCCGCAAACCGATGATCTTCGAGGGTGCCGGTGACGACCTCGACCTCGTCACCGGGTCGAACCCGACCGGCGAGCTGAATCTTGCGGTCGTACTGATCGGACCAGAACCACGGGACCGGCGCAAAGGGCTGCGCCTCGGCATCGGAGGTCAGGAGACGCTCTGCTGCATGCACGCCCTGCTCGATCGCATTGTCCCAGTGCTCGACCCGCATCACCTCGTCGAAGCGATGATTTGGCCAACGCGCAACATCACCCGCTGCGGTGACGCCCGGCCCAGCAAGCATGGTCGCATCACAGACGACACCGTTGTCGATGGTGAGCCCAGAACCCTCGAGCCATTCGGTGTTCGGAACAACGCCGATACCGACGACGACGAGGTCGGTGTCGATTTCGGTGCCATCGGTCAACACAACCGACGTGACGCGGCCCCGCTCGGCCTCGACGCGATCGACACCAACATTGGTCCGCAGATCCACACCGTGGCGGCGGTGAACCTCGGCACAGACCTCACCCATCCGTTCACCCAGGACTCGGCCAAGCGGCGTCGGCAGCGCTTCGACCATCGTTACGTCGAGCTCACGCGCGCGGCACGTGGCGGCAACCTCTGCACCGATGAACCCGGCACCGACGACAACAACCCGCCGGGGACCCGCCTCGAGCTCGGCCCGCAACGTCAGCGCCTGGTCGAGGTCGCGCAACACGTGGACCCCTCCGATGGTTTCGGCACCGGGCAGGGTGCGGCAGCGCGCACCGGTGGTGACCAGCAGCCCGTCGACCACCTCGTCACCATCGCTGGTGGACAAGGTACGACTCTCGAGATCGAACCCCGTTGCGCGCACTCCGAGCCGAAGATCGATCGCCAACTCGTCGAGGGTCTGCGGTTTCGTCAGGTGAATGCGATCGGTGTCCCAACTGCCGGCCAGGACCTGCTTCGACAGCGGTGGACGGTCGTAGGGCAGGTGCGACTCAGCACCGATCAGGACAATACGACCGTCGAATCCGCGACGCCGGAGCGCCTCGACAGCCCGGATCCCGGCGAGCGATGCGCCGACGACATGGATCGATTGTCGAGGCATCGAGCTTGCGACTCAGTCCTCGAGCGAAATTGCCTGCTTCGGGCAGCGCTGGACGCACTCCTCCATCCGCGCACGATCACCCTCGTCGGGGTGCTCGTTGAGGACGTAGAGGAAGTCGTCATCTCGGACCTCGAACACATCGGGTGCAATCTGCATGCAAATGGCGTTGCTCTCGCACAGATCGAAATCGACCACGATCTTCATTGGACGTCCTCCCCGGAACGGTTGCTGGCCGCAGACTATACGCCACCGGGATACCCGAAGACGTCGGCGGTGAGCTCGATCGAGTGCAGGCGCTGTTGCATGGTCGGCGACGGGTGCACAGTGATCAGCTCGTCGAGGTCGGCTTCCTGTGCAAGGTTCTCGAGGTAGCGCTTCACGAGTTCGGGCGAGCCGGCGGCGGTGTAGTGGGTCATCTGGGCAATTCCCTGGCCCTGTGGGGAGGCCAGCAGCTCGTCGGCCTCGTCGTCGGTGAGTTCGCGCGGGACGCGGAGGAACCGAGCAACCCGCTTGCGGGTGACGGCGAGTCGCTGCGCCTCGGCGTCGGCGTCGGTCTCGGCAGCAATCACATTGACCCCTGCAATCGCATACGGCTCGGACAGGCAGGCGCTCGGCTCGAACCGTTCTCGGTACAGCTCCACGGCCTGCAGGAGCGCTCCGGGAGCGAAATGAGACGCAAAGGCGTACGGCAGACCGAGCGTTGCTGCGAGCTGAGCGCCGAACAACGACGAGCCCAGGATGTAGAGCGGCACATGCGTTCCCCCGGCCGGCACCGCCTCCACGCCGGGTACAAGCGATTCGCCCGCGAGGTAAGCCTGCAGTTCCAGCACGTCCTGCGGGAACCGGTCGGAGGCCATCGGATCGACGCGCATGGCACGCATCGTCATCTGGTCGGTGCCCGGTGCGCGTCCCAGGCCGAGGTCGATGCGACCCGGATGCAACGTGGCCAGCGTCCCGAACTGCTCGGCGATGACGAGTGGGGAGTGATTGGGCAACATGACGCCACCAGAACCGAGCCGGATCGTCTCGGTGTGGGCCGCAACATGTGCGATCAGCACACTGGTCGCCGACGACGCGATCGACGCCATGTTGTGATGCTCGGCGTACCAGACCCGCCGGTACCCGCGAGCCTCTGCCGTCTGTGCCATCGCGACGCTGTTGGCGAACGCCTGGGCTGGCGTCTCGTCAGCGCCGACGATCGCAAGATCGAGGATGGAAAGAACCGGACGATCTGCGAATGCCACCCGCGCAGCCTAGAGACCTCGACCCGACTGTTCGAACCAGGGCACCCGATCGACCGTCACGTTCCCGGGCGCTGTTTGACGTCGATTCCGAACGTCGCACGAACGCGAGCGTCGATGTCGGCGGGGATGTGGTCGGGCCAGTGGTTCTCGAGCAGGTCGTTGGCTCGCTCGTGTGCTCGAACCAGTTGATCCTTGCCGCCGGCGTCCATCCAGTTGTCGGGAGTGTCGCGATCCCCGACCTCGGGATAGAGATATTCGCGTTGCATCAGGTCGAGTGTCTGTTGTGAGCCCAGGAAGTGACCGGCCCCGGTGACCACGTCATGGATGACCTGGGTCGAGAGCGTCTCCTCGTTGACTTCGATCCCGCGGACGGTGCGGTTGATCGCCCCGAGCATGTCGTTGTCGATCACGAGGCCCTCGAACGAACAGCTGAGCAGCGATGCGAGCATGCCGGCCGATTCGTACACGAGATTCGCGCCCGCATGACCGGCGAGCGCGATGTTGAGCCCCTTTTCGTAACCGGCTTGATTGTCAGGGACCTTGGAGTCGGCCATACCTGCCGCAACCCCTGACGGCAGTCCGAGCCAGTTGGCGGTCTGGGCGGCGGCGGCGTTGAGCACCCCCTCCTCACCCGAACCCCCGCTCATGGCACCGGTGCGAAGATCGGACACGAACGGCCACAGTCCCATCACACACGGGTGCCCCGGAGACATCAGATTGACGGTGGTGAGGCCGGCGAGACACTCGGCCAAGGCCTGCGCCAGCGAACCGGCGAGCGCAGCCGGCGAGGTCGCACCGGCCTGTCCGGCCGACAACAGGTTGATCGGCATTCCGCACTCCACCTGGGCGACCATGCACCTGATCGACTCCTCGGCGAACCGCATCGGTGGGACCACGAAGGTGTTGTTGGCCGCCACGATCGGGCGCCGACGAAACGCCCCCTCTCCTCCCATCAACATGTCGAGCATTGCCACCGTCTCGTACACGTGGGGTTTCTCGAACCACGACGTGCCGATCGGCTTGCGACAGCCGGCGACGGCACCGTACGCCGTGTTGAGATCGAGCAGTCGGCTCTCGGCGTGATTACGGGCCACCACGGTGCGGACGTAGAAGTGGATGTTGTCGAGTGCATCGACGAGACGACCGCAGTCGTACACATCGTCACCGGTGGAGTGACGAAAGGAGTTCGTCGGATAGTCGTACATGAGCACGGCCGCCCCACCCGTGCCGAAATGGACCTTGTCACCGCCGACTTCGATCGAGTGTGACTCGTCCCATGCGTGCCATGTCCACGTCTTCGCAGCCGTCTCGATCGCCCGCTCGACGATCGCCTTCGGGTAGTAGAGGCGATCGCCATCGACCCAGCCTCCGGCGGCGGTGACGACGTCGATGAACTCCGGGATCGGTGAGCCCATCCCCACGTTCTCGAGAAGCCAGATCGCCGCGTCGTAGACCTGCTGCAGATCGGCTTCGGTCAGCGGCTTGTACAGACCGCCAGCAAGGCCGGGGCGAACCGGCCGCATGTCCTTGCCGAGCGGCGCCTGGCGAGCCGCAACCCTCCCGGCACGACCGCCGGAGCGACGTCGCGACGAGGGCCCCTCGATCGCCGTGACTTCGAGGTCGCCGGTCTCAGTCAATTCGGTGTCCGGTTCGTTCACGCGCGGAGCTCGGCATTGGCCGGATCGTACGCTGCATCGGCGAGCACGGTGGCGGTGCGACGAACGCCGAGCATGTCGAGCTCGAAGGTCGACCCGGGCGCCTCGTAGTCGGGCGCCACATAGACGAAGCCGAGAGACTTGCCAACCGAGTGACCAAAGGCACCGGATGTCGCAATTCCCATGACCTTGCCGTCGTTGCCGTAGGCAGGTTCGTTGCCTCGAAGGTCGGATGCCCCGTCGGAGATTTCGCAGTAGACGAGCACCATCGACAGCGGGTCGGCCTGATCTCGACGGTCGATCGTGGCATCCCTACCGATGAAGTCGCCATCGAAGTCGACGAACCGTTCGAGACGGGCCTCGATCGGCGTGATCTCAGTGGTGAGCTCGGAGCCCCAGGCCTTGTAGCCCTTTTCGATCCGCATGACGTTCATGGCGTACGAGCCGAAGTGGACCATTCCGAGCGGCTCGCCGACACCGACGAGGGCGTCGTACACCTCCCCCATGGTGTCGATCGGCATGTGGAGTTCCCATCCAAGTTCGCCGACGTAGCTCACCCGCAGTGCCTTCATCTCGACCCCGGCAACGGTGATCTCTTGGGCAGTGAGCCAACGGAAGGCTGGCGCATGCAGGTCGGCGTCGGTCAGTTGGGAGAGCACGTCGCGGGCCCGAGGCCCGGTGACCGCAATGATGCCGTTGGCATCGGTGACATCGGTGACGGTCACGTCCTCACCGTCCAGGATGTGGCTGTTGAGCCAATCCTCGTCGTGAGTGGTTCCTGTGATTGCCGAGTTGAGGTAGTAGCGCCCCTCGCCGAAACGGGTGATGGTCATCTCGCACTCGATGCCACCGAGCTCGGTCAACATGTGCACGAGACGCATGGCCCCGTCCGTGCTCGGAATCCTGTTCGCGCTGACTCGGTCGAGAAGGTCGGCAGCGTTGGGCCCCGTGATCTCGAACTTGGCGAACGCCGTGAGATCGGCGATGCCGACCCGTTCGCGCGTTCCTCGGACCTCTTCGCCGACAAGTTCGTGGGCGTTGGACCGGAGAAAGGTGTGTCGTTCGGGCGCACCGAAGTATTGAGGACGCTCCCAGCCGTAGACCTCTTCCCATTGAGCACCTCGAGCATCGAGGCGGTCGTACAGCGGATTGATCTTCTGCTTTCGGGCCGCCGGGTGATGTTCCCCCGGCGGACGGGTGGCGTACATGAGGTGGTACTCCTCGATCGCCTTGTCCACCGCAAACTGACCGGACGCGCCTGCGTGGCTGCCGAAGCGGCGCGGGTCCATCCCCCGCACATTGATCTCGGTCTGGCCGTGGACGATCCACTGAGCCAGGTACTTTCCGGCGCCCGGACCCTGCGTGATGCCGATCGATGCGCCGCTGCAATGCCAGTAATTGCGAAGACCGGCTTCGGGGCCCATGAGATAGCCCGAGTCGGGCGTATGGGTGATCGGACCCGACACGACCTTCTTGATGCCGCTCTCGGCCCACGCCGGCACGCGTTCGAGCGCCACGGTGAGACAGTCGGCGATCGCATCGAGATCGGGCGGCGTGAGGTAGAAGTCGAGGTTCCAGTCGATCCCGTCGACGCCGTAGGTCTGCGCGCCGCTCGTCTCGTACGGACCGATCAAGATTCCATCGATTTCTCGTCGGTAGTACGACGACGAGACTGGATCACGGGTGACGGGGATCTCGACATCGAGCGCCTTCATCGCGTCGAGTGGCTCGGTGATGATGTACTGGTGGATCACCGACACGATCGGTACGTCGATCCCGACCATGGCACCGAGTTGTGGCGCATAGTGACCGGCAGCGTTGACAACGTGCTCGGCGACGATCCGTCCCTGCTCACTGATGACCTCCCAGCGACCGTCGGGCAGCTGGTTCATGTCGGTCACCCGGTTGTGTCGGATGATTTCGGCTCCGAGTTGTCGGGCCCCTTTGGCCATCGCGTTGGTGACCCCGGTCGGGTCGGCCCAGCCGTCGTTGGGTGTCCAGAGCGCCGACTGAACGTCGTCGATGTTTTCCATGAGCGGGTTGAGTTCTTGGATCCGAGCCGGGCCGACGATCTCGTTCTCGATACCCAGCTGGTCGAGTTGGGCACTCACCTGGCGGTGCCAGAGGACGTCATTTTCCGAGATGGCGAACCGCAGCGCGCCGCACCCGTGCCAACCCGACGAGAGGCCGGTCTCTGCTTCGATCTTCGGGTAGAGCGAGACGGCTTCCTGATGGACCTTCGCCATGTTCAGATCGCCGATGAAATTCGGGACGAGTCCGGCGGCATGCCAGGTCGACCCGGAGGTGAGTTCACCCTTCTCGATCAGCACGGTGTCTGAACCCCAGCCCTCGTGGGCCAAGAAGTACAGCAATCCGACGCCCATGGCTCCGCCGCCGATGATGACGCAGCGCGCTTCATCCCTCACGGTTGATGCCCCCTCGAAGTAGACGTTCCGCGCAACCCAATCACGCCAGCGTTTCACTGAATGGAACGTTTCGGTCTGTGGCCACTAGTGTAGCTCTTGGCATGCAATCAATCGACCGGGCGTTCACTGTTCTTCGTGCCGTTGCGTCTCGCGCCGGAACCTCGTCGCTCGCAGACGTCACGAAGGCATCGGGCCTCCCCAAGTCGACCGTCCTCCGACTGTTGACGGCGCTCGAGGAGCAGGGTGCGATCCAGGTCCTCGGTGGCCGGTTCGGGATCGGCCCGGGACTCGCCGTGCTCTCCCATGGTGGAGCACCGGTGAGTGCCCTCAAGGAGATCGCACGCCCTCATCTTGTCGAACTCGCCGAACTCATCCAGGAAAATGTGTCGCTGATGATTCCCGACGGCGACGTCACGCTCTACATCGACACCGCCATCTCGGAGAGTTCGGTCATGGTCCAGGACTGGAACGGGGAGCGACTGCCCTATCACGGCTCGGCCGGTGGCCTTGCGCTGTTGTCGTCGTGGACCGATGTCGAGATCGCCGAGCTCGCCGCCAGCGGCCTCGAGGCGTACACCTCCACGACGGTGACGACGCTGGCCGGCCTCATGGCAAAGGTCGAGCACGCTCGCCGAACGGGTGTTGCGCTCACCCATCAGGAGTTCAGCGACGACGTCAACGGCTTCGGCTCGCTGGTGACCGGACCCGACGGGGAGCCGCTCGCTGCGGTGAACGCCTACGGACCCGATTACCGATTCCCCGGCGATCGAGACGCGGCCGAGATCAGTGCTGCGGTCCTCGAAACCGCGCGGGCGATCGCCGATCGGCTGGGCTGATCGGCGGTTGCGTTCACCGGGCACCCCTGCTGTGATCTGCCCATGGTTGAACTCACCAGCTCACTGACCGCCATCGTCGACGCACTCGAATCGAAAGCGGTTGGCGCCACCGAGCTGCTCGATGCCCATCTCGACCGAATCGAGCGACTCGACGGGGAGATCAACGCCGTCGTCACCCTCGCTCCCGATCGAGCCCGCACCGAGGCGCATGCCGTCGACACCGCTCGCACAACGGGCGGGGCCCTCGGCCCACTGGCAGGCGTCCCCATCACCGTCAAGGACGCGCTGGCCACTGCCGGCATCCGCTCCACCGGTGGCGCTGACGAACTCGTCGATCATGTACCCGTCGACGATGCCACGGTCGTCTCGACCGTTCGCAACGCAGGAGCGTTGGTCTTCGGCAAGACCAACGTGCCCCGCTGGTCGGGCGATTACCAAAGTTTCAACAACCTCTTTGGCACGACGAACAATCCGTGGGACCTCGAACGCACGCCCGGTGGCTCGTCGGGCGGCCCGGCAGCGGCAGTTGCGATGGGATTCACCGGCTTCGAGATCGGCACCGACATCGGTGGATCGATCCGAGTGCCTGCGTCATTTTGCGGGATCTACGGCCACAAGCCGAGTTTCGGCGTCATCCCCACCTACGGCTACCTCGACAGCGTTCGGTTCCACCGCAATGTCAGTGACGTCAACGTGTTCGGCCCGATGGCTCGATCGATCGATGACCTCGAGCTGCTCTTTGGTCTGTTGGCAGGCCCGAACCCCGACGACGCACCCGGTTGGAAGCTCGACCTTCCTCCATCTCGAGCCGAGGCGATCGGTGATTTCCGGGTGGCGGCGTGGCTCGACAGCGACTTCGCCCCGATCGACCCCTCCGTCGCAACCGTGCTCGCCAACGCCACCGACGCGCTCGAGCGTGCCGGCGCCCGCATCGACCACGGCCGGCGGCCGGCGATCGATGCGGCCGCAGCCGCCCTCAACGGCTCGGCGCTGATCGGTCTTGCCACCCGGATCTCCGACAGCGACAGCCCGGACGGCCCGGAGCCTCCGGGCGCACCGGTCCCTCATCGCCAGTGGGATGTCCGCCACCGCGAGCGAGGTGTCGTCCGACGCCGGTGGGCCGAGTTCTTCGACGAGATCGACATCCTGCTGTGTCCTGTCACCCCGATCCCAGCGTTCCGTCATGTGCACACCGACCGCGGATCAAACTGGACGCACGCCCAGATCGAGGAGTTCGGCGACCTGCCGTACGGACAGCTGGTTCTTTGGAACTCGCTCATCGGCAGTGCCTACCTCCCCGTCACCACCCCACCGGTGGGGTTCACGGCCGACGGGCTTCCGGTGGGGATTCAAGTCGTTGCGCCCTATCTGCACGACCACACCGCACTCACGTTCGCCCGACGGATCACCGAGGTCCTCGGGGGCTACACGCCACCACCACTGGCGGTCGATCGGCCGTGACACGAGCGGTTCGATGGGTGAACGGAACGCCGTCGACCAGGTCGCCCTCCACGACGGCGCTCTGCGTCAGGGCGACCAGAAGGCAACGTCACCCTCGCTCACCCGCACCGCACGGTCACCGTCGAGTCTGCGGACCCAAATGCTGTCGCCGAGTTCGTCCTGGGCGGCGTAGACGATCGCATCGCTACCCGGCGACCAGATGCGAGGTGACTCGGTGTACTGCCACGAGAAGAAAACGTAGTTCCGAAAGAACGTGAGCGTGGGCCGAAACGGTTCGAGTCGGGTCGTCGACTCACCGTCCCAGATCACCCACACCGCACTGTCACGTGCAGCGCTGGGCTGCATCAGCGCAAGCTTCGTGCCGTCGGGTGACCATTCGGTCCAGATCGAGAGTTCGTCGGAGATCGGGGTGCGCTCTGCGGTCTCGAGGTCGATGATTTCGGTCGACGCAGTCACCGCTGCCGGTGTGAAACCGACCGTGACATTCCCATCTCCCCCCGGACCGACCGCGTGGGCGAGCACGGCTCGCCGTCCATCCGGCGACACTGCGATGCCGATCGAACCATCGACCGGCCCGAGGTCGACAGACTCCAACGTGTCGACGTCGAGGCGGGTCAGTCGGCCGCCCGTCACTGCTTCTTCGACGAGCAAGACGTGCCGCGTACCCGGGATCCAGGCAGGGGCGAGAAACAACTGACCAGGCTCACCGAGGGGTTCGACAGTGGTGAGGTCGGTCGGATCGCGCACCAACTCGAGGGATCGATCGCGGTGAATGACGAGGTCGTCTCCTCCATCTGGCTCCCAGGCCAGGTAGAAGCTCGCAGTGTCGAGACTGTCGTCGCTCACCGGAACCCCATCCGGACCGAGGATGTCCAGAGAGGTTCCCAGCGGACCGGGCCCGAGGGCTGCGATGTACGCGCCGTCGGTACTCCAGGAGTAGAAGAAGTAGGGCCGACGGGACGGTCGAATCGTGACTGCCTCGCCCTGCACCGCCACGGTGGTGACCGGCTCTGCGACCGCAGTGGCGATGATGTTTGCCCCGTCGCGCGACCAGGTGGGCTGGGTCACCGCAACACCCGCTGTCGGGAAGCTCTCCACCGTGCGTCCCGACGGATCGGTGACGACCAGGTTGCGAAACCCACCAATGGCGAGCGCGCCACCCAGGCCGTCGCCGAGCGAAGGTGTCACCTCGCTCGCCGGAACCGTCGTGGTGGACGCTGGTCCGTCGGCCGAGGACGGCGCCGTGGTTGTCGGTGACGATGCCGACTCGACCTCGGTGACCGCCGAGTCCGGACTCGAGAACCGGGCGTCGAGCTCCTCGGGGCTCACCGATGTGCAGCTACCGGCGAGGAGCGCACCGATGACGAGGGCCGTACAGCGAGGGATGACGGGCACCTGCGGACCGTACTCCGGCCGCACGGCTTGTCGCGACCGTCCAACCCGCCTGCCGGGGTCGATCCTCGACTAGTCGGCGAGATGCGGCCGCCGATTCCGGGGGTCGTACCACGAACGGATCGAGGCCGAGACGGGCACCCGCCGGCCCCCAATGTTGGTTTCCCACGTGCCATCTTCGAGCCAGGCCGTCGTCACTGCTTCACCGCCGGGATGCTCGACGTATCCCATTGCACAGCAGCGATCCTGCGTGACCGACCACATCGACGACGACGTCCGCCCGACGACGACACCACTGCGGTACAGCGGCTCGTCGTGGTACGTCAGGAGGTCGGGATCCTCGATCCGGAACTGGATCAGCCGCTTGCTTCGGGGAAGCTCACGCTGGGCCAGGAGCGCCTCGCGACCGACGAAATCACCCTTGTCCCAGTCGATGACGAACCCGAGCCCTGCCTCGAGCGGGGTGTCCTCGTCGGAGATGTCGTGACCCCAATGGCGCATGCCGGCTTCGAGACGCAGCGAATTCATGGCGTGGTACCCCGCCAAGACCAGCCCGTGGTCTCCACCTGCTGCTACCAGGGCGTCGAAGACGGCGCCGGCACCATCGTTGCCGACGTACAGTTCCCAGCCGAGTTCGCCGACGTAGCTCATTCGCAGAGCCAGACAGGCCTGCCCCGCAACCTCCATGCGCGTGCTCCAGCCGAATGGGAAGCTCTCGTTCGACAGATCGACATCGGTCAACTCCGACAACACTGCGCGGCTGTTGGGACCCATGACCCCGAGCATCACGAAATCGTGTGTGGCGTTGGTGATCGTGACGTCCTTGCCAGCTGCGGCCCGCCGCAGCCAGGCCCAGTCGCGGGTCTCGGCGGCTGCGGCCGTGACGACGAAGAAGCCGTCGTCACTCAGTCGCGTGACTGTGAGATCGGCCTCGATCCCACCCCGCGCGTTGCACCACTGGGTGTAGATCGCCTTGTGAATCGGGGCGTCGATGTTGGCAACGGAGATCGTGTTGAGCACCGCGAGGGCATCTGGACCCTCGACCCGAAATTTCGCGAACGAGGTCTGATCGAACAGGCCGACCGCCTCGCGCACGCCGACGCACTCGCGGACCATGTTGTCGTGCCAGTTCTGCTTCCCGTACGAGTAGTCGTATGAGCGGGCCTGGCCCTCGTCGGCGAACCAATTCGGACGCTCCCAACCGGCGGTCTCGCCGAACACGGCGTTGGCGGCATCGAGCCGATCGTGCAGGGGCGACAGTCGCATCCCGCGAGCTGATTCGTACTGCCGGAACGGCCAGTGCATCGCATAGAGCAGACCGAGACTTTCCGAGATTCGGTCGGTGAGGTAGTCGACATCTCCCTGGAACGGCTGGGCTCGGCGAATGTCGACCGAGCTGAGGTCCATGGGTGGGTGTCTGTCGGCGATCCAATCGGCGAGCGCCCATCCGACACCCCCTGCCGACTGAATACCGACGGAGTTGAAGCCGGCGGCGACGTAGCAGTTGTCGACCTCAGGGGCCTCCCCCATGTAGAACACGCCGTCGGGGGTGAAGGCTTCTGGACCGTTGAAGAACAGCTGCAAACCCACCTCACCGAGTACCGGCACGCGATGCATGGCGGCCTCGAAGATCGGCCCAACGTGCTCCCAGTCCTCGGGAAGACTGGCAAAGCTGAAGTCACGCGGGATCCTGTCGGTGCGCCAGATCTTGCCGCGCGGCTCGAAAAAGCCGGCCATGATCTTGCCGGTCTCCTCTTTGAAATAGGTGTAGTTGCCGGGATCGCGCAGCGTCGGTGTCCCGGGATCGAGTCCCTCGATCGGCTCGGTCACGATGTAGAAGTGCTCGCACGCCTGTAGGGGAACGTTCACGCCGATCTGCGCGGCAAGATGACGGGTCCACATGCCGGTGGCGAGCACCACGATCTCGGCCTCGATCTCGCCCTGCTCGGTGACGACGCCCGTCACCCTGCCGTTGCTGGCAGAGAGCTCGATGACGGCGACGTTCTCGATCACTGTCGCCCCGCGTGCCTTCGCACCCTTGGCGAGCGCCATGGTGGTGTCGACCGGCGAAGTCTGCCCATCCCTCGGGATGTACAACGCGCCCACAAGATCGTCGGTGCGCATGTGTGGCCATTTCTCCGACGCTGCCTGGAGATCGAGAATCTGCGTCTCGACTCCAACCCCCTCGGCCATCGTTGCACCACGGAGGATCTCTTCCCACCGCTCGTCGTTGTCGGCCACACTCAACGAGCCCGGAGTTCGGTAGCCCGTCGCCTGCCCGGTTTCGTCTTCGAGTTCCTCGAACAGCCGCGCAGAGTAGGTCGCCAGCTTCGTGAGCGAGTGGGTGGCTTTGAGCTGACTGACCAGGCCAGCTGCGTGCCAGGTGGTGCCGGCCGTGAGGGTGTTCTGCTCGAGTACGACGACGTCGGTGATGTCGCGACGGGTGAGGTGATAGGCGATGCTGCAGCCGACGATCCCACCACCGACGACGACGACCTGCGCACGATCCGGAACGCGTGACATGCCGGGAGGGTAGTACCCCGGGGCGAGAGCGCCTCAGCCGTTCACGGCGGCGATGATCGTGGCGTAACGATCAAGGATCGGCAGGATCGTGCCGGCAGGCGCTGGCGGCAGGCCGAAGATGAACCGTTTCACGCCGCCGTCCTCGTGCATCTTCGCGGCATCGACATCCGGCGGCGCCATGTAGAGCGACAATTCGATCTCGGAGACCTCCCGATCGTGCTTCTTGCACTCCTCGGCGAGGACCTCGAGGTCGTCGAGCATCGTGCCGCCGCGTCCGTGGATCGGCATCCAGCCGTTGCCATAGCGAGCAGCTCGGCGCGGACCATGCGGTGACGAACCGCCGACGTGAATCGGTGGGTGCGGTTGCTGCACCGGCTTCGGCTTCGAGAAGATCGGCCCGAAATCGACGAAGTCGCCGTGATACTCGGCTGGATCATCGGCCCAGATCGCCTGCATCGCTTCGACCCGTTCCCGCATGAGCGCGAAGCGGGAGCGGAAGGCCGTTCCGTGATTCTCCATCTCCTCAGCATTCCATCCACCACCGATGCCGAAGAGAAAGCGACCCCCCGAGACATGATCGATCGATGCAACCTCCTTGGCAGTGACAATCGGGTCGCGTTCGACCACGAGGCAGATACCAGTCCCAACCTTGAGGTTCGCCGTCGCGGTGGCCGCCGCAGTCAATGCCACGAACGGATCCATCGTCTCGTAGTACATCTGCGGAAGCTCGGCACCGCCGGGCCATGGGCTGCGGCGATCAGCCGGGATGTGCGTGTGCTCGGCGACCCAGTACGACTCGAAACCACGCTCCTCGAGCGCCACCGCCAACTCGGCCGGATGCATCGCATCCTCCGTCGGAAATAGACAAACCCCGAAGTCCACCCGGATCTCCTCCACATGAGACCGCCCCCACTCAGGCTGCGGGGGCGTTGGCTTCCGTCACCTTCTCACTCACCACTCGGCTGCTGCCACCCGGCTTCATCGACACGCCATAGAGACAGTCGGCCGCCTCCATCGTCCGTTTTTGATGGCTGACGAGAAGTAGTTGCGCATCGGCACGGAACTCTTCGACCAACGAGAGAAAGCGGTGCAGATTGACATCGTCGAGCGCAGCTTCGACCTCGTCCATCACATAGAACGGCGACGGTCGGCTCCGGAAGACGGCAAAGAGGAAGGCCAGCGCCGTGAGGGTGCGCTCACCTCCCGACAGCAACGAGAGCTTCTTGATGTTCTTGCCCGACGGCTTGGCCGAGATCTCGATGCCGGTGTTGAGCAGGTCGTCGGGCGACGTGAGTGAAAGGGAGCCTTCGCCGCCAGGGAACAGCGTCTCGAACAACTGGGTGAAGTTGACCGACACATCGGCGAATGCCGAAGCGAACACGGTGACGATCTCTTCGTCGATGCTGGCGACCACCTTGGACAATTCGCGCCGGGTGGAGCGGATGTCGTCGAGCTGCCCCTGCAGGAATGTATGGCGATCCTGCAGCGCCTGATATTCCTCGAGTGCCAACGGGTTGACCGGGCCGATGATGTCGAGTTCGGCCTCAAGCATCTCGACACGACGACCGGCACCGATTCCGTCGGGAAGGTCCGGGCATGGCGCAGACACTGCGATGTCGGGAGCGAGGTCGTGATCGGTGCGAAGACGGTCCAACGTCGCCTGCAGACGGGTCCGCACCTCGGCCTCCTCCACCTCGGCCTTTGCCAGCGAGGCGCGCAACCCTTCGAGGTGACCCTGTGCCTCGCCACGGCGCCGACGCAGATCATCGAGTCGTTGGGCGATCTCCTGCGCCGCCCGGGACTGCGCCTGGCGACGGTCACGAACGTCGGCAAGCCGGAGTTCGAGAACAGACGTGCGAGCTTCGACGGCCATCACGAGCGCAGCAAGCACCGCTGCACAACGGTCGAGACCCACCCGCTGAGCCTCCAACGCAGACCGCTGGGCGCCATCTCGTTCCAACCGCTCGTCGAGTTCGGCAAGACGGGTGACCAACGTTGCCCGTCGCTCGTCGAGGCCTGCGGAGCGAACGTCGACGTCTGAACGAAGGGCGCCGACCATCGCTGCGCGCTCCTCGAGCTCGGCTCGTGCTTCGGCCAGGCGGCGACCCGCTTCGAGCGATGCTTCCTCTGCCGCCTCGAGAGTCGGCAGCTGCAGCTCGAGTTCACCGACGCGGTTGGTTTCGCGCTCGAGGCGCGATGCGAGTTCGTCGAATCGCGCCTGAAGGGCGTCGGCCTCTGTGGCGACTTCGCGTCGATCCGCATCCGTGCGCTGAAGGGCGTCTGCAGCTGCGGTGAGGCCCGCTTCGATCCCGTCGAGCTGGTCGGCCAGTTCAGCAGCCCGCGTCGTGCGATCAGCCAGTTCCCGTCGCGCCGCCGCAGTGGCGTCGGCCGCCCCGACGCATCGCTGCTGCGTCACCGCGGTCTGCTCCTCGGCCTCCACCAGTGCCGCACCGGTTGCACCGGCGCTTCCCCTCCCGATTCGCCACCCGGAAGGACCGAACCGATCGCCACGGCGGGTGACGATGACGTCGGCCGGATTGCCCACACTCATGGCCAGTGCACGCTCCCACCCCCCGTCGACGGCGATGGTGTCACCGATGAGCCGGTCGAGAAGGTGATCGAGTCCCTCGACGGAGCCGCTGACGTGGGAACGAACGAAGTGCTCACCCGAAGGCCGCGCCGTTCGCTCTGCAGCCCCCAGGGCGAGCACCGCACCGGCGACATCACCGTCGGCGAGGGCCGTCAGCGCGACCTGTGCCGTGTCGGCACTGTCGACGATCACGGCCCGCAGTGCCTCACCGGCCGCTGCTTCGAAGGCGGCTTCCCAACCTTCGTCGACGACGACGAGGTCGAGCAGCGTGCCGAGAACCCCTTCCACATCGGCGAGGTGGGCAGCACCACTGCGGGCTCGGGCCTCGTCGAGCGCAAGCGAGAGGGCTTCGGCTCGAGCCACCCATCGGTGATGCTCGGATTCGGCGTCGGCCTGCACAGCCACTGCACGGGCGACCTCGTCGTCGGCCGTGCTCTGCGCCGATTGTGCCGCTTCGAGTGCAGCCACGAGCGGTTCTTCCTCGTCGTGAAGAGCAGCAAGGTCGGCGCGCCGCTGCGCAGCCGACGCCTCGAGGTCTTGGCGCCGCTGCTCGAGCTCGGTGAGCCGCGCATGGAGACGCTCGGACTCGCTGGATCCTCGTTCGATGGCGGCGCGCAGCACACCGAGTTCGCCGCGCCTCTCGGCTGCTTGCCCGCTCGGAACCGGCACGCCATCGCCCCATTCGTCGCGGAACGCCACACGATCCGCAGCGAGTGCCGCCTCCTCGTGCACGAGACGAGCTCGATCGGGCTCGAGCTCTGCGAGTTCGGCAGTGACCCGTTCGAGATCGCTTCGACAGCGTGCTGCCTCGGCCTCGAGGTTCGCAATCAGGGCCCGATCTGCGAACGCAGAGCGCTCCCGTTCGACACCACGCTGCCGTTCGACAAGAACGGCGCTGAGCCCGCGCGCCCGTTGGCGCATCGACTCGAGCCGGGCGAGCGTGTCACCGAGATCATCACCGCCGTGATCAGCGAGCGACCTTTCATCGGCCGATACCCCACGCTCAAGCTCTTCGAGCTCGGTGCGGGTCGCTCGTTCCTGCTCGACACGGGTACTCCGGAACTCGGCGTTGGTGTGGAGCTTGGCGCGCAGTTCGGCAATGTCACGGCCTGCGAGGTGGACGCGTAGCTCATTGAGTTCTTGGATGAGATCACCGTGACGACGGGCTGCTTCGGCCTGCTTTTCGAGCGGGCGCAGGTGGCGACGAACCTCACGCATCAGATCCTTCACCCGCGTCAGGTCACCGTCGGTTGCGGCAAGCCGGCGCTCGGCCCGCTCTTTCCGTTTCCGGAATTTCAGGACACCGGCAGCCTCCTCGATGACGGCGCGGCGGTCTTCGGGTCGGGCGTTGAGCACTCCATCGATCTGGCCCTGACTGACGATCACATGCTGCTGGCGACCGACCCCGCCATCGCTGAGCAGGTCGGTGATGTCGAGCAGCCGACACGGCACCCCATTGATTGCGTACTCGGAATCACCGGTGCGAAAAAGGGTCCGAGTGATCTTCACCTCGTTGAACTCGACGGGCAGCATGCGGCTGTGGTTGTCGATCGTGAGCGAGACCTCGGCCCGGCCGAGCGCAGCCTTGCCTGCGCTGCCGGCGAAAATGACATCGTCCATCTTGCCGGATCGCACAGCACTCGGTGCCTGCGCCCCAAGCACCCACGCAATGGCGTCGACGACGTTGGACTTGCCACTACCGTTCGGCCCCACCACGACGGTGACGCCTGGTTCGAGATCGATCGACGCCTGATCGGCGAACGACTTGAAGCCCTTCAGCGTGAGGTTCTTCAGATGCATCGCCTCGAACCTAACAACCCGAATTACATCCGTGTAGTCCGTGGCCTGTGGATTTCATGTGGAAACTGGCAACGCTCCTACCGAGTTCCGCTCCGCTCACACCTGCGTTTCGCAGAAGTACGTCCAGGCGCCGCCGAACTTGACCCGCTGGATCGGGAGTCGGCTCCGGCTGCTGAGCTGGCCGTGCTTGCCCCAGACATTGAGATGGTCGGCGAAGTCACCGGCAACGCCGAACGGATCGACGAACGGCCGGTCGGGGGTGGATGTCCCCCGGTATTTGATTGCATCGTGGAGCGTCTGCACGAGTGCTCGGTGCAGTCGACGGATTTCCTGACTCGACAGATCATTCGACGGACGGTCGTACCGCAACCCCGCATCGAACAGGATTTCGTCGGCATAGATGTTGCCGATACCGACCACGAACGAGTCGTCGGTGAGGAGTGTCTTGAGCTTCGTATCGCGCTGGAGCAGCGCCCGGCCGAACTCGGTCCACGAGATCGGCTGGTCGACCGGGTCGAGCCCGAGACCGTCGAGCGAGGGAACCTCGTCGATCAGCGTCTCGCTGTCGACCACGAACATCTGGGCGCTGCCGCCGGCATCGACCAACCGCAGCTGACCGTGTTGGGTGAAGGTGATCACCACCTCCGTGTTGTCCTCGACGGCGTCCCGATTGGCGTTCCGACGCAGTGACCCGGAGGAGCCGAGGTCGACTACGAGGGTCGAGCCGCCGTCGAACCCAATCGCGAGATACAACCCACGACGCGCCACACCAATGATCTTCATGTCATCGAGCTGGCCCGTGAACGACTTGCGGTTCTTGTAGCGACCCAGCGCTTTCATGCTCATCGCCTCCGCAGACCTCACCTTCTTGCCGACCAAATCGCGATCGAGTTCGCGACGGACCGTTTCGATTTCCGGCAGCTCAAACATCGGTCACTCCATCTCCGCCGAACGAGTTCGATAGGCAGCCTCTGCCGCTCGCTGCTCGGCTTCCTTCTTCGAGGTGCCGTCGCCGGCGCCTTGCGCCACACCACCGACCAGAACGGTGGCGTGGAATCGTTTGTGGTGGTCAGGACCGCTCTCGCTCAGTCGGTAGACGGGCGGCCCATGCCCGTCTTGGGCGGCAACTTCCTGCAGCTGCGTCTTGAAGTCGGCAGACCCGGGCCGACGAGCGGCGGTGTCGATTCGGTCGGCGAGCACGTCGAGAACGAGGCGACGCACCGGTTCGACGCCCCCATCGAGATACGCAGCTCCGATCACCGCTTCGACTGCGTCTGCCAGGATCGATCCCTTCTCACGGCCACCCGATGCGTCTTCACCCTTTCCGAGCCGAAGGTCGGGACCGATCCCGAGGTCGATACCGGCCGCTGCGAGCGCATCGGCCGAGACGACCGCAGCCCGAGCCTTGGCCAGCTGCCCCTCGGGCAGGTCGGGAAATCGGCTGAACAGGTAGTCGGTGACGACCAACCCGAGGACGGCATCACCGAGGAACTCGAGGCGTTCGTTCGAGGGATCGCCGGGGTGCTCGGCGCACCAGGAACGGTGTGTCAGCGCGTGAGCCAGCAGGGTCGAATCAGCGAACCGGTAACCGATCCGCTCCTCGAGCGAGGTCGAAGGTGCCGCCGCAGGCAGAGCTCAGCCCAACTTCGCGACGACGTAGTCGACGGCATCGCGGACGGTCCGCAGGTCTTCCAGGTCCTCGTCCTCGATGCGGAAACCGACCGAGCGTTCTGCGAGTTCCTCTTCGATCGCCTCGACAAGTTCGATGAGCGCCAACGAATCTGCGTCAAGATCGTCGGAGAACGCATCACCTTCGCCGATGACCGACGGCTCGATCTCGAGGATCTCGGCCAAACGGTCCTTGACGAGCGTGAGTACTTCATCGCGTCCCATGGGTTCTCCCTCCACATGCGTTTCGGCAGGCATCAGCTCTCCAGTTGCCCCAAAATGCGCCCGAGAGGGCGCAAACACCGCCCGCACCCTACAGGCATTCCGAGCTTGCGCGCTTGTGAATACGGGCTGATCAGTCCGAAACAGCAGCGGACGTGAGATGGTCGACCATCCCCACGTCGACCATCTCATGGGCAACGCGGATGGCGTTGACGATCGCAGCGGGCGAGCTCGAGCCGTGGGAGATCACACAAATCCCCTTGACGCCGAGCAGCAGCGCCCCGCCCACCGAGTCCGGGTGGAGCTCGGAAACCATCTGGTCGAGGGCGGGACCGAGCGCCGCACCGGCGGCACGGGTCTCTTCATCGGTGTCGATGGCGACGAGAAGTCGACCGATGAGCGCTCTCATTGCGCCTTCGAGTGTCTTGAGGGTGACGTTGCCGGTGAAGCCGTCGGTCACGACGACGTCGACTTCATCGGTCATGACATCGCGTCCCTCGACGTTCCCGATCCACTCGCAACCGGCCTTGGCGGCCCAGACAGGGTCGCTGAGATGTTCGAAACACTCCTTGACGAACGGGCTGCCCTTGCCCGCTTCCTCACCGATCGACAACAAGCCGACCTTCGGACGGGCGATCGAGAAACGATCGCGGGCATAGACCCCACCCATCTGGGCGAACTCGACCAGCCACTCGGGGCGGCATTCCGCGTTTGCCCCGGCGTCGAGGAGGGTCGTTGGGGTACCTCCGGGGACCGGGATCGGTGTGGCGATCGCTGGACGGTTGATGCCTTTGATTCGACCCATACGCAATAGCGCAGACGCCATCGTTGCCCCGGTGTTTCCGGCCGAGACCATGGCCGACGCAGCCCCGTCGCGCACCGCCTCGGCGGCCCGCACCAGCGACGAGTCCTTCATCTTTCGAACGCTCGACCCGGGCTCGGCATCCATGCCGATGACCTCGGAGGCTTCGATGACCGAGAGTCCCCCGGTGTCACCGACGTCGTCGGGGCGCCCAACGAGGACAACCGGAATGCCGAACTCCTGGTGTGCCCGTTTCGCTCCGTCGACGATGGCTGCGGGCGCGAAGTCGCCGCCCATGGCGTCGACTGCGATCGGCAGCATGGAGATCAGTCGACCTCGACAGCTTGGCGACCGGAGTACCAACCGCAGTTGCCGCACGCACGATGCGGGCGCTTGGCCGCGTCACACCGAGGACAGGTGGAGCGGGCCGTGCGGCCGACACGCCACGCCGAGGCCTTCCGGCTGCGACTCTTCGACTTGGACATCTTCCGCTTCGGGACAGCCATGATGCGATTCCTGTGTGCGATCGAGTGTCGGCGCCCGGCCGACGAGAACACTGAATGTTAGCGACGAACCCGTTGCGCTCCTACCGCTTCACGAGCGTTCCTCCCCGACCCCATCAGCGACGTCGTCGAAGGTGAGAGCATCGAGCGCCGCCCATCGAGGGTCGCGCTGTCGCTCCGGTGACTCGGCCTCGTCGGCTCCCTCGGCCGGACCGGTCGGGAACCGTTCGGTGTCCGGCCCGGCACAGTCGTCTCGACACAGCGGGGCCAGCGGAAGAGCGAGGAGGGCCAACTCGCGGACGACGGGCGTCAGGTCGATGCGCTCGTCTTCGATCGGCCACGTCTCACCTTCGCTCGGATGCCGCTCGAAGATCTCGCGCAGCTCGATCTCGAACGGCTCGTCGACGTCGTCGAGGCAACGTCGGCACGGCGCCCGCGAGACACCACGCACCGTGCCGCTGACCACGATGCCCTCGGTCGCCGCCTCCACCACGACACCGATCGCAAGCGAACCGCCCACGATCGACCGATCTCCGACCGCAGTGTCGGCAAGCACGAGATCTGCAACGACAGAGCGCCGGGTACCGGTGCGCCGCTGGAGTTCGACGATGTCGACGACGAGGGTCGCCTGGGTCATCAATCGTCCTGGTCGAAGAACCCCTCGGAACGCTGAGGCTCCTCAGGTTCGACCTGCGCAGTCTCGGCGTGCGGTTCGGCACCCTGCAACCGCGCTCGACCAGACGCGACTGTCTTCATGGTGCGTTCGAGTACGACCTCCATTGCGCCGAGCTTCTGATCGCACCAGTCCTCGGTCTCGAGCTTCAGTTCTCGGGCATGGTCCTCAGCTGCTGCCACGATTCGCCGGGCTTGTTCCTCGGCTGCCTTCACGAGTTCGGTTCGCAGCACCCGCCGCTCAGCCTCGGCTCGAGCGGTTGCAATGAGCTGGTCCCCTTCGGCCTGCACCCTCGCAAGGAAGTTGTCTCGCTCCTTGAGCAGCCAGCGGGCTGCTCGCAGCTCACCGGGAAGACCTTGCGCAGCGGCCTGCAACACGGCCAAGACTTCTTCCTTGTTGATCATCGACGATGCCGAAAGCGGCATCGGCCGCGCCTGTTCGACGAGCTCGATGGCCTGGCGGATCAGTGCCTCCGCCTGGGGACTCCGATACTCGGGAGGACCACCGGTCGACCCCGACTCCACCGAAGGCGGCTGATCGCTCACGCGTATCGTTCCTTGATCCGGCGATTGACGCCGTCGGGCACCATCTTCGACACGTCACCGCCGAACTTTGCGATCTCTCGAATGAACTTCGAGGCGACGAACGACGACTTCGACATCGACGGGATGAAGATGGTGTGCACGCCGGAAACGGCGTTGTTCATCTGCGCCATCTGCAGTTCGTTCTCGAAGTCGGAGACGGCTCGCAGACCCTTGATGATGAACGACGCTCCCAGTTCGATCGCAAGATCGACGACCAGTGAGGAGAACATGGTGACCTCGACGTTGCCGAGGTGCTCGACGGCCTCCTCGATCATCGCTTGGCGTTCTCCGAGATCGAAGGCTCCGCCGCCTTTCTGGGGGTTGCGCATGGCGGCCACCACGACCTCGTCGAATAGTTCCGAGGCGGTGGAGATGATCTCGATATGGCCGTTGTGCACCGGATCGAAGGATCCGGGGTACAGAACACGGGTGGTCACGCTGCTTCTTCCCCTCGTGGACTTGCCGTGGCGAGCGTCACCACGGTACCCCCGTATCTCTTCACCCTGTGAACAACCCACCCGAAAGGGGGGTCTACTGCACGGTCGGACTCGATGACGACGGTGCCGGATTCGATACTCGACAGCAACGCGCTCCAGCCGTCGAAGCCGTACGGAGGGTCGAGCAAGATCAGGTCGTAGTCGCCCATGGTCTCCAGATGCCGCAGACCGTCACCGGCGATCACCGTGGTCTGCGATGCGATCATCAACGTCTCGAGGTTCTCCCGCAGTGCCGCCAAGGCCGCCCGATCCTGCTCGACGAACGTTGCGTGGGCTGCGCCCCTGCTCAACGCCTCGATCCCGAGTGCACCCGAGCCGGCAAACAGGTCGAGCACCCGCGAACCGTCGATCGCATCGAGAGAGAACAGCGCATTGAACATCGCCTCGCGCACCCGCTCCGAGGTCGGTCGGGTGTCCTCCCCCGCCGGGGAAACCAGCTTTCGACCGCCGAGTGATCCGGCAACAACACGCATGGTCGCCAGTGTGCCGCATGATCGGGCCGGTACGGTCGGACGATGCCCATACCCCGAACGATCACCTGCGTCGATTGCGGCGGCGAGTGCTCACTGATCAGCTACGAACCCGACGAGGGGTGGGAGCCCGGCGACATCGTCGCCTTCCGGTGCCGCGACTGTCTCGACCGCTGGGACGTCGAACTCACCGCTGACGACATCGAGCCGTGACTCGGGTACGCAATGCCGTCACCGATCCAGTGCGGAGATCGCCTCGGTGATCGGATCGAGGTGCTGATGCGTCAGTGCCTCGATCGCCGACAGGTCGGCGTAGCGGTCGGTGTGCTCGGCGACGGGCTCGAAGCTCTCCGCACGCCGGACGAGCAGGTCGACCGCCTCGTCGGGAGACGACCACACGCCGGCGAAGGTTCCGGCGTGCACGGCGCAGCCGATCGCAGCCGATGAACGAAGTCGGTTCCGGCTGACCGGGACCCCATGGACGTCGGCGAGGATCTGCATCATGACGTCGGAGTTTGCACCGCCCCCGCTCACGACCAGTTCATCGAACGGCCGAGCGAGTTCGTCGGCCATCTGCTGCATGTGGCGCCGAAGTCGCAGTGCGATTCCCTCGAGTATCGACCGGTACACATGGGCTCGGCCGTGACGGCCGTCGAAGCCGATCAACGCTCCTTTGCGAAATGGCGCGTGAGGTGGAGCAGCCCAGTCGTGCACGGTCAGCAACCCGTCACAACCGGGCGGCACCGTCTGCGCCTCGACATCGAGGTCACGTTCGGACGCCCCCGCTCCGAACTGGTCACGGAACCAACTGACGCTCCACATACCGCGACGAACGCCCCAACACTCGTAGAGGTACTGCCCCGCAAGTGCGGCCTGGAATGTCCAGAAGGATTCGGCATCGGCGATCGGCGCTGCACCATGGGTCATCGCAGCGATGTAGGTGCCGAGCGAAATCAGGCCGACCCCCGGGTCGAGCGCCCCCGAACCGAGGGCTTCGACAGCCTTGTCGTGGGCAGTTGCGATGACCGGGAGGCCATCGGGCAAGCCGAGCTCAGCAGCGACCGACGCGGTGAGTCCGCCGATCTTCTCCCCCGGTTTCACAAGGTCGAAGACCTGATCACGACGAAGCCCGCAGGCATCCCATTGCGTGGCGTCGGTCGACCAGTCGAGCGCACGATCGTCGACGGGCCACCATCCGATCAGGTTCGCACAGGTGTCCACCCGCTCTCCGGTGAGCCGGAATCCGATGTACCCCGAGCTCGTGGTGACATGGCTGACCTCACCGTACCGAGACTCGTGGGCGTGGGGACGATCCAGGCGCTCGTCCATCCAATTGATCACCGGGTGGGCGAGTGACCCGTCGGCCCGAAGCAGAACCCGACAACACCGAATGACACAAATGCCCATCGCGTCGATGTCGGCGGTGTCATGCCCAGCAGCAGTGAACCCAGCAATGGCCTCCCGAAACGCCGCAACCGTCCCGTCCCACAGGTCGTCAGCGGGATGGATCGCTCGGTTGGGAGACGGGATCACCAGTTGGCGGAGCTGCTTCCGGCCGCGGGCAACAACCTCCCCCGACTCGGCGAAGACAACAACCTTTGCGCTCTGGGTCCCGATGTCGACCCCGATCACGAACCGTTGTTCGGCCATGGCAGAGCAACCTAGCGGTCACGCTGCCCCTCCACCCTGGCCACCCCCTCATCCTGATCCCTCCCGCTCGTCACGACAGTGGAGTCAGGCGGCGGAGGTGCCGTGCTGCGAGAACTACGTCGCCCTCCTCCGGGCGTGAGAGGCTCGCGTCGATGGGTAGGACCACCACAGCCGACGAGGCAATCCTGACGTGGAGGACGCTGCCATTCCTCGTCGGTGGGTTTCTCGGGCCATTCGGCACCATGGTCGTGATCTCGATCTACCCGGAGTTGCGCAACGCCTTCGACGCAACCACTGCCGCCGTCACGTGGTCGTTCTCGGGCTATCTCTTCGCGATGGCGGTGTGTCTGCTGGTCTCGGGAACGATCGGCGAACGGTACGGCCGCAGGCGGGTGACCCGCATCACGTTCTGGGTCTACGCCCTGGCATCGATCGTCGCCGCCTTCACGCCCACGCTCGGTCTGTTCATCGCAGCCCGCATCGTGATGGGTGCTGCCAACGCCTTCATCACACCGCTGTTGATCGCCGGACTTTCCGAGATCGTGGAGGAGCGCCGTCTCGGCCGAGCCGTCGGTGTCTACGCCGGCTTCCAGGCTGCCGGGTCGGCAGTCGCTCCCTTCGCCTCCGGACTCATGGCCGAAATCGACTGGCGATGGACGTTCATCCTCGTCGCTGCCGTGTCGATCCTGCTCAGCCTCCGCCCCGCCCCCGGCGAACCGCGGCGGTCGCTGAACGCACCACCGATCCGGCCGCTCTTTCGGCTTGCGATGACCCGACTGTGGCTCGGCGCGTTCACCGCTGCAGCCGGCCCACTGGGCCTCGCCGTGCTGGTCGGGGTTCGCCTGCGCGATGAACTCGACGTCTCGTCGTCGGGTACCGGGGCGATCCTGCTCACCTCCGGGCTCCTCACCATGGCGACAAGCCCGCGATGGGGCTCGGCCATCGACCGACTCGGCGGTCGCCGGGCGTCACTGCTGAGCCTGGGGGCGACCGCAGCCATCGGCGCCACCCTCGGCATCTTCGGTGAGGTGACGACGTTCGTCGTCGTGTGGCTTCTGCTGTCGGTCGTCGTCGGTTTGATCCCACTGAACCTGCAGCGTCTCGCTGCGATCGCCGTGCCCGAGAACCGCGGTGGTGCCCTCAGCTCGGTGCTTGCGTTCCGCTTCTTCGGTCACGCTGCCGGTCCGCTCGTGTTCATCCCGATGCTCGAGTGGTCGAGTTCGGTTGCGCTGGCCGTCGCCTCGGGACTGGGACTGATCACCCTCACCGTCTACATGGCCGCCGAGCGGCCGAAGCATCACTGATCAACCGGGTAGATGCAGCCGAGGTTCATGATCCCATTGGGGTCGAACTCGCGCTTGAGGCCCTGCATCAGGCGATAGGCCGAGCCGTGCTCCTCGGCGGTCCACGCGGCGCGGTACTTGCCGATCCCGTGGTGATGACACATCGAGCCCCCTGCCCTCAGCGCCTCCTCGACGAAGATCGCGTTCAGCGGGATGTGGTACTTCTCGCGCTCCTCTTCGATCGTGCAGTCGACGACGTCGTAGTCGTAGACGAAGTACATGTTCGTGCCGGTCTGGTAGCTGTGCGATGAGTGTCCACCGAGCATCGTGACATCGGCGATGTGGGGAAACTCCTCGCGTACCCGTCGAATGCCGTTCTCGTAGATCTCGTTGATGATCGACCAATTGCCAGAGACCTCGGTGGTGTAGCCCATCCGAAGGTTCTCGCGGATGAACGCTCGCTCCTCGGCGAGTTTCTCGGGACCCCAGTTGAGATGCTCGAACCACGTCTTGATGATGGCGGTGTCGACCGGGGTGACCTCGGAGCGCGCGTCGACGATCTCGGCGATCCCCTCGGCGGTCGCCGCAGACACCCCAGCCGGACCCTCGGTGGTGAAGATCAGGACGCACTGTCCGGGGGCGAAGGCGTCGAAGCCGTGCTGCGCGCCGTCCTCGGCGTCGTAGAGCCGAGCGACCGACGGTTTGAAGCCGGCGGCCATGACGTCGCGCAGGATCTCGAAACCCGGCTTCATCTCGTCGAGTCGCCACCCCAGGTACCGGTTGTGTTCGGGGTAGTGGGTGAACAGCTTGACGGTGACCTCCGTGATGTAACAGAGGGCGCCTTCGTTCCCGATGATGACGTGACGGATGTCGGGGCCACCCGCTCGACGGGGAACATCCTTGATCCGCACGATCTCGCCCGACGCCAGCACGGCCTCGAGACCCATGACCATGTCCTCGATACCGCCGTAAAGCGTGGAGAACTGGCCGATCGAACGAGTCGCGACCAGGCCACCGAACATCGCAAGGGGCTTCGACTGGGGTGAGTGCCCGGTCGTGAGACCGATCGCTCGCACACGATCTTCGAGATCCTGCAGCTTCACCCCGCACTGGACAGTTGCCTGCATGTTGAACTCGTCGATGTGCAGGATCCGGTCCATCCGCTTGCCGTCGATCACGACCGAGTTCTCGGCAATCGTCTCGAGACCACCTTCGGTGGCAGTGCCACCGGTCTTCGGCACGACATTGATCCTGTGCTCGTTGCAGAAGGCGAGCGTGGAAGCGACATCGTCGGTGCTCTCGACTCGCACGACGGCAGCCGGGATCGGGAGGCGGTAGATCCCGAAGATGTCCTCGAGTTTGCGGTAGCGGTCGAGACTGTTCTCGTTGAGCGTCTGCGCATCGGTGTCGACTTTTTCGGAGCCGAGCAGCGCGCGCAGCCCTTCGACGATGGCTTCTCGAGTGAGGGGCATGGTGGGCCGTTTCCTGGGGTTGTCGGAAGGAACGAACTAGCGAACGAGATAACCGCCGTCGACCGCCAACACGTGGCCGTTGACATAGTCGGCAGCACGACTGGCGAGGAACACACAGGCACCCATCAGATCCTGGACCTGACCCCACTCGCCGGCAGGCACATGATCGATCACCGCCCTGTCCGTCTCAGGATCTGCGCGGGTCTCGCTGGTCAGTTCGGTAGCAAAGTACCCGGGCGCGATGCCGTTCACCTGCACCCCGAACGGTCCGAGTTCGTCGGCGTAGGCCTTGGTGAGCCCGGCAATCCCATGCTTGGTCGCTGCATAGGCCGGCGAACGACGACCGCCGAGGAACGAAAACATCGAACACACATTGATGATCTTGCCGCTGCCCTGCTCGATGAAGATCGGGGCGACGGCATGGCTCATCTCAAATGCCGCAGTGAGGTTGACGGCGACCATCGGGTCCCACTTGCTTCGATCGAAGTCACGGACGTCGTCGACGTTGAGACCGATTCCGGCATTGTTGACGACGATGTCGACACCGCCGAGGGTGTCGACGCAGGCCCGGACGACGTCGGCAGGGACGCCAACGGCGGTCAGGTCGGCGTAGTCGACGATGCACCGGCGCCCCTCGGCCTCGACGAGTTCACCGGTCGTCCCGTCGTCGTCCACAATCGTCGGGATATAGATGTCGGCCCCGGCCTTCGCCATCGCCACCGCGTACCCCTGCCCGAGGCCGCGGTTTCCACCGGTGACGATGGCACGCTTGCCCTGGAGGGAGAAGAAGTCCAGCGAGAAGTCGCGAAGCAGGCGTTCGGTCACAGTCGTCCAAATCTAGGCCGCGTGATTTCGGGCCAGCGCGGATCTCCGAACATGGGAGCGTCAGAGCAGGTCGTCGTAGTGACGCCGGGAGCTGTCGCTGAAGCAAACGAAGAGGACCCGTCCGACGGTCGTGTCGGTGTTGCGGACGGCTGCGAGTGCAACCTTCGCGGCGGCGTCGACCGGGTAGCCATACACCCCGGTGGAGATGGCAGGAAACGCAACGCTGTCGGCACCAACGCCGTCGGCGAGCTCGAGGGAACGCCGATAGCACGACGCCAGCAGGTCCGGCTCGCCGTTGGTCCCGCCCCGCCAGATCGGACCGACGGTGTGCACGATCCACGGCGCAAGCAGACCAAAGCCCGGGCTGATCTTGGCGTCGCCGGCTTCACAACCCCCCAGCGTGCGACAAAAATCGAGGAGTTCGGGGCCTGCGGCCCTGTGGATCGCCCCGTCGACGCCACCACCACCCAGCAGCGACGGTTTCGCAGCATTCACGACCACATCGACGTCCAGCGTCGTGATGTCAGCGGACACCGCGTCGAGGGTGGGCATGTGTCGCACCTTCCCACAACACAGCGGACGTCCGCCACGATCGGCACGTGCCCGAGACGACGTTGCTGCTAATCCTTCAGCAGGTAGTCGGCATCATCGTCACCGAGCAGCAGATCGAGCTCGTCGGCGAGACCGGGGTGGTCGTCGAGTTCCTCGTCGGCATCGATGATCTCGATCGCAATCTCTCTCGCTGCGGTGACCCACTCCCTGTCGCGACGAAGCGATGCCAGCTTGAGGTCGTTGCGGCCCTTCTGTCGGTCCCCCATGATCGTGCCCTCGCCGCGGAGTTCGAGATCGATCTCTGCCAGCTCGAAGCCGTCGGTCGACGCCACCAGTGCCTCGAGGCGAGCGGCGCCGTCCGTGGTGGTCGGGTCACCGACGAGGAAGCAACGGCTCGCATGTTCGCCACGGCCGACCCGGCCGCGAAGTTGATGGAGCTGGGCGATGCCGAATCGGTCAGCATCGAGAATCACCATTACCGTTGCATTCGCAACATCGACACCGACCTCGATCACCGTGGTGGCGACGAGGACATCGGTTTCGCCTTGCCGGAAGGAGCCCATGACCTCGTCCTTCTCGGCCGAGGTGACCCGACCGTGGAGGAGCCCGACCCGCAGATCGGCGAGCTCGGTGGCTTGCAGCGCACGATACGTGTCCTCGGCGGATCGGACCTCGAGCGACTCCGACTCGTCGATGAGCGGACAGACGACGTAGGCCTGGCGACCGTCGGCGACCGCAGCCCGGACCGCACTCCACACCGCCTGCTCGCCCGCATCGTCTCGTGCCCACTCGGTCACGATCGGTGTTCGTCCCGGGGGCAGTTCGTCGAGGATGCTCACATCGAGATCGCCGTAGACGGTCATCGCCGCTGTGCGCGGAATCGGTGTTGCGGTCATGACCAGCACATCGGGAGCGGCGATCGCGTCACCCTTGTCCCGCAGCGCCGCTCGTTGTTCGACACCGAAGCGGTGCTGCTCGTCGATCACGACTGCCCCGAGCGCTGCGTACTCGACCTTGTCCTGGATCAGTGCATGGGTGCCGATGACGATGTCGACCTTGCCCTTGACAAGGTCGGCCAGGATCGTTCGACGCTCCGCCACACCGACGCGGTTGGTCAGCAACTCGATCCTCAGCGGCCGATCGCCCATGAGCGTGGTCGGGTCGGGAACCGACAGATCGCCGAGCATCGCCGTGACACCGGCATGGTGTTGTTCGGCGAGCACCTCGGTCGGCGCCATGAATGCGCCCTGGTATCCGCCTTGGACGGCGACGAGCAGGGTGTGCACGGCGACCAACGTCTTTCCCGAGCCCACATCGCCCTGCAGGAGCCGATGCATGGGTCGACCGAGCACAAGGTCGCTGTTGATCTCGTCGATTGCTCGTCGTTGGGCATTCGTCAGGGGGAACGGCAACCGCTCGACGAAACGTTCGGTGAGCTCACCTGCGGTTCCGTGCACGATTCCCGCAGTTGCTCGTTCGATGCGACGCTTCCGGCGAACGAGTTCGAGCTGAACCCGCAGCAACTCGTCGAAGACGAGCCGACGCCGGGCCTCGTCCCGGTCGGTCAACGTCTCGGGTTGGTGGATCCCGCAGACGGCGTCGGCACGAGCGACGAAACCGAACCGTTTGCGCACGTCCGCCGGCAGCGGATCGTCGAAGCCACGCGGCAAGCAGCGGGCCAGCGCTTCCTCCACGAAGGCTGCAATGTCTCGGGTGAGCAGGCCCGACTTCTCCGACTGCGGATAAACGGGCACGATCCGGCCGGTCTGGTCACCCGCCAGGTCGACCACCGGACCTGTCATCTGCCGCTGGCCGCGATAGATCTCACAGGTGCCGTGCACGATCACCGTCATGCCCGGCGTGAGCTGCTTCTCCCGCCAACGCTGGTTGAAAAACGTCAGCGTGAGCTGATTGCCACCGTCGCCGATGATGACAGTGGTGAGTGTGCGTCGCCCGTTGAGCTGCCGTGTCGACGAACGGTGGACTTCTCCGAAGACCGTCGCCTCGTCGCCGGCGCCGAGCTCGCCGATGGACGCTTCTCGGGTTCGGTCAAGGTACCGGCGGGGGTAATGGGTGAGGAGATCGAGCACCGATGCGATCTCCGCCGAGGCGAGTGCCGCGCCCTTCTTCTCACCGACGCCGCGCAATCGGCTGACAGGAATCGCCTCGAGATCCCGCAGCGTCAGGGGCGGGTCACCGGCCGGCACCCTTGCTCCTACTCCAGCCCGAAGTAGTAGGGATACAGGGGCTGCCCGCCCTCGTGGACCTCGACATCGACGTCGCTGTGATGCTCGGCGAGCCAGGACTCGATCTGGGCGGTGCTGTCGTCATCGGCGTCCTCGCCGGCGATGATGGTGAGCAACTCGTGGTCGCGATCCAGCATTGCGTCGAGCAACTCGATCGCAGCCTCGGCCATCGTCGGCTGCACGGCACAGATCCCTTCCCGGCGGATTCCGAGCCAGTCACCTTCTGCGATCGGCCCTGCCTCGGAGGTGGATTCCCGCACAGCCTGCGTCACCTCCCCGGCAACCACACCCGAGGCCGTTTCGGTCATGTTGGCCGCATTCGTCTCCGCTGTCGTCTGCGGGTCATAGGCCATCAGACTGGCGATGCCTTCTGCGATCGTGCGAGTGGGCACGACCCGAACGATTCGGCCGGTTTGTGCATCGACCTGCTCGGCGACCGGGATGATGTTCTTGTTGTTGGGCAGCACCACGACCTCGGAGGCCGGGACCGATTCGACGGCAGCGACGAGATCGGCGGTGGACGGATTCATCGACTGTCCGCCGGCGACAACGGCATGAACTCCCATCGACTTCAGGATCGACACGATGCCGTCGCCGACGGCAACCGCAACCACTGCGGTGGGAACCGGATCACCGTTCGGTCCGTCCGCTCCGATCTCGGCTGCGACCCAGTCCTCTTCGCGCTGGGCTTCGAGCTCCTCGAGAAGGTCGGTGACGCGGATGTTGTGAGGTCGGCCGACGTCGATGCCGCACTCGATCGCGGCGCCGATGTCGTCGCAGTGGATATGACAGTTGAAAATGCCATCACCGCCGACGACCACGATCGAATCTCCAACCTCGGACCATGCAGCCTTGAACCCGGCGATCGTGTCGTCGGGGGCATCGAGCAAAAACATGACCTCGTAGCGCAGATCGGCGATCGACGGCTCGTGATCGCCGCCGTCATCGCGCTCGCGGTCGAACGTCGGCGGTGCTTGCACGTCCGGTTCGGGAATCGGTCGACCGTCGGTGACGGAGAGCGCAGCGTCGAGGAACAGCAGAAACCCACTTCCACCGGCATCGACCACCCCAGCATCGGCCAAGACCTTCAGCAGCGTCGGCGTGCGCGCGAGCGACGCTGTTCCCTCCGTTCGTGCAGCATCGAGCACCGCCACCAGGTCGGCACCGTCGTCGGCGGCCGCCTGCGCTGCCTCGCTGGACTCGCGCACGACCGTGAGAATCGTTCCCTCGACCGGGTTGCCAACCGCGCCGTATGCCCCCTCCGACGCCGCCACAAGCGCGTCGGCGAAGACCCGTCCGTCGATCTCGACAGCATCGGACACGACACCGGAGAACCCTCGGAGGATCTGCGACATGATCACGCCACTGTTGCCGCGTGCCCCCATGAGCGATCCGTGCGCGACCGCACGACACACCGACGCCATGTCGGCGTCAGCGTCGGCGAGTTCGTCGCACACCGAGCGCAGCGTCAGCGACATGTTGGTTCCGGTGTCCCCGTCGGGCACCGGATAGACGTTCAGATTGTTGATCGCCTCGCGGTGATCTGCGAGGGCGCTGCTGAAGGCCTCAATAGTCGAGCGGAGGCCGAGGGCGTCGAGGGTAGAGCCGGACACGGCGACCGATCGTACCCGGCTCTGCGTCGTCGGCGTGACCTTCATGGGGCTACGCTGCGGCGCATGCAGGGAGTGATCAAGAGCTACGACCCCGGCACCGGTGACGGGGTGCTGATCGACGAGTCGGACTTCGCCGAGATCGACCTCGCAGCCGACGCGCTCGACGGGTCGCTGTTTCGCATGCTCCGTCAGGGGCAGCGGGTCAACTTCGAGCTCGATGCCGAGGGTCGTGCCACCGCCCTCAAGCTTGGCTCCGAAGCCGACATGAGCACCCCCGATCTGTAGGGGTTCGTCTGCCGGTCGACGATCGGGTCGGCTCGATCGTGCACCCGGCGAAGCTCAGCTCCAGATGGCGTCGGACGCGCGCACGACGAGTTCGAGTTTGGCGCGCTGCTCGGACTCGGTGAGCAGGTTGCCTTCTTCGGTCGATGCGAACCCGCATTGGGGTGCAATCCCGAGCTGGTCGAGGTCGACGTAACGGCTCGCCGCGTCCACTCGTTTCGCCAGCTCGTCGACTGACTCGAGTTCGGCCGTCTTGGTGGTGATCAGACCGAGCATGATTCGCTTGTCGCCGGCAGGAAGCAGCCGGAGCGGTTCGAGACCACCGGCTCGCTCCGTGTCGTATTCCAGGTAGTACACGTCCACGCTGGTCGCATTGAAAATGGCGTCGACCGCCGGGTCGTAGCCGCCGGTGGCGGCGTGGGTGGAGCGGAAGTTGCCGCGACAAAGATGCATCGCGATCGTCAGGTCGTCGGGCCGCCCGGCGATGGCGATGTCGAGCATCGCGGCATAGCGGGCAATGAGATCATCGGGGTCGAAACCTTCCGCTCGCTTTGCCGCACGCTGATCGGGATCGCACAGGTAGGCGAAAAAGATGTCGTCGATCTGCAGGTAGCGACATCCGGCGTCGTAGAAGGCGGCGACCGCCTTGGCGTACGCCCCGGCAATGTCGCTCAACAAGACATCGAGATCCTGATAGCGCTCAGGAGCGATCGCAGAGGCTGCCGTTCGGAAGTGGACAGTCGATGGACCCGGAATCGAGATCTTCGGTGTTGTCGGGCAGATGGCAGCCAGGGCCCGGAAGTGATCGAGCATCGGGTGATCGGCAGGGAAGTCGATCGGACCCGTGATGGTTGGGTAGAAGGGCCGCAAGGTCGTCCCTTCGAACCGGAGGCCACCCTTCGAGGGGCGATACTCGACGGTGACGCCGTCGAGCAGATCGAGGAAGTCGTAGTGCCAAAACGACCGGCGGAACTCGCCATCGGTGGCGAGTGGCAGCCCGATCTCGGCCTGCATGGCGACCACATCTGCGATCACGCGGTCTTCCAAGGAGCGAAGCGCTCCACCACTGTGAAGCTGATCCGCACCCATGTGGTCGGCCCGCGCTTCGATCAGCGGCAGCGGCCGCAGCAGGCTGCCGACATGATCGGCACGAACGCGAGGACCGGTCAGAGGTTCACGATCGGGCAGAGCAGGGTCCGCTCGACGCCCGAGAGGTTGCCGACCGCGTTCACGACGATGCCACCGAGTCGGTCCATGTCCGAGGCCCCCGCACGCGCGATCACGTCGTAGGGGCCCATGGTGACCTCGGCACTCTCGATTTCGTCGATCTGACGCACCGCTGTCGCCACGTCGGCGGCGCTGCCAACTTCGGCTTGGATGAGGATGTATGCGTTCACGGTCATCGCCTGAAACGATAGGGGTTATCGTAAAGGACTGCGTTGGTTGCTCCCGTCGGTTACTTCCATACCACCTACCGTGGTACACCCGGGGCTCAGGTGAGCCACTGGGCGAGCAAGAGCAAAGAAGGGCTCTTCCATGACCATCCCGACCGCCGATGTGGCATCACAGCTCGAGTCCCGCTTCGGGATCACCGGCCTCGAACTGCGTGCCAACCTCTCGCAATCCGAACTGTTCGACGAGGCGATTGCAAACGATCGTGGTCGGGTCACGCTCGACGGACCGGACGACGCACAAAAAGCGTTCCCGACCTCGCTCGGCAAAGACGGTCCCCTGGTCTTCTTCTCCGATCCGGAGTGCACCGGCCGGCCCGTTGCCGACACGTTCTGCGTCGACCGCCCCGACACCACCGACCGGGTGTGGTGGAAGAACGGGTTCAGTAAGTTCGATGCTGCTGCCTTCGATGCCCTTCTCCCCCGCGTGGTCGAGCATCTCAATCAACGCGGTGAACACCTCTACGTCACCGACGTCTTCTGTGGCTGGGATCCCACCTTCGCCGAGCCGTACCGCTTCGTCGGGGAATTCGCGACACACGCGTATTTCTGCAACATCATGTTCCCGAGCGGGGTCCGCGACGACGCCGACCGGGCCGACTCGGGCTGGACGCTCATCAACGCACCGTCGTTCGTAACCGATCCACAACGCGACGGCACCCGAAGCAACCGGGCCGTGATCATCGACATCGAGAACCGGGTCGGGCTCGTCCTCGGGCCGGCCGACTACTGCGGCGTGAACAAGAAGACCATGTTCACGATCATGAACTTCGTGCTCCCCGACAGGGGGCAACTGTCGATGCACTGCTCGGCCAACGTGGGCGGCCGTGGCGACACTGCGATCCTGTTCGGCCTTTCCGGTACCGGGAAGACCACCCTTTCCGCAGATCCCGCACGAGAACTGATCGGCGATGACGAGCACGTCTGGACCGACGCCGGCATCTCCAATTTCGAAAACGGCTGCTACGCAAAGCTGATCGATCTCGACAAGAACGCCGAACCGATCATCGCGGCTGCCATGTCGATGCCGGGGACGCTGATCGAGAACGTTCCACCCCTTCCCGGAAAGACGATCGAGGAGACCGATCCACAGGAGTTCGATCTCACGGACGGTTCCATCACCGAGAACACCCGGTTCGCCTATCCGTTGCTCGCGAATCCGAACGTCCGCAACGGTGCGGCGGGGCCGCACCCCGAAACGATCGTCCTGCTCACGGCCGACGCCTTCGGCGTGCTGCCCCCCGTCTCGATCCTCGACAAGAGCGAAACGATGTACCACTTCGTCATGGGCTTCACGTCGAAGCTCGCCGGTACCGAGGTGGGCGTTACCGAACCAGAGCCGAACTTCTCGTCATGCTTCGGCGCACCGTTCATGTCCCAGAAGCCGAGGGTGTACGCCGAACTGCTCGCCAACCGTATGGCCGAGAACAACACGCGGTGCATCATGCTCAACACCGGCTGGACCGGCGGCCCCTACGGCAAAGGCGAGCGCATGTCGCTCAAGGACACCCGAGCGCTGCTCGACGCAGCACTCGACGGCGCGTTCGACACCGCCGAGTTGGTGACCCAACCCATCCTCGGCGTGAAGATGCCCACAACGTGCGAAACGGTCGACGACACGATCCTCAACCCGCGCGACACGTGGGATGACCCCGAGGCATACGACGAGGCTGCTACCCGGCTGCGCGACATGTTCCGAGCCAATTACGACGAACAGAACTACGCCGAACTCGGAATCGAACCTGCAATGTGAGCGGGCCCGATGTCGATCTCGGCATCGAACATCCCCGTCCTCCGGTCAGGCCTCCATCAACAACATGTCGACCGTGATCTCGAGGTGCCCCAGATGCTGGGCAAGTTCCTCGTAGGCATGAAGCACTGCTGCGCCAACGGTCCAGGCCTGCCCGAGCGGTTGCTCGGTCGCGGGTTGATGCACCGTGGCCGTCGCCACCGCGAGATCGGGAGCAAGATCGTCGAGCAGGTCGAGGACTCCTCGTGCCGCTGCGTGGAGGTCCGCCACAGTGCCGGACGCGACGAACTCATCGTCGCGAGCCCGGCTGCTCGGCCGCCCGAGGACCACGTGCGAACACCACCACTCCGCAGCGGAGAAGGCGTGGGTGGCGATTTGGAAGGGCGTGTTCGCACCAACGTGGCCGAGTCGACGATTTACGAGTTCGTCGTCGAGTCGGTCGACAGCAGCAAGTGTGCCGGCGATCGTGCGACCGCAGAACAACCGGAAGTCCTCGAGGGTGATCATCGGGCGCTCCCCCCACTGCCACCACTCACGAGAGGAACATCGCTCGAATCCCGAGACCGGTCACCCAGAGGGTTCCCAGACCGAAGAGCAGGTAGGGGCGGTCGCGCATCTCGGTGCGTCCGGCATAGATGATCGACAGCGAGCCGAACGCAACGAACCCGTACGCCTGATGGGTGCCGGCATCAACCTCGCGTTGGATCTGCAGTGCAACGCCGAGTGCCGTCTGCACGACGACGATGACCCAGCCCACGCCGATCGCAACCCACACATGGCGGCCACGGACGGACTCGACGGAGTGGGCGATGAGGGCCAGTACCGCAGCTGCACCGTTGGCAATGACGAACACCCAGCTCACAACGTCGTGAAGATCGGCGATCATTGGGTCCACCCGACCGTCGCTGCCCAGTACTCGGCGCCCCGAAAAATGATGTCCATCACGGGGTCCTTGACGTCGTAGTACTTCTCGGGATCATCGGGGTACGCACGGGCGATCACACCCTTGAGTCCGGCGTACCCGGCGCGCACCGCCTCGTCAGCGCGGAGGTGGTCGCGGAAGAGCAGCGCATACCGCTGGTTCAAACACCCAGCGACCCGAACATGGATGTTGGCCCGCCGGTCGCCGGGTCGCTCGTTGAAGTACAGCTTTCGCAGTTCGTCGGGCTGATCACACCCCGTCAACCGATCGGTGTCGATGTCGTCACGGTGAACGAACCCTGCATCGACCATCGCGTCGACGATGGTCGGATCCAACGACGCCACCGTGACCTGCACGTCGATGATGTCCTTCGCCGCAAGTCCCGGGACCGATGTCGAGCCGATGTGGTCGATGCGCAGCGCAGTCGATCCGAACACGGCGTCGAGTTCCCATTCGATATCGGCGAACTGGGCGGGCCATGCGGGGTCGGGGGCGACGAGCTCGATCAGCGGCACCCTCGAATTCTCACAGACATTCGGCATCACGCTGGTGCGCAGATCAACCAAGTCGCGAGAAGATGTCACGCTGGTACGGCTCACCGGATCGCGGCGCGCCGCGCTCCACGAACCACTCGACGCCGAACGCCCGAACAAAGGCATCGGCCGGAAGGCGGAGAAACACGGAGTCGTCGGTGATCTGCGACCGGTGGGCAGCCATTGCCGATCGTTTGGCCTCGATCACGGCCGAAACATCGACTGCATGGGTGATCTTGGCAGCCGGCGTCCCCAGCTCTGCTTCGAGCAGGTCACGTTGCCCTGCACCGTCGTCGTCGCTCGACCCCTCGTCGGTCATCTCGGCCCATGCCGGGTCGTCGGCGAAACCCTTCATCTGCTCACGGTTCATGGTCGATTCGAAGCAGTGGGGCACACCAGCGAGCTCGGCGGCCCGCTTCCCGACTCGATGCACCTGGATGTGGTCGGGATGGTTGTAGCCGCCGATCGGGTCGTAGAAGGTGACGAGCTGTGCATTCTCGCTGCGCAGGATCGCTGCGAGTCGTTCTGCTGCCTCGTCGACGTCGGCTTGCCAGAAGCAGCCCGGATCATCGTTGGTCGCCTCGCCCTCCATCCCTGAATCTCGGTAGCCGAGGAACTCGAGCCGGCTGACACCGAGCACGTCACCGGCTGCACGAAGCTCGCGAGCTCGTACGTCGGCGAGCGTGTCCCCGACCGGAATCATCTCGGGCGCTGCTTCGCCCCTCCCACCGTCGGTGGCACAGACCAGCACGATGCGATGGCCGCGCTGGGCCCCGATCAGCATCGTGCCACCGGTCGCGATCGCCTCGTCGTCGGGATGGGCGTGGAAGAAAACCGCGGTCGCCATCAGGCGATTGCGCCGCTGTCTCGCAGCGACGCAATCTCGTCCGCGCCGAATCCATAGTCGCTGAGGACCTCATCGGTGTGCTGACCGGCGTGGGCCGGGGGCCGCTGGATCTCGGAGTCGGTGCGGCTGAATCGAGGGGCCGGACGGGGCTGGGTGATGCCCTCGTACTCGATGAAGGTGCCGCGATGGACGTTGTGAGGATGCTGGGGAGCCTCGGCCAGCGACAGCACGGGGGCGAAGCAGATGTCGGTGTGCTCCATCACGTCACACCACTCGTCGCGCGTGCGGGTCTTGAAGATCGCTGCCAGCTCTTCCTTGAGTTCGGGCCAGGCGCTCCGACTCATCTGCTGATCCCACTTCGGGTCGGTGAGTTCGAGCTTCTCGCGCAGTTCGGCGTAGAACTGCGGCTCGATCGAACCGATCGACACATATCGGCCGTCGCTCGTCTCGTAGACGTCGTAGAAGTGTGATCCAGTGTCGAGCATGTTGGTGCCGCGCTCGTCGTTCCAGACCCCCATCGCTCGGAAGCCATGGATGAACGACATGAGCGACGCGGCACCATCGACCATCGCGGCATCGACAACCTGACCCTGCCCACTGCCGCGGGCCTCGAGAATCGCACAGACCATCCCGAACGCCAGGTACATGCCCCCGCCGCCGAAGTCGCCAACCATGTTGATCGGCGGAACGGGGGCCTGCCCCCGGCGGCCGTAGCTGTCGAGCGCGCCGGCGAGCGAGATGTAGTTGATGTCGTGACCAGCCGCAAGGGCGTACGGGCCGTCTTGCCCCCAGCCGGTCATGCGCCCGTAGACGAGCGCAGGGTTGCGGGCCAGACAGTCGTCAGGACCGAGACCGAGACGCTCGGTGACACCCGGCCGAAATCCCTCCATCAGTGCGTCGGCCGACTCGACCAGACGCATCACGGTCTCGACGCCACCCGGCGACTTCAGGTCGACCCCGATCGAACGACGACCGCGGTTCATCACGTCGGCCGGCGGCGTGCTCGGATCGCCACCACGTACGGCGCCGGCTCGATCGACACGGATCACGTCCGCCCCCATGTCCGCCAACATCATTGCGCAGAACGGGCCGGGTCCGATCCCGGCAAGTTCGATGATGCGGACTCCGGCGAGTGGACCCATGGCGTGCTCCTGAGACTGTCTGAGGTGAGGCTCGCCGATGCTAGTTCGCGACGAAGAAGGGACACAGCTCAGGCGAACGTGCGAGCGGTGAGCGCAGTGGTTGCTTCGATCAGTGGCGGCCACATCTGATACACGAAGTCGTGGGCAAACCCATCAATCTCGAGATAGTCCGCGCCCGGTATGAGTTCGGCGGTGCGGCGACCATGCTCGGGCAAGACCAGGGTGTCGTTCTCGCCGTGTACGACGAGCGTCGGAACGTCGAGATCCTGCAGGGCGTTCATCCAGGCCGGCGAACGCATGACAGCGGCGTACTGGCGAAGTCCGCCACCACTGTCGAACTGCCGCTCGTAGACAGCGGCGAAAAATACTCGAAGGGCATCTGCATCGAACCAGTCGGGATTGGACCACAGCCGGCGAGACTCGATGTCGGATTCGATCTGCGCGTCGATCGTCGCCTCGCCCGGCTTCATTAGCGCCGCAACGATCTCCGGCGCAGCACCCGGCAGGGTGGGGTCACCGCACGACGAGGCGACCGAGACCAGCGCTCGGAGCCGATCGGGATGGTCGATCGCCGTCTGCTGGGCAACCATTCCCCCGAGCGACATGCCGAGTACGACGACCTTCTGCACGCCGGCGGCGTCGAGCACCGCCGTGACGTCGGCCGCCATGTCCGAGAGGGTGTATTCGAGCGACGCATCCGTCTTGGTCGACAGTCCGACGTCGCGGTTGTCCATGCGGAGAACGAAGAAGCCTCGGTCGACGAGTGCGTGGCAGAACGCATCGGCAAAGATGATGCATTGGCTTCCCATACCCGGGATGCAGATGATCGCCGGGTCGTCGGACCCGTCGACGGGAAACCCGAAGGTGTCGTAATAGAGCTCGATGTCACCGTTGTGCGCCGTCGCCATGGATCGACCATAGTTTCGATCGCTCTCGACGCCTGACGGTCTCAGTCGAACCGGAGGACACGAGCGGGATCGATCCGGAAGCGAACGTCGTCACCCACGGTCGGCGGATCGTCGAGCAGGAACCGCAGCATCCGACCATCGGAGGTGCGCAGCCGAGCGGCGTGGGATGTTCCCCGGAACTGCACACGATCCACGGTTGCTTCGTGCGGTCCCGTCGGGTCGACGATCATCGCATCCGCGCGCCACACGACTGTGGCCGAGCCGTCGACGATTTCGTTGGTGTGGCCGAGTACTCGAGCCACGGTGATCGACGTCGGGGCCTCCCAGACCTCACCGGGCGGTCCAACCTGCAGCAGCTTCCCGGCATGCATCACCGCCAGTCGATCGCCGATCGCAAACGCCTCGTCGTGATCGTGGGTCACATGAATCGCCGCGGTGCCGGTTTCCTGCAACACGTCGGGGAGTTCGTCGATGAGCCGCTCGCGGCGGTGCCGGTCGAGTGACCCCAGCGGCTCGTCGAGGAGCAGGACCTTCGGCGCAGGTGCCAATGCGCGGGCGAGCGCAACCCGTTGTGCCTCACCACCCGAAAGTGTTGCGATCTCGCGACCGCCGAAGCCCTCCAGCCCGACGAGCGCCAACATCTCTCGCACCCGCCGGGTGCGGGCACGGTCTGCTTCACCGGCCATGCGAAGACCGAAGGCCACGTTCTGTTCCACGGTGCGGTGCGGGAACAGCGCATGGTCCTGGAACATCAACCCGATGGGCCGGTGGTCCGGCGCAGCATGGGTCAGGTCGGTACCATCGACCGACACTGTCCCGTCACCGGCTTCGAGGCCTGCGATCGCCCGCAGCAAGGTTGACTTGCCACATCCGCTCGACCCGAGCACGGCGAGCCGCTCCCCTTCTGCCAACTCGAACGAGACGTTGTCGACCGCACGGACACCTCCGAACCTGACGGTCAATGCATCGACTCGCAGCATCAGAGCGATCCTTCCGTCGTGCCGTGGGATGACTCGATCACGAACACCGACACCGAGACGAGCACCATGAGCACCACGGCAAGCGCCATCGCCTGACCTCGGAGGAGATCGCCCGGTGTCGACAGGAGCCGGAAGAGTGCGACCGGCGCAGTCACATCATCGGGGCGCCGGGGAAGGAACGACGTTGCCCCGAACTCACCGAGCGAAACGGCAAAGGCGAACCCGCCCCCCACCAGAGCCCCACGCGCACCGATCACGAGGTCGATTTCGCGACGAATACGCCGTCGAGACGCACCGAGCACAGCAGCGGCTTCGCGGATGGACGGGTCGATCGATCGCAGAAGAGGGACCATCGTGCGAACCACGAAGGGAACTCCGACCAGCGCGTGGGCGACAGGAATGATCCACCAGCGGGTTCGAAAGTCGACCGGCGGCTCGTCCAGCGCAACGAGCATGCCGAAACCGATGGTGACGGCGGACGTCCCGAGCGGCAGGGTCAGACCGAGGTCGAAGAGCCGCCGCCAGCCCGAGCGACCGTGGACAACCACCACCGAGGCCACCACGCCGATCAGCACGGCGAGTGCAGTGGCCAACACCGCATAGTGGACCGAGTTCCACAACGCCGTGGTCGCCGGTGCCGGGAGTTGACGGACTCGGGTGCCGAGCGCCTCGTAGTGTCCGAGGCCGTAGCCGGTGCCGGTCGAGAACGAGCGTTCGACGAGAACGGCGAGCGGAACGCCGAGGAGCGCACTGGCGACGACGGCGTTGATCCACCGGCCCGATCGCGACCTGAGTGTCGGCGTCGAGCGTGCCATTCGGATGGGTGCAGGACGGCGACGCTCGAGCCAGGTCGACACGGCGACCAGCGCAAGGACCGCTGCCAGTTGGACCACCGCCAGCGCAGCAGCGCCGGTCAGATCGGTGCGACTGACGGCATATCGGTAGATCTCCGTCTCGAGCGTTGCCCGTCTGGGTCCACCGAGGATCAACACCGCACCGAAGGAGGTGAACGAGAACAGAAAGACGATTGCCGATGCCGAGCTGATCGCCGGGCGGAGCAACGGCAACGTCACCTCCCGCCATGCCCACCAGCGGGAGGCGCCGAGCACTCTGGCCGCCTCGGCCTGCCGACCGTCGAGTCCGGCCCATGCGGTTCCCACCACCCGAACGACAACCGCGTAGTTGAAAAAGATGTGCGCGATCAGGATCGCCCACACCGTGTGCCGGAGCCGGAATGCGCCGGAGTCGAGCCCCGTGGCGAAAAAGAGCTCGTCGAAGGCACCGGCGACGACGACTGTGGGCAGAACGAACGGCACGGTCACGAGCGATCGCACGACGCGGCGAGCCCGGTCGCTCAATCCGCCGACCGTGGCGGCCGCCGGCAGGGCGACTGCCAGGGTGAGCACAGTGGAGACCACTGCTTGCCAGAACGTGAACCAGAGAACGCTGCGTTGTCTCGACGACCTCATCAGTTCGCCGACGGCATCGAGTCCCTCACCGCCCAGTCCCCGCCCCACAACCGTGCCGACCGGGAACAGAAAGAACAGGCCGATGAACATGATCGGCAGGAGCACCATGGCGCCGCCGGCACCGATGCCAAGCCGAGTTCGCATCACCCGAGAACGATCTCGACCCAGCGGTCGACCCAGGCATCTCGATTCGCCTCGATCTCGGCGGGATCCATGATGTGTGGCGCGATCGGAACCGTCGTGTGCTCGACGAATTCCGGCGGCAGTGCAGCCGACTGCGATGCCGGGAAGACGAACATGTTGAGCGGCACATCCTCCTGGAAGGTGTCGGTGAGCATGAAATCGATCAGGGCAGCCGCACCGGAGGGATTGGCAGCACCGGCGAGCACGCCGGCGAACTCGATCTGACGGAAGCAGGAGTCGAGGAGGACCCCGGTGGGGGCAACGTCGATCGGGGGGTCGGCGAAAATCACCTCGGCCGGTGGACTCGACGCATACGAGACGACGATCGATCGCTCACCGCCGCCGGCGATGAACTCGCCGTAATACGCGTCCTCCCAGCCGGCTGCGATGCTGACGTCGTTGGCGACCAGATTGGCCCAGAACTGCTCCCAGTCATCAGTACCGACGATTGTGGCCAACAGGAACGCAAGCCCCGGCGAGGACGTCTCGGGTGACTGCACCACCAGTTGACCTGCATAGCGCTCGTTCGTGAGGTCCTCCAGCGTCGTTGGCACCGCAGCACCGGGGAGTGCATCGATCCAGTAGTTGACGCACACATCCCCGAAGCTGATCGGCGTGACGCGGTTGTCGTCGTCGAGCTTCAGCTCGTCGAACACACGGTCGAGGTTCGGGGACTCGTAGGGCTGGAAGAGCGCAGCGTCGAGTCCGCGCTGGAGAAAGGTGTTGTCGACCCCAAAGATCACATCGGCGATCGGCGCGTCCTTGGTGAGGATCGCCTCGCTCACCATCGCCCCCGCATCACCCACTTGGAGAAGTTCGACGGTCACGCCTGTCTCGGCCGTGAAGGCTTCCCAGACCGAGTCAGAGATCGCAAACGAGTCGTGCGTCATGAGAGTGACGGTCGTACCACCCGGGTCACTGCCGAACTCGCCCGCTCGATCTTCACCACCACACGCTGCCGTGAGCACCACGACAGCCAGCAACGAAAGCGACAGCGTTTTCATGACTTCCTCCGCTGGCATTACCCAGATCAGGTTCTGTCGGGTCGTCGACGGCTGTCGACCTCTCAGCCCGGCGTTGCGAGCTCCCCGGTTGGTTGTCTCCCGGCAGTGTAGGCAACGCAATGCGACTGCGCAGCCCACCTGGCACCGTGCAGAACCCGCAGACAGGTGCGATCACTCGGTGAGTGATCGTCGCACGACCGGAAACCGAGTGGATCAGCGGGCAGCTGCTGCCGCAGCATCGACGAGCTGATCGACCTGCGCTTCGGTGCTGACGAGCGGCGGACAAAATCCGATCGAGTCGGCCATCGGGCGCACGATCACCCCCTGGTCGAGAGCCCGCCATCGCACATCGATCGGGGCCTGATCCTCGTGGGTGACCAACGCATAGACGAAGCCATCACCTCGCAGTTCGGCGTAGAGACCGTCATCGGCCAAGGTCTGGAGGCCCTTGCGGAGTCGAGCGCCGAGCACCCTGGCGCGTTCCAAGAGCCCCTCTTCCTCGGTGACCTCGATGCAGGCCAGAGCTGCAGCGCAGGCGGTCTGGTGGCCCGAGTAGGTGAAGCCGTGATTGAGCTTCCATTCCGGATCGTTCTCGAGCATGCCCAGCGCTCGCTCACCGACGATCACACCACTGAGCGGCACATACCCGGAGGTCACCGCCTTGGCGAATGTGACCATGTCGGGCTCGATGCCGTAGTGCGCCGCGCCGAACCATTGACCCAGACGACCGAAGCCACAGATGACCTCGTCACTGATGTACAGCGCACCGTGCTCGGAGCAGAGCCGACGAATCGCTTCGAGATATCCCGGTGCTGGTGGAATGACCCCACCGGCACCCTGCAATGGTTCGGCAATCACAGCAGCGATACGAGCGCCGTGCTCGGCAAACACGGTGGCGAGCGCCTCGATGTCATTGCCGGGCACATGGACATGATCCGGCACCAGACCGCCCCAGCCCTCGCGATACACCTCGAATCCCTGGGCCGACGTGCCGCCGTAGTTCGTGCCGTGATAGCCGTTCGAGCGAGAGATCACGATCGTCTTGTCCGGGTGGCCCGCCTGCACCTGGGCGGCCCGAGCCAGTTTGAGGGCCGTGTCGACCGCCTCGGAGCCGGACTGGCCGAAGAACACCTTCCCGCCAGGCATCGGTGCCCGCTCGACGATCGCAGCAGCCGCTGCCTCGGCGACATCGTTGGTGAACGGATCGAAGATGTGATGGGCGTGGATGGAACCGAGTTGGCTCATGATCGCTTCATTGACCTTCGGGTGCCCGTAGCCGACGTTGCAGTACCAGAGCGAGGCCATACCGTCGAGAATCTGACGACCGTCCGACAGGGTCAGGACGGCGCCCTTTCCGGAGACGATTCTGACGAAGTCGGACGTGTCCTTTGCCGGGATGGTGAACGGGTGGAGGAGGTGACTCATTCCGGAAAGCATCTCACATTCAACGGCCGATGAAACGAGGGGGACGCTTCTCGACAAAGGCGGTCATGGCCTCGGCCGTGTCGACCGTGGTGAACTGGTAGGCCTGCCCGATCCCTTCGGCCTCCAGAGCTTCCTCGAGAGTCGACGAAAACGACTGGTTGAGCAGCTTCTTGCTCGTGGCGAGGGCGATCGGTGGGCCGGCAAGCAACTTCTCGACGAATTTCCCGACGAGCGCGTCGAGGTCTTCTCGGGGTACCACCCGATTGAGCAGGCCCATCTCGTAGGCACGGGGGGCATCGATCACCTCCGCGAGCATCACCAGTTCCTTTGCACGTTGCATCCCCACGATGCGGGGCAGAATGAACGACCCACCGAAATCGATGTTGAGCCCCCGCCGAGCAAAGATTTCACTGAACCGGCTCCGGTCGCTGGCCAGAACGAAGTCACACGCCAATGCCATGTTGAGCCCGGCCCCGGCGGCGACACCGTCGACTCGGGCGATGGTCGGTTTCGGAAGCGTGTGCAAGGTCTGACAGGCCCGCCCGACCAACCGCATGCTGTCGAGTGGGTGGGGTTGACGCTCGGCACGATCACCACCGACGTCTGCACCCGAACAGAAGTCCTCGCCCGCACCGGTGAGCACGAGCACACGGACCTCGTCATCGCGGGCGACGTCGTCGAACAGATCGTGGAGCGCGTCCCAGCCACCACTGGGTATCGCATTGCGGACCTCGGGTCGGTCGATGGTGATCGTCGCCACGCCCTCGTTCTTGTCGAGATGGAGGTACTCGGCCATCAGGCGTCCCTGCGTTCGACGCCGGGGAGGATGCACAGCATCTCGTAGACGAGATCAGAGGCGACTCGGCTGGTCATGCCGGAGACGTCGTAGATCGGTGCGACTTCGACGAGGTCGCACCCGACGACGTCCAGCCCCCAACAACCCCGAATGATCTCGATGCCTTGCGCACTGGTCAGCCCTCCCGTCTCCAACGTGCCGGTTCCCGGTGCATAGGCCGGATCCAGACCGTCGATGTCGAAACTGATGTAGACGGGACCGCCCGAGACCTTCTCCCGCACTTCGTCCATCAGCGGGGTCAGGCTCCTGTGCCAGCACTCTTCGACCTGCACGACACGGAAGCCTTGCTCACGGCTCCAGTCGAAGTCATCGGCGGCGTATCCCGTGCCTCGTACGCCGATCTGCACGACGCGATCGCCGTCGAGCAGGCCTTCCTCGACCGCGCGCCGGAACGGGGTGCCGTGTGCGATCTTCTCGCCGAACATGTCGTCGTTGATGTCGGTGTGCGCATCGATGTGGACGAGCCCGAGAGGACCATGCTTCTTTGCCAGCGCACGCAGGATGGGGAGGACGATCGTGTGATCACCCCCCAACGCCACCGTTGTCAGTTCGTGCGCCATCAAGGTGTCGACGTAGGCCTCGATCCGGGCGACCGAGTCGTTCTTGTCGAAGGCATTGGTGGCGATGTCACCGAGGTCATCGATGCGCAGACTGTCGAAGGGGGCAGCTTGCGTCGCCATGTTGTAGGGCCGAATCATCACCGACTCCTCGCGAATGCCGCGCGGACCGAAGCGGGCACCGGGTCGGTTGGAGGTGCCCAGATCGAACGGCACACCGAACACGGCGACATCGAGGTCGGCCGGACCGCTTCGGCCCGGGAGGCGCATGAAGGTGGTGATGCCGGCGAACCGCGGCATTTCGTTGCCTCCGAGCGGTTGTGGGTTGCCCGAGGCGCTGGCCGGAGGTCCCCCGGGCATCACATCACCCCACCGAGCGAGGCGGCGAGCTCCCATGTTGCGTCGAGCGATTCGCCCGTGCCGAGCACGTTCATCGCGATCTCGTCGACGCCGGCCGCCTTGTAGGCCTCGAGCTGGGAACGAACCGATTCGGGATCACCCGCCAGCACCATGTCGGCGGGTCCCTCCATCCCTTCGCGATCGAGCATGGCCCGATACGACGGCAGTTGGCCATAGATGGCGAGCGCCTTTCCGGCGAACTCGCGAGCGGCCGGCACGTCGTCGGTGATGAAGATCGGCACGCCCGCTGCGATGTGACCGTTCCCGATACCGGGCCGAATGTGCGACTCGATCGTCTTCGGGCCAGTCATCCACGTGATGGTGCCCGCTGTGCGCTCGGACGCGAGCTTCAGCATCTTTGGACCGAGCGCGGCAAGCATGACATCGGGGGTGGGGCCAGGAACGTTCAACGACGTGTGATGGGTGACGAATTCGCCGGTCGTGGACACCTGCTGGTCTTCGAGCAGCGGGAGCAGTGCGTCGAGATATTCGACCATGTGGGTGTACGGCTTGGTCCACGGGATGCCGAATGCCAGCTCCATGGCGGGCTGGTGGCTGGCACCGAGCCCGAGGGTGAAACGGCCACCGCTCGCCTGGGCGATCGTGCGGGCCTGGGCAGCGAGGTTCTGGGCGAAGGTGGTCTGCATGGCCACCACCGACGTACCGAGTCCGATGTCGGCAACCTCACGACCCACGATCCCGAGCACGACCATCGGATCGGCGTTGCTGATCTGGGGAGACCAGTAGCGATGGCAACCCACGGCACGTGCTCGTTCGGCGTTCGCAACCGCATCGTCGACAGTGGTGGCGGAATCGAACCAGCTGATTTTCATGACCGCACCCTAACGGAGTGGCTCCGGACGGGAGCTGCTACATCCGGTCGAGGAGCTCACGCTTCTTCTGCTCGAATTCCTCGTCGGTGACGACACCCTGGCGGCGGAGTCGATCGAGTTGCTCGATCTGCTCGGGGATCGAGCGTTCGTGCGCAGATGCATCGGACGCGGCGCGACCGAGTCGATGCAACCGACGATCTTGGAGACCTTCGACCTGGCGATAGATCTCGTTCTGCACGAGATTCGGCCTCCGTATGTCGGAGAACTGCTGACGACCGCCCTCGCCGGCCGACTCGATACCGAGATCGCCGGCACCGATCATGCGCTCGAAGATCGACTGGTTGAAGAACACGGTATTGATCCGGTCGAGCGGTATCTCGATACCCGTCTTCGAAATGACCCCTCGGCGAGAGACGACTCGTTCGCTCGTGACGACGAAATTGGTGGTGTTCCACACCAGGTATTGGACGCCGACGTATCCAACGGTGCCGATCCACACAGGGAGAACGACCCAGCCGACCAGGGCAGGCCATGCGTTCACCAGGACAAGACCACCGAGAAGCGTGACGAGTGCGAGCAGGGCGCCGGCGGGCGCCAAGAACCACCAGTGCGGACGGAGGTCGAGGACGAGGTCCTCGTCCTCGGTCAGCAGGTGCTTCGGGAATGCCATGGCCAAAGCGTACTGCGCGCTCACCCGGTGGTCCCTGCCTCGACCGGTGGCGGGAGGCGCAGCGTGAGCAGCCAGGTGATCCCCACGAACACCGTGGACCCCCACATCGCAAGCTCGAACCCACCCCACAGGTAGAGCGCGCCGCTGAGAAACGTCCCGACGAGACGACCCACGGCGTTGGCCGAGTAGTAGTAGCCGACATCCATGCTGACACCCTCGTCGGCCGCATACGCCAAGATCAGATACGAGTGAAGACTGGAGTTCACGGCGAACACGATCCCGAAGACGATCAAGCCACCGACCACGGCCGGGATTCGCACATCCTCGAAGGTCACAGCCACGGCGATCGCCGCCGAGACGACGCCGAGTCCAAACGCCCATCGCTGCGCTGCGGCGATGTCGTCGCCCGGGCCGAGCAGGCGCGGCGCCATCGATTGCACCAAGCCGTAGCCGACCACCCACGTGGCGAGGAAGGCGCCAGTTGCCTCGAACGACCAGCCGAACGCGTCGTTGAGAAAGACGGGCAGCGCCACCACGAACCAGATGTCGCGCGACCCGAACAGGAACATTCGAGCGGCAGAGAGTCGGTTGACGGCGACTGAGGTGGACAGCACGGAGGCGAGCGGCGGCTTCTCTTTGGCTCTCCCGATGTCCTCGTCGAGCAGCACTGCCACCGCCACCAGCGCCACCGCGATGCATGCCGCCATCGATCGCAGGGCTCCCTGATACCCGAGCGCCGAGAGCAGAGCAGCACCGAGAAAGAACCCGACGCCCTTCAGAGCGTTTTTCGAGCCGGTCAGCACCGCAACGAGCCGGAAGAGCGAGCCCTGCGGTGCAACGAGCTTCACCGCACTCTTCGAACTCGTCTTCGTGAGATCCTTCGCGATCCCCGACAGCGCCTGCGCCGCCATCACGTACACCACCGAGATCCACTCGACCCACGTCGTGGTGTGCAGCGATAGCGCAGCGAGCGCAACGACCTGGAGGGCAAGCCCTGCCAACAGCGTCTGATCGAGGCCGCGACGGGCACCGAGCCAGCCACCGAGCAGGTTGGTGGCCACCCCCATGGCCTCGTAGAGCAGGAACAGGAAGGCCAGCGCAATGGGCGAGTAGCCGAGATCATGGAAATGCAGCAGGACGAGCATCCGCAGCGCCCCGTCGGTCAGTGTGAACGCCCAATAGCCGACGGTGACGACGACGTAGTTGCGGGTCTTCATTCCCGGGAAGACGAGAGCTCGCCCGCAACCCGCGCCGCAAGATCGGCGAGTCGGAACGCATAGCCGTACTCGTTGTCGTACCAGACGAGCACCTTCGCCAAACGACCATCGACCACGGTCGTGGATGGACCGTCCACGATCCCCGAACGGCTGTCGTTCACGAAGTCAGCCGAGACGAGGGGTCGATCTTCGAAGCCGAGGATCCCCTCCAACTCACCGTGCGCCGCAACCCGGAGTCGGTCGTTGATCTCGTCAGCCGTCACGTCGCGCCCGAACGTGAACACTGCATCGGTGAGCGAGGCGTTGAGGAGCGGGACCCGCACAGCGAGCCCGTCGAGCTTGCCCTGCAACTCGGGGTAGATCATCGCAATGGCCGTCGCAGACCCCGTCGAGGTGGGAATCAGTGAGTTCAACGCAGAGCGAGCTCGCCGCAGATCCGGATGCGGAGCATCGACGATCACCTGGGTGTTTGTCGCATCGTGGATCGTTGTGAGGACGCCCCGCTCGATCCCGATCTGTTCGTGCAGAACCTTCACGACCGGCGCCAACGAGTTGGTGGTGCAGGATGCCGCGGTGAGGATGTCGTGCTCGGCGGGTTTGTAGACCTCGTCATTGCACCCGACGACAACGTTGGGCACCCCCGGACTCGCCACCGGTGCTGCAACGATCACCTTGCGGGCACCGGCTGTGAGATGCGGCTCGAGGGTCTCGATCGTCTTGAAGGCCCCAGTCGCTTCGAGGACGATGTCCACCCCGAAGTCGCTCCACGGAATGCGTTCCGGTTCCTCGAACGACGAGTAGCCGACCCTTGCTCCGTCAACGAGCAACGCGTCACCGTCGACGGCGACCTCACCGTCGTAGCGGCCATGGACTGTATCGAACTCGAGAAGATGCGCTGCCGTCGCAACATTTCCGGCGAGTTCGTTCACGTGGACGACCTCGAGATCGCCATGGCGCTGCAGACCCCTCACGGCGAGCCGTCCGATCCGTCCGAACCCGTTGATGCCCACCGACGTCGTCATGCCTCGAAGTCTCGCTGATCGTCAGTAGCACCGCGGCGTCGCCAGGGTGAACACTCGGAGAACCGAACCACCGGCGGCCCGTTGCCGGACATCGAGCACCAGCGCTTCGTAGCCACGCTGTTCATCCCCATCCCCACTCGTGCAGTCTGTCGTCGTCGATCCCAAAATGATGCGCAATCTCGTGGACCACGGTGATGGTCACCTCCTCGACCAGTTCCTCCTCGTTTCGAACGAAGTCGCACAACGACAAGCGATAGAGCGTGATCAGGTCCGGCATGACGAGTCCGCCGTAGTCATCACGCTCGGTGAGAGGTACGCCTTCGTACAGGCCGAGCAGGTCGTCGGTGGGGTGCCGATCCTCCACCACCACGGCAACGTTCTCCATCAGGCGGCCCAGTTCCTCGGGGAGGGCGTCGAGTGCATCTGCGACCAGGCGCTCGAACGCTCGACGAGGCATCGGTTCCATACCCGCAAACTACCCAGCCCGCCTAGGGTCAAGGAGTGGTCGAACGCCTCGGCGATGCCGACGTCCTCTTGGAGGACCTCACCGACGAGCAGCGTGACGCGGTCACGACCAGGGCGAGTCCGCTTGCGATCATTGCTGGTGCCGGTTCCGGGAAGACCAGGGTGCTCACCCGCCGCATCGCGTGGCAGGCCACGACCGGCGCCATCGACCCCCGCAAGGTGCTTGCGGTCACCTTCACCCGACGCGCCGCGGGTGAACTCCGCCGCCGGACCCGGGCACTCGGTCTGCGCGACGACATCGCAGCCGGCACCTTTCACTCGATTGCCCTTGCGGTTCTCCGCAACCGGTGGGCCGATGCGGGCCGGAAGCCGCCTGAACTGCTCGACCGCCGCATGTCGTTCCTCGCACAACACAATCCGAAGCTCGACCGCGCCACCATTGCCGACATCGACGCCGAGATCGGCTGGTCGCGGGCTCGGCTGATCACACCGGCTGCATACCCTGACGCTGCCGCGGCCGCCGGCCGACGGCCCGGTCGCGGGCTCGCATTCGTGGCGAAGGTGTACGCCGACTACGACGAGGCCAAACGAACACGGCGACTTGTCGATTTCGACGACCTCCTCGCCCTGTGTCATGCGACGATGACCCAGGACGAACGGTTCGCCGCTGCGCAACGCTGGCGACACCGCCACCTGCTCGTCGACGAGTTCCAGGATGTGAACCCTCTCCAGTTCGCACTCCTTCGTTCGTGGCTCGGCCCAGACTCGACGCTCGTCGTGGTCGGGGATCCCAACCAAGCCATCTACGGCTGGAACGGCGCAGAACCCGACCTGCTCGACAACATCGGTGATCACCTCCCCGGTACCGCAGTGCTTCGACTCCGCACCAACTTTCGGTCGACCCCGGAGATCCTCGGAGCAGCAGCCCGAGTGCTCGGCATCGAACCGCAACCGGCGGCTCGTCCAGCCGGTGATGAACCAACCATTCGCGAACTCGATGGCGACACCGAGGCGATCGCAATCGCCCGTTCAGTCCGCGGCGCCCACAAGCCGGGTGCTCCATGGCGGCACCAGGCGATCCTCGCCCGAACCAACGCCCAACTGCCGGCCCTGCGGTCTGCGCTGGAGCGAGCCGGCATTCCGACGCGCTCGCGTGGCGATGGGGCACTGCTCCGCCGACCCGAGATCATGGAACTGCTCGACGGGTGGAACGACGACATGCCCCTGAGCAAGGTGTTGACGGAGGCCTCGATCGACCCACCCGATCAGGCCGAAGGTCTCAGCGAAGAGCGTCGCATGATGGTGCGCGCCTTCCTCGACGTCGCCCGGGGCCACCTCGAACTCGAGCGGCGCGCGACGGTCGCCGACTTCACCGCATCACTTCGCAACGACGACCGCGTCGACGGTGTCAACGACGGCGTCGACCTGGTGACATTCCACGCTGCCAAGGGTCTCGAATGGCCGATCGTCCATCTTGTCGGAATCGAAGACGGCTACGTTCCGATCGCCCACGCACGTGGTGTCGCAGCTCGCAGCGAGGAACGTCGGCTTCTCTACGTTGCGGCCACGCGCGCCGAGCGCCAGCTCCACGTTTCGTGGGCCCGAACCCGAGAGATCGGAAGTTCGCTGGTCGAACGACACCCATCGCCGTGGATCGACGCATTCCGCGGCGATCCTGCGCCGCTTCCCGACGAACGCCCCTCGATTGCAAATCTCCGGGCAAAGATCGCAGCCGTTCCCGAGACCGACCTGACCGTGACGGATCGCACCGAACGGGACCATGTCCGAGACCAGTTGTTGTTGTGGCGCGAGGATGCTGCGGAACGGGCTCGCGTCGCACCGACTGCAGTGCTGTCGGACTGGACCGTCGAGCAACTCTCGATCGAGCGCCCCTGTCGCATGGACGAGCTCGCTGCCATCGACGGAATGGGCCAGAGCCGCGCTCGCCGCTTCGGCCTCAAGCTGCTGGAAATCACCTGCCTCGACGACTAGCTAGTCGCTGCCGTCTTCGGCACGCTGGCGGGGCTGCGCCACGACGACCACGGTGGCGTCGCAGCGCTCGAGCACGGTTTCCACGGTGCGGCCGAGGAAGGGCCGGCCGTCGACATTGCGGAGCTGAGCACCGAGCACGACGAGGTCGGCTTCCTCGGACCGGGCCACCTGGACGAGCGCTTCCCCGGCCGAACGTCCGTCCCGGATGAGTTCACGCGGTTCGATCCCTGCTTGGTTCGCCCGCTCGACAGCACGGGCCATCATCGAGACCGCCGCCGTGTGGACAGGATCGTCGACCGGATTCCGGCGGGCGAAGATGCGGGGCAACTCGTTGACGCGATCGACGACGTGTGAGAGCACCACTTCGGTGCCGAGCTGGGTCGAGATTGCAAAGGCAACCTCTTGGGCCGACCGAGACGACCGTGTGCCGGTCACCGGCACGATCACTCGAGAGAACGCGGCTGGGAGTGGCCGCTCGAGGCCTCGTGCTCGGCGCACGATCACGACAGGGGTGACAGCATCGAGGAGCATCTCGTCGACCATCGGCGAATACAGCACACCTTCGTGGCGGGCAGCGACACCGACAACGACCACGCCGTACCCGAGCTTCGACTCGGTGACGATCGCGGCGGCAACGCCGGGACCCTGCGCCCGTGCGTGGTCGACCTCGCGCTCGTCGAGGACGGCTCTCAGTACCTCGACGTCGACCTGCTCCCCTCCCCCCACAGTGAGAATCGTTGCCGGCGCTTCCTTCGGCCACGCGAACTGCACGATCTGCGCTGCGGAGATCGATGCGGGGTGCCCCTGCGACGGGAGCAGGATCCGAGACGACTTGACCACGAGGTTTCTCGACAGCGCCTCTTCGCGGTCGAGTCGCTCCTGCTCTTCCTCACTGCCTCGCCAATCACGAACGACGATCCGCAAGCTGACTGCGGCAAAGATCGATGTCACGAGCGGCACGATCACGATCACCGTGTATGCCGTCTCGGTGAAGACGCCCAGCGACAGACCGACCGATGCGATGACGATCTCCAAGGCACCTCTGGCATTGAGGCCGGCACCGAGCGCCGACGCAGCACGACGAGACTGACCGGCCAGTCGGGCACCGACGAATGCACCAGCGAACTTGGCGACGATCGCAACCAGCACCACGACGAACGCCCATTGCAGGGCATCGCCTTCACCGAGCAGCGTCAGATCGACGCGGAGTCCGGCGGTTGCGAAGAAAACGGGGGCAAGAAAGCTGTCGGTGATCGACTCGACATGGTGCAGCACCTCCTGTTGCTGGAAGCGGGAGCGATGAAGCACGACACCGGCAACGAAGGCGCCGAGCACCGCCTCGATACCGAGGGCCTGGGTGGCGACGCCATAGATCAGCATCGTGGCGATGACGACGGTCATCGCAGCCGGGATGTTCGGACCGTTTCGGCGAACGTACCGAAGGGCGCGGTCGACGACGCGCTGGCCCACAGTCATCGCCAGAACCACGAAGACGACCAGACCACCAACCGTCTTCGTGATGCCACCGAGCGAGACCGCACCCGAGGTCGCAAAGCCGGCGAAGATCGCAAGCATCACCCAACCGACCACGTCGTTCGCCATGCCTGCTGCGACAGTGATCTGACCGAAGTCACGACGCATCAGGCCGAGCTCACTGAGGATCTTGGCGATCACGGCGAGCGCCGACACCGAGAGTGCAGCGGCGACGAAGAGCGCGAACACCAGGCGCTCGGACTCGGCACCGACAAACTCCTCAGGCAGGAGTTCGCCGACGATCAGGCCACCGACGAGCGGAACGAAGAGCGAGAAACCGGCGACGAGTGCGGCGGCCCTGCCGAGGCGGCGGATGAGCCCGAGGTCGGTCTCGAAGCCGGCGGTGATCAACAACAGCGCAACACCGAGCCAGGACACGGCGTAGAGCGCACCGGACTGCATCTCGTCGTCGGGCAAGAACCAATGGAAGCCATCGGGCCAGACCCTGCCGAAGATCGACGGGCCGAGAACAACGCCGGCGGCCAGTTGACCGATGACGGACGGCAAGTTGACCCGGCGCATGATCTCGCCGAACAGCCGGGCAAAGGCCACGAGGAGAAGCAGCTGCGTCCAAAAGACGAGGAGCTGATGCTCGTCGAGCGGGATCAGCACGCCTCAGCGCTCCACGTCGATGAAGACCGGAGCATGATCGGAGGGCGGGTCGTCTTTGGGACCCTTGCGTTCGTTGCGATCGATCAGCGCCACGCGCGTTGCATCAGCGACGGATTGCGTGGTCATGAGCAGATCGATTCGCAAGCCCATCTTCTTGTGGAAGTTGCCGCCGCGGTAGTCCCACCACGAATAGAGACGATCGGCGTCATGGTGCTCACGAAAGACGTCCACCAGGCCCCACGCTTCGAGCGCAGCGAGCTTGTCGCGCTCGGCCTGGCTGGTGTGTGTCTGGGTTGCGAACGCCTTCGGGTCCCAGCAGTCCATGTCGGCTGGGCAGATGTTGTAGTCGCCGACGACAACAACATCGTCGCCCGGGTCGCACTGCCCGTCGAGATCGCCGGCGAGCCGATCGAGCCATCGCAACTTGTACTGGTAGTGCTCATGGTCGAGCGACCGGCCGTTGGGGACGTAGCAGCTGGCGACGCGGACACCGCCGCATGTCGCCCAGGCGATCCGAGCATCAACGTCAGGGTCGGCACCGTCACCGAACCCACCGATCGGGTCGTCGAGCCCGACCTTGCTGAGGATCGCCACGCCGTTCCATTGGCCCTGCCCATGGTGGAAGGACTCGTAGCCGAGCGCCTCGAAGGCGAGTGCCGGAAATGCATCGTCGGCGAGCTTCGTCTCCTGCAGGCACAACACATCGGGTTCGAAGGTCTTCAACCAGCGCTCGACCCGGCCGACTCGGGCGTTCAAGGAGTTGACATTCCACGTCGCGATCCGCACCCGTCGGACCATACCGCGGTCGGCTCGTATGCTGTGGCGCGTGTCCATCAACGACCCTTCTGATCTCGGCCCGAATGCCTGGATGGCCGACGAGATGCGAGCGCAGTGGGCGCTCGACCCAAGCTCGGTTGCTCCTGAATGGCGGGCCCTGTTCGAGGGCGAACCGGCCAATGGGGCCGCCCCGTCGGTACCTTCGACGGCTTCGACCATCGAGGTCAACTCGAGCGAGGTGACGAAACCGGCAATACCGGTCCCCGAACCCGCCCCACAGACGAAGGCAGAGGCAGTGGTGAACGACCCCACCGCCCCGCCGACGACCGGCGAGCACTCCGCAGCACCCGAGGGTGAACCTATTCGCGGCGCAGCGGCACGCATTGCAGCAAACATGGAGGCGAGTCTCGAGGTGCCGACCGCCACATCGTTTCGCCAGGTGCCGGCGAAGTTGTTGGAGGTCAACCGCAAGGTCATCAACGGCTTCTTGGCCCGCAAGCTGCGCGGCAAGATCTCGTTCACACACCTGATCGGGTACGCCGTTGTTCGCGCCATTGCCGACTCGATGCCAGCGATGAACAACACCTACACCACGACCCATGACGGCAAGCCGATGTTGCTGCGCAACGAACACGTCGGGCTCGGGATCGCCGTCGACCTCGAAAAGCCCGACGGGACCCGCACGCTCATGGTTCCGTGCATCAAGAGGGCCGACACGCTCGACTTCGAACAGTTCGTGGAGGCGTACGAGGAGCTGATTCGAAAAACCCGGGACGGCAAGCTCGGCGTCGACGACTTCACCGGCACGACGGTGAGCCTCACCAACCCCGGAACGATCGGCACACTGCAGTCGGTGCCCCGCCTGATGCAGGGTCAGAGCCTGATCGTCGGAGTGGGCTCGATCGACTTCCCCACCGAGTTCCAGGCTGCCGACCCGGCGACGCTGGCCGATCTGGGTGTGTCGAAGGTCATCACGGTGACGTCGACATACGACCACCGAGTCATTCAGGGTGCCGAGTCGGGCATGTTCTTGCGAAAGGTCCACGAACTCCTGCTCGGCGAGGACAACTTCTACGTCGACGTGTTCCGCTCGCTGGGCGTGCCCTACGAGGCGGTGAAGTGGCGGCGCGACATCAACCCCGTCGACCGTGAGTCGTCGCTGCTGGAAAAGCAGGCCAAGGTCAACCAGCTGATCAACATGTATCGGGTCCGAGGTCACCTGATCGCCGATCTCGATCCGTTGGCGGTCAAGGAACCGACGATGCACCCGGAGCTCGATCCGGCGACTTACGACCTCACCATCTGGGACCTCGACCGCCAGTTCCTGACCGGAAGCGCAACCGGGATCTACGCCCGGGTCGGAGGCGAGGAACGCATGTCGCTCGGCGACCTGCTCGGTGTTCTGCGCGATGCGTACTGTCGCACCGTCGGCGTCGAGTACATGCACATCCAGGATCCGGCAGAAAAGCGCTGGATACAGGAACGACTCGAGGGAGCCGATCGTGCGGTCCAACCTGACGAGCAACGACACATCCTCGAGCGGCTGAACGCGGCTGAGGCGCTGGAAGTCTTCCTCGGTACGAAGTACGTCGGCCAGAAGCGCTTCGGGATCGAGGGAGCCGAGTCGACCATCCCGCTGCTCGACGCGCTGCTCGGTGCGGCCGCCGACGACGGGATGGCCGAGGCGATCATCGGTATGGCCCACCGGGGTCGGCTCAACGTGCTCGTCAACATCGTTGGCAAAACCTACGGACAACTCTTTTCGGAGTTCGAGGGCCAAGGTGTCGGCAACATGACGATGGGTTCCGGTGATGTGAAATATCACCTGGGTCAGAGCGGAACGTTCACCAGCCGCAACGGATCCGACCTCCCGATACGACTGGCCGCCAACCCGTCGCATCTCGAAGCAGTCAATCCCGTCGTCCTCGGTATGGCACGCGCCCAGATGGACCTGATCCAGCCCGGGGACGGCTTCGGCGAGTACCCCGTGTTGCCCCTGCTGCTCCACGGAGATGCGGCCTTTGCCGGCCAGGGGGTGGTCGCCGAAACGCTCAACCTGTCGCAGATTCGTGGCTACCGGGTCGGTGGGTGCGTTCATGTGATCATCAACAACCAGGTCGGTTTCACGACAGCTCCGCACGCAGCGCGGTCGTCGCAGTACTCCACCGACGTGGCGAAGATGATCCAGGCACCGATCTTCCATGTGAACGGCGACGATCCCGAGGCGTGCGTGCGCGTCGCGCGCCTGGCATTCGAGTACCGCCAGGCGTTCAACAAGGACGTCGTGATCGACATGATTTGCTATCGGCGCCACGGCCACAACGAGGGTGACGATCCGAGCTACACGCTCCCCGAGATGTACCGGCGTATCGATGCGAGACCGAGCGTCCGCGAGCTCTATACCAACTCGTTGGTGAAGCGCGGTGACCTCAGCCCTGACGAGGCCGAGGAAGCCCTTGCCGACTTCCGGGCCCGGCTGCAATCTGCACTCGATCAGACCCGAGAGACGGCTCACAGCGGCGACAGAGCTCACCTGCCCACTGCGGGAGCAGGAGTACTGCCTCACCTCGACACGGCAGTCGACCGAGACACCATCGACACGATCTACGCAGCGCTTTCCTCGAAACCCGACGGGTTCACGATGCACCCGAAGCTGGCCCAGCAGTTCGCCACTCGCGACAGCTTGTTCGAGAGCGGCGAAGTCGACTGGGCACTGGGTGAGGCGATGGCCTATGGAAGCCTGTTGCTCGAGGGAACCTCGGTTCGCCTGGCAGGTCAGGACACCCGGCGCGGCACCTTCAGCCACCGTCACTCGACGCTCGTCGATTACGACACCGGCAGCGAGTACGTCCCGCTGACGGCACTCACCGGCAGCGACACCACCCAGTTCTGGGTCTACGACTCGTTGCTGAGCGAGTACGCAGCACTCGGGTTCGAGTACGGCTATGCGATCGCTAACCCGAACGCCCTGGTCCTGTGGGAAGCCCAGTTCGGCGATTTCGCCAACGGCGCCCAGATCATCATCGATCAGTTCATCGTGGCTGCGAAGGACAAGTGGAACCAGGACTGCGGCCTGGTGATGCTGCTCCCCCATGGCTACGAAGGCCAGGGACCCGAGCACTCGTCGGCCCGAATCGAACGGTTTCTCCTGCTGGCGGCCGAGGACAACATATCGGTCTGCAACGCCACGACTGCGAGCCAGTTCTTCCACCTGCTCCGCCGCCAGTCGATGCAGTCGGTGTCGACCCCGCTGGTGGTGTTCACCCCGAAGTCGTTGCTGCGGGCGAAGCACTCGCGTTCTCCAGTGAGCGAACTCATGTCGGGCACCTTCGAAGAGCTGCTAGGCGACGTCAATCCACCACCGGCAGAGGCGGTCGAACGGGTCATCTTCTGCTCGGGGAAGGTTGCGTTCGATCTCATGGCCGAACGCAACAGGCGCAAGGCCAACGTTGCGATCGCCCGGGTCGAACAGCTCTATCCGTGGCCGTTCGAGGCAGTGAAGCAACAACTCGACGCCTATCCGAACGCCCGCGACATCCGGTGGGTGCAGGAGGAGCCGGAAAACATGGGACCGTGGAATGCGATCAAGGGGCGTCTCTACGAGGCGCACGGCGCAACCCACGACATCCATCGGGTCAGCCGCTTCGAGTCCGGCTCACCAGCCTGCGGCTCAGCAGCCGTTCACGGCCAAGAACTCGAGGTTCTGCTCGACGAAGCGCTCGGTTGACATCGAGGCCGTTGCCTCAACGCAGGTCGAGACCGGTGATCGTCTCCAATTCGACAAGGGCAACGTCCGGGTCGACCACCTTGATGGTCTGCATCCCCATCGCCCTCGCCGGTTTCAGGTTGATTCCGAGATCATCGAGAAACACACATTCGGAAGGTTCGACCTCGAGCCGCTCACAGGCGATCTCGTAGAAGCGCGGCTCGGGCTTTCGCACGCCCACGACGCTCGACTCGATGATCTCGTCGAAGAGCGCGTGAATCTCGTCGAGTGGTTGGCCATCACCGTCGATTGCCGATTGCGCGACCATTGCTTCGGTCCCCGAACCGGACGGGGGCTTGAAGTTGTTGGTCAGCATCGCCGTTTTGAAGTTCGCAGCACAACGGCGGAGCGCTTCGACCATGGCGGGCCGAATCACCCCCCGCAACGCGTCGACGACCCGTTGCGCATCGACGTCGAAGCCGAGTGCCCTCGCCTCCGCCTCGAAACGTTCCTTGAAGCCGGCAACCGAGACTTCACCGCGTTCGAAGTGTGCCCATGCGTTGGCATCGGGATTCATGGCGTTGATCCGCCGGATCGTGTCACTCGGCAATCCCGCTTCCGCCTCGTACCGATTGAAGGCCTCGAACGGACTCGACAGGATCACGCCACCGAAGTCGAAGAGCACTGCTCGGATCACATCGAGCACCCTAACCACCGGCACCACGCATGCACCTGCTTGACTGACCCCCATGCCCAAGCACGCCGTCGTGGACGGTTCCAACATCGCCACCGAGAGCCGAGCCGAGCCGAGCCTCGAGCAATTGCGCGAGGCGGTGGCCACGTTCACGTCCGAGTATGCGTTCGACATCGTGACCGTCATTGTCGACGCATCGTTCGAGCACCGGGTGGCGAAGGAAGAGCAGCAGGCGGTGCGAGCCGCAATCGACGCAAACGAGATCATCACGCCGCCGGCGGGGGTGATCGGACGGGGCGACACCTTCATCTTGCAGGTCGCCGACCGGGCCCAGGCTGTGGTCCTGTCCAATGATTCGTTCCAGGAGTTCCACGGTACGTTCGGATGGCTGTTCGACGAGGGTCGCCTGATCGGTGGAAAGCCGATCCCTGGGGTGGGGTGGATCTTCGTGCCACGCGCCCCGGTTCGCGGACCGGTGAGCCGCCGGGCTCGAGCAACAGCAGAGAACGCCGAACCGAAGCAGACCGAAGCGAAGACGAAGGCCGACAAGAAGCCCGCCAAGCGGGTCGCCAAAAAGGCCGCCAGAACGTCGAAGGCGCGTGCATCGGCGACGTCCGAGCCGGTCGGTCCGGGTTCGAATCCGCGCGCTGCGTGGAATACGTTCCGGAGACGGCATCCGGAGGGATCGATGGTGAACGCCACCGTCGCCGAGTTCTCGTCCCACGGGGCATATGCGACGAGTGGTTCGATGACGCTCTATCTCCCGCTTCGCCTCATGGGGGATCCAGCGCCGCAGCGAGCCCGAGACGCAGTGACGCTCGGCCAGAGCTTCCGTGTTGTCATTCACCGCTACGACCACGAGCGTCTCGGCATCGACGCCGGGCTCATCGCTCTCGACGGCTCCGGCAGCAGAACGGCAACCAAGAAGGCAGCTCCCACCAAGAGAGCCGCAGCCAAAAAGGCAGCACCCACCAGGAAAACCGCCACAAAGAAGACAGCAGCCAAGAAGGCAGCAACCAAGTCAACGCCCGGCAAGAAAGCCGCAGCCAAAAAGGCAGCAACCAAGTCAACGCCCGGCAAGAAAGCCACAGCCAAAAAGGCAGCACCCACCAAAAACGCCGCCGCAACACGAGGTCGCGCAACACGACGCCGGTGACTCGTCGGTTCGCCCGCCGCCCGAGGGCCCTGCCTTCACCCTCGGGCCTTGGCCGTTTTGTGCCCGATAGCCTCGGTAACCATGGCAGCGCAGTTCATCTACACCATGCACAGGGTCGGCAAGTTCATTCCGCCGAGCCGAGATGTGCTGAAAGACATCACGCTCTCGTTCTTTCCGGGAGCAAAAATCGGCGTGCTCGGTCCGAACGGTGCCGGCAAGTCGACGCTGCTCAAGATCATGGCGGGCATCGATACCGACTTCACGGGAGAGGCCAAGCTCGGTGAGGGCTACACCGTCGGCATGCTCGAGCAAGAGCCCGAGCTCGATCCCACCAAGACGGTGCTCGAGAACGTCATGGACGGCGCCGGTGAAGCATCGGCCCTGCTCGCCGAGTACGACCGGGTACTCGCTGCATGGAGCGACCCCGACGCCGATTTCGAGAAGCTCGGGGCCAAGCAGGCCGACCTCGAGTCCAAGATCGAAGCAATCGGTGCATGGGACCTCCAGCGCACGGTGGAGATCGCAATGGACGCACTCCGCACACCACCGGGCGACTGGAGCGTGGAGAACCTTTCGGGCGGTGAGATCCGCCGGGTGGCGATGGCTCGCCTGCTTCTCGCCAAGCCCGATCTGTTGTTGCTCGACGAGCCGACCAACCATCTCGACGCCGAATCGGTTGCGTGGCTCGAACGGACCCTGCAGGACTACGCCGGCACCGTGGTGGCGGTGACCCACGACCGCTACTTCCTCGACAACGTCGCCGGTTGGATCCTCGAACTCGATCATGGCCGGGGCTATCCGTTCGAGGGCAACTACTCGGGCTTTCTGGAACAAAAGGAAGCCCGAATCGCACAGGAGAAGCGCGACGACGACAAACGGACCCGAACACTCAAGCGCGAGCTCGAGTGGGTCCGGATGGCGCCAAAGGCACGCCAGTCGAAGGGAAAGGCTCGCTTGGCGGCGTACGACAAGTTGCTGGAAGAGGCGAAAGCGGCCGAGGGCCGGGCTGAGGATCTCTCGATCGTCATCCCCGCCAACAAGCGACTGGGCGATGTCGTGATCGAGGCCGAGCACATCGCCAAAGCCTTCGGAGACAAACTCCTCATCGACGACTTCTCCTTCACCCTGCCCCCTGCTGGCATCGTCGGAGTCATCGGTGCCAACGGCGCCGGGAAGTCCACCCTCTTCAAGATGCTGATCGACGAGTTCGAAGGCACAAACGATCCGGTCGCAGCACCCGACTCCGGTTCCATCACGCTCGGCAGCACCGTGCAACTCGGCTACGTCGATCAGAACCGCACGCTCGATCCGCACAAAACCGTCTACGACGAGATCACCGGAGGCGTCGATCACCTCGAGATCGGGGGGCGCGAGATGCACGGGCGCTCCTACGTTGCATCATTCAATTTCAAGGGTCCCGACCAGCAGAAGATGGTGGGAAACCTCTCCGGCGGCGAGCGCAATCGCGTGCATCTGGCCAAGGTCCTCAAGGAGGGCGCCAACGTCCTGCTGCTCGACGAGCCGACCAACGACCTCGACATCGACACGCTGCGGGCGCTCGAGGATGCCATCGAGGCCTACGCCGGTTGTGCGGTCATCGTTTCGCACGACCGGTGGTTCCTCGACCGAGTCGCAACCCACATCGTGGCGTTCGAGGGCGACTCACAGGTCCGCTGGTTCGAAGGAAACTTCAGTGATTACGCCGAGTACCGCAAGCGCGAACACGGTGTTGACGCGATGCGCCCCCACCGCATCAAGTACAAGCCCGTCACCCGGGGATGAACCACTGATCATCATCGATGCCATGAACGTCCGCGGCTGTGTCCCCGATGGCTGGTGGCGCGACAAGGCGTCTGCGCTGAGGCGCCTCGTCACTGCAGTCGCCGAGTACGACTTCGACGGGGAGTGGATCCTTGTCATCGCGGATGGACGCCCGATCGAAGGCGTGCCGGCCGGAACCCGAGGCAACGTCGAACTGCGCTACGCCAATCGTTCGGTCCCCGATGCCGCCGACGACCTCATCGTCGAGACTGTCCTCGCCGAAGCGTCGGCGACAGAGACCATCACGGTGGTCACATCCGACCGGGGCTTGCTCGACCGTCTGCCGCCCCATGTGCGGATCGAAGGGTCCAGGTCGTTTCGAAACCGCGTCGGTTGGTGACGCACCGCACCCGCACTCCCCGACCGACGCAACCACAGCACGTCGCAACGCCACCCCTCGTCGGGAAGAGGCCCCATCCACGCGTCGCTCTGGCATGGGGCAGCGAGCGGTACCGTTCCATTCGTGACCGACGACCACCGCCTCGCCGCCCGCCTTGCAACCGAAGCCGGCGACCTCCTCGTGGAGCTCCGAGCCCGACTCCATGCTCAGGGCGCGCCACCGGCACTCCTCAAAGACGAGGGTGACCGCCAAGCCCACGAGTTCCTGGTCGAACGCTTACAGGCAGCACGGCCCGATGATGCAATCCTGAGTGAGGAGGGAAAGGACGATATGGCGCGCCTCGACGCCGAGCGCGTGTGGATCGTCGATCCGCTCGACGGAACTCGCGAGTTCGGAGAAGTCCCACGAAGCGACTGGGCCGTCCACGTTGCCCTCGTGGTCGACCATGTCCCGGTCGTTGGGGCGGTCGCCCTTCCTGGCCTCGGGGTGACCCTCAGTACCGCCGACCCGGTTCGCCTCCCGCCCGAACCCAATCCGACCCCGCGGATGATCGTGAGTCGCAGTCGCCCACCAGCGGCAGCACTGCATGTTGCGGAATCGCTCGATGCCGAGCTTGTCGAGATGGGGTCGGCCGGGGCGAAGACCATGGCTGTCGTGCGCGGCGAGTGCGAGATCTACGCGCACAGTGGCGGCCAGTACGAGTGGGACTCGTGTGCTCCGGTCGCTGTCGCCGAGGCTGCCGGGTGTCATGTCAGTCGAATCGACGGATCACCGCTGCGCTACAACCAACCCGACGTGTACTTGCCCGACCTGCTGGTGTGTCGACCCGAGTTGGCCGCGTCGGCGCTTGCGGCGCTGTCATCGTTCGACGGCTGAGCAACTCGAGCGGTCTCGTCAGACTGTGAACCCTCGTCGCCGGAGGTTGGTACCGGCCCTCGGGCTCGCAACACTAGGGACGTGACCGGTCCCCTCGCCGATTCGCCCGCCGATCTCGTCCACGGCACGTTCAGCGACGACCCGCCATGGCTCGTCGATCCTGACGCGCTGGCGTGGCTCACCGATGTCGACACGATTCGGACGGCGACGAGCAGGCGCCTTCCGTCGCTCATCACCCCGCCGCGACTGCCACCACTTCGGCGGGCGATCACCGTCGCTCGCCACCTCGGCTGGGCGCTGATCGCCTGGTTCGTGCGCGGCCGCCGCAAGGGTGGATCGCAGAGCACGGCCGATCTGTCTCGTCGGATGCGCAAGGCGGCCGAGATACTCGGACCGACCTACATCAAACTCGGTCAGATCATTTCCTCCGGCGAGGGCATCTTCCCCACCGAACTCGTCACCGAGTTCGCCAAGTGCCGCGATCAGGTGCCAGCCGAGTCGTTCGCCGCCGTGCGCTGCGTCGTGGAGGCCGATCTCGGAGCAACACTCGAATCGATCTTCGCCGAATTCGATCGCGAGCCGATCGCTGCAGCATCGATTGCGCAGGTCCACGCTGCCACGCTGCACGACGGCACCGACGTCGTGGTCAAGGTGCAGCGACCCACTGTCGACGATCTCGTCCACAAGGACCTCCGCGTGATGGCCTGGCTGTCTCCGTACCTGGTCGGCCGTATCCCTGTCGCCTCGCTGGCCAACCCACCCGCCCTCGTCGAGGTCTTTGCGCACACGATCAGCGAGGAACTCGACTTTCGGGTCGAGGCGGCGAACATGCTCGACGTGGCTCGGGTCTTTGCCGATCTCGAGCAAACCCACTTCGTCGTGCCGCGGCCGCATCCCGAGCTCGTCACCCGTCGAGTGCTGGTGATGGAGCGCCTCGATGGCTTCCGGTTCGACGACGTCGAGCGCTACGACGAACTCGGGGTCGACACACACGCAGCAGTCCGCGCCGGGATGATCGGTTTCATGGAGGGGGCGCTGATCCACGGGATCTTCCACGGCGACCTCCACGGGGGAAACCTGTACGTGCTCGACGACGGCCGCACTGCCCTGCTCGACTTCGGAATCACCGGCCGAATGACCGAGGCCAAGCGCCTTGCCTTCGTTCGATTGTTGATCGGCGGCATGATGAACAACCCGGTCGACCAACTCGCCGCCATGCGTGACCTCGGTGCGCTCCCGGACGACACCGACCTCGAGGCTGTCGCAAACGACCTCGGCCTGCTCGACGAGGTCGTCGACCCACTGACGATGACCCCCGACCAGCTCACCGAGGAGCTGCAACGAGTGGTGAAGGCGCTGCTCGGGTACGGGGCCCGCATGCCGAAGGAACTGATGCTGTTCGTCAAGAACATGGTCTTCCTCGACGGCGCAATCGCCACCCTTGCTCCCGATCTCGACCTGTTCGCCGAAATCACCCATGTGGCGACCTACTTCGTCTCGGCCCATGGCGCCCGTCTTGCAGCCGAAGTCGGAATGGATCCCGACGAGTACGAGTTCGACCCCGACGGCATCCGCGCCGCGTTCGGCGTCGACGCCCAGACCGAGCGAATGACCTACCGAGAACTCCAAGAGCGGCGCGAGACCATCAGCCGTCGCCTGCGCAATCGGGTCTGACCGGTGCGCGCACAGGAGCGACACCAGGGTTAGGTTCGCTCGATGCGTTTGGTTGTGGCTCGGTGCACCGTCGACTACGACGGCCGTCTCCAAGCTCATCTTCCCTCGGCGATCCGGCTGGTGATGGTGAAGGCCGATGGGTGTGTCGCCGTCCATGCCGACGGCGGCGCCTACAAGCCGCTCAACTGGATGAACGCGCCCAATCGCCTGGTCCAGGATCCAGAGGCCGGCGTCTGGACCGTCACCAGCCTCAAGGGCGAGGTACTCACCATCACCTTCGAAGACGTGCTCAGTGACACCTCCCACGAGATGGGGGCCGATCCCGGACTTCAGAAGGACGGCGTGGAGGCTCACCTGCAAAAGCTGCTCGCCGATGATCCCACCTCGATCCAACACGGACTCACGCTGGTGCGACGCGAGTACCCGACCGACATCGGGCCCGTCGATCTCATGTGCCGAGATGCCGACGGTGTAGCCGTTGCCGTGGAGGTCAAACGTCGAGGGGAGATCGATGGTGTCGAGCAGCTGTCTCGGTACCTCGACTTTCTCAACCGAGATCCGCTCTTGCGACCGGTTCGCGGGGTCTTCGTCGCCCAAGCGATCAAGCCGCAGGCGAAGGTGCTCGCAACCGACCGCGGGATCGCCTGGGTCGAGGTCGACTACGACGAGTTGCGCGGCATCGAGTCCCCCAACCTGAAACTGTTCTAGACCCGGCGACCACTAGGGTCGGAGGCCGATGCGAACCGCGCTCGCGCTCATGGCGGCAGCCGTCGTGGTGTTCTTTGCCGGCTGGGTCGTCGACGACAAGTTCCCCGGTCGTGACATCCCCCGCAACCAGTCGGTCGCCGGCGTCCCGATCGGTGGACTGCGCCTGGACGAGGCCGAAGTCCGCCTCGCCGATGCCGACTTGACCGGACGCAACATCGTGCTCGCCTTTCGAGGACAGGAGCTGGTCACGACCCTGGGCGAGCTCGGGGTGGTGATCGGTCTCGAATCCGCTCTCGAAGCGGCTGCACAGCGTCCCGAACTGCTGTCACAGCCGTTCAGCTGGTTCGGTTCGCTCTTCGGCGGCACCGACCATCAGCCCGTCTACTCGCTCGATTCGGGAGCGCTCGGCACCTTTCTGGCAACAGATGGTGACGCATTCTTCGCGTTGGACTTCGGCCGGCCCAGGATCGAGTTGATCGACGGCGAGTTCGTCGAAGCAGACGCTGTCTCGATCCCGGTGGTCGACCTCGCCGAACTCGAAGCACGGATCCTCGAGGCTGCTGCCGGCACAACAGGTCGGGCTTCCGTCGAGATTCCCATCGGGGGTGAATCTGTCGTCGACCGTGGTGCCGCTGCACTCATCACGCGCGCGACCGAACTGACCGAGGGTGGTCTCCTCGTCGTGATCACCGGCAACCTTCGGCGGCGGCTCATACCCGAGGGTGCGCTGCGCTCGTGGGTCGTGTTCGGCGGAACGATCGATCAGCCCACCATCACACTCGACGACGAGCTGGTCAGATCGACGCTCGAGACGCTCTTCATCGATTTCGGCGACGAGGGGACCGAGGCCACCTTCTGGGTCGATCAAGACGATGTGGTTCGTATCCGTGGCAACACCCCGGGCACGATCTGCTGCGCACTCGATTCATCGGAGCGGATCCTCGATGCGCTGCGGTCCGGAGCCGACGAGGTCGAGCTCACACCGCGCGATGATCCCGACGTCCGAGGAGTCGCCTGGGCAGAATCACTCGGGATCCGCGAGATCATCGGGGAGTTCACGACGAACTACGTCCCGAACGAGAGCCGCGTGACCAACATTCAGCGCATCGCCCAGATCACCCAGGGCGTCGTGATCGAACCGGGTCAGATGTTCTCCGTGAACGAGTACGTCGGCCTTCGTACCGAAGCCAACGGGTTCGTCGAGGCCGGCGTGATCCAAGACGGCGTGTTCCAGACGTCGGTCGGCGGCGGCATCAGTCAGTACGCCACCACACTGTTCAACGCCGCGTTTTTCGCGGGCCTGGACTTCGGGGAGTATCAGTCGCACAGCATCTACATCAGCCGCTACCCGTACGGCCGAGAGGCCACGGTGTCGTTTCCACACCCCGACCTCCAGATCATCAACAACACGCCCTATGGCGTGTTGCTCTGGCCTACCGCCAATCACGACTCGATCACCGTCAAGCTCTTCTCCACCCGTTGGGTCACGGGGGAACAGACAGCGCAGGACGAGCGGCTCGAGGGCACCTCGTGCACCCGGGTCACCACCGAACGCACGCGCACCTTCGTCGACGGCTCGGTCGAGGTCGATACGGTCACCGCCCGCTACCGGCCCGAGGGCATGCGCTGCGACGGCTCACCGAGTCTTCCCGACGACGCAACCACGACGACAACGACGACCCTGACGGTGCCGCCGAGTACCACCGTCCCGTAGCCTGAGCCGATGGCGGAGTCGATGTTCGACAGCGAGATCGCGATCATCGGCGCCGGCCCGGCCGGGTCGGCGGCAGCAACCCTGCTGGCCCGCGCAGGACGCGACGTTCACGTGTTCGATCGCGCCGAGTTCCCCCGCGACAAGTGCTGTGGCGACGGCTTGACCACCCTTGCGCTTCGCGAGCTCGAGGCCCTGGGCTTCGAGCCGTCGAACGTGGCGTCGTGGCAACGGGTCGACGGGGTGGTCATCCGATCACCGCGCGGGACCGAACGCCGGTACCCACTCCCCGATGACGCCGGCTATCACGCGGCGGTGGCAACAAGGGAAGATCTCGACACAGCGCTCGTCGACCTGGCGCGAGCATCGGGTGCCCAGGTGCACGAGGGCCGGCAGCTCACCGGGATTGATCACGACGCCGATGGTGTGGACCTCGTCTTCGGCGAAGAAGTCCACCGAGCGCGTCGGGTGATCGCCGCCGACGGCATGTGGTCGCCCACCCGAAAGATGCTCGGTCTCGGGGTCGAGAGCTATCGCGGCGAATGGCATGCCTTTCGTCAGTATTTCCGCAATGTCTCGCCTCGTGCCGCCCAAGAACTCGTCGTCTGGTTCGAACGCGATCTTCTTCCGGGCTATGCATGGTCCTTCCCCCTTGCCGGCGAGCGCGCCAACATCGGATTCGGCATCCAGCGGGGTGGCTCGCAACCCATCGCTGCGATGAAGCGGCTCTGGCCCGACCTCCTCGCCCGTCCCCACGTGCGAGAACTCCTCGGTCCCGATGCCGAACCCGAAGCTCCGCACAAGGCGTGGCCGATCCCCGCCCGCGTGGGCCGTGTTCCCCTCACCGGTCCGCACACCATCTTCGTCGGCGACGCCGCCGCAGTCACCGACCCCATGACCGGTGAGGGCATCGGGCAAGCGCTGCTGACCGGTCGACTCGCCGCCGACGCGATCATGGACGACGACCACGGTCTCGAGCGGTACGAACACGAGGTTCGACGCGAGTTGGTGGCCGACGACCGCATGGCTCGCCTTCTCATCCCACTCCTGGCCCGGCCTGCCATCTGCGGCGCAGCGCTCAGGGCCACGGGTGCCAACGCCTGGACCCGACGAAACTTCGCTCGCTGGATGTTCGAGGACTACCCGCGAGCGATGATCGCCACCCCCCGCCGCTGGCATCGCGGCATGTTCACGGGCCCTGGGGCGTACCAGCGCGCCTAGCCCGAGCACGCCCGATCAGGGTGCTCGACTCAACGAGCCCGATCGACGCGCACCACCGGTGCCGCGATCGCCATAACCTTCCAAAGATGCACCCGTCCATCGACCGACTCGACGATCGACTCGACGAGGCGTGGGAGACGTTGCGGAGCATTCCGGCGCTCGATCGGATCTTCTACACCGCCTCCGAAGCTGCCGATTTCTCGGTGCTGTGGCACACCCTCGGTGTGGTCCAGGCGATCGTGGAGGACGATCCGAAGATTGCACTCGCACTGAGCGCCGCCCTCGGCGTCGAATCCGCCCTCATCAATGGACCGGTCAAGTCGCTGTTCAAACGGTCGCGTCCCGTCCACGCCGGCGAGCGGCCGCACACCTTGCGCCAGCCCAAGACGACAAGCTTTCCATCCGGACACGCATCTGCTGCGATGGTCGCTGCGGCGATGCTTTCTCGACGCAGCGGCGGACCCCTTTGGTATGGGCTGGCCGGGGTCGTCGCGCTCAGTCGGATCCACGTGAGGATCCACCACGGCAGCGATGTTGCGGGCGGGTTGATTGCGGGGGTCGCCCTGGGTGCCGCAGCGCGCCGTCTTGCCGACGCCTGGCACTGACCTCAGCGCAGCGGGGCGACCTCGACCGCAGCGGCATCGGTGGGCGCCAACATCAGCAGCATCCGGAGATCGAGGAGCAGATCGGCCACCTCGCTGGCCGACACGAGTTCGCGACCCTGCAGTTCGCGGAGATTCTGATCGATCATCGAGAGTGCGTCGTCGAGAGAGACCACGTCGGTCGTTTCCGTCATGCGGCGCACCCTAGACCACTCGGTCGCCGGCTGACGGGTCCGGAGACCGAGCGAGTTGCCCGGCCTACGATTCGATCGTGACTCTCGACCCGCAGACCGCAGCACTCTACGAGCAGCATGCGGCGGCGTGGACAGCCGCTCGGGCGGGCAAGAACGTCGATGCAGCCCTTCGTCTCGTCGATCGAGCCGGCACCAACCCGGCAGGACCGTTCCTCGACATTGGTGCTGGTCCCGGGTATCTCACCGAGCGCCTGCCCGAACCGGTCATCGCCCTCGAACCGGTCGAGGCGTTCCTGAAGATCCTCGGCAGACGGGTGCCTGCCGCAACCCGGATCCGCGGCGAGGCCGGCTCGCTTCCGTTTCGCACTGGAACGGTCGGCGCAGCCCTGGTCACCTCGGTCTACGTTCATGTTGCCCGACGTCGGTTGCCGCTGGCGTTGGCCGAACTGCACCGAGCACTCGCCGATGACGCACCGGCTGAGCTCGTGATGTTCGGCGGTGATCTCGATCTCGAGCCGACCGAGGGCGATCAGTTCGGCGGCCGAAAGTACTCCCATTGGCCGGAAGCGGATCTGCGTCGTGTGCTCATCGGTGCAGGCTTCGCCGTCGAGGCATGGGTCACCGACGACGCCACGGGCTGGCCACACTACGAAATCTCGCTCCGTCGAGCACCCACGTTGCCCGACATCGTCGGTCCCGACATGCAGGTGCTCGTCTGCGGCCTCAATCCCAGCCCCTACTCCACCAGCACCGGGATCGGCTTCGCTCGACCCGGTAACCGCTTCTGGCCAGCAGCACTGGCAGCAGGTCTGATGACGGTCGACCGAGATCCACGCGCGGCGCTCGCTGCCCACGGTGTCGGGATGACCGATCTGGTGAAGCGGACCACACCGCGGGCAGACGAACTCACCATCGACGAGTACCGCCGAGGGCTCACCCGGGTGGAGTGGCTGTGTGCGTGGCTTCGACCGCGTGTCGTGTGCTTCGTGGGACTCGGTGGCTGGCGCGCCGCAGTCGACCGACGAGCGAAACCGGGATGGCAGCCGAGCGATCTCGGAGGCTCCGCCGTCTATGTGATGCCATCGACAAGCGGCCTCAATGCCCATGCCCAACTCGATGACCTCACCCGACATCTCATAGCGGTCCGGGAGCGAGGCCCTCGATAGCGTCGTCGATGTCGACCCCCGGGAACGGCAGGATCGAGAGCGCCGGGCAGGTCACACCGTTGTCGATGTAGCGCTGGATGTGGGCCCGACACTCGTCGGCGTTGCCGTGGATGATCAGTTCATCGATCACATGGTCGGGAATCTTTTCGAGCGCCCCCTTGCGATCACCTGCTGCCCACTGCTCCCAGTGTTCACCGAGCGTCTCGGCCCGTCCCATCCATTCGTGGAATGCTCGGTACACGGGCACGTTCAGGTAGGCGGCGGCTGCGAACTTTCCCATGGTTCGTGCCGTTTCGGTGTCACTGGTGGGGGCGACGAACAAGCGAGCGACGATCTCTGCGTTCGGATTCTCCTCCTTGACGATCGCCGCAACCGTCGACACGTTGTCGGCTGACAGCCAGTTGATGATCGCTCCGTCGCTCTCACGGCCGGCCATGCGCAACATCCCTTCTCGGAGCGCAGCAACGAGGATCGGAACCGGCTGCTCGGGGACGAGTCCGAGCCGAAATCCGTTGACCGTGAAGCTCTCGTACGCTTCGGTGACTTTGTCCCCACCAAGAGCTGCCTTGAGAAAACGAACCATGTCTCGGGTCTGCTGGTACGGCTTGTCGAACGGGATGCCGTTCCAGCGCTCGACGATGACGTTGCTGCTCGAACCGAGCCCGATGACGAATCGGCCGGGAGCCGCCGATGCCAGCGCGGCGACACTCTGGGCCATCAGGGCCGGCCCGCGGGTGTAGGCGGGCAGGATCGCGGTGCCGAGCCGCATCGACGGGGTCCATACCGACCCGAGCGCCAACGGCGTCAGTCCGTCGGCGCCCATGGCTTCGGCGCTCCACAGATCGGTGTAGCCGAGCTGTTCGAGCCGCCTGTACCGGTCGATCTGGGCGTGAAGTTGCTGTCCGTCGAAGGGAACGGTCATCCCGTAGCGCTGCATACAGGGGATCGTGTCACACCCCCTCGGCATGATGTGACACATGACGAATCAGCTCCTCCTCATCGACTCGACCCCGACGTGGCGACTCGATCAGGCCACGCGTGCTCAAGGGCTCGATGGGGTCCGGAAGGCCCGTGCGGTTCTGCGGGCCGTCGACGCCAAGCGGTCCGCCGAGTCCCCCGACTCCGGGGCCATGGCTGTCACGGCCGAAGCGGCCTGACACACTCCAACCGTGCCCGGAGTCCTGTTGCCAATCGTCATCGGCATCTTGACGCTGAGCACCTCCTGTGTCGGCTCCCCTGCCACCTCGCCGACGACGATTCCTGCCGAGTCCGACCTCGCGCCGAACGCCACGGTGGAACGGGTGGTTGACGGCGACACGATCATCGTCGAGATCAACGGCAGTCGCGAACGGGTCCGCCTCCTCGGCGTCGACACCCCCGAATCCGTTGCCGAGCATCGACCGGTGCAATGCTTCGGCGCCGAGTCGTCGGCCTTCCTCGGCGAGTTGCTCCCGGAGGGGACCGAGGTGACGCTCCTTCGCGACACCGAGGCACGCGATCGATACGACCGGTTGCTCGCCTATGTCGTGCGTTCGAGCGATCAACGCTTCATCAATCTCGAACTCATCGAACGAGGTTTTGCGAGCGTGCTCATCTACGAGCCGAATTCCCGCTATCGCGAACTCTTCGAAGAAGCCGAGGATGTTGCATCCGCCAACGGAATCGGACTGTGGGGAGTGTGCGGCGGACCCGGTGTACCGCTGGACTAGCGTCGCGGAGGTGCCCACCCTCACCGAGGCGCTCGGTCACGGTGCCGACGCCCGCCTGATGATCATGAGCGCCGACCTTGTGGGATCAACCCATGCCGCAACTGCAGCGGGCATTCACGCACTCCGCACCGGGCTCGCCACCACGGCGACGCTGATGATGCCTGGGCCATGGGCTCGCCACGCCGCCAACCACTTCACGGCGGAGTCCGATCTCGACATCGGGGTCCATCTCACACTCAATGCCGAACTCGAGGACTTCCGTTGGGGTCCGCTCACCCAGGCTCCGAGTCTGCTCGATGGCGACGGGGGCTTTCCACGCACCCTCGTCGATCTGTGGGACCACGCCGACATCGACGAAGTGCGGCGCGAGTGCCGCGCACAGGTCGAACGGGCAACGAGCTGGGGTGTCGAGATCACCCACCTGACCACCCACCTCCTGGCGCTGCAGCAGCGACCCGAGTTCTTCGACGTCCTCCTCTCGATCGCACGCGAGGCGAGACTCCCCCTACGACTCGAGTCGGGAACAGCTGAAGGCGACGCCGGCTTTCCGTTTCGAGCACTCGCCGAACAGGAGGGCATCTGGATGCCCGACCACTTTCGACTCGTTCGCGGGGGAACCCGGGCACACCTCGAGGCGGTTTTGGCCAATGTGCCGGCAGGGGTCACCGAGGTTGCGTTTGCACCGGCGTTGGCAGCTGAAGAGCTCCGAGCCATCGATCCCGCAGCGGCGGGCCGATTCGACGACCTTGCGGTTCTGACCGACGGCACCCTTGCCGAGCGCCTCGAACGCCTCGACATTGTGCGGATCGGCTATCGCTCGATCCGCGACGCCATGCGCTCGGCGATGACTTAGACCGACAGCGCCGCGAGGGCCGCCTCACGCACCGGTCGCAGATCGATGAGCCAGCGCTTGTGGTCCCCCTCGACCTTCCATGAGGCATCCATGAACGCAACATCGGCGGTCTTGCGCCCCTCCAGCACATCGAGAAACTGCTCGTAGGTACACGACACGACGATGTCAGGTGCATCGACCTTGCCAGGCGCGAGTTCGGTCACCACGCCGCCGGCAACGACGACATGAAACGTCACCTTCCCCTCCGGCGTCGACGCAACGACGTACTGCATGAGTGCATCGACACTTCCGGCCGAGTTCAGCCCGCCGAGCAACGGCGCCGTGGTCGCAAACCACTCGGCGGACAGGGGAAGCGTCATGAGCTGATCTCGACCGCAGCACGCAGACCGGCGAAGAGGTCGTCCTCTGGCAGTTCGGAGTACTCATGGCCCCGAGCCAGGCGGTAGTCGTCGACGGTGTGGATCGTCTCGTCGACGTCGGGAGGCAAGCCGAACCAGAACTTCGAGTCAGGGTCGATTTGGGTGGCGTGGGCGAGCAGCCCCTCCCGACGCACATGGGCGTAGCCCTCGATCGATACCCGGGTCGTGATCTGGTGATCGGTATCGGGGCGATCGAGCCACCGCTCGTCGTACGGTGACTCGAGACCGTGATCGAGGAAGGCCTGGTGGCGCGCAGCGATGCGAGCTCGAGACCATGTCGAGTAGTAGGTCTTCTTCACCGACCACGCCTCGCCGAGCTCGGGACGGTAGGAGGGATCGGCAGCACGTTCGGTCGCCGGATGGGTGATCTCATAGACCCGGAGATGGTCGGGATGGTTGTACGTTCCCTGCTCGTCCGGATAGGTCACGACCACCTGCGGTCGCTCGAGCCGGAGCAGCACCACGAGCCGGTCAACCGCCTCGTCGAGTGACGCAACCGCGAAGCACTCCGGGTGGAAGTTGGCATCGCTGTCAGGCATCCCCGAGTCGCGGTAGCCGAGCATGTGAACGGTCTCGTACCCGATGATGTCGGCTGCCTTCGCAAGTTCGTCACGCCGAACCGCGCCGAGGTTGTCCTTGACCTCGGCCCGATCCATGGCGGGGTTCAAAATGTCGCCCTCCTCGCCACCGGTGCAACAGACGAGCACCGTGCGGATGCCCTCCGCTCGGTACCGGGCGATGGTGGCAGCCCCTTTGGAGGCCTCATCGTCAGGATGTGCATGCACGGTGAGGATGCAGAGCGGCTCGGACATGGGATGGAAGGGTACTCAGGTCGTGGCCTGGACCGGTTCGAGCTCCATCTGTGCGTCACCACCCGCACCAACGAGCCGCCACCCACAGCGAAGGGCGAGCAGTTCGCGTCCCTCGTCAGGGCCGCTGGCGATCAGTTCGTCATCGGGCTGCAGACGCGCGTGCCCCTGCGGTCGGTACAGGTATCTGCCACCCCGGCGGATCGCAAGGACGGTGAACCCGGGCTCGATGTTGAGCTGGAGATCCGACAGCAATTGGCCGTCCGCATCACAGCCGGGGGCCACCGGCAATCGGACGACCACCTCATTGGAATCACCCAACGCAAGACCAAGAATCGGATGCACATCCTCTTGTTGCTCGATGAGCCACACCATCGCCTGGGCTTGGTCGCCGATGTCCTCGGCCGCTTGTGACAGGTGCAGCAGGCCGCGAAGCGGCGAGGGGTCGGGGTTCCCACTCGCAGCACGCAGCACCCAGAGCTCGAGTCGATCCTTCATGTCGTCGAGACGATCCTCGAGTTGACGAACCTCTGCGGCGAGGCCTCGATCGCCCAGCACCAGGGCCGAGTACGCAAGTCCCACGGCAACCTCAGAAAGGTTCTTCATCTCGACCAGGACATCCACGGCCCGGTCGAGGTCGCTTGCGAAGGGATCGTCGCTGAGATGCGGCGGCATCCAACGCTCCGCCGCCGCCAACTCTCGCAGCCGGCTGATGCCGTCCGGCGAACCCCGCAGGAACAGAGCATCACCGGGCACAATGACGAGGTCGCCGTCGATATCGGTGAGCCATCGACGCTCTCGGCGAACCGCCATCACCCGCATCCCCGTCTGAACCGGCAACTCATGATCCGCCAGCGGACGATGGGCAAGGAGGCTGCCCTCGTTGACCAACACTCGGTGGCTGATCTCCTCGGCTGCAGAGAGTCGGGCGACGAGTTGGACCGGAATACCGACGTTGTGAGTGACGATCCGAGCAATGTCGACTGCGTCGTTTGCAATCCGTTCAATCGCAGAGATGACCTGCAGCACCGACGACATGCCGTCGGACTCGCGCGGGTTCCGCACCGCCATGATGCAGACGCCACGCATGTCGTGGACGAGATCACTGAGCGTTTCCTCGATGGCAACGACCTCACCAGCCATCTCCGGATCACCGAAATAGAGCGCGGCGTAGGCGAGGTCGACCATCAGCTCCGAGCTGTCCTTCGCCTCGGCGAGCATCTCGCGGAGATTTCGGGGTCTGTCATCCATCTGAGTCTCCTGACCAATCATGCAACGCCCACGACGACGAGGGCGAGAATCAGGGTGAACGCACCGACGAAGTCGAGCGATGACGTCACCATCGGAATGCCGTAGGTATCCGGATCGAGCCCGAACCTTATGGCGACCACGGTCGTGTAGTAAGCCACGATCATCACTGCGAACGTCGCGAGCAGGCCCCCCAGCATCGAGACGGCGACGATCTGCCAGAGTCCGGGGCTGCTCTGACCGGTGAGCAGACCACCCAGTTCGGCAACGATCCCGGCGAGTGCGAAGGCAGGGAGACACAACGACACCACCATCACGAGATCACTGCCAGCCTGTCCCCTCGGTCGTGCGCCGGGGCTGATCAAGCCGAGGTGGACCTTCGTGGCCAAGCGACTGGACAGCACCCCACCCAGCGCACCTGCGGTTCCGAGAAAGCCTGGGAGCAGGATCAACAGCACCGGATACGCCACGAAATCGTCGAGCCGCTTCTCGATCGTGATGCCAGCGATCAGGTCCACCACGCATGCCACCGTGAGGATCGGGAGTGACTCGCGCATGATCGACTGCAGCACCGGCCGGGGTGAAAAGAGTGCCCACACCGCAACCGGCACCGACACCGCAGTGCTGACCAGAGCGACCGTGGTCGTGACTCCGCCGATGTCGGCCAGGGCGGCCGCCCATACCAGGGCAGGGAGGGTGATCACATCACCGGTCGCAGTGACAAGGGGCGCGACGACGTTATCGAGGTCCCACCCGAAGCGGACCGAACCACCGGCAAGGAGCAGGGTGATGATGAGCACGACCAGCGACGCGATTGCACCACCGAGCGCACTGACGGTGACGAAGGCGGCCGTGCTCATCGTCGGTGTGATATCGAACACGACTGCGACTCCCTTGGCGAGCAATGCGAGTTCGACGGAAACGACGAGGCTGAGGGCCAACGCAGCCGCTGTGTTCTGGCCCACCACGGTGTCGAGGCGAGGACTCAACTGGAAGACGCCGGCATGGATCGACGTACCCAAGCGACTCCCGAGTGCCCCGAAGATGTTGCCCTTGACCGCCAGGGCAGCCGGGACGAGGAGGAGGAGTCCGGGAAGTTCTTCGAGTGTGTCGGTTGTGGTCGCAAGCGTGATGCCGGCAACCAGGCTTGCCGTGACAGCAACCGCGAGAGCAGCCAAGGAGTTGCGGTACGCGATCCGATCACCACCGACGACCGTGGTGACCCAAGAGAGGTGAACAGCACGAGACCGGCCCACCCGCTAAGTGTGCAGTCTGGGCGGCCGATTACAAGACATGGCCATTGCGATCCTGGGAGTTCTCGTCGTTGTCATCGCCTGGGCAACCGTGTCCTTCAACCGCTTCGTCGCACAGCGCCAGACACTCGACAACTCCTGGTCGAACGTCGAGACGGAGCTCTCTCGACGTCACGAGCTGATTCCCAATCTGGTCGAGACCGTACGGGGATACGCAGCCCACGAGTCGGACACCTTCCGCCACGTGACCGAAGCCCGCGCTGGCGCGGCAGGCGTTTCTGGCGGACCTGAGGCCCATGAGGGCATCGAGAACGTCCTGACGGTCGAGCTCCGTCACCTTTTGGCGATCAGTGAGGCATATCCCGAGCTGCGGGCGAGTGCTGCATTTCTCGACCTTCAGAACGAACTCGTCACAACCGAGGACCGACTCCAGGCCGCCCGGCGCCTCTTCAACGGCAATGTGCGCGAGTACAACCGGCGCGTCGAATCGATTCCGTCGCTCCTGATTGCGAAACTCGCCCGATTCCCGAAGCGCAGCTACTTCGAGATCGAACCATCGGCCACCGAGGTGCCGAGCGCCCGCAGAACCGACTGACAGTCGGACCAGGCCCTCCGCAGAATCTCGGCGACCGGCTCCACCGAATGGATGCGACCTTGGACCTGTCCGCTCATCGCAAAGCCGCTCTCCATGTCGCCACCGAAATAGGTGCCCATCATGGCGTCGGGTGCCAGCTGCGCAGGCTCGTTGGCCGCATCGAGCGCTCTGGCCTTCTCGCTCGCCCACACGCGCATGGCCGGGCGGTTGTGACGATTGACGATGACCGTGTCGACCTCGGAGCCATCGACGATCGATTGCTTCCAGTTGTCGTGGATCGGCGACTCGACGGACGACACCATCCGAGTGCCCATCTGCACACCATCGGCCCCCAACGCGAACGCCGCAGCCATCGAGCGCCCATCGACGAACCCACCGGCTGCGATGATCGGTACGTCGAACCGCTCAGCGATCTCGGGCACGAGCACCAGGCACGATGCCCCGTCGGCATTCTTGAACCCGCCTCCCTCCGCTCCTTCGACCACGAGTCCGTCGACCCCCGCATCGATCGCCTTCTGCGCGCCGCGGATCGTCGGAACGACGTGGAAGACGGTGATCCCGAGGTCCTTGAGCCGCGGAACGAGGACCGACGGATCGCCCGCCGATGTGGTCACGAACGAGATCTCGTTCTCTGCCACGAAGTCGACCATCGACAGCGGGTCACGGATGAAGAGTTGGGCGAGGTTCATGCCGAACGGTCGATCGGTCATCGATCGCATCTTCGCCACCTCCCCCTTGATGGCATCGAGTTCTCCCGACGACGTCTCGATGATCCCGAGCCCACCGGCATTCGAGACCGCAGACGCAAGCTGTGATCGTGCAATCCATCCCATCGGTGCCTGCACGATGGGGATCTCGATCCCGAGCATCTCGGTTATTCGGGTTTGCATCTCACCTCCGGGGAGTCGACTGCCTCGACGCTACGCACCGGCAGACCGACCGTCGACGATGCCGTTGAAGATCGTGGCTGTTGCGGGGAACGGTTCAGTCCTCCATCTGCCGAGCGTTGGACGCTCCGAGCCAGCGACGAGCGGTCAGCGGAAGTCGCGCGATGCGGGGGCGGCACCGACCGGGAGTGGTTCGAGACGGTCAGCGACGACGTTGATCACGCCCTCTTCTTTCTCGAGGCGACCCTTGACGAGCAGTGCCGGTGCCCCTCGGGCCTCTCGCTTGTAGCGCTCCCAGCAACCCTTGGAGATGACGACGTTGATGAGGCCGGTTTCGTCTTCGAGGTTGAGAAAGGTGGTACCTCCAGCGGTTGCTGGACGTTGGCGATGGGTGACCACTCCCCCAACGGTGACCCTCTCGCCTGCCGGATGATCGACCAACCCGGCCGAGGTGACCACACCCATCTGGGAGAGCTCATGGCGGATGAAACTGGTGGGATGTCCATCAGGGGCGACACCGGTGGCCCACAGGTCGGCATGGGCCAACTCTCGGGGCGACATCCCAGGCAGTGGGGGTGCCTCGACCCCAGTGACGATGCCAGGAAGACGATCCGAGGCGGTCTGCGCCATGGCACCGGCCGACCACAACGCTGACCGACGGTCGATGCCGAAACAACCAAATGCACCCGATGTCGCCAGTGCTTCGAGATGCGCGAGCGACAGCTTCGGCACCCGACGACGGAGATCCTCGACCGACGAATACGGCCGAAGGTCATCGATCTTCTCGGCCAACTCGAGCCCGATACCACGCACATAGTCGATCCCGAGACGGACGGCGACGCCACCGGTACTGCGTGGGCACGGCTCGAGTGTGGCCATTGCCGCCGATGCGTTGAGGTCGGGGGTGTGCACGACAACGCCGTGCCGTCGGGCATCGCCGACCAGCGTGTGAGGCGACCAGAAGCCCATCGGCTGCGCCTTGAGCAGAGCGGCACAAAAGGCGGCCGGGTAGTGGTACTTGATCCATGCCGAGGCGTAGACGAGATAGGAGAACGACACCGAGTGGCTCTCGGGAAACCCGTAGTTGGCGAAGGCAGCGAGCTTGAGCCAGATCTGTTCACCGATGTCGTCGGGGATGCCGTTCTCACGCATGCCATCGAAGAAGCGAGCCTTGAGCTGCTCCATACGCTCCTTGCTTCGTTTGGAACCAACGGCTTGGCGGAGCTGGTCGGCATCAGCCGGCGTGAAGTTGCCGACATCGATCGCGATCTGCATGAGCTGCTCCTGGAACAGCGGCACACCGAGGGTCTTGGCAAGTGCGTTCTCGAGCAGTGGGTGAAGGTAGGTGACCGGTTCCAGTCCATTGCGGCGTCGAATGTACGGGTGCACCGATCCACCCTGAATCGGACCCGGGCGGATGAGGGCAACCTCGACGACGAGGTCGTAGAAACAGCGCGGTTTGAGCCGAGGCAGGGTGGCCATCTGGGCTCGAGACTCGATCTGGAAGACACCGATCGAGTCGGCCCGCTGCAGCATGTCGTACACCTCGGACTCCTGGGGGAGGGTCGCAAGATCGACTTCGACACCATGGTGATCGGCAATGAGGTCGATGGCGTAGTGCAACACCGACAGCATCCCGAGCCCGAGCAGATCGAACTTCACGAGACCGGCAGCCGCACAATCGTCCTTGTCCCACTGCAAGACGCTTCGATCGTCCATACGTCCCCACTCGACTGGACACACCTCGATCACCGGCCGATCGCACATGACCATGCCTCCGGAGTGGATGCCGAGATGACGGGGGAAGTGCTCCACCTCCGCCGCCAACTCCAGTACCGGCAACGGAATCGTGGTGTCAGGGTCTTGTGCGCCGGCGGCGACGCTCCCCCACCGGTCGACCTGTTTGGAGAAGGCGTCCTGCTGGCCTTGGGCATACCCGAGCGCCTTGGCCATATCGCGGATCGCCGACTTGGAGCGATAGGTGATGACATTGGCGACCTGAGCACAGTGATGGCGGCCGTGCTTGCCATAGACATACTGGATGACCTCTTCGCGTCGGTCTGACTCGATGTCGATGTCGATGTCGGGTGGGCCGTCTCGCTCCGGTGACAGGAACCGCTCGAACAGCAGACCGAGCGACACGGCATCAGCGTTGGTGATACCGAGGGCGAAGCACACTGCGGAGTTCGCCGCCGAACCCCGGCCTTGACAGAAGATGTTGGCACGCCGACAGAAGTCGACGACATCCCACACCACCAAGAAGTAGCCGGGGAAGTTGAGATCGTGGATGAGGTCGAGCTCACGATCGAGTTGGGCCCATGCCCCCTCGATCCGCTCCTCGGTCCGGGGTCCGTATCGGCGAGTACCGCCCTCCTCGACCAGACGGCGGAGAAATCCCATCTCGTCGAGTCCGTCGGGACAGGGGTACGGCGGCAGATCCGGGGCGACCAACGAGAGGTCGAACGCACACTCGAGTCCCAGTTTGGCTGCCCGCTGCACCGCTCCGGGATAGCGGGCGAACCGGGCCGCCTGCTCGGCGCCCGACCGCAGATGCATACCTACCGGGGGAAGCCAACCATCGATCTCGTCGAGGCTCCGTCGGGCACGTACTGCGGCCAGCGCGGAAGCGAGCCGCTTCCGGGCGACCGAATGATGATGGGCGTTGGCGGTGGCGACGACATCGACTCCACACGACATCGCAAGTTCGGCGAGGGCATCGTTGCGAACCGAATCGAGTGGCAGACCGTGATCCCACAGTTCGACGAACACGTTTTGGTGGCCGAAATCGCTGACCAGCCGTTCGAGTTCTCGCCGCCCCGCAGCCGGCCCTTCGGCGGTGAGCGCAGCAGGTACCGGACCTTTGCGACACGCAGTGAGTACCGCCCAGTGATCACCGGTGCCGACGCCGGCGAGTTCGACCAATCGTTCGTACGGGATCCGAGGTGCCCCTTTCTCGCCGGCCAACTGCCCCTCACTGATCGCTCGACCGAGCCGGGCGTACCCTTCGGGTCCTCGGGCGAGGATCAGGATGTGCTTCCCTTCCGGATCGGCAGGCCCAGGACGACGGAGATCGATCGGGGCTCGTCGAGCCGGGCCGGACCGGACCGACCTCGGCGACGGCGACAACGTGAGTTCGGCACCGAAAATGGTCGGCAGCCCGACTGCTTTGGCTGCCTCGGAAAACCGGACGACCCCATAGAAGCCGTTGTGATCGGTGAGAGCCAGCGCTTCGAGTCCGAGCCGTGCTGCCTCCTCGGCCAACTCCTCGGGATGAGAAGCACCGTCGAGAAACGAAAAGTTCGAGTGGCAATGCAACTCGGCGTATGGGACCTCACCTCGACGACGGGCCCCGGACGGCGGCGTGTAGGGCTCTCGGGTGCGCGACCAGGCCGGGCTGTCGCTTCCATCGCCGACCCGCAGGTCACCCACGCGACCGGTGGCCGGCCGATCCGAGAGACGGCGCTCGAGCTCTCCCCACGAGATCCCGGGATTGTCAAAACCCATCGTCGCACAGTACCGAACATATGTTCGTATCACAAACCCTGCAGACACCCGCTGAGCCGTCAGACGAGACGACGCAGATACACCGCCCGTACGGCGAGGGCGTCTCGCACCTCGCTGGTCATCTCCTCGGCGAACTCCGATCGGTACGCCTGATCGGTCACGATCTGCACTGCGAAGTTGAGTCCCGACATCAACCCGATGAACGCCGCCACGAGCAGGAGTTGACGCGTGAAGATCACGTCGGTTCCGAACACAGCGAAGACGACCGCCCAGTCGCGCTCGAAGGTCAGCTCGGTGGCGGTCGTCCACTGACCCAGCGTGTCCTCACGCACGGTGAGCAGACCGAAGATGACGTAGAACACCGTGACCACGAACGACACCAGAACAATCTGGATCCCTTGGGCGACGAAGAGCAACAGGCTCACGTTGATCTCGGCTCGTCGCGACAGCGTGGGAGCGTCGGGGGCCGGATCGTCGTCGGACGGCACCAGCTCGGCGACCGGCGTATCCCCACACCGAGCCCGAACCTCGGGCCACGCCTCGAACCGTGCGAGGTCGACGGTGATGCGCCGAACCGATACGAACACGAAAACCCCTCCAAGCCCGACGATCAGGCCGAAGACGACTCCGAACAACGGCAGGGTCCAGTCGTTGGCCACCTGCCACATCTCGGCATTGATGAAGATGAAGGCCGAGAACACGAGGAGCGTCGGCACCGTCTTCATGGCAAGGGTGGCGACGTCGTTGATCTGACGTCGCACCTGCCCCAACGACCACCGCATCATCGGGAACAAACCCCACGTGGTGACGATGTAGCCCAAGGCGAGAATGGCCAGGTTGAATCCGATGACGGAGATGATGTTGTCCCACACCGAGCGTTGCGAACCGATCACCGTGGGCACGACGGGGAGCAGCACGTAGAGCGCGAGCTCCCACACGCCGACCTCGTTCGGCAACGCCAGCGGACGACGCCCTCGGATCCGGTTCACGACTGCGACCGACGCGACGAGCGCAGCGAGACACACCCCGAACGCAACGCTCTGCCACCAGCCTGTCCATCGATCACCAAAGGCCAAGAAGAACTCGAAAAAGACGACCAGTGCGAGGAACGGCGCCATACGGGTGAAGACATCCTCGGTGGCCGAATAGCGATCGATCAGGTGCGGTAGTCCGCGCCGAACGAACCAGCGCTCGGTGAGGTCAACTGTGGATCGCGACCGACTCATGGACACCGTTCCCCCAGCGTGTCGTCCCGAGAACTGTGACACATGACGGTGGCCCCGAGCATCACTTCGGGGATCGGAGCCACGACCCCCGACCGCCCCTCCATCTTCTTGCTCTCAGTCCCACCGCGCCGTCACTCGCCACACACCTGCTTCGAGCACGACGAGCAGCGCTCGGCCATCGGCGGTGACGAGCTGTAGCCGTGCTTGCCGGCACTGTGCCTCGACGTCCCACCAGCGCTCGTCGATCGGCCACGGTCCCGACCATCCGCTCACCACCTTGCGTTGACCCTTGACGATCAGTCGAGCAGGTGGTGCCGAGAGCAACCCACGACCGGTGACCTCGATCACGGCACCGGATTCGTCGAGGACCTCCACGACCACCGGGTCGAGGAGCAGCCGAGTGGGGGACGGAGCCGGGAGCGAGCCGGGCCAGGGGGCGGTCTCCTCACCGGGGTCGAGCGACCGACCGGCGAGTTCGACGGTGACCGCAGGAATCAGTGTCAGCTGCTCATGAGCATGGCGGCTGCCGCGGAACTCGGGTACCAGCACGGTCTCCGTACCGAGCTGGCCCTGGAGACGAGCTGCGACACGCATGGCCCGTTGGTCCACCTCGGTCTCGCCACCCCAGAAGCCGAGTTGGCGCCCAGTGGCGGCGATGAGCTCGTCGGGGACGAGCGCGATACTCGTGATACCACCGCTCGGTCTGGTCACCGCCGACCCGTTGAGCCAGCCGTCGAGCTGCCATCGCACCCGGTCGGCAACTGCTGCATCGGACAACATCCCCTCGTGTCGCCAGAACCGGATGAGCTCTTCACCATGTTCGGTCTCGGCTCGGATCCCCACCCGAACACAGGTGACCCCGTCGCGGCCGAGTCGTCGATGCAGTTCGTCGGCGATCGAACGAGCGACGAACGCAACCCGATCGATCCGGTCGGCCGGTGGATCGATCTCAGCCGAAACCGACCAATCGGCTGGGGGTCGGCGGGCATCGGGCAGTCGTTCCTCGAGTCCTGATGCCAACCGATGTGCACCCTGTCCTTCACGGCCGAAGCGAGCCAGAACGTCGTTTGCAGGCAGCTGAGCAAACGCACCGAGCGTGGTGATCCCGAGTCGACGGAGCACGCCGGTGAGATCGGGTCGGTCGAGCAGGTCGATGTTCATCGGGGCGAGGAACTCGGCGGTGGTTCCCGGCGGTAGCACTCGGATCGGGGCAGCGCCCCGAGCGGCCAGTTCAGCGGCAAAGGGTCCATCGGCCACCCCGATGCGTACATCGGTACGACCGCCGACAACCTCGGCCATCCGCGCTCGTGCAAGGTCGGCCACCGCATCGTCACCACCGAAGTAGCGCGATGGACCCCGGGAAACGAGCGCACACGTGCCGGGGCGGGTGACCTCGACCCTGGGGGTGATGTCGTCGAGTACGGCGACAACCGGTTCGAACAAACGTGCCTCTTTGGCTTCGTCTCGGTCGTGGATCGACAGCTCGGGGCATCGGGCCTGAGCCATCCTTCGTCGCAAACCTCGCACGACCCCGTGGGCGCGAGCGCCGGGCGACGCAGCGATGACCCGGTTGGCGAACACAACCACCGACGGTTCATCGAGCGGTACGCCGGTGGCGACAAGTGGCCAATCAGGACACCACGCAACAAGCGTGCGGACGGGTGCGATCATCAGTCGACTGTGGCCACGGGATGAGGCGCGCCTCCGGGGCCGGGGAGCAAGACATCGAGCGATCGGGGTTGCGCCGCCGCTCCCCTGCCACCTCCGGCGATGGTGACCTTGCGTGATTGCAACACGCCATGACCGATACCGATGCCGCACCATCGCGACTCGACGACGTCGAGCTGCACGTCGGCACCAACCGGCCACTGTGAGCCGATGCTCACCAGTACCGAACCCCGTTCGCGCAGGCGAGAACCGATCCGGCGAGCATCGGTCTCGCGCAGCCGATGCCTGGGTGAGATGACGATCATGTCGACTGCACCGATCAGCGCAGCGACAGCCGACGGCCACGCGGAGGGTTCGGGATCGACGACCAGCAACCGCTCGAGCACCACTCCGTGTTCACCTGCTGCAGCGAGACCGATGTCGGTACCGCCGACGAACGCTGTCCATGATCCGGCTGCAGAGGGGCCAGCGGCAACAGCGAGTGCGAGCGAGGTGGCACCGACCCCTCCGACACCGACGACAACCCCTCGGCGCAGCGCTCCACCGGGAAACAGCGAGGTCAATGCACCATGAACCGGAAGGGTCTGCTCACGGGCGAGCGCGAGCGGCGCGACTCGGTCGGCGACCAGCTCGAGTTGTGCTCGTCGCACGGCTTGATGAGGACCATCGAGCGTGTCGACAGCAAGGTTTCGCGCATGCCTGTGTGCCATCCCGCGAGTATCGAACACCTGTTCGCTTCATGCAAGAGGCTCCTCGGAACGATCTCGGTCATCGGGAATGCGGCACCCTGTCGCCGGGTTCTGACCGACATGAGAGTCGACGTGAGTACCGCTGCAGCTGCCGCTATCGCCCGCAAGGGGGGAACTGCGGTCGTCGACCTGCTCGAACCATACGGTTGAGGCAAGAAGTTCGAGGTGTCGGTCGACACCCACACGAGGGGCAGAACCCTCGAGAGCTACATCCGAGCGGGCATCGACGAGGTGCTCGTCCTCATCGACCCTGATCTTGCCCGACTCCCCGTCGAGATCCATGTGACGAAGGCCGGACTCTTCGGCCGCGGCGTCGGTGTGTTCGTCGATGGGCTCGACGGTGCTCCCTGTCCGATCGATCTCATCTGATCGATCCTCCCCGTACCGGGGTGCCCACCGACCCGACGATCGCACCGGCTCCGGCGAATCGTGGGCGGAGAGGTAGGGTCGGCGCCGATGAGTACCGACGATCGAGTCACCACCGAACGGGCCCGTTTCGCAGCATGGTCGAAGGCCGCCGAGGAGTCGGGTGACGAGCCTGCGCTCCCGGCCGCAACCGTCATCGTGCTGCGAGACGGAACCGACGGGCCCGAAACGCTCATGCTGCGAAAGAACAGCACCATTGCATTCGGTGGGATGTGGGTGTTTCCCGGCGGGAAGGTCGACGACGCCGACTGGGTTGGCGCCGACGATGCCGTGGCCGCCGCTGCGAATGCAGCCGTACGAGAAGCCGCCGAAGAGGCTCGTTTGCGGATCGAACTCGACGACATGGTCGTTTTTGCTCACTGGATTCCACCGGCTATTGCGCCGAAGCGGTACGCCACGTGGTTTTTCGCCGCTCCGGTCGACGACGACGACGTGATCATCGACGACGGCGAGATCGTCGACATGGAGTGGACAACTCCAGCGGCTGCGATCGACAGGCACCATCGCGGTGAGATCGAGATCGTGCCACCCACGTGGGTGACGCTCGACCTGCTCACCGGTCACGACACGGTGGCATCGCTGCTGGCGTTCCTCGACGAACGACCGGCTCGCTACCACGCCACCAAAGTCACCCGGGGCGGTGAGCATCCCGTCGTGATGTGGCACGGCGATGCTGGCTACGACGCAGGTGATCCCGCCATCGACGGCCCTCGCCACCGACTCACCATGAAGCCCGACGGCTACGTGTACGAAGACGACGGAGTGCTCGATTGACCGAGGCACCGACCGGCCTCACCGGCGCCGAAGTCGCCGCTCGCGTCGCCGACGGCCGGGTCAACGATGTTCCCGACGCGCCGGTACGCACGGTCCCCCAGATCATCCGGGCGAACGTGTTCACGCCCGTCAACGCGATCATCGGCACCCTCTTCGTGCTGATCCTGGTCGCCGGCTTCCCCGCCGACGCACTGTTCGCCGGTGTCGTCGTCTCCAACTCGGTGATCGGCATTGCGCAGGAGGTGCAGGCCCGGCGCACGCTCGATGCACTTGCCGTGCTCTCGGCACCAAAGGCCCGTGTCCGGCGCGACGGCATCACCTCCGAGATCGGGGTGAGTGGCGTCGTCGCGGACGAGATCCTCGAACTCGCACCCGGTGATCAGGTGGTCGTCGACGGTGACGTCATGGCGGCATCGGGTCTCGAGATCGACGAGTCGTTGCTCACCGGTGAATCTGACCCGGTGGAGAAGCGCATCGGCGACCGGGTCATGTCGGGGTCGTTCGTGTCGGCCGGTTCCGGTCTGTACTGCGCGACCCATATCGGGGCCGAGTCCTACGCAGCGAAGCTGTCCGAGGAAGCCCGACGTTTCGAGCTCGCCGGCAGCGAGCTTCGGCACGGCGTCAATCTCGTGCTGCGCTGGCTGACCTTCATCATCCCGCCGGCGTCGATCCTGCTCCTGCTTCGTCAGCTCGACACCCAGGATCGGTGGCAGGACGCGCTCCAGGCCACGGTGGCTGCTGCGGTTGCGATGGTGCCCGACGGCCTCGTGCTCCTGACCAGCTTGAGTTTCATCACCGGGGTGATCGCGCTCGCCCGCCGTCAGGCGTTGGCGAAGGAACTGGCATCGGTCGAATTGCTGGCCCGGGTGGACACCCTGTGCCTCGACAAGACGGGCACGATCACCACCGGTGAGATCAGTCTCTCGCGCATCGAGGTTGTGGGTGACAGCGACGAAGACGACGCAGCCGCAGTGCTCGGGGCGCTCGGTGCATCGGACCCGTCACCGAACGCAACCCTCGCTGCCATCGTCGAGCACTACCACGCACCCGAGGACTGGCATGCCACTCGGACGCTGCCGTTCTCGTCGGCCCGCAAATGGGCCGCCACCGAGTTCGGCGAGCGAGGTACCTATTACCTCGGCGCTCCCGATGTGCTCTTCGACGCTGACGATCACGACGAGCGGGCCCAGGCCGAGGCGGCAGCCGCGACGGGGCTGCGGGTTCTGCTCGTCACCCGGTCCGATGACGGTTGGCACGACCAGGAACTCGGTTCGAGCCGCACGCCTGTGTGCCTGGTGTTGCTCGAGGACACGGTGCGTCCTGATGCCCCCGAGATCTTCGCCTTCTTCAAGGAGCAGGGAGTGCAACTCAAGGTGATCTCGGGTGACAACCCGGCGACCGTCGCCGAGGTGGCACGCCGGGCCGGGGTGGACGGCGCCGACACCTGGGTCGATGCACGCACCATCCCCGACGACCCGGACGGACTGGCTGATCAACTCGAGACCACCACCGTGTTCGGGCGCGTCACTCCTCACCAGAAACGAGCGATGGTCCACGCACTCCAGAGTCGCGGGCGCACCGTCGCCATGACCGGCGATGGTGTCAATGACGTCCTGGCACTCAAGGACGCCGACATGGGCATTGCGATGGGCGCAGGATCGTCTTCGACCCGCGCTGTCGCCCAACTCGTCCTGCTCGACAACCGGTTCGCCACCCTCCCCCGGGTGCTCTCGGAAGGACGGCGGGTCATCAACAACATCGAACGGGTCGCCAACCTGTTCATCACGAAGGCGGCCTACGCCGTGCTGCTCACCGCCCTCGTCGGTATCGCCGGATCACCATTCCCGTTTCTCCCCCGCCAGCTCACCCTGATCGGCACGTTCTCGATCGGCATCCCGGGCTTCTTCTTGGCCCTTGCCCCCAACGAGTCGCTCGTTCGGCCCGGGTTCCTCGAGCGGGTGCTGCGGTTCTCTCTGCCCGCTGGCACGGTGGCCGGTGCGGTCACCTACGTGCTCTACGAATGGGTCCGCCGCCTCGACGGTGTCACCCTCGCTGAGGCTCGCACCGCAGCCACCGTGACCCTGCTCGGGATCGGCCTGACCATCCTGGTACTTATCAGCCGACCTCTGAAACCGTGGAAGATCGGACTCGCAGTGGCGATGGCCGGCCTGTACGCCATCGTGATGGCGATCCCGTTCGGCCGCAACTACTTCGAACTCGATCTCCCGACCGGTGAAGCGTGGCTCGGCGTGGCCTGCGCAACGCTGGTCGGTTCGGTAGGTGTCTGGATCGCGAGCCGACTGTTCGGCCCCGAAGACCGCGGCCGTGCGTCATGAGCGAGGCCCTGCTCGTCGAGCGTCTCGACCCAGGAATCCTCCTGGTCACGTTCAACCGGGCCGACACCATGAACGCCTTCTCGGGCGAGATGGCCGCGGGTCTGGTGGACGCGCTGCGTACTGCCGACACGGACGACTCCGTTCGCGTCGTCGTGGTGACCGGTTCGGGCCGGGCGTTCTGTGCCGGTGCCGATGTATCGAGGGGCGCCGGCACCTTCGACACACCGACGACGGACACCTTCTCCTCGGACCCGCTCGACGGTTTTCACCCGTGGGACTGCCGCAAGCCGGTCATCGCCGCCATCAACGGCCACGCCATCGGGATCGGACTCACCATGACACTGCAGTGCGACATCCGGATCGTGGCGGACGACGCCAAGCTCGGCATCGTTCAGAACCGGCGTGGTGTCCTCCCCGATGCCCATGCCCACTGGACCCTCCCCCGCCTCGTCGGGCACGCTCGGGCGGCCGACATCGTCCTCACCGGTCGTACGTTCAGCGGTCACGACGCAGTGTCATGGGGTCTTGCCACCGAGTCGCTCCCCGCTGCGAACGTGCTCGAGCGGGCTCTCGAACTTGCAGCCGACATCGCCACCCATACCGCACCGGTGTCGGTCGGCGTGTCGAAGCGGCTGCTCTGGCGCTCCGCACCCTCCGCCGACGAGATCAACGAACTGGAACGCGATCTCCACCTGCACCTCATGGGCACCGCCGACTCCCGCGAGGGCGTGCAGGCGTTCTTGGAGCAGCGCGATCCTCAGTGGTCTCTGAGTCCGACCGCCGACTGGCCCCCATGGCTCGACGAGCGTTGACCAGCGGGTCTCGGCGACAATGAGCGACGTTCACGTCCTGATCAGTCCCGACGCCGGCCGCGGTCGAACCAGAGGCACACGCGCCGACGTTCTCGACCGTCTGCGGGCGCTCGGCGCCCAGGTGATCGATGTCTCCGGCACCAGTGCCGAGGAGTCCGCCTCCAACGCCCGCAAGGCCGTGGCCGATGGGGCACAGCGACTCGTCGTCCTTGGTGGCGATGGCATCGTCCACCTGGGGCTGCAAGCGGTTGCCGGCACCGAGACCATCCTCGGTGTGATCCCGGTCGGCACCGGCAATGATTTCGTCCGCGGCATCGACTGGATTCCCAGTGATCCGCTCGAGGCGGCAGCCGTCGCACTCCACGACTTCACTCCCCTCGACGCACTCCGTTGCGGCGATCAGTGGACCGCATCAGTCGTCACCGCCGGGTTCAGCGGCGACGTGAACGAGCGGGCCGAGCGCCTCCGCCGTCCGCAGGGACCGAGTCGCTACACGGTGGCCACGATCCTCGAACTCCCGCAGCTCGCGACGCGAGCGCTTGAACTCGACATCGACGGCGATGTGATCGCTCACCGGGCGACCCTGCTCGCCGTTGCGAACACTGCGTGGTTCGGCGGCGGTATGCAGATCGCACCGGACGCCGATCCGAGCGACGGGCTCCTCGACGTCACCGTCGTGGACGAGGTCGGTCGCCTCGAACTCCTCCGGTTTTTCAGTCGGGTCTTCAACGGCACCCATATGAACCATCCGAAGGTGCATGGGTACCGCGGTCGATCGGTCCGGATCACCACCGACGAGCCACTGGTGGTCTGGGGCGATGGCGAATGCGTGGGTCCAACCCCATGCACCATCGAGTCCGTTCCCGGAGCTCTCAGAATCGCCCGATGACATCCCTTTCGACCAACATGACATGGCCATGATCATCAGCTGCGGAGAAGCCCTCGTCGATCTGGTCCCTGCACCGGTTCCCGGCGGTGGACCGATGAACGTCGCCGTGACCTGCGCTCGTCTCGGCGCGCCGACGGCCTTCGTCGGAAGAGTGTCGACGGACTCGCACGGTAAGGCGATCTGGGAGCACCTCGTGACATCGGGCGTTGACGTTCGACTCACCCAGCGCGGGCCGGAGCCGACCTGCCGGGCCGAAGTGTTCGGCGATCCTCCCGTCTTCCGCTTCCACGGCGAACACACCGCCGACGTCTTCGTCGAGCCGCCCGACCCGGACCTGCTGATCGGTGGCCCCCACCTGCTCCACGGAGGAACGCTGAGCATCTTCCGCGAACCGGGTGCCGGGGTGCTGGCCGAACTCGCCGAGTCCCTCGACGGCATCGTGTCGTTCGACCCCAATGTCCGACCGCAGATCATCGAGCCACTTGGGCGTGACCGGTGGCAACCCTGGTTCAATCGTTGGTGCGCCGTCGCCTCGCTGTTCCGGGCGTCCGACGACGATCTCGCATGGATATGGCCGGATCGGGACGAAGGCGACATCGCAGCCGAGTTGTTGGCCCGTGGCATCGTTGCGCTGATCACCACTCGCTCGGTCGACGTCACCGTGCACACGGCCGAGGGTCACATCACCGTGCCCGTGCCACCGGTCGACGTGGTCGACACGGTTGGGGCCGGCGACTCCTTCTGTGGCGGTGTCCTCACCCAACTCTGGGAACGGCACATCCACACCATCGGGGCACTTGCCACCGTCACCCTGAGCGAGTGGCGTGAGATCGTCGCCTTTGCGATCTCGGTCGCCGGAATCACGGTTCGGCGACGAGGTGCCGATCCGCCCTTCGTCGGCGATCTGTCGACCTAAGTTTCGTCCCACGCGACACGAAACCCGATGTTCCCGGTGGTCGTGTCCGGCGTGTTCGAGCTGCGGGCTCCGACCCGGTAGCGATTGCAGTACGAGTCATGGCACAGATACGAACCGCCGCGAACCACGCGCTGCCGAGCTCGCTCGTCGAACCAGTCGGCCGTCCACTCCCAGGTGTTGCCGGCGACGTCGAAGAGCCCGTACCCGTTCGGTGGGAAGGACCGAACGGGTGATGGTCCGATCCACCCATCTTCGGCGGTGTTGTCACTCGGGAACGTTCCCTGCCAGATGTTGCAGCGATGCTCGCCCGCCGGCTGCAGTTCGTCACCCCAGGGATAACACGCCTGGTCGAGGCCACCGCGCCCCGCCTTTTCCCATTCGGCCTCGGTCGGGAGCCGTCCACCGACCCAGCGGGCATAGCTCTGCGCTTCGTCCCAGTTGATGTGGATCACCGGGTGATCGTCACGACCGGCCAGGTCGGCATGCGGACCTTCGGGGTGACGCCAGTTTGCGCCCTCGACCACTCGCCACCATTCGGCGCCGACGACACCCTGGGTAGGTGGAAAGTCGTCCGGCAGCAGGCCACCGAACACGAAGGACCAGCCCTCACGCTCGGCGAGGGAAACGAAACCGGTCGCAGCGACGAACGCCTGCCATTCGGCGTTGGTGACCACGGTGGCGCCGATGGAGAAGGTGTCCACCTCGACGGTCCGCACCGGCCCCTCTCGGTCGGCAGGAAATCGCTGATCGGTCGTCCCCATCCGAAACGATCCGGACGGAATCGTCACACGGTCGGACGCAGGCGCGCCGCCAGATCCCATCGGGGTGGCAGCAGGACCGGAGGTTTCACGGTTCGGTGAGCAACACGGCGAGTGGGCCACTGCTGCAGTTTCGTCGTTGCGAGCGTCCGAGGGCGAGTCCTCGAGCGCGATCGTCGGCTCAGACCGCCCGGGCGAGCGCGGTGCGGGCTCGTTCCTCCGCCACGCGCTTGCGACCGATGATCGGTGTGGTGGGGGCAAAGCCAGCTTCGGCCCGCTCGCTCTCGGACTCACCACCCCAAAAGCCCAGTTCCCGGTTCGTGCGTGCATAGGTGCGGCACATCTCGAGCGAGTCGCAGGACTCGCACACCCTCCGAGCAGCCGCCTCTCGCCGAACCCGCGCTTCGGGACGCTCGGCGAACGGGGCAAAAAACAGGTTGCTCTTGCCGTTGCATGCGGCTTCGTCCATCCAACCCGTGGGCCCGACCGGACCGGTGGACTCGACGGTCTCGAACATCTCGAGCATAGCTACCTCGCTTCCCTGGGGCCCGCCACCGCACCGCAGGGTCCGGCGAAGCGCTCCTCGTTCGGCTGACGGTTCCCAACCTAGGAAGAACTGCACCACTAGTCCCCGGAAGCGTCATGAATGTTAACGCTAGCTATCATCGTTCTGACAGATGGATCCCTAATCGCCGAACTGTTCGAGGAATGTAGATCGATCACCGGGGCGACAAACCGGTCATGATGGCGATGCCACCACGCCGTCATCGTGGAGTGCACCGATCTCACCGGCCGACAGCCCGAGCGTTTCTGCCAGGATCTGCTCGGTGTGCTCCCCCAGCCGCGGAGCTGCAGTCGGCTCGAGCGGCAACGTCCCGCCGAACGCCACCGGTGAGCCTGGCGTGAGGTAGGTGCCGATACCTGGCTGTTCGAGATTGCGGAACAAGTCGCTCTCGAGCGAAACACGTGGGTCGCGGTCGACCAACTCTTTGAACGACTGGTAGCGACCCCAGCACACGCCAAGTGCATCGAAACGGGCGGCTACCTCGTCGATCGTGTGTGCAGCAATCCAGGGTGCCACCGCCGCTGTGATCGCCTCCCGGTGGGCGAACCGTGCTCCCTCGTCGCGGAAGCTCACTCCCAGCTCGGTCTCGATCGCGGCAACCGCATCCACCGCATCGGTCGCCTCCAGCAGGCCGCGCCACTGCTTGGGGCTGATGCCGACGGCGTAGACGACCGTGCCGTCCCGGCAGGTGAAGGTCGTGCCATAGGCGCCATAGATGTCGTTGCCGAACCGTTCTCGCTCGGTGCCGTTGATCTGCGCCTCGGCCACGTGACCGAGCGCGCTCACCGCGACGAAGGCGACGTCGCTGAGTGCCAACGTCATCGACGATCCTGCACCGGTTCGGAGCCGGTGACGGTCGGCTGCGAGGATCCCCAGGGCCGCCGTCTGCCCACAGATCAGATCCCAAGCCGGGAGGACATGGTTGATCGGCTCGGTTCCCTCCACCGGACCGGTTGCGGTCGGGTATCCGACCGCGCAGTTGACCGTGTAGTCGAGTGCAGTGGACCCGTCGCGATTGCCCGTGATGGCGAGCATCACGAGATCGTCGCAGTGCTGCGACAGCGACGCATGGCTCATCCATCCCCGGGCCGGGAAGTTGGTCAGAAATGTGCCTGCGTCGGCGATCAGCGCGGTGAGCAACTCCTTGGCTCGGTCGCTGCGCAGGTCGACGGCGATCGACCGCTTGCCCTTGTTCAGACCGGCCCAGTAGATCGACTCCCCCTCTGCGGTGAGGGGCCACCGCTTGAAGTCGATACCACCGCCGATCTGATCGAACCGGATCACGTCAGCCCCCAATTGGGCCAGGGTCATTCCCCCAGAGGGGGCGGCGACGAACGCCGACCCTTCGATCACCCGAAGCCCGTCGAGCGGAGGAGTCTGCACAGCGCTCCTCTCAGCCGATCCAGTTGATCGACTGGATCTCGCTGTATGCCTCGATCCCCCACTTGCCGCGGTCGCGACCGACGCCGCTCATCTTGAAGCCGCCGAAGGGCGCCTCCATATGAGGCTGGATCACGTTCAGGCCAACATTTCCGGTCTCGAGTTGCTGGGCGATGCGATACGCCCGGTTGGTGTCACCCGAGAACACGTAGCTGTAGAGGCCGTAATCGGAGTCGTTGGCCAACGCGACGGCGTGGTCGTCGTCGTCGGAAGGCATCACAACGATGACCGGCCCGAAGGCCTCCTCCCGGACGACGTGCATGTCGGGCGTACAGTCGGCGAGGAGCGTCGGCGCAACGTAGTAGCCGTCGAGGTCGGGGCGTTCGCCGCCGCACACGAGTGTGGCGCCCGCGTCGGTGCCGCGCCTGATGAAGTCCTCCACCCGATCACGGTGGCCCTCGGTGATGACCGGGCCGACGATCGTGCCGGCGTCCTTGGGATCGCCCACGGCCATGAAACCCGAGAAGGTCCCGAGTGTCTCGACCAGTTGGTCGTACACGTCGCGGTGGGCGATCACCCGGGTCGGCGCCGTGCAGATCTGACCCGAATGGAAGCCCCATACGGTGGCGATCGCCTGGGCTGCGCTTGCGATGTCGGCATCCTCGGTGACGATCGCTGCGCCCTTGCCACCCAGCTCCATGAGGAGGCGCTTCATCGTCTTGCCACCATTCGCCATGATCGTGGCCCCGACCGCCGACGATCCGGTGAAGGAGATCATGTCGACATCGCGACTGTCGACGAGCGCGGCCGGCACCTCCGGTCCGGCACCGTTGACGATGTTGACCACGCCGGGTGGGAAGCCAGCGGCGGCGATCGCCTCGCCGAGGAGGAGAATACCGAGTGGGTCTTGGGGCGCAGGCTTGATCACGGTGGTGCAGCCAGCCGCAAGTGCCGGGGCGATCTTTCCTGCGACGTTGGTGACCGGGAAGTTGTAGGGCGTGATCGCCGCCACGACGCCGACCGGCTGGAGGGTCACCCGAGCCGACATGAGACCGGCGGGGCCGAGGGGGCCCTTCTCGACCGGCACTGGTGCAAGACTCTCGTCGAGATCGATCGGCCTGGCGTAGTAGCGAAATCGGTCGACCGCCGGACCGCCGACCTGGAGCGTCTCGGTGATCCGCTGCAGCGCACCGGTCTCGGCTTGCACGGTGGGCACCCAGTCGGCGGACCTGGCTGCAACCTCGTCGGCGAGGCGGCCGATGATCTCGCACCGTTCGGCCGGCGGCGTGTTCTTCCATCCCGTCGCGGCCGCTCGAGCTGCGGCTGCAGCATCGAGGGCCTGCTCGACCGACGCCTCCGGTGCGTGGCCGACCACCTGCGTCGTGGCCGGATCGACGACGTCGTACGTGCCCGCCGCGGGGTCGACCCACGCACCGTCGATGAGCAGCTGCCAGTTCTTGTCGACGTCGATCGAAGTCATGGATCCTGACGATACGTCAGGTGCGTGCCGGGGCCGAAACGCCGCGCTGCATCCGTGCCGTGGCCCGAGGATGTGGTGTTAACGTTCGTTCACATTTCCGTCGTCCAAGGAGGAACCATGGCTGACGCCGTCATCGTCTCCACATCCCGCACTCCCATCGGCCGAGCCAACAAGGGTTCACTCGTCGATGCCCGACCCGACGACCTCTCGGCCCACACGCTGAGCGACGTCATGGCCAAGGTCGACCTCGATCCGAACGAGGTCGAAGACGTCATCTGGGGCATCGGTCAGCCCGGGGGTGAGGGTGGTTACAACATCGCCCGCGTGATCTCCGCTCAGCAGGGCCTCGATCTCCCCGGTGTCACCGTCAACCGTTACTGCTCGTCATCGCTGCAGACGATTCGCATGGCAGCACATGCCATCATGGCCGGTGAAGGTGACTGCTTCGTCGCCGGCGGTGTCGAGACGGTGAGCCGCTACCTGTACGGTGCGTCGGACACCGGTCCTCACAACGAGGTGTTCGCCGACGCCGAGGCCCGCACCGCCGAGCGTTCCACCGGTGGTGCCGACAGCTGGCAACCGCCGTCCGGCGTGCCCGACATCTACATCGCCATGGGTCAGACGGCCGAGAACGTTGCCCAACACACCGGTATCAGCCGCGAACGCCAGGACGAGTGGGGGGTCTCGTCCCAAAACCGAGCCGAGACCGCCCTTGCTCGTGGTTTCTTCGAACGCGAGATCACGCCCTACACGCTGCCCGACGGGACCGTCGTCAGCCACGACGACGGCATCCGTCCCGGCACCACGATCGACAAGGTCAGTCAGCTTCAGCCGGTGTTTCGTCCCGACGGAACCGTGACCGCCGGCAACGCCTGCCCCCTCAACGACGGCGCTGCCGCCGTACTCGTCATGAGCGACACCAAGGCCAAGGCCATGGGCCTCGCCCCGATCGCCCGCATCATCTCCAGCGGCGTCTCGGCCCTCAACCCCGAGATCATGGGGCTGGGTCCGATCGAGGCCTGCCGGCAGGCCATGGCACGAGCCGGGATGACGATCACCGACATCGACCATGTCGAGATCAACGAGGCGTTCGCCGTGCAGGTGCTCGGATCGGCCGATGCACTCGGGATCGACCTCGACAGGCTCAACCCCAACGGGGGTGCGATCGCCCTCGGGCACCCGTTCGGCATGACCGGTGCTCGCATCATGACGACATTGCTCAACGGCCTCGAAGATGCCGGAGCCACCATCGGCATGGAGTCGATGTGCGTAGGTGGCGGCCAAGGCATGGCCATGATCGTCGAGCGTCTCAACTGAGCACCACCGAGCCGTTCGACCGCGTCCGAGGACACGAAACCGTCGATCCGATCGGCGAGTGATGCTCGCCTCGTTCAGCCGAGCGCGGCGATGACGTCGTCGGGAGCTTGAACGAGTTCGATCAGCACACCCTCACCGCTCAACGGGAACTCTTCGTTGCCCTTGGGGTGTACGAACACGATGTCGTGGCCAGCGGCACCAGGACGAATACCGCCCGGGGTGAACCGCATACCGCGAGCCGTCAACCACTCAACTGCAGCCTCGAGGTCATCGACCCACAGTCCGAGATGGTTGAGCGCCGGATCGTGGACCCGGGGACGCGACGCAGGATCGAGGGGCTGCATGAGATCGATCTCGACCGCGTGCGATCCCGAACCGAGGCGAAGGATGTCTTCCTGCACGTTCTCCGACTCGCTCGTGTAGTCGCTCACCTTCTCGACACCGAGGGTGTCGACCCACAGACGACTGAGCGCAGCCAGGTCGAGACCGCCGATGGCGATCTGCTGAAGGCCGAGGACTCGAAAGGGACGTTCGGTGCTCATGGCGCC